>CAVULO010000011.1:0-508737 GCA_963742345.1 uncultured Alphaproteobacteria bacterium
GATCGGCGTGGGCGCTCAGTGCGGCCAGCAACCGCGGCGGCGAGGCGCTGTCGTCGAGGGCAAGCTCGGTGCACAGGTATGCGTCCGGTTGGCCGTAGACGATCTGCATCGCGTAGAAGTAGAGACAATCGACCATGTGCAACGCGGTCTGCCAGCAACTCCACTGCAAATCCGCAGCTGGCGCCCGCTGCCAGTCCAAATCGGTGTAGCCCCCGAGGGCGCCAACAGACACCCTGGCAGCGGTTGGCAGGTCAGCTATCTCGGTCATGTCTTCCTTCAATCGAACTCATGTGCCGGTTAGCCCGCGAGCCTTAGAGGGGACCAGAACGCGGACATCGATCGGCCTGACCTCCCATGAGCTCGCCCACGCGGCCAGCGCTGACTATCTGCATCATCCCATCTGCATCATCCTGCCAATACCCGAGCAAAACCCCTCTGCGCTTCGCGGTATCCGACTGATGGGTTGGCCACTAGCCCTGCGGCGCCGTCAGGTGCTTTGCCAGGAACTCCAGCGCCTTCGGAACGGCGTCGAGCCGGTTCACCCGCTTCGCCAGCCCATGCCCTTCGTCGCCGTAGACGAGCAGATGGCATTCACGACCGAGGCTGGTAAGGGCCGCGTAGATCTGCTCAGCCTCACTCAGCGGTACTCGCGGATCGTTGGCACCGTGGATGAGAAACAGCGGTGCCCGGATTTCCTCCACCCTCGTGAGTGGCGACACCGAGCGCAGGAACTCTCGATCGTCGGCGAGCGTCCCGTACTCGCGCTCGCGGTAAGCCCGGCGATAGGCCGAGGTGTTCTCCAGGAATGTGACGAACGAGGCGATGCCGACGATGTCTACCCCTGCTGCCCACAGCTCTGGCTGGAACGCAAGCCCTGCGAGCACCATGTATCCGCCGTACGAGCCGCCCCAGAGCGCCGTGCGGTCCTGGTCCACTCCTATTTTCGGCAAGTAAGCATGCAACGCCGCCAGGTCGGCAACCGCGTCCAGACGAAGGTGCTTGTCGTCCGCTGAATACCAGCTCTTGCCGTAACCCGCGGAGCCGCGGACGTTCGGTACCAGGACAGTGTGGCCAGCAGCCGCCAGCACTTGCACGTAGGTGTTGAAATTCTGCCGGGCCTGGCCTTCAGGCCCGCCGTGCACCACGACGACAGCCGATCCAGCCAGAGCACCGTCGCCGTCGGCCGCGCCCCGGTACACCAGGCACGGCACGAGTTCGTCACCCGCAGCCGGTATCCGATGTTGCTCCGGTGTGGCGGTCGCCTGGCCGAGGGCCCGGCGGCGTGCGTGAGCTGTCGCACCTGGGCGTCGCGGGCGCCGAGGCGGGTGGTCAGCAGCACGTCGCCGGGCAGTTCCGCACCGCTCACCGACATCACCAGGGCGGCCGAGTCTGATGCCCAGCGGGGCGGTGGCAGCCGGGCGTCGGTGATGCATCCTGTCGATGGCAGCGGCAATCGCCTAGTTTCGTGCCCGTCGCCGCGTCGTGCAGCGCCAGCGTCGAAGCACCGTCGTCGTTACGCTCGACGAGCAAGGCCGAGCCATCGGGAGCCAGCCAGCCGGTGAGGTCGGCGTGGTCGTCCGTCACCAGCCAGGTGACACTGCCGTTCGCCACGCCATATTTGGCGATCGCGAGGAACTCCCTGTCGTTGTTCGAGGTGTAAATCAAGGCCGAGCCATCCGGAGTCCATGCAGGCGACTCGTTCCTGGCCTGTGCATCGGCAGGGGTGACTTCGGCCATCCGCTCCTCTCCGGTCGGCGCTTGCAGGTCAACGAGCACGACATGCTCCGATGAAGCCGTCACGGGCGAGGCAATTGTCAGCGCCAGCCACCTGCCGTCAGGCGAGATCGCCGCATCGCCGAACATTGCATCGCCGAGTACCAGTTCCCGTTCCGATCCGTCCGCCAGCTGACGGATGATCGGGTCGAAGGCAACCCCGTTCCGGCGGTTGGTGAAGTAGCAGATCTGGTCAGCATGCACATCGGCCAGCACATGCATGTAACCGCGGGTCACGGACAAGCGACTCGAGGTCCTCCAGGCCTGCCGGGTGGCCCCGACGGCCTTGGCAGGCGGAGCACCGACAATTGGTGCAACTCATTTCCGCCCTCATCGTGCGAGACGATCACGGCTCGCTGTCCAGGCAGGTAGCGGCCCGTGCAAGCGCCCGGCAGCGCGGTGAGCGGCACTCTCGGCGCCATCCGGCTCGATCATGAAGCCGACGATTCGGTGTCATCACTGCCAGCCAGCACGCGACCGTCAGCGTCGAGGTCGAATGCCTGGAAGAGATGAACGTCAAGGATCCGGGTGAGGTCAGGTCCCATAACGGCAGATTCTCACATAGCACGACTGCTGGATTTAGGTGGCCTCGAGCGCAGGGCAGACGCTTGACGGCAGCACTGACAGCGCCGCCGTTCACATCGCGGGCGCTCGAGCGGAGGGGATAGCATCGCGGCATGTCAGGCCCGGTCGGAGAGATGGGCCCGAAGCGCTTCAGTCTGCTGTCTACGCGCTCGGAAGCAGCCCGGCGGAACGCGCCAGGCTGCGGCGCCAGTCCGAGGAACTTCGGGTCCATAGTGCCGCGCTTCTGGACCGGGTAGGCGTCCAGCCAGGGTGGCGCGCGATCGATCTGGGCTGCGGCCCGAGCGGCATCATCGACTTGCTTGCCGAGCGAGTGGGGCCGGCCTTGCCGGGTGACCGCGCTGGACGTCAACCCGGCGAACGTCACGCTCGCCGGCGAGTTCGCGGACGAGCGGGGAGTGGCGAACGCGGACATTGCTGAGGGAGACGCACGCCATACGGGTCTGCGGTCGGCTTCCTTCACTTCGCACATGCCCGCACGCTGCTGATCAACATTCCCGACCCGACGTCGTCATGACCGAGACGGTGCCTGGTCAGGCCGGGCGGCTGGGTCGCCGTGATGGAGCCAGACGTCGGCTGCAGCCTGTGCTACCCACCGCATCCCGCGTGGGACCGGATGCGCGAGATCTTCGTGGGCGCCAGCCAGTCCGACGGCGCGGACCCATTCATCGGCCGCCGCCTGACCGAGTTGTTCGAGCAGGCGGGCCTGGCGGACATCGGAGTCGAGGCAAAAGCGGATGTCTACCCGGTCGGCCACTCCCGCCGTAGCGTGCGCCTTGACCTCGTCCGGAGCATGCGCCCCAGATCCTCGCCCGGGGTATCGCCACCGAGGGCGAGCTGGACGCCCTCGACCAGGCAGTCCGCGAACATCTCGCTAACCCTCAGACCCTTGTCATGCCGCATTTGCTCTTCCTGGCCTGGGGCCGCAAGCCGGTGAAGGTCACCCGCGATGCCTGACCTCGGTACGCTCGAGGAGTTCCTCGCGGGCAGCCATGTCGATGCCGCCGTGTTCGCGCTCCGGCCGGATTACCGTGCCATGCTCCTGGCCGTCGACGGGCTCGTCCCCGGCCCTAGCGACCAAACCAGCGACGCGCTGCTCCAGGCCGCGGAGGCTGCTGCCGGAGAGGTGCTCCGCGATGCGCCGGTCGAGCAGCTCCCGCACGTGGCGGCGTGGCGGGAGGCTTACCGGTCGTTCGGGCGAAGCCGCAACGCACCCGCAATAGCCTCGAGGCGCTCATTCGCCGTGCGGCGTCCGGGCTGCCGCGCGTCAACCGGCTCACCGACCTCTACAACGCGGTCTCGGTGCTGCACCAGGTTCCGCTCGGCGGGGAGGACCTGACGTGCTACACCAGTCCGCCGCGTCTGGTTCGCGCCACCGGGCACGAATCCTTCGACACCATTGCCGACGGCGTCGCGGTCATCGAGCACCCAGAACCTGGCGAGGTGGTGTGGTGCGACGACGCTGGCGTGACCTGCCGTCGCTGGAACTGGCGCCAAGGGCGCCGCACACAACTCCGCGCGGACACCACAGCAGCGTTGTTCATTCTCGACGCGCTCGGCCCGATGACCGATGAGGCACTCCACGCCGCGGCCGAGGACCTGGTCGCCCGCCTGACCCGGCTCGGACCGGACGTCCGAGCCGTCCGCGCGTGATCACCGCCCGCACCGCGATCGGCGCGGGCTGAACGCGCTCGGCCGCATGGCAGGCACGGGCCATTTCCTATCGCGGATCTAGCGGAGCGTTTCGTTAAGAATCCACCATGGAGCGGCAGGGGCGCCCGGTACGGGCAGGGAAGCCGAGCTGGCGAGTATCGACGCCTGGCTCGCTCAGGTGCCCGGCGCCTGGAAGGCCGGGCTGCTAGTTATCGCCGGCGACCCCGGCATTGGCAAAACCACGCTGTGGGGCGAGGCAACCCGCCGCGCGAGCGCGATCGGGTGCCAGGTCCTGTCGTCCCGCCCGGTGCCATCGGATGCCGGGCTCCCGCACGTCGTGCTGGCCGACCTGCTGCGCACGGTGCCCGAGGACGCCCTCAGATCGCTGCCGGCCCTTGCCGCAGGGCAGGGCTCTGGAGGTGGCGCTGCTGCGGGCGGATCCCGGCGAAGGCGACCTGACCCGCGCGCCGTCGGCAGCGGTTTGACCTCGCTGCTCGACAAGATGGTGGCCGACGGTCCGCCGACCTGGCAGTGGACGACGCCCAGTGGCTGGACCCTGCCTCGGCCAGATCCATCGCGTTCGCGCTCAGGAGGCTGGAGAACCGGCCGGTCGCTGTCATCGCGGCCGTCAGAGTCTCGGAGACCGGTCGGCGCGGCGGCAACTTCGCCGAGATCGAATCTTCGCTGGCCGGCAGCCGCGTGGACGTCGGCCCGCTGAGCGTCGCCGCGATCCATCAGATGTTCAGGCAGGCGCTGGGTGACTCGTTCCCGCGCCCCCTGCTGGTCGGGAGTACATCGCGCGGCCGGCGGTAACCCGTTCTACGCACTCGAGATCGCCAAGGAGATCCGGCAGGTCGGCATCCCGCCGCCTGGCCAGCCACTGCCGGTTCCTGCTGACCACCGGGAACTGGTGCTGCTCCGCTTGCGCAGGCTGCCGCGACCGACCAGGGACGTGCTGACTCAGCTGGCGGCGACGCCCCGCGCTGCCATCGGTCAAGCAGGCCTGGATGCGCTCGCGCCCGCTGAACGGGGCGGGCATCGCCGTGGTCCACCCTGGCGGGCGGGTCGAACTTCCGCCCACCCGCTGTTCGGGTCGGCGCTCTACGCGTCCTTGCCGGAGGCCGAACGCAGGAAGCTGCACCGGCGGCTGGCTGACCAGCCAGGAGACTCTTGTTGAGCGGGCTCGGCATCTGGCGCTCGCGGCCATCGGACCTGACGAGGCGACGGCGGTTGAGCTCGAGCGCGCCGCGGCGACCGCGGCCGCGCGAGGCGCAGCGGACGCGGCGGTCGAGCTGCAGGAACTGGCCTGCCCGCTGACACCGGAGACGGACCAGCACCCCGGTCAGGTTAAGCGTTGCACCGCTGCTGATGGCCTGACCGCTCTCGATCAGATTGGCGCTCAGCGCCGTGGCCGAGCCGTTGTAGTTCGCCGCCGGTACAAACCGCAGCAGGTCCGTCGTATTGAGCGTGAGCGCAGCCGTCGTCGTCGCAGACCCAAGCGCCGTCCAGCTGCCCCCGCTATTGCTCGAGTACTGCCAGGCCCCCTTGCTCGCATCAACCGTGTAGCTGCTGATCGCAATGCCGGCGAAGCTGTTCGAACTCGAGCCGCCGGTGACCTGGTCGGCTACGTCCGAGAAGTTGCCGCCAAACAGCGAACTCACCGTCGCCCCGGTCGGCGCCGCCGCATCCTCGTTGATTGCCGCCAGCGTCGCGCTGCCCGTCGCAACCGGGGCATCGTTGACCGGATTGATGCTCTCCGACAGCGCCACCGTGGCCAATGAGATATGCGTCGTGCCACCGGTCGCCCCGGTCAGGTTAAGCGTTGCACCGCTGCTGATGGCCTGACCGCTCTCGATCAGATTGGCGCTCAGCGCCGTGGCCGAGCCGTTGTAGTTCGCCGCCGGTACAAACCGCAGCAGGTCCGTCGTATTGAGCGTGAGCGCAGCCGTCGTCGTCGCAGACCCAAGCGCCGTCCAGCTGCCCCCGCTATTGCTCGAGTACTGCCAGGCCCCCTTGCTCGCATCAACCGTGTAGCTGCTGATCGCAATGCCGGCGAAGCTGTTCGAACTCGAGCCGCCGGTGACCTGGTCGGCTACGTCCGAGAAGTTGCCGCCAAACAGCGAACTCACCGTCGCCCCGGTCGGCGCCGCCGCATCCTCGTTGATTGCCGCCAGCGTCGCGCTGCCCGTCGCAACCGGGGCATCATTCACCGGATTGATGGTGATGATCACCTGCTTGCTGTCGCTGGCGTTGAGACTGTCCGAGACGCTGAGATTGAGCGGGTCCTGGCCGTTGTAATTGGCCGCCGGTGTGTAAGTGACGCCCGCTGTCACCACCGCATTGACCGCCGATGCCGAGCCCGTAATGGTGAGCAGCCCGCTCCCGTTGCCTGTCGCACTCGTGAGCTGGGCAAGCTGGAGCGCTGTGGCGAGCGAGGTCAGCGTGCCATGCACGACATTGATCGTCGCAGTCAGAACGTCACCGCTATCCACATCGGTGACCGTTGCGCCGGTCAAGTTCAGCGAGCCGTCCTCATTGACGGCGGCCGAGGGACTAGGAACGGTAACCTGCGGCGCGTGGTTGACCGCCCCAATAGTCACGGTCGCAGTGGCGCTTGCGGTGTTGTTCGCACCACCACCATCATCGACCTGGAAGCTGAAAGTTCGAGCCGTTGTGCTCGGGTTTACAATCGTGTTGTCAAACTGAACCAGATGCAGAGCGGCCTGATAGTTCGCCGATGATGATACATTGCTGAAGGTCACACTCGAGCCGGAGATCGAGAAAGCTATCCCGCTCGCCAGCGTGCCGCTGGCCCCAGCCTGGCCTTGCAACGACAACACGTCGCCGGTCTGCGCATCGGTCAGCGTCACCGTCGCACCCGCCAGCGTCAGGCTATCCACATCCGAGAGCGTCAACTGCGGTGCGATCGTTATCGCGCCGCCATTCTCAGTGAATGAAGCCGTCGTTGCAGTCACCTGCACGCCGACCGCACTCAAAAGATCAATGACAGGGGCATCGTTGACCGGATTGATGCTCTCCGACAGCGCCACCGTGGCCAATGAGATATGCGTCGTGCCACCGGTCGCCCCGGTCAGGTTAAGCGTTGCACCGCTGCTGATGGCCTGACCGCTCTCGATCAGATTGGCGCTCAGCGCCGTGGCCGAGCCGTTGTAGTTCGCCGCCGGTACAAACCGCAGCAGGTCCGTCGTATTGAGCGTGAGCGCAGCCGTCGTCGTCGCAGACCCAAGCGCCGTCCAGCTGCCCCCGCTATTGCTCGAGTACTGCCAGGCCCCCTTGCTCGCATCAACCGTGTAGCTGCTGATCGCAATGCCGGCGAAGCTGTTCGAACTCGAGCCGCCGGTGACCTGGTCGGCTACGTCCGAGAAGTTGCCGCCAAACAGCGAACTCACCGTCGCCCCGGTCGGCGCCGCCGCATCCTCGTTGATTGCCGCCAGCGTCGCGCTGCCCGTCGCAACCGGGGCATCGTTGACCGGATTGATGCTCTCCGACAGCGCCACCGTGGCCAATGAGATATGCGTCGTGCCACCGGTCGCCCCGGTCAGGTTAAGCGTTGCACCGCTGCTGATGGCCTGACCGCTCTCGATCAGATTGGCGCTCAGCGCCGTGGCCGAGCCGTTGTAGTTCGCCGCCGGTACAAACCGCAGCAGGTCCGTCGTATTGAGCGTGAGCGCAGCCGTCGTCGTCGCAGACCCAAGCGCCGTCCAGCTGCCCCCGCTATTGCTCGAGTACTGCCAGGCCCCCTTGCTCGCATCAACCGTGTAGCTGCTGATCGCAATGCCGGCGAAGCTGTTCGAACTCGAGCCGCCGGTGACCTGGTCGGCTACGTCCGAGAAGTTGCCGCCAAACAGCGAACTCACCGTCGCCCCGGTCGGCGCCGCCGCATCCTCGTTGATTGCCGCCAGCGTCGCGCTGCCCGTCGCAACCGGGGCATCGTTCACCGGATTGACCGTGATGATCACCGAAGCCTGCGTCGTGCCGCCATGGCCGTCGCTAATCGCAACGTCGAGCGCATCGCCACCGTTAAAATCGTGCGTTGGCGCATAGGTGATCCCGGCCTGGATCGCGGCCGTGATCGCGCTCGCCGAGCCGCTGACAGACAACGTGCCGTCGCTGCCATCCGAGTTGACTGCCGTGAGTGTGTTGTTGGCAATCGCAGCGAGGATCGCTGCCGACGGGGCAAGCGTTCCATGCCCGACATGCAGCGTCATTGTCAGGGTATCGCCATCAGCATCCGTCACCAGCGCCGACGGCGCCGCCAGCAGAACAGAGCTGTCCTCGGCAACCGGAACCGTGCCGCCTACATTCTGGATGACCGGCGGATTGTTGGGTGGACCATCAATCGTGATCGCAACTTGATGTGTTGCAGTACCACCTTGATCGTCAGCGACAATGACATCGAATACCTCGTGACGCACCGTGTCATGCGGCAACGCGTTCACGGCGTCAGCGGCAACCTGGTATTCCCAGTGTGTGAGCCCCCCATTACCGTTGACCGTGTCGTTCTGCTCCGTCGCGACAAACGTCCCGAGTGGCACGGCGACACCGCTTGCGGCAGCGTTGAACTGAGAAGTAACTGTGTGAGTATCCGTAACGTCCGCATCGCTGAACGCGAAGTTGTTGGCCAGCGTCAGCGTGCTGCCCGGTATGCCTGCAGGCGCGTTAATTGGACCAGGGTCGGGCACCTGGAGCGGCTGAATGACCGGGTTTCCATTGACGTGAAGTATGAGAGGCTGTGGCGGAACGAATATATCCGGTGCAGGCGGCGGAATATCCGGCGGAGGCGGCGGAGCGATCGTTTTTGGAGCGCTGCTAGAATTTGTATGCGTTAAATCCTGCAGCACCGGATTGGAATTCTGCGACAACGAACCATTGTCGGGCTGGGTCGAAAAATTGATTGGTCGCGCGCCCGTCGGCAGAATCTCTAAAGGATTTGTGGTCGATCCGTTTTGTCCATTGAATGTTGGCCCCTGCATCGCCTGCAGGCCCACCGAAAACGTGTGAAGCACACCCTGCTGGATGGTGTGCAGCTGTTCCATTCGCGCGGGACTATTCGAAATTTGGCTTACACTAACTTCGGACGCGCTACTGAACCGGAAGGCCCATGTCACCCCAGGATCGCCAACGAAGAAGTGCCGCGGGACTGACTTCCTTGGTCACGAGCTCGAAGGTGCCGTGTGGCTCGCTGGTATAGTCAACGGGTATGCGCTCATCATCCGTCTGCGCCGCGTTAGGTGGTGGTGCGGCCTGCACTTTTTCCATGACGGCGAAGAACAACGAGACCAGCGACAGCGTGCCGATCCCGCCAACGCGCGTGCGGCCGCGGATGTTTGCAACGGGCGTGTCGATTTCGAGGCGGCCGGCTTTTGCCATCTCGCCCGCGATAAAAGCGAAATCCCCGCGCGCAACATCAAGCAGGGCTGGGCGCGACGTTCCGCCGTCGGGAAATTCCGTCAGCGTCATGCGCGCGCTGTTCGAAAGATCAAAGACCGTATCGTCAATAAAGCGAATGCTGACCCGACCATCGGCCGTGGTCTCGATTACGTCACCTTGGAAAACGGGATCGCCGGCTTTGAGTTCGAGAAAAACGCCTCCCGCCCGCGTGACGGTAGCAATACCGATCACCCGCTCGATCTTACCGACAGTAATTTGCGGCGCTGCTGGTTCGAAGACGAACGAATCAGCCGCACCACCCTCCCCGTCGGAGTTGTCGTGGGAACCACCGCGTAACAGCCCTACCCCCTACCCCTGTCGCCCGAATGCCAACGCTTGTTTATTCTGGTTTCACCACCAGATTGCCCGCGTGAACGCTCGCCCCAGCGCGTTCGCGTGACGACGGAAGAATAATTTGTCTCGACGACAACTCGATCGCGTGAGGGGACTGCTAAGGCCCACGATCACGTTGAAAATGCCGCGTCCGGGCACGCCACTAAAGGCTGCGCCCGCGCGCATTGCAGAATCCATGGCATTTACCCCCACGCCACAGCGGCAATGATGTCATGATACCTACGGTTGTCAATCGACGACCTATACAATCACACGGGAATCAGGCGCCTTTTATGCCGGTTTTATGCCGGGCGCCAATTAAGGTTACCCCGCACGCCAAACGCGCGACCCTGCACAGGCCGCGCTACATCGCCCTCCGCGGCACCGCATCCAGCAGCCGCTGAAGCACCTGTTTGTAGAACTTCGCGTGCCCTGTCGTGAGATGGCCACTCGTTTCGTCGCTTGTCAGGATGAGATACAATCTGCCGTTCTTTATGCGCTGCATTGCCCGCGTCATGATCCCGGTTTCCGGCGGATTGCGCTCATCATCGGCGGCATTGATCGCAAGCACAGCCGCGTCGATTTTTTCAAGGTCAGTCGAGGCGTCGTAATCGGCTGACGAACCCCACTGCCAAAGGAAGTCGTTCGCGTCAGCTGTTGCGGCCGCCGCGAGACGCATATCGACGAGTTCGTCGGCCTTTTCACGCGTGGGCGCCAAGCTCTGGTAGTTCAGCGTGCCACCGGCCGTCGCGATGCCAAAAAACACGCTCGCGATCTTCATGAGCCGCGGCTGCGTGACGTAATTGCCATTGTTGTAGTCAGGATCATTACGAATCACCTCAAGCATCATCCGCCGCAGCATCCAGTTGCGACTTGCCATCGCCGTCGGTTGCGAAGCCATCGGCACCAGCGCATCCATGTAGCCGGGATATTTCTGCCCCCAAAGCCAGGCGTTCATTCCGCCCATCGAGTTACCGATGATCAGACGGACGTGACGGATGCCCAGGCCTTCGGAGAGCAGCTTGTACTGGGCATCGACCATGTCGGCATAATTGTATTGGGGGAATTTCGTTTTGAGCCCGTCGGACGGCTTGGCGCTTTTGCCATGGCCAAGTGCATCCGGAATGACGATGTAATATTTGGCTGCGTCGAGAGGTTGGCCGGGCCCAAACAGCTCGCCGGCGAAAGTCGGGGTGAGCATGCTGACCGCTGAACCGCCCGTACCGTGAAGCACCACGACCGGTATTCCGGCCGGGTCGCCTATCGTTGTGTAATGCAATTTGAGTTCCGGCATTACCTCGCCGGTATGAAACTTGAAGTCGCGCGCGACCCAATCGCCCTCCTTCGGCGCAGGATAGTCCGCGGCCCACGCGGTGCCGGACAGCGACACCAACGCGAGCACGGCGATCGATCTGAGAATTGTCATGACGTCCCCCTTTTTTGGTCCTGTCGTTTGCGCTTTATGCCTGCTTTGCCTCCTTATTCAGACAGACAAGCAATCCGTTTGGCCGGACCGACAGCGACCGCACTCCGTCCAAAGAGCGGTGCTTTCTCGGCGGCGGCAACTGGAGCTGCCAGAGACGTAAGCTGAAGCTAGGAGGACCCTTGAGTCCCCACTGTGATGGCAATCACAAAATTTGCGATTTTTGGGGGCCCAGGGCTCGCCCTGGGGCACGAGTGCCTCTTAGGGCGAACGCATAAAAGGGCGGCGGATTCGATGCCAGAGGGCGCACCGAAGGTGCTTCCTCGTGCGGTATCGCCGTCAACGCGCCGGCGAGTATTCCAGACACGAACTTACGCAAAACTGAGAGAGTAACCTGACCGAGTAACGTTAAGTGCAATAGGTTAACGCGCCGGCATTCCCATTTGACGGAGTTACATGCACCGCTGCGACTTAACCAATTTGAACGATCACGATTTTATAGGTGGCCGAATTTGATAAACGATTTGTCGTGGCAGTATTTTTCAAACAGCCCTGCATGTGGATTTCGGTTCTCGCCCGCGGCTTCACCGTCGCGGCGGTGACGACAATAACTATTGGCACGACATTCTTTGGAAGCGCGGCAAATGCGTACACGATGACGTCACCGCTCAGCATCCCGTTCTGTGTCGGCTGCGGCATCCCTGGACAAGTGTCAGTTACCGACAATGGGACCGGTACGCTTGCTTTCCAGGTTAGCTTATTTGGCACGTATCAATTCGTCGGCGGCGTAGACGCATTTGCGTTCAACCTGACAAACTCGCCTACCATAACCTTCGCGAACTTCGCGCCTGCCTTGGCGCCCGACTCCTTCACCGGCAGTAACACCTCAGCCGCCAACGTAAACTTGGGCAGCTTTGGCCCATTCATGTATGGCGTCACTGCGCCAGGAGCCGGTCCGGACGGTCAGTCGCTTGATTTTGATGTCACTGCAAACGGCGGTTTAACGCTGTCAGACATTCTTAATGCAAGTAACGGCCACCTATTCGGAAATACATTCGCAGTGCATGTTTGCCCAGTGAGCGCGGCCCAATGCGACAACAGTGACAGTGGTTACGCGTTCACTTTCATTGGCGGCGGATTTACACCCGCAGCGGCATTTACAGAGACATCGCTCGCAGAGACACCTGTTCCCGCGGCGTTGCCATTGTTTGCAAGTGTTCTCGGCGGAGGAATTTTATTCGCCAAGTGGCGCAGGAAGCGGAAGGTTGCGGCGGGCGCCGCGTAACCAATCCGCTTCCGATCCAAGCAGAGCCCGGGCAAAGGGGAGAGCGACCCCACCGAACGGTTAGTGCCTCTTTGCCGACTGCGATCGGTACTTGGTTTAGCGATACCAATCGCGGCATGGGTGGTGGGGGAGGCAGGAACTCGAACCTGCGAAGGCATAGCCAGCGGATTTACAGTCCGCCCCCTTTGCCGCTCGGGACACTCCCCCAAAGCCGTCGCACCGCATTGATCTCGAGAGACAATCGGGTCCGCCCGCCGGCTGGTCGGGATTTGTCGGTTTATGGGGAGCTACCCCCCTGAAGTCAATGGAGCGGCATTCCCGAGGCCCTGAGGGATCTAAAGACTAATAAGTCGGGGGCATATATCGCCTGATAAGCGCTGGCGAATATCGCCGAGTAAACGCGACGCGGTGAATGGTCGCGACAACCAGGCCAACGGCAATACTTGCGATCCAAACTACAGTTGCCGACCACTCGCTGAATGCCGCAAACACAAGAAAACTCACAAGCCAGCCCACAAGTGCAGCGACGTAGAGCTTCCAATCGAACAAGGGACCAATCAGGTTCCGCTTGAAATCAGCGCGGGCGGTGCGGTTCTGCCCACGCCAGAAGCCTTGCAGCATATTATCGGCTCCCCCCGGGATCGTCCCCCAAGGGCAACCTTTTTCTCAAATGGCACCTCCAGTCAAGCGACCGCACGGGCCCAATAGTGCGCGTCGGGCCGTTCACCGGGCGGTGGTTTGCAAACGTGGCAGTCGCGTGGGAATAAACCCCGATGGCCCCAAAATCCTGGCAACCCCACCGTAACAAGCGACCATCAAAGCCGCACACCCGGTTCCGTCCGCCTGATCGGGCCCCGGATGGGCCTGCCATCCTCTACGGCTGGCATACCGTGAAGGCCGCGCTAGAAAACCCCGCCCGCCGTATCCGCCGTCTTCTGGCGACGGAGAATGCATTGCGCCGGCTTACCGATGACGGCGTCGCGCTGCCTGTCAAACCGGAACTGGTACGCCCCAACGTGATCGATGCGCAGCTCGGACCAGATGCCGTGCATCAGGGATTGCTGGCGGAGGCCGATCCCCTGCCCGCGCCTGCGGTCACCGAGCTTAAGACCGACGGCATCGTTTTAGTGCTCGATCAGATTACCGATCCGCACAATGTCGGAGCAATTCTGCGCTCTGCGGCCGCCTTCGCCGTTAGCGCGATCATGACAACTGCCCGTCACAGTCCGGAAGCAACTGGCGTACTTGCAAAGTCCGCATCGGGCGCCCTCGAGCTCGTGCCAATAATCACGGTACAAAATCTGGCGCGCGGGTTGGAAGGACTCCGCCAGCGCGGTTTCCTTCTCGTCGGCCTCGACAGTGACGGTGAGAAAGACCTCGCCGACATCGGTTTGCGCGCTCCACTCGCATTGGTGCTTGGCGCCGAAGGCAAGGGTCTGCGGCAGTTGACGAAAGAAACCTGCGATCATCTTGCGCGCATCGACCTGCCGGGTGAGATAAAAAGCCTGAACGTGTCCAACGCGGCTGCGCTGGCACTCTATGTCGCGTGCCGACATTTAGGCAGCGCGTAGCGGGAGAAATTGCCCCGCGACCACCCACAAATCCAGAATGCCTATCAAAAATTCCCGCAGCGCGGATGACAACCGTTAGTAAGGTTGCCGCGTCGTTGGCGCCGATGGAATGTTATATTGAGGTGCGTAACCGCCCGGTCCTCCAGGAAAAAAGACCGACGAGACCGACCAGGAACGATAGTACTCTTGCGCTTTTGAAATGTGCCCCGCAGGTATGTGTTCGCGCCGACCGACCTTTGGCCGCCGACCGGTGGTCGGAAAATAATGTCTGTTTTGCCAGGGCGGGTACCAATAAGTGCGCACGATCACTCCCGGCTCAAAGTCATAAACTATCAGCGGTTCCATACGACCGCCAAAAGACGAGTAGCCTCCATAATTGTCGTCAATGCTGCGCCCGCCCGAAAAATCCGCGGCGTTCGCGGCCACGACGCCGACAGTTCCGAGCAAAATTGCACAAGCAAAACGGCCGCGCATTCGATGGCTCCCGTTCGCAATGATTAAGCCTCTAGTTTATACGAAGCCTTTAGGACGCCATGTTCAATCGCCAGATAATATTAATTATGCTGCGGTTGAGACCCTGCCGCGGTCATGGGTATCCTCGTTTCCGCCTCAAACGCGCGTCTAATAAAGTTAACCACCATGCATCGACGCCGCCCCGAAACCGCACCAGCGAAGTCAGCACCGCAGAAGCGGCAAAGCTTTCGGCAGCGTTACGACGAACTTGAAGCCCGCCGCGCCGAGTTATCTGCTCGATTGAACGGGCTCGGCGAAGCAGCGCAGCAGCATCCAGGTTACAAACGTGCGCTCAAGCTGCTCAACGATATCTATCGCAAGGAAAAGCTGCCGCAGCGCCTGGCTGTGCTGCAAGCGGCAGCATGGGTGATCGACTTATTGGAAAAGCTCGTTAGCTCCGTGTGAGTAAGACGCCGGTCAGCACATAATTTTTCTTTTGAAATCGGTCCTTTACAAGGCCTGTTACAACTTTTGGCGTAAGACCTCAGATGGACAGACGTCCGTCGGCGCGCGGCGTATTTCTGGATTGGGGCAGTCTTTAGCAAACATGCGGAAGTCTGTTCCCCAAAAAGAAATCTAATCAAACGCGGCAACGGGGAAAAACGCCCATGACAGCAATGACTGCGAGCCAATATCGCGAGGGCGCGATGACATCCGAAGAGCGGATGGTCATCTTCGCTTCATCGCTCGGCACTGTATTCGAATGGTACGACTTTTATATCTACGGCACGTTGGCGCCCATTCTGGCGGCGACATTCTTCTCCGGCGTCAATCCGACGGCGGCTTTCATCTTTACGTTGCTGGCCTTCGCCGCCGGTTTCGCGGTGCGCCCCTTCGGTGCACTCTTCTTCGGCCGCCTCGGCGATATCATCGGCCGCAAGTACACGTTCCTCATCACCATGTCGTTGATGGGCGTCGGCACCTTCTTCATCGGATTGCTGCCGTCCTACGCCTCAGCCGGCATCATCGCGCCGATCATTTTGATCGGCCTCCGTTTGGCGCAAGGCCTCGCCCTCGGCGGTGAGTATGGTGGCGCGGCGATTTACGTCGCCGAGCATGCACCAAGAAACAAGCGCGGCTTGTACACCTCGTGGATCCAGACCACAGCGACGCTCGGTCTGTTCATGGCGCTGTTGCTCGTGCTGGGCATCCGCAGCAGCCAGGGTGAACCGACTTTCGTCGCCTGGGGCTGGCGCATTCCGTTCCTGCTGTCAGCGATCCTGCTCGCGGTGTCGATCTGGATCCGGCTCAGGCTGAATGAGTCGCCGGTGTTCCAGAAGATGAAGGCAGAAGGCAAGGGCTCCAAGCGCCCGCTGTCGGAAGCTTTCGGCGAATGGTCAAATCTCAAGATTGCGATCCTGGCGCTGTTCGGTGCCACCGCCGGCGAAGCCGTCGTTTGGTACGGCGGACAGTTCTATGCGCTGTTCTTCCTGTCGCTGACGGTGAAGGTGCCCCCGGTAACCGCGCAAATTCTAATCGCTGTTGCGCTTCTGCTCGGTACGCCCTTCTTTATCGTGTTCGGCTGGCTGTCGGACAAGATTGGCCGTAAGCCGATCATCCTCGCGGGTTTCGCGCTGGCGGTCGTGACCTACTTCCCGATCTTCCAGGGCCTGACGCATTTCACCAACCCAAAGCTGGAGGCAGCACTCGCCGCCGCACCGGTGACTGTCATCGCCGATCCGGGCGAATGCTCGTTCCAGTTCAACCCGGTCGGCGTCGCGAAGTTCACCACCTCGTGCGACATCGCCAAGTCGGCGCTGGTTGCTCGCTCGGTGAACTATCAAAACGAGGCTGCACCGGCGGGCACCAAAGCGAGCGTGAAGGTTGGCGACCAGACCATCGCGACCGGCACGCCGGACTTCGCCAAACAGCTCGGTGACGCAATCACCAAGCACGGCTATCCGGCCTCCGCTAACACGGCTGACATCAACTACCCGATGACGATCGTCCTGCTGACCATCCTGGTGATCTACGTCACCATGGTGTACGCGCCGATCGCGGCCTGGCTGGTGGAACTGTTCCCGACCCGTATCCGCTATAGCGGGCTCTCGCTGCCATACCACATTGGCAACGGCTGGTTCGGCGGCTTCCTGCCGGCCACCGTGTTCGCCATAGTCGCGGCGACTGGCAACATCTACTCCGGCCTCTGGTATCCGATCGTGGTCGCGGCGATGAGCTTCGTCGTCGGCCTGATCTTCCTGCCTGAGACCAAGGATCGGGATATCACCCAGATGTAACCGAACGGACGGGCGGCCACGCACAGCCGCCCAACTTGCACTTAAGCCCCGCACCGACGGTGCGGGGCTTTTTTTGTGACAGCATAGGGTTGTCCGCGGACTGCACCGCTTGTGGCAGGTTGGCGATGCTGGTTGCTCTCCTTTTGAACTGGGTTAACTGGCAGCAGGTTCGTAATTCTCTTTCGCCAACCGGTCCCGAGAATTGCCTATTGATATGATTTTGTTGGCGTTTTCAGTTGCCGCAATCTGCCGCCCACCCAATTGTCTCGGAAATGGACTGCTCCAGCGGGAATTATGGTGTGAAGAGCGCGGTGCAAGTCCTTGACGTTAATGTCGAACTTCGCGATATTCCGGGCGTGGCGGTATAGGTTGTTGGAGTGTCGTATGCCCTCGCGACTCTTGCCGGCCATTGGCACGGCTGCATTTGTGGTGCTTGCAATTTCAATTGCACCCGCAACCGCGGTGACCTTCAATTTCAACGCACTTGCCGACAACGGCATAAACACGACGGGCGGTACCCCCGCGAACGGCGTCGGTGAGGGTTTTTGGGATAGCAAAGCGGCCCTCAGTGCGGGCTATACGGTTGGCGGGATCACGGTGAATGCGAGCGCACAGGGCACCGCGAATTCGCGCGCATATCTTGACAATCCGGACGGCGGTCATGCGGGGCTTGGCGTCTGCAGCCTAAGTGCTTGCGCGGGAAATTCTGACGATAACGTCGGCCGCGCCGGCGACGTCAATGGCGGCGCGCTCGAGAAACTTGTTCTGAAATTTAACACGGCGGTCACGTTCGTGAGCGCAATTTTTGGCGACCGTGACCATAATTTGTTGGGAACATCTACAGTTCGCGGCGAGTTCACCATCAACGGTATCGCCGTTCATACAATTGGCGGCAATATCATTGCCAGCGACCTGACTTTGCTCGCTGGCACTCGGTGCGGTGACCGAGTTTGATTTCCAGAGCACTGGCAACGACAACAACCGCGCCAATCATGACTTCTATCTCAGTTCGTTGGACGTGATCGGGACCGGCGGCGGCAAGCTAGGCGACACACCCCTGCCCGCTGCTCTGCCGCTTTTCGCCAGTGGCGGCGGCCTGTTGGGGTTGCTTGAGCTGGCGCCGGAAGCGAAAGCAAGCTGCTGCCGTCTAATCAAGTTTGGTTTTGTGGCCGATCGACCCCCGGGCGCCATGCTCGGGGGTTTTTTGTTTTTAGACCCGACGCGCCCCCTGAGCCGAACTTAGGCCAGCCCGAACTCTTGTCGCGCCCGGGCAACCGGGTGGCAATTTCCAGGCGCTGGCTCTAAAAGTGCCGAGTTTGCCGGGTTAGCTCAGCGGTAGAGCAGCGGTTTTGTAAACCGTTGGTCGGGGGTTCAATTCCCTCACCCGTCCTCGCGCAGGACTTCTCCGGGGTGCATGGGCGAAAGTCTTTTGGTCATCGGTGCCTCCTCAATGATAGTCCGTGATCTCGACCGAGGTCGGGCCTTCCCGCGTCCATACAAAGCAGACCCGGTATTGATCGTTGATCCTGATCGAGTGCTGACCGACACGGTCAGCCCGCAAGGCTTCGAGCCGGTTGCCGGGCGGCGCCATGAGGTCCCTCAACTCCGCCGCAGCGTTGAGATAGCGCAGCTTGCGCCGGACGGCCTTCAAGAGACCGACAGGAAACCCCTTCGGACGTTCGCCGTTCAACACGGCCTGGGTGGCAGCGTCCTTAAAGCTCCTGATCACGTGGTGTCGTGTATCACTAACCGATACAACTGACAAGAGGTTCCGTATCAATATATGATACAGGGATTCCAGAGCGGTGCGTTGCGGGAGATCTGCAGGTTTCTCGCCCATAAGAATGCGACAGGTGCTGAAAAGAAAATCGATGTTCCACCATGAATCAGTGCGTGGTCGGTTTTGTAACCGTTGGTCGGGGGTTCAACGCCCTCCCCCAGCACCAGCTAAATCAATAACTTAGCCGGAGGACTCATTTTCATGTTGCAGCGCGTTGCAACTGTTCCCCTCGCCCTGGGCGCGCGAATCTCATAAAGCTGCTGCAGCGGCGCACAGCGCAAACAAGGAGCAAATGCCCATGACAACACCAGCGACCCCAACGATCACCACCAAACACCTGGCCGCTGCACTCTCCGAGCAGCATCAGCTCTCCAAGAAACAAGGCTTGGAGATGATGGAAAACCTCATCAGCCTCATCACCCAGCACCTGAAAAGGGGTGAGCGGGTGAAGATCGTCGGGCTCGGAATTTTGCAAGTGCGCAACCGTGCTGCCCGCATAGGCCGTAACCCTGCGACGGGCGAGCAAATCCAGATCAAGGCCAGCAAAAAGGTCGCTTTCCGCGCCTCCAAGGACCTCAAAATGGCGATCTGATCGCGCATGAGTTCGAATGGGCGATTTACGGATTGCTTTACGACGCGGCCGACGGCCAGCGCAGATCAATTCGCTGGCGTAACCGTCAACTGACCTAAGCGCACAAATTGCGTCACATCGCACTCTACAGAGAGCGCGTTTGCGGTGTTAATGGCGCCGAAGCTGGCAAGCTGATCCGCTGTGAGGGCGATTTTGTATTCAGGCTCGCTCCAGCGGGTACGATCAATGAGCTCAATACCCGTCTGCCTTTCAATTCCGGCATAGCTGCCGGCCGGCAGAACAACGCCTCGACCGATC
Source organism: uncultured Alphaproteobacteria bacterium (assembly GCA_963742345.1). GTDB lineage: Bacteria > Pseudomonadota > Alphaproteobacteria > Rhizobiales > Xanthobacteraceae > Pseudolabrys. Next base: position 19,491 of record CAVULO010000011.1, read on the forward strand.
TCGATATTGTTCGGGACGTTAAAAGTTACCCGCCTGGCTAACCGCGTCATGCGGCAAAATACCGTCATTCCTTTTAAAATTAGCTTTGGTAAATGTCTCAAAATCGCAACTGAACTGCTTCAATTGCCGATTAAAATTTCAGAGCTGCGAAGACGCAGGCCGGTCGGGCGGCAGAAACCGCGTTCAATCTAATTTATCGTGGACAATGGCTTTCCAGCTTGCCCCTAACCGGCGGAGCAGGTCACTTCCCGTCGGCACATACTTACATTCGCAAAGGTCTCGTGTGCATCGAACGAGCGGCAAGCGAGGCACCGCGTCGCCCCGATATTCGGAGCTGATTTGTAAGCGTGCCGTCTCGCAGGCATCTCGACCGGGCAAAATGCAGACGCTGCGCAACAGGCCCAACCTGTGCGCGTTTTGAAATGCCCGCAGCGAGCGAGCGATCTGAGCCGGGGCTCGTGACACAGATGGTTTGAACCCCGGCGGTTCAGATTAATTCCAACGGCAAGGTCGGCCCCGAAGGGAAAACCCTATCCTGGTAGCGCGCTACGGCTGTCATATGCTCCGGGCACGCAGCCGCAAGCCTTTATCGCGCACCTAGGCTGGACGCCCAAACGCCTGCCGACAGTTATCGGGCGCCCCAAGCATCCCCATGACATTCGACTTTCGTGGACGCCTACTGCGGGCACGTCGACGGCGATCAAGGGCGATGAAAAAGGTCGACGCGACGATCGTCGCGGCGTGAGTGCCACAAGTTTGCGACATGCGGTCAAAAACCCGGGCAAAATCAGCACCGGTCCGCGGTTTTGCAAACCGTGGTCGGAGGTTCAAATTCCTCACCGGCGCTCGATTTAGGCAGCTTCCGCCTGCAAAAGAAAGCGGGCTCCCCCGGAGGCGAGGACCTTGTTCGCCGGTTAAGGACTGTGGCACAATATAGCGTTTGTAATACTTCGGAGATCTAGCATGCCTCAGGGCACCGTAAAGTGGTTCAATCCGACGAAGGGCTATGGCTTCATCCAGCCCCAAGAAGGCGGGAAGGATGTGTTCGTGCACATCTCGGCGGTCGAACGCGCCGGACTTAGCACTCTGAACGAAGGTCAGACCGTTCAGTTTGAACTCGTCGAGAACCGCGGCAAGACGTCCGCGGAGAACCTCAAGGTTAAGTGACCTCGACGCCCGAGGCTACTTTCGACCGTTCTGTCTGAATCTGGCGCCGCCGAGCTGTTTGAGCCCGGCGGCTGGTGCATGCTTCCGCTGCCCTCGTGCAAAAGCTGATGGGTGCGCTAGCGCGTGAGCTTCTCCAATTCGGGGAACGACGCAAAAGTCGACATCCTTGCAAAGCTCGCGAACGTCCTTCGGCGTATCGAGGAAACGATCGAGCTTGCCCGCCACGTAAATCGCCGCGCCGTCTTTCGACCCCTGATATTTTCCGTCGGTATTGCGCGCGTTGTAGCGCACGCACGCGACATAACGGTCGCCCGGCCCGATATATTTAAGCTGCGGCTGTGACACGGCCGCGTCCCGAACATGCGAGGGATCGTTGAGATAAGTGTGCAAGAAAGCCAGCAAGTCTTGCCGGTATCCTTGCGGGAAAACGTTTTCCGCGTCCCAACGTGCCTTCAATTCCGAGGAGCTGGGCCCACCTCCGTCGCGCAGCCACCGAGCGCGACTGTGGCCAGGGCGGTCACCAATAGCGCCGACCGTCGCATCCGCGTACTCCGCATTCTCGTGGTCCCCTGCTCCGGCTCAATCATAGCGGCTAGCCCCGGATCGGCCAGAGAGGCCGGTGCGCCATGTGCCGAAGAAATGTATGCTGGCTCCAAAAAATAACCTAGGGGAGGACGCCATGACGCTGACACGCCGCACGCTCGTGCTTGCCGGCATCGCCGCGCCATTGGCTGCGCCGCATTCGTGGCGCGCGCCCAATCCTGGCCCTCCGGCCCGGTGCGAATTGTCGTCGCCTACCCGCCGGGCGGATCGACGGACGCCATCATGCGTCTGGTCCAGCCGGGCCTGCAGCAGCGCCTCGGCGCCACCATCGTGATCGAGAACCGGTCGGGCGCGTCCGGCAGCGTTGGCACCGCCGCGGTGGTGAAATCTCCGCCCGACGGCAATACCTGGCTGGCGGTGTTCGACAACCACGCCGCCAATCCGTTCGTGCTGCCGAGCCTGCCCTACGACACCGAAAAGGATCTCGATCCGGTGCTGCTGATTGGCACCGCGCCCTACTTGATCACCACGGCGAAGGCCAAGCCTTACAACACGCTCGCTGACGTCATCGCCTTCGCCAAGGAAAATCCGAGCAAGGTCAGCTACGGCTCGGTCGGCAGCGGCAGCGTTGGGCATCTGGCGATGGCGCTGCTGTCGCAGCGCGCCGGCGTAAAGCTGACGCACGTGCCCTATCGCGGCGGTGGTCCGGCGATGAATGACGCGATCGCCGGCCATGTCGATCTTCTGGTCGGCAGCACCGCGCTGTCGATGCCGCAGGTCGACGCCGGGAGTATTCGTGCAATCGTGCAGACCGGGAAAGAGCGCAATCAGTTCATCGCCCAAGTGCCGACCGTCGCCGAGAGCGGCTTTCCCGGTTTCGAAGCCTATGCCTGGTGGGGCATCTTCGCGCCGGCCGGCACGCCGAAGCCGATCATCGAGCGTTTCGGCAATGAGATGGCCGCAACCTTGCGCGAGGAACGCATCGCCAAGCAATTGGTCGAAACCCAGCAGGTCTCGTTGACCCTCGGCGGCCCGGAGGTCGAGCGCACCTTCGTCGGCAATCAGATGCGAACCTGGGGCAAGGTGGTGAAGGACAACAACATCAAGGCCGACCAGAACTGACATGCGCGAATAAAATATCGCGCGCGGTGTTGTTAAACTGAGACGCTCGCCCAAAATCCGCCTTGCCCGCCTGAGAGACGGGAGATCATGCGCCAAGTTTCCCGCCGCTCGTTTTTGACCGAAGCCGCGCTAGCCGCCGGCGCAGCGGCGTTGCCGCTGCCGGCCAGTGCGGCGGTGCCGGCGCCCAAAACGCAAGGCCCCGGAGTTTATCGGCACAATCTCGGCAGCTATCAGCTCACCGCACTTTACGACGGCATCTGGTATCTGCCGATCGACGACAAGTTCGTGCGCAATGCCAGCGGCGCGGAGGTGAATCAGGCGCTCGCCGCGGCATTCCTGCCGCCGAGCGTACTGCCGATATCGTTCACCGCGCTGATGGTGAACACCGGCGCCAAGCTGGTGCTGATCGACACCGGCACCGCCGGCCAGGTCGCCGACACGCGCCGGCAGCATGCTCGACAACCTCAAGATCGCCGGCGTCGATCCCAAAGCGATCGACACGATCCTGATTTCACATTTCCATCCCGACCATATCGACGGCATCAAGACGCAAAGACGGCGCAAAAGTTTTTCCGAATGCCGAGATCCTGGTGCCGGAGCCGGAATGGGCCTTCTGGATGGACGACGCCAAAATGGGTCCGGCGGAAGGTGCGGTGAAACGCTATTTCCTCAATGCGCGGCGCATCTTCAGTGACATCGCCAAGGACGTGCGGCGGTTCAAGCCGGGTGCCGAAGTTGCGCCCGGGATTGTTTCGGTCCCCGCCTACGGCCACACGCCCGGCCACACCGCCTTCGCCATCCATTCCGGCAACCAATCGATGCTGGCGATGAGCGACACGGTGCGTAACCCGTATCTTTTCGCGCGCCATCCCGATTGGCAGCCGATCTTTGATATGGACGGGCCGCAGGCGGTGACAGCGCGCCGCCAAATGCTCGACCGCGTTGTCGCCGACCGCATGCTGGTCGAGGCCTATCACTTCCCCTTCCCGGCCTGCGGCCACATGGTCAAGACGGCGACGGGTTACGAACTCGTGCCGGTCGAGTGGCAACCGTTGTGAAAAATGAAAAGGCCGTCCGCGAGGGCGGCCGTTCGATCATTCCAGGGCGTCAACTAAAACGTCGCTCCCGCTCGTACTGTGAATGTCCGGCCCGGTTGCGGATAAGCCGCAAAGAAGCCAGACGTGAACGCACTGGCGATGGCATAGTCGTAATAGTTGACGTTGAAGATATTTTGCACCGCGAGCGACCAGAAGAAGCGGTTGTATTCACCGCCAATTTTTACATCATCGTCGCAATTGCCCGGGATGACGGGCTGAACATTGGCCTGATCGTTGTCCATGCGGCGATCACTCCATAAGCTCGCGGTGACGTCGAGGACAAGCAAATTTCTTCAAGATGTCCCAGGTCACGACCCGCATAGCCGGTCCACGGGGATACCAGCGGCACTTCTTTGCCGGCGAATGGCCCCTCGCGAAAGGTCGCCCGCGTATAGGCAAACCCGCCCCGCAGACGAACGTCGTCTGACAACTGATAGGTCGCGCTGTTCTCCCAGCCGAGGCGCTGCGTGGGATCAAGATTTACATCGACAAAAAGCGCGGGAATAAAATGGATCTCGTTGTTGAGCTCCATGACGTAGGCGCTCGACTGGAAATTGAACCGCCCCACTGTCACGCGCACTCCATCTTCGGCGTCGTAAGACGTCTGTGTTTTCAGATTCAGGTTCGCCGGCGCAACGAAGCCAAACGGATTGCCTGCCCCGACGCGTTCGTCCGCATTGGGCAGGCGGAAAGCGCGCGCGACGCGGCCAAACAACGCAAAGGCGGGGCTTAATGCGATAATCGTAGCCGAGATGCGCGGCATATTGCCATTCGCGCGTATCAACCGGAGGCGCCTGCGGATTGGTGGCGTAAAATCCAGCATTGGGATCGACAGCCGCGTTATAGACATCGTCGGCCTTGACGATGTTGCGCTGCAGGCGGCCACCAACCGAAATGTCCAGCGCCGGGCGTTAGCGATGTCGTGTTCATCGCGTAAATAGCGGCCGTCGTTTGCCGGATACTGTAGCGATGAATGTCTGGCGAGTCCCGGCGCCTGCGAACGGTCGGAATCATATTGCGTGTTGTAGAAATCGATGCCGGTCAGCAGATGGTTCGGAACGCCAAACAACTGGTGATGCGCAGTCAAGCCGCGGCGTTACCGATGACGTCGTCATTACCGTGTTGACGTAATTGGCGGGAACGGCCGTTGCCGGATCGAACGTAAAGGTCGGATCGTTGAAGTAGTTGTAAAACTGGCTCTGTTGATATTTTCGCCGCACACCGCCATCGACGATAAGTTCGAGGCCCGACCCCAGCGAGTGGGTAAAGCCGGTCGTAATGTTGAAATCCTGTTTGTGCGCCCAATCGAGCGGCGTAACCGAGGCGCGCGGATTAGCCAACGTGATCGGATAAACCAGCGGCAAATTCTGAAGACCGCCGGGAAGATTTTGACGCTGTCTATCGGCCGAAATAGTCAGATAGCCGCTCCAATCGAGGCTCTTGTAGTTCAGATTGCCGACAGCATTTTGCTGTCGCAACTCGCTGTTTTGGCGATAGCCGGATGAGGTCACAATGTTGCCGAACACCGACGTGGACCACGGTCCGGATGAACTGGCGGCGGACACCCGGCCTTCTTGAAAGCCATAAGAGCCGACAGCGCCTTCGACGCGCCCCGCAATGGCCGACGGCGATGCGGTCTTCGTCACGATGTTGATGACGCCGCCAATGGCGCCGTCGCCATACAGAACCGCGCCGCTATTGCCTCTGGTGATTTCGACGCGTTCGATGCTGTTGAGAGGGATCGAGGAAAAATCGAACCCCTGAAGGTCGAAATCTTGATAACGCCTGCCGTTCACCAGAATAAGAACGTTTGATTGCGCAAATGCGCCGAAGCCGCGCAGGTCAACCAGATCTCCGTTACCGGTTGGCCCTCCCAAAACATGCGATGACCTGGACACCGGCCTGCTGCCCCAAAATATCGGGCAAGGTTTGCACCGGCGAGCCTCGAATGTCCTGCGCCGTGATCACGCTCGTCGAAGTGCCAACTATGCCGGTGCTGCCGATCCGGCTCGACGACGACGTCGATCGGCGGCAGGATCAGCGCATTGTTCTGCGCAACTGCGCTTTGCGTGAGTACAAGATCGCAAGCACCAGTACGGCGCCCGGACGGCCCAGCTTTAAGTCCCATGACACAACGTTCCTTCGTTTGCGTTCGCGCAATCGGCGGACGCATCGGGTGAAGACCAAGCCCGACGCGAAGGACGCAGCGAGGCACCCATGCACGGGCGCGGGTCTCACGTGCGGAATGTCGTGGGAGATATCGCTCTCACGGCCTTCGCACCGGCATTGCCGTCACCGCTGCGAAAGACCGCTCCGTATGGACGCCCCGTCCACCGGTTGGGTGACCGCGCTGGCAGGTCTCCTGGCTCGCGGGTCGTTGCCTCAGTGGTCCGGCCTTCCCAGTTTCCCAGTGGCCGTATTGGACGCGAGGCTCGCCGCTCACAGTTGCGGGGGCAGCCACGGATTGCTGCGAATTCGCATGTTCGAACTCGAAATCTCCGTGTTCCCTCTTTCGTCCCCGAAGTGACTCGGGGAACCAGCACGGTAAAATGTTCTCTTGAACGCCCAGGCGAGTCAAGCGGGGCGCCCCGGCAGCCTCACTGGAGACGGCTTCACGATCGCGTTATTGTTGATTTCAAAGGACTAGGCCCCGATCACGGATTGTTTTTCTCGTATCCGCCGGTTTTGTCGTATCGTCACGGCAGAGCCGGTTTTTTGCAGGAGAGCTTCCGCCATGACCTTGACCAAAGCCCTTCGCCACGCAGGCATGTTCGCCGCCGCCGCACTGCTCGTGACCGCCGTCAGCATCAAGCCGGTGACGGTTTTCGCCATGGGCACCGACAACCCGCCGCCCGCCGACCGACAGCGATGAAAAGAAGAAAAAGAAGAAGGACAACAACGTCATCGAGCAACAGCAGCAGCAACTGGCGCAGGAGAAATTCCTGCGCGACTACCGCGCCGCCCGCGCCATGATCCTCGACGGCAACTACCAGGCCGGCATCGCCGCGATGCACGCGCTCGGCCATGACGAGCACCCGGACGTCGCCAATTACATCGGCTACTCCTACCGCAAGATGGGCAACTACGACCAGTCGAAAGTTTGGTACGAGAACGCGCTCACCGCCGATCCCGAACCACGTGCGCACATGGTCCTATTACGGCATGTGGCAGATGGAACAGGGCAACCGGCTCAAGGCGCTGGACGACCTGCAGAAGGTGCAGCTGATCTGCGGCAACACCAGCTGCGAGGAATATCGCCAGCTGAAGGACGTGATCGACGGCAAGGCGACCTACTAAGGTCCAGAGCCGGAACGTCTCGACCGATGTCATGCCCGGCTTCGCGCCGGGCATGATGCTATTCGGGATGTCTCCGCCACGATCCAGGCGTGGTAGTCCGGATCGACGTTTTCGACCGGCAAAACCATGAATGGCCGGCGTGGTATAGCTGTGCAGTTCTTTCACCGCCCCGCGCACCGGTTCGGCCATCGAGGCGCGGGTTTTGATGATCATGACGACCTCTTCGGCCCGCTCGATTTTGCCTTCCCACCAATAGTGCGAGATCATTCCCGGCAGGATATTGACGCAAGCCGCCAGCCGCCGCTCGACGATTGTGCGCCCGGCCTGCTCCGCCTCGACAATCGAGGGCCAAGTCGTATAGACGAGCACCGCGCGTTCCATCGTCAGGTCCTCGAATTTCATGAGCCGCAGCCGCTCAAGCGTTTCAAGCACATCGCCTTCGTCGCCAGCCAGACGCCGGAGGCGCGCGAGGCCTATGCCAAGCTCGAAAAGCGCTACGGCAATGCCGATCCCGCCAAGGCCGACGTGATTGTCGCGCTCGGCGGCGACGGCTTGATGTTGCAGACCCTGCACAAGTTCATGAATTCCGGCAAGCCGATCTACGGCATGCACCGCGGCACGGTCGGCTTCCTGATGAACGAATTCGTCGAAGAGCATTTGGCCGAACGGCTCGCCGCCGCACATATCACCGTCATCCACCCGCTGGTGATGCGCGCGCGCGACGCGCAAGGGCGCACCCACGAGCATCGCGCCATCAACGAGGTCTCGCTGTTCCGCCAGAGCGCGCAGGCCGCACACTTGCGCATCCTGATCGATGGCCAGGAGCGGCTCGCCGAACTGATCGCCGACGGCGTGCTGGTGGCAACGCCGGCAGGTTCCACCGCCTATAATCTGTCGGCGCAGGGCCCGATCATTCCGATCAACGCACCGCTGCTTGCGCTTACGCCGATCAGCCCGTTCCGGCCGCGACGCTGGCGCGGCGCATTGTTGCCGAACAAGGCGAAGGTCACGATCGAAGTCATGGAAGCCGACAAGCGGCCGGTCGCCGCCGTCGCCGACCATGACGAGGTGCGGTCGGTGCGCAGCGTCGATATCGGCATGGACCACACCATATCGATCAACATGCTGTTCGATCCCGGCCACAATCTCGACGAACGCATTTTGCGCGAGCAGTTCGGTTTTTAGGAGCGAGCGTGGCGAAGAAATTCGACTTTTCCGTGAACGGCAAACCCGTCAGCGTGTCACTCGACAACGAAGAGACGCCGCTGCTCAATGTGTTGCGCAACGAGCTCGGCCTGATGGGCACGCGCTTCGGCTGCGGGCTCGAACAGTGCGGCTGCTGCATGGTGCTGATCGACGGCACGCCGGAGAAATGCTGCACCAAGCCGGTTTGGAGCGTCGCCGGTAAGCAGATCGTCACCGTCGAGGGCCTGGGCAACGCCGCGCGCCCTCATCCGCTGCAGCAGGCCTTTATCGACGAGCAGGCCGGCCAATGCGGCTATTGCCTCTCCGGGATTTTGATTTCGGCCAAGGCGCTTCTCGACAAAAACCCGAAGCCGTCGCGCGCCGAAATCGCGCAAGCGCTCGACGACAATATCTGCCGCTGCGGCTCACATAACCGCATCATGCGCGCGGTGGAAAAAGCGGCAGCGGTCATGCGCGCAGGAGCAAGCCGATGAACGCCCCCCTGCCCGGCCCGCTCAACGACAATCCGAATCTCGACCGTTGGGTCTCTTTCCCGTCGCCCGGCAAGGTGATCGTGCTCACCGGCCGGGTCGAGCTCGGACAGGGCGTGCTCACGGCCATGGCGCAGATCGCCGCCGACGAACTCGACGTCGCGATGGAGCGCATCGCGATCCGCTCCGGCGACACCGAGAAAGCGCCGAACGAGGGCTACACCGCCGGCAGCCAATCGATCCAGTTCGGCGGCGTCGCTATGCGGCAGGCCTGCGCCGACGTGCGCGCGCTGTTTCTCGCGCAGGCCGCCAAAATTCTCGGCTGCAAAGCGGACGAATTATCCATTCGCGACGGCAGCATCTATCGCAACGGCACATCCACCGGCCAGGATTACTGGACGCTTTCCGGCGCGGTGGATCTCACCGTCAAGGCGACCGGCGGCGGCAAGCGCAAGCGGGTTGCCGACTTCAAGACCATCGGCACAAGCAGCGCCCGCCTCGACCTGCCGGGAAAGATTTTTGGCGAGAGCACCTTCATTCACGACATGCAGATCGACGGCATGGTGCATGCACGCGTCGTGCGCCAGCCGAACCGCGGCGCCACAATCGGCTCAATCGATGAGAACGCCATTCGCCGCGCCGCCAAAGGGCCGATCGAGTTCGTGCGCAACGGCAATTTCCTCGCCATCATCGGCGACGACGAGACCGCGGTCGAATCCGGCCGGCATCGCTGCCGTCAATCACGTGACCTGGCAGAACGTTGAGGCGCCGACCCCGACCCAGCAGGAAGCCAACTGGCTGTTGCAGCGGCCGGTGGTCGAGCGCGTGTTCGGCGCGCCGGACGCTGGCAACCCGCAAGGCAGAGAGCGCTACGAGGCGACCTACACGCGCGGCTATCTCGCCCACGCCTCGATCTCACCGTCCTGCGGCCTCGCGCATCTATCGGGACGCCCAACTGACGGTATGGACGCATTGCCAGGGCGTGTATCCCCTGCGCGCGGCGCTGGCGAAGACGCTGAAGCTCGAGCCCTCCTCGATCATCGTGCACCACGTGCAGGGCTCGGGCTGCTACGGCCACAACGGCGCCGACGATGCCGCCGCCGACGCCGCAATCATCGCCATGCAGAAGCCGGGCCAGCCGATCCGCGTGCGCTGGCGGCGCGAGGAAGAATTCATCTACGAGCCAAAGACGCCGGCGATGGTGGTCAAGGTGCGCGCGCTGCTCGACGACGCCGGCAAGCCCGTCGACTGGACGCAGGAAATCTGGAGCCCGACGCACAATCTGCGCCCCGGCGCCGGCGGAAATCTGCTCGGCGCCCTCGCCCTGCCCAATCCGCCGCCCGAGCCGCCGCCAAACGACGTGCCGGAATCAAATGGCGGCGGCGCCACGCGCAATGCCGAGCCGCTCTACGACATTCCCGCCAAGCGCATCCTGCATCATCTGGTGACCGAAGCCCCGGTGCGCACGTCGGCGCTGCGCGGGCTCGGCGCCATGCCGAATGTGTTCGCGCTCGAATGCTGCATCGACGAACTGGCCGAGCGCGCCGGCAAGGATCCGGTCGCAATATCGGCTGTCGATCACCGCCGATGCACGCGCGCGCGCCGTGATCGAAAAGGTCGCCACCATGGCGCAACTGGAAAGCCGGGGCGCCCGGCGGCACCGGCCGCGGCCGCGGCATAGCCTTCGCCCGCTACAAAAATCGCGCCGCTTATTCCGCTGTGGTGGTCGAACTGTCGGTCGATGAAGAAATCCGCCTGCATCACGTCTGGTGCGCGACCGATGCCGGCCTGGTGATCAATCCTGACGGCGTGATCAACCAACTCGAAGGCGGCATCATTCAGTCGGCGAGCTGGGTGCTCAAAGAACAAGTCCGCTTCGACAACGGCGTCGCCTCGTTCGACTGGGAGACCTATCCGGTCCTGAAATTCAGCGAAGTGCCGGAGATCGATATTGAACTGATCAATACCAAGGACGAGGTGCCGCTCGGCGTCGGCGAAGTGACGGCCGGCCCGACCGCCGCAGCGATCGGCAATGCGGTGTCTCATGCGCTCGGCGCCCGCATCCGCGATTTGCCGCTGACACGCGAGCGCATCATGGCGACGCTGCTAAGGATAGCTCGGGCGGACTGCCGCCGCCATCCTAAACCATTCGTTAACGGCACCCCGTTAGCTTTGGCGATGACCGGTATCGGGCTTCAAGCGCGCCCGAGGCCCGGGGCAGCCATGGTCCGCATCGATTTCAACCGCCTGCGTTTCCTCGTCATCGACGACAACGCGCATATGCGCCGCATACTGCGCACGCTGCTGCACGGCTTTGGCGCGCGCGAAGTCTATGAAGCGGAAGACGGCGCGGCCGGCCTGGAAGCCTTCACCCACTACCTTCCTGATATCGTCATCACCGACTGGGCGATGCCGATCTTCGACGGGCTCGAGCTCATGCAGATGATCCGCCAGCCCGGCGCCAACGCCAATCCTTATGTCGCGATCATCATGCTCACCGGCCATTCCGAGAAGAAGCGCGTGATGGCGGCACGCGACGCCGGCGTCACCGAATTCCTCGCCAAGCCGATTTCGGCCAAGGGCCTTTATCAGCGGATCGTCAACGTGGTCGCCAATCCGCGCCCGTTCATCAAGACCAAGACCTATTTCGGCCCCGATCGCCGCCGCAACATCAATCCGAACTATATCGGCCCGAGCGCCGCAAGGGCGGCAAGGCCGACGTCATCCGGCAAACCCCCTTGCTCGAAAAAGTCCGCGCCCGCGGTCTGACAAAGGCAATACGCAATGTCCCGCTCGAAAGATACCGCAGCGATCGTCACTTACGGCGATCACGAGGTGATTACGCCGGAAAACAAACTGCGCGGAGCGGTGTCCAAAGACACGTCCGAGTCCGGCGAGCGAGGATCCGGTCGCGCGCGCCGAAAAGGCGCTGGCCGAGCTGTCTCCCGAATTTGCCCGCTGGATGGATTCCGAATGCGACCGGCTCGACAAGGCCCGCCGCGAGTATCGCCACCAACGGACTTCAACCGACGCCAACAAAGAGGCGCTTGTTCCACGCCGCGCACGACATCAAGGGCGAAGCGCGACCTTTGGCTATCCGGCGGTGGCGTCTGCGGCCGACAGCCTGTGCCGGCTGATCGAACACACGCCCGACGTCACCCACATTCCGATCAAGCTGATCGACCAGCACGTCGACGCGGTGCGTGCGATCTATCGCGAATATGCGCGCTCCGACGCCAAGGAACTCGCGGCAACGCTGACGAAGCGCTTGCGCGAAGTGACCGACGAATTTCTGATCCACGAGAACCGCGATCGGCCGGAGGTGCTCGAGCAACTCAAGGGCCCGTCGATCGTGCCCGAATAAACGCCTGCGGAGAAATCCAGCTTACGGCCGCTGCCAGCTGCTGGTGTTCGCGCGTATGACTGGATCGGCCTGAATAATACAGGCGTCTCGCGCGACCAGATCGTCGCAGAACAGACGCGCTTCCTCGCGCGCAGCTTCGACCGCAAAACGCCGCAGCAGGGCCAACAGCGACGCGGCATCTTCGCCGCGCTCATCGCACGCAAGCGCCGAGCACGCGCTCGACCATGCGCCGCTTGAGCCGCGCCGCCCCGCCCTGCTCGCCGATCAACGACGCCCTCGCGCATGGCCGCGATCGCTTCGCGGAAGGCCGGATAGGCCAGATCGGGCAACCCGGCCTCGCGGTAGAGCGCGCGAAAGCCGGAAATGTTCTTGTCGTGAATGTAGGCGGTGACGCGATCGATCGACACGCCGGACAATTCCGCCAGCGCTTCCTCGAACAGCACGACGTTGCCGGACAGCAGAGCGCGTAGAATCATGCCGGCGGTGAGCTGACCGCTCTGGCGCAAATGCTGCACCAGCGCGCCGACTTCGTCGTAAGGCGTGTCGGCGGCGAGCGCGACGGTCGCCTTTTCGCAGGCGTCCCTGGCGGCGAATTCGGCATGCTCCGGCCCCAGCCATTGCCGCGCGGCGACGAAGCCGGCGAGCGTCTGCGACAGCTTCGACGAGCAGCGCCTGACGCGTCGCCATCGGCAGATCGTCGCGCGCCAGCAGGTTTTCGCGGATCGGCGCCAAATGGCCGAAGCGTTCGATCATGCGGTCGATCGAGAACGGCGCGATATCGGCGTCGAAATTTTCCAAAAGCGCAAGACAGGCCTCCGCCGCGCCGACTTCGGCGATCGCGGCGGCGAGCGAGCGCGGCAACACGGCGCGGCCGGCGATCGCGATCTGCACGTCGGCATGGCCGGTGGCGATCAGGTCGACCAGATCGTCTTCGAGCAGCAGCGGCGAATGCGCGACAGACCGGCAGCGCAACATCCGGCTGATCGGCCGCGAGCGCATGCACCACGACCTGCGGCGCCTTCTCCGCCGATGGCAAAGGCCTCGGCAAGCGCGCGCCGCACCAGCGGCGACGGATCGTCCAGCAACATGATCATCGCGCCTTCGGCGGCGGCGAGATCGTCGGGCGATAGATCGGAATAGAGATAGGCGCGCGCCAGCGCGGATGTGGCCTCGGCCCGTTCGCCGGGCGGAGCCTGGCGAACCCACTGCAGAAACTGACGAACTATCATGGCACGACCGACGCGACGACAGCCGTCACCCAACTGACGGCAGCGACAAGCCTAGCCGAGGAGGCTTAACAAAGCGTTCACCATAGAAATTGATGCGGCTGTTAAGCATGCGAGTCGCGCCAGGCCGCCAAATCAGGCTTTGCCGCCGAACAGCTTGCGCTCGTTGGGCCGCGTGTCGGTGAACAAATCGAAGGCCTGACGCTTGAGCTGGTGTCGGCGCTCCGGTGCGGCGAGGCCCCCAGAGATTGCTCACGGTCTGCGCCAGGGGCTGGCTGACCCGATCTGTAGAACATGGACTGGAACGACGGTCGCGCCGCGGGCGGTGGCGGCAGCTGCTCACTGGCGCTCGCAAAAGCCTGCGTCACGCCGGCGGTGTCGGGTGCCGGGATCGTGCCGGCGGCGTCGGATTGGCGTCGCGTAGCGTCGCGCGATGCGACCCGCACAAGACGCTCGTGCGGCACTGCTGTCACCCGCGCAGTGGCCGCCGTCACAGGCGCTGGCGATGGCGGTGCAGTCGTGGCCGGCGCCGCGAGGCTGCCGGTAGCGGCAACACCGCCCTGCGCAAACGCGACCGCGCGGGCGACGTCAAACAGCTGGGTCAGCTTGCTGTAGACCTCGCCGACGCTGCGCGCGCGGCCGGATGCGTCGTAAAAAATGCTGTGATTGGCCGCTGCGGCCTGCGGAAACATCGCGGCAGCATTGGCCTGCGGCTGCGTCGTCGCGGCATTGATCAGCTTGCCGGCGCCGTCGGCTCCCAGAAAATGCGCGATGTAGAGCTCGCCTTCGGTCGGCTGACGGCCGATGCTCGAGCCAACCAACGCGGCATTGTTGCGGGTCAGCGCCCCCGCCATCATCGCGCTCGCTTGCGGATCGCTGCGCAGCCGCATGATCGCCGCGCGCATGGCAGGATCAGAGACTTCGTAGTGCCCGTCGGCGAGACCGCGAGATGGCATCGGCGTAGCGGCCGAGCCCCAAGCGCCGCCCCGTCCTGCTTCATGGTGCCGAGCCAGGTCTGGTCGATGAACTGGTAGAGCCCCTTCGCCGACGAGGTCGAAGCCTGCGCCGACGGATTGAGGTTGGATTCGATCTGCGCGGTCGTGAGCAGATATTCGAAGCTGATGCCGGTCGATTGCGCCGCCTGGCGAATCGCGCCGGTGATCTGCGGTGCCGCGCTGGCAGTAGCCGGGTTGAACGGCCATCGTGTTGCGCCTTGCGAAATTCTGGGCTTATGGGTGATGACGCGACGCAACGGTCTCGCGGACCTGCCGACCATGGGGAATTATGGTAAATGAACCGTTAACGGGGGCGCAAGCCCCTACCTCGGCAAGGAGTTTTCGGAGGAAGCGATGGCGGACACGATCCAGCGGCACAAGCGCGGCGGTCTCTATTTCGAGGATTTCGAGGTCGGCAAGACCTACGAGCACCGGTACACGCGCACCGTGACGCAGATGGACAACATGTTGTTCTCCAACATGACGCTCAATCCGCAGCCGCTGCACATCGACCGGCACTTCTGCGAGACCGAGACCGAGTGGGGCCAGCCGCTGATGAACTCGCTGTTCACGCTCGGGCTGATGATCGGCATCCAGGTTTCCGACATGACGGTCGGCACCACCATCGCCAATCTCGGCATGACCGACGTGAAATTCCCCAATCCGCTGTTCGAAGGCGACACCGTGCATTGCACGACGCAGGTCGTGAGCAAACGCGCAGTCGAAATCGCGTCCGGGCGCCGGCATCGTCGAATTCCATCACAAGGCCTTCAAGCAAGACGGCACGCTGGTGGCCGAATGCCACCGCCAGGCCTTCATGCGGATGCGGCCGAAATGATGCGCTCGCTTCTTGTTCGTTCCCGCCGACGGCGGCTCCAAGCTCGACAAGGCGATGGCCAGCGGCGCCGATGCCGTCATCCTCGATCTCGAAGATTCGATCACGCCGGAGCGCAAGGAAACAGCGCGCGCGCTGGCGCTGGATTTTCTCAAGCACGCCGGGGACGGCCAAGCAACGCCCGCGCCTGCTGGTGCGCATCAACGGCCTCGACACCGGCATGACCGATGCCGACCTCGACGCGATCGTTGCGGGCAAGCCGGACGCCATCGTGTTTCCCGAAGGCGGAAGGCGGTCGCCAGCGTCGTCCATCTCGACGCCAAGCTTGACCGCGCGCGAAGCGATCGCCGGCATACCGGAAGGGCAGATCAAGATTCTGGCGCAAGCGGTGGAATCGGCCGCGGGCTTGTTTGCCGCCGGCACGTTTCGCGACGCAAGCGCGCGGCTGATCGGCCTGACCTGGGGCCCAGAGGATCTGTCGGCCGAACTGGGCGCGGAAGCCAACCGCGACGCACGGGTGAGCTCACCGAGCCCTATCGTCTCGCGCGCTCGATCTGTCTCTACGCCGCCGCGGCGGCGAAGCTGCCGGCGATCGAGACCGTCTACGTGGATTTCCGCAATTCGGAGGGATTGCGCCGCGACACCGAAGCCGCCCGCCGCGACGGCTTCACCGGGCGTCTGGCCATTCATCCGGCCCAGGTGCCGGTGATCAATGAGGTGTTCACGCCCACCCCGGCCCAGATCGAGAAGGCGAAGGCGGTGGTCGCCGCCTTTGCCGCACAGCCCGGCGCCGGCGCGGTCGGCATCGACGGCAAGATGTATGACCGCCCGCATCTGGTGACGGGCGCAGGCGCTGCTGGCGCGGCTCAGATGGCATAGACAGCTGTCATGGCTGCTCGAACGTTCGCTGTCGCAGCGATGCCGGTCTACTTTTTGATAGACCGCTCTAGGATCGAAGCGCTTTTCGGCGTCGCGAAATTCGAGCGTCACCGCGTCACCGCTTTGCCGAGCGGACACGGCACGGTAGAAGCACGAGCGCCGACCGGTGTGGCAGGCGCCAGGGCCTTGCTGTTCGACCTTCAGCCAAAGCGCGTCCTGGTCGCAATCGACGCGCAATTCGATCACGCGCTGGACATGGCCGGACGTCTCGCCCTTCTTCCAAAGCGTCTTGCGCGAACGGCTGTAGTACCAGGCCTCGCCGCTTGTGATGGTTTTCCGAAGCGCTTCTTCGTTCATGTGCGCGACCATCAGCACGTCGCCCGATTTGGCGTCGGTCACAACAGCAGTGATCAGTCCGTCGGCGTCGAATTTCGGCGTGAAGGCCAGGCCTTCTTCGATGTCGTGCGCGGCTGATGACAAGGCTGGCTCCTGTCTTTCGCCGTCACCCTGAGGCGCGAGCGCGAAGCGCAAGCCTCGAAAGATGAGCGGCCGAGTCGCGAGAAATACTACTGAAACAAACGCGGACGAGAGCTTACCGCTGTCCGCCGCGCAGCATCGTCATGAAACGCACCTGCTCGTTGGCATCGTCGCGGAACGCACCGGTGAAATGTGTCGTCACCGTCAGCGCGCCGGGCTTCTCCACCCCGCGCAGCGACATGCACATGTGCTCGGCTTCGATCATCACCGCGACGCCGCGCGGCTTCAAGATCTCGTCGATCGCGGTCGCAATCTGCGAGGTCAGATGCTCCTGCGTCTGCAGGCGACGCGCGTAGACGTCGACCAGACCGCGCGAGCTTCGACAGCCCAACGACACGATCCACCGGCATATAGGCGACGTGCGCCTTGCCGTAGAACGGCATCATGTGGTGTTCGCAATGCGAGTTGAAGCCGATGTCGCGGACCAGCACGAAATCGTCGTAGCCGCCGGTCTCGCTGAATGTGCGGTCGAGCACCTCCACCGGGCATTCGCGATAGCCCTGATAGATTTCCTCGTAGGCGCCGATCACGCGCTTCGGCGTTTCCAGCAAACCTTCACGGTCGGGATCATCGCCCGCATAGGCGATCAGCGTACGCACGGCGGCTTCCGCCTGCTCGCGCGAGGGCCGCGGCTCAATCGGTGCAGGTGCCGCTCGCACGTGCTCCGACAAGCCCTGCTTCGGCCACGGCTTCACATTGGTGTTCTTTACGTCCATGACGGGTCTCTCCGTTCGACCGGCACCGCCCGAAGGCAGTACCGGGAGTGTCACCGGGGTGGCCGCGTCAGTAACACCGTCCGGACCGCTTTCTGGTCCATGCGGCGCCTGGACGCTGCATTCCCATTCGGCAGGCATATTGCACCATGCCCAGCGCCGAGAACCCTTCTCGCGCCGTCGGATCAGCCCCTATATATTCATTTGGGCGGCAGAGGCAATCCGGCCCTCTGGGCATAATCGGTAAAACTTCAATGCTTAACGAGGTTTATAACGCCAAAATTCTAGAACTGGCGGGCAATATCCCCCGCCTGGGACGGCTGTCTGCGCCCGATGCCACCGTCCACCGCCCATTCGAAGCTATGCGGCTCTACCGTCACCGTTGACCTCAAGATGGACGGCGGCGAGGTCGCGGATTTCGCCCACGACGTGAAAGCCTGTGCGCTCGGCCAGGCCTCGTCCTCGATCATGGCGCGCCATGTGATCGGGGCAAAACCCGCTGAGCTGCGCGAGCTGCGTGAGATCGTGCGCAAAATGCTTAAGGAGAATGGCCCACCTCCCACAGGCAAATGGGCCGACATCGCAGTGCTCGAGCCGGTGCGCGACTACAAGGCGCGCCACGCCTCGACCTTGCTGACCTTTGATGCGGTGGTTTCGGCGCTCGATCAGATCGAGGCCAAGTCAGAAAGCAAGCGCGCGCAAGCGGCCGAATAGTCTATTTCGCCGCCGCAAGACCGCCGGTCTTCGTTCTGGACAAATCGGCGCGATCACCGATCGGCTTGCTACAGCCGGCGGCCAGCCGCGGCAAGATTCTGCGATGCGCCAGTGTTGCCGATGCGGATGCCGGTGACCAGTTGCGAGGCTTTCTGTCTTGATCAGAATCGAGTGGCTGCCGACAGCGGCAAAGGCGCCGATCAGCGCGGCCGGCACTCGACCGGCGGCGTACGTCACAAGTTCGTCGGGAGAGCTGCGGCGCTCGGACGAAACGACCTTGAGCGACGGCAGTGTTGCTACCCACCCGCAACCTGATGGCATCCGAGTGCATCGGGTAGCGGCGTTTGTTCGGCGTCGTGGCGGCGCTCGATATAGCTGACGTCGTAGCCGTCACCGCCGGCAACGCAAGCGACCACCAGATCGAAGCTGCCGATTTCTTCGCCTTCGACGGTAAGCGGATGGCGCCGAGCTAGCGTGGCAACGCCCGAACGATCGACCAGCGCCCACCGCTGTTCGCTGATTGCAGTCGCGTGCAGACCATTGGTCATGCGAGGGGCCAGTTGCTGCATCGTCGCCGGCGACGACGTTGCGACGGTGGCGGCTGCCGGTGCTTCGGGATCCTCGGTCGTCAGGCGCGTGCGCTGTAGTTCGTCGCGCGTCAACGCATGCATCGGCTCCCAAGGCGGGATGCGCAGCGCCAGATCGAGCAGATCGACCGAGGCGCCCATTTCGGCAGTGTATTGTGCCAGCCGTCCGATGTCGCGCTGGACCAGCACGAGATCCTCTGCCGAGTAGCTCGCAGCGGTCGGATCGTCGCGGCGGTCGCCAAGCCAGATCTGATGGACCATCACGCGCGCATCTGCCGGCACCGAACGTTGCACGCCGCCGAGTAGCACGAAGGCGCACATCGACTCGCAATCGGCAGTGGGCGACAGGACCGCCGCGCGGCTCGTCTTGTCCTTCTGCCGGAAGATCAACGATACGGCCGACCGTGGTAGCAAGCTTGAGTTTTCGGATTTCGCGTCCCAGAGCGATGGCACCGAGCACAGAGCCGCCGTCGGAATCGATCGCCACGGTGGCACCGGTGAGGTCGTGACCTTGCGCGAAAATAAGGAAGTGGCGCGGCGTGTCCGCGGTAATCGCGCCGGCCGCCGCGATGAAGACGTTTGCAGTTTGAGTCGCAAGCGTCGGCGGGACCCTGGACGCGCAATTCGAAGTGCATCGGCAGCGTGCGATCGGAAGCGCGCAACGATGCGGGCAACATCAAGACCGGCGCCGCCAAAGCAAGCGCGGTAGCCAACAAAAGGGAACGGCTCATTCTTCCCCTGTCTCGCCACCGAGCCCTTCTTCTTGCGTGGTTCAACCACGTTCTGGCTGAGCTTTGGCGGCGCCTGATTACCCCCGGCGTCAGTAAGTCTTAGTGCAGTTGCGAGATTCGGGTCTAGTGTAAAAAGGTCGCTATCACCACTCGAATTCCAAATATTCAAGCAGTTCCATTGGCTTGGAACTTTGCATGGGAGTCTTCAGATCCTAATCTTTCACTGGAACTTGAGTTAGACCATGTCGGAAAATAGCGGCCAACCGCATTCTTTCGGCTCGCCTGCCCCGCCTCGCCGGCCGGGGCCTGGTCGCGCTTTATCGGTTCACGCTTTCGCCGCTGCTCGGCCCGCGCTGCCGGCATCTGCCGACCTGTTCTGACTATGCGGACGAAGCGATTCGGCGCTTCGGACTATGGGCGGGCGGATGGATGGCACTCGCGCGTATCCTGCGCTGCCATCCGTGGGGAACGTCGGGCTGGATTTTGTGCCCGCCGAAACTGCCTGCGCAGCGCGCACTGGTTTGTGCCTTGGCGCTACGGCCGCTGGCGCGGGGCCAATGAAGCGCCACACGCCTAGTTGCGTCGTCCGATCCGCCTGCTATATCGAGTTCGACGCTTACCTGCATTCGTAGGCAGCGAGTGAGCAAAGGAGACGCTAATGGTCGCGCTGACCTTTCCCGACGGCGCACGTCGCGAATATCCTCCAGGCACAACCGGTCTCGACATCGCCAAGGGCATTTCACCCTCGTTGGCGAAGCGCACCGTCGCGATGGCGCTCGACGGCGCCCTCGCCGATCTCGAGCGACCCGATCGAGCGCGATGCCAAGATCGAATTCGTCTCGCGCGAAGATCCGCGCGCGCTCGAACTGATCCGACATGACGCCGCCCACGTGCTCGCTGAAGCGGTGCAAACATTTGTGGCCCGGCACACAGGTCACCATCGGACCGGTGATCGAGAACGGATTCTATTACGACTTTGCCCGCAACCAGCCGTTCACGCTGGAAGATCTGCCCGTAATCGAAAAGAAGATGCACGAGATCATCGCACGCGACAAACCTTTCACCAAGGAAGTCTGGTCGCGCGAGCAAGCAAAAAAAACCTTCCGCGACATGGGCGAGGCGTTCAAGGTCGAGCTCATCGACGCCATTCCCGCCGACCAGCAGATCAAGATCTACAAGCAGGGCGACTGGTTCGATCTCTGCCGCGGCCCGCACATGACGTCGATCGGCAAGGTCGGCAACGCCTTCAAGCTGATGAAGGTGGCCGGCGCTTATTGGCGCGGCGACTCCAAAAATCCGATGCTCACCCGCATCTACGGGACGGCCTTCGCAAAGCAGGAAGAACTCGACGCATATCTCAAGCAGATCGAGGAGGCCGAGAAGCGCGATCACCGGCGCGTCGGGCCGCGAGATGGACCTGTTCCATTTCCAGGAGGAAGCCCCGGGCTCGGTGTTCTGGCACGCCAAAGGCTGGACCCTCTTTCAGGCGCTCGAGAATTATATCCGCCGCCAGCAGACCGCCGCCGGCTATGTCGAGGTCAACTCGCCGCAGCTCATGGACAAGACGCTGTGGGAAATCACCGGCCACATCCCGACCTATTCGGACATGATCTTCCTGACGCAGAAGCGCGAGGAAGACGAGCGGGTCTACGCGGTCAAGCCGATGAACTGCCCCGGCCATATACAGATCTTCAAGAACGGGCTGCGAAGCTACCGCGAACTGCCGGTCAAGATCGCGGAGTTCGGCAAGGTGCATCGCTTCGAGCCGTCGGGCGCGCTGCACGGGCTCATGCGCGTGCGCGCTTTCACGCAGGACGACGCGCACGTCTTCATCAGCGAAGGCCAGATCGCTGAAGAAACGCTCAAAATGAACGACCTAATCCTCTCAATCTACGAGGATTTCGGCTTCTCCGACGTGCGCATCAAGTTCTCCGACCGGCCCGACAAACGCATCGGCGCCGATGCCGTCTGGGACAAGGCGGAAGCCGCACTGATGGCAGCGCTAAAGGCATCCGGCCGGCCCTGGACCCTCAACAAAGGCGAAGGCGCCTTCTACGGGCCAAAGCTCGAATATGTCTTGCGCGACGCCATCGGCCGCGACTGGCAGTGCGGCACCGTGCAGGTCGATCTCAATCTGCCCGGACGGCTTGGCGCCTTCTACATCGACGAGCACTCGAACAAGGTGACGCCGGTGATGCTCCACCGCGCCATGTTCGGCTCGCTCGAACGCTTCACCGGCATCCTGATCGAGCACTATGCGGGCCACCTGCCGCTTTGGCTGTCGCCGGTGCAGGCGGTGGTCGCCACCATCACCTCGGACGCCGACGATTTTGCGCGCGAGGCGATCGAAGCCGCGCGCAAAGCGCGGCCTGCGCGTCGAGGGCGACCTGCGCAACGAGAAGATCAATTACAAAGTGCGCGAGCACTCTCTCGCCAAGGTCCCTGCCCTGCTCGTGGTCGGCAAGAAGGAAGCGGCCGAACGCACGGTCTCGATCCGCCGTCTCGGCAAGGAAGGCCAGCAAGTGATGCCGCTCGATGCCGCGCTCGATGCGCTTGCCGAGGAAGCGGTCCCGCCGGATGTGCGGCGAGCGAAGGCCGCGAAGAGGATTACTTGCCTTGCGCTCGCGATATAGGCGGCAAGGTCGGCCGCTTCGACTACGCGACAAAGTCATATCCGGCATATCGGGATGCGGCGTCAGCAGGAAGAACGCGAGCGTTGTCTCGTTGCATCCGGTCAGGTGTTCTGCCGATCGGTTGAAAACGGCGGCGACTGCGTCGGTGGCACGCTGTTGATCGGATGCGACGACATGGCAGGTCGCGCACCAGCGCTTGGCCAGCGTTTCGCCTTTGCGCGCGTCGGCCGCCGAAGCGCCTTCCGCGAGAAATACGGCGAAGAACAGAGCAAGCGACCAGGAGTACAGTGCAACGCATGGATGAGCCTCAGCGGTTATTGTTGAATCATCATATATGGCGGCGCGCCTTCTGTCCGCCTTAACTCGGCACTGCCCGGCGGTTGCTCGAGCGTGCGCAGAAAACGCTCTGACCAATGGCTGATATCGTTGCGCACCAACACTTTGAAATTGGCCGCATGACGCTGGCGCCTCTCATCGAGCGGCATTGACAGCGCGCGGTTGATGGCCGTGCCGACGCCCTCCGAATCGTAAGGGTTGACCAGCAGCGCCGCCGAACATTCGTGCGCGGCGCCGGCAAAACGCGAGAGGATCAGCACGCCGGGATCGTCTGCGTTCTGCGCCGCGACGAATTCCTTGGCCACCAGGTTCATGCCGTCGCGCAAGGGCGTGACCAGCCCGGCGCGCGCAGCGCGATAGAGGCCGGCGAGCGCTGTGCGGCTGTGCGCCTTGTTGATGTAGCGCACCGGCGTCCACGAGGCTTCGCCGTAGGTGCCGTTGATGCGCCCGACCGCCTCGCCCACAGCACGGCCCATATCCGCATATTCGGGAATGCCGGTGCGGCTGCGCGGCGTGATCTGAAGGTAAGTGACCTTGCCACGCCAGTCGGGGAAGTTGATGAGGAAGCGCTCGAACGCGTTCATGCGCTCCGGGATGCCTTTGCTGTAGTCGAGCCGGTCGACGCCGATGATCATGGCGCGGCCGGAGAGACTTTCCAGCACCTCGCGTACAAAGTCGGTTTCGATGGCGCGGCGCGCCAGACGCGCGAAGGCCTCCGTCTCGACTCCGACCGGGAACGTGCCGATCTGCACGACACGGTTGGCGAAATGGAAAGCGTTGCCGCTCGCCCACGGCAGCCCGCATTCGTTCGCGATGTAGCGGGCGAAATTGGCGGAGTCGACCTCGGTTTGAAATCCGACCAGGTCGTAGTGACAGAGCGCCGGGATCAGTTGATCGTGATTGGGCAAGGCGGTGATGATTTCCGGCGGCGGAAACGGGATGTGGATGAAGAAGCCGATCTTGTTGTGATGGCCACGATCGCGCAGCGCCTTGGCCAGTGGAATTAAATGATAGTCGTGCACCCACACGACGTCGTCGGGCCGCAGCAACGTCTCAAGATGAGTGGCGAAATATTGGTTGACGCGGAAATAACCGCCGAGGTCGCGACGCGTGAATTCGGCGAGATCGAGCCGATAGTGGAGGATCGGCCACAGCACACGGTTGGCGAAGCCGTTGTAGAATTCCTGATAATCGTCTTTGCCGAGATCGACGGTGGCGTAGGTAATGTTGTCGTGAGTGACAGACTTGACCGTCCGCGGCAGATCTTCAGCAACGCGTCCGCTCCAGCCGAACCAGAGGCCGCCGTGCCGCTTAAGCGCCGGCCGGATCGCGACTTCGAGCCCGCCGGCCCGCGTGCTGCGATCAGGAACCCAACTCTGTTCGACACTACGACGAGCCGCGCCAATACCGGTCTCCCCAGCTCCGCGACAGCTTGATTGCCGTCAACGTCAATCCCGACATCGAGTAGGTCTGCGGAAAATTCCCCCACAGTTTTCCAGTTACCGGGTGTACGTCTTCCGACAACAGCCCGTAGCGATTTCGCAATGCGAAGTGCATCAACAAACATGTCGCGCGCCTCGTCCCGCCGTCCAATCTCCCACAATGCATCGATCAACCAGAAGCGGCAAATCAAAAAGGCCGACTCCGGCGGGCCGAAATCGTCGGCGGCGACATACCTCATAACGTGGGAGCCGCGCCGAAGTTCAAGGTCGATCGCCTCGACCGTTGCCACGAACCGTGGATCGTCGGGCGCTACCAATCCGAGTTCGGCCAGCAGTAGTGCGCTGGCATCGAGGTCGTCGCTGTCAAAAGCCGCGGAAAACGCCTTACGCTTCGGATTCCAGGCGCGTTTGAGCACCTGCTCGCCAATACGGTCGGCGGTTCCGCCCCAATAGGTCGCGCGTTCGGACAAGATTGAGATGGCTCGCAATCGCCTCAAGCCGCTGGCAGCCTGCCCAGCACATCGCCGCAGAATGCGTGTGCACGCGCTTTCGCCCCCGATATTCCCAGATGCCGGCATCCGGCTCGAGCGCGAGCTTCGCCGCCTGCTCGCCGAGCGGTTCGATCGTGTGAAACAGCGCCGCATCGCCCGGATGCGGCAGCCTGCGATCGAAGAACATCGGCGTCGCCGCCATGATGATGCTACCGTAAACGTCGTGCTGGTTCTGATTGACTGCCGCATTGCCGATGCGCACCGGCCCGTCGCCGCCGTATCCGGCAAGCGCCGGAGCGGTTCGCTCCTCCAGCACATCGGTGTGCACCACGCCGTAAAGCGGCCGCACCTGGTCGGCGCGGCCGGCGGCAACGCTCAGGATATAGGAGATGAAATCCTCCATGGTGCGCGTCGCGCCGATGCGATTGAGCGCGCGCACGACGAAGAAGGCGTCGCGCATCCAGCAGAACCGATAGTCCCAGTTGCGTCCCGATCCCGGCACTTCCGGAATCGATGTGGTCAGCGCCGCCACGATCGCGCCGGTCTCTTCGTAATTACACAGCTTGAGCGTGATGCCGGCGCGGATGATTTCGTCCTGCCAGTCGATGGAAAAGGCGAGCCGCCTCACCCATTCCAGCCAGTAGTCGCGCGTGCGTTCGCAGAAATCGCGACAGGTGCGTCTCGAGCGAACCTTCGAACGGTTCGTCGGTGCCGAACACCAGATGCACCGGCCGCGTCAGCACGAACGAGGCTTCGTTCTCAATATAGGAGAGCGGCGCATCGGTCGTTAACCTGACCGGCACCTCGTCGCGCCAATAGCGAATGTGGTTGCTGCCTGAAGATCGCGATGTAACCGGCTCGCCGTAGCGGTGGGTCGTGCGGAAACGAATAGTGACGCGGGGCATGCCTCCGATCGGCTCAATGATGCGCATGAGCTGAGGCGGGCGAAATGTGCGGCCGAAGTTCTGGAACCGCGGCGCAAAATCGGTGATCCGTACGGCGCCGCCTTTATCGTCGAGCAGCTCCGTCACTACGATTGCGGTATTGCGCACATAATCTGAGCGGGTCTCGACCTGACCGTCGAGCAGCACATCCGTGAAACCCTTATCTTCGCTGCCGGCGAGCAGCCGGCAGAACACTGGATCGCCGTCGTAGCGTGGCAGGCACCACCACACGATGCGCGAGGACGGCTCCAGGAGCGCAGCGGTGCGCCCATTGCCGATGACCGCGAGATCGAGTCCGTAGTCGGTCATGGACGAGCCGGCCAATTGGCTGCAAGGGATTTGAGAGCGCTGCGCACCTGGGTCGGATCTTTGAATGTTCCAGTGAGTCCGGGGAAATGGCGGCCGACGCTGAAGCCCCTGCCGCCTATTTCAGGCAATATCTCAAAAACCGATTCATCGGTGACATCGTCACCGATGAAGACCGGCACGCGGCCGATGAAAGGTGGATGGGCCATCAACTTGCGGATGCTATCACCTTTGTTGATGCCGGGACGCTTGACCTCGAACATTGCCTTGCCCAGCAGCACTTCAGTTGGCTCGCCAGGGAACGCAGTGCGACTGGCAGCCACATGGCGGCGGAGCTGCTCCGCCTGCTGTGGCGCTTTCCGGTAGTGCAGCGCAAGCGAATAACTCTTGTCCTCGACAACAATGCCCGGGCCTAGGCTTGCCGTATTGGCCAGTTGCTGCCGTAAATCCTCTGGCAACGGCTTCGCCCAGTAGAAAACCTCGTTGTCGCGCACGCGCATCTCCGCTCCGTGGCCGCCCACAGCGGGCAAATGCAGCGGCGCGAACAGGCGATCGAGATCGGCAATCGGCCGGCCGCTCACCAGTGCGACGGCACCGCTTGTCAGATCGAACAGGTGCTTGAGAGACTCAAGCAATGCACCAGAAACCTGCACTTCGGCCGGTGTCGGGCCGATATCAATGATCGTACCGTCCACGTCGAGCAAAAGGGCAATCGTATTCAAATCAAGCTTGGCAAAAACGTCCATGACGGGGTCGTTGGCAATCGTCTGCACTACAATAATTCCGTCCGATGCAAGAAGTTCGGCAAATCGCCGTCGTTTCAGCGCGCGAGCACTTCGACATCGCCGTCGACGCCAGTCACGACCTTGAATTCCCGCTCGTAGACTTTTCCTTCATTGCGGGCAATGGCGCGGTATTCACCTTCGGAAAGGATCACGCGCGGAAAGGCACCAATTGATTCCTTGATCACGTCGCCACCGGGCGTGAGTACGGACCACGCGGTATTGGCAAGCGCCTCACCGCCGCGGTCGCTCACCAGCTTGAGCGTGATGGCAGCGGCACGGTGCGTCACGGTAATATCGGTAAGCTTGCCGGGCTGCACGCGAATGTCGGAGCGCACGACAGAATTGGCATCACCGTAATTCGACACGATGTAGTAAGTCCCCTCCGGAACCACGATCACGTCGCTGGTCATGATACGCTCGGCGATCGGACGGCGATCGCCGGCTTCGAACTGGCTGCCTTTGTACACGTCGAATGAAATTTGCCCGGCCGGGATACGCACATCGCCGACCTTGCCTTCCATGCGCAACCCGCCGGCTGGCAGATCAAATTCTTCGTGTACGCTCGGCCCGCGCAAGTCGACCGGCTTGACGGCGGTGGCTAGTCCAAAGCCGACATGCACGATGTAGGTGCCGGAGGGAAGCACAAGCGTCGGCGCCGGCGACTTTTCTTCCTTCACCAGCTTGAAATTTCCATTCGCATCCGCCTTGGCGCCATAAACGCGCCAGGTCAAGCCGCCGCCAATTGGCAGCGCGTCCTTGCCGAAGCGCGCGCTGAGGGCGAGCGCCACCTGGCCGGCCGGCACCATCGGGATCGAGGCAGTCGTGGTGGCTGAATTCGGTGGCGGCGATTGCGCCGGAGGCGATGTCGGGACCGGCAAGTTGCTCGGCCCGAAGATGTCGCTCCGTGTGGCCGGCGCAGGCGAGATCAGGCCGGTCGACGGTGTGGCCGAAAACAGTGAATTCTGAGCGAACGCCTGCGTCATTGCCGCAGGCTGCGTAAATGCAATAGCCACAAGCACCCGTGCCGGCCATAGCCGGCCGCGCAAGGCGGTGGTTGCGGATGTCCTGTTCATGGCGTGGTTGTTTTCGGCCGAAATCGAGGCGATTTCAAGCCGAGCGCGCTGGCCGGTTTGTGACTGCATTAACGCCGTGGTAGGCGCAACCGCACGATTTTCACGAGGCCGCCGATGCCCGATGCTCTAGACCTGCTGAAGACCCGCCGTTCAGTCAAGCCAATCGAATTGGCCGGGCCGGGTCCGACCACATCAGAAATCGACACGCTGCTCAGAATCGCCTCGCGGGTACCCGACCACGGGAAGCTCGCGCCTTGGCGATTCATCCTTTTCGAGGGCAGTGCCCGTTCCGCAGCCGGCGAAGCAATCGCTTCCGCATTTCGCACCGCTCATCCTGACGCTACGGCGGACCAAATAGACTTCGAGCGTAAACGGCTCGCGCGCGCTCCGCTGGTGATCGCGGTGGTGAGCCGCGCCGGCCCACATGTGAAGATTCCCGAATGGGAGCAGCAACTCTCCGCCGGCGCCTCTGCCATGAGCCTGGTTTTAGCGGCCCATGCCATGGGCTACGCCGCGAGCTGGATCACTGAATGGTACGCCTATGACCGGCGCGTCCTCGACGTTCTCGGTCTTGCCGCGAACGAGCGCATCGCCGGTTTTGTGCACATTGGACGACCAGCCAAGCCCCCGGAGGATCGCGAGCGCCCAAATCTCGATGCTATCGTCACGCGGTTCGGCGCTTGAGGAACTAATCGTGCGTCGCGACATTTAACCTTTATGTAATGCGGCGGGCGCACGCTCCCTGTCACGTTTCGGTCACAAGACTCCGCCAGCACTCTTCGGAGTGTTTAATGGCGGGCGGGGATAGGGAGAAACGGTCTTGGTGTTCGAAGGCTTGTTCGCGCGAGCGCGCAATGGCGACCGTGCCGCGGAGGCTACGACGCATACACAACCCGCTGTCGTGCGCCCCACCATAGGTCTGGCGCTCGGCGGAGGCGCCGCCCGCGGGTTTGCTCATATCGGCGTGATGCGCACCCTGCTTGCGCACGGCATCGTACCTGACGTGATCGTCGGTACTTCGATCGGCGCTGTGGTCGGCGGTTGTTACGCTGCCAAAGAAATGGACAATCTCGAAAAATGGGCACGCACGCTCACTGTGCGCGGCGTCCTCAGCTATCTCGACATCAGTCTGTCCGGCTCCGGCCTGATCGGCGGTGGCCACCTCGCCAACCAACTTGAATCCGGACTCAAGGACAGCCGCATCGACGAACTGCCGATCCGTTTTGCCGCCATCGCTACAGAATTCAATACCGGGCATGAAATATGGCTCACGCGCGGACGCCTTAGCGACGCGCTACGTGCGTCCTATGCTCTACCGGGGATTTTTCCTCCGGTGTTGATCGGCGGCCGTTGGCTGGTGGATGGCGCACTGGTCAATCCGGTACCAGTGTCGGCTGCGCGCGCACTCGGGGCGCGCGTAGTGATCGCAGTCAACCTCAATGCAGACCTTTTCGGGCGCGGGACGATCATTGCGAGTCACGGCTCTGACGACAGCGACCTCGCCAGTGCGCATGCCAAATCGAACGGCTTGCGCGGCATGTTCAGCGGCGAGCGTTCGCTGCGCCGGCAGTTTTTCGGCCGGCGTGGGCGGCCAGGACTGCCTACCGTCATGGTCGAGGCCTTCAACGTGATGCAAGATCGCATTACGCGCGCGCGGCTCGCCGGTGATCCGCCCGACGTGCTTATCAGTCCGCGGCTAGGCGCCGTCGGTTGGTTCGACTTCCACCGCGCCGGCGAAGCAATCGAGATCGGCGCCGAGACCGCAGAAAAAGCCATCGACGCGGTGAGCGAGGCGATCACCGCGCTGTCGCAGCCGGCCAACGGCAGCGCAATCTAGATTGATCCTTACGCGGTGCGAATATAGTCGCGCATCGCCTCGGACTCGCGCTCGATCTCCTCGACGCGTTCCTTGACGACGTCGCCGATCGAGATGAGGCCGGCAAGCCGGCCCTGTGTGATCACCGGCAGATGGCGGAATTTTCCGGTGGTCATGCGTTCCATGATGCTCGCGACCGTATCATCCTCACCACACGTCGCCACATCGCGCGTCATGACCTGAGCGACCGGCAAAGCCAGCGCGTCGGCACCGTGCTCGGAAAGCGCGCGTACAATATCGCGCTCCGACAATATGCCGGAGAGGCGACCTCCCGCGCCACGGATCAGGACTGCACCGATGCGATGCGCGGAGAGCAATTTCGCCGCCGCTGCCAAATTGGCAGTCGGTTCGATGCAAATGATATCGCCGCCCAGGTTACGTGCCTTGGCAGCCAGGATCGTCTTCACGTTCATGGCAGCCTCCCTCACGCATGATTGTTTTTCAAAGAGTATCATGCGCAAACAGTGTGTCCCCAATTTACGACAAGGTCGCGACCGGGGTATGAGCAACGATCCTGCCGTCCTGCCAGTTCCGTCAAGAGGCAAATCTGTGAAGACAGGCCTGCGCCATCCAATTGGCTAATGCGGCGTTGCAGCAGAATCGTCGAATTGCGGCAAATTCGGCGTCGGATCGAACCAGGAAAACAAAAACAGTCCGGCGAGAAAGCCGCCAATATGTGCCTGCCAGGCGACTGTCTGTTCGCTGCCGGTAATCGGAAGTGAGCCTATTCCGAACAGGATATTGATACCGAACCAGACCACGAGAAAAAGCACGACACGGGCATCCGACAGCACGGCGCGCAGCGCGATTGCCGGTACGCGATAAGCGCTCTCATCAGCTCGCCCCAATAGCCCGAGTGGTCCACCACGCTGGAACACGAACCGCATCGCGGCCGCCATGGTCCCGGAGATCGCTGCGGATGCCCCGATCATGGGGGACTGCTCGCCCGCATGAGTGGCCAGATGGAGAGCGGCTCCGGCCGCCGACGTCACGGCAAAAAATGCCAAAAAGCGAGGTGCGCCAAAGCGGCGCGCAACCGCGCTTCCGAAGGGCAGCAACCAAATTGAATTGACGCCCAGGTGGGTCCAGTCTGCGTGTATCAGCGCATATGTAACGAAGGTCCATACATCCGCGCCGCCACCCGGCAGCGCGCCGCCGAGCACAACCGAACTGTCGTAGCGCGCCGGAATGAAAGCGAAGCTGAGCAGGAATTCGATGTCCTGCTGCTCGCTGAACACCAGCATGCGCACGGCATGAATAAGCACCAGCACAGCCAGCACTGCGACGACAACTGGAGGTACGTTGAAAAGCGGTTCGCGTTTCACGAGGAGACCCGGTGGGAGGCTTGAGTTACGCCGCTTCGCTACCCAGCCGCAAGATGGATTGGGGTACCACAAAGGAAAAGGGAGGGCTTTCGCCCTCCCTTGAGCCGCGTTGCGGGGTTATTGCCGCGCCTTGACGGCTTGGTCACATCCCTCGCCTCCCCGTGGCTCCCAACTCTTGAGGACCGGGACGCCGAACTTGGCCACCGGTCCACCACATGGATCGACGCGGACCATAAGGGGCGGCCCCCACACTGCCAATTCCGCTCTCGTTTTAACGCTAACTGCCGATCAGCGCGGGCCTAGGTTAATGCGGCACGGACCCTGCTCCGTAAGCAATGTCGCGGGAGAAAAGCCGTCGCGCCTGTCCCGATCGGGGACAGATGCGACATGTCGCGACGGAACAGGTGTCGCAATGAAACATGCTTCGACCCGGGCTTTGTTTGACTATTGGAACACGCAGCGCGGCCGGCGCTGGGCCCCAGCGCGTTCCGATATTGATCCAGCCGCTATTCGTCACATCCTTGGCGATACCTTTATGCTGGCATCGGATTTCGTCGACGACATAAGGTTTCGCCTTGCCGGCACCCGCGTCTGTGCGCTGTTTGCCCGCGAAATCAAGGGGGAGGCCTTCGATAGTCTCTGGAGTGAGCCGAGCCGCGAGCAGGTCGCGAACCTGCTAACCGCCGTTTTAAATGAAAACGTCGGAGCCGTCGCAGGCGTTACGGGACGCATCGAAGACGACGCCGAAGTCGAACTCGAATTGCTTCTGCTGCCGCTTTCTTTTGATGGCCGGACCCGCATTCGCGCACTGGGTATATTGGCTCCTTTGACGCCGCCTTATTGGCTCGGCGAACAGCCTGTGATCGAACTCGATCTGCGAACGCTTCGTCATATCGGCGCCGAGCAATCCAATATCGACGCCCCGCGTTTCGGAGAGGCCCACGAAGAGCCCCGGACGCGGCATGGTTTCCTCGTCTATAGCGGCGGCCTTGAAGTCCCGGTCGGCAAGCGGACCGGCTAACGCATCGTTAACGATAGGCTAATAGGCTCGTTGATCGCGGAAATCCTTTCCGATCCCGAAAACTATGGCGCTGCCACAGACCAAACCGGTGATCCTGCCTCTGGCCGAGGAACGCCGGCGTCATCAGCGCGTGAAGGTTAATCTGCTTGGCCGCTACATGCTGGCCGACCGGCGCGAATTTCCATGCCAGGTAATCGACATGTCGCCCGGCGGCATGGCGTTGATTGCACAGATCGCCGGGCAACCCGGTGAACGGGTGATTGCCTACGTTGATCATTT
The DNA here is from genome assembly GCA_963742345.1 of uncultured Alphaproteobacteria bacterium. Lineage (GTDB taxonomy): Bacteria > Pseudomonadota > Alphaproteobacteria > Rhizobiales > Xanthobacteraceae > Pseudolabrys. The sequence goes on from CAVULO010000011.1 coordinate 51,485, forward strand.
GGGCAGGCTCGAAGGCAAGGTTGCACGCGTCCTCGAGAATGGTTTCGCTATGACCATCGCGGCAACGCTACGCAAGCGCGACAAGCTTGCGGCACAGCTCACCTGGCTTGCCAACCGTCAGATTCTCAATCTGCCGGAAGATCGCCGCCATGACCGCTTCGCCCCACGCAACGCAATGGCGCGGCTGGTCCTGCCGAATGGCACGAATGTCGCCTGCCGCGTGATCGACCTGTCGCAATCGGGTGCCGCGATCGGTATTTCATCGGATTTGCGGCCGCCCGTCGGCGTCGTCGTTACGGTCGGCAAAACGCAAGGCCGCGTCGTGCGGCACATCGAAGACGGTTTCGCCATCGAATTCATGCGCCTGCAACATCCCGATTTCGTCGAAGACAACGTGACCGGCGAATAAGGTCACCGCGCGGTAAATGCCGCGCGGGGATTTTCAGGCAATCGCGGCCATAAGAATATAGGCGCCCAGGCCACCGGCCGGGCCGCGACGGACACATCCAAGCACAGCAAATCGTAAACGACCGCGCGCCAAGCCGCGCGCGGCCGTATCATTTTGCCTGTCATACGTTAATGCAGACAATTTTACTTAAATAGTATTGTTTAAGATTTTAATCGAATTCTACTTAAGCTTTAGAAGTATTCGCCTCAAGTTTTATTTGAATTATACTCAAAATGACTTTCCCGGCTTAGCGCCAATACAAAGGGTTTGTGGGAAATGTGGCCCCAACAAGACGGGAAGGGGCCACAATGCCCGGGCGTTTCAAACAGGCACTTCGCGTTGCCAGCGTGCTGGTTCTCGCCGGCGTGGCGGCGTTTGCCACTTCCGCCGGCGTGGCGGCGGGCGAACGCACCGCGTCCTTGGGCGGAGCGTTGGCGACCGCTGAACGTCCAGTTTACGTCATCGTTGGGGAACCCGCGCGGCCGCCGATCGGCTGGATTGATTTCTGCATCGAATACAAGTCGGAATGCGCGACACAGCCCTCAGAGCCGCGGGATGTTGTCCTCACATCCAAGGCCTGGACCGACATGGTCAAGGTCAACGCCTGGGTGAATGGGTCGATCAAACCGATCACGGACCTTGAACATTGGGGCGTGGTCGAACGCTGGAATTACCCCGACGACGGCTACGGCGACTGCGAAGATTATGTGCTGCTCAAGCGCCGCATGCTCATGCAGGCAGGCTGGCCGCGCGAGGCGCTGCTCATCACCGTCGTGCGCGACAGGAAGGGCGACGGCCACGCCGTACTCACGGTCAAGACCGATCGCGGCGAATTCATTCTCGACAATCAAGAACCCCAGGTCCTGCCGTGGACCAAGACCGGCTATCGCTTCGTGAAGCGGCAGTCGCAGTCCGATCCGAACCTGTGGGTTTCTCTCGGCGAACCGCGCGTCGCACCGGCCACGGTTTCGGCGCGCTGACAGGAAAGGAATTCGCGTTCCCGGTCACGTCCCCACCCCTCCCCGTCCCCAGACCGGGTTCGCGAGCGGCCGGACCTCCCCCAAGGTCCGGCCGCAACTTTACAAGCACAAGAAAATCCAAGATTTTCAAGCAACTTCGCGATGCCAGAAGCGGACATCGCCAACTTAATCGATTACCTCGTCGGCTCGGTTGATCAGCGATGCGGGTACAGCCAGGCCAAGCATCCGGGCGGTCTGCGCATTGAGGACGAGCTCGAACTTGTTCGCCTGCACTATTGGCAGCTCCGCGGGCCTTGCCCCCTTGAGGATACGACTCACATAGAGACCGGCCTGACGATAAGCATCCACAATGTCGGATGCGTAGCTCATCAGGCCGCCGACTTCGACATACTCACGGCCCGAATATATCGCCGGCAGCCGATGAAACGCCGACAACTGAGCCAGTTGGACGCGCCGGCCATTCAAGAACGGAGTAGTCCCGACGAGAACGGCATCTGGCCGCTCGCGTCCCATTGCTTCGAAGGCGGCTGTTATTTCGGCGCTGGTGTCGGCGTTGTGGACCTGAATTTGCAGTCCCATGGAGCGCGCGGCCGCATTTACGTCCTTCAATTGAATTTCGGTAAGCCTCGCATCAGCCGGATTGACAAGCACGGCGATGCGGCCGGCTCGCGGCAGGAGATCGCGCAGCAGCTCCAGCCGCTTTGACGCCAGCTCGGAATTGAAAATGTTGATACCCGTCATGTTGCCGCCAGGTCGCGAGAGGCTAGCGGCTAAACCAAGCTGCACCGGGTCATTGCCGACCAGGAAAACGATTGGGATTGTCGTGGTTGCAGCCTTCGCCGCAAACGAAGATGGAGGACCTGAGGCAACGATCGCGGCGACCGGACGGCGAACCAAATCGACCGCCAGCGACGGCAACCGATCGATTTGATCCTCAGCCCATCCGTATGCGATTGCTACGTTCTCACCATCGACATAGCCAGCTTCCTTCAAGCCCTGTCGAAATCCACGCAGCCGGGCCGCCACCACTTCGGGCGTTCGGGGATCGAGGAACCCGATAACCGGCGCGGTGATCTGCTGCGTGTACGCCACCAGCGGCCAGCCAATAGTCGCACCACCGACAAGGGTTATGAACTCTCGACGCCGCATGCCTTTTTCCCTGAGCCAATCGAGGAATAGTAGCGGTTTAATCTGGCAACGTGGAGAGGCCGGGATGTCCGCTTTGGGTCAAAAGCAGGCATTGCAACAAGTCAGCGTGATGTCTGGTTTACCCCCAAAAGCGGACATTGATCGGGCGCTGTCGGATGTCTGCTTTGTGCCAATAGCGGACATGGCAATGCTCGTAGTAGAAAGTATCAGCTAGTCACGCTTGCCGTTCTTATCCTGCACCGCCTTCTTTTCCGCTGGGCTAATCTGCGCTGGTTCCAGCTTGATGGTGAGCTTGTTTATCGAGCCGTTAAACGCGAACGGCGGCTGGTAGTCCTTGTCTTCGACGCTCGTGCCGGTGTCGGAACCGACATCGAAGCTTTCGTCCACGCCGAAGGCGAACGGGACAGTGTTCGGGACCTTTCGGCTCGCCACTTCCTTTCCGTCGACAGAGAGCACTCCGGTGCCGACCTTTGGCGAACCCCGGCCCATCGTATTTGAAGTTGAAGGCGATGACGTGCTTGCCGGGCGTCAGCGCTTGCGCGCCCTCCCAGCGAAACCGCGTCAGGTTGAGCAGGTTGTAAAGAAGAACCGGCTTGCCCTTGAGGATATAGAGGCCATAGCCTCCGAACCGTCCGCCATCGGTGACGAGCATACCGTTGCCGCCATCCGCCGGAACGGTGACTTCAGCAGTAATAACGTAGGATTTGTCCAAAATGCTTGGTTCGTTGCCCGGAAGAATGCCGGTCACCGGTCTGGTATAGGTGAACTCATACCGACCTGCCGTAACGCTTGGTCGCTCAGCGGAGACGCGCGTAAAACCCGAAGCATCGAGTGGCAGCACCTGATACTTTTGTGCCTCCACCCAGAACAGATCCTGCAGTTCCTTGAGTTTGGTCGGATTTGCGGCCGCGACGTCGTCGAACTGGGTCCAGTCCTTCGAGACGTTATACAGTTCCCACTTGACCCCGTTGACTATGTCCTTGGGCGTCGGATCAGTGATCTTCCACGGTGCTCGGTATGGAGTCGTCGAAGCAATCCAGCCCTCGTGGTAGAGCGCGCGCATTCCAAACATTTCGAAATACTGCGTGGTGCGCTTGGACGGCGCTCCGGCATTCGCCTTGTCGAAGGTATAGGCCATGCTGACGCCCTCGATGGGCTGTTGCGCGATTCCGTTCTAGCTGAAGCGGAGCGGTAACGCCCGTGGCTTCGAGAATGGTCGGCACAATGTCGATAACGTGGTGGAACTGGTTACGGATTCCACCGGCATCCTTGATCCGGTTTGGCCATGAAATTGCGACACCTTGCCGCGTGCCGCCAAAATGTGACGCGATTTGTTTCGTCCATTTGAAGGGTGTGTCCATGGCCCAGGTCCAACCCACGGCCATGTGTGGATAGGTCTGGTCTGACCCCCAGACGTCGTAGAGCTTCAATTGGTCCGCGACCGGCACGTCGATGCCGTTGAATGTAGTCATCTCGTTCGGCGTGCCGTTTGGCGTGCCTTCGGCGCTGGAGCCGTTGTCGCCACTGATGTAGATGATGAGAGTGTTATCGAGCTTGCCCATGTCCTCGATAGTCTGAATCGACCCGGCCGATTTCATGGTCGGTATAGGCGAGATAGGCCGCATAGACCTCCATCTGGCGCGCATACAATTTCTTTTCGTCCGCCGGCAGGTCGTCCCACTTTTTCAGGAGATCATCCGGCCACGGGGTAAGTTTTGCATCCTGCGGGATGACGCCCAGCCGCTTCTGGTTGGCGAAAATCTGATCGCGCGCGGCATTCCAGCCCATGTCGAATTTGCCCTTGAACTTCGCAATCCATTCGGGCGTTGGGTGGTGCGGCGCGTGAGTGCCGCCGGGTGCGTAATAAAGGAAGAAGGGCTTCTCCGGGGCGAGTTCATTGAGTTGGTTCACGTAGTCGATGGCGTCGTCTGCCATCGCAGTGATCAAGTTCCAGCCCGGCTTGCCCACATAGGGATGGATCGGGGTGGTGTTGCGAACGAGATTGCCAGGTTGCCACTGGTTGGTTTCGCCGCCCATGAAGCCGTAGAAATAATCGAACCCCATGCCGATTGGCCACTGATCAAATGGACCGGCCTGACTGGCTTGGAACGACGGCGTATTGTGGTTCTTGCCAAACCACGAGGTCGCGTAGCCGTTGTCCTTAAGGATCGTGCCGATGGTCGCCTTGTCCTTGGTGATGACGCTGTTGTAGCCGGGATAACCTGTCGAGATTTCGGTGATAACGCCAAAACCAACCGAATGGTGGTTGCGCCCAGTGATCAAGGCCGCGCGGGTCGGCGAACACAGTGCCGTTGAATGAAATTGCGTGTAGCGCAGACCGGCGGCCGCTATGCGATCCAAGACCGGTGTCGGGATAAGGCCACCGAAAGTGCTCGGCGCTCCGAAGCCTACATCGTCAGTGATGATCAGCAACACATTCGGCGCTCCTTTCGGTGGAACGACCGTGGGAGGCCAATAGGGCTTCGAGTCCGTGGCATCGAGATTAATGACACCACCGAAGGGTGACGGCGGATTCGGAACGTATCGGCCATCCAGCGTCGTGGTGGCGCTCGGCGATCCGGGCGTCCCCGTGGTCACCTGAGCCATCGCTGATCCGCAAGCCGCAAGCAATGCAGCACAGCTGAATTGGCAAAGGGTGTGCTTGAGTGCGCGCCTCATCTGTCGCCTCCGTTGGTGCTTGGCCGGGCTGCCGGCGTGCCCTGAAATCATGCGCCAATGGAGCGTGTACTTCTATGGATGCGCGATCTCTGCGGTATTTGCCGTGGTCAAAAAGCTGTGATTGTGCGGAGGCATTCGTTGGATTTGCTTTGTTCTTTGGCCATCGAACCGGCTCTACATCAACAATGTCCGCTTTGGGTCAGAAGCGGACATGACGGCAGGTCCGTGGGATGTCCACTTTCCCCCCCGAAAGCGGACATTGAGCGGCATCACTCGAATGTCCGCTAAGTGCCAATAGCCTACATGGCGACATGCTCAGCGCGATGTCCGTTACGTCGCGAGGGGCGTTGTGCGTTTAAAGAAGTGGCATTAAAAGATTGTTGTAAATTCCATTGCAGCCGGGGGGCGCAGAATGTTTGGACGTTTCGCTTTGGTAGTCGCCGTTTGTTGTGGGCTGATGTCGGCATTGGGCTCAGCACCCGCTTTTGCTCAAGACAAATGCACAGCATACTGTGCAAAATACTGCGAAAAATATGATGGCGCTGGTCGGCAACAATGCGCCTCAAAATGCGAGCCCGCGTGTCGCGCAAAAAAGTAAGGCGCGGACGCTCACCCGACTGGCAGAGCGGCGCGATCCCGTCAGCTAGCTTTGGCGCAATGTCCGCTAAATGCCAATAGCTGACATTAAGCGATCCGAGGTGATATCCACTTTTGGTTTGTAACTTTCTCTCAGCCGAAGAGGCTTACGATTGTGCCTCAAACCCTTACTGAGCCATGAGCCAGCATCACACCACGATAAAATCATGCGCTGTGAGCGTTGGATGGTGCGCGACGACAGCAAATTGAACTGCAGCCGCAGTGCCAGTGCCGTCGGGGTCGTAGAATAGCGCGCCTGTCGTGGTGTTGTAGAGGATGTGATCGGTCGCAAGATGAGCTGCACCATTGGCGCTGTCGTAGAAATCATTGCTCGCCAAAGCCGCACCGAACGCCCCCGTCGTCAGCTTCGTGAAAATTGCGTGATCAAGATCAATCTTGGCGCCTTGCGCGGAACTGAAATCCGTAATCGTCGCAACAGTGTTTGATCCTTTGAGTGCCGTATTGAAGACAAACTGATCGGCTCCCGCTCCACCAGTCAATGTGTCCTTACCCCCCATTCCAAAAATCACGTCGTTGCCCGATGTGCCAGTGAGCGTATTGTTGCCGCTACTGCCAATTACCAGCGCAATCTTGCCAGACTGGTTGTTGTTTTCATTGCTTTCAGCCACCACGTTTTTGGAATCGGCCGTGACGCTGACGTAAAAGGTGCCCGTAGATCCGCTTCCCCACGATACGGACCCGGATTCAGAATCGGCTCCACTCGCAGTCAAGGCTGGCGAGCTGATTGTGCCAATCAAGGAATCGGGGCCATTTGCCGAGGTCGACATATATATGCCAACCGTTGATGCTCCAGCGGCTCCACCCCCAATATTGTCGACTTCATAACTGAAATGCGAGCCGGTGAACGCAAATTTGCTGATGACGAGATCCGCTTGAGCCGGTGGCTGGCTTGGCGGAGGCGACGGTGGTGGTGGTGGGGGGGTGGGCGTCGAACCTGATGAGGCTAGATTCCAGCCGAGCACGTCAAGCGCGCGCAGATCCGTCTGCGAAATCGCATCGACGGCTCCTGGGGTCGCAAAAGCCGAGAATGAGTTGGCCCCAGCGCTCGAGGCCCAATCGCCGTAGTCGCCATTGGGATTGGTGTTGAAATTATCAAGATTGGTCGCCCCGCCATTGATCGAAAAATATCCCGGCGTGGTGCCAGCGAAATCGCGAACACCATTGGCCGAGTAGTGAAAGAGATCGAGCACACCGTAGCTGTTGGAGGTCGCACCAAGAGTCTCACCGACAAAAAGGGACCGGCCCATCACTTCGGAAATCTCATGGACTACGGTTCCATAGAAATCGTACTGACCCGCCGTGACGCCATCGCTGTTGCTGTAGTCGAACAGATTACCGCTCGTAAAACCGACAAAGCCATCGACTTGACTGTTCGCCCCCATCAACCCGAGAGCCTTGGCTTCCGCGGTCGATGTCCAGAAGTTTCCATTGACCGGGCTTGTTGCTGACAGTGATGCAACGGCAGTCGCATCATCGGCTGTCGTAGCGTCAGTCGCGAGCGCATTCTTAATCTGCGAATAGCTGTAATTGCTAAGATAAGTCAGGCTCTCGCCCAAGGCGCCAGAGCCAAGTGTATAGCCGCCAACTTCGCCATAGCCGACAGCAATGTTAATGGTGACGTGATCAGTGAGTTGACTTTCGAGATATGAAACGGCCGCAGCTACATCCGCCTTGAATGTGGCCGGCGCGTTGTTGACGCTGGCGTCATACGTCACGTTGATGACGAAGGGCGATGAAGAGCCTGTGCCACCTGGGGTACTGCCGCCACTGGCCGCCACCGCCGCCACCGCCGCCCGAGTGATCGCCTGCCTTGCTGTTGCTTAAAGCCGAGACGATTTCGCCATCGCCGTTGACAAGAACTGCCGCAGATGAATCGCCTGGAGTGGTTACAAAACTAAAGGGCGAGTCGGCGACAGCATTGGTGTCGACCGGTGTTTTGGTGACAGGAACTGTGAACGTCGATTCCGGCGGAACAACCGTCTGAATGCCATCAGCCGGGATGTAGGCTGTAAACGGGTTTGACGAGTCATGCATACCCGACGGCGTTGACATCGCCACAGTATTTGGCGCGACATTCAATACGCTCTCGGCAGGGGGTAAGGGGCTGGACCCACCGTGCTCCTGGTTTGTGACTGTTTGATATTCCGAATCGCGGGCATCCGATGTCAGATCACTCGCAAAAGCCCCCTTCGTGGGAGCTAACTCAAATAGATCGATGCCAGATGACGTCGAACTGTTGTCGTCAAACAGGCCACCCTTTGCGTCATTCTCACTGATATTTTGAATTACAAGCGGGTTCGCACTCTCTGTGGCATCCAGGAAAACAAATTGATCGGCACCCGCAACCGGAAGCGCGAGTCCTGAAGCAATACTGCCGTCGGATAACACCAGCTCGTCTGTACCCGCCGCCTTGAAGCCGAATGCCATAGCCGAATCCTTGCTGCACTCATGGCGAGACCAGACACTTTAGTCTCAGCTCCAAACTAGTTTCGTACATTTCAAAGCTTAATTATATTTTTCGATACAATTTTATAGAACTTAAACGGCAGTCACTTTATGCCGCGTCGCTTTTGGCCACAGCGAAGCCGAAACTGGCGTGTCCGTACGTTGATTATGGCTCTTTCGCTGAATTTTCATGGTTTGTTTATTTTGTCCGCTTTGGGTCATTAGCAGACATTTTGCAGTGCACTCGTGCATGTTCGCTAAGTGCCAAAAGCGGACAAAGACCGTAGGGACGCATTCGAAAAAAATCAGGCCCGTCACAACAAAAAATCAAGGACTTCTTCAAGATTGCCGGCAGGCTAACGTCTATGGCAGGCGTACTTTTCGGGCATCATTGGGGCCGCAGCAGATGAGTACGCTTGAGACAGTGATAGTTAAGCTGTTTCCGCTCCTCATGTTTCTCGGGCTTATATCGCCATTGGTCGCACTTTTGCCCGCAGTTCTTTTTTACACTCGCCATCGTGATCGTGTTGAACCAGAACGTCGTGTCCCGGGCATTGCGTATCTCTTGGCTGTGATTGTTTGCGGTGTCATTGCGGGTTATTTTGGCGTGATTTTCGGGATCAGTCTGGCCTGTAACTCTCCGACTTCAAGCAATCTTTGCGGTTTATGGGGCTTCTTCGTTACTGGGCCGCTCATCATGGCTCTGGCAATTTTTCTTGTAGGGTGGTCGCTCTCTCTAGTGCGGCCTGCGTCGAAGCCCTAACGAGAAAAATAGGCATGATTTGACTGAGCAACCGATCATGTCCGCTTTGGGTCAAAAGCAGACATGACGGCATGTCCGCGTAATGTTACCCCCGAAAGCAGACACTGATCGGCGGCTCAGAAATGTCCGCTAAATGCCGAAGCGGACATGGGCCACCGACTTCGGTTTCGGTCTTTGAGTGCAAAACTGCCCATTGGTTCAACTGTTCAAATGGCGACAAAGCCCGGCCCCGGACGTCGAACACAGATTCCGATAAGGTGACATCAACATTATCGCCTTGGGGACGGGACATGGGTAGTACGACGGAAATTACAGCGTCGCCCAAGCTGCGCTCCATGTTCGCCGTTGCCGCCTTGATCATGCTCGCTCTCTGGGGCTGGAGCCTTGTCCCGCCAGTCGAGAACTGGGGCAATCCTAACGAAGATGGATTTTCTTACGCCCCCGTCTTCTACACGACGATCATCTGCTTACCTGTTGGAATTTATCTGCTTGTTGGCGCGATTGCCGGCCACGGACGATATGTTAGGCGCGCCCGCATCGCGTTTTTTATCGCCGCCGGAATAACCTTGCTCGTAGTGGCGTTCTTAGTCGTTCAGCACATAGCTGACAACAATGACGGAAAGGTCTTTGGGATTCAAATCGGCTTTCAACTTGATCGCCAGGATGCTCGCGAAATTTGAATCGCCCCTGAGGGCGCCGAACGTAGTGTCCGCCAAGCGCCAAAAGCGGGCACCATTGCAGCGACCGATTGAATCACGACAGCTATTGGAATCCCGCTATGATGGGCGCGGTATCGTTTATTACGTCGGCTTCGTCCTCATAATCCTTGGTCCCCGAAGGGACACCGTTATAATTGATTGACGGATTTGACCAAAAGGGAATTCGGGGACAAGACGCGCAGGCTTTGCGAGTTGCCATGATCGTCCGCCACTCATTTTTGTACACGTAGCCATGCCCGTTCCTAAAAGGCTTGTCGTCTTTATCCGTGGCACGCTCGTGTCTCAGTCCTAGTAGGTGGCCAAATTCATGCGCTAGAGAAAAATTTCCCACTGCGCAGATATAGTTTATGACTGCAAAGGCACTGCTCTTGTCAGCAAGAACTACATCTGAGAGGCCGCAATAATCGGAAACTGTGGTCAGCAGAAAAACGACATGCGCCTTTGCTGCCTCTCGTTCCGTCCTTACCCATGCGGATGCCTGCAACATCGCAAGGTCTGACGGGAAATCTCTCTCGACATACGCAATTTCTTCGGACTTCACCAGGTTGAGTGACATCCTCACGTCACTATTTTTCGAAGCAAGATTTGTGCTTTCAACCGCGAGGGTTGCAAGCGCATCCGGGGATGAGCCGAATTGCTCCAACGCTTTCCGAACGGCCGGCGTATGAAGAACCAATGCCCGGATTACAGCCACCGATTGGTCTTGGAGGAGACCTTCCTTTTGCATACGAATTGCGGGCGCATCGTGTGTATTGGGTATCGCTCCCGGCGGATGCTCTGGCGGATACACACTCGGGTTTGTCTTCACTATGGCATATGAGTCATTGCCAAGCGGATTAATGATGTAAACATCCGATCCAATAACAACCGTCCCTGAAATTTTTCCATCTTGAACAACGAAAGTCGCCACACCATTTTTTTTGCCCGGCGCAGCCTTGCGATTTTCGACCTTCCCATGCCAAACAAAAGACGAAGGACCGCGTTGACTAATGTTCTTCTGAATAGCGTCTATCTTCATTCCGGGAGCCAGATTTAGTTTTATGCCGTTTTCCTTGCTAAACCCGTCCGCGATTGTGAGAGCTCCTCTGAGAAGCTCAAGAGATATACCCGCGGGTCGAACCTGAGTGACATAGACTAAAGCTGACGTTTTGTGTTCGCGAAGTCTTGATACCGCTTCTTTTTGAGCTGGAGAAATTTGTACGGTGTCGAAATTGGTCGTTGGCGTCATCTTAAAAAGTTGTCGATAATCGCCGCCAGCCTCTACAGCTGAGATCGCCGGGTTTTCCCGTGCCGACTTCACAAGATTCGCTACACTGGCGGTCGGAACTCGGAGGATCACGGCATTGAGGCCAGGGATCAGTCTTTTAACTGTCGCGTGAAAGTTTTTTGAAACCTCCTTTGCCCAATTCACAGTCGCCTGATCACGCGCCTTCAAAAGCACTTCGGTTGCCTCAGCCGATACGACGTGACTGAAAAGAACGCCAAATATCAACGCAGTGTATCGCATTCTAGGTTCCGTCTAGAGCTGTTGATCGACTTGGGCACCTACCGAGCCCATCGGTGACGAATCGTTTGACCTGCACAGTGTTCGCCGTGAACAAATAATGCAATCCTGACGGAACCTTTAGGCTTCAGGGTGATTATGCGTCCGCCCTGATAGCGCTCCGAGGGGCTCGGATAGCCGTGGGTCCGGCGGGAAGAGCTTCGATTGCCGCAAAAAGGTTGTCACGGCCGAAGGGCTTCCAATGGCCGTGATCCTAGTCGTCGAAGATGATGTGTTTATCCGCGAAGTCGCGGAAATGATGATTCAGGATTGGGGTCATCAGACACTTGCCGCCTGCGACGTCGACGAGGCACTTTCATTTCTGCGTTCGCCGCAACACATCGACGCGCTTTTTACCGATATCTACCTCAAGGCAGCGGTCCATGGCGGGTGCGACCTCGCACTTCAGGCCATCGCGTTGCGGCCGAATTTGCGCGTGCTTTACACGACCGGCAACAACATCACCGACAAGATGAAAGCACTGCTGATCGAGGGCACGCACTTCCTTCGCAAGCCATACACGCAACATGAGTTGCAAGACTCAGTCAAAGAAATGCTCGCAGCGTAGTTGTGCAATTTGCGTTATCTATTTGGAGACGACGGACATGGTTGAATCTGCACACGCACCTAAAGCCGTGTCCGATATTGCTGCAAGCGACATTGTCGAAACGGTGCCGAGTGCACTCATCATTCTCGACAGAAATCTAATCATCACTTCTGCCAATCGCGCGTTCTATCAAACTTTTCGCACTAGCCCTGGTGAGACCGAAGGCTGCCTTATTTACGCGTTGGGAAACCGACAATGGGATATCACCGCGCTTCGTACACTGCTCGAGAGCGTGATACCGCATCGGGCATCGGTCGAAGGATTCGAGGTTGAGCACGATTTCCCGACCATCGGCCGGCGCACCATGCTGGTCAATGCGCGTAAGATTTTCAGCCCCGGCGACCATGACGGCTCCATCCTGCTCGCCATCGAGGATGTCAGCGAGGAACGCGCCGCGCGAGCGGAAAGCAAGCGCAACTGGCAACTCACGCAAAGCATCGTCGACACGATCCGCGATCCCCTGGTCGTGCTCGAAACCGACATGACGATCGTGACCGCGAGCAAGGCGTTTTTAACGATATTCGGAATTACCGAGGCAGAGACCCGTGGGCGGCGCGTGTCCGAACTGCTCCAGCACCAATGGGACGTGCCGGGGCTTCGCCATTTGATGGAAAAGGTGCTGCCGGAAAACAAACCAATTGAAAGTTTCGAGATCGAGGATGATTTTCCAGGTCTCGGCCGTCGCGTCTTCAACTTAAATGCCCGAAAAATTTCCCAGCCGGGCAATCATGCCCATCGGATGCTTCTCGTTTTCGAGGACATCACCGACCGCAAGCAGCGCGAACGCGATGCGCTGAGCTTGACCAACGAGATCTCGCACCGGATCAAGAATAACCTGCAGGTTATCGTTGGCTTGATCGCCTACGAAGCCAAATGGACGGCAGCGCCCTGCGTGCAAGGTTATAAAACCATGCAGGCGCGCATCGGCGCCATCGCCCAGCTTTACGACCTGATTTCTCAAACCAGCCGCGGCCGTACGGTCGCCGTGGACGCCTACTTACGGGAAATCGCCAAGACCATGTCAGCGAGCTTGCTTGGAAATACGTCGGGCATCGACATCGAGGTTAAGGCCGAGCCGGTGGAAATCGATCCGGATCGTGCCGTGCCGTTCGGCCTTCTGGTCAATGAGCTCACGACCAACGCCATCAAGCATGCGTTTCCGCACGGCAGCGGACATATCATGCTGTGCGTGGAACAGATCCGCGACCAAATTGAACTAGTCGTTTCCGATGACGGTATCGGCACGAAGGACAAGGATACGGCGAAGAGTCCGGAGAAACGCGGCTCCGACTATGTCGCGATCTTTGTGCGTCAGCTTGGCGGCGCGATCGTGCCCTCGAAGCAGCAACCAACAGGAACGACAGTCAGAATACGGCTTCCCTTGCTTCTGGTGCCATCCGGAGATGCCGAGCCTATAGCTGCGTAGCGCGCTTTCAGGCTGATCGGCGACGAAGTCATCCCAATAGCGGACACTCACGACCTGCCTGAAACAGAAAGACCGCCTCGCGGCGGTCTCTCATAAATCCGATCCTTAGTCGGTTAGACGACAGTTTGAGCTTTCCGCCTCCTGCTTAGCGCCAGCAGTGGCGATAGCCGAAAATGTTCGTCCAGCAATGGCTATAATAATGGCGATAGTGCCGATGGCTTACACGGTTTGGCTTTCGATCCAGGGGCGAACGCCGCGGATGTGGGAAGCCGCGAAGCATCCAATGGAAATAGGCTAGGTGCCATGATGGTCACCTCCACAATGATGAGAGGAGGCTAGGTCCGGTTAGAGCACGGCGTCTGTTCAAAAGTGATCACTTTCAATCAAAGCTAAATGCACGGAACTCTGGAAAATAGATCGATGTCCGGTTTACCAGATCGTTTTCAAAAGATTTTAATGGCCTACGGGGAGCCCGCCGCCATTGCCGGCGCAATGGAGGTACAGCTCGCTTTAGCCTCGTCAACTAGCCGTCCCTTAGGAGCGCGCGAAGCTCTCTAATAATATTTTCCAAATGACGAGCGACTTCACTGGTCTTGTCGACTAAATGGTCCTGACCTTCGACTTCGCCCGTTTTAAGGGTTCCCGACTTGTATTGCTCCAATATCTTTGAATAGCGTCCAATGTCTTTTTCGATTTCATGTTTTAGATTAATCGGAGTCATCGCTCCACTCCATTGTGTTTAACGAGAGTTGCGCTTCGCTCTCAGTGCCAAAAGCGGACTCAGTGAGTGCGAGCGTCCGGGTGAATGAATGCGGGCGGCGCACTTTGGGGCCGCCCGCAAACTTTACGCATCAACATGAAGCTGATTAACGCGGATGTGCCGCAAGTTGAGCCTCAAAGTTAGGTCGAACTTGAGGGCCACACGGTTCGCGTACGATCCAACGGATCGTAATAGGTGCCGGTGTCATCGATCTTCTTCTTCGACTGATCGGCAAGCTGCACGTAAGTGGCAGCCAAAATCTCCCATTGCGCCCTAAATTGCGCGTTTTGTTCTTCGCCTCCGCGCTTCCGAGCATTGTCGGCTAGATGTCTATATTCATGCTCCCTATGCATACTGACCTCCTTCTAATATGGGTCTTATGAGGCCAACACACGGGGCTTCTGTGCGTTCCGATGATGACACATCGGTAATACTTACTCTCGATTGGAACTGTGGAACTAAACGTTCGTGCTACTCAAAGGTCGGTCCTATCTCGCCTCAGTAGCGAGCCAAGCCAAATGCGTTGATCGATGATTGAAATTTCTCCGCCTTGCAAAGCGGTAATATCGGAACTTGATCGCCTGTTGGCGTCAAATGGGCTCTTTATAAAGCACGCACCATTTTGGTCTGGACCGTACTGGTACTTTTGGAGAGCAATTGATTTTGCAGGATTCAGTCTCGCATTCCATTAGCTCACCCTCAGCCTTGGTCGCGTTTGCATCGGTTTTAGGTGCTGCCGCGCTTGCCGCGGGAGACATATTGCTCCTATTCGGCGCGACCTGCGAAGCAGGCCGTTGGGGAGCAGCTTGAGGAGTGGCCTCTGCTACCGGAGGCGGGGGCCTGGGTTCGTCTTGATGAAACCAGTCACTCGATGATGTACACCCCGCAAGGGCGAGAAGGAGCAGCATTGTAGCCAGCTGTCTCATTCTATGGTCCTCCTCACATCAGTTGGCGGCGGCGCTCGGCAAGTTATGTGCGACGCATCAATGCTCGCACAGTGCGGCCGCAAACGCCACCACCGCCGCCGCTAAGTGTCCGTTCGGCGAAACCGCGCCCATTCCGCGGCCGTCAATTGCTGCTGCCATTCCCCTCTTCGCTACCGGCCTTGGCGCGCCGATGGGTCACACGGCCCGAGAAAGGCCAGCCGCAGCCCGCCAACCGAATACCGCTCCCCTAAAAGAAAACCCGGTAATCTCCTGAGATTTTTTTCTTCAGTGTTTAGAAATAACTACCGCCTATGATTCCGATTGTGCGCATTTGTGGCACTGCGTACGCGCACAAGAGCCCCGGGGCAGCCCCCGCATGCCGGGGCTCTTTTTATTGAACGTGCGTGGTTGAGTAGGCGGTATTATTACAGCCCGCGCCGTGAATTTTATGTGCCGGTTACCGTCACCGACAATTTCCTGCCGCGAAGATTGTATAACGTTCACGCCAACCGGGGAAATTCTGTCAAGAAGACGTAGCGACGAGCTATGGACCTGTTTCTTTCGACTGTGATTGCCGCCCTCGCAGTTGGTTTTGCGCTCGGCTATGGGGTTCGCGCGAGCATTTCACACTATCGTCGCGCGAAAGCAGAGCGCAGCCGGATGGTCATTCACTAGCGCAGCGCACCAAAATTATTCGTTTTTAGATTCTTTATTCTCGAGCGCGTCGGCCTGCACCGCCTTGCGATCATAGTCGGCGGCGAGCTGAAGCATTTGGGTGCGCGCCTTTGGATCGCGAAACAATTTGGCCTGAGCGCGACATTGTTCGGCCCGGGCGCGGTATCTCTGATTAGCAGGAATGGGTGCGCGCTCTGACATCTTATTCACTCACGCCTATTCGCATTACTCACTCACGTCTATAAGCCATCGTCACGGGATCGTGAAAAAGCAATTGGCTCACCGAGGATTATATTGGTAGCCACATACTCGCTCCCTCGCCCTGATAGCTGAGTCAGCGCCAACTCGGGAGATTGTCATGTTACGCAAATTCGCACTTGTTGTCGTTGCTGCTACCGCACTGGGTGCAGCTACTTTAGCGCCGACATCGGCCTCTGCTTGGCACGGAGGCTGGCACGGAGGCTGGCGCGGTGGTGGATGGGGCGGCGGCTGGCATGGCGCATGGCGGCCCGGGTGGAGAGCGGGCTGGGGCCCCGGGTGGGGGTGGCGTCGCGGCTGGGGCTGGG
The DNA here is from genome assembly GCA_963742345.1 of uncultured Alphaproteobacteria bacterium. Lineage (GTDB taxonomy): Bacteria > Pseudomonadota > Alphaproteobacteria > Rhizobiales > Xanthobacteraceae > Pseudolabrys. The sequence continues at coordinate 67,828 of CAVULO010000011.1, forward strand.
GTGGACCGGCCTTCGTCGTGGGGGCGCCGGTATTCGTCGGCGGGTGCGTCGGACGACGCCTTGTGCCCGGCCCGTGGGGTCCGCGTTGGATTCTCGTGAACCGGTGCTGGTAAAGAACCGTTCGAAGCGGCTAATGCGCGGGGCGTAAGCCTAAACTGAGCTGGCTTCCTCGCGTGAATGGTCGCATATTGCCGAAATGGCCAAATCTCCACGCGTCGTATTCAAACCTCAACGGATTGCGGAGGGCGACTGGCAAATCCAGGCTCTCTGTCCGGGAACCGAAACTGTTTACGTCAAAGGATTCCAGGACAAGGCGGCAATCGATGAATGGCTGGCTGGCGACGGCAAAATTAGATGGCTCAGATCGCAAGGTTACGCGAAGTGACTTTACGCAAACTTGGCCGGTGTGCTGCTCGAACGCGTGAATAGTTCTCGGGTGGTGAACTAGAGCTGCCAGGCTCGTTTGCCGAGGGCCTGGCGGATCGCTTCGGCCGACTTGTATTTGAACTCCTTTTTCGATGTGTCTGCTTTGATAGCGGCCGAAACGTCCCGCTCCTCGCTGGGGCTGGTGGCATTGTCTGGCTTGTGGGTCATGCTTTTCTCCGGGCGCCGGCTCGAAATAACGCCCGAGATCGGCAGAAGTTGCCTGGACGTACAGTTTTTCACGTTCCGTCGTCCACGCGATGGTCACGAAGCGGTCAGATTACCGGCATTTTTGCATGCATATTGGCCTGCCGGGGGCAACACGCCAAGCATTGCGAGTTCCTCATGCAACAACGAATTGACGTCACAAAAGTGAACCCGGCGGCCTATCAGGCGGCCGCCGCACTGCAATCGTATGTCGATCAGTCCGGGCTTGATGCGAAATTGCGCGAACTCATCAAGATCCGGGTTTCGCAAATCAATGGCTGCGCGTTTTGTATCGCCATGCATACGCGCGATGCGCGCGGGCTCGGCGAAACCGAGGAACGGATGCACCTTCTCGATGCGTGGCGCGAGGCTCCCGTCTATAGCGCACGCGAGCGCGCCGCCTTGGGCTGGATCGAGGCGATCACACTGGTCACCCAGGGTCATGTTCCAGATGAAGCGTTCGAGGGTGTGCGCAAACAATTCTCGGATCAAGAGATTGTCGACCTCACCGCCGCGGCGGTCGCCATCAACAGTTGGAACAGGATTGCGATCGCATTCCGTGTGCCACCACAAGTCGAAAGCAAGAAAGCGGCAGCTTAAGGCTTAGCTGATCTGCTTTAGTCCTTTTGCGTACTGCTTCCAGCGCCGCACATAGATGTCGGCGCCGGCGCGGATCATCGACATCGCCTTTTCGTCGAGCGTGCGGATCGCACGCGCGGGGGCGCCCACAATCAATGAATTGTCGGGAAAGCTCTTGCCTTCGGTGATGACACTGCCGGCGCCGACAAGAGAATTTTTGCCGATCTTCGCGCCGTTGAGCATGATCGCACCCATGCCGATCAAGGAATTATCTCCGACGATGCAGCCATGCAGGATAACATTATGGCCGATCACACAATCGCGGCCGATCGTCATCGGAAATCCCGGGTCGGTGTGTAGCGTGGCATTGTCCTGAATCTGCGACCGTTCGCCGAGCTCGATCCATTCATTGTCGCCACGCAGGACCGCGCCAAACCAGACGCTCGCTTCTGCTTTGAGCCGCACACGGCCAATCAGCACCGCGGTATCGGCGATGTAATATTGGCCCTCGCCGGGAAATTCCGGCGCCTGTCCGTCGAGTTCGTAGATGGGCATCCCGCCCTCTCCTCAGCCAGCCCCATCATTCCAGGGCGCAGGGTGCTCCGCGCGGTCCCGGAATGACCACAACCGGGAGCGAAACTGCCTCAACAATGCCTACGAGGGAAGCGCTTAGGCGAGCAGGAAAACGCAGGCCTGCAATGTCATGACCAAGACCAGGCCCGACATCAGGCTCCAGAATCCGGCAATCAAAGTCGCGAGAAATACGAATTCGAAGCGGCGGCCTTCCTGCTGGCGGCCGAGAATAGTGTTGCGCATGATCAGAAATGGAGCCGAAACGACAAGCAGCGGGATCGCCGCGAACGCCGCTGCCCCCGGTCCGGCAGTTAGCTGGTTGAAACTCGGCAGGCGGCTGGTGACGAGCTGGTAGCCTGAGCTGCACATGCCGGCAACGGAAAAGCCGAGTACCAAGGCGAACAACAATTGCACCGATTCCGGCGTCATCAGCGACCTCAAACGCGTTACCTGAGGCCATCTGTTGCAAACGGGTTGGGCCGGCGCCAGCCAATCCTTAACAAATGGTAAACACAGACGTCCCGTGGCCGCTGCCACCATTTGGCGTGGCATAATCCGCCCGATTCGCTCGAAGCATGATCCCGAAAAGCGGAACCGGTTTTCGGACGACATCATACTGGAGCGCAAAAGGAGCAGGCATTGGCCATTCTCGCGCAGGAGCGCTCTCCGGCAGCCCGGCGCACCTCACAACGCCGGCGACGGTCCGGGCACAGCCCGTTGCTGGCGCCGCTTATGGTTTTCGGCGCGGTGGTGATTTTCGCCGCGGCATATGTCGCCTACGTGCTTTGGCCGCGCTGGCCGGACGCGCCGATTGCGCTCGATGCGCCCTCGCTGCCGATCGTCATTTCAGGCACCCTCTTCAACATCGAGCCAGCAGCAATCCGAATGAGCGTCCAGCGCCGTCCTGGCGCTCATGAACGCGTCGACCTTTCGTATTTGTGGCCTAGCCTGGTGCCACCAGATCCGGCCATCAAACCGACGGTCGGCGCTCCGATCGATCCAAACGAACGCTTGTTCGTCACGATCGCGTCCGGAGAAACCACCCTGCCCCTGATGGAGCGCGTGGAAACGATCTACCCGCGCTATCTGGTGGCGGAGCCCGTCGCAGGTCCGCCCGGTCTCACTTTTCGCGGCTTCCGCAACAACACGCCCTATCAGGGCGATGACCTCGTGTTCGAATCGACAGCTCCCGAGCATTTTCTGGCGCGTTGCTCACGCAAGGGCGTCACCAATTCGGGCGTCTGCCTGCTGGAGAGGCGCATCGGCAGTGCCGACATTACCTTGCGTTTTCCGCGCGACTGGCTGAGCAATTGGCAAAACGTCGCGAGCGGGATCGACAGGCTGATTACACGATTGCATCCGGGCTAGCCAAGCGCTCGCACCCAACGCGAAACTTCCTGAGTTGGTGACGAGGGCTGGATTCCCGCTCGTACCGGAATGAGCGGTAGGGTGCTCAATCCACCAGATCGACGTCGAGGATAGGCAATTCGAGGATATAGGACCGGCGGCCTTTCTCGATCTCCAAAAACAACACGGCGATGAACTCTTCGCCAATATAAACCTCGAGTGAATCGGTTTTCTTTGGGCGCGTCACCACGCGAATATTCTCGTTGTCGAACTTGCGACGGAGATAAGCGTTGAGTGTCGGCACCGGCTGGATACTGGGATCACTGCCGACCTGAATGACCATCCGGAAATTATAAGAACGCTCACCGTCCTCATCGTCGACGGTAAGTTCGCCGAGATCGTCCTCGTCAACGAAAATCTCAGCCTTATCTGAGCCCTTCGGCACCACGCGAATATGCGTGTTGCCAAACAGCTTCTTCAGATAACCATCGAGTTTTCTGACTTCCTGGACGTCCAACGGGTCGCTCCTGTCTTAAGGCAAACGTCTCCTTGCCCGATCGGGCGGCCCGGCGCAAGCGTCAGCGCATGATCCCGGAGGTCGGGATGCGCAAGGCAAAAAACTCTCACCCGTCGAGCATGATGCCGTAAAGCATCTGGTCCATGGCGCGTGAGGGCTCGGGGCAACCAGCTTCCCCCACCACTTTGGCCGGCACGCCTGCGACTGTGACATTGTTGGGTACCGGCTTGATGACAACCGAGCCGGCGGCGATGCGCGCGCAATGGCCAACCTCAATATTGCCGAGAATCTTGGCTCCGGCGCCGATCATTACACCGCGGCGTATCTTGGGGTGACGGTCCTCGTGTTCCTTGCCGGTGCCGCCGAGTGTTACGTCATGCAGGATCGAAACATCGTCTTCGATCACCGCGGTCTCGCCCACCACGAGGCCGGTGGCGTGGTCGAGGAAAATGCCGCGGCCGATTTTCGCTGCCGGATTGATGTCGCACTGAAACACGGACGAAGCACGGCTCTGCAGATAGAGCGCAAAATCCTTACGGCCCTTGCCGTATAGCCAGTGCGCCAGACGATGCGTCTGGATGGCATGGAAGCCTTTGTAATAGAGCACCGGTTCGATGAAGCGGCTGGTGGCCGGATCGCGATCGACGGTGGCGACGATATCGGCACGGAAGATTTCACCGAGCGTCCGTTGGTCCTCGAGCGCGTCGTTATAGGCCTGGCGGATCAGGTCGGCGGATACGTCGGCATGGGCTAGCCGCTGGCTGACGCGATGCGCGATCGCTGCCTCGAGCGCGTCGTGGTGCAGAATGTTTTCGTAGATAAACGTGGCGAGCTCCGGCTCGCGGCGCGCGACGTCCTCCGCTTCGCTGCGGATACGCGCCCAGACCGGATCGACTTTATCGAGGGCCCGCGCGGGCCGTGTCTGATATTGAGCCATACCTAAATTCTCCCGACGCCTCTCGTATCCCCTAGATAGGTCTTTTATCACAATTTCGAAGCTGCAAAGAGAGCGCCGTAACGCGCCCGGCGCATGGCTCATACGCGGTTAAGGAAGTCAATAACGCCCGTTTTATAAACCTTGTCGCCGACCGCAAGCATATGGTCACGATCCGGGATATCGAGCGCCTGTGCCCCTGGGATAAGCGCGGCCAGTTCATGGGCATTGCCCGCAACTTGATCTTTCGTCCCCACCGCGACCAGCACCGGGACCCGGACGCCCGCCACTTCGACTCGGCTCAATGTTTGCCGCGACCCGCGAATGCAGGCTGCGAGCGCGCGCAGGTCCGATTTTGTCTGGTCGGCGAAGATACGAAACACACGACCGGTCGGATCTCGCACATCGGTAGCCGACGGCGCTTCCAAGGCTTCGGCTATGCTCTCTGGCAATCCGACACCTTCCACCAGCCGAATACCGAGGCCGCCGAAAATAGCCGAGCGTACTCGAGCGGGATGATTCACAGTGAGAAACGCAGTGATGCGCGCGCCCATCGAATAGCCCATCACGTCGCCGCGCTCGATTGTCAGATGATCGAGCAGCGCGCGCACATCTTCGGCCATGGTGGCGCTGTGATAGGCGGAAGGATCGTAAAGCTTGCTTGAAGCACCGTGGCCGCGATTGTCGAGCGCGATCACACGCCGGCCCGCGCGCGTGAGCGTCGCAACCCACCCGGGCAGCACCCAGTTCACTTCCTTGGTGGAGGCAAAGCCATGGACCAGCACAATCGGCTCGCCGTCACCCTCGTCGAGATAGGCGATTTCGACCTCGCCATTCTTGAAACTTGGCATGCGTGATTTCTAGCTGTGAGCCCGAGCGACGGCAATTGGCTGTTTTTGATTGCGCCTTTCGTCTCTCCCTAAGGCCGCGAACAATACGAACGTGCCCGCTCGCAATTGAGCTAGGCATCGTGCGTTTGCCTCGCTATGGTGCCGTTGAAAATTCGCCGCGGGAACGCGGCAGCGAATGGATTTGCCAAAGGACTTAGTATGGCGGAACACGTAGTCCCCCACTTTCACAACGATCCGGGCGTGCCGGTAATCGAGATCGGCGCCAAGGAATTCATGTGTGTCGGCGCGACGCCGCCATACGACCACCCGCATGTTTTCCTCGATATGGGCGAGGATAAAGAGATCATCTGCCCCTATTGCTCGACTCTCTACCGCCTCGACCCGGCGCTTAATTCTCATGCGGCCCGTCCGCCGCAATGCGCCTTGCCGCTCTCTGCTGCCGCCTGACCTTAATCGGAGCCCTTGGCCATGGCGCCCGCGCGTCATGTCATCGTCGCCGGCGCCGGCATTGCCGGATTGACGGCTGCGCTGGCGCTGACACGCGCCGGCATTCGCGTGACTGTATTCGAGCAAGCGGAAAAACTTGAAGAGGCCGGCGCCGGGCTTCAGCTTTCGCCGAATGGGAGTCGCGTATTGATCGCTCTCGGACTTCGAGAGCGTCTCGCATCGGTCGCTGTCGCGCCACAGGCGATCCGCGTGATGGCGGGCGGCTCCGCTCGAGAGATTGTGCGTATTCCGTTGGGTGAGGAGGCGGAACGCCGCTATGGCGCGCCTTATTGGTCGATCCATCGCGGTGACTTGCAATCGGCGCTCGCCGACGCTGTCCGAAGTGAACTCGACGCCAAGTTGGAGCTTGGCGTTCGGGTCGAGGAATTCGCAGCCCACGTCAATGGCGTCAGCGTGCTCGGCAAACGCGGCATGCAGGTGCTCGACGAGCGCGGCATCGCATTGATCGGCGCTGACGGCATATGGTCGACCGTCGCCGCGCGCTTGCGCCGGCAGCAGCCACCGACATTCCGTCACCGGACGGCGTGGCGCGCGCTTATTCCCGCTGATGCGGTACCGGCAGAATTCCGCCAGCCGTTGGTGCACCTCTGGCTCGGCCAAGACGCGCACCTCGTGCACTATCCGGTCAAGGCCGGCAAACTTATCAATATTGTCGGCATCGTCCACGATGAGTGGAAAGAGACCGGTTGGTCGGCGGCCGGCGACCGCACCGAAATGCTCCGCCATTTTGCGCGCTGGGCCTGGTCGGAAAAAGTCCGTGCCCTCATCGGGATTCCTGATCGCTGGCTGAAATGGGCGCTGTATGACCGCAAGGAGCCTTTCCGCGGCGGCAAAGACCCTGTGACGCTGATTGGGGATGCCGCCCACCCGATGCTGCCCTTCCTCGCCCAAGGTGCCAGCATGGCCATCGAGGACGCCGCGGTCGTCACAGACATGTTGAGCAAATATCTCGACGACCCCTCTGACGCGCTACGCGCATACGAAGGGGCGCGCTGGCATCGCACTTTGCGTGCCCAACAATTCTCCCGCCGCCAGGAGCGCATCTACGGACTAACGGGCCCGGAAGCACTCGTTCGCAATCTGGCGATGCGGGCGATGGGCGGAGAAAGACTGCGCGCACGCTACGATTGGCTCTATAGTTGGCACCCGCCTACGCGCTACAGTGCATGATCCCGAAAATTATGTCCTCGACCCAATCGGGGACCGGTTTTCGGAAAAGACTATGCACAAACTAAAGAGCCCGGATGCATGATGTTTCCTTCGACCGTTGCCGGCAGCCTGCCAAAACCGGCCTGGCTCGCCGAGCCAAACAAGCTGTGGCCGCAATGGCGGCAACAAGGCGACGAACTCGCGGCAGCCAAACTCGACGCCACGTTACTTGCGATCAAGTGGCAGGAAGATGTTGGCATCGACATTGTCTGCGACGGCGAAATGTCGCGTCAGCATTTCGTCCACGGCTTTCTGGAATATGTCGATGGCATCGACTTCGCGCACAAGGTCGAGATGGGAATCCGCGCCGACCGCTACAAAGCGATGGTGCCGGTGGTCCGGGGAGAACTGACGCTTAAAGGCCGCGTGCATCAGCCGGAAGCGTGTTACGCTCGCGCGCATACCAAACGAAAATTGAAAATCACGCTGCCAGGGCCGATGACGATTTCCGACACGATCGCCGACGCGCATTACGGTGACAAGATAAAGATGGCCATGGCCTTCGCCGATCTGCTCAACAAGGAAGCGCGCGCGCTCGAAAATGACGGCGTCGACGTTATTCAGTTTGACGAGCCAGCATTCAACGTCTTCATGGGCGAAGTCGCCGGCTGGGGCATCGAGGCGTTGCACCGCGCTATCGACGGCCTCAAATGCACCACCGCCGTGCACATCTGTTATGGCTACGGCATCAAAGCCAATATCGACTGGAAGAATTCGCTTGGAGATGAATGGCGGCAATACGAGGAAATTTTCCCGGCGCTCTCGAAAAGCCGCATTGGCCAGGTTTCGGTGGAGTGCATCAATTCGCACGTGCCGCTGAAACTCTTGTCACTGCTCGAAGGCAAGGACGTGCTGATCGGTGTCATCGACGTGGCGACTGATGTGGTCGAGACGCCACAGCGCGTGGCCCAAGTGATCGGCGACGTGATGAAATTCGTGCCGAAGGAGAGAATCGTCGCCTGCACAAATTGCGGGATGGCCCCGATGCGGCGCGATATTGCCGAGGCGAAGCTGATGGCACTCGGCCAAGGTGTCGTGCTGGCAAGGAAAAAGTACGGCTGAGCCAGGTGAGCGCCAGCGGGCGGAGGCCGGAGCCCCTACTCCGCAGCGTGTCGAGAGCTTCCCGCGTATGGATCCCAGCCGCCGCAGGGATGACCACAGGCGTGGTTACCTCGCCGCCCTTCCCATCACATCCATCAGCTCGGCGACCTTGCGCCGCTGGTCGGCCTTGTTCCCGCTCTTGATCGCGTGGTCGACGCAATGCGCCACGTGATCGCGCAGGACTTCCTCCTCGACCCGGCGCAACGCGGCACGCACCGCCCCGATCTGCGTCACAATATCAATGCAGTAGCGGTCGGCCTCGACCATGCGGGCCAATCCTCTCACTTGACCTTCAATGCGGTTGAGCCCCTTGAGGGTTGCTGCCTTGTTGTCTTTTGCCATAGCGTCTATATACCCCCCAGGGGTATGTTAGGCAAGGTGGGACCGTGACCGCAGAGCATCACCATCATCGCGAGGGGCCGGCGGGCGGCGTCCTCGACCCTGTCTGCGGCATGACGGTCGATCCGCACACCGCCAAACACCGCGCCGATCATCGCGGCCACACTTATTATTTTTGTTCGTCCGGCTGTCGCGCCAAATTCGCTGCCGACCCCATAAAATATGTGGATGAACGCCAGGCCGAATCGATGCCCGCAGGCACTATCTACACCTGCCCGATGCATCCCGAGATCCGGCGGATCGGTCCCGGCTCCTGCCCGATTTGCGGCATGGCGCTTGAGCCTGAAATCGCGGGCACCGAAACCGGACCCAACCCCGAACTCATCGACATGCGGCGCCGCTTCTGGATCGGCTTGCTGCTGACGCTGCCGGTCTTCACCCTGGAAATGGGCGCTCACGTTGCCGGTGCGCACAATTGGGTCGAGCCGACGCTCTCGAATTACGTGCAATTCGCTTTCGCCACACCGGTCGTCCTGTGGGCAGGTTGGCCGTTCTTTGTGCGCGGTTGGCAATCGCTCGTCACCCGCAATCTCAACATGTTCACGCTGATCGCGATGGGCACCGGCGTGGCCTACATCTACAGCCTGGCCGCCACGTTCGCGCCCGGAATTTTCCCGGAAGCGTTCCGCGGTCACGGCGGCGCACCCGCCTCGTATTTTGAGGCAGCGAGCGTCATCACCGTGCTCGTGCTCATGGGGCAAGTGCTGGAGCTACGGGCGCGCGAAGCGACGTCCGGCGCAATCCGTGCCCTCCTCGATCTTGCGCCCAAGACTGCGCGCCGTGTCAGAGACGATGGCACCGATGAGGAGGTTTCGCTTGACGCCGTGAAGGCCGGCGATCGCTTGCGTGTTCGTCCGGGCGACAAGGTGCCGGTGGACGGCATTTTGCTGGAAGGCCGCTCAGCGCTCGATGAATCCATGGTCACCGGCGAATCCATGCCGGTGACGAAGGAAAAAGATTCTCGCGTGATCGGCGGCACGCTCAACAAGAGCGGAAGCTTCGTCATGCGTGCCCACAAGGTTGGCCGCGACACATTGCTATCCCAAATCGTGCAAATGGTGGTATCGGCGCAGCGCAGCCGCGCGCCAATCCAGCGCCTCGCCGATCAGGTATCCGCCTGGTTCGTGCCGACCGTGATCGCATTCGCGCTGCTGGCCTTTGCCGCGTGGGCGACACTCGGCCCGGAACCCCGCTTTGCCTACGGCCTGGTGGCGGCCGTAAGCGTGCTGATCATCGCCTGTCCTTGTGCGCTTGGCCTCGCGACGCCGATGTCGATCATGGTTGGCGTCGGCCGCGGCGCGCAGGCCGGCGTGTTGATCAAGAACGCCGAGGCGCTGGAGCGCATGGAAAAGATCGACACCCTTGTCATCGACAAAACCGGCACGCTCACGGAAGGCAAGCCGAAGGTGGTAGCGGTTACACCGGGGCACGGGTTTGACGAAGCGCAGATAGTGAAGCTAGCAGCCAGCATCGAGCGCGGCAGCGAGCACCCGTTGGCGGCGGCCATTGTCGCCGCGGCGGCCGAGCGTAAACTCGATCTCTCGCCGGTTCGCGAATTTGATGCACCCGCCGGCAAGGGCGTTATCGGCATCGTCGAGAGCAAGCGGCTTGCGCTCGGCAACGCCAGATTTCTTGATGAAATGAATATCGATACTTCGGCGCTCGCCGCCGAAGCAGAGCGCCTGCGCGGCGACGGAGCAACCGCCATTTTCCTCGCCGTGGACGGCAAGGTTGCCGGCGTTATCGCCGTCGCCGATCCGATCAAGGGGACCACGCCGGACGCGCTGAAAGCCCTTGCCGCGGACGGCATTCGGGTGGTCATGCTCACCGGCGACAATCGCACCACCGCGCAGGCCGTTGCGCGGCGCCTCGGCATCGCCGAGGTCGAGGCCGAAGTGCTGCCCGATCAGAAGAACGCCGTCGTAGAAAAACTGCGGCGCGAGGGCCGCACGGTCGCGATGGCCGGTGACGGGGTGAATGACGCGCCTGCGCTGGCCGCGGCGGAAGTCGGCATCGCCATGGGTACCGGTGCCGATGTCGCGATCGAAAGCGCCGGCATCACGCTGCTCAAGGGCGACCTGACCGGTATTGTGAAAGCGCGCGTGCTGTCGGCTGCGGTCATGCGCAATATCCGGCAGAATTTGTTCTTTGCTTTTGTCTACAACGCGCTCGGGGTGCCGGTCGCCGCGGGCGTGCTCTATCCTGTGTTCGGTTTGCTGTTGTCGCCAATCATTGCAGCCGCCGCGATGGCGCTATCGTCGGTCAGCGTCGTCGGCAACGCCCTGCGGTTGCGAGGCGTCACGCTTTAGCTTTCCTAGTAAATCGCCAGATATTTCAGCAGCGATAACACGCCGATGATGATGACGATCACGCGCACGATCTGCTTTGCCCTGCCGTCAATCGGCAACATGTTGATCAGATAGAGCACCAGTATGATGACAAGGAACGTAATGAGAATACTGATTAAAATGCTCATGCTTGCCCCCAGGTAATGCCACGGTTGTGGCGGGTTCCACGCCAACAAGTTCCATGGCCGGGAAAAGTTCCATGCTTGGGGGTTGGCGTCTGCACATAAATTGAGGGCTTGCGACCAACGGCTGGCCAATATCCTCGCACGCCAGCTTTGCTCCCGATAGCGGACCCGCGATCATAGGAGAGCATTGTTGAAGCAAAACATGTTTTCGCCGCGATAAACGATATCGAAGTTTCGTTTTGAAATCGCACTCAAGAAATTTTTTGAGTTGCTTGTTCCCGGCAACAGCCAGTCGTGAAGCTCGATAATGATCAGTGGAAATTGATCGATCCAAGCATCATTGGCGCGAAACAAGTCGCTCTCGCCGCCTTCGATGTCAATCTTGCAGATCAAAGGCTCGTATCGGGTTGAGTCAAATTTCCCGAGAATGTCGGCCATCGTAATGGCCGTGACCTGGAATTTTCCGGAGAGCTCTCCCACGCGGAATCCCCACTCCCCGATTCCCGGATCAGTCAGCCACAATTTTCCGGCTTCACTCGCAAGGGCGGCTTCGATTGGAGTGATAGGCAGACCGGTGCAATTTTTTTCGAGAACCGAAAAATTTCCCGGTTCGGGCTCGATTGCACAAACATGAACTCGGGGGTCAAATTGCGCGAGATAGAGCGCGCTCGCGCCAATATTCGCGCCCGCATCGACAACCAGAAGCGAGGCACCATTGGCCGACACCCGGCTGGCGTAGTTTTTCAGGCTGTTGCTGAGTGGAAAGCCGGCTAAATTGTAATGTTGTGCGCTAAATATCTGCTGGATGACAGCTTTGTCCGTTTGGCTCGAACCTCTGAAGAAAAACTGTCGCGTCTTGCCCGCTGAAAAAGCAATTTGCACAAACTCCAATTGCCGGGATTGCATTTAGGGCATCCTTCGACCTTCGTCAGCTGGACAGGGCTTTCAGTCGTTTCAGAATAAGGTTACATACGTCGGACTGATCTGGATATCCGGGCTAAGATCACCACCATCTTGATTATTGACGGAAAGGAATACCATGTCGATTAAACTAGCTGTTCGCTCCGCGTTCGCCGCCACCCTGTTTAGTGCTGCTCTTGTGGCGGCGACACCCGCTCGCGCGGACGTCGAAGTGGGCACGCTGAGCTGCCGAAGCCCCGGAACGGCAGGCTACATCCTCGTATCGGCCCGTGCATTCAGTTGCATATTCACGCCAGCAACTGGCGCTCCAGTCCAATACTATGACGCGACTATCCACCGCTTCGGAGCGCAAGTCGGTATCAGCAGCGATGTCGGGCTGGCCTGGGTAGTGTTCGCGCCAACCCCACGCGTGGGCCCTGGTGCGCTGGCTGGCGGGTATGGCGGCGTTTCCGCCGGAGCTGCGGTGGGCGTCGGCGTCGGTGCCAATGGCCTCGTTGGCGGAGCCAACTCGTTCGCCCTCCAGCCGATTAGCGTCGAGGGGCAGATCGGGCTCAATGTTGTCGCCACCGTGACGGGGCTCGAGTTGCGTCCAGTCATGCCGCGCCGTCACCGGCATCACCGCCGATAAACCGCCTCACTGATACGAAGAAATGTCACACCGCCCGGCTACTGCCGGGCGGTTTATTTTTTTCACGCCCAAGGCTCGCACGTCGAAAGACCTTGCCATAATGAAGGCATAGCCTTGGCATACGGTACCGGTGGGGCATGAGCCGCTCACTGCCATGATGAATTATCGAGAGTGCGATGTGGTCGTCGTCGGCGGCGGGCCCGCGGGGTCCACCATTGCCGCGTTGCTCGCCCAAAACCGTAAACGTGTCGTCGTGTTGGAAAAGGAACACTTTCCGCGCTTTCACATCGGCGAATCCTTGCTGCCTCTCAACCTGCCACTATTCGATCGTCTGGGCGTGGCCGACGATGTGCGGCGCATCGGCGTGTACAAGCCGGGCGCGGAACTCGTTTCCGACGAGCATGGATCAGCGACAACGTTCCGTTTCGCCGAAAATCCATACTTGAGCGTCGGCCACAGCTATCAGGTGAAGCGCTCCGATTTCGATAAGCTGCTGCTCGACAATAGCCGCAGGCTCGGCGCGGAGGTGTTCGAAGGCACCCGGGTCACCGACGTTACGATTGACGAGCAACGCCGACCTTGCGTTACCGCGACCGGCCCGGACGGCATACCAATTCAATGGACCGCCCGTTTTCTCGTTGACGCCTCCGGGCGGGACACTCTGCTCGCCAGCCGGCTCAAACTTAAACGCATCGACAAGCGCAACAACACCGCAGCCGTGTTCGGGCATTTCCGAAACGTTCCTCGCCTGCCCGGCGATAAAGCAGGAATGATTGCCGTCCATCTGTTTGAGTACGGATGGTTCTGGATGATCCCGCTGCCAGACGATGTAATGAGTGTCGGCGTCGTCGGAACGCAGAGCTTTTTCAAAACGAGAGAAGCCAAACTCGATATGCTGTTTGCGGGCGCCGTTGCCGCGTGCCCAAGCCTTGCCAGGCAAATGGCAAATGCCGAGCCGACAGGTCCTCTGGTCTCGTGTGCAGATTATTCGTATGACGCCGAACACTACGTAGGCGAGAACCACATCCTGGTTGGGGATGCGGCGGCCTTCATTGATCCGTTATTTTCAAGTGGCGTTATGATGGCAATGAGCAGCGCCGCATTTGGCGCGACGGTCGTCGATGCTGTCCTCGAGGGCGCGGAATTGCGCGCGCATCTGGCACGAGACTATGAACGTAAAATACGTCTCAGCCTCAATTCTCTTTCCTGGCTGATTTACCGGATAAACAGCCCAATCCTGCGTGACCTCCTTATGTCGTCCTTTGATCTCTTCAACACGCGCCATGAGCTGATCACGATACTGGCGGGTGATTTCTACGAACGACATTCCATCTTGTCGCCGCTGCGGCGGCTGCAGCTCGCTTATGGCTGTCTCCTTCTTCTGTCAAAATTCGGCTTCCGCCTCGGTCACGGAGGCCTTGCTCGCATGTGATGGTCTGGCTCAGGCCGCGGCGTCCCTCTCGCCCACGGTAGGAAGACCAGCGCGGCAAGCGTCGCCCCAGCAACCAGAAGCCAAGCATCGTTTATGGCATCGACAAAAGCCACCTTGTCGACGAGCGAAGCCAACATCGCCTGCTTTTCGGGGTCGAGCAGCGCCGGTCCAAACGCTTCACGCGGTATGCCAAGAATCCCGGCAACGTCCAGATCACCGGCAGTCAGACGATTAACGAGGGTCCGCGCGTGTTCGGGCGCGCGTGTGTAAATGACAGTGTCGATTACCGCGATTCCAATAGCGCCGCCGAGATTGCGCATGAGGTTGAACAAACCACTGGCGTCAGCAACGGCGGTCTTCGCCAATTGCCCGAGGGCAAGCTGCGTGGGGGGCAGGATGCAAAACATGATGGCACAGCCGCGTATCACCTGTGGCCAAAACATTTCATCGAAATCTGTGATTCTCGATTGAGCGGAGCTCAAAGCCAATCCTATTCCGAAAACTAGAAAGCCGAGCGCCGTTAAAAGACGATCGTCAAACCGGCGAACCAAAAATGCGGCGACTGGAGCGACCGCAAGTTGCGCCACGCCCGTTACCAGCATGATCTTGCCGATCTCGAGCGCGTTGTGTGCCCTCACGTAGGCTAGAAAAACCGGCATGAGATAGACCGATCCAAAAAGTCCCATCCCGAGCACGAAACTGAGCAGACACCCGATCGAAAAATTCCGATCGCGAAAGGTCCTCAGGTCGACCAGCGGTTTCGATGACCGCAGAGTCCGAAATACAAACCCCGCCGCAGTGACCAAGCACAAGCAGAGAAGGCCGACGGCCAGCAATGAAGTCCAGCCACGCTTTGGGGCTTCCTTGATTGCGATTTCCAGCGCCGCGAGGGCGACTGCCCCCAGCGCCAACGACGTCACGTCCAGATGGCGAAGCTGATCGAAGGATGCCTGCTCTTTCGGCAGCGATACCGACGCCACAATGGCGGCGATAAGCCCGGGCAAAACGTTGATCAGGAAAAGCCACGGCCAGGAATAAGTCTCGGTGATCCACCCTCCCACCACCGGCCCCACAGTCGGGGCAAGAACGGCCAAAACCCCGGCGATCATCGTCGCCAGCGGTTGGAGCCGAACTGGAAAAAGCAGGAAAATTGCCGAGAAGACCGCCGGAATCAGTGTACCGCCGGAAAAGCCTTGCAGTACCCGAAACGCAATTAGAGACGAAAAGCTCCCGCTGGCAGCACATGCAATCGATGCAAGGGTAAACACAGACACGGCAGCGACAAATAGCCATCGCATCGTGAGCACTCGCGTCAGAAAACCCGTAAGCGGAATTGAGATGATCTCTGCGATCAAATACGCGGTTTGGATCCAGCTCATCTGCTCTTGCGCAATATTGAGCGCTTGTTGGATGGTTGGCAGCGAGGTAGCGACCACCTGAACATCAAGAACCGCCATAAACATGCCGATGCACATCATGGCAAAACCGGTCCAGACCGCTGCCGTGACAGAAGGCGTCGTCTGATTCTCAGTTGCGGCGATCATTGCTGTTCTCGAGCAAGTGGTTGCACGCGGACGAAGTCGGATACCGACTCTCACGTCCTGGCGCTATGCGCAAACCGCAAGCTGCCATAAGCCGGCTAGATAAGACCATCATATATTTTCGTTAGTCGGCAATTGTCGCGCGGTCTAGCAATAGTCTGTCTTTTGATTGTTGACCCAATGCCGAACAAAAACTCTCTTGAACTTTGCAAGAGCTCAGCCCCGAAGCAGGACGATGCGGTGACGGCCCACTTTATTGGCGCCGCAGTCCTGCTTGCTGCGGCGGCTGGTTTCCTGGCGTTTATTTTCGTCCTCGACCAGGTCTTTGATTTCAGCCGTTTCGCGTACTGACAAACTCACGCCTGTCGGTCGCGTGAGGTCTGTATCGGCTCCAAAGGCGGCATCCTGTTATGTCTGCGCCACGTCCGTTTGTGCCAAAAGCAGCTTTGCCCTGTCCCGGCGATCACCTAACCTGAGCGGCCGCAGAACCGGCAACGTCGTGGAGGGGATTATGAAGGGGCAATGGATAGCGGCGTCGCTTTTGGCGCTCGCGGGAATGAGTGGCGCGCAGGCCCAGGACTACCCGACAAGAACAGTGACCGTGATCGTGCCGTTTGCGGCCGGCGGACCGGCCGACATTACCGGCCGGATCGTGGCGGACATTTTCTCGCGCTATCTCGGCCAGCAATTTGTGGTCGAAAATGTCGGCGGTGCCGGTGGCACGCTTGGATCGCTCCGCGCCGCGCGCGCCGCGCCCGACGGCTACACTCTCATTTCCGGTCACATGGGCACGCACGCCGCGGCGCCCATGTTCTATCCAAATCTGGGTTATGACCCGGAGAAGGATTTCGAACCGATCGGACTGATCGCCGAGCAGCCGGAACTGCTGGCGGTCCGCAAGGATTTCCCTGCCAACAACCTCAAGGAGTTCGTTGCCTACGCCAAGGCCAACGAGAGCAAGCTCAACATGGGGCACGCGGGCGTGGGCTCCGTGTCCTACGTTGGCTGCCTGCTTCTCAACTCGGCCATTGGCATCAAGCCGACCATGGTGCCGTTTACCGGCACGGCGCCGGTGATGAATGCGATCCTTGCGGGCCAGATCGATTACGACTGCGACCCGGTGCTCGGCCCATTGCCCCACGTGCAAGCGGGCACCGTCAAGGCGCTTGCGATCGCGGCAAAGAAGCGCAGCCCGCTGCTACCGAACGTGCCGACCTCCTATGAGCAGGGCCTGCCCGAATTCGATTGCGCACCTTTCTATGCGGTGTTCGCGCCCAAAGGTACGCCGAAACCCATTATTGACAAGCTCGCCGAAGCCCTGAGCAAGGGGCTCAGCGAGGAAGCCGTGCAAAAACGGCTGGCCGATCTCGGCGCCGATATCGCGGAGCCAAACCGCCGCGGTCCAAAAGCTCTGGCCGATCTGGTGAGGAGCGAGGTTGCGCGGCTGACGCCAATCCTTAAAGCTGCAACCGCCAAATAGGCTCCTCACCGTTGGCGAGCAGAGAAGTCTCATCGAACGTTTCAGCGGCAATACCAATAAGAATACCGCCCTAACCGCCCCGTTCTCACATAAGTGCCGAACCTGGTATGCAGCAAATTCTTCCGGTAGGCGCCCTGGTATTCACCCTTGGAAACGGCGACGCACCCGCTCCTGGGGGGGTCTGCATTCACCGTTGAAGACGAAGATGCAATGAACAAGGTTACGATGCTCAGGAGAAATACGGCAGACACGACCCCGGCGCCGATCGCGGCGATCGTTGTATTGGGCCAATTCTTTAACGTCTGCAGCATGATGCTCTCCGCGCGTTGGACGGAAAAGCTGGCGTTACGGTATTCTTTGTAGAGGGCGCAGGCGTTCCCCCTGTGTGAGCCGGCTCACACAGAAGGATTAACATGCGCGTGGGCCAAAGAGATAGCGGACAGTTGCCGGGGCTAACTTGATTACGCCCGCCGAGCGTGATGTCGCCCGGTACGGACATCGCTCGAATGCGCTGACATTCCGCCTTGTACCGGAAGCGGCTGACCATAAACTCCGGCGTCAAATCAAATAGATTCGATCCGGCAACTCATTGTGGTCCGCGCCAGTGCTGGGAAAGTACGCCGCCAGCTCGGTTCCGCAAGAACTCAATGGCGGCAACAAAGCCGTCGGCGATACGTCCCTCGCGCATATGCGCGACCAGTGCATCGACCGTCGCCTGCCATTTCGATTGGGGGACGCGCGCGGCAATATTGTCGTCAGCAATGATGCGTGCATAACGCTCCGCAAGCGAGACAAAAATCAGAATTCCGGATCGATCTTTTTTCTTTGCAATGCCGCGACTTTTGAACTGCTCCATCGCGACACGATGAGCGATGGCGCGGCGTGTCCTGCGCGGCATAAGCGCGACCCGTACGCGCGGCAAACAAAGAAGCATCAAAAGTACCAAGAATACGACAGCCTGCAGCGATAGAATTCGGTAAACCGTCATCGCGGTGAAGGTCACGAGCAACCAGGGAGTCACGAGCGCGGCTACCGCAGCGATAAACACCGGCAACGCCGTGGTGCGGGATGATGTCTCTGCCAGCACGCAAACAATTTCACCGGAGGTCCTTGCTTCGGCGGAACGAATGGCAGTCGCAATGCGCTCATAGTCTTCTTTTGAAATACTCATCACCAACTCCCCGAAGCTCCGCCACCACCCGACGAGCCTCCGCCTCCCGAAAAGCCACCACCGCCTGAACTTCCGCCTCCGCTGCTGCTCGACCCGGCCGAGACAAGAATATTCAGCACAAGGTTCAAGAACAGCCAGCGAAACCCGGGCGAAACGATGAGCATGAAGACGAGAGCGATCAACGCCGCGATGAGAACCCAGTTTGTCGGGTCGGCGCGCTGCTGACTGTCAAGCCGAAGCGCTGGTCGCTGCTGCCATTCCGAGGAATCGGTGGTCAATACAGTGATGATGTCATCGACGCCGCGCGAAATGCCCCCGCTGAAATCGCCAGTTTTGAAGGGTGGCGTAATAGCATTGGTTATGATTACTTTCGACAGTGCGTCTGTGAGCGTGCCCTCAAGCCCATAACCGACCTCGATGCGGACCCGCCGCTCGTTCGGCGCAACGACCAACAGCACGCCATTGTTTTTGGTCTTCTCGCCAAGCTTCCAGTTTCGGAAAAGTTCATTGGCATAGGGCTCGATCTCCTGGCCCTCGAGGGAGGTGACTGTGGCAACGACAAGTTGGATGCCGGACTTTGCTTCGAGATCGGCAAGCTTCTGCTCGATCCCGATACGCGTTGTGGGCTCAATGATATTGGCCCGGTCGACGACGCGTCCTGTGAGCGCCGGAAGAGTAAGGGCAAAAGCGGCAGCGATCGTGCACAACAACGCCGTGCAGGCGATAGCCAGACGCGATCCTCTTCCACCAAGGGTAGAAGAGAGGCGGCCCGGCATCATGTCGATACCATTATGTTGCGGCGGCCCGTCAGAATTTTACTGGCGGTGGCTTGTCCGCGTTCGCGCCGGCGGTGAATTCCGCCATTGGCTTGTTGGAGCGGAAGAAGGTGGCAGCCCACAACAGGCCGGGGAAGGTCTTGAGTTCAGTGTTGTATACGCGCACAGCTTCGATGTAGTCGCGTCGAGCGACCGCGATGCGGTTTTCGGTGCCCTCGAGTTGCGACTGGAGCGCCAGGAAGTTCTGATTGGACTTGAGTTCAGGGTAGTTCTCACTCACGGCAAGCAGCCGGCCGAGCGCACCGGACAGCTGGTTTTGCGCATCCTGGAACTGCTTGACCTTGTCGGGATCGGTAAGCTGCGAAACGTCCAACTTTACTTGTGTTGCTTTGGCGCGCGCCTCCACGACCGCGGTAAGCACTTCCCGTTCCTGTTTCGCGAAACCCTGAACGGTGGCGACCAGATTGGGAATAAGATCGGCGCGGCGCTGATAATTGTTTTGCACATCCGCCCACTTCGCCTTGGCCTGCTCCTCGTAAGTTGGGATGTTATTGTAGCCGCAACCGGCGACTGTGAGCCCGAGAAGTGTGGCAGTAAAAACGCCGCGAACGCACGCCACCGATATAGCCATGATGATCCCCTGATCAAATCGAAATTAGGCAGGCTTGTTTTGCCAGATAATGAGATTGAACGGACTTTAGCGCTTTTTTGCAACACGCCACAGTGCAGCATTTGCCAACAAGGACCCGGTCCCGCTCGACACCTTTGATCTACATGGCGAATATCTGCTGTTACCTCGGTATCGGGCTACGTCCGCTCGGGGAGGCACGCGCAAGAATCAAAAATATTCATCGATTGCCAAAAACAATTTCATTTGTTTGCGCGCTGAGACTGATTTGGAATTGTTTCGGGACAATAAACTATTGCGCCACCATCTGTGGCGCCGGCTTGTTTAAATGGAGCTTGCATGAACCGAGTTAAGGCGAACGAATTTGCCGCGAACTGGATCAGCGCCTGGAACAGGAAGGATGTTAGTGCAGTCCTGGAGCATTACGTCGAGGACGCAAAATTCGTAAGTCCCAAGGCCGCGAGTTTCGTCGGCAATCCAATTGTAGAGGGCAAGAAAGCGCTGGCGAAATATTGGAGCCTTGCGGCAAAACAAATCGAAAAAATCGAATTCACGCTGGATCATGTTGTCTGGGATTCCGCTACAAACGAATTGGTTATTTTCTATGAGGCGAATCTCAATGGAGCTTGCAGCCGCGCATGTGAGGCGGTGAAATTTGACTCATCAGGCCGGCAGATATCGGGGGAGGCAATGTATGGGGCATCAATTTAAGATCGCGGCCCGTTGATCGAGCCGTTGCACCGGCACTTTATCGTGTAAGATCTCAGGCATGGCACGCGAACAGCGGCAGCATTGGCATAACCAGCCCATACCGGCGAAATTTTTGCCCTATGCGGCGGCACTGCTTGTTGCATTCGCTGCACTCCTGTCGCCCGCCGCCGCACAAGACATTCGCGGGTTGGAAGTCTGCACCGCCGAAAAGCAGATGGAACGCCGTACCGGCTGTCTACAGACCAATATCGAGTTACTCCAGCAGATGTTGACCCGGCTCACCCGCGAGACCCAGGACAAGATGGCTGCCGCCGGCCGCGATCTCGCTGCTGCCCGAGCCGAGATCGCCGCGCTTAAGTCTACAATGGCGAAGCTAAACGGCGAGCTGGCGCAAATGAAAGCGAAGCCCGAACCCGGCGATAAGAAGTAGGCTTGGTCGGCGGCCAAAATGCTCGCGCACGACCGCTTCGGCATCCCTACAATGCAAGTTCGACTATGCTAACGAGCCCGTATCCCAAGAAAGATATCCAGGCCGCCGTGAGTCCTGAATCCGCAAGCGATCGCTGCTGGCGGCCATATTCGATGGACTAGGGCGTATCCTTGATGAATGAGCGGGTGGACCGCAGGCGCCGGCGCAGTCAGCGCTATCGCCTTTTGAGTTTGCATCGTTGACCTTCATTGCTCACTGGACGGCCGCAACACGAGACGACAGTAACCCCGTCCGTTTTTCAGATCGGGCGGGGTTACCAAAGACATCGTGCTGGGTCGTGGCTTGTCCCAACGCGGCCACATAAGCAGCTAATTTGTTGCAGCGCAATAGTTTTACCGCAGCGCAGCAAGTCTATACAGCAGTTTATAAATTCGAGACAGACCGGCGCCAGTTCTGTGGCCATATTGCAACAGTTGGTAGCAAAAGCGCGGCTACAAGCGATTCCCTGCGAGTAGCCAATGCGGGCCGTAGCGCGCACCACGGCAATTACGTATTTTGCAGCGTTGGGGGTAAAATCATGCGGCGTTGTCTTCTTGCATCCACGGCGTTGTCGACGTCGACAGCATTCATTGCTGGCGCAGCGTGGGCGGCTGACTTGCCCGTAAAAGCACCGCCCGTGGCGGTGAGAGCAGCCCCATTTTCGTGGACCGGTTGTTACGCGGGCCTCAATGCCGGCGTCGGGTCCTCCAATGTCGACCAGAACGTCGTGGTGCCAGGCGTCGTCACCTTTGGCTCAAGCGGGCGAGATTCGAGCTTCACCGGCGGTGGCCAGCTCGGATGCAATTACCAAATCGATCCACGCTGGGTTATCGGCCTCGAGGGCGACTTCAATTACCTCCGTGCCAATCGAAACCAGATTGGTAGCTTTGTTGGCGGCGAGGATACATTTGGCGTCTCTCAGCAGACGAGTTTGCGCTGGCTCGCCACCGTTCGTGGCCGATTCGGCTACGCATGGAACCGTTGGTTTTTCTACGGGACCGGTGGCTTGGCAATCGGCAATGTGCAGTCATCTGTTTTAGCAACCTCGACAGCTGCACAAGCATTTTCAGGTTCCTATTCGTCCGACCGTACTGGATGGACGGCCGGAGCAGGCTTCGAGTATGCGCTCGCCGAACGGTTCTCCGCGAAGCTCGAGTATCTCCATTTTGATCTGGGCACCGCAAGCTATCTGGTAAATCAAGTAGCCGGCAGTGCCGTGACTCCATCGACGTGGCTCGCTTCCGCGAAAATCAGCGGCGACATCGTCAGGGTCGGGTTTAACTACCGATTTATCCCGTAGGCCACATTTTGATATCCAAGCCCGCGGAAGCCTATTCCGCTTCTGCCCTGGTGCGTTCAATCAACACCCTCGCTGCAATCTTAAAGGCGTCGAACTGATCGGTGAGACGCTCCACGCCCAATGCCGTCTTCAATCTTGTCGTCATGTCGCCTTTGGAGAATATCCAGGTGTTGCCGCCTGGATTGGCCTCGAGCACATACAGTTTTCCGGACTTCGCCTCTCGAATGATGTCGATGCCTTGCAGCGCAATTTCCGGCATCGCCGAATAAGTGCGGTGGGCGAGTTCGAGAATATCGGCGTCCGTGGTGAATTCCCTTTTGGTCGGTCCGTCGCGACGTCTTGCCTTCACGGCTATGGTTGCGAGTACGCTATCGGCTGAATCGAGCGGAGGCCTCGGTCTCTCAGAGCGTGTCTTGAATGCAAGCAGCGGAGCACCGAAGAGGGTCAACACGCGATGATGACTAACGAAAGGTCCCGTATCTATGAATCTCTGCGCAAACATCGGGCCGTATCGACCCGGATGATCCTCCGGGAAAGTTTCCTTTGCCTGAAAGCGCACGGCCTCACGTCGCATCAGCGTGATGAACTGTCCGCGCGACGATTGAGAAAACCCCGGTTTGACGACGATATGCGCCCCGAAAATAGCCTCCGGCAGTTTAATATCGGGAGTAATCTCTGCGCTGGCCGGCACCGGCAATCCGGCTGCCTGGAAACGCGCGATCTGCTCCAATTTCGGTATTGGGGAGCCGGCATAAACTTTGCCTCGCAGGGGACGAAAGCTCAGAAGATTACCTGGCGAGAAAACCAAGGTTGGCCGTTTGCTGGCGGCCCGGCGAGTGGCGGATGAAGAGATGTTGTTCGACGCGATGAACACTTCTATATCGGGCGCCAGCTCCTGAACCGCCTGCGCAATAGCCTGAAAGTCCTCGACATCCTGATACCCGGGCGTGTGAACAAGGATGAGATTGCGTTGAATTGTCATCGTTGCATTCTTGAATTCGACTCGCGCTCAGCGCCGCACCAGGCTTCGCTCGGCAATGGTCATAAAACGTCGCTTCGAAATGTGAGATACGAAGCTGCGCGCTGGACTTGCAAGCTTAACATCGACTTGACTGCAGCTAATGACGTTAAAACCGGCAGTTTCCAGGAGCAGCGTGGCATCGTCAGGTTTGGCAAACGCGCCTTCGCGCAATTGCCGCTGGCGCGAATGGGCCGAGAGCCGCGCGCAGATCACTTCCTCGTTGTCCGGCAAGGATATTCCGATCCGTTTGAGTTCGCTGACCACAGATTTCGCGTAGTCGGTGTGGAAATTATCGTCGATATCGATCGTGGACGGTTTGCTCGTGTTGAACAAAAGGACGACGCGCCCATCCGGGTGCAGCGCGTCCAGAATCCGAGCCAACGCATCGAGTCTTCCGTCAGCGGCAATAAAGTGGAGAGTTCCGTGCACCAGAATAAGATCAAATTGCTGCTGGACATGCAGTTCGCGCAAGTCTTGCCTGAGCGTCTCGATTTGCAGCGGCCGCGGCCATTGGCTGGCCAATTGTCGACAGAGTTCGAGAGGCGATTCGCATATGTCGAGAACGGTGACATGCACACCATGGTCGGCCCCTGCCCGCGCCACAAGCGCAAGAAGACCGGTGTCTGCCGAGCCGGCGATGAGGACCCTGCGGAGCCCGCCGGCAATCAATGTCCGCAAAGCGAGCTCCAACTTCGACCCCTCATCCTCGAGGCCGGTCGATGATCTCGAGAGGCGGATGTAAGGCCAAAGTGCATGGAGGTCGCGGCATGATCCGCACAGGCGACTGGATAATTCGTAAGCCCGGGCGGCAAGGTCGCCAAGACGTTCAGTATAAAGAGACGACATACTTCCTCATGCGAGATAATTCGCTTCTAGTAAATTGAAACATTACGCATATAAAACTTTTCGCGCGGGCGGCGAAGCTTCCATGATAGAAATGTGCCGGATCAGACTTTCGTCGTTCGTTCGATTGCGCTTAAAGCGTGTGCACACCGTGAAGAAAGCGGTGTGTGCATCTCATCCGAGTCGATTGGTTGTGGCATTTGTCGCGGCGATCTTAATTGTTTGCTCTGGTCACGTCACGTCATCCCGGACAATACAACCAATTAAAATAATCGTTCCTTCCACCGTCGGCGGAGGGGCTGACATCCTGGCCCGATTGTTGGCCGATCAGATCGGTCGCGCACAAGGCCTCACGATAATTGTTGAGAACCGCCCGGGGGCGAGCAACACGATCGGAACGCAGGCCGCGTCGCGAGCAGCACCCGACGGCGGCACGCTGCTGGTCAATACGCCGGAGTTCGTGATCAATTCCCATCTGCGAAAGTTGAACTATGATCCGCTGAGCGATTTCACACCGGTTTGCTATCTTGTGCGGTCTCCGCAACTCCTCGTCGTTAACGTTGAATCGCCCTACCGCACGCTCGGCGACCTGCTTGATGCAGCACGAGCCAAGCCGGACGAACTGACGCTTGCAAGCGGGGGGCCGGCATCGAGTACCCATATTGCATTTGAAACACTTAAGCACCTGGCCAATGTCAGAATGAGTTACGTGCCCTATCAGGGATCGGCGCCGGCGGTTAACGCGCTGCTCGCCAAGCATGTCACATCCGTCTTGGCCAGCTACCCGAACGTGGTGGAGCAAGTGAAGGCCGGTAAGCTCCGTGCGCTTGCCACAACCTCCCCGACCAGAATCAAGCAATTGCCGGAGGTCCCAACTGTCGCTGAATCCGGCTTCAAGGATTTTGAATCGGAAATCTGGTTTGGGGTCGTGGCGCCGGCAAAGACGCCGAATGTGATCGTCTCCCAGCTCGCCGATTGGTTTACCGCAGCGCTACTGGCGCCCGAAATAAAGACAAGGCTTGAAACCCTGGGTTTATTTACTGTCGGACTGTGCGGGAAAGAGTTCGGCGCCTTTATTCGGAAAGAATACGACAAATATGGCCGTGCTATTCGGGACACCAGCTTCACTGCGCGGTAGCCCAAAAGCGGACCGGACGGGCGAAGCAAGCCGGGTCCGCCTTGTGGCGAAGCCACATAAAACCTATCTAGGGGGAATGGGGATGCAGCTACGGTCCCATATTTTGCTCCTAATTCCGAGATTAACCGGCCCATTGGCGGGAACGGCGTAGCCTTTCTCGCACAGCGGACTGACGTCCGCAGAAAGACACCCATGCGCATCTTCATTTTCAAGTCGGAGACAAGCCCGGAGTTACGTGCGTTTTCGGACGATCAGGGTGGCCATAAATTGCCGGCGCAATTCCGGCCCTGGCACGCGATTGGCGTCGTCCGCCCGGACTCGGTGCCTCCCCATAATCTAAACCGCGACCGGATCGAGGCATCGATCAACGGTGGCGGCTACCAATTGTGGCGGATGAAAAAGTAGTCGGAGGCGGGGGTGAACCCCTGCTAACGTTCGGCAGCGCAATTGGCCCGTCCGCCGAAGCGGACATTCGTTAGCGCAAGTTGCAAGCCCGCTGGGACCAGCAACGGGCATCCCTTCGCAACTACAATCATATAAGAATGAGCAAGAGCCGCGCCCTCCATTGGGTGCGATGAACCGATTCGGCGTTGGGTGTTTGTCGTCTGCGCGAGCCAAGCAGTGTACTCTTGCCCCGCTATGAATCAGCAGCGCAATTCATGGAGGCTTGTGATGTTGCCTGAAGTAATAACGCTCAATCAGCTTTCGCTCGTGATATCCCAGGCTGCGGCCCCTGCATTCCTTTTAGGCGCGGTGGCGTCCTTTCTCTCGGTGCTGGTCTCACATATGAGCCGTATCATCGACAGATCGCGGGCGATCAACGCCACGCCGGATGGCGACCCAAACAAAGCGGGGCTCAAAGCCACCCTGCCCCAGTTGAAATTGCGAGCAGACCTCGTCAACCGGGCGATCTACTGGGCGGTCGCAAGTGGTATTTCGACCTGCCTTCTCATGATTGCCGCTTTCGGAAGCGCATACTTCGGGATCAGACACGAACCCGGTGCGGCTATCCTTTTCACGCTATCGCTTGGGCTTTTCACATTTTCGCTCATCTCATTCGCACGCGAAGTAAGAGTCGCCATGACCCAAACCGAATTTGGCTGAGGTTGGCGCTCTGTGGAGTATTTCGGCAAACCTCTCCGTGGATGTCGCTGGAGGCTGCCGCGAAACAATTCGTGAATGTTGAGCTAGCAGTTGCGGCAAATACCTTCGATCACCTGCTTTAAATGTTGCTCCTTGCGCTCTTCCTCAGCTCTTTCTTTTTCCCGTTTCTGCGGTGAGCCGACATTTGGGAGGGTCGAGTTTATCTTATTCTGCGGAGTCGTGGACGCTGTAGTCGCTGGCTTTGGCACCGGCGGCTTTGGCTTGTTCGCATCCGTTACCTTGGCGGTCGGGGTGCGATCGGGTTGGGCTGTCATCGCTGGAACATCATCCTGCGTCTCAAACACCGGAATGTGTGCCGCACAGCCGTTTAAAAGGGCCGCAACTATTAGAAGCACCAGAGCTCGCAAAATACCCATTTCACCCTGGCCTGTTGGATTCTCTGCACTAGAGGAAAAAAGATCACCGCATCGACGTGATCTAAGCATAAAAGGCCAACGTGCAGCTACCGTGCGGCTGCCGTGTAGTCCGGTCCGCTTTACCCCCATAGCGGAATTTGGGCGACACTTGTTCGATGTCGGCTTAGTGCCAAAAGCGGACATCAGCGCACTCATTCGACTACCTTGTCGGCACGCTGCAGGAACGACTCCGGGATGGCAAGGCCGAGTGTCTTGGCGGTCTTGAGGTTGACGACGAGCTGAAACTTTGTCGGGTACTGCACCGGCAGGTCGGCAGGCTTGGCGCCGCGCAGTATTCGGTCGACATATTCCGCCCCGCTCTGAAACTGATTTACCGTATCGAAGCCATATGAAATCAGTCCGCCCGCATCGGCATAGAAAGCCAACGGATAGAGCGCCGGTAAGCGCAAGCGCGCGGCGAGTGCGACAATGAGGTCACGATTGGTAAGCGTCACAGCGTGCGGAGTGACAATAATACCGTCATTACCTTTGGCCGCGAACGCAGCCAGGGCCTGCTCGATCTCGTTTGCGTTATGCGCTCCGAGCGCTACCAGCTTGACTTTGGGCGCAGGAGTTAGAGCTTCAACAAATTTGAAAAACCCAAAGCTGGCAGGCGTCTCGGGATGCACCAAGAACCCGATGCGCTCGATCTGAGGCGCGACCTCCTGCAACAGTACCAGCCATTTTCCGCCCATCGACGGCTCCCAGTTGGCGAACCCCGTGAGGTTGCCGTTTGGGTGCGCTTCGTTGTCGACAAAACCGGAACCGACTGGATCGCCGACACTTATGAAAACGATCGGTATAGTTCGGACTTCCGCCTGAGCAACTGCCGTTACCGAGTTAGTGTTGGTGACCAAAACGTCCGGCGTGAGGCTCATTAACTCCATGAGGATAGCGCGCACCACGCCGGCATCACCGCCGGGAAATCGGACATCAATGCGGATATTGCGCCCTTCCTCCCAACCGAACTTCTGCAGTCCCTGCCGCAACGCCGCGACCTGAGCTTGTGCCGCAGGATCGGTCCCGGCATACCCCATCATCACGCCGATGTGCCGCATGCGCTCGGCTTGCTGCGCCCGTGCAGCTATCGGCCAAGCCGCCGCGCCACTAATGACTTTGATGAACTCGCGTCGCCTCATTACCGACCCCGAGACTGAGGAAGAGCCATCATAACGGTAAAATCGAGCGGCTGGGAGGGATGCTCCATGTCCGCTTTGGGTCAAAAGCAGACATGTGCAGCGCACAAGCCGATGTCTGCTAAGTGCCAACAGCGGACATCGCCAGTCTCATTCGATGACCTCGTCAGCAATGGCCATCACGCCCGATGGAATGGTGAGGCCAAGTGCCTTGGCGGTCTTAAGATTGATGACCAGCTCGAACTTTGTCGGTTGCAGCACGGGCAAGTCCGCGGGCTTATCGCCCTTGAGAATCCGCCCGACGTAGATGCCGGCGAGGCGATAGCTATCGGCAAAACTCGTTCCGTAGCTCACTAGGCCGCCAGCCGCGGCATACTCCCGAATTGAGTAGATCGCGGGCAATGAAAGGCGTGCCGCCAGTGCGACGATTTTATCGCTCCGACTGAGGAAAAATGGATCGGCGGCAACGATCAGCGCGTCGGCCTTAAGCTCGGCAAAAGTTGCAAAGCCCTTGTCGAGGTCGCCATCGCTGCTAGCATTCACGACATGAATGCGGTGGCCAGTAGTCGCCGCCGTACCGTCCAGATCATTTTTGAGGCCTTCAGTCACTGAATTGTCCGGATTGACCAGCACGGCGACCACGGCGGCCTTAGGTACGAGTTCGCGCAGGAGGCCCAACAGTTTCGCCCCGAGTTGGCCGGTGAACAAAACGACTCCGGTGACATTGCCGCCAGGGCGATTGAGGCTTGCTACCAGGCCGGACTTGACCGGATCATCGCCGCTCGTGAATACGATCGGGATAGTCACGGATGCAGCCTTGGCCGCCAGCGCCGCCGGCGGGCCTCCGCCGAAGATAACGGTCACTTTGCGGCGGACCAGATCGGCCGCTAGCTCCGGCAATTGATCATACCGCCCCTCCGCCCAGCGGTATTCGACTGTAACGTTCTCGCCATCGACATAACCAGATTCTTTGAGACCCTGGCGGAACGCAACCTGCGGAATCGTGGCGGCCGTCCCGCTGATGAGGAACCCGACCACTGGCATCGTCGTCTGCTGAGCACGCGCTGCGAACGGCCACGCGGCTACCGTGCCACCGAGCAAACGTATGAATTGGCGTCGCCTCATCACACCCCCGAGGCTCAGACACGCCATAGTAGCAATTGGCGCCGGTGCTCTGGAAGGGGTCAAGCGGAAAGCAGGTGATGTCCGCTTTGGGTCATAAGCGGGCATTTGCAGTGCAAAAAGGCATGTCCGCTTTGTGCCAATAGGCAACATCGCGCATCTGGTTCGAAATGAAAGAGGTCGCCAACTAAGGCGGCCCCAGTTTTCACGCGCTAACTAAAACTGTCCCCTCAAATGGTTCCGTCGGAGACGCGAGCAGCGGCCCAAGATTTTCCTTAATCCACGGCATTAAAGTCTGCGTGGAAGATTGCGCGACTGCTTGGTTGGTAAATAGCGACACCGCGACAACAGTGTCATCCGCCCCTGATATTAAATAATAGCCTTTGAAGCCGTCCATTTTCTTCATTACAGGAAGCGCGCCCGCCTCAACGCGCTTTGCAAATTCGGCAGTCATTCCAGGTTTAACTTTTCCGCGCCTGATAGCGGCAAATAACTGAGCCATTTGGAGTCCCCCGTTTATTGGCTGAACATAGTGTTGGGTCCGAGAGCAGACGGCAAGGCCGCTCCGCGGCGCGGCGCGGCGACGAACGGGGCTCATCCAGAAAAGCGGCCCAAAGTTTCGATCGAACGTTGTTGGAAACGGAAATCAGCCCATTTGTCGATCGCTACCGGCCGATCGATCTGATTGTTCTGGAGTGCCAGATCATAAGCAATCTTGAGGTTGGCCGGTGTCATTCCGCCGTCCACTCCGAAACCCCTGATGCGAAGCAGCTCGTCGTAAGCGCGCTCAAGCACTGCAGTATTCATTCCGGGAATATACTTGTGCGCGACTTCGATGGTTCCAGATTTGTCTTTGACGATATATCGACAGGCCTGGATCAGGGCTGTTGTAATTGCCGTCGCTGCGTCAGGGTTCTTTTCTATTATGTCGTTGCGGAGCACCAGAAGCTCGACCGGATACTCCGGCAGTACCTCGGCCATGGACTTGATGATCCTGATATTAGGATCATTGATCGCTTCCATCGCAAAATCGACGTTCAGCAATGCCCCCTTCACCCGGTCGGACAAGAGCGAAAGCATGCGCTCATACCCCCCACCGACGCCGAACCATTGCACTGAATTGCGCGGCACGCCGGCGCTATCAAGTAACGGGTACATTAGGTATTGCGAAATAGCCCCCGGCCGCGAAATGGCGAACGGTTTGCCGCGCAGATCGACAACCGATTCTATCTCCTTGCGAACCGCAACCATGTAGGAAATGTGCGCGCCCGGCGCCGAGACCGCCCGAACGGGATGCCCATTTACGACTGCGGCCAGCAAGCCCTCCGGATCAACTGGTGTGGCATCGACCCGACCGGAAGTAATTGCCTGCATGGCCAGCGGGCCCCCGCGCAACTGAAACAGGTCAGTCACATTAATGCCGTTGGACTGAAAGAAGCCGCGCTCGTACGCAACATGGAGATAGATGTTATGAATAGACGGCGGCGTAACGCCCGCTGCTATTTTAATCGAGGTCTGGCCTTGGGCACGAAGTACGCGCGGCGAAGCGAGCACGCTACACGCGCCGGCCATCAAGGTGAGAAAGCGGCGGCGTGACATTGCACCTCGTTGCGGACGATCCAAGCCTCGCACCGACCTGGCTCAAAGTAAAATAACAGCATTTGATCAAGGGCTCAACTTGCATTCAAGAAAGGCTGCGAAGTGCCTATCACCATTATTCTTGCATGACTCGCCACGGCGCGATTTTGCGTTCGAAATAGTAGATCAGTTTTGAAATCGTAACGCTGAGAATCGCCAGAACGACAATCGGAACAAACAGCTCTGCCGTTCGAAACGTATTACCATATATTACGATCATATAGCCAAGGCCAGCGAGAGCTGTAAACATTTCGGCAACGACGACGCCAACAAGTGCGCGACCGAGCGCAAGGCGAATCCCGGCAACGAAATACGGCGCAGCAGCGTGAAGGATCACGCGCAAAAAGATCTGCCGCTTATTGCATCCGAACGCACGGGCCGTTTCGATAAACGCCGGGGAAACATTGGCGACGCCCGTTTCCGCACTAATGACGACAGTGGACAAAGAGACGATCCACGTCAGAAACACCTTCGCCTCATATTCAAGCCCAAGCCAGATAATAACGAGAGGGACCAGCGCGATCGTGGGCATCGCATTAAACGTGTTGACGTATGGATTAAGGATTCGGCGCAGCGTTGGAAACATGCCCATGGCAATTCCAATAGCCATACCGGAAACGATAGCGAGGCCGAATCCCAATAAAAGTACACTGGAGGTCTGCAATAGCTGACGTGGCAGCTCGCCCGATTCGGTCGTCGTAACAAAGGCGCGGATAATGGCGCTGGGCGGCGGCAAAAACTGTGGTGGCACGACAAAACGCGACAACAACTCCCACGCCACCAACACGGAAAGATGTATCGCCAACCGGATAATGCTTTGATTCCGCTTGATATTAATTTGTCTGGTCATGGCACCTTCGCCTCTTGCGAGAGCAACGACCAAAGATGCTTGCGCAGCTCGGCAAATTGCTGGCTGGCCCGAACGGTATCTGCTTGTCGCGGACGAGGAAGTTCGACACGCACTTCTTCCAGGATGCGCGCTGGCCGTGAGCTCATAACTAGAATTCGATCGGAGAAGAAAATTGCCTCATCCATATTATGCGTGATGAAGACAACAGTCTTTGGCGACCGCACCAGGATTTCTGCGATTTCGTACTGAAGCTGTTCGCGCGTTATCGCGTCAAGCGCGCCGAATGGCTCGTCCAATAACAGGATTTGTGGATCGAGGGCGAGCGCACGCGCCAAACCAACGCGCTGCTGCATACCGCCTGAAAGCTCGTGCGGGTAGTGACCCGCAAATTTTTCAAGCCCAACCACGCGTACGTACTGATTAGCACGCGCAGCACATTCCGCTGCAGAAACTCTCGCAACCTCCAGTCCAAAGGCCACATTTTTGGAGACGGTTAGCCACGGAAACAGGTTGAAGTGTTGAAATACGATCGCGCTTGACGGCGAATGTCCTTCTACGGACTGGTCCAATACCGATACGGTGCCCTCTGTGGTGGGCTCCAGACCATGAATGATGCGTAACAGCGTTGTTTTGCCACAACCGCTCGGACCGATAATCGAAACGAACTCGCCCGTCGCAACCTCAAACGAGATATCCCGCAGGACCTCCAGATCATCGCGCCCGCGCTCGCTTGTGAACGTTTTACAAATCTTGTCAACGCGCAGCATCTTTCGACGTGGGTCATGAGCGTCAAGACTTTGCATGATGACTCAGGCGGGGGCCTGCTCATTGAAATGCGGGCACAGAGTGAGGGCGATTAACGGCGGCTTCGCAATTATGCCCAGTCCGAGTGGGAGCCTATTGCATTAATGCAGGACGTACGAGGGTGAAAATCATAAGCGGACCGCGGCAATCTCTGTGAGACGGACGGGCCGTAACGCCTTGTCGCTAAGATAGAGTATGATAATTGATTGGTAGATATGGGCGCGATACGCTGGCTCGGCGACTGGGTGACCAATCGACAATGGAAATATTTGAATCCCCTTCGGGGCGGGCCCCAACTGATTTCTGGGCGCTCACCTCCTACTGGAACCCGGTTCACTATAAGCGCAAATACCCGAACTACCGTTTGTTCCGCGAACATTTGGCAGTCCCGCTGATCGCAATAGAATTGGCATTTGATGACAATTTTGAGTTGCGCAAGGAAGACGCAGACATACTCATCCAACTGCGCGGCGGTGATGTTCTGTGGCAGAAGGAGCGTCTGCTAAATTTGGCTTTGCAAGCACTCCCCAGTTCCTGCCGCTATGTCACGTGGGTGGATTGCGACGTCATTTTCGAAGCTGCCGATTGGCCTGAGGTTACGACACAACTTCTTGAGCACTCACCGATCGCTCAACTATTTAGCCGCGTTTATCGGATGCCGCCTGATTGGAGGCCGGGCGAACAAATGCCGCCCGATGCCGAGTTATTGTATGGCTCGCCTTTTATGATCGGGTCGGGCATGCCAGTCGCGACCTGCATGGGCACCCCCGCTTCACAAATTTCGTGCGGGCATGGCTATGTCTGGGCAGCAACCCGTAAATTGCTGGAGGACCATCGTCTTTATGATGCCTGCGTTATTGGCGGCACCGACAGCGCCATCGTCCGCGCTGCATATGGTCGGTTTGACGACGCGCTGCGACTTCAACCCTTACACCGCGATCATTATTTAGCATGGGCGCAACCTTTCCACGAAGCCGTTAATTCGAACGTCGGGTTCGTCGACGGCAATATCTTCCATCTATGGCATGGCAAGACGGAGCATCGCCGCTATCGTGCGCGCAACGAAGAATTCAGGCGCTTCCAATTTGATCCATTTACCGATATTGCCGCGGATCGCAACGCAGCTTGGCGTTGGAATTCCGACCGGCCCGAAATGCATGACTATGTGCGCGACTATTTCGTGGCGCGGCGAGAAGATGGATAGTAACCGGCAGTGCATGTGTACCTACAAGACACATCGGCGGCGGCGCCAAACTCTAGTACGGCACAACGCAAGGGACCATCGACTGAGGGGGCTTTGCACGTCGGTTACAAATTGGAATTGGCCCTTCACCGAGCTTCGGCACGAGTTTTTTGGATCAGCAGGTCGGCAGCGCGATCCAGCGCATTGAATTGACCATAAAGCTCGCGAACATGTTCCGGATCGCAAGTCTTTGCGAGTGGCGAGGACAGGTGCCAAACGGCGCCATGAGAATTGACCTCCAGCACATAAAGGCGCCCGCTGTGGATGTCGCGAATAATGTCGATGCCGAGTACGGGGCATTCGGGGAATGCTTCATGAGCACGCTCACCAAGAGCGATGATCTCTGATTCATTACAGATTGAGCGGATTTGGCCCCCCATCGTCTTACCATTCGATGCGATAATACCGAGCGGATCAGCGGCGATTTCATTAAGCGGTGGGCGCCTATTGCGCCATCGCACACGGGCGCAATAAAGCGCGCGCCCAAACAAGCTTAAGACCCGATAATGGGTTGGGTGGCCATCCTCGGAATGATCGATGAACGGCTGAACAAGGAAACGATCATTGGCAAGAACGGTCAATTCGTCGTAGCGCGTGGAAACATCGACGGTGCGAACGAGCTTTATACTCTTGCCACTATTCAAGTAGTTCGCCTTGACTATCACGTAGTCGCCCCATTCGTTCGAATCAAACGAACTCGTGGGAGAAAGCATTGTGGTCCGTGGCGTCAAGATGCCGATTGAGGATAAACGGCGCAGTTGTTCATCCTTCCCTAAAACATGACCACAAAATACGGCGCCCCCACGGGGGACAAAATTGACCAGGTAGATGGGCGAAAATACCAACGACGGCCGCTGCACCTGCCAGCGCGCGGTCACTGAGTTGCGTTGCCCGTTGTTGGCGATACGCACCTCGATGTCAGGCGCGTCACGCTCTATCCGCTGTTGGATGGCGATCCAATCGGACGGGTCTTGAAGATGCGCGGACTGTAAGATCAACAAATTACGCGTAAGTATAACGAACTCTCCCGTCTTCTCATTACCTCTCCTGCGAAGCTTACGAGCGAGACATATTATCTCACCGTACACAATCGAAATAGACCATCACATGCTCTGCGTTTATCGACGTCCGCTTTGGATCAAAAGCGGATATGATCGCGTGTCTGAGCGATGTCCGCTTGCCCCGAAAGCGGACATTGATCCGAGGCTCTGGAATGCGCTTTGCGCCAATAGCGGACATCGCGCCGCTTCAATCGAGCAATACGTCCGCCCGCAGCAAAAACTTTTCTGGGATTGTGAGGCCTATGGCCTTCGCCGTCTTGAGATTAATGGCCAGTTCGAACTTGGTGGGCTGCTCAATAGGTAAGTCTTTCGGCTGTTTGCCCTGTAAAATTCTCTGCACGAACTTGGCGCCGTGCCGAAAAGCGGCAGGCCCATCCGCCCCGAACGACATCAGGCCTCCAATATCGGCAAACGCGCGCGTGGTCGAGGCTGTCGGCAACCGGTACTTGATCGCCATATCGGTCAAAGATTTCACCGCCAAGCTCCCCTGCACGACGACGACATCTGCCCGCTCTTTCGCCATCGTCGCAAAGGCACTTTCGGCCTCGTCGGGGTCACGGATCATCACGACAGGCTGAATTTCTGTGCCCGTCGGTCCGCCGGCGAGTAGAACTTCGTCAAGCATGGATTTCGCGAATACAGGATTTGTAGCGTGACCCAATACGCCCACGCGCCGCACCGACGGCAGCATATCGTGGAACAGTTCGACGCTTTTTCCAGCCGATGGGGATGCCATTAGGGACACGCCGGTGATGTTTCCGCCAGGATGGGACAAGCTGGGAACGATGCCGGTTTCGACTGGGTCGCCCACTATTACTACGACCGGGATATCCCGCGTTGCCTGCTTTGCAGCCAGCGAGGGCGGGACGTACAGCGCTACGATTACGTCGACCTTGAGCCGGACGAGCTCGGCCGAGAGTTCGGGCAGCCGATCCAACTTGCCTTCAGCGGAGCGAAACTCGAACGCGATGTTTTTCCCCTCGATATAGCCAAGTTCACGCAGGCCTTCTCGGATCTCTTTCTTGAAAGACTCCGCATCCGCGGTTCCTATGTAGAGCGCACCTATTCGAGCTATTTTGGGTTGTTGCGCACGCACCGGCAACGGCCATGCCGCCGCCGTACCGCCAAGAAGGACAATGAATTCGCGCCGTTGCATGTGCCCCTTCAAGGACCACGCCCTGTGCCGTGCTCAAAACCTAGCACTTTGCGACCCCAATGTCCGCTTTGGGTCATTAGCGGACATTATGCGCTGCGAGAGCCATGTCCGCTTTTCCCCCGGAAGCGAAGATTCGGAGCCGACGTTGGAATTTCTGCTAATGCCAATTTCAGCCGCGAGCCACCATTCGTTCGTCCGCTCGCTGTCGTATATGAGAGATATGAGAGAATCGCCCACCGAACGTGCGATAGTCCCCAGGAACGAATTGGCGGCGTATGGTGTTGGCAATTGGTTATCCAGATCGCGATTTGACACTCGATCGACGCAAACCGGGCATGGCATGGTAAATCGATTTACGACCGCGCAATCTGCTGTGGCTATGCGGCGCTGGGGGCCTGCCGCCATTGTGATGCTCGCAGCGATGGCCGCACTGACGGCGCTGACCGCCGACGCGGCGCCAAGGCAACCGCGCCCCGCGCCACTCAAAGAGGCGACGGCGCCGCGCGAGACAGGCGAGCCGATCATGGCGATCGTGTCGATCAAGACCCAGCAAGTCACTTTCTACGACGCCGAGGGCTGGATCCTTCGCGCGCCGGTATCGACCGGCGTCGAGGAACGCGAGACGCCAGCCGGCGTCTTCGCCGTCATCGAGAAGGACAAGGACCACCACTCGAG
The DNA here is from genome assembly GCA_963742345.1 of uncultured Alphaproteobacteria bacterium. GTDB lineage: Bacteria > Pseudomonadota > Alphaproteobacteria > Rhizobiales > Xanthobacteraceae > Pseudolabrys. The sequence goes on from CAVULO010000011.1 coordinate 104,251, forward strand.
CATGTATGACGATGCCTGGATGCCGAACATGCAGCGAATCACCTGGAACGGCCTTGCGATGCACGGCGGGCCGCTGCCCGGATATGCAGCCTCGCACGGCTGCGTGCGCATGCCTTTCGGCTTTGCGGAGAAGCTGTTCGACAAGACGCGGATCGGGATGCGGGTGATCATCTCGCCGAACGACGCGGCTCCGGTCGAGTTTTCCCACCCGGCGCTATTTACGCCGAACGCGGAGGCCATCGCGGCTGCTCCCGCGCATGCCGAGGCGTTCGCTCGCGAGGCCGCGGAGGCCGCCAGGGCGGCCGCCGAGACGAAGAAAGCCGCCGCGACAGCGGCGCGCGAGACGGCATCGCTCACATCGTCGCTGCGCAAGCTGGAATTGCTCAAGAGGAGCGCTGACGCCGAGTTCGCGTCCGCCGAGAAGGCGCTCGCCGCACCAAAGACCGACCAAGCCAAGTCGCGGGCCGAGGACCGGAAGCAGAAGGCCGCGGCCAAGGTAACGGAAGCGGTGACGCAGCTCGACACCGCCAGGGCCGACGCGAAGTCGAAGCTCGACGCCGCTGCCGCCGCAAAGGAGGCCGCCAAGGCGGCCGAGACCAAGAAGGCCGCCACCGCCAAGGCAGCGAGCGAGGCAATGCTCGCGCTCGAACCGGTCTCGATCTACATCAGCCGCGCGACGCAGAAGCTTTACGTGCGACGCAACACGCATAAGCCGGCGCCGGACGGGGGCGGCGAGGTATTCGATGCGACCATTGAGGTTCCGGTCACGATCCGCAATCCCGAAAAGCGGATCGGAACGCATGTGTTCACCGCGATGGCGCGCAAGGATGCCGGCCTGCGCTGGACCGCAGTCACGATCGACGACGCGGACGACGCCAAGAATGCGCTCGACCGCATCACCATCCCGCAGGATGTGCTCGATCGCATCGGGCCGACCGCAGTGCCGCGATCCTCGATCGTCGTCTCGGACGAGCCGCTGAGCGCCGAGACCAACTATCGCACCGAGTTTGTCGCGGTGCTGAGCAATCAGCCCCAGGGTGGCTTCATAACGCGCGAGCCTTCGACCGATGCCCTCGTTGCGAGCGACAACTTCCGGAACGACGACCGCTTCTTCCGGAACGACGACCGCTTCGGGTTCTTTTTTCAGCGCAATTGGAACGTCCAAACTGGCAATGCCCGTCGGCCGGGCCGCCAGGACTTTCGTTGAATGCGACAGGACCGGCAGTAAGGCGCGGCAAGCCGCGCGCAGGCCGCGGCCCATAAAGTTCGGCGATATTGTTACGGCCAGTTCGTTTTATGACGACGGTCCCCAAGGAGGCATCGTCGCAAGATTGGACGTCAGATCAGAGGTCCTGACCTGGCCGTCGGCGATGCCATCTTCGTCGATGTCCACGCCGGACCACGCGCCCGATTGCGCAAGAATCCTGACATTGCCATTCCGCGGCACGCGGTTGTCCGGCTTGCAGCTGCCGCCTCCGGCGCTTTCGACCGGCGTCGTGCGGATCGCGAAACGACGCTGGTCGAAAATCTTCTGGTTGCGGCTTCTGTCTACCTCTCCGGCTCCCCATGCGCCGATGCTGGACACGTTGGGGTTCTGCAAATTCGTGTCGACATCGAGGCCAGTCGCGCATTTGCCCGGTGGCCCAAACCAGCGGCGATCAACCTGGTTCTGAAAGAGATGCCATTGTCCGCTGTTATAGAAAGCGACGGTTTCTTCGTGTGACCGCGATGCGCTGATCCAATTGTACGCCACGAGTTTTTCCTGGCGGAGGATCCGGTTGACGAAACCGTTCCCGTAAATGCCTATCGCATAATGGCTGCCGACCGTCTGGCCGATGACACGAAAGTACTCGAGAACCGAATCCACGGATGGCGCTATTCACGTTGAAGTCGACTCCGAAATAGACCGCCGACCCTTCCGGCTGCCCGACCAGCTTCGCCTGATCCAGCGCAGCCTTTGCGTCGGCGGCGACTTCCGCCTTGGCCGACCCGGTATCTTCCAAACCCTTCAGAAATTTCTCGGGAAGATTATTCCGATACTGGTAGAGAGACACGATCGAAAGGCCGTTTCTGATCAATACGGTCGGCTCGCGGACGCCGTCGATCATGTTCGCTTCGGACGCCATGACCTTCTCGCGCAGACCCGGCTGGGGCTTTCTCGCGAAAAACCGCACGACAACCTTCACATTCTGGGCAGCCAACTTCGATGCGACTTTTGCGGCATTGTTCGGCGTATCGATAATGGCAATACCCGCCGGATCGTTGGGTTGCCCAAACGCCAAATGGCCCGGCACCAAAGCGCTGGCCAGCAGACCCCTGGTGAATGTTCGTCTCGATACGATCGACATTGCCCCCCCCGAAGAGCTGTTGCCTGCCGCTCAACCTTTTTGCTGCGCTTTGATCTCACCGAATTTGGCCAGCGCGCGATCGAATATATCATTGAAGAGCCACATCGAATCCAGAATTTCGCGCATGGTCGCGGATGTCCTCGCCCGGTCGGCCTTGCCAAAGGCGAACATGCTGTTATTGCGCAAGTATCCCATGATTCGCGGTTCGGAAATCCTGTAATTGAGCAGGTTGCCAGAATTGAGCGCGGCTTTGGCCGGGCTGGGAATGATCTGGATCAGCTCGAAAAATCTCATCTGATCGATCGGGTCCGGCAAGGCCTTCATGATTTCCGGTATTTTCGGGAACAGATCCGCGTGCGCGTTCATGAGGCCGTTTCGCACGGCGGTCCAGTGATTGTATCGCTGGTCTGAATTGCCGACCCGCGCTTCTTCCTTGTCGTCGCGGGCGTTCAGTTTGGGATCAAGGGCGGCGACGGACTTCTTGATGGCCGCCCATTTCCTCAGACCAATTTTGTCCTCGGACACCCCTGTCTGAAAACTTCCCTTGTAGGCATTCGAGCGCGCATTGCCGATGTTCTGATGGCCATCTGTCTCGGCATAGAAAACTGCCAGACTGATGCGGCCTGCGACTTCGGCATGTGCCGCATCGAGGCCCTTGATCCGCGCAATTGCGGTGCCCAAGTCGACAACGTCCTTGAATGGCGTATCGGATTTCTGCGCATTGGCGGGCGGCGCCTGCATGATACCGAGAAGATTCTTGTACTCGTCGATGAGCGGTTCATTGTCGGCATCGAAATAGGCCGGAGGAATTTTGTATTTGTTGGGCCTCCCGATTCTGGGACGGCAGCGCGTCGGTGAGGTCCTTGTACGCACCCATCATGTTGACGCGGGCAAGATAGAGCGCCTGCCCCGGCACATCAGGCAGCTTTTGCTTTGCATTGATCTGTTCGCGCCGCTCGCCGAGGATCGACCTGAAATCTTGCACTGTCTTGCTGTAGGAATTGAGCGCATCCGTTTGCGATTTCGTGAGTGCGGTGGGCTGACCCAGCGCGGAGGAAATGAAATCGAGATTGCCGCGGTTGACCGCGAGCTCGACAACATTCGGGAGACCGCACAATCCGACAACCGTTGATAAACGAAGATAGCTCAGAATACGCACGAGTTCCGCTCCAGGTGTTAGTCTTACCAATGGACCAGCGGGAACGAGGATAGCGGAAGAACGTGGCGATGTCCGTTTTACCCTCGAAAGCGGACGTTAATCCGCGGATCACGATGTCCGCTAAGGGCGAAAGGGTCGCGCGGCCTGGCCGCGATGTGCGCTTACGGCGCGTTGCTGCCGTCCACGGAAAAGTCGCGGCCTGCGCCTCCACCACTACCGCCGCCGCCGATCTCCATCACCCAGTAGCGGCGGCCGCTGGCAGATACCGCGGAGGCAATTGCCTGGCACCCACCGAGCATCATGTTCGCGCGGTGCCGCGGCGATTGCATCCACATGCGTCTCGCACATTCCTCGGTCGCGCATCCGACCGCGACATTCTCGGCAACGGCGCCCGCCGGCCCGCGATGCCGCATGAAGCCCGAATGATCGAGACTGTTGCGGCGAGCCATATCATAGGCGTGCCGTTGGGCGAGCGCGTAAAGCGCGGCACAATCGGCATGGCCCAAGCCGGCGCCGGTAGCACTGAACAACAATGCGAGCCCAAAGCGGATGACACGAAGCGTCATGACACGAACCTCGCTATGCCGTTTCGGTGTCCCTGATCCACGCGACCAGAAGCTCCCACAGAACGGCCAGCACAATCGGCCCAAGAAAAAGTCCCGTAATCCCGTAGGCGAGCGTACCGCCGATGACGCCAACCAGGATGACGAGCATGGGAGTTTTCAGCCCCCGGCCCATAACTATCGGCCTCAATACATTGTCGAGCAGATTGACAGGTACCATGTACGCCGTGAACAGTAGAGCTGACGTGGTGTCCAGCAGCGTCCAGCTCCAGATAATGATCGGTACCAAGACGACCGACGGTCCAATCTGGATGATTCCGAAAATCAAAACGGCAAATGTGATCAAGCTTGCTTGCGGAATTCCGGCACCCATCAGCCCTATGCCGGCGAGCAAAGCCTGAAGGACTGAAATGCCGATGACGCCGCGCGAGACTGCCCGGATGGTTGCCGCGGCCTGGTCGGCGAATTCCTCGCCCCGCGCCGGATTGAGGCGGCGAGCAAACCTTTTGACGGCATCCGCGATTGCCGGCGCCGACGAAAATAGAAATCCCGCGATGATGATGGAGACGAGGAATTTGATGATGCCCAGGCCGGTATCCGCGCCGATACGAAGCAGCCTGCTGCCCAAAGGCTTCAGCTGAGGAATAATTTTGGCGAGGGCAGCACTGAAATTGGTCGATGCCAGCTCCCAGAATTGATAGATGGGCTCGCCGATTAATGGCCACTGTTTCACGGAATTTGAAGGCGGCGGTATTGTTAGCGTCGAAGGATCGAGCTGGTCGGAAATCAATCGCAAACTGTCGATCAAGCCTAGGGCGAGCCAGGTCGCTGGCCCGATAACGACAAGCAAACTTAAAACGGTCGTGAGCACTGCCGCCAAGCGACGGCGCCCTCGAAGTCGGAACGAAATCCACTCAAAAACAGGATAAAGAGCAACGGCCAGCACCGCGCTCCAGATCACAATTGAAATGAAGGGCTCAATAAGAAGAAAAGACGAATAAAGCAGAAGGGCAAGAACCCCCAGCCGGATCGCCAGCTCTACGATGGTGGTGGTCTGATCGGAGGCGGAAAGTTTTTTGTGTTCGCGGGTCACTGATTCATTCCAGGTCCGGGTTTGCTCTGTGTCACGTCTCATGTGCGTGGGCGATAAATCCCATCCGCCAAACATTGCCGGCCTGCTGCGGGCGCGCCGAGAGCGGCCACGCGGCCGCCGAACCAGCAACAACTTTGATGAAATCTCGCCGTCTCATGGCCGCTCCTAGGCTCAAAGACGCCGTATCCTATCGCCTCGACTTGCTCGCTTGAAGGGGTGAAAGAGAGCAGGTGAATGTCCGCTTTGGGTCAAAATCGGACATGCCGCACTCCAATCACGATGTCCGCTTTTCCCCAAAAGCGGACATTCATCACCAAAGATATCGCGTCGCCATCCAAAAGGTCAGGCCGACGGCCACAATCCAAATTGTCACGATCGTCACGCCCGCAGCCCCGCTCACTGGCCGATCTTGAACCGCAATCGCCATGGCGCGATGCCGTGCCATGATCTCAGGCGGAATCAGCCGGATGACGAGGGCAATACCGGCTGGCACGATGATGAGATCGTCCACATATCCAAGCAGCGGTACAAAATCGGGGATTAGATCTATTGGCGACAGCGCGTAAGCAGCCACTGCTACGGCTAGCGCCTTCGCATACCAGGGAACGCACGGGTCGCGTGCGGCTAGATATGGTGCATGGGCATCGCGTTTAATGATGCCAGCCCATTGCCTCCATTTTTCCGACATCAGAGTGAGCCAATTTCTTTTTTGCAGGTGGGCTAGCAAATCGACGTCCGCTTTCGATCATTAGGACGTTGCTCGCTGGCCCAGAATGTCCGCTTGCCAAATAGCGGACGTTCCCCGTCTATTCGATAACCTCGTCGGCGCGCCCGATTAACATATTGGGAACATCGAGGCCCAGCGCCTTGGCAGTCTTGAGGTTGATCAATAGCTCGAATTTAGTCGCCTGCTGAACTGGTAGTTCGGCAGGTTTTTCCCCTTTGAGAATGCGGTCGACGTATTCGGCAGCGTGTCGGGACTGGTCGACCACATCAGGTCCGTAGGACATCAAGCCACCACCACTGACCATCTCGCGAAAAGAATAGACAGCGGGTAGCCTGTACCGTGCCGCAAGCGTGATGATCAGACTATAATGGGCCGGCATCGCGGCTGCATTCGGTGTCAAGATTAGACCGCTATTCGGCGAGCGGGCAAAGCCCGTGATTACGTGCTCAATCTCGTCGGCGTTGCGGCGGCTATCAACCGGGGTTACTTCCACTCCGAGCGGCTGCGCTGCGGCTCGAAGGGCGCTAAACACAGCGACCCCAACAGGATTGTCTGGGTTCCGAATAACGGCCACTCGCTTAACGCTCGGCGCAATCAGCTTTAGCAGTTCAAGCCATTTCCCGCTCAAATTATATTCGTAAATCATAAAGCCGGTAACGTTTCCGCCCGGTCGAGCTAGACTATCGACGATGCCGGCGCCGACCGGATCGGTGACGCCAACGAATACGATCGGCAAGGCGCGACTGACACGTTGCAAGGCCGTCACGCTGAGGGTGCCGCTAGCCAAAACAACATCTGGTGCGAGCGCAACCAATTCTGCGGCGTATCGACGTTCGGCGTCGACATCGTCCGCACCCCAACGCACGTCAATCCGCACATTGCCACCATCAGTCCAGCCCAATTGCTGCAAGCCTTGTTGGAACGCCGCGAGGCGGGCCTGACCTTGTGGGTCGTCGGCGGCGCGGTTCATGAGCACGCCAATACGCCGCATCCGCTCAGACTGCTGTGCGCGCGTCACCACCGGCCATACGACCGCGCCGCCAAGCAAACCTATGAATGCGCGCCGCCTCATTGGTGCCCCCGAGGCTCAGGAAGGCATCGTAACGGCTACAACTTCCGGACGAAAGGGGATGCACTAAACGGCGGATAATGTCCGCTTTGGGTTATTAGCGGACATAGCGGCTGCAAGTCAGCGCGATGTCCACTTGACCCCCGAAAGCGCACGTTGCTCCGCTGGCCCCAGAATGTCCGCTTTGTGCCAATAGCGGACATTCTGCCATTCACTCGATCACCTCGTCGGCGCGCCCGAGCAGCGACATTGGAACGGTGAGACCGAGCGCCTTTGCGGTCTTGAGGTTGATGATCAGCTCGACTTTCGCGGACTGAACGACCGGCAGCTCCGCCGGCTTTTCGCCTTTGAGGATACGGCCGGTGTAGATGCCGACCTGACGGAAAGGTTCTGTAAAACTGCCGCCGTAACTCATCAGGCCTCCGGCCGCCGCAAACGGACGATATTGGTAGACTGTGGGCATCTCATAGCGAGTAGCGAGCGCAGCGAGTTGTTCGCTGAGAGCGTTAAATACTGGATCAGTACCAATGACGAGCGCGCCTGCGCGCAGTTTGCCCAAAGCCGCAAATGCCATGTCGAAGTCGCCTTCCGCGCTGGCGCGAAGGACATGAAGTTGTAGGCCAAGCTTATTGGCCGCGGCTTGCACATCTTTCGACACGGTCTCGCCAAGCGGGTTTGCGGGATTGACAAGCAAGCCGACGATCGTCGCCGTGGGGATCACCTCGTGCAACAGCTCTAATCGTTTCGCTACCAATTCAACGCTCAACAAGGCTACGCCTGTGAGGTTGCCATTTGGCCGGCTAAGGTTGGTGACCAAGCCAAGAGCGACCGGATCGCCGCCAGTTTCGAAAACGATCGGTATTGTCGTAGTTGCCGCTTTGGCTGCGAGTGCCGCAGGGGTTGTATTCGCGACGATCAAGGCCACCCCGCGACGGGCAAGTTCGGATGCCATTTCCGGCAACCGATCGTATTTGCCCTCAGCCCAACGGTATTCGATCTTAACGTTCTGGCCCTCCACGAACCCGGCTTCTTTCAGACCCCGACGGAATTCGTTCATGACATTCGCCGCCAACTTGCTCGGTGATAGGGTGCTGAGGAACCCAACCACTGGCATTGCTGGCTGCTGCGCGCGCGCTGTGAGCGGCCAAGCTGTCGCCGCGCCGCCGAGAAGCGTTATGAACTCGCGCCGTTTCATGTGCCCTCGAGAACACACGTACTGCAACGCTTAAAGCCTAGCACTTTACGACCGGGCGTCGAAAGCAGACATGGCGCCATGCAATCGATCACCTCATCGGCAAGCTGCTGGAGAAGATCGATCTTCCAAATAAAGCAGGGCGCTGACACTTCGGCAGCGCATGACCCAATCTACTTTTTTAGCAAGCTGACAATGGTATCAATTTGCCGATATAAAGCATGTTTATGTGGGCAATAACAGCCTATTACAATCCCGTCCGATATAAACGACGTCTATTAAACTACAGAATATTTCGAGCCAATCTCGGCGTTCCGCTCGTTACTATGGAGCTCTCGTTTGATGGGCGCTTCGAGCTCACTCACGACGATGCCGACATTCTGATCCAAGTCTCTGGCGGTGCCGTGCTTTGGCAAAAGGAACGGCTCCTCAATGTTGCAATTAAATCCGTCCCCAAAATTGCAAAGAATATTGCGTGGCTTGATTGCGATGTAATATTCGAGAGGACCGATTGGATGCATGAGGCAGAGCTAAAACTAAACGAAGCCAATATTGTTCAGCTTTATTCCGATCTGGTCGATCTCGGCCCAGAGGATTATCAATCGAATATCAAACACCACGGCTTGCGTCCGTCCGGACACGGAATAGTTAGCCTGGGGCTCGTGCAAACAAATGCCGTATCATGGGAAGCGGTACGGTTCGCGTTGGCCGGCTTAGCTTGGGCGGCAAGGCGGGATATTCTCGAAGAGCACGGTTTCTATGACGCGATGATTATAGGCAGCGGCGATACGTCAATGTTTCACGCCATGTACGGTCAATTTGAACATGAAGCGCAACGACGTTACCTCCGTAGAGCGCACCAAGAGCATTATCTAAAGTGGGCTCGACCGTACTATAAAACAGTAGGCGGCAAAGTCAGTAATGTACCGGGAAGGATTTATCATCTTTGGCACGGCAAATTTACAAACCGTGACTATAAAGACCGTCAGCGTTTGATGGCAGGCTTCGACTTCGACCCAGACACTGACCTTAGGATCGGTGCTAATGGTGCCTGGCAATGGGCAAGACCTCGACCCGATCTAGAAGACTTCCTGAAGAAGTATTTTTTAAGTAGAGCTGAAGACGATTGATCGTTCGGCGATACGGCGCCAAATTCTGGCCGCGTTATTTCCCGGAAAGGGTTTTTGATACGTAGGCGCAGTTGGCCCAATTGATCTGTGGATCCTGCGTATTTGAGCCGAATGCTTGCTGGTAAATGCCGAAACAGACATAACCTCGCTCCCGCATATCAATTTGCATTGCTGAAAAGGAAACGAGGCGCTCGGATACCTGGGTCAGCGAGCACTCGGCGAACACAACGTCGATACTGCCGCGCCTGAGCATATTCGACGCGCCACGGATGACGTCGAGGTCGTGCCCTTCTGTGTCGATCTTCAGCAGATTGATACGCTCGATGCGATGCTCCGCGCAGAATAGGTCAATTGTAGTGATGTCAACGAGCGGAAGACGCTCGTCGTCTTGGTCTTTCGCGATGGCGTGGAGCACTGATTCCGGCGAGGTATTGTCGAAGCGCAGACGGCCAGGCCGACCGCTGAAGCCAAGATTGTAAATAGATAAATTCGCGTTACCCGTCGTGCTCGCCTGGAGTTTTGCAAATGAATTCAGGATCAGGCTCGAAAGACAAGATTTTAGCCTGCCGGAAATGTATCCCGAACTCGTGGGCCGTCTGGCCGACGTTCGCACCGACGTCAAAAATTAAATCCACGCGCAAGTTTGGGAACCGGCGTTTTAAGTCCGATGCCAGGTCGACGCCGTGGGGCAATGGCTGATCGCCTCTGGCGAGCGAAAGTGCGGTGCGTTTCACGCGGCCACGGGGTATGCGAGACATTCGGATTTAACCGGTCAGTGACTCTTTATGGTATCGCCGCTGCTTTAAAGGGCAATGCCCGGATTGCCCAGCCATAGGCTACCCGTCTTCCCGCCGCGATGAAAAATAGCCGCGGATATAATCATGCATTTCACGTTTATCGGAATTCCAGCGCCAGCAACCGCTCTGGTCTATTGCGATGTCGGTAAAAGGGTCGAACTGGAATCGCTGAAGGCCTTCGTGTCGCGAACGCGTCTGTCGCGCGTGGACGTCGCCATGCCAGAGGTGAAAGATATCGCCATCAAGATATCCGGCCTCAGCTCGTACGGTTTCATAAAAGGGTTTCGCCCATGCGATATATCGATCTCGTTGATGCTTGCTCATGTAGTGACGGTTCATAAATTCGTCGAAGCAACGGTTTGCAGCACAGGTCATCGCACGATCGCCTCCGCCAAGTATGCAAGCATCAAAGAACCCGTGCTGATCGAGAAGCTCACGGCGGGCGGCCCACGCAAAGCCACTTGCAGAGGTGCCTTCCCGGATGTCGAGAGAATGACCGACGCATGTCGTCGCGGGTATGCCGCTTGAGAGAGAGAAAGCGGCCGACGGTCGCGTAAATTCCACTTCAGATGCGCAGTCCTTTACAGGTGTCCAATGCGGCGAGAGATAATGCACATGTTTAAACATCTGGACGATTGCGAGCTGATCCAGCAGCGCGCCGGCAGATTCAGCCCAGTCAGGCGCGCCGAATATAATATCGCAATCCAGCCACGCGACTTTACGGCAATTTTCCGGCAAGGCCTGCAATGCCAAATTCAGCAGCCGCTCTTTTTGCCATAGAATGGCGCCGCCACGCAGCCGAATAAGAATGTCCGCATCCTGTTCTTGCAGTTCGAAATCGGAGTCGTAAGCCAACTCGACTGCAACGAGGGGCACATTCAAGCGCTCGCGAAAAGCCCTGAAGTTCAAAACTCTACGCCTATAGCGCATTGGATTGAAGTACGAGGTGATGGCCCAAAGGCTATCCGCACGCGTGCTGACCGACGATGTCATCGTTACGCTAGGTTTTTCGTATTGAGTTTCCACAATTGGTCCGCGGCGGTGGCCCTTCTATTGCATTGACGAAGGATCCATGCAGAAACGACTCCGCGTTGCCACTCTCCTCACAATTCTTTCTGCGGGACCCGGTAGCTCAGAAGGCGGCATTGGCAGATCGTAACCCACTCTGTTCGCATTTCCTGCTACCAGAAAAGCGCAAGATTGTGGGATCTTTAGGTCAACGAAAAACCCCGGGACGGCGCCCGGGGCTTTACTATGCGCGATTTCGGATGACCCTTCGTGTCAATGGAATTTAAGGTTGAGACCGAAACGAACAATATTATCGGTAACCCTTGTGCTCCACGAGACAACCCCGCCAAGCGGATCCGTAGCGGTTCCACTAATCGATCCGAGGTCGATGTAGATGTATTCAGCTTTCCACGTCCACGCAGGCGCATTTGGCAAGACGCCCTCGAGACCGAAGCCCGCGGTCCAACCAGCCCGGGTCGAAGATGTGCTGAATGCCGAAGTGGAAGTAGTGCCAAGGTTGGTGACCGACATTGTATCGGTTATCCTGACATTGCCGTAAGCAAGTCCGGCGGTCCCATAGAACAAGACGGTCGGAACGACCAGTACGCCAGCCCGGCCGCGCGCCGTACCAAACCACCGAAGGCTCGCTTCGATGTGTTGATTGACAGTACCGGTGCCGCCCTCGCCATCATTGAAACTAAAGCTAGTGTTGCGGCTGTCTTTTTGCGCGGAACCTTGGAAATCTGTTTCAACTCCCCAGACCGCATTGCCGTTCTGCCAATTGCACCCGACCTGTCCCCCGCCAATAAACCCGTCTGGACTGAGAGTTGTCGAAAATGCGGTGGGCAATCCAAGCGTGCCCAAACCAGTTGCGTTGCCGTCGGTCGAAGCACGCCCCCAGCTATAACCAGCGTTGACACCTACATAACAGCCGGTCCAATTGGACATCGGCGGCGCTGCTAGCGCGGAGGAATTGACTGCTGCGGCCGCACCAAAAAAAGCCACGCTCAACAAAAGCGATTTCTTCATGACGTCCCCCAAACCATGCACCAGAGCACTTGAGCCCACTACAATCCAAAACGTGACTTAGATATTTTTTGCTTTTACTTTTACGTTACTTACTCTAGTCGAGAACAAGCGCCAGCTACTATTGTAATTTTGCCACATCGCACAAGAATCCTATTAAACTCCAGCGTGTAATTATTACAAAAACACTCATAATGTCAGATACTTAAGTTATTGGATATATTCGCGCTAAACGTATTTCGGCGCGGTGGGGTTACCCGGACTCGGCGCTTAATTGCGCAGAGCGAACCTGAGCAAAGGAACGCCATGTGGGCGGTGACTTCGTATTATAATCCTGCGCGGTTCAAACAACGTTTGAATAACTATAGAATTTTTCGCGCAAATCTCAGAGTTCCACTTGTCACCGTGGAGCTTTCATTTGACGGCCATTTTGAACTTGGAGAAAACGATTCTGACATTCTGATTCAAATCTCTGGCGGTGCAGTCCTTTGGCAAAAAGAGAGGCTTCTCAATCTTGCGATCAAATCAGTGCCGCGTAACTTGGAAAATATCGCATGGATCGACTGCGACGTGGTGTTCGACAGGCCGGACTGGATACAAGAGGCGGACCTGCAACTCAGAAAATTCAATATCGTTCAGCTCTTTTCTGAGTTTGTCGATCTGAACTCCGACGGCCTTCCATCGAACGTTCGTGATCTTTCCCCGTCCGGACGTGGTCTAATAAGCATGTTTAACGGCGACGCGCGTTTACGCCTCGAGGCCGAAGCGACACTGTGGGAAAATAACGTGCCGTATGGATCTCGGGTAACTTCAACCGGAATTGCTTGGGCCGCGCGAAGGGAAATCCTAGAAAATCACGGGCTGTATGACGCCATGATTATCGGTGGTGGCGATCGGGCAATGCTTAACGCCATATATGGACAATTCAACAACGAAATGCGACTGCACCATCTGAACAAAGCGCGGCAAGAGCACTATCTTAGATGGGCTCAACCATACCATCGAGCCATAGACGAAAAAATCGGCAGCGTGCCAGGAAGGATTTATCATCTCTGGCACGGCGATATTAGCAACCGCAACTATCGCAGCCGTCATCGTTTGTTGGCGAACTTTGACTTCGAACCCGATGTAGATCTCGTTATCGGTCCTAATGGCGCCTGGCGTTGGGCCCGCTCTCGACCCGAACTAGAACGTTTCCTGGCAAATTATTTTACCGACAGGGCCGAAGACGAATAGGCGTGAACGACCTCAATCACCATCGAAGGACACTTTTTGCAAGACGGCGCCACGGAACATCGACGCAATAACGTTGTCGGCAAGGAACTTCATATGTTCTCTGATTTGGCCGCAAGACCTCTTAACATAAACGCATTCAGTGATCATCCATTCACGTTTTTAGATCAAGCTGCTCAAATTGATCTTGCCAACATAACAGCGATAAATCTCATCGAGAACGGCACGCGGGAGGCACGCGAACGGTGGCAAAACCGGCAACTCACAAATCTGCTCAAACACGCGCAAAGTCACTCCAAGTTTTGGCGGCAGAGGATGCCATCTCGCATGATCAACCATGGCATCCTGAAATTTTTGCCGGTCCAAAGTCGCAAAGATATCGCCACCCAGTTCACGCTTGAGGGTTCTTTGGTAGCGCGCGATGGCAAGACTCCGGATTCAACTTATGCCTCTACGGGGTCGACCGGTACGCCGGTGAAAGTGTATGTCTGTCCGGAAAATGGTTACTACAACAGCGTCAGGAGTTTGGCGCAGTATTTTATCAACAACCTAAGTCTTGAGGAAAACCGCGTTCAAATTGTTCCCGTATCAAGCTTAGACCGGCTGGAAAACGAGTCACAGGCGCCGACGCTGTCCGATTCCTGGGCTGGACCCCTGAGTAACGTCTTTCGCAATGGATCGGCAAAAAAGATCGTGCACACATATAATGATAGTGCGCTGATAAAAGAGCTATTGAAGGATCGTGTTGGATACCTGGTTTGTCCGAATCGATATCTCGATGTTTTGATGAACAACGGCGGCCCTGACCTTATAAAAAGGCTGGGCATTAAACTGTGGCTTCACAATACGGATTACCGCGATCCAGAACTCGTCAAGGTGCTGGAAAGCGTCGGGGTGCCATCCTTATCGAACTACTCGGCTGGAGAAGTCGGACCGATAGCTTATGAATGTTCGAAAAATCAAGGATATTTCCACTTAGCCCATACGAACGTCATTGTAGAGTGCGATGATAAAGTAACAGCGTCATTTAATGGCGCATCATTGGGACGACTGCTGGTTACGCGTTTGCACTCATATGCGACACCAGTCATTCGTTATGATATCGGTGATTTTGGCCAGCTAGATAAGCAATGCCGATGTGGTCACGATGGGCCAACAATTTCCAATATCTTTGGTAGAGGAAAGCACTTTCTCCGGCATCCCGACGGCAAACTGCTGCCATTCTATCTTTCGACCCGATTGGTGCTCAAGACGGTCGATTTCAAGGAATGCCGTGTCAGACAAGCTGAGATTGATACAATTACTATTGAGTTAGGTGGCCGAGAAAATATCACCGAGGATGAAGAGACGAAGCTTAGGAAACTCATGATCACGGCGACCGACCCGGCATTCAAAATCAAGATTGTGCCGGTCAAAGAAATCGATTGGTCAGGGAATCCGAAACGTCTCTTTTTTTCAAGCGCGGTAGCTTAGCAATTCTATTGATTTCGGACTGCCCCTGTTTCACCGGAAATCTAGTCTGCACCCGCAATGCCAAGTATAAACAGACAGCTCCTTGCGACCGTACTTACCGGTGCCGCCGCTGATTTTCACCAGTCACTCTCATCCTAATGCGCTGACTATCAGAGCCATGTGTCGCACTAACCGTCAAACTGAGGTGCCGTCTGTAAGTGTGGTCGTGCCATTTTATGGTGCCGATGTTTCGGGGCTGGCACGATGCGTCGAAAGCCTGCTCAATCAGGATTATCCGAAAGATCGCATTACCATCGCTATTGTTGACAACAATGATCCCGCAAGACTTCCCCCCTCTATATTTGGACCACGTTGCAATATCTTTCACGAGCCTTTGCCCGGGTCGTACGCGGCGAGAAATCGAGGCATACGAGAATCATTTGGCGACGTCATTGCATTTACAGATTCGGATTGTGTTCCGCAAAGCTCCTGGATATCCGCGGGCGTGAGATCTCTCCGGGCGGCCACGGGGCCAGTCATCGTAGGCGGTTCTATAGTGTTTGATTTTGGGGATGATCATCTCCAAAACAGTTGCAAACTGCTGGATTCAATCATTCACCTTCGGCAAGCCGAGTATATTTTTTCATATAGTTTCGCAGCGACAGCGAATCTCTTTGTCACGCGAGAACTGATTGGGATTTATGGACCCTTCGATGCTCGATTTATGAGCGGTGGCGACAGGGAGTTCGGTCAAAGACTTTCTGCCGCAGGGGTCGGAATCATCTTGGCTGAAGACGCAGTCGTCTTGCACCCGGCACGCGGGCGAATTGTCGATCTGCTGCAAAAAAACCGGCGGGGCGCCGGCGGTGACAAGACATCGCTGAGTTTTGGCAGGACATTTCGTCCGCTAGATCTATACAAGAAACAGTTTAGAAATTTCCTTCATCGCCAGCATCTGGTTTCAGATCAGGCCAAGGCACTTGGGCTCACGCCTTATCGACGCATCAAGGTTCGCGCGCTGCTCACGCTGTGCTACATCGGTCGAGTTGTTGAAAGCACCCGCCTTGTTCTTGGCGGAAAGCCGCACCGGGTCTAGCGGACCGAGCCGATGTCCGCTTTGGGCCAATAGCGAACGTTACGCTTCGCAAATTGCGATGTCGGCCCTTACCCGAGAGCATGAGCGAACCTTCCCACTTCAAAGGCGCGGGTAGCGTTCCGGGCCCCGCTTTTATCTTGCAGAATGCCAAAAAATTGCGAGTATTTGCAAAACTCGGGAAGCCATTTGGGTAATCCCGGAACAACTCGTGAGGGGACGCCAATGATTGCTTTCACACGCCGCAATCTGTTGTCGGCTGCCGCCGGTGCGGCGGCCGCCGTTACCGTGCCATTCGACCACCCCGTGCGTGCCGCCACGCCGCCAGCCGGCAAGCAAGCCTCCGGCTGGTACCGCTACAAGATCGGAAGCATCGAAGTAACCGTTGCCACCGACGGCGTCGCCCGCTTCAAGATGGCGGAGGATCACGTCATCAACATCAAGAAAGATGTGGTGAATGCCGCGCTTGCCGAGGTCTTCATGGAAAAGGACATGATGACCACGCCCTATAACCCGATCGCGGTGAACACCGGCTCCAAGCTCGCGGTCATCGATACCGGGACCAGTGAAACCAATCACAAGAAGAGTAATGGGGTCGGCGGCCAGTTCGTGAGCAATCTCGCGGCCGCCGGTATCGACCGCACCGCCGTCGATACCGTGATCATCTCGCACTACCATGGCGACCATATCAACGGCCTGTTGATGGACGACAATTCACTCACCTATCCGAATGCCGAAATCCTGGTGCCGGCACCTGAGCATAAATACTGGATGGACGATGGCGAGATGAGCCGCGCCACCAACGGTCGCGTTCAAACCAATTTTAAAAACGTGCGGCGCGTGTTCAATGCCGAGGTGCTAAAGCGCGTGAACGTCTATGAATGGGGCAAGGAGGTAATCCCCGGTATCACCGCCCAGGGCACGCCCGGCCATACACCCGGCCATACCGCCTACGTGATCGCCTCAGGCCCGGACGCGGTCTACGTGCAGTCCGACGTTACCCATGTGCCGTTCCTGTTTGTGCGCCACCCCGACTGGCACGCTTTCTACGATCAGGACGGCGCCATGGCGGAAGCCACACGCCGCAAGGTTTACGACATGCTGGTGGCCGACAAGATGCGAGTGCAGGGTTTCCACTACCCGTTCCCCTCGCTCGCGCATGTGGAGAAATACGGCACCGGCTATCGGGAGCTTCCGGTGATCTGGAATCCGACGATCTGAACAGCCCTACTCGATCATCTCGTTGGCGATTAACTGGAGCGATGTCGGTATTTTGAGGCCCATCGCGGCCGCGGTCTTTAGATTGATCGTCAACTGGAACTTCTCTGGTAGCTGCACCGCGAGGTCGGCCGGCTTTGCGCCTTTGAGAATGCGATCAACATAAGTTGCCGCACGTCGGAACAGTTCAACGATGTCTACGCCATAGGACATCAGGCCGCCTTCCGCGGCGATGTGACGGAACGCGTAAACCGCAGGCACACGGTACCGGGCCGCCAACGCGATGATGAGTTCGCGATGAAGGTTGGTTGTAGCATCCGGCAGCACGAGCAGGCCGCCGTCCGGTTTATTGGCAAAATCACCAATTGCGCGCTCGATGCCGACGGCATCGTGAACCGGCACAGCGGTCGGTACCATTGCGAATGCTGGAGCAGCAGATTCGACCAGCTTTGTGTAATACGATCCACCACCCGGGGCGACCTTTGGATCGAATATAAATGCAACGCGATTGATGCTGGGCATAATCTCTTTGAGCAGCCCTAACCATTTGCCGGTCAGTGACGAACTCGGCGTTGGTAAAACCGGTCGCATTGCCCCCCGGTCGTGCCAGACTTTCGACAAAGCCTTCGCCGACCGGATCGGACACCACCGCAAACACAAGCGGGATTGTGCGGGTTTGCTTCAAGAGCGCCGCCATCACCGGGGTGCTCCTGGCGAAAATCACATCCGGTTGCAAAGCAATCAGCTCCTTTGCCAACGTCTGCATGCGCGCCGGGTCTCCAGCCGACCAGCGATAGTCGATCCGGAGGTTGCGGCCGTCCGCCCATCCCAGCTCCTGGAGCTGTTGTGCAAACCCCGCCAATTCGAGTTTGCCCTCCGCATCGTTCTCCGAAAACGGCATCAGCACGCCGATCCGCCGTACGCGGCCCGCTTGTTGGGCATGCCCTGGGAGCGGCCAAACTGCCGCCCCGCTGGCAACCAGTGAAATGAAGTCGCGCCGTCTCACTCGATCACCTCATCGGCCGCGTTCAGCAGGCCCGGCGGCACGGTGAGGCCGAGCGCCTTGGCAGTCTTGAGGTTGATCACAAACTCGGTTTTCACCGACTGTTGGACCGGAAGGTCGCCCGGCTTTACGCCCTTGAGAAGGCGGCCCGTATATTCACCGACCAAGCGAAGCGCGTCGGAAAGACTGGTTCCGTAACTCATGAGGCCACCGGCCGCAGCGAAGTCACGCAAATAATAGATTGCAGGAAGGGCGTGGCGCGCTGCCAGAGCCACGATTTGATCGCGTCGACTTAGAAAGAACGGGTCGGTCTGCATCACAAGCGCACCGCCTCGTTGTCCGACGACGGCCGCAAAGGCTGCATCAATGTCGTTTTCGGTGGCGGCTTTGACGACAATCAGCTTCATTCCCAGCGCGCCCGCTGCCGCCTGCACATCGCCCGTGTCGAGTTCCGCCACCGCATTGTTCGGGTTCACAAGAAAGGCGACCGCATCAGCTTTAGGGACGAGCTCATGCAGCAATTCAAACTGTTTCGCCACCAGCATTTTGCCCAAGGATGCAACGCCCGTTACATTTCGGTCCGGCCTGCTGAGGCTGTCGACAAGACCAAATTTGACTGGGTCGCCGCCGGTGTTGAAAACAATTGGAATCGTCGCAGTCGCCGCCTTGGCCGCGAGTGCCGCCGTGACGCCGGTCGCGACGATGACCGCCACTTGACGCCGCACTAAATCGGCAGCCATGACCGGCAGCTTTTCGTATTGACCCTCAGCCCAGCGGAACTCGATTGCTACGTTACGGCCTTCAACGAAACCGGCCTCGTTGAGGCCCTTACGGAACGCAGCCACAAAGGGCGCGTATTTGTCGAGTGACGAGGGGTCAATAAATCCAATCACAGGCATCGCCGGTTGCGCGCGTGCGACGAGTGGCCACGCGACCGCACCGCCGACAAGCGTGACGAAATTTCTACGCCGCATGCACCTCCCCCACGAGGACCACGCCTTCTGCAGTGCTAAATCATAACAGGTTATGATTGCGCAGCGAGCGACGAAATGGCGCACAGCCGACGTCAGGCGCTGATCAGGCTCAATGTCCAGACGTGGATCATCATCTTCTCAAAAATGCGATTTGACCGCTATTGGACGGCGAACCGATTAAACGCCCGCATCAAGTGCCCGCCTAGCGTATCGGCTCATTTTTCTTCGGCTCGAACGGATTGAGTTTCCGCAATTTATCCAAGAGGCCGCCCCGCTGCGGCGGCCCCGGATTGTCCTTCTGTTTGAGGCCCGGACCGCGATTCTGCTGCGGTGAACCGCCGGGTTGCCGGAGATTGTTCGGTCGCTTGTTGTTCGGCCGCAGGCGGTTGGGTCCGCGCAACTGTCGGCGCTGGATCGCCATTTGACGGCCGATATTGTGCGAGGCGAACAGCCGCTGCACCACGCTGCGGTCACGCGCCGCCTCCTGCGGCGAAATCTGAAACGGTACGGCGATGGACCGGCCGCCCTGGAGCGAGCGGATCGCAAATGCGCTCGACGCTTGCGTCAGCGCACCGAGCCGCGCGCCCTGCAGGTTAAATACTTCTATCTGACCCACACGCCCATCGGCATCCGGATAAAGCTTGATTTTGGGCCCGCTCGCGCCAGCCGTGGTGCTATCCGGAACATCGACGACGCCGGTAGTGCCGCGGATGCCAAGGGTCGCGGTTGGGGTCGAAATCGTCATGTTGCCGGTCTTGGCCACGAGGCTCGCGACAAACGCAACTGTGCCGCGCGCGATGTTGAACACGGCGGTATTGCCCTTGCCGCCCTCCTCATAGACGAATTCATTGACGACAATTTGCGCATTCGCGCTCAGGCTTAAGGTGGTCTCGTCGTCGAATGTAACGCCGAGCGAGGAGGTGGCGCCGGTCTCCAAGACGTCGTTTTTATAGATAGCGTCGCTAACGTGCAGCACGGAAGGCGGGACATTGCCGCGTACTACCGTCGCGATGCCTTGCAGTGTCGCGACCTGGCCCACCTGATTGTTGGCGTCCTGTTTTACGTTCGTTTGATTTTGTGCACGTGCGACGAGTGGCCACGAAATCGCGCCGGCTAAAAGTGAGATAAACTTGCGGCGCTTCATTCCTGTCCCCTGACTTCGAAAGGCTGTCGCAGCGGCTCAAACAGGGGATATTGGAACGGCCCCGCACCTGCGTTGTCAAAGCCAAAACTATAAATATAGTGTATTGATGTAGATCAACGTGTGGCTCACACAGGTATTGGCAGACGTTACGCCAAAATTATTCAACATGTTTTATGTGCAAAATGTAACGTCAGATTGAAAAGGCACGAACCATGCGCACTCAGTCGCTAATTGTTTTTTCAGGCGTCGTTGTGCTCATGGCTGCTTCCGCAGCTTTAGCGAAGGATGACGTCCTCCCTAAAATCGACCTTCAGAAACAATGCCGGTCTACTCAGAATGCGACCGATGCCTTGACTGGCACCAAAAACCCAAACGCTTTTGATTTGTGCATGAACAGCGAACAAAGCGCGCGCGAGAAGCTTATCGAGCGCTGGGCGGCTATCTCGGCGGCTGACAAAGCGAGCTGCATTCATTCAACAGATTGGTCGCCAAGTTATTTCGAATGGCTTGGGTGCATTGACACAAGAATCTACGTGCGAACGATGCGGGCCGAGCACCCGAACCCTATGTCCACCTCTGTGCTGTGCCCGACGGTGAAATGGCAAGCGGATGGCTCGATCACCAGCGTCGTCGCGTGCCAGCTGCGATAGCAATTGCAGAGCGCGTCCAAAGTGAGCCGGCGGAGCTGAGCGATTAGGCGCGCAGTCAAACTCCGAAAATTTTCGTGTAGCGCGCTTTGATCTCCTCGCTCTGCGCTTCCACCGCGGCTGGATCGCCCTTCATGGCCTTGATCGCGGAGAGTGGTGTCCGTCCGGGCCGATCCTTCACCTGGGCGTGGAACGAGCGATGGGCGAAATCGATGAAGATCTGCTGACCTTCGACGCTGAACAAAAAGTGCTGGAACAGGCGTGCGGCGTTTGGATTCGGCGCGCTGCGGAAGATGCCGGTCTCGACAATGATCTGCGGTGTCCCCTCGCTCGCATAGACAATCTCGACCGGCCGCCCTGCGTCCTTGTACAGCGCGAGACTGTAATCGTTCCCGTCCGCCTGCACGGCACGCTCGCCCGCCGCGATCTTCCTCGGCGGCTCAGCCGCCGACTGCACCTGCATGACCTTTTGTTGCGCCAGCTTTTCGAAGTACGACCAGCCGAGATCGCGCGATATCTGATAGGTGGCGGTCAGGATCGCACCGCTATAGCCGGGGTGACCCTTGACGATCTTGCCCTTCCATTTCGGATCGAGCAGGTCAGCGTAGCTTTTCGGCGCTTCCTCAGGCTTGACGAGGTCGGTGTTGTAACCAATCACCGAAAACCAGGCGCACACGGTCGCGCTCGTGCCGTCCGGATTGATGCGATCGGGCGGGAGATTTTTGGCGACCTCCTCGGGTACATACGGAGCGACCAGATCCTTGCGTTTCCAAAAAATGAAATGCGCCGGATCGGTGCTGCACACGAGATCGCACCCATTGATGCGGCTGTCCTGCTCCTGGTTGATCCGCTGAAATACTCGCTCGGCTCCTGAGCGTTCGACGCGCGCGGAAACGCCCGGATATTTTGCCTCGAATGCTCTGGCCAATTTCTCCGATACGTTGAGCTCGAGCGCGCTGTAGAATGCAATTTTACCCTCTTTACGCGCCGCCTCGATCAAGGCTGGCGTCAAAGGGGTGGCCGCCGGAGCAGCCGCCCTGAGCGGCTGCGCGAAAACCGCGCCGCCGATTGCCGCAGCCGAAGTTTTCAGAACATCACGCCTGGAAAAATTCTTTTGCATGCGATCCCTCCCCATTCTTCCCCGTCTTCGCGAGGGTGAGAATTTCTGCGGATGAAGTTCACGGTACGGACACCCATCGCTCCTTGGACTGAACTCACTATCGCCAGTCGTCGATGATGTATAAGCCCGGCCGGCAGTAACCGGTATCGTTCCGTCTGTGCATGGCGACGCCCTGGATCTCGGTGCGAAAGCCGCGCGCAACAAGATGCTGATATGCCTCGTGCCGCGCCAGGTTCACGCCGGCCAACAGGCTTGACATTCCGACAGCCACGGCGAGCGCCTCGCAGGCATCCAGTAACCGCAGATAGTCCTGTTCAGCCGATGGCGTGTCGCGAACAGCGCCGAACTTGATGAAGCATGCACCTGCACCGGCCTCGCTGCATGGTCCGTAGTGACAGACAGCAAACGCCGCCAAGCCATTGGCACCTTGCACCAGCACCGTGTCGCCGAGATCCTGGGCGTGCACCGCACGAATCTCTTCAGACAGGTCGAGCCCCGGGTAGAGCGTGTCGGTCACGTCTTTGCTGGCACGCAGGGCCTCATCCTTCTCAGCGTCGCTCAATGCACTGTAACGCGACCAGCCCGTCATCGTCTGCGTCCGCGCAGTGGGCGCAGACATGATCGCGGTCAGAAAACGCGCATGGAAGCCGAACTTCTGATACAGGGCCACGTGCTTGGCGCTCTGCGCAAAGGTGAACAACCCGGAGTGCCTGGTCCCCCAGGCGTCGAATTGGTCCATTGTCGATGCGAGCAATGCCTTGGCGATTCCATGCGCCTGGAGATCAGCACGCACTGTGATTGGGCCGAAGAAGCCGCAGCTTCCCCATTTTGTCGCAAAATTGGAGCCGACCAGCTGGCCATCAAGCGTTGCGCCGAGTGCCGCTACGTGGGGTGACCGCCAGCGGCCATAAACATAATCCCGATCGCTCCAGAACGTCTCCGGCTCTGGGGCACCGAGAAACGTGCCAAAGGCCAGACGAAGGATTCGCTCGGCTTCCGGCAAATCGCGTTCAGCAAGTGGGCCTATCACAGGTTGACTAGCCGGTGAGCCGACGCGCGCGCTGTTTGCAGTGGTCGGCATGCGTCCCCCAGTCGTAACCGGCATTCTGCCAGAAACCTGCCAGTATTATTTTGCCTCGCATTGGCGTTGCGGACAATCGCGAACTGGGCTCAAAGGGTTTCGACGATCGCAGTCAATCGGCTGCCAATATGATGGGCGTTTTGCCGGTTGCGTCGGGGACAATGCTCGGCGTGTGCTCTGGAAGGCTGACGCTCAATTTGCAGACGAGCCCGGTTGGTTCAAAAGCCGCCTCGACTGTCCCGCCGAACTGCTCCAGCGACTTTAAGAATAGTCGCGTTCCAAATCCTCGATGGGTTGGGGTGGCAACCGCGGGTCCACCGCTTTCACGCCAATCCAGGGTTAATCGTGCGTCCGAAATCGACCAGTCGATTGCCAGTTTGCCGGCCGAACTCGACAAGGCCCCATATTTTGCAGCGTTAGTGGCGAGTTCATGAACCAGCAACGCCATCGTCAAAGCCAGCTTCGGGGACAGGAGATAATCCGGCCCTTCCATCGAAACTCGCGATACTTCATAGGGCCGAAGTTCCGCCGAAAGAATGTCGCGAATGCGAGCCCCTTGTCCCTGAGTTGCAACAATTAGGTCGTCGGTGGCCATAAGCGCACTTAGAGAGTTTAAAATTTCATCCTTCGCTTGCGGATGTTCGCGAAGCCGAAAACGTACGATGGCCTGGACTGTAGCCAGTTTGTTTTTCAGACGGTGTGCGAGCTCCTCGACGGCCAGCTTACGGAACTTCTCCTCGTCTTCGAAACGCTTGGTAAGTTTGCGATAGTGATCTGCCGCCCACACGATGAGCAAAGAGGCAAACACAAAGCTCAGTACGCTGATTGCTTGTCCGGTGCTCAAAGAGGAAAACGCGAAATACGGAGGCAGGAACGCCCACCAGCTAATAAATCCACCTAATAGAGTGGCAAATATGCCAGCTCCTGCTCCGCCAAAGAGGGCCGCAAGAAGCACAGCAGGGTAGTAAGTCGCAAAACCCTGAACGTCGTCGGTGATCAGTCCAAGCCCCCAGCGTATAAGGCTGGCAATAATGACAAAGAGTATCGCCAAGACATACGCCTCGGCAGACCCGGCCCGAACGCGGGTCCAGTTCACACGATATCGACTACCGGACGTACTCAAACGGTCACCTCTTCCGGTTTTTAGTATAAACGAATTAACGGCGGATCGCGTTGTGAATTATCGATAAAAAGGCAAACTCGCCGGTTCATGAGCCAAACACCCGGTAATTTGATCGTCGTCGGCCAGGGTGCCGCGGAACTCGCCGCCGCTGTGGCGGCTGCCGAGGTGGCGCGCGCCAGCAGCCAGCCGATCAAGGTAACGCTCGTTGACAAGGCCGATGAACGTGAAGCCGGTGGAAATACCCGCTGGTCGCCTTCGTACATGCGCATGGCTTCGCAGGCCCATATGGAGCCCACGTTCGTGGACGACATGCGCAAGGCGACTAACTTTCAAGGTGACGAAACCTATTTCGCGCGGTTAGCCGCGGACGCGCCGGCGACAGTCGCGTGGATCGCATCGCACGGCATCGAATTTATTCAGCCGACGTATTACCTGGCGAAAGGCCCGCCCCGCATTCAGCCGTCCGGCGGCGGCCCGGCCGTCGTCAGTAACCTGACACACGCCGCCCGGCAGGCAGGTGTCACGTTCCGCTTCGGCTGCGCAGTTCGCGAAATTGTCACCGACAATGGTCGTATCACCGGCCTCGCCGTCGAGCAGGGCAGTGCGCGTGAAATAGTGCCCGCGGATGCCGCGGTGCTGGCTTGCGGCGGCTTTCAGGGCGACAGCAAGATGATGAGCACGCATTTCGGAGATCGCGCCGCCACCATGCGCATGATTTCTCCAGGCACCCATTTCAATTCTGGCGACGGCATACGCATGGCCAAGGAACTCGGCGCCGATCTTTCAGGCGATTGGAATGGAATGCACGCCGAGCCGATCGATGCTCGCAGCAAGAATTCTGCACCGGTTGTGCTGGTCTATCCTTACGGCATCGTGGTCGACAAAAACGGCCATCGCTTTTTCGACGAAGGCGGCGGGCTCGTGCACGAAACCTGGGAGTGGTTCGCGCGCAGCATACACTTCAATTTGCCGGGTTCGATGGCGTATGCGATTCTTGATGCCCGGCTGTTCGAGATTGCGGATTATCAGCGTGCCATCCGTTCCGAGGTGCCGCCAGTTCGTGCAAGCACCCTGACTGGGTTGGCAGAACTCACCGGGATAGATGCCCGCAATCTTGCCGATACCGTCGCAGCCTACAACGCCGCTTGCTCGGGTGATGCGAGCAAGTTCGACGCGACGCGCTGCGACGGGCTTGCGGCAGCACAAGGGCTGCAGCCACCGAAATCGAACTGGGCGCGCGCTATCAGTATACCGCCCTTTTTAGCCTACCCACTGATCGGCGCCATTGCGTACACCTTCGGTGGCGTTGCAACGGACAACCGCGCGCGCGTGTTGCGCAATGGAACTCCGATCCTCGGCCTGTTCGCCGCCGGCGAGATGACCGGGCATTTTTATGCGACCGCACCGAACGCGGTATCGATGTTAAGGGCCCTGGTTTTCGGCAGGATCGCAGGCCTCGAAGCGGCCGAACATTTGAGCAGGCGGTAAATTCGCGCTATTTGGTATACTCGGCAGGGCAAAGGGCGCCGCCATGATTTTCCGTCAGCTGTTTGATCAGGTGTCCGGAACCTACTCCTACCTGCTCGCCAGCCGGCCGGGCGGCGAAGCGCTGATCATCGATCCGGTGCTGGAGAAAGTCGATCGCTATCTCCAGTTGGTGAAGGAACTGGATCTCAAGCTGGTCAAAGCGGTCGACACCCACTTGCACGCCGATCACGTTACCGGGCTTGGTGCATTGCGCGACCGCACTCATTGCATCACCGTCATGGGCGAGCAGACCAAAGCCGACGTCGTTTCGATGCGGCTCGCCGAAGGCGACAGGCTCACCATCGAAGGCGTGAGCCTCGATGTACTCTATACACCCGGCCACACCGACGATTCCTATTCCTTCGTCATGGGCGACCGCGTCTTCACCGGCGACACTTTATTGATCCGCGGCACCGGCCGCACCGATTTTCAGAACGGCGATGCGCGCCAGCAATACGAGTCGCTCTTTGGCAAGTTGCTGCGGTTGCCGGAAGAGACACTGGTCTTCCCGGCACATGACTACAAAGGCGAGACGGTAAGCACGATCGGCGAGGAGAAGCGCTTCAACCCGCGCCTGAAGGTGAAGTCGGTGGACGAATACGTCGAGTTAATGAACAATTTGAAGCTGCCAAATCCGAAGATGATGGATGTCGCCGTACCCGCCAATATGCACGTTGGCTTGCATCAGGAGGAAGTTGCCAGGCGCGGCTGGGCGCTCACCGTGGGCCAGGCCAAAGCGCTTATCGGCGCGCCCGGCATTGCGCTCATCGATCTGCGCGAACAAAGCGAACGCGACAAGCATGGTCTCATTCCGGGCTCGCTCCACCTGCCCTATCCCAATCTGCCGGAAAACATCTCGCGTGGCGGCGTCCTGCATGAGTTAGCCACCGCGACCAACAAACGGCTCGTGTTTTATTGTGCCTTCGGCGAGCGTTCGGCAATGGCCGTGCAGGCAGCGCAGGACGCGGGGATCACCACAGCCTGTCACATCGAGGGCGGCCTCGATGCCTGGAAGAAGGCGGGTGGGCCACTCGCGCGCTGATCGGCGATAGACAGGCCATAAACGTTTGCCTTGCGCGTTTATGCGCGCTCAGCGTACAGCCTGATCGCTTGTACGTGCACCACCGGCGGCGCCCGGCATCGTTTTGCACTTCTTGTCGGCGGCGGTCTTGCGCATTTGCTCCATTTCGCCGCGCAGTTGGAAATATTCCGGCCGGTAGGCCAGATTGCTCGCCACCTCTCCACCCGAGCCCGTGCCTGCCTTTGCCATGAGCAGCTCAAGTTCATGCTGGCGATCGAAGTTCGTTTGCGCCGCGGTGGCCAGCTCGTTGCAGTTGAACAAAACGTACTTCTCCGGCTCGACGAAAAGGCGGCTGGCGGTCTCCCCCGAAACGCAACCGCAAAGCGCCGAGGCCGCAAGTGCGGCAAGTGCGGCGATCAGAATTCCGGCATAGACGGTAGCCAGCCATCATCGAGGACCTATCGCATGATTCTGGCATTGGTGCGGACGCCGGTTTACGAGGCGATTGTTTACGGCCTTGCAGGAGCTTGCCGAAGAACCCGGTCCAGTTCGGCGGCAATGGCTACCGCCGCCGGGGTATCGGAATGTACGCAGACGGTTGTCGCTTTGACAGGGATGTCCTTACCCGCCGTTGTGGTGACAACATGATCTCTCATCATCCGCAGAACTCTTTTTGAGGCTTTAGCCGGATCGACGGCATCGTGGACACGGCTGAGAATCAAATTGCCGGCCTCATCGTATTCAAGGTCGGCATAAAATTCCGGGATGAATTCGATGCCCTTGTCCCTGTAAGCGGTTTCGTGTGCCGTAAAGGCCATCCCGAGAATTGGTACTCCGTATGGGAGAACGGCATCGGCAATCGCCGCCGCGATTTTTTCGTCACGAGCAGCCATGCCATACAGCGCGCCATGCGGCTTGACGTGGTTGAGCGTAACGCCTTCGGCATCAAGAAATGCCTTGAGCGCGCCAACTTGGTACGTCACGAGATCAGTCACTTCCGTCGGTGAAATGACCATGGCCCTTCGGCCAAAGCCCTGGAGATCCGGCAGCGATGGGTGTGCGCCGACTTTGACAGCGTGCTTTTTCGCAAGACGAACCGTTGCCCGCATCGTTGTCGGGTCGGACGCATGGAAACCGCACGCGACATTTGCGAGGTCGATGTGAGGCATCATCGCCGCATCATCACCGAGCCGGTATAATCCAAATCCCTCGCCCATATCGCAGTTGATCGTCAGTCGCATGTGCAAGACCTGTATCGTCACTCGATGACTTGAGTCGATAACCTGGGCGTCCTTGAAAATAATGTTGAGACGTTGAACTGGTTGGTGCGGACGCCGGGACTCGAACCCGGACGGCAATTATGCCAAGGGATTTTAAGTCCCTTGCGTCTACCATTCCGCCACGTCCGCGTGGCATTTTACTCACCGCGCCGGCGCGCGGCGGTGAGCACACGCGGCGGCGATTCAAACTAGTCCGATAACACGTGCCCCCAGGCCGACTGCCAATCCTTGCCGCCGGCGTCCGTCACCTTTCCATCCTTCTCGAAAAATTTGTTGGGCACCTGAAACATCGCGATCATGGTGCCGCCCTTCGGGCACCAGGCTTCATGCCGGCTGCCCGCCGGACGCCAGACGAATTCGCCGGGGCCGACTTCGAGGCCGGCATCGGGGCCTTCCTTGTCCACCAGCGATCCTTCCAGCACATAGGTCTGCTCGATCAGGACGTGCTCGTGGTCGGGCAAGGCCGCACCCGGCTCCATCTTGATCAGGACAGTCGCAAGGCCGGTCTTGGGATCGAACAGCAGGGTCTTTGTCTGACAGCCGGGAAACCGCATCTTGTCCCAAGGCATATCCTGCGGGCGCACGTGATGCGAGCGCTTGTCGTCGACAGGCTTGGCGTTCTGGGTATTCGGCTTGACGTTCATCGGCGACCTCCCCGGCGGAGCATTTTCTGGCGTTGCTTGATGATACACCCAAACAGGATCAGTTGCTCAATTTGATATTAGCCTGCTCCACGATCTTCCCGAATTTCGTTCGTTCGGAATCCACAAAAGCCTTGAACTCGGCAACTTTCATCGGCTTGGGCACGATGCCCTGCGGCAGCAGCTTGTCGGCGATGGCCGGGTCCGTGAGCGCGGTGTTTATGATGCCGTTGAGCCGCTCGATGATCTCGGGCGGCGTGCCGGCAGTGCCGAACATCGCAAACCAGTTGAGCAACTCGTAACCCGCAAGACCGGGCGCGCCTTCGCTCAGCGGGGCAACGTCCGGCAATTGCGGCATGCGTTCGCGCGACGTGACGGCCACGGCCCGCAGGTTGCCCGCAGATATCAGCGGCAATGCCGCAGCGAGACTCGAGAAACTCATGGTGACGGCTCCGGTTGCAACATCCGTCACCGCCGGCGCCGAGCCGCGATACGGCACATGCAACACCTGGGTTCCCGCCATGCTGTTCATCAATTCACCGGCCAGCTGCTGCGGATTGCCGATGCCCGACGATGAGAACGACAGCTTGCCGGGATTAGCCTTGACGTAGTCGATCAGTTCCTTCGGATTATGGACGGGTGTCGTCGCGGCGACGACGACCACGCACGGCACGATGCCGATCAGTGCGATCGGCACCAGTTCTTTCGCCGGGTCGTAGGACATCCGCTCCTTGAACAGGAAATGATTGATTGCGACTTCGCCGGATGCACACGCCAGCAGCGTGTAACCGTCGGGCTGTGCTTTGGCGACTGCGCCGGTCGCCAGCATCGCGCTCGCGCCCGTGCGATTTTCAATGATGATCGGCTGGCCTAGCGCCGACTTCATCGGCTCCTGCAACAGCCGCGCGACGATATCGACGCCGCCACCCGCCGCATAACCGACGAGAATGTGGATCGGCTGGCTTGCATAATTCGACTGCGCGCCCGCTTCGGACACACCGGCGGCAAGCGCCGCAGCGCCCGCGAGCAAATGGCGTCGTGTCAGCATTGGGCTTCCTCCAAACTTTTTGTCGTTCATTCTGGGTCTAGTCGCCGCCTTCGCGGATCGGCGGCTGGAATGCAAGGCCGGTGTCCCAGGGGAAATAGATCCAGGTGTCCTGCGAAACTTCGGTGATGAACGTGTCGACCAGCGGCCGCCCCATCGGCTTGGCATAGACCGCCGCGAAATGCGCATCCGGCAACAGGTCGCGCACCACGCGCGCAGTTTTGCCGGTGTCGACCAGATCGTCGACGATCAGATACGCGCTTGCCCTTCGCATGCAGCGCGGCCACCTCCGGCGCGATGCCCTTGAGCACGGAGAGCTCGCCCTGGTTCTTGTAGTCGCGGTAACTCACCACGCAGACGGTTTCGATCATTCGCACGTTCAATTCGCGCGCGACGATTGCCGCCGGGCACGAGACCACCGCGCGTGATGCAGACGATTGCTTCGAACGGCCCGGCCTCGTGCAGACGCCACGCGAGCGCGCGCGAGTCGCGGTGAAACTGATCCCAGGAAACGGGAAAGATTTTTTCCGGACGGGGCGCCTCGGCGGGTCTTGTTTCGGCCATTGACGTCTCTCAGACCGCTCGCCTTGCGAAAGCGGGGACCCCGCGGGAATGAGCGAAGTGTGTGGCGAGCCCGGCATCCTAGCGCGCCGTCGCCAGCTGCGCTTTTATTTTTACAAGCATTGTCTCGACCTCGGCCTTCACCGTCGCAAGCTTTCCGGCATCGCGCGAGCGCACGACGATATTCGTATTTGGCCCGTGCTGCTCGTCGATGAACGGATAGCTGCCGATGATTGCCTCGGGATGCGCCTTGGCGATGGCGCCCAGCTCGGTGCCGACATCGCCTTCCTTGGCGTCAGCACGGATCGTTTCCGACAGCAGTTTGGTGCCGGTCTTGAGCTTGGGCGCGACCTCGTCGAGCATGCCCTGCATCACCGCCGGAATACCGGCCATCGTGATGACGTTGCCGATCCAGAAACCGGGTGCGCCCGACACTTTGTTTGCGACGAGCGCGGCGCCATGCGGAATGCGTGCCATGCGCATGCGCGCTTCGTTGAGCTCGCCGCCGGTCTTGGCGAGCCGTTCCTTCAGGATCGCCACCGCCTCGGGGTGAAATTCCAAAGCGACACCAAA
The DNA here is from genome assembly GCA_963742345.1 of uncultured Alphaproteobacteria bacterium. GTDB lineage: Bacteria > Pseudomonadota > Alphaproteobacteria > Rhizobiales > Xanthobacteraceae > Pseudolabrys. Next base: position 135,099 of record CAVULO010000011.1, read on the forward strand.
GGCCTCAGCCACGCAATCGGCGGTTATGTCGTCGTGGGTCGGCCCGATACCGCCGGTGGTGAACACATACGTGTACTTCGCACGCAACCCGTTGAGTCGCCTCGACGATTGCAGCGCGTCATCGGACACCACGCGCACTTCCTTCAGGTCGATGCCGATGGCGGTGAGATAGTCGGCGATATAGCCGATGTTCTTGTCTTTGGTTCGGCCCGACAGGATTTCGTCGCCGATGACCAGCACGGCAGCGGTGACGATATCGGGCTTGGCGGTCATCGGGTTTTCCTCACACGCGAGCTAAAAGACCTAGCGTGGCCTCAATACGTCGCTCAAGCCGCGCCGGTTCCGGCCCGCTCATTTATTGGGCAGCCGCTGCCCAGGCTTCCGATCTGCCGCGCTAAGCTACCGTTTTATTTGACGTTTTCATTGGCCTGAAGCTTGCAACGCGTCAACTGTGGAAAGGTGAGAAACGGAAGATAGAGAACAAGCGTTACGTGACCGGCAAGCTGGGGGATCCGGATGAGTGCCGCCTTCGATGAAATGAAAGGCCATAACGGCGGCGTGCGGCCGGCCTACAACGAACTCGTCGCGCTGGCTCGAAGAAGTGCCGCCCGACGTGCTCGACTATCGGCGGCGCGAGGCCGAGCTGATCTTCCGCCGCATCGGCATCACGTTCGCAGTTTACGGCGAAGCCGACGCGCAGGAGCGCCTGATCCCGTTCGACGTCATTCCACGCATCATGTCGGGCGCCGAATGGCGGCTCCTCGAAAAGGGGCTCACCCAGCGCGTCAGCGCGCTCAACGCCTTCATCAAGGATATCTACGGCGCGCGCGAAATTCTGCGTGCCGGCGTCGTGCCGGATGATCTCGTGTTCCGCAATCCGGCCTTTCGTCCCGAGATGAGCGGCCAGAACGTCCCGCACGATATCTACGTGCACGTCGCCGGCATCGATATCGTGCGCGTTGACGCCGAAACGTTTTACGTCCTCGAAGACAACGCGCGCACGCCTTCCGGCGTTTCCTACATGCTGGAAAACCGCGAAATCATGATGCGGCTGTTTCCCGGAATTATTTTCGCGCCACCGCATCGCGCCGGTCGAAAACTATCCGGATGAATTGCTCGCCACACTGACATCGGTTGCGCCCTTGTCGACCTCGCGCGAGCCCAACGTCGTGTTGCTTACGCCCGGCGTATTCAACTCCGCCTATTACGAGCACTCGTTCCTCGCCGATAAACTTGGCGTCGAGCTGGTCGAGGGCCGCGACCTCTTCGTCAAGGACGAGGTCGTCTATATGCGCACCACGCAAGGGCCGAGCCGCGTCGACGTGATCTACCGGCGCATCGACGACGACTTTCTCGATCCCCTCACCTTCCGCCCGGATTCCGCACTCGGCGTGCCCGGGCTGATGTCGGCCTACCAGTCGGGAAACGTCACGCTCGCCAACGCCGTCGGCACCGGCATCGCCGACGACAAAGCGGTCTACAGTTTCATGCCGGCAATCGTGAAGTTCTATCTCGGCGAGGAACCGCTACTGAAGACTGTGCCGACCTGGCGCTGCCGCGAGGAAGAGCACCTCAGCTACGTGCTCGATCATTTGCACGAGCTGGTGGTGAAGGAAGTGCATGGCTCCGGCGGCTTCGGCATGCTGATCGGCCCCGCTGCCAGCAAGGTCGCGATCGAGCAGTTTCGGGCCAAACTGAAAACGTCGCCGAAGAATTTCATCGCCCAGCCGACGCTGGCGCTGTCCACCTGCCCGACCTGCGTCGAGCAAGGCGTGGCCCCGCGTCACGTGGACTTGCGGCCATTCGTGCTCACCGGGCGCGATCGCGTGCGCATCGTTCCGGGCGGACTAACGCGGGTTGCGCTGAAGGAAGGCTCGCTGGTGGTCAATTCCAGCCAGGGCGGCGGCACCAAAGATACGTGGGTGTTGGACGGATGAAGCGGTCAACAACATCGGTCATCCTTCGAGGCCCGCGCATCGCAGCCGAGTGCACGCGGGCAGCGGCTGCTATGGCGCGGGCACCTCAGGATGACGAGATTTCCCGCCGTCACCCCGAGGTGCGAGGGCGCGCAGCGCCCGAGCCCCGAAGGGCGACGGCGGCCGAGGCGTAACCGATGCTCTCCCGCACCGCCGATAACCTGTACTGGCTTTCGCGTTACGTCGAACGCGCGGAATATCTTGCGCGCATCCTCGACGCCACGCAGCGGCTGTCTGCGCTTCCCCTCGCCTATGTCGGCACCAGCAATGAGTGGGAATCCGCGGTCGCGACCGCCGGCTGTGCCTCCGCCTTCTTCAAGCTTTACGACGAGGCGAACGAAGCAAACGTTACCGATTTCCTTGCCTTTTCCACCGCCAATTCGTCATCGATCCGCTCGTGCTTCGAACTCGCGCGCGGCAATGCGCGCGCGGTACGCACCGCACTCACAATGGAAATGTGGGATGCCATCAACGGCACCTGGCTCGAGCTCAAGCGCTACGGCAACGGCCCGACTTCGCGCGAAGAGTGCTCGCGGTTTTTGCGTTGGGTGCAGGAATCCTCGCTGCGCTTCGACGGTTCGGCCTACCGCACCATGCTGCGCAACGACGCCTACTGGTTTTCCCGGCTCGGAGTTTACGTCGAGCGCGCCGACAACACGGCGCGCATCCTTGACGTCAAATATCATCTTCTGCTGCCGGAGATCGAGCGCGTCGGCGGCCCGCTCGATTATTTCCAATGGGCGGCGATCTTGCGCTCGGTGTCCGCGCTCACCGCCTATCACTGGGTCTACCGCGATAGCTTGAAACCCTGGCTGGTCGCCGATCTGCTGATTTTGCGCGACGAGATGCCGCGCTCGCTCGCCTCCTGCTACGAGGCGATCGTGCGCAATCTGGATTCGATCGCGGGCGCATACGGCCGGCAGGGTGCCGCGCAGCGGCAGGCACGCGGCATTCGCACGCGCCTGCAAAACAGCCGGATGGACGGCATATTTCAGCGTGGCCTGCACGAATACATCGGCGAATTCATCGTCGAGAACAACCGGCTTGGCGCTTTGATCACCGAGCAATTCCTGACATGAGCGCCCGGTTGCCCTTCGCAGCATTGTGCTAGAAGAACGCTAGCGTCAGCAGCAGCCCAATGCGAATACGGATCTCACACGCGACCACCTACGCTTACGACACGCCGCCCACCGGCGTGACGCAGCTGTTGCGCCTCACCCCGCGCGACCATGACGGTCAGCACGTGGTGTCGTGGCGTATCGATCTGTCCGAGGATTGCCTGCTGCATCAGCATGAGGATGCCTTCGGCAATATCATCCACACGTTCACGGCTGAGGGGCCATTCAACAACTTGACGGTCGAGGTCGCCGGAGAAGTCGACACACAAGATACCGACGGCCTGGTGAGCGGCGCGGTCGAGCGCTTTCCGCCGCAGTTCTACCTGCGCGAAACCTCGCTGACCCAAAGCGACGCCGCGATCATCGACTTCGCGAAGGCGACACGCGCCGGCACGCATAGCGATAACCTGATGCTGTTGCACGCGCTCCTGATGGCGCTCAATCGCGAAATTGCCTTCGATACCGACCCGACACATTCTGCGACGACGGCCGCGGAAGCGTTTTCGCTTCAACGCGGCGTCTGTCAGGACCTCACCCATATTTTTGTCGCGGCAGCCCGGTCCCTCGACATTCCGGCGCGCTACGTCGGCGGCCACTTCCACCGCGCCGACGGTGTCACCGCGCAGGAGGCCGGCCACGCCTGGGCGGAGGCCTATGTCGAAAACCTGGGCTGGGTGGGCTTCGATCCCACCAACGGTATTTGCACCACCGAAGCCCATGTGCGCGTCGCGGTTGGTCTGGATTATCTCGGTGCCGCACCGGTTCGCGGCACTCGGTTTGGCGGCAGCTGGTGAAACCCTGACAGTCGCTGTGCGCGTCGACCAGGCGCGCCAGCAGGCGCAAACATGATGCATTGCCGAGAGGGTGCTCGACGTCGCTATAACACGGCGCCCGGGTAGTTAGGACGATCGCGAAGCCCATGACCTATTGCTGCGGAATTCTTGTACGCGCCGGCCTCGTCATGATTGCCGATACGCGCACCAATGCGGGCCTCGACAACGTCTCAACCTTTCGCAAGCTGCATGTCTATACGCAGCCCGGCGAGCGCATCATGGCGCATCGCCTCTTCCGGCAATCTGTCGCTCAGCCAGTCGGTGCGCTCGACACTGACCGAAGGCGTGGAAAATCCGGAGACTGGTGAGACCGAGACCCTGATGAATGCGCCGACCATGTTCCAGGCCGCGCAGCGCATCGGCCGAACCATCCGCAATTTGCAGACCGCCGAAGGCAAGGCATTGGCGGCCGCGGAGGTCGATCACGAAGTGGCGTTTTTGTTTGGCGGCCAGATCAAGGGCGGCCGCCTGCAACTGTTCATGATCTACTCGGCTGGTAATTTCATCGAGTGCACGACCGACACGCCCTATCTTCAGATCGGCGAACACAAGTACGGCAAGCCAGTCCTCGACCGCGCCATTGGCTTCGACACCGATCTCCGTGACGCGCTCAAGATCGGGCTGATCTCGATGGATTCCACCATGCGCTCCAATCTCGGCGTCGGGTTGCCGATCGATATTCTGGTGGTGCGCAGGGATTCGTGCACTGCAGATGTGAATTACCGGATAGAGCCCGGCGAGCCCTATTTCCAGGATCTGCGCGAGCGCTGGTCGGCCGCGCTGCGGGCCGCCCATATTGCGATACCGCGCCCGCCCTACCGCAGCAGCTGAGTGTTTCGCTCGATTTAGACCGAAGCAAATGCCGCAAATTTCCAATTGATTAATTAAGCAAGCTGGAGCGTGGATTATACTTTTACTGCCAGTTAACAGAACCGGCCGAATTGCAGCTTCCCGCCGCAGCAGCCCTAACAAGTTCGGTAAAACGAAAGCGAATGGCAAGTTTTGTCCCCTAGCGTTCGGGGCGAAAAGCCTATTGAACAGGACGTTTTAAGGGACTTCTATCGTGCCGGCTGTGGCTCGCCCACGCGCTTCCGATGTGCGGCAATACACCAGTTGGGATCGCGCTCGCTTGAGCGTGGTGGTCCCCATCGGCGTTATTGTCGCCGTCGCGATTGTTTGCATCGTCGTCGCTGTGCTGTCGTCTGCCCAGCGCGCCGACGTGGTTGCCGTTGATCACGAAAAGCAATTGTTCTCACGCGCGCTCACCAATTACGGCGAACGCGTGCTGCGCGAAGTGGAAAGTGTTGCCTCCTCGGAGGGCGCGATCCAGAACATTCGTCGCTCGTTCGATCCGGAATGGGCCAAACAGCGCGTCGGAAGGTGGTTGGAGACATCCTTCGATCACGACTACGTCTTCATTTTCGATCGCAAGGACGAACTGATCTATTCGATGGTCGGCCATCGGCCGACCGACATGAAATGGTTTGCAAACGCGCGCGCCGGCCTCGTCTCGGTGATCGACTACATGCGCGGCCGCAACCCAACCCTGAATGGCGCAATCCGTCTTAATCAAATGGCCATGACCGACGGCGGCGCGCATCAGCAAACCGCTGTCATCCGCAGCCTGATGGGGCAACCGGCGGTGGTCGCTGCGGTGGCAGTCGGGCCCGCTGAAGGAATCCTTGCCTCGCTCGAAGGTGCCGCACCGATCATCATGTCGGTGAAATTCATCGATGACCGGCGCACTCTCGAGCATCGCCGCGCAACTGCGACTCACCAACCTGCGCAGGATCGAGGACAGCGCAGTGCCGAGCGGCGACCTCGCCTACGAACTCAACAGTCCGGATGGTCACACCATCGCGCATTTCGCCTGGACACCGAAGCAACCGGGCGCCGAGATCGTGCACAACGTGGTGCCGTTCATCGCGGTTGCCCTCACCGGCTTCGCGCTGCTTGCCGCCTTCGTATTGCGCTACATGCGCCGCACCGCTGCGGCGATTGCGGCCGGCGAATCACGGTTGCGCCACCTCGCCATGCACGATCCGCTTTGCGGCCTCCCTAACCGCATCTTCTTTGGCGAGCGACTGGAAGCGGTGATCGAGGAAGTGCGCGGCGGAAGCGCACTAGCCGCGGTATTCTATATCGACCTCGATCACTTCAAGGATGTCAACGATACGCTCGGCCATCATGTCGGCGACGAACTCATCCGCAATGTGACATTGCGGCTCTCGCATACACTGCGCGGCGGCGACCTGGTGGCACGTCTCGGCGGCGACGAGTTCGCGGTGATCTCCTCAATCGCCGGCGACAGCGAAATGATGATGGGGCTCGCGCAACGCATTATCTCGTCGATATGCGCCCCCTACTCCATCAACGCCCAGAATATCATCATTGGCGCTTCGATCGGCATTGCCGTGATCGACAAGAACTGCGGCACCGCCACCGACATCATGCGATACGCCGACATGGCGCTGTACCGCGCCAAGAACGAGGGACGAAATCGCGCATGCATCTATGACGCCGCCATGGATGCCGATCTTTCCACCCGCAAGCTGCTCGAGGCTGACTTGCGCGAGGCAATCGAGAATGACCGGCTCCAACTGCTTTATCAGCCGATCGTCAACAAGAGCGGCGAGACTGTCATCGGTGTCGAGGCGCTCTGTCGCTGGACACACCCGGTCCGGGGCGAGATACCGCCGAGCGAATTCATCGCCATCGCTGAACACAGCGGATTGATCATCGATCTCGGCAATTGGGTGCTGCGCCGCGCCTGTATCGACGGCCATGCCTGGCCGGAATTGACCGTTGCCGTCAACGTCTCGTCCCTGCAATTCCGCCGCATCGACTTCGTCGATGTGGTTCAGCGCATCCTGACCGAGACCCATTTTGATCCGTCCCGCCTAGAACTGGAGCTGACCGAAAGCGTGCTGCTCGGCAATGTCGACACCGCGGAAGACGCCATGCTGCGGCTCAAGGCGCTGGGCGTGCGGCTCGCACTCGACGATTTCGGCACCGGCTATTCCAGCTTGCTCTATTTGCGCCGCTTCCCGTTCGACAAGCTCAAGATCGACCGCAGCTTCGTGCTCTCGATCGAAAAGGCAGCCGATGCCGCGGCCATCGTCCACGCGATCGTCAGCCTCGGCCGCGGTCTCGGCATGAAAGTCACCGCCGAGGGCGTGGAGACCGCCGACCAGCAGCTCTTCCTGCGTGCTGCCGGCGTGCATTCCATGCAAGGTTTTCGCTTTGGCAGGCCTGTGACCGTCCGCGAGATCACCGCCCGTCTGCAATCGCCCAATGTCTTTCAGCCCATCGAAGTCCCCACCGCCCTCGCAAGCTAGCGCCCTTTCGCCTAGCTGACGCGCTGCCCGCTGGTGGCACGAGCGCGCTTTTATGATATGCGGGCATCTCCAAATTCCCGCCGCGAAAGGAAATCTCATGGCCACAACCGCAAAAGTTGCACTCGTGACTGGAGCCGGAACCGGCGTGGGCCGAGCGGTGGCCATCGCGCTCGCCAAGGCTGGCTACAATCTCGTGCTGGCGGGCCGCCGCAAAGAGATGCTCGACAAGGTCGCCGGCGAGATCAACGCCGTCGGAGCGCAGGCGTTGGCCGTCCCTACAGATGTTTCAAAGCGCGATTCAATCGTCTCATTGTTCGCGACAGTTAAATCCACTTTCGGACGGCTCGATGTTTTGTTCAACAATGCCGGTATTGGCGCGCCGCCGGTCCCGTTGGAGGATTTGCCGTTCGAGACCTGGCAGAACGTCGTCGCAACCAACTTCACCGGAATTTTCCTTTGCACCCAGGAAGCGATCAAGATCATGAAGAGCCAGTCGCCGCGCGGCGGCCGCATCATCAACAATGGCTCGATCTCGGCACACGCGCCGCGGCCATTTTCGGTCGCTTACACCTCGACCAAGCACGCGGTGACCGGCCTCACCAAATCCACCTCGCTCGATTGCCGGCAATACAACATCTGCTGCGGCCAGATTGATATCGGCAACGCCGCGACGCCGCTGACCGAGCGAATGGTGCAAGGTGAAGGCGTTTTGCAGGCGGACGGCCGCAAGATGATCGAGCCGCGCATGGAGGCCGACCATGTCGGCAATGCGGTGGTCTATATGGCAGGCCTGCCGCTCGACACGAACGTCCTGTTCATGACGGTCATGGCCAACACGATGCCGTTTGTCGGGCGGGGCTGATTTTTATGGAGGCGCTCCACGAGTGGCATGAATTCTATGTGCTGCTCGGAACAGCAGGCGCGACTTTGCTCGCGCTTTTGTTTGTCGCCGTGTCACTCGGCACCGGCCTTCTCAGCAACAAGGATCAACAGGGGACTCGTACCTTTATGAGTCCCGTGGTGATCCATTTCACCAGCGTGTTTTTCCTTTCCGCAGTATGCCTGGTGCCCTCGCATGGGCCCGTTTTCTTCGCGATCCTGATCGGGGTAACGGCGGTCATCGGTATTGCCGTATCGATCGTCATCTCCGTGTGGGTCATGCGCACCGAGATGACGCAATATCTGCCGGACTATTTCGCCTATGGATTGCTGCCGGTTGGCGCTTATCTCGCGTTAATGGCGGCAAGCATCATGATCTATCTCGCGCGGCCCTACGCGCTTGAAGTGCTGGCCGGCGGATTGCTGTTGCTTACCATTGTCAACGTCCGCAATGCCTGGGATCTCACTTTGTCGATGGTCCGCCGCCATGCCGGCAAACGACCGTCAGACTAGTCGAGCTTGCTCACCGTTACCTCAACGCCGGTTTTTACCTTGGACAGCACCTTTACGCTTCCGAGCGCCTTGGCAAACACGTTGCAAGGGCTCGCGAGCCGGGTCTCATCACCTTTGGAAATCGGCGTGCGGCCAAAACCGATCGCGATTGCCGGACCCTGCGGCCAGTAAGCAATCTCGCCGGGCGTAATGACGGCGCGCGCATCGGGCTCACGCGCTACATTTACCGGCACATCGAAATAGACTTCCTCACCCCACGTGAGGACCGCCGAGGAGATCGGCAGCACCGCCACGATGGCCTTGGCGGTGGGCGTGTCGAGCAATTCAGCGTCGAGCTTTAACGCGCCGAAATCGAAGCGAATGCGGGGCACCAGTGTTCTCCGTTGCAACGCTCAGGTGGTTTTGACTCGCATGTGGATGATGACAAGGACCAACAGGCTCAGCAGCGACGTCGCAATCAGATAAAAGCTTGGCGCCAGCGGCGATCCGGTTACGGCGACCAGCCAGGCGGCGATGAAGGGCGCAAAGCCGCCGAAGATCGGCACACTGATATTGTAGCTTAACGCAATGCCGGTGCCGCGCGTGGATATCGGAAACAGCTCTGCCATCAAAGCCGGCAGCGTGCCGCTATAGGCGGCCTTGAGCAGACTCAGCCAGCACACGATGCCGACGATGCCGGCGAGCGATGGATTGGCAACCAGCAGCACGAAGGCCGGATAGGCCGAGACCGCAAACAGCAACGAAACGATCACCATCAGCCGGACACGACCGACGTGGTCCGACAGATGGCCGAACAGCGGCGCGCCAAAGGTCAGCAAAAGTCCGCCGATCAAGGTTGCCGTGAAGCCGAGCGATTGCGGCAAATGCAACTGCTTGATGGCGTAAGTCGGCATGTAAAGGATGATGTAATTCGAGCTGGTGGAGAGGACAACAATGCCGATGCACATCAGCAGCCGATCCCAATGCTCCTTAAACATCTGTCGCACGGGAGCCTTGGCGGGACCCTGTTCGCGAAACTCCGGCGTCTCGCCGACGTGCTTGCGGATGTAAAGGCCGATTGGACCGATCAGCAGCCCGAAGAAGAACGGCACACGCCAGCCCCAACTTTCGAGCTGGTCCGCGGTCAGCCAGCTGAACAAAACGACGCCGAAAAAAGACGCAAGCACCGCGGCCAATCCCTGGCCGAACCACTGAAAGCTCGCAAAGAAGCCTTTGCGATCCGTTGTGTGCTCGACCAGAAATGCCGTGGCGCTGCCGAACTCGCCGGCCACCGCGAAGCCTTGCAGCAACCGCGCAATAAGCACAGCGATAGGCGCTAAAATCCCAACCGTTGCGTAAGTCGGCATGATTGCCATCAGGCCGGTCCCGATCGTCATGATGACGATCGACACCAGCATGGCGGCGCGGCGGCCCGCGCGATCGGCATAGGCACCAAGGACAATGGCGCCGAGCGGGCGCACCAGATACGACACCCCGAACGTGCCGAAAGCCAATAGCAGCGCGGTTGTCGGATCCGCGGTGGGGAAAAACAGCTTGGAAATGGTAACGGCGAAATAGCCGTAGACGAGGATGTCGTACCATTCGAGTGCGTTGCCGATCGAGGCGGCCGCAAGAACTTTAAACGTGCTGGATTTATGCGGCACTGCGGCCGCCACGGCAGTTACTGACATCTTGTCCCCTCAAGCACAAAGTCACAGTCTAAACTTGCCGCGAACAGGGCGGCGAAACAAGGTGGCGACCCCGGGCAATCTCAACTACATTGGCGACGCATGAAAATTGACGTGTCCAAGATCAATCCCAATCCCTTCACGACCCGGCCCGAGATCGAAGGCACCTTCGGCGTTGTCGCTTCCACCCATTGGATCGCAACGGCCGTCGGAATGGCGACACTGGAGAAGGGCGGCAACGCCTTCGATGCGGCGGCGGCGACCGCGTTCACGCTGCAAGTGCTCGAGCCACATCTTAATGGGCCCGGCGGCGACGTTCCGGTCATTCTCTACGACGTCAAACGCAATCGGCCGGAGGTGATCTGCGGCCAAGGGCCGGCGCCACAGGCCGCGACCATCGCGCATTTCCACAGCCTCGGCCTCGATATGGTTCCTGGCACTGGACTCCTGGCCGCCTGCGTTCCGGGCATGTTCGACACATGGATGCTGCTGTTGCGCGACTACGGCACCATGCGTTTGGCCGATGTCCTGACGCCTGCGATTTTCTACGCGCGCAATGGCCATCCGCTGGTTGAGCGCGCGAGCGCGACCATCGCCATGGTGGCGCAATTGTTCCGCGAGCATTGGCCGACGTCGGCGGCAGTCTATCTGCCGCACGGCAAGGTGCCGGAGCCCGGCACGCTGTTCACCAACCATGTGCTTGCCGATACCTACACGCGCGTCCTGCGCGAGGCTGAAAGTGCGGGCGGCGACCGCGTTGCGCAGATCGAGCGTGCGCGCAAAGTCTGGTCGCAGGGTTTCGTCGCAGAGGCGATCGACAAGTTCTGCCGCACACAAAAAGTGATGGACGTGAGCGGCAAGCGACACGGCGGGGTGCTCACCGGCGCCGACATGGCGGCATGGCAGGCCTCCGTCGAGCCGCCGCTCACCTATGACTACGGCCGCTACACGGTCTGCAAGCCGGGTGTGTGGAGTCAGGGCCCGGTAGTGCTGCAACAGCTGGCGCTGTTGAAAGGCTTCGACCTCGACGGCCTCGATCCGGCAGGGACAGACTTCGTCCACTTGCAAGTCGAATGCGCCAAGCTTGCTTATGCCGACCGGGAAAGCTTCTACGGCGATCCGGATTTCGTCGAAGTGCCGATCGAGACGCTGCTGTCCGACCGTTACAACGCCGAGCGCCGCGAGCTGATCGGCAAACACGCCTCTCTCGAACTACGCCCCGGCTCAGTCAAAGGCTTCGGCGCCGTCGTCGAGATGCGTCACGCTGAAGGTGCGCGCGCCGCGGTCGGTGCCTTCGGCGCGGGCGAGCCCACCGTCGGCCGCCTTGGCGAAGTGATCGGCGACACCGTGCATTTCGATATTATCGATACCGCCGGCAACATGGTGTCGTCGACGCCGTCAGGCGGGTGGCTGCAATCTTCGCCCGTCATACCCGAGCTCGGCTTCGGCCTTGGTACCCGCGCGCAGATGTTCTGGCTCGACGAAAACCATCCGGCCGCGCTCGCACCCGGCAAGCGGCCGCGCACCACGCTGTCGCCAACCTTGGCGCTGCGCGACGGCGAACCTTATCTCGCGTGGGGCTCGCCCGGTGGCGACCAGCAGGATCAATGGACCACGCAGTTTTTCCTGCGGCATGTCCATGCCGACATGAACTTGCAGGAATCGATCGACGCGCCGGCCTGGCACTCCGAACATTTCCCGATCTCATTCTGGCCGCGTACGGCGCGCCCGGGCGTGCTGGTTGTTGAGAAGCGATTGCCTGACACGACCATCACGGAATTGCGGGCGCGCGGGCATAAAGTCGAAGTCGGGCCAGACTGGTCGGAAGGCCGCCTCACTGCCGCGTCCCGCGTGGGACCGCGCCGGCGTGCCGCCGCCAACCCGCGCGGCATGCAGGGCTACGCCGCCGGCCGCTGAGCGGAGCCGGACGTCCGCCACGTCGATTCAATCTGGCCGCTGTCGACTATGTTTGATGTCACGCCGGACGGGCGCGGCGCCATCTGGCGTTCCGAGATTGAGCTGCGGCTGAAGTGCGACTTGACTTTATTCCTATAGGAATATATACGTAGCGGATCCCGCCCTCGTTACCGAGGGGTGTCTGATCAGCGTCTCCAGACGCGGGGCGGGGAGCGGTGGCCGGACAACGGCAGCGTCGGAGATGCGGCGCTGACCCCCGGCGGTCCAAGCCGCATCGTCCGGGCCCGCCCGCCGCGGGTCATTGGCCCCACTGACGGCGGCTGCCAGGCATGGTCAGAAAGTGCCGGGCACCGTCCGGGCCAGGAGCGGTGGAGAGGTGAACCGGCCGCAAGGCCGGTTCACCTGAAACGGCAAGTCCACCGGGGGCGATGCGGAGCAAACCTATGAAACACCGCGCGCGGGACGCCTTGGGATTTGGCGGACTTGCGGCACTTCAAGAACTCGACAAGCCTCGATGTCGCGAGGCGTCGAGGCCCGTGGGTCCATCAGGACCTCTGGCGTCCCGCGCGCCCTCGTTTCTTTTGGCGCGGCGGCAGTTACTTCACCCCGACGGCGTACCCGGCGCCGCAAAGAAACAGGGCGATGACGCTTGCCTTGGCTTTGGCTGTTTGAAAATTAAATCGGTGCAACCTCCGCTCATTCCCGCGCAAGCGGGAATCCAGCACTGGGTCCCCGCTTGCGCGGGGACGAGCGGGAGATGGCAACGCCACGCCACACACTCTGCCGTCATGCCGGTTGGCTGTTTGAAAAGTGAATCCGTAGGGTGGGCTAAGGCGCGGAACGCGCCGAGCCCACCGGCAGACGCGCACAAGGTGGCGGCGCTGATGGCGGGCTCGCTTCGCTTAGCCCACCCTACAATTGTTCGCACGGGCATGCGCGGTTGATGGCAACGCCGCGCAAAAAAACGCAGATCTCAATGCAATCGAAACTCCCCGCTGATCGCCTTGAGTTCCGCCGGCTTGATCAGCTTGCAATGCGCGACCTGCACCGAGTGCAGCGGTCCTTCCAGCTTCTCCTGCCAGAACGTCAGAAATTTCTGCAGCTCGGGGAATTTCGGGAATAGGTCGTAGGCCTGCCAGACATAGGATTGCAGTAGCCATTGATGATCGGGACGCCGGTACAAAATGAGCGCTGTCGTGAGGCCGAAGCCATTTACCTGCTTACGGAAGTCTTCAGACACGCCTTGCGAAACCATCGCGCCCTCCTTCGAGTCGGACGTAAAGTTTCCTTTTCCGGCACTCTCCATTGCAAGCCGAAAAGGTAAACAAATTGTTTAAAATCAAGGCATTAGCAGCAGGGGGATTTGTCTGCTAACAGCCTTCGCGGCAGGCCGCATGCGACCGCCCGAGGTAACGTGATCGGGCAAAAAGCGGTTCCCATCACATCGCCGTTAACCATTGGCACAACAGGCTTTTCGGGAATTGTTGGCACTCGTCTGAAATGAGTGCTAAAAAATTTCCTGCTCCCCCTTGCGGGCAAAAAAGCCGCCACCCATGTGGCGTCCAGGTGCTGGCAAGGGGACCAGCCGGCTACCAAAAACCTTAGATTGTCCAATATTTTAGGAGGACTGCCATGAAGTTCCGTCCGCTTCACGACCGCGTCGTCGTCAAGCGCATCGATGCCGAGGAAAAGAGTGCCGGTGGCATCATCATTCCCGACACCGCCAAGGAGAAGCCCTCACAGGGCGAAATCATCGCCGTCGGCCCCGGTGGCCGCGACGAAAGCGGCAAGCTGATCCCGATCGATCTCAAGATCGGCGACACCGTGCTGTTCGGCAAATGGTCGGGCACCGAGGTGAAGATCGACGGCCAGGATCTCCTGATCATGAAGGAGTCCGACATCATGGGCGTGATCGAAGGCACCGCCACCGCCAGGAAGAAGGCCGCCTAAGGCGATCCCTCGTGCCGCGAGGAGCGCCCGCAGGGCGCGTCTCGCAGGACGAGAGCAAGAAATCAAACAGCTCATCCTTCGATGACGCCGCGCCAGCGCGCGGCTCCTCAGGGTGAGAACCGAAACCTGAAGGAAACGAAACAATGGCTGCTAAAGACGTGAAATTTTCCGTCGATGCCCGCGACCGTATGCTGCGCGGTGTCGACATCCTCGCCAACGCGGTGAAGGTGACGCTCGGTCCGAAGGGCCGCAACGTCGTGCTCGACAAATCCTTCGGCGCTCCGCGCATCACCAAGGATGGTGTGACGGTCGCCAAGGAGATCGAGCTGGAAGACAAGTTCGAGAACATGGGCGCGCAGATGGTGCGTGAGGTCGCTTCCCGCACCTCCGACACCGCCGGCGACGGCACCACCACCGCGACCGTATTGGCCGCGGCGATCGTACGGGAAGGCTCGAAGGCGGTTGCCGCGGGCATGAACCCGATGGATCTCAAGCGCGGTGTCGATCTTGCGGTCGAAGCCATCGTGGCGGACCTTCAGAAGAACACCAAGAAGGTCACCTCCAACGAAGAGATCGCCCAGGTCGGCACCATCTCCGCCAACGGCGATCGCGAAATCGGCGACTTCCTTGCCAAGGCGATGCAGAAAGTCGGCAACGAGGGCGTGATCACGGTCGAAGAGGCAAAATCCCTCGAGACCGAACTCGACGTTGTCGAAGGCATGCAGTTCGACCGCGGCTACATCTCCCCCTACTTCATCACCAATGCCGACAAGATGCGGACGGAGATGGAAGACCCCTACATCCTCATTTACGAAAAGAAGCTGTCGGGCCTGCAGGAATTGCTGCCGTTGCTCGAGACGGTCGTGCAGACCGGCAAGCCGCTGCTGATCGTGGCTGAGGACGTCGAGGGCGAGGCGCTCGCAACTCTCGTGGTCAACAAGCTGCGCGGTGGCCTCAAGGTCGCAGCGGTGAAAGCGCCGGGCTTCGGCGACCGCCGCAAGGCCATGTTACAGGACATCGCGATACTCACCGGCGGTCAGGCGATCAGTGAAGATCTCGGCATCAAGCTCGAGAACGTCACGATCAACATGCTCGGCCGCGCCAAGAAGGTGATGATCGACAAGGAAAACACCACCATCGTGCACGGTGCCGGCAAGAAGGCCGACATCGAAGGCCGCGTATCGCAGATCAAGGCGCAGATCGAGGAGACCACCTCGGACTACGACCGTGAGAAGCTGCAGGAGCGGCTGGCCAAGCTCGCTGGCGGCGTAGCGGTGATCCGCGTCGGCGGCGCCACCGAGATCGAGGTGAAGGAACGCAAGGATCGCGTCGATGACGCGCTGCATGCGACCAGAGCCGCGGTCGAGGAAGGCATCCTGCCAGGTGGCGGCGTTGCCCTGCTGCGTTCGGTCGATGCACTCAAGCGCGTCAAGACCGAAAACGAAGACCAGAAGCATGGCGTCGAGATCGTGCGCAAGGCGATCCAGGCTCCTGCCCGCCAGATCGCGATCAATGCCGGCGCCGATGGCTCCGTCGTGGTCGGCAAGATCATGGACAAGGATCAGTACTCCTACGGTTACGACGCGCAGGCCGGCGAATACGGCAACCTCGTCACCAAGGGCGTGATCGATCCGACCAAGGTCGTGCGCTCGGCGATCCAGGGCGCGGCATCGGTTGCCGGTCTCCTGATCACCACCGAGGCCATGGTCGCCGAACTGCCGAAGAAGCAAGGCGCGGCTCCGGCAATGCCGGGCGGCGGCGGCATGGGCGGGATGGACTTCTAAGGTCTCCGCTCAACGCGAAAAAAATGCAAAGGCCCGGGAAAAATCCCGGGCCTTTTGCTCACAACCAGAGGTCGACAAAAAACAAACGACCACACACGAAAAGGCGCGCGTTCATCCGGCGTCGCCCCGTCGCAGTGGCCGTCGCGGCGATGAACTACTCCCATCGCCACTTGCAAATCACGTTACATCACCGACATGACAGCAGCATGACAAAGCGGCCGGGCAGCATTTATGTCGGAATTGGTGGCTGGACCTATGAGCCGTGGCGCGGCGTCTTCTATCCCAAGGGATTGCCGCATGCGCGCGAACTTGGCTATGCCGGCGAGCGGCTGACCTCGATCGAGATCAACGGCACCTTTTACCGCACGCAGACCCCGGCGACGTTTCGCAAGTGGGCCTCCGAGGTTCCGGAGCAATTTGTTTTTTCGCTGAAAGGGCCGCGCTACGCAGTCAATCGCCGGGTCCTCAGGGAAGCCGGCGATTCGATCAAGCGCTTTCTCGACTCGGGCGTGACGGAGCTTGGCCCCCGCCTCGGCCCCCTCCTCTGGCAATTCACGCCATACAAAAAGTTTGACGATGCCGACTTCGGCGGTTTTCTTGAATTGCTGCCGAAAACTTTCAACGGCCAGACGCTGCGTCACGTGGTGGAGGTCCGCCATGACAGCTTCAAGACAGCCGCTTTCGTCGCGCTGCTGCGCCAGTTCGAAGTGCCTGTCGTCTTTGCCGAACACGAGACTTACCCGGCCATCGCCGATATCGCCGGCGATTTTGTTTATGCCCGGTTGCAGAAGGGCGACGAGAAACTCAAGGCCGGCTATCCGCCGAAGGCGCTCGATGCGTGGGCTGCGCGCGTAAAAGCCTGGGCGCAAGGCGGTGAGCCGAAGGATCTGCCACGCGTTGTTAAAACGTCGGCAAAGAAAGAGCCGCGCGATGTCTTCATCTACTTCATTCACGAAGCCAAACTGCGGGCGCCGGCAGCCGCGATGGCGTTAATCGAACGGCTGAAATGAAGGCCAGATCGAAAACGAAACCCGCGACTTCGCGATGATTCACTCCGCCGGCTGCGGCGACCGTTGCTTGCTCTCAACGCTGATGATCATGGCGACCAAAGCCAGCGTGGTAATGAACAGCAGCAACGCGATAATGGCATTGACCGCCAGCACGAGCGCAAAGCCGCCGCTCTCGTGCAGGAGCGATATCATGCCGATCGCGGCGCCGGCGCTGACGAACAGCAAGAAATACCGTACGGCGTAGACGCGCCCGCGCCAGGCGTCGGCGGTGTAGCGCGCCATGATCATATCGTTGACGGTGACCTGCCCGTAGATCGCGGCGATCGCGATCGCGAGCGCAACCAGAAGCGCGACGCCACTGGCATTGGCCGCCCACAAATTACCGAGGAACCCGATGCCGGTGACGATCGCGAATATCACGTGCGGCTGAACCCATTCCACCAGCCGTCCGACCGTCAGTTGCGCCAGCGCTCCGCATACCAACACGGCGGTCGCGATACCGCCGACGAGCACCAGCGGGAGGTCGCGCGACAGGCGTTCGTCGACGATTTTTGGCAGCGCGATGGTGAGCACGTTAAAGGTCAAGCCCGCGCTCAGCGCGATCACGATGAACAGCCCGAACAGCATGAATGCAAGCCGCGGCGTCAGCGGCACCGCCGGCGCGGATTCGCGCGTCTTGGCATGGTGACGGTCGTCGGGCGTGAGCCAAAGATAGAGATATTCCGCGTGACAACCAGGACCACGGCCGGCGCAAAGAACGCCGCGCGCCAACCGAACCAGGTGGCAAGTGCCGCACTGATGCCGGCGGCAAGCGAGACGCCGAGATTTCCGCACACGCCGTTGAAGGCGAGCGTGCGCCCGCGCGCATTCGATGCCTCGATGAGCATCGCCATGCCGACCGGATGATAGATCGAGGCGAATATGCCGAGCGCGAACATCGCCACGGCCAGGGCCGTCGAGATTTGGTGCAAAGCCCGCGCCGGCCAGCGACAGACCGCAGCCGATATAGAACGCTGCCATCATGTTGCGGCGGCTCCAGCGGTCGGCAAGCCAGCCAGCCGGCAGCGAAAATACGCCAAACGCGATGAAGGCGGTGCTCGAAAGCGCGATCAGCTCGCTGTAGGAGCGCTGGTAGATCGACCTGCAGCCCGATCACCACGGTCGGGTAGATCAGCAGAACGAAATGGTCGAGCGCGTGCGCCCAGTTGAGAAAGGCGATCGATCGCTGTCGGGCCAGATCGTCGGTGCCAGCAGCGTGGCTGGCGCGAGAGGCAGTCATCGAGGTTCCATCCGGCAAACCCGAGTCGTTTGCATGCATATACCTATTTCCAGGCCTTTGTCCTCATTAGCGTATTCAATTTATCGCTCGACTTAGGGTTGTAATCGCGCTTTAGTTGTACCAACGATCAATACCAACCACAGGATTGTTCAAGGCGCGGAGCTTCGAATGTGAATTGCCGGAGGCGCGTTTGCGCGACGGTAATCACCGCCGCGGCCTTCTTTCTTTGTTGCGTTTGGATGGTGGCTGGTCGTGCCTGGGCTGGTGACGACGACGACGCGCGCGCCATGCTGTTCTCCGGCCGTGACATCTGGCGCAATGGCGTCTTCGCCTATGGCGGCTTCGTGTTCGCGCCGGGCGGTCTCGAACAAGACGGCTTGCTTCTGAAAGTTTTGCTCTCGGGCGGGCTATATCGCTACGACGCGGAAAATCTCGGCGGCGTGCGGGTCATTGGCACCGAATGGCTCTGCGCAAATACTTACCCGGTTGGCGGATCAAACGCGGCGATGCCGAGTTCAAGTTTTTCCTGGGACCAGAATTTCAGAAACACCGTCTCTCGCCAGATGACCCCGCCAATCAGCTGCGCGGAAATTCATTCGGCCTGCGGGCGGCGGTCGACATTATGGTACGAACCGACACCCGACACCATGGTCGCCGCTGACGTATCGCTCTCGTCGATCGCGACCAGCAATTCCGCGCGCGTCCGCCTACGGCTGGCGAGTATTCGAAGAAATGCTGGGTGGCGTCTATCTTGGCCCGGAAATTCAGTATTTTGGCTCTGATGGCTATCGGCATCTGCGCCTGGGTGCACATGTCACCAGCATGAAGACCGACGACGTTGAGTGGTCGGCTGCTGGTGGCTGGGCAGGCAACTCCCAGGCCGCGTCCAGTCCGTATCTGCGGCTCAACCTCCTGAAACGGCAATGATCTAGTCGAGAGTGCGGCGGAATCTCGTGACAGCGATCGTCATGGCCACCAGCATGAGCACAAACATCGCGATCGCATCGTAACGCAAATCGGACAGGTTCGAGCCCTTGAGCATGATCGCGCGCACGATACGCAGAAAATGCGTGAGCGGCAGCGCCTCGCCGATATATTGCGCCCATACCGGCATGCCGGCGAACGGGAACATAAACCCGGACAACAAAATATTCGGCAAGAAGAACATCATCGACATTTGCATTGCCTGCAATTGATTTTGCGCCACCGTCGAAAATGTGTAGCCAATCGACAAATTGGTTGCGATGAACAAGCGTACTCAGGGCAGCGAGGACGGCGAGATTGCCGACAATCGGTACGCCAAACAGAAACACGCCGATACTGATGATCAATGAAGCCTGCACGAAGCCGACAAGAATATAGGGCACGATCTTGCCCAACATGATCTCGAACGGCGTGATCGGCATCGACAAAAGGCTTTCCATCGTGCCGCGCTCGATCTCGCGCGTGACCGATAGCGCCGTAAAGATCAACATCGTCATGGTGAGAATTGTGCCGACCAGACCGGGCACGATATTGAGCTGGGTCACGCCCGCGGGGTTGTAGCGGGAATGGGTGCGGATCTCGAATGGCATCACCGCCTTGTCTGGAACGTCGCGGTCATGCGAGAGCGCCATCTGCAGCACCTCACCGAGCGCGCCAAGGGCGGTGCCGGAGGCGACGGGATCGGTGGCGTCGGCAATGACCAGCATCGCCGGCTTGTCGCCGCGGCGAACCGAACGTTCGAAATTGGCCGGAATTTCGACGGCGAACAACACCTTGCCCGAAGCAAGCAGCTGATCGACCTCGGCTTCGCTATGCGGCAGCTGAGTAACCTTGAAGAATTTTGTGTTTTCGAGCGCTGCCAAAATCGAACGCGATAGGTCGGTGCGCTCCTGCATCAGCACCGCCGTCGGAAGATTGCGCGGCATGGTGTTGATGGCGTAGCCAAACAGCATTAGCTGCACGAGCGGAATCATAGATGATCATGGCAAACGAGACGCGGTCACGCCTGAGCTGGATGAATTCCTTCACCAGCATGGCCCATGTCTTGCGCCAAAAGCCGCTCGCCCGGAAGACGTCGCGCCGCTTGGGTGGGAAGCAGGTGCGTCATTGGAAGTTATCCCGCGCCTTTGCCCATCAAGTCGATGAACACATCCTCAAGCGATGGCTCGGATCGCTTCCAGTCGAGGTCCCTTGCGCTTGCGATAGGGCGCGATGGCGGCTTCGAGCGCAGCGGCGTCACGGCCGGACACATGCAAGCTGGTGCCGAAAGGCGCCACCATGTCGATGCCAGGCTTGCCGCATCAGCTCGTCGGCGAGCGCATTGAGGCCTTCACCGGCTTCCGCACTGACGAAGTAGGTCGTGAGATGCGAAGCCTCGATCACTTGATCGACCGTGCCGTGCGCCAGCAATTCGCCGTAAGCGATATAAGCGATCTCGTGGCAGCGCTCGGCCTCGTCCATGTAATGCGTGGAGACCAGAACGGTCAGCCCGTCCGCGGCGAGCGCGTGAATTTCGTTCCAAAATTCGCGCCTCGCCTTTGGGATCGACGCCCGCAGTCGGCTCGTCGAGCAGCAGCAATTGTGGGCTCGGCAATGTACATGCACCAAGCGCCAGCCGCTGTTTCCAGCCGCCCGAAAGTTCGCCAGCAATTTGTTCTTCGCGGCCGGTGAGACCAAGCCGTTCGATCGCCGCGCGCGCAGCGGCGACCGGCTGATCGATACCGTAGACCCGGCCGATGAATTCCAGATTTTCGCGCACCGAAAGGTCCTGATAGAGGCTGAAATGCTGCGTCATGTAACCGACCTGACGCTTGATTTTGTCGGTTTCGGTGCGAATGTCGTAGCCGAGACACGTGCCGGTGCCCTCGTCCGGGGTCAGCAGACCGCACAGCATGCGTATGGTGGTCGTCTTACCGGAACCGTTGGGACCGAGAAAGCCGTAGATGGTGCCGCGCTTCGACTTGCATGGACAGATTGCGCACCACGGCTCGGCCATCGAATTTTTTGGTCAGGCCGTGGACGTCGATGACGATGTCGGATGCGTTCATTTGTGCGGCTCTTGCGGCAGGGTGACCGTGACAGGCTGACCGACGCGGAATTTATCCGGCTGCTCCGGCCGCGCCTCGATCAGGAATACAAGCTTGGCGCGCTCATCCAGACTGTAGATCACCGGCGGAGTGAATTCGGCGCTGCGCGCGATAAAACTCACCTTCGCGGTTAGCCCCTTCTCGCAACCATCGCAGCTAACGCCCACGGTTTGGCCGATAGCTTATCTCGGGCAGGACCGCCTGCGGCGCGAAAAACCGGATTTTAAGATTGCCTGGCGGCAGCAGTGCCACGACCGGCCGTCCTGCGGGCACAGTTTCGCCCGGCCGGTAATAGATCTGTTCGACCGTGGCTTCGCTGGGGCTGTAGGCATTGCGGCGCCCGAGTCGCGTTTGCGACCAATCCAGATTGGCTTTGGCCTGGCGCAGCGCGGCTTCGGCGTCTTCGTAAGTTTTTTGCGTGCCCGCCGCCGACTTTAACAATTCTTTCGCGCGATCGAAGCTCTGCTGCGCATTGATGACGGCGGTGTTTCTCACCACCACATCGGCTTTTTGCAGATCGTCGTCGACTGTGAACAGTACATCGCCTTTTTGCACGCGATCGCCCTCGCGCACCTTCAGCGTCTCCACGCGTCCCTGCTCGTCAGGCGAAACGAAAATCAGTTCGGCCTCGACCCAACCCTGCAACACGTGATCGTTACTGTTGTCGCAGCCGGCGAGCGTAAGCGCCGTTAGCGTCAATGCCAGCAGGCCGGCGAGCTTCATTCTCATGGTGCTCTCCTCGGCGCGAACAGCAGGTCGACATGAGTCTTCATCATCTTGCGAACGTCGAGCGGCTCGAAACGTTCGAATAATCCACTCCAAACGATCGCAACCAGACCGGGCGCGGCGATAATTTGCGGAAAATCCGCAAGTCCTTCCGGCACTTCGCCACGTGCGGCGGCGCGTCGCAGCAGTGATCGTACTGCGGCGATAATGCGAGCGAGCACCTCGCGATAATAGAATTCTGCAAGTTTCGGAAAGCGCCGTCCCTCGGAGATCATGAGGCGGACAACGTCCTTGCGCCTCGTTTCGTAGACTTCGCGCACGAACAATTCGACGATGCGGTCCGCCAATGCCGACAAGCGGAACATCCGCCTCGCCCATCGCCTCGATCGTGCCGACCAGCGGCGTGAGCATGGTGCGGATCAACTCCTGGAACAGGCTCTCCTTGTCGCGGAAGTAGAGATAGATAGTTCCCTTGGCGACGCCGGCGCGGCGCGCCACGTCGTCGAGCCGGGCGGCCTCAAAGCCACGGATTGAAAACTCGTCGAGAGCGGCGGACAGGATCGCGTCGCGGCGTTCGGCGCTCCGTGCCTTGCGGGAGCCGCTTGCCGGAATACCGGCTGTTCGAGCCGCCTGGACCGCGCGCTTTCGCCGGCTTGCTCGCCGCGTTGGTGATTTCCGGGCCCTGGGCGGACGCAACATCATTGCACCACTATGACTGACCAGTCAGTCATTATTTAGTGCAAAAAACAGGGCTCCGCAAGCCCCCATATTTCCTCAGAAGTTTCAGTTATTTAGTTGAGCGATTGACGGGCCGCCGGCGGCCCGCGCGGTGTTCACAGCAACAAACATCAACGTCGCGGTCGCCAGCACCAAGGCCACGACCACGAGTGCACGCATGATGGGCGCGTAGATGCCGGTCATCACCCTTCCTATCCAAGCGTCCTCGCCAGATAGGCGTGAGTCGGGTGGCGTGATCAATGATTCGAATCTCAGGCACGCTCGATTTCGGCCTTGACCGCAGATAGCGACTCGGGCGTGTCCACGTCCCTCAGCGCCGCCTCACCGATAACGGGCACTTCGACGACTGCCTCGACGTAATTGCCAATGAGATGGCGCGCGCCGATGTCACCCTGAATTGACATCAGATCGTGGAAGAAGCGGCGCGACCAAACCACGGGATTCCCGCGCCGTCCGTCAATACTCGGTACCACCACCAACGCGCCACGTTCCGGGTCGAAGGCGGCGATCAGCCGGTTAATCAACTCGGCGTCGACCTGCGGCATGTCGCCAAGGCAGATAATTGCCGCATCGGCGTCTGCCGGCACTGCGGCGATGCCTGCTCTAAGTGAGCTGCCAAGACCTTCCGAAAAATCAGGATTGTGCACCAAACGAACTGGCAAACCCCTCAACGCGGCGTCCACTTTTTCCCGCTCGTGACCAGTGACGACGATCACCGGTTTTGCACGCGAGGCAATCGCCTGTTCGGCTGCGATGCGCACCAGCGACTTGCCGCCAATTTCGGCCAGCATTTTGTTGACCGCGCCCATGCGTGTGGAGCGGCCAGCAGCGAGCACCACCGCGGCGACGCGCCGTCCGGCCTCCGGCACAGGCTCCTCGCGCGGCTGCGGTCGCGTGACGATTTCCATCAACAGACCACCGACCCCCATACCTGTGATATCCGCGCGCGTTACCGGCAAACCAGCGAGCAACCGCATGAGAACCCAATCAAAGCCGTTTTCCTTCGGGCTGCGCGCGCAGCCTGGAGCACCGAGCACTGCCTGACCGCGCGCTCTGCCGATCAGCATCAGGTTTCCCGGATCAACCGGCATGCCGAAATGTTCGATTTCGCCACCGACTGCTTCGACTGCTGCCGGAATCACATCGCGCCGATCTGCGATGGCCGAAGCGCCGAACACAATGACCAGCTCCGCACCGGCTTTGAGCAATTCGTCAATCGCTCGTGCAAGCGCCGCTTGTTCGTGCGGCACGCGCTGCTCGGCGATGATCCTTGCACCGGTTGGTGCAATCCGCGCGGTCGTAATCTTCAGGGTCTTTTCGATAACTTTCGGCGACAGGCCGGGCAACAACGTCGATACCACGCCGATCTTGCGAAGCTTGTAGGGTGCGACACGAACGACCGGTTTCGCCTTTGCCGCTGCGGCGACTGCCTGATCGCGGGCAGCCCCGGCCACGGCGAACGGAATAATCTTCACCGTCGCTATCATCTCGCCTTCCACCACCGGTTTGTAGGCCGGCAGTGTCGCCACTGTGATCGCCTCATCGATACGATTAAGCGCGTCAATTGCCTTTTTATCGACGACGAGGACACCGGCACTTTCGGCAAACAGGTTGCAGCGGCCCGTGAAAGCGCGGTCGGCGCGCACGCCCTCATCTTTAATCGCGGCGGCGATATCGGCGGCGGCCTGATCTTCCGACACGTCGCCGGAATCGAGACGCGCCACGGTGATTTCCTTCACGCCGGCAGCCGTAAGTGCGGCGATTTCGGCAGGTCCGATCCGCGTACCTTTCTTAAGCACAAAGTCGCCCTGGCGAATCGAATGCACCGCGGTCGCGCCCAGTGCATCAGCGACTGAGACGGCCCCGAACTTCATGCGGCCTCCGCCTTCTGCCGCAGCACTTGCGTAATCTCGCCCATAATTGCAACCGCGATCTCCGCCGGTGATATCGCTTCGATGTTGAGTCCAATCGGGGCATGGATACGCGCGATGTCCGCCTCGGTGAGACCTGCCTGTTTGAGGCGGTCTACACGCTTGGCATGGGTCTTTTTGGAGCCGAGTGCACCTATGTAAAAACAGTCACGCGCAAGTGCGTGCTTGAGCGCAGGATCGTCGATCTTCGGATCATGCGTGAGCGCGACGAAGGCCGTGTAGTGGTCGATGCCGAGCGGGGGCAACGCCACATCCGGCCATTCGGCAATGACCTTCACATCGGGAAACCGCTCGATTGAAGCGAAGGCAGTGCGCGGATCGACTATGGTCACGTCATACCCCAGCAGCTGCCCAATTGGGGCGAGCGTCTGGCTGATATGTACCGCGCCAGTAATGACGAGCCGCGGCGACGGCACATAGACGGTAAGGAAAAAGCGCCCTTGCGCTGTCTCCTCCATGCCGCTCTTGGCCATACGCAAGCGCTTTTCCAGCGCACCTTTCAAGGGATCCCTGGCCACACCGGCGGCTTTGACCAACCGCTGTTCGCCACTCGTAACGTCGGTGACGAGCACCGCTGCGCGACGCGACGCGCGCTCGGCATTCAGGGCGTGCAGAACCTCGAGATTCACTCAGCTCACCTTCTCAACGTAGACGCGGATGGTCCCGCCACAGGACAGACCCACTTTCCACGCGGTTTCATCGGCGACGCCGAATTCCAGTATTTTCGGCTTGCCGCTGTCGATCACATCCATGGCCTCGGTGACGACCGCACCCTCCACGCAGCCGCCGGAAACCGATCCGAGGAAATTGCCTTCGCTGTCTATCACCAGATTGGAGCCGACCGGCCGCGGTGCCGATCCCCATGTCTCGACGACGGTCGCAAGCGCTACGCCGCGCCCGCTTTTGCGCCACTCTTCCGCAGCTTTGAGAATATCTTCATCGCGAGCGAGCATGGAAAACCTCCGTCAGGCCACTTGTCTCAGCATCTGTTTTGGATCGTAACGCTTGCCCGGCGCGCCCGACAGGGCGCGCACCAGATCGTTCATGGACTCCAGATTGTGGATCGGCCGCAATTCGTCAACATGCGGCAACATGGCTTGCACGCCCTTGGCGCGGGCTTCGAAGCCGCGAAAACGAAGCAGCGGATTGAGCCATATCAGTCGCCGGCAGGATCGATGAAGCCTGTCAATCTCGAAGGCGAGCGTATCGTCGCCGTCGCGTTCGAGGCCATCGGTGATCAAAAGCACCACCGCGCCCTGCGTGAGCACACGGCGCGCCCATTGTCTGTTGAACGCACGCAGCGATGAAGCGATGCGGGTGCCGCCCGACCAGTCCGCCACGTTGGTCGTACAGGCCGCAAGCGCTTCATCCGGATCGCGCTGGCGAATGGCGCGGGTGACATTGGTCAATCTCGTGCCGAACAGAAAGGTCGTCACGCGTTTGCGCGCGTCGGTGACCGCATGCAGGAAATGCAGGAATAGCCGCGTGTATTCGCTCATCGATCCGGAAATATCAAGGAGTGCCACGATGGGTGGCTCCTTAACGCGCGGGCCCAGATATTTCAGATCGATCACCGCACCGCCCGCCTTCATGCTGGCGCGGAAAGTACGGCGGATATCGATAAGATGACCCCGACGGTTGGGCGCCAGCCGGCGCGTGCGCACCTCATCGAGCGGCAGCGCCAGACGCGCGATGGCTTCTTTCGCTGCGGCAATTTCCGCCGCAGTCATCTGTGCGAAGTCTTTCTTCTGCAATACTTCCCGATCCGAAACGGTCAGCCTTGCGTCAATTTCCACATCGGACTTGTCCTGCTCTCGCTCATTAAGTCCGGCGAACAGCGCGTCCTGAATGCGCTGCGCGCCTGGCGGCGGCGTTTTTGGCGCACCGGACATTGTTTCCGGCAGCATCGAAGCAATCAATTTTTCAATATACCCGCGCTTGCGAAAGAAGATTCGAAAAGCCTGGTCGAACAAAACTGTATGCTCATGCCGTTTTACGAATACCGCGTGGAGCGTCCAGTAGAAATCATCGCGCATGCCGACGCGAGCAACGCTGAGCGCCTCGAGCGCATCGAGGACCGCACCGGGTCCTACCGGAATGCCGGCAGCCCGTAACGCGCGCGCAAAGTAGAGGATGTTTTCGGCGAGACGGCCTTGGGGCGCGGCCATGATGTTACTCCGCCGCCCTTAACTCCGACTTCACCTCGTCGAGCAGCACCTTTACCTTGGTGCCGTCGAGCCGGGCGATGTCATCCTG
This sequence comes from uncultured Alphaproteobacteria bacterium, assembly GCA_963742345.1. Lineage (GTDB taxonomy): Bacteria > Pseudomonadota > Alphaproteobacteria > Rhizobiales > Xanthobacteraceae > Pseudolabrys. The sequence goes on from CAVULO010000011.1 coordinate 162,085, forward strand.
ATATTTCAGCAGCACGCCGAGAGTATCCGACACGGTCGCCGGATCGAGCGCCACCACATCAAGCTCGGTGAGCGCGCCGGCCCAATCCAGCGTTTCAGCCACGCCGGGTGATTTGAAAAGATCTTCTTTGCGTAAAGCTTGAACGAAGGCGACGACCTGTTCGGACAACTTCTTGGCGATACCGGGCACCTTGGCGCGAAGAATTTTTAATTCGCGCTCGGCGTTCGGGTAGCCGACCCAGTGGTAGAGGCACCGCCGTTTAAGCGCGTCATGCACTTCTCTGGTGCGATTGGACGTAACCACAACGATCGGCGGATGCGCCGCTTTCACAGTGCCGAGCTCCGGTACGGTGACCTGGAAATCGGCAAGCACTTCCAAAAGAAAAGCCTCGAAGGCCTCGTCAGTACGGTCGATTTCGTCGATCAGCAACACCGGTGGGCCGGATGGATCGGGATCAAGCGCCTGGAGCAGCGGCCGCTTGATAAGAAACCGTTCGGAAAAAACATCATGCTCAATGCGCGTGCGGTCACCCTCACCTTCCGCTTCCGCAAGACGGATGGCGATCATCTGCGCACCGTAATTCCACTCGTAAACTGCAGCGGAAACGTCGAGCCCCTCGTAGCATTGCAACCGGATCAGACGGCGTCCAAGGGTCTTGGCCAGCACTTTCGCAATTTCAGTCTTGCCAACACCTGCCTCCCCCTCGACGAACAGCGGCCGGCCCATGCGCAATGCGAGATAAAGCACCGTCGCCAGCGAGCGATCAGCGATGTAATCGGCCTTGGCCAATAGATCGAGGGTTGAATCGATCGAACTCGGGACGGTCTTGTCTGCCATGCGGGGACTTTATCCTAACACGCGCGTGTCTTACATGTGGGGGTCGAAGGCCCCGACAGCCAGGATAAACCAATGACGAAGCCCGAAACCCTCGAGAAAGACACCCTGCGGATGCCCACGATCGATCCGGGGGTCCGTATCGGCCATGTCCATCTGAAGGTCGCCGACCTGCAAAGGGCGCTTGATTTCTATTGCGGTGTGCTGGGTTTTACACTCACCACCAGCCGGCCGGGCGCGGCCTTTATCTCCGCGGGCGGCTACCACCATCATCTCGGGCTGAACACCTGGGAGAGCCGCGGCGGCTCTCCGCCGGCGCCCGGCACGACCGGTCTTTACCATACCGCCATTCTTTACCCGACCCGGCGGCTGCTGGCCGACGCGCTACGCCGCCTCATCGTTGCAAAGATTCCGCTGGAAGGTGCCAGTGATCATGGCGTGAGCGAGGCGCTTTATTTGCGTGACCCCGACGACAACGGTGTTGAGCTCTATTGGGACCGTCCGAAAGAGAAGTGGCCGAAAAAGCCAGACGGCTCCTTGCAGATGTTCACCCATCCGCTCGACCTGCATGATCTCCTGGCCGAGCTCGATCGCGAACCGGCCGCCTGACGTCATTCGCTGGGCGTCGCCCTGGCGCGCCGCTGACCGACTAAATAGTCAGACGCACGTAGGCCAAAGACGCCGCGATCAGTACGACAATGAGAAGTGGCAAAAATTGCTGCACGGCAACCTTCCAAGCGGATTGAGCCTTCGCTTGGAAACGCGACTGCCGCCCGGATTGTTCCCTGTCACTTCGAAATCAAGCAGTCGCTTTTGCGAGCGCACGCCGCGCCAGCACGCCAACAAGGTGCGCCCGATATTCCGCACTCGCGTGAATATCGCTGTTCATGCCGGTCGCCGGAATGGTCATACCTTCAAGCGACTTCGCCGCGAAACGTTTCTTGAGCGCCTCCTCAAACGATTTGACCCGAAACACGCCGTTGGCGCCGGCACCGGTCACGGCTACGCGAATGTCAGCGCCGCGCTTTGACACGAAGACGCCCACCAACGCAAAACCTGAGGCCGGGTGCTTGAACTTCTCGTAGGCCGCTTTCTTGGCAACTGGGAAGCTGATCTTGGTAATGATCTCGCCGTCTTCGAGTGCCGTCGAAAACATGCCGGTAAAAAAATCGTCGGCCGCAATGCGCCGCTTGTTGGTGATGATGGTTGCGCCGAGACCGAGGCATGCCGCCGGATAATCCGCGTTTGGATCGTTGTTGGCGATTGAGCCGCCAATGGTACCCCGATTGCGTACCTGCGGGTCGCCGACCGAGGCCGGTACCGACGCAAGGCCTGGCAATGTCTGCTGTAGCACCGGCGAGTTAGCGGCATCCGCATGACGCGTCATGGCGCCGATGACGATCGAGCGCCCCTTCTGCTCGACACCGTTCAGGCCCTCAACGAGGGAGAGATCGATTAAGGCCGATGGTTGCGCCAGCCGCAGTTTCATCACCGGTAGGAGCGAATGGCCGCCGGCCAATAGCTTGGCCTCCGGATTGCGCGCCAGCAAGCCGGCCGCCTGGCGGACCGTTGTCGGACGATGGAAGGTGAAATTGTACATCGATCTCTCCTTTAAGCGGCGAAGTTATGCGGCTTGGCGCGGGGTCACCCGCTGCAGCGCCGACCACACCGCATTGGCGGTGGCCGGCATGGCTAGCTCTTCGGTTCCGATCGCATCGGTGATGGCGTTGATCACCGCGGCGGGCGACGCAATCGCCCCGGCCTCGCCGCAGCCTTTGATGCCGAGCGGGTTGGACGGCGCTTTGGTTTCAGTCAGGCCGACCTGAAACGACGGCAGGTCATGAGCATGCGGCATGCAATAATCCATGAGCGAGCCGGTCACGAGCTGGCCATCCTTGTCATAGATTGCACCCTCCAGCAGGGCCTGCCCGATACCTTGCGCGATACCGCCGTGCACCTGGCCTTCGACAATCATCGGATTGATGATGGTGCCGAAGTCGTCGATTGCGGTCCAATTGACGATCTCGGTTCTGCCGGTGTCGCGGTCGACCTCGACCTCGCAAATGTGGCAACCGGCCGGGAAGGTGAAATTGGTTGGATCGTAGAACGACGTTTCCTTCAACCCCGGCTCCAGTTCGGCCCCGGTGAATTTGTGCGCGATATAAGCGTTGAGCGCGACGTCACTGAAAGCAGCCGATTTGTCGGTGCCGGCGACAGTGAACTTGCCGTCCTTGAACTCGATGTCGCCTTCCGCTGCTTCAAGCATGAAGGCCGCGACCTTCTTGGCTTTGGCCTCGATCTTGTCGAGCGCTTTGACGATTGCCGACATGCCGACCGCGCCCGAACGCGAGCCGTATGTACCCATGCCGAACTGCACCTTGTCGGTATCGCCGTGCACGATTGAGACGTTCTCGAACGGAATGCCGAGCCGCTCCGACACCAATTGCGCGAAGGTGGTTTCGTGACCCTGGCCGTGCGCGTGGCAGCCCGTGAGCACTTCCACGCTGCCGGTCGGGTTGACCCGCACCTCGGCAGATTCCCACAAACCAACGCCGGCGCCGAGCGAGCCGACCGCTTGGCTTGGCGCGATGCCGCAGGCCTCGATATAAGTTGAATAGCCGAGGCCACGTAGCTTGCCGTGACGCGCTGCTTCGCGTTTGCGCTTTCCGAAGCCCTTCACGTCGGCGAGTTCCAGCGCCTTCTTGAGCGAGGCGTGATAGTCGCCAGCGTCATAGGCCATGATAACCGGAGTCTGGTGCGGGAAGGTCTTGATAAAATTGCGCTTGCGCAATTCCGCTGGCTCAATGCCCAGCTGTCGCGCCGACACCTCGACCAGCCGCTCGACAACGAACGTCGCCTCCGGGCGCCCGGCGCCGCGATAGGCATCGACCGGCGCGGTGTTGGTGTAGACCGCGTCCACCTCGCAATAAATCGACGGAATGTCGTATTGGCCCGACAGCAGCGTGCCGTACAGATAGGTCGGCACCGACGAAGAGAAGGTCGACATATAGGCGCCGAGATTGGCGATCGTTTTCGCGCGCAAGGCGAGAATTTTTCCGTTGGCGTCGAGAGCCAACTCGGCATGAGTGACGTGATCTCGGCCATGGGCGTCGGCGAGGAAGGCCTCGGTGCGATCCGCTGTCCATTTCACCGGGCGCTGGACTTTACGCGCCGCCCAAAGACAAACGACTTCCTCCGGATAAATGAAAATCTTCGAACCGAATCCGCCGCCCACATCGGGCGCGATCACTCGGAGTTTGTGCTCCGGCGCCATGCCGACAAAGGCGGCGATGACCAGACGCGCCACATGGGGATTTTGTGAAGTATTCCACAAGGTAAGGCCATCAGTACCGGCATCGTATTCGGCCAGCGCCGCGCGCGGCTCCATCGCGTTCGGCACCAGTCGATTGTTGATGATGTCGAGTTTGGTGACGTGCTTGGCGGCGGCAAAGGCCGCGTCGGTCGCTTTGGCGTCGCCGAGATGCCATTCGTAAATCGTGTTCTTGGGTGCGATCTCGTGGATCTGCGGGCCCGATTTCGCCTTGGCCGGATCGATCACCGAGGGCAGCACTTCGTAGTCGACCTTGACCTTCTCGGCAGCGTCGCGCGCTTGCGCCAACGTTTCCCCAATCACCACCACCACGGCGTCGCCGACACAATTGACTTTGCCGGACGCGAGCGCCGGATGCGGCGCCATCTTCATCGGCGTGCCGTCTTTGGAGTGGATCATCCAGCCGCAGATCAGGTTGCCAATCTTGTCGGTCGCGAGGTCGGCGCCGGTAAGGACAGCGACGACACCCGGCATAGACTTCGCGGAACTGATGTCGATGCGTTTGATCTTCGCGTGGGCATGCGGCGAACGCACGAACACCGCGCGGGTCTCGCCCGGCCGAACGACATCATCGGTGTATTGTCCTTTACCGGTGATGAAGCGGAGGTCCTCTTTCCGGCGCACCGCCGCGCCGATACCCGTCGCGCTCATGGCGGTCTCCTCCCGTTGTATTTTTTGACGCTATTCGGCAGCCTGACGCGCGCCGCCCTTGGCCATGGCTTTCGCTCCCGCGGCAATCGCTTTGACGATGTTGTGGTAGCCGGTGCAGCGGCAGATATTGCCGTCGAGCTGCTCGCGGATTGTGTGCTCGTCGAGATCGTTGCCGCGCCGGCGCACGATATCGAGTGCGGCCATGATCATGCCTGGCGTGCAGAAACCGCATTGCAGGCCATGGTTCTCGCGAAAAGCCTCCTGCATGGGATGCAGAGGGCCATTAGGTTCGGCCAAACCCTCAATGGTGGTGATCTTGGCGCCTTCACACTGCAATGCGAGCGTGGTGCACGCTTTGGCCGCTATGCCATCGATATGAACGACGCAAGCGCCACACTGCGAGGTGTCGCAGCCGACGTGGGTGCCGGTCAGCCGCAGATTTTCGCGCAGGAATTGCACCAGCAAGGTGCGCGCTTCGACGTCGCCGGTGACGGCTTTGCCGTTCACCGTCATGGACACGGCAGGCATGACCTTCCTCCCAATTTGGGGCCAAAAGCCCTCTTTTCGCCCCCCTCGACAAGGACGGTGGCGGTTCGCCTGCGAGATCGGGCCGATTTCCGCCCGATTGCGCCTTGGAACATGAATAAGTCTGAACCCCGATTGTGGGCTCGGTCAAGGGATTCAAAGGGCGAAAACCGAGCGATCACCCCATCACGGGGTTGCAACGGTCGAGGCAAACTTCTGGAAGAAATCATCGGCGATCTTCTTCGCCGCCCCATTGACCAGGCGCTGTCCGAGCTGGGCGAGCTTGCCGCCGATCTGCGCCTCGACGTTGTAGGTAAGCAACGTACCACCATCCTTTTCGGCAAGCGCGACCGTCGCCCCACCTTTGGCGAAGCCGGCAACACCGCCATCGCCTTCGCCAGAAATTCTGTAGCCGTTGGGCGGGTTAAGGTCGGTCAGATGGACTTTGCCTTTGAAGCGCGCCTTTACCGGACCGATCTTGGTTGTCGCGATCGCCTGGAATTCGGTATCAGAGGTCTTGTTGAGCTCCTCACAGCCCGGGATGCAGGCCTTCAGTACCTCCGCGTCATTGAGCTTCGCCCACACGATTTCCCGGCTGGCCGCAAGCTGAACTTCACCCGTCATTGTCATTGCCATCCAGGCGTCTCCCTGAAAATTGGTCCGACCCACGAGGACCGGACACCCCCGGCTTAATCCCTCGCGGCCGACCTGAAAAGAGCTTTGCAGAAGGCGCATGGCGCATTAAGGGTGTCGGCCACGCTCCGTCCGACAATCAGAACACACTCAGGGAGGACTTTCATGCCGATGATCAATGCCGACGACGGCTGCCCGATCCATGTCGAGGTCGAAGGCCGCGACGGTGCGCCCGTGCTGATGCTGTCGAACTCGCTCGGCACCAACCTGCATATGTGGGACGACCAAGCTCCCGAATTCACCAAGCACTTCCGGCTGGTGCGTTACGACCGCCGCGGCCATGGCAAGTCCGGTGTGCCGAAAGGCCCCTATTCCATGGAGCGTTTTGGGCGGGACGTGCTCTCGGTGCTCGATGCACTCAAGATCAGGAAGACCAGCTGGTGCGGATTGTCGATGGGCGGCATGGTCGGCCAATGGTTGGGGGCCAATGCGCCCGATCGGGTCGAGAAACTCGTCCTTTCGAATACAAATTACAATTATGCCGACAAGGCGCCCTGGGTCGATCGCATCAAGTTCGTGCAGGAAAAAGGTCTGGAAGAACTGGTTGATCCGAACATGGAGCGCTGGTTCACCAAGGGCTTCCGTGATCGCGCACCGCAAGTGATCGCGCGCATGAAAGAAATATTCCTCGCGACCAATCCGGTCGGCTACATCGCCAGTTGCGAAGCAATCCGCGACATGGACTTCACCGCCTCCAATCCGCGCATCAGTGCGCCGACCCTGGTGATCGTCGGAAATCAGGATCCCGCAACACCACCGGCGGCCGGAGAAGCCATCGCAAAGCAGATCAAGGGCGCCAAGGTTGCCGCGCTGGACGCCGCCCATATCGCCAACATGGAGCAGCCCAAGCTCTACACCGAGACCGTGCTCAATTTTCTGCATGCTTAGAGGTCATTCCGATGGACGACAAGGAACGCTACGAACGCGGCATGGCCAAGCGCCGCAAGGTGCTGGGCAATGCCTGGGTCGACCGCGCCAACGCGAAGAAGACCGCATTCAATGAGGAATTCCAGGATTTCATCACCCGCGCCGCCTGGGGCGAGGTCTGGACACGTCCACACTACGACGAACGCACGCGACGTATCCTGGTGATCGGAACCATGCTCGCGCTCGATAAATGGGAAGAGTTCCGCATGCATGTGCGGGCGGCGCTCGCCGAGGGCGGCTTTACTTCAGACGACATCAAGGAAATTATTTTGCAGCAGGCCATCTATTGCGGGGTGCCAGCCGCCAACCACGCTTTCAAGGAAGCCGCCGAAGTCATCGCTGAAGTGACAAAGAGCAAATAGCCATCACGCGGCGGTGACACCCTCGTCATTTCCAGTTGAAAAGGCTTCAATGTAAGCCATGGCCCATTCGATGGGGGCAATCCATGGCGAAAATAAAAGTACGCAAAGGCATGCCGAGCGTTGCGCTCGACAAAGCCGAGTTCAAACGGCGCTTTCTCGCAAGATTTTACGATCCGGATTTTGAACCGCTTCAAGGCGAAATCGACAAGATCGCTGAAACCGCCTGGATCACTTACGACGAGTACCACAAGAGCCCGCGTGTGACGAAAGCCGGACCCGGCTTTGCCGATCCAGACGAGGACATCTCGGTCGAATGGCTCGCCACCCGAGCCAATATCCAGACTGCCGAGCGCCGGCAGAAAAACCGCAAGTCGCCGTCACGCATTCTGATCGTCAATGGCTCATCGCGCAGCGACCAGACCTGCCCCGGTGAAATGTCGAAGACCTATCGACTGGTTATGCTGGCGAAAAAGGCCGTCGAGAAGACGCACGGTTTCGACGTCGAAGTCCTCGACCTCTCGCGCCTGACGTCGGAATACGGCCGCGTCATTTATCCGTGCAAAGCCTGCGTATCGACAGCGCAACCGCTCTGCCATTGGCCGTGCAGTTGCTATCCCAATCACGCGCTCGGACAGACCGGCGACTGGATGGCCGAGATTTACCCGAAATGGGTCGCGGCCCATGGCGTGATGATCGTCTGTCCGGTGAACTGGTACCAGGCGCCCTCGTCACTCAAGTTGATGATCGATCGCCTGGTCTGCGCGGACGGCGGCAATCCCGATCCGACATCGACCCACGGCAAGGATGCCGCCAAAGCCAAGGAGCTCGAACTCAAAGGCTGGCCCTACCCGCGCCATCTTAGCCGGACGCGTGTTCTCGGTCGTCGTGCATGGGGATGCAGCCGGCACGGAGAATCTCCGGCGAATTCTCACTGACTGGATGAGCGATATTGGAATGATACCGTCAGGCCATTTGGCCCTGATCGACCGGTATGTCGGCTATCTCACGCCCTACGCAACGAGCCATGACGACCTCGATCGCGACACGGACTTTCAGGACGATGTCCGCAATGCCACGCTCGCACTGGTCCAGGCGGTCAAAGATCGACGTTCAGGAAAATTGCAGCCGCCGGATCGCGGCCTGCACGAAGCGCGCCCGAAATAGCAGGCTCAGGCGCGCGGAGCGGTCCCATCCGCGATTGCCGGCTTGATCTCGGCGTTTTTAACGCGCGGTGAATTGTAGCGCTCGACAATGCAGAGCCCGGCCGCAAGCGCGGCAAACAGAAGCTGGAACGTGTGTTCGCGCAGGAGATCGGTGCTGTGCGACCAGGATGCCGGACCGACGGAGGCGATACTAATCATCACCACCAGAATGAGCCCCGCTTCCAGAATTTCCGAATTCGCCTGGCCGCGCGTCATGCAGCGGAACCGGTCAGCGATGTGTATGGCGCAGATCCAGGCGACCGCGAGTTTGAGAGTTCCGAAAAACGCCGCGAGCTTGATCAGCCCGATCGGCCCAAGGCCAAAGAGGCGGCCGATGGCGAAGATGATACTGCGAGCGCCAAACATCTTCGAGGCCATAGCTCGGCGATGTAAGTACGCGCAACGCGTCGTAGCCCCAGAACAGGGTGAAATAGAGCGCAATCGCGACAATCAGTGCCACAGTGGCATTCGGGAGTTTTCGCACGGGTTCCTCCTCACGCGAGGAACCATGCGTAAGCGCTTCAAATGCGAAATTCAAAAGAAACCGAAACTTTACCTTACCCGTTAGCCGCTTAACCTTGGCCGATTAACCACGTCGCCCCGAAATACCGTCAGCCTCCACGTCCGTCGCGGAACGCTTGCGGTGTCATCCCTGTTTGTTTGCGGAAAAACCGGGTGAAGTGCGACGGATCCGAAAAGGCAAGATCGTAGGCGATCTCATGGATGGCCTGGCCGGTGAATACGAGCTGGCGTTTGGCTTCTGTCAAAACGCGTTGACGGATCAGATGGCCCGCCGTTACCCCCGTCGCTCGTTTGACATGATCGTTGAGCCGGTCAGGCGTCATCGCCAGCTTCCCGGCGTAGAAACTGATCACGCGTTCCTTGCGGAAGTGTTCATCGACGAGCCGCCGCAACTCATCAACGCGCGCATCGGCGCGCGACAGCGTCACCGCGCCGCTGCGCGCCCGGCTCACCGCCAGACGCACCACTTCTATGGCGATGAGGGCGAGCAACCCGCGCATCGCGAGGCGATAGCCTTCGCGCGCGAGTGAACCCTCCTCGTATAAATCGGCGCACAGCGCCGACAGCCTTTTGGCTTCAGCGGCATTGGCGAGAGGGAGCAGCGGTTCGTTCGCCACCGTTTTCAGCCGTGCCAACGCCTCGTTTGACTGATCGCCCAGCGCGTCGGCAACATCCTCGGTGAAACTCACCACCCAGCCGTCAGTGATTTGAGGCGTGAAGCGAAAACCGTGTGCCGTGGTGGCCGGCACAAGGATCACAGCCGGCGCAGAAAAGCGCGCCGTTGCAGCTTCGAAACTCAGCTCGCCGCCACCTTTCTCGATAAGCAACACTTGAAACAGGTTGCGGTGGCGGTGAGCGCGAATTGTCCAATCGTGGACTGATGAGCGCGAAGCGATCGTCTCAATATGGATAAAGTCGAAAGCGGAATCGTCAGGCGGATCGCCATACAGATGAAATAGCGGGAGTGCCGATACGGTACCCATAGCTTGAGCATATTCGACCTGGCCAACGAAGGCCATCAGCCCGCGCGCTGAGAAACATGTGCTGAGGGAAACGAAAAGCCCCGCCTTCCGGCGGGGCTTTCCTCATTTCATGTTAGAATGTCAGCGCTTCTCCTGTCCGCCGCCCTGCTGGCCACCCTGCTGGCCGCCTTGCTGCTGCTGACCGGGCTTCTGCTGTCCGCCGCCCTGCTGGCCACCCTGCTGTTGGCCACCTTGCTGCTGCTGGCCGGGCTTCTGGTTCGGATTTTGATTTCTGATTCATTTTACTTTCCTCTCCAATATTGGTTGAAGCGCCATTCGGTCGCTGACGCCTATGGCAAGAAATAATGCCCGGCTGCTCTGTTTGTTCCCTGCACGTGCGCATTCAACTTTAATGAAAAACGTAATTGGAACTCCGCGCCGTCCAACGTGTTCCTTCGTGCCAATAAGGAGGAACCAACGATGGGATGATATCTGCTGCTGTGGCTGCTCGGGATACCGATACCTGTTCTGGTATTGATTTGGATATTCGGCGGCTTGCACTAGGATCGAAGCAGCGCCGCGCGCCAAGTCTGGTCAAGTCTGGCCAAGTTCTGATCAGGGCTGATCAAGTCTGATTCGGTTGGCCCCTCTCAGCCGACCGCCGGAGCCGAACTCGTAGCACTGCGAAGAAATCTGCGCCCGTCGCGTCATTGGGCGCGCCGCAATTGCACTTAATAACACTCCGCCCGCGCGGCGTTGCCGCTCCGGCTACGCCCTGTTAAGCCTCTCATATCGGGGCGATTGATCGTCGGCCAGACGACATCTGGAAGGCGCAGGGGACGGGATGGAAGTCTTCCTCCAGCAGCTTATTAACGGCATTACGCTCGGCTCAATCTACGGCCTGATCGCCATCGGCTACACCATGGTCTTTGGCATTATCGGCATGGTGAACTTCGCCCATGGCGATGTGTTCATGGTGTCGGCCTTTATTGCCCTGGTCGCTTTCCTGTTCCTCGTAAGTTTCCTCGGAATATCCTCGATTGCACTCGCGCTCTTCCTCGTGCTGATCGTGGCAATGCTGTTTACATCGCTGGTCAATTGGACGATTGAACGGCTCGCCTACAGGCCGTTGCGCGGCTCATTCCGGCTGGCGCCGTTGATCTCCGCGATCGGCATGTCGATCGTCCTGTCGAATTTCGTGCAGGTCGCACAGGGCCCGCGCAACAAATCAATTCCCCCGATGGTGCAAGGCGAGTTCGTGCTGTTCACCAAAAACGACTATCCGGTGACGCTCTCGTTCAAGCAGTTGATCATCTGGATCGTTACCGCGGTGCTGCTCGCCTGTTTCTGGTATTTGGTCACCAAGACGCGGCTTGGCCGCGCACAACGCGCTTGCGAGCAAGATCAAAAGATGGCGGCTCTGGTCGGCGTCGATGTCGACCGCACCATCTCGATGACTTTCGTGATTGCGGCTGCGCTCGCCGCGGTCGCTGGCACGATGTATCTCATGTACTACGGCGTCGTGAGTTTTTCCGACGGTTTCGTTCCCGGTGTGAAGGCGTTCACTGCTGCCGTGCTGGGCGGCATCGGATCGCTGCCAGGCGCAGTTATCGGCGGCATATTGATCGGGCTGATCGAGACCATGTGGTCGGCATATTTCTCGATCGACTACAAAGACGTTGCCGCCTTTTCTGTTCTGGCGATCACTTTAATCTTCTTGCCGCAAGGTCTGTTTGGCCGCCCGGATGTCGAAAAGGTCTGATATGGGGGGCGACGCGCCGGGCACGCGCGTCGACACGGTTCGCGCGTTACGGGACGCGGCCGTCACCGCACTGCTTGCGTTCGGTCTGTTCCTGCCTCTGATCGGCTTCCAGACTGTTACCGATGTCCGCAATGACCTGATTTTGACGACGCGGTGGCCCCTGTTGTTTTCCATCGTCGTCATCGTCGGTATCGGCCGCCTCGCCTATTCGCTTGTGGTTGAACCATGGCTCAAGCAACGACCGCATCTGCCCGTTGCCCCAATGTCGGCTTGGCGCACGCAAGCCGGCAAGTGGTTCATCCCGTTTGCAATCGGATTCGTCATTGCCTATCCGGCGATCGTCCTTGCGACCGCTGGCTTTGGCCGCGCCGTCAAGTGGATCGACAATTTCGGAATCCAGATCCTGATCTACGTCATGCTCGGATGGGGCCTGAATATTGTCGTGGGTCTCGCCGGGCTGCTCGACCTGGGTTATGTCGCATTTTACGCCGTTGGCGCCTATTCCTACGCCCTGCTCGCCAAGACCTTCGGTTTCTCTTTCTGGATACTGCTGCCGCTCTCGGGAATCCTCGCTTCGTTCTGGGGAATCTTGCTTGGTTTCCCGGTGCTGCGCTTGCGCGGCGACTATCTCGCCATCGTTACGCTCGCCTTCGGCGAGATTATCCGCATTGTACTCATCAACTGGGTGGACTTGACCAATGGCTATGCCGGCATCAGCGGCATCCCGCGTCCAACCTTTTTCGGCATTCCATTTAATTCCGACGACGATGGTTTTGCTGCCGTGTTCGGGCTGGAATTTTCGCCGATCTACCGCACCATCTTCCTGTACTACCTGATCCTTGCGCTTGCTTTGCTGACGGCCTTCGTCACCGTACGCTTGCGGCGCTTGCCAGTCGGCCGCGCCTGGGAGGCGTTGCGCGAGGACGAAATCGCCTGCCGCTCGCTCGGAATCAATACCACCAACACGAAGCTGACCGCCTTCGCCATGGGCGCGATGTTTGCAGGCTTTGCCGGCTCGTTTTTCGCGGCGCGACAGGGCTTCATTTCTCCGGATTCGTTTACGTTCCTGGAGTCCGCCACAATTCTTTCGATCGTCGTGCTTGGTGGCATGGGCAGTCAGATCGGTGTCGCGATCGCCGCGATTGCAATGATCGGCGGCACGGAAATTATGCGCGAGCTCGATTTTCTGAAATTGATTTTCGGAACCACTTTCGATCCGACCCAGTACCGGATGCTCCTGTTCGGGCTCGCCATGGTGCTGATCATGATCTGGCGGCCGCGCGGTCTGATCGCAACGCGTGAGCCGTCGGTCGTGCTGAAGGAGCGCAAGGCTATCGGCGCCGACCTCGTCAAGGAAGGCCACGGGTGATGGCAGCCGGAAACGACATCATGCTGCGGGTCGAGCATTTGACGATGCGCTTCGGCGGCCTCGTCGCGGTCGACGATCTGTCGTTTACTGCCCGGCAAGGCGACATCACCGCACTGATCGGACCGAACGGCGCCGGAAAGACCACGGTCTTTAATTGCATTACGGGTTTTTACCGACCGAGCGAAGGTCGTCTCGCCCTTCGGCACGGCGACATCGGGGCTTGGGACTGGCTCGAAGAGCTCACCGACAGCGGCAAGCGCAGCCTGGCCCGTTCGGGAAGCGCACTTCATCTGCTCGAGCGCATGCCCGATTTTCTCGTAACGCAACACGCGCGCGTCGCCCGCACGTTCCAGAACATCCGTCTTTTTCCGGGCATGACCGTGCTGGAAAACCTGCTGGTGGCCCAGCACAACCGCCTGATGCTTGCGTCTGGTTACACCCTTCTCGGCATACTCGGCTTTCCGTCTTTTGCCACCGCCGAGCGCGCAGCGATCGAACAAGCGCGGGAATGGCTTGACAGAATTGGCCTCACGGCGCGCGCAGATGACGCCGCCGGCGACCTGCCTTATGGCGCGCAGCGCCGCCTCGAGATCGCGCGCGCGATGTGCACGCAACCCGTGTTGCTTTGCCTCGATGAGCCGGCCGCCGGGCTTAACGCGCACGAAAGCGCCGAGCTCAACGAGCTTCTGCTCACAATCCGCGAACAACATGACACCTCGATTCTGCTGATCGAGCACGACATGTCCGTGGTCATGGAAATCTCTGACCATGTGGTTGTGCTCGACTATGGCGTCAAAATCGCCGACGGCTCGCCGGCGGAAATTCGCGACAATCCAAAAGTGATCGCGGCCTATCTCGGTGTCCCCGATAAGGACGTCGCCAAGGTCGAGGCCGAGGTCGGACTATGAGCACACCGCTCCTCACTGTGCGCGGGGTGAAGACCTTTTACGGCCGCGTGATGGCCCTCAAAGGTGTCGACCTCGACGTGAATGAGGGAGAAATCGTCACTTTGATCGGTGCCAACGGCGCCGGCAAATCCACGCTGATGATGACGGTCTGCGGCAACCCGCGCGCGCGCGAGGGCACGATCGATTTTGCCGGCCACGATATTACAAGGCTGCCGACGCATGAGATCGCACGGCTCAAGCTTGCGCAAGCTCCGGAAGGCCGCCGCATTTTCTCCCGCATGACGGTGCTCGAAAACCTCCAGATGGGCGCCAGTACAGCGGACCCATCCGAGTTCAAGCGCGACCTCGATCGCGTGCTGGCCTTGTTCCCGCGATTGCAGCAGCGCATGGGTCAACGCGGCGGAACGCTATCGGGCGGCGAACAGCAAATGCTGGCGATCGCTCGCGCATTGATGGCCCAACCGCGCCTGCTGCTGCTCGATGAGCCGTCGTTAGGTCTCGCGCCGCTGGTCGTACGGCAGATCTTCGATGCAATTAGAATGCTCAACGCCGAGAGTGGCCTGACCGTGTTTTTGGTCGAGCAGAACGCCTATCACGCCCTTAAGCTCGCACACCGCGGCTACGTCATGGTCAATGGCCTGATCACGCTGTCGGGTACAGGGCGAGAATTGCTCGAGCGGTCCGAAATCAAGGCAGCCTATCTCGAGGGGGGGCGGCATTGACCGGAATTTCCACCGCCTTTTCTATCCCGGAATTTCTTTACGAAGAAAATTCGTTTGGCGTGTTCTTGCTCGTCACCATCGTTTTGGGTGGTGGAGCGGCGCTCCTTGCCGGCCGCGCCATAGCCGCGACCTGGCGGCCTGGGTGGCAGGTTGTCGGATATAGTTTCATCCTGGCTGGGGCAGTACGTTTTATCCATTTTAGTCTGTTCGGCGGCACTTTTCTGTCGCTCCATTACTACCTGGTCGACAGCGCCTTCTGTATGGGTTTCGGGTTTCTCGGTTTCAGGGCCGCCCGCAAATTCGCAAATGGTCAGACAATATCGCTGGCTCAATGAGCCCATTGGCCCGATGCGCTGGCGCCGCAAACTGCCCTGACGTAGTATTGCCGCGGACAAACAATACCGGCTCCAGTCGGAGGGGGAACAACAGATGAAGAAGATCACTACGCTCGGTCTCGCGTTGAGCTTTGCGGTGGCCACGGCCGGCACCGCTGCGGCCCAGGTTAAATTTGGCGTCGGTGGACCGATTACGGGGCCGAGCGCAGCGACCGGCGCGCAAATGAAGAACGGCGTCGACCAGGCCGCAACCGATATCAACGCGGCCGGCGGCATCCTCGGCCAGAAAATAGCCGTTTCCTATGGAGACGATGTTTCCGATCCGAAACAGGGCGTTTCGGTTGCCAACAAATTTTCGGCCGACGGCGTGAAGTTCGTTATCGGCCACTACAATTCGGGCGTCACGATCCCGTCGTCGGAGGTTTATCAGGAAAACGGCATTCTCCAGATCACGCCGGCCTCGACTAACCCGACAGTGACCGAACGCAAGATGTGGAACATTTTCCGCGTCTGTGGCCGTGACGACCAGCAAGGCCAGGTCGCCGGCGAATACATCGTCAAACATTTCAAAGGCAAGAAGATCGCTGTCGTTCACGACAAGACGACTTACGGAAAAGGTCTTGCCGATGAAACCAGGAAAGCGATGGCCAAAGGCGGGATGAAGGAAGTTCTCTACGAAGGCGTGAACACCGGCGAAAAGGATTATTCAGCGCTGGTGTCCAAGATCAAGCAATCGGGCGCAGACCTGATTTATTGGGGCGGCCTCTACACCGAAGGTGGGCTGATCGTCCGCCAGATGCGTGACCAGGGCGTAAAGGCACCGCTGATGGGCGGCGACGGAATTACGTCCGATGAATTCGCCTCGATCGGCGGGCCCGGTGTTGAAGGCACGTTGATGACTTACGGCCCCGATCCACGCAACAAGCCGGACGCCAAAAAAGTGGTGGAGGAATTCCGCGCCAAGAAATTCGAACCGGAAGCCTACACCCTCTACAGTTATGCCGGTGTGCAGATCATCAAGCAGGCCGCGGAAGCCGCCAAGTCGCTCGACCCGAAGAAGATCGCCGAGAAGATGCATTCCGGCATGCCGTTCAAGACCGTGCTCGGCGATATTTCCTACGACAAGAAGGGCGATATCACAAAACTCGACTACGTGATGTACATCTGGAAAAAAGATGCCAGCGGCAAGATTAATTATGTCGAGTGTCCCGGTTCCGATTGCAGCAAGGTCAAGTAAGAGCGAGCACCGTCGTCGCAACAGAAAGCCCGCCAGCCGGCGGGCTTTTTGCTTAGCGAGGCCTGCGCCCGGGACACAAGACAGTCAGCCGATTTTTCCGAGAAGCGGAAACGTCTCGAGCAGCCACACGCTCATCTGGTTGATGCTGCCTGTAAGAAACGCAATCCCGGTCAACACCAGCAGCGCCCCCATCGCCTGCTCCACACGGTGGAGATAATTGCGAAAGCGCGACAGAAATGCTGCGAACGGCTCGATCGCGAAGGCCGCAACGATGAAGGGAATTCCGAGGCCGAGCGAATAGACCGCAAGCAGGCTCGCACCTTTAATCACGGTCTGCTCGGATGCAGCCACTGCCAGGATGGCGGCAAGGATCGGTCCGATGCAGGGCGTCCATCCAAAGGCGAAAGCGAGCCCGATCACATAGGCGCCCCACAGCCCAACCGGCTTGGCAACATCGAGGCGTTTCTGTCGGTGCAACAGCGCAATCTGCGTGACACCCAAAAAGTGCAGGCCCATGATCACGATGACAACACCGGCGATGATCGCAAGCGGACCCGAATAGGCGCGGATGAGCGAGCCGATCACGCTGGCGCTGGCGCCGAGCGCCACGAATACCGTGGAAAACCCGAGCACGAACAGCACCGCCGCGGCCACGGTTTCACGCTTGACCCGCGGCTCCGGCTCCTTGTCGGCAAAGCGCTCAAGCGAGGTGCCCGCCAGAAAGACGAGATAGGGCGGCACCAAAGGCAGCACACAAGGAGAAAGAAAGCTGACAAGACCCGCGATCAAAGCGGCCAGGAAAGTTACTTCGCCATTCATGGGGCCTCTAGATGCGACGCAATGCGCTTGCTTGCAAGCGCCGTTGGGCAGTTTCGCCGGAACGTGATCGAACGTGATAGGGTCTTCGCGGAGATAATATGGCGCGCAATCTGATAACCGATATCCCGGGCATTCGCGTCGGCCAGGCCGGTGACGCCAAAGTCGGTTCCGGCGTCACGGCCGTCCTATTCGACAAGGCCGTGACCGCCAGTGTGGACGTGCGCGGCGGCGGGCCCGGCACACGAGAGACCGCTCTGCTGGATCCGGCGCAGACGGTGGAAGGCATCGATGCCATCGTATTGTCCGGCGGCTCCGCCTTCGGCCTCGACGCCGCATCGGGCGTACAGGCCTACATGCGCGAGCAGGGCCGCGGCTTCCGCATTCGCGATGCGGTGGTACCCATCATTCCCGCGGCAATCATGTTCGATCTGCTCAATGGCGGCGACAAGAACTGGGGCCGCTATCCCCCCTATCGCGAGCTCGGCTACGAGGCGGCAAAAGCCGCCGCCGTTGACTTCGCGCTCGGGAGCTTCGGCGCCGGGCTTGGCGCCACCACCGCCAATCTAAAGGGCGGCGTGGGCTCTGCTTCTGCAATAACGAACGACGGCATCACTGTCGGCGCGCTGGTGGTTGTCAATGCCGTCGGCACGACGGTGATCGGCGACGGCCCGCATTTCTGGGCGGCGCCATTCGAACAGAACAACGAGTTCGGCGGGCGCAAATGGCCGGCTCAAATCTCACCAGCCGATCTCGCACTACGCGCCAAAGGCGGCCCGGGCGAAAACACCACGATCGCCGTCATCGCCACGGACGCAAAACTAAACAAGGCGCAATGCAACCGCCTCGCCGTCATGGCGCACGACGGCTTTGCACGCGCAATCTATCCGGTTCACACCCCGCTCGACGGCGATGTCATCTTCGCGGCGGCAACCGGAACCAAACCGCTCGACGATCCGTATTACGGCCTGGCCGGGCTAGGCATGCTGGCCGCCAATGTGATGGCTCGCGCCATCGCGCGCGCTGTGTATGAAGCGACTGCGTTGCCATTTCCTGGCGCGCCGCCGAGCTGGCGCAACCGTTTCGGCTGAGGCAGAACCGGAAACAGCAGGCGGTGCGATGTCCGCGAAATTACGCCCCCGCATTAGTTAAACCGTTCCGCGCGGTAAGGGGCGGGATCGCAAAATGGCGGTTCGCCCGCCATCATCTCGGCGATCATGCGTCCCGTCGCGGGACCAAGCGTAAGGCCCCAGTGTGCGTGACCGACCGCGAGCCACAACCCGGCTTGTCCGGACGCGCGGCCAATCACCGGGCGCGAATCCGGCAAGCACGGCCGGCTGCCGAGCCAGGTCTTCCCGTCTGCCGGTTCGCCTAACGGAAACAGCGCGCGCGCCCGTGGCATGATGCGGTCGAATTGTGCAGGGGAAGGTTCCGCGTCGCGCGCTGCAAATTCGGCGCCTGTGGTCAGGCGGATGCCTTGTTCCATCGGCGTGACCAGATAGCCAACTTCGGCATCGAGAATTGGCCGCGACAGGCCGGCGTTGCCTGTTGCGCGAAAATGCCGGTGGTAACCCCGTTTGACTGCGAGCGGCAGGCTCAGGCCGAGTATTTTAAGCAGATCTGGCGTCCACGGCCCGAGCGCAACCACGCACTCCGCCGCATCGAGCGCGCCTTCGTTGGTCTCTACCCGCCAGCGGTTGCCCGTCCGATGCAGCGATCGCGCATCGCCTGAGAGAATGATCCCGCCGAGCGCAGTAAAGCGGGCGGCATAGGCGCGCGTAACACCGAGCGGATTGCTCACGCTCGCTGCCTCCGGCCAGAACACCGCATGCGCGAACACCGGATTGAGCGATGGCTCAAGCGCCTGACCGCCGGCCGTGTCGAGCGCATGCAACGGCAAACCAAATTTCGCGGCGAGATCGAATTCAGGCGCCAAGGCGGCGAAGCTCTTTTCACCGCGGTAGATCTTGAGCCAGCCGGTCTTGCGCAAATAATGCGATCGCACCGGCTTCAGCCATCAGCGCCTCGTGCTCGGCGACTGCACGGGAAAACAGTGGACGAATCAAGTGCGCCGTCTCCGCCAGGCGGTCCGGGCGCGAGGGCGGCGCGAAACGCTAACAGCCACGGCAGGACGTGGCGGCAAAAATGATAGGTGATAATTCGCCTCGCTTGCGCGCTTGAGCGCAATACGCATAAGAGCCCCAGCATCAGATGGAAACGCCGGCGGGAATACTGTGTTGCCTTCGATAATGCCGGCGTTGCCATAGGAGGTCTGTTCTCCCACACCGGCACGATCGACCAGCGCGACGCTCAACCCGCGTTTCGCGAGATGCAGCGCAACCGATGTGCCGACAATGCCGGCACCGAGAACGATTGCGTCGGTGCGTGCCACGTTCAATCTCCTGCCGACCTCTTTTGATCTTGATATATGGATTGCGGCGGCCAATGACGCTATCAAGGCTGCACCCCTGCCGCCGGAGTTTTCCCGCAATGAAATTGCTTGGTGCTCTCGCGGCCGCGCTCTGTCTTGTCGGTCGCCACGGCACATTGGTCGCGGCGGCGTCGATCTTCGTCGGACTTGCCGTGCCGGGTCTCGCCGCGTCGTTCAAGCCCTACCTTGGCGAAGCGATCGTGGTCATGCTGACGCTCGCCTTTCTGCGGGTCGATCCGGCCGAGCTACGTCGTTATTGGACACGTCCCGGGCTGATTGCGGCGGCTACCGTGTGGGCGATGCTGGTTGTGCCCACCCTGGTCGGCTGCGTTTTCCTGGCGGTTCGGTCTCGATCAACGCATGCCGGGACTATATTTCATGCTGGTGCTGCAGATGTCCGCACCGGGCCTGATGTCGTCGCCCGCCCTCGCCGCGCTATTCGGGCTCGACGTCGCGCTGACGCTCGCGAGCCTGGTTGTGTCGGCGCAATAACGCCATTCACTGCGAGCCTGTTTACGCACATGTTTTCTCGGCACCGCACTCGCCTCCCCGCTTGGCTTCGGCATCAGGTTATTCCTGATCATCGTCGGTTGCGCGCTCGTTGCGACGTTATCCGACTCGTGACCGGAAAGATCTTTATCGAAGCACAGCGCGAACGCATCGACGGTCTGAGCGTACTCGCCATGTTCATGTTTGCGGTCGCCGCGATGGACGGTGTCACCGAACATTTTCGCACCGACCCGACTCCTGGTCATTGAGCTTACGGCACTCGCGTTTGCGTTGGCGCTCATCATGATCGCGCTGACGGCTCTGGTCTTCCTACGCGCCGGACGGGCCCGCGCCTTCGCAATCGGGCTGATTGCCGGCAATCGCAATATCGGCCTGATGCTGACCGCGACCGGCTTTGTAGTGCCTGACGTTGCCTGGCTCTATTTCGCGGTCGCGCAATTTCCCGATTTATCTATTGCCGCACCTGCTGAAGCCGCTGGTAAGGCGGCTTCAGCAAAGCGCGAAGGCTTAGGCGATCGTCGAGAGAGTGGACGCCGCCTGCGTTACGAGCTGCGACTGCAACTGGATCAATTGTTCGATCAGATTGCTGTTGCTTGGCCCGCTCGGCCCACCAGACCCGTTGTTTGCCGAGTTATTGTTTTGCGACGCGGTATTCTGGGAGGCTGCCGGTGTAGTCATGCTGACGGTAGTGCCGTCGGCATACGAAATAGTCGTGGTGCTCGAACCATCCGCATTTGTGGCGGTCTGGGTCGTGGCACCGGTGATGTCGGACGAACTGAGCAACGATGACAGGCCACCTTGCTGGGCACCACCACCCTGCGCCGAATCCGTACTATCCGCTTGGTGATGGTGGTGATGGCCGTGACCGTGCGCCTTGCCGATCTCGCTCGGGCTCACGTTACCGTCGTTGTTGGCATCCAGCTTTCCGAACAAGGCGTCGGCGCTTTGCGTATCGACTCCGACTGCACCGAGCGCTTGCTCGAATTCCGTCTTGCTGATCTGCCCGTCGCCGTCCGTATCCAGTTGCGAGAACAGGTCTGAAGGGTTTTGCCCCACCACTCCTGTGGCCGACTGACCTTGCAGCGAAATAAGCGCTGCCAAGGTACCGGGTTCGAAGGAAGATCCAACGCACGACCCGATTGGCGATGTACTCGATTGACTGGACCCGTCCGATCCAGTGGGCGCCGGATCCATTGTCAGGAGCGGGTCGCTATTTGTCGCCCCCACACCACTGGAACCGTATTGCAATAGCTGCTGTAGATAGGACAGCGCATTTGAGGATGCGCTGACTGACATGGACATGACACGATACTCCTCAACGCGCCATTTTTGATGGCGGTCGTCGCACCCAACCGGGCGCTCGCAAAAGCCGCGCCAGATGCCACAATCACAAAAGTCCGCGCCGGACGAATGGTTGTCCACAGCCTCCCATGCGCGGATCAAGTTGGCGCGGCGTCACGCAGGGCAAATTTTGCCGGTTCGATTGAAGTAAATTGCCGGGCAGCAGCCTTGCACGCGACGCGTTGCCCCTTGGCGCGCTCCGTGTTACCCGAACGCGTCTGGAGGCCATGAATGCCCCGTCCGCTCCTGATCGCGCCATCTATTCTGTCGGCCGACTTTGCCAAGTTGGGCGATGAAATCCGCACGATCGAAGCCGCCGGCGCCGACTGGATCCATGTCGATGTGATGGACGGCCACTTCGTCCCCAACATCTCGATCGGCCCCGCGGTGGTACAGGCGCTTCGCCCGCTCACCAGGAAGACCCTCGACGTGCATCTGATGATCGCGCCTTGCGATCCTTATCTTGAGGCCTTCGCCAGGGCCGGGTCCGACATTATCACCGTGCACGTGGAAGCGGGTCCGCATGTGCATCGCTCGTTGCAGGCGATCCGCGCCCTCGGCAAGAAAGCGGGCGTCACAATGAACCCCGCCACGCCTGTTTCGAGCATCGAACATGTCATCGACATGGTCGATCTCATTCTCGTCATGTCGGTCAATCCCGGTTTTGGCGGCCAGGCCTTCATTCCGGCTGCACTCGATAAGCTGCGTGAGGTGCGCACACTCGTCGGAGCGCGGCCGATCGACATCGAGATCGACGGCGGCATCACGCCGGAAAACACCGCCCGCGTGGTGCAGGCAGGTGCCAATGTGCTGGTCGCCGGCTCGGCCGTGTTCAAGGGCGGCAACTACAAAGCCAACATCTCCGCAATTCGCAATGCGGCGGCACTGGCGCGTGGGGAAGCGGCGTGACCATCGCGCGCTATTCCCGCCCTCAAATGACGGCAATCTGGTCTCCGGAGACGAAATTCCGCATCTGGTTCGAGATCGAGGCGCACGCGGCCGACGCCATGGCCGAGCTCGGCGTCATTCCGAAAGACGCCGCAAAAAAGATCTGGGAAAAGGGCAAGGCGGCTAAATTCGACGTCGCCCGTATCGATGAGATCGAAGCCGAGGTCAAACACGACGTCATCGCATTCCTTACGCACCTCTCGGAGATCATCGGGCCGGAAGCGCGCTACATCCATACCGGTATGACCTCATCGGATGTTCTCGATACCTGTTTCAATGTGCAGCTGGTGCGCGCGGCCGATATCCTCATCGCCGATGTCGATACTTTGCTCGCAGCGCTCAAACGACGCGCAATCGAGCACAAGCTGACACCGACCGTCGGCCGCTCTCATGGCATTCACGCTGAACCGACCACATTCGGTCTAAAGCTCGCTTATGCCTACGCGGAATTTTCGCGCGCGCGCGAACGTCTGGTGGCTGCGCGAAAGGAGGTCGCGACAAGCGCGATTTCGGGCGCGGTCGGAACCTTTGCGCAGGTCGATCCCCGCGTCGAAGCGCATGTGGCGAAAGCGATGGGCCTGGCGATCGAACCCGTATCAACGCAGATCATTCCGCGCGACCGCCATGCCATGTATTTTGCGACACTCGGCGTGGTCGCTTCCTCGATCGAGCGGCTGGCCATCGAGATCCGCCACCTGCAACGCACCGAGGTGCTGGAAGCGGAAGAGTTCTTCTCCGAGAAGCAAAAGGGCTCCTCGGCAATGCCGCACAAGCGCAATCCGGTGCTGTCGGAGAACATCACCGGCCTGGCGCGCATGGTGCGCGGCTACGCGCTGCCGGCGATGGAAAACGTGGCGCTCTGGCACGAGCGCGATATTTCGCATTCTTCGGTCGAGCGCATGATCGGGCCCGACGCCACCGTCACGCTCGACTTTCGCGCTGTCGCGGCTCGCATCCATCATCGACAGGCTCGTGGTTTACCCGGCCGCAATGAAGAAGAACCTCGACAGGCTCGGTGGACTGATTCATTCGCAACGCGTGCTGATCGCGCTGACGCAGAAGGGCATGCCGCGCGACGACGCCTACCGCCTCGTGCAGCGCAACGCCATGAAGGTGTGGGACGGTGAAAACGATTTCCTGGCGCTGCTCAAAGCCGACAAAGATGTGCGGGCAAAACTCTCTGACAAGGAGCTCGAGGCCAATTTCGACCTCGACCACCACTTCAAGCACGTCGACACCATCTTCAAGCGGGTGTTCGGCGCATGATCCCGAAAAGTGGGAACCGGCTTTCGGACGAGATCATGCGCATCCTAAAAGCCGCGTGACGCCGTGCACGACGCAACCTCTGATTTCGATTTCCTCGTGCTTCCGGGTCTTGGCAATTCTGGCGTCGAGCATTGGCAATCTTATTGGTGCCTTGCGTTCCGTAACGCCACTCGCGTCTTGCAGGACGACTGGGACAACCCGACGCTTAAATCCTGGCTAAAGCGGCTCGACGATGCGATCGCCGGCGGCACGCGTCCGGCGATCCTGATTTGTCACAGCCTGTCGTGTACCCTCGCCGCGCATTGGGCGTTGCGCGCGGACCCGGGAAGGGTGAAGGCCGCCTTCCTGGTCGCGCCCTCCGATCTCGCGCGGCCGGACGCACCCGCCCCTACCCGTGATTTCCTGCCGCTACCACGGCAGCGTTTTCCGGTGCCAGCGCTGGTCGTAGCGTCCACGGACGATGCCTACGTCAAGCCAGCACGCGCGCGTGAATTTGCCGAGGCTTGGGGAGCGGACTACTGCGAACTACCCGAGCTTGGACATATCAACACGATCTCGCGGCTCGGCTTCTGGCCGCAGGGGCTGCTGCTGCTCGGCCGTCTGATCGAGCGGGTCAAGGCGTAACGTGGCAACGGCTCCGACCATTCTTGTTTTCGATTCCGGGCTCGGCGGCCTCACGGTGTTCCGAGAGGTGAAGGCCGCGCGACCCGATGCGCGTTTCGTATATCTGGCAGACGATGCTGGGTTTCCCTACGGCGACCTGATCGAGGAAAATCTGGTCGAGCGAGTCACCGGCGTGCTCGGCCGGGCCATCGCCGACACCAAACCAGATCTGGTGGTGGTGGCCTGCAACACGGCCTCGACGCTTGCGCTGACCCAATTGCGAGCACGCTTTTCCGTGCCCTTTGTCGGCACGGTGCCGGCGATCAAGCCGGCCTGCGCTCGGTCGGTGTCGAAGCTCGTGTCGGTACTCGGCACGCAGGCAACTGTCGGGCGCGAATATACGCGCGCACTGATCCGCGAGTATGCGTCGGGTTGCGATGTGCACCTGATCGGTTCGCCGCGGCTCGCGCCCTTTGCCGAAGCCGAACTTGCAGGCTGCCCCGGTGGCCGAGACGGCAATCGCAATGGAGATCGCCGGCTGTTTCATCGAAAAGGATGGGCGGCGCACCGACACGATCGTGCTTGCGTGTACGCATTATCCGCTACTGCTGCAGCGCCTTCGCGCCAACGCGCCGTGGCCCGTCACCTGGCTCGATCCGGCGCCGGCGATCGCTCGCCGTGTCGCGGATCTGATGCGTGAGCGCGGACCCGGTGATCCACCTCTGCCGTCGCAAATCGCCTTCACGTCGGGACGCACGCCCTCGCCGAGGCTCGCCGCGGCGCTCGCCGACTATGGCTTTTAGCCGAACAGATGCGGCTGCACTTCCAAAAAGCCCCGCCAGATCATGTCGACTGCAACGTAGAGAATGATCGCCAGACCCAGATATGCGATCCACCGATAGCGGTTGAGCAATCGCGCGACGAAGTTGGCTGCGACACCCATCAGCACGATTGAAAGGCCCAGCCCGAATACCAGGGCCCCGGGATGGTCGCGCGCGGCACCCGCCACTGCCAGTACGTTGTCGAGCGACATGGAGATGTCAGCGAGCACGATTTGCCAGGCGGCCTGCGCGAATGTCTTGCGCGGGACGTGCGCGGCCTCGGAGACTTCCGCGCCCGGCCCACGCAGTTCGCGCCACATCTTCCAGCACACCCAAAGGAGCAATATGCCGCCGGCCAGCAACAGGCCGACAATCGCCAGCAACTGGACCGCAACCGCCGCAAAAGCCAGACGCAAGCCCGTCGCCACGATGATACCGACCAGGATGACGCGCGCCCGGCGTTCGGGCGGCAGGCCGGCCGCGGCGAGACCGATAACGACCGCATTGTCGCCGGCCAGCACCAGGTCGATCATGATGACCTGGAGCAATGCGGCGATTGCGTCTGGAGTGAAATTGAACAGGCTGCTCATGGGGCCCCATTTCGTTCAATCAGTCCGACATCGCAGCGTTAGAGCTGCCAGAGGGGCCCGGCCTGACACAACCAAATGGTGTCCGGGCCATCACCCGACAAGCCCGAAGACAGCCACATGCCGGCCACTTCAGCCCTACCCCGCTACCCGCGCGCACGCGGTTTGACAGGCAGTCAGTTCACCCCTAAAACCCGCGCGCCTGGCGGATTTTAAGGTCCGCCAGACGTTTCGCGACCCGTGGCAAGGCCTTGCGCTTACGAGGCTCTGCCTGTCGGTTCCGGCCTCGCCGGGACAGAGGAGGGCGCGATCCTCAGCACAACAACGAAAACCGAGGACGCGAATGACCAAGCGCATGGAATCCAAGTACAAGATCGACCGCCGGATGGGCGAAAACATCTGGGGCCGGCCGAAAAGCCCGGTGAACCGGCGCGAATATGGCCCCGGCCAGCATGGCCAGCGCCGCAAGAGCAAGCTCTCCGACTACGGCGTGCAACTCAAGGCCAAGCAGAAGCTGCGCGGTTACTACGGCAACATCTCGGAACGTCAGTTTCGCGGTATTTACCAGGAAGCGCGGCGCCTCAAGGGCGACAGCGGCGCCCATATGATCGGCCTGTTGGAGCGCCGTCTCGATGCGCTGATTTACCGGGCCAAGTTCGTGCCCACCGTTTTCGCCGCGCGCCAGTTCATCAACCACGGCCATATCCGCGTGAACGGCAAGCGCGTGACCATCCCCAGTTATCGGGTCAAGGTCGGCGAAGTCGTCGAGGTAAAGGAAAAGTCGAAGCAGCTGGCACTGGTGATGGAAGCTCAGGCTTTAGCCGAACGCGATGTGCCCGACTATATCGACGTTGACGGGTCGAAGTTGACCGCCAAGATGACGCGCGTCCCGGTGCTCACTGATGTGCCTTATGCGGTTCAGATGGAGCCGCATCTGGTGGTGGAATACTACTCGCGCTGACGCGAATCAGCACCCGCAAGCGCTTGGCCGGCGTACCCGCGCCGGTCGGGGCTGCGCCCAAAAAGGCGCGGGCCCCCTGAATTTCGTTTCTTCCAGCCGTGCCAAATTCGGCGTGTTTGTTGAGTTATCCCCGACTAAAGGGGTAGTGCACAGCTTATTTTGTGGCAGCATTGCGACAATTCTCTACATTTAGTAGGCGAAAAGCGCTAGTAACAAACGCTGTCCTCGAATCAGGAGGACATGCCTAGGGAGACTCCGCGATGAAAGGGATCGATACTCTCAAAGAGTGGATCGGGGCGTTGACGGAATTAGCTCTGATGCTGCTGGCACTGGCGATTGTGCTTTCGCTATTGGTCGGCGCCAACCTGCCGTTCTTCGGCGCTGTGACAGCAAACATCATGGCTTGGGTGAAAGACATGGGCGGGAACGGTCTCGTCGGTCTGATCACTCTCGGGATCGTCCTCTGGCTGTTCTCGAACCGGAAAATGGCCTGACGCCCGCGTGCGGCTAGCCTGATCAGTTTTGCTGACGCAATCAGGGTGGGGGGCCAGACCCCCCACCCGTAGGCCGTATGTGTCATCAAGAGGTTCTCGCCATGCGTAAATTCATGGCCAACATGGCCACCGCAAAACAGATCCTGTGGGAATGCGTCGAGCTTGGCTTCGTTACCATTCTCGCGATCATGCTGATCTACCTGATCCTGGGGCAAGGCTCAGGGGTGTTCGTGCTGTCGGTCGCCGAAAATGTCACGAAGTTTGCCAACGGCGTGCCGACGCAGAGCCTGATCGGACTGGCTTTGCTCCTGGGCGTCATCTACCTGATCATGAACCGCGCGAACCGCACGCGTTAGCCGAAAACGCCAGCGCGGCAGGCGAAGCTCCTCGCCGCAGGTAGCGGGCCTCCCGGCATTGGCGTAGAAGGCAATCAGCCTCTGCCAAGCCGGTTTCATCAATGTCGAACCTAAACCGTCGCGGGTTTCTTGCAGCCACCGCCGCGAGTCTCGTCGCGCGGACGCTGCCGGCCTTCGCAGCGCCCGCCTTTGCATTCAAGCACGGCGCCTTTGAAGTCTCGGTTGTCAGCGACGGCCATCTGGTGTTGCCGACGAGCTTTCTTGCGCCCGATGCACCGCCGGCCGAACGCGCAGGGCTGCTCAAGGCGGCCGACCAAACAGGCGAGCAATACAATTCGCCAACCAACGTGACGTTGATCCGCACGCCGAACGATCTCATCCTTGTCGACATGGGGTCAGGCGACCGCTTCATGCCGACGGCGGGCAAGCTGTGGGACAATCTCAAAACTGCCGGCATCGACAAGGCCAAGATTACCAAGGTGATTTTCACGCATGGCCATCCCGATCATCTGTGGGGCACGGTCGACGAACTCGATGAGCTGGTGACCCCGGATGCAACGTTTTTTGTTGCAGGCGCCGAGTGGGCCTTCTGGCACGGCGACAACGCCACGCGCGGTCTGCCGACCGATCGCGCGGGTTTCGTCACCGGCGCGCGCCGCAACTACGCGGCGATCAAGGACAAGGTGAAAATGGTCAAATCCGGCGACGAGATCGTCGCCGGTTTGCGAGTTATTGATACGCTGGGCCATACGCAGGGCCACGTTTCGCTGGAACTCGTCGGCGGTTATGGCTTGATCATAGGCGGCGACGTTCTCACGCACCCGCTGATTTCGTTCCAGCACCCCGAATGGAAGCCCACCGCCGACCATGTGCCGGATCAGGCGGCAGCAACGCGACGCAAGCTGCTTGACCGGCTCGCCACTGACCGCTCCAGGCTGATCGGCTTCCACCTGCCCTATCCGGGCATCGGAATCGTCGAGCGCAAGGACAGCGCCTACCGCTTCGTCGCCGCCGTCTAGTAAGGCGCAGGCACGACCAGCGCGGCGAGCGCACCTGCAACCGGCACACAAGCGGCCGCCAATCCGAGACCTGCTTTGCCTCGTGCATTAAAAACAAATCCGGCGATGGGAGCTGCGACACAGCCGATCACCGCGGCAATATAGCCTGCCGCCACCAGAGATCCGGCATGCGTGCTTTCCGGGCCGCCCCCGAACATAAAACCTGATACGCCCACGAGCAGTGCCGCGAGCGCGAGATCAGCGATCGTCGCCAGGATAAGAAAAACCTTCGCCACACGCAGACGCCGCGTCAGGCCGGTTGCTGGACGGTCACGCCCTTCGCTTTCAAAGTCTGCTGCAACTCGCCGGCCTGGAACATCTCGCGGATGATGTCGCATCCACCGACAAACTCGCCCTTCACATAGAGCTGGGGAATTGTCGGCCAGTTTGAATAGCTTTTGATACCGTTCCGGATTTCTTCGGATTCGAGCACGTTGATGCCTTTGTACGCGACGCCGAGATGGTCGAGGATCTGCACGACCTGCCCGGAAAATCCGCACATCGGAAATTGCGGCGTGCCCTTCATGAACAGCACCACGTCGTTGGCCTTCACTTCATTGTCGATGAATTGCTCGATGCCCATGGCTCATCCTGTTGGGCGGCACAGCCGCCTCTTCACCGATATATGTACCTTAAAAGTTACCGCCAACCCAACAGGACTTAGGGAAATTCATCGACTTTTGGGGGCATAAAATGTGCCTTCCACCTCGAAAAGGTCGTCCTGATTGAGCCTGGCGACCTCGACAATGGTGCGCGGCGGGTACGGGCCGCCGGTCCAAAGCTCCTCCTGCACCTTGTTTGCAAGCGGACGCAATCGGTTCATATCGGTCACGAAAATGGTCAACCGGACACAATCCGCCAGACCGGCACCTTCGGATTCCGCGATCAGCTTCATGTTCATGAATGCCTGGCGGATACGTGCTTCATCGCCCTCGACCAGGCGGTTATTGGTCGGATTGATACCGCGCATGCCCGCCACGAATACAAAGTCGCCGGCGCGCGCGCCGAGGCTCCAGGTGCCGGTCGGCGCGATCGCGCCGTTGGGTGAGAGAACGCGAACGCCGCGTCCGGAATTCATCAAGGCGTGCCGGTTTGCAAAGCGAGCGCGTGCAGCACGCCGCCCATTTGGCCCTTAAGTGCCTCGTAGACCAGCTGATGCTGTTGCACCCGCGACTTGCCCTTGAATGAGGCCGCGATGACCGTGGCGGCGTAATGGTCGCCGTCGCCCGCGAGGTCACGGATCGTCACCTGCGCGTCGGGGATGTGCGCCTTGATCAGCCGCTCGATATCACCGGCTTGCATGGCCATTGGCCGGCCCTCATGAGGTCGTTCACAGCTCGCCGGCCATGTAGGCCGGCAACCAGCTTTCGAAACGCTCGCGCAGAATCGTGACTAGGATGGGACGCTCGCCCGCTAGCGTCAATGTGTCGCCGCCGGTCTTGCCGATCGCCCACACCGGCACGTTGGCGGCCCTGGCGCGGGCAAGCACGGCGTCCACCTGCGGTGCCCGCACGGTGACGAGATAACGCGCCTGATCCTCGCCAAACCAATGGGCATGACCGGGGATATCGGACGGCGCCGCGGATAGTTGCGCACCGATACCGGATGCCATCGCCATTTCGGCAAGACCAACCAGCAGACCTCCGTCGGAAAGGTCGTGCGCCGCCGTAGCGGTTCCGTCGAGGATCAGCGCGCGCGCAAAATCGCCGTTCTCGCGTTCCTCGGTGAGGTCGACGGGCGGCGGGGCGCCCTCTTCCCGCCCGCAAATTTCGCGCAAGTACATCGACTGGCCGAGCCAGCCCGTGGTCTCGCCAATCAACAGAATAATTTCATCGGCATTTTTGAATGCGAGCGTGGCCGATGTCTTGAAATCGTCGATAAGGCCCACCCCGCCGATCGACGGCGTTGGCAGGATCGCGCGGCCATTGGTTTCGTTGTAGAGCGACACATTGCCGGAGACGACCGGGAAGTCGAGCGCCTTGCAGGCTTCCGCAATGCCGCGGATGCAGCCGACCAACTGGCCCATGATCTCCGGGCGCTCCGGATTGCCGAAATTCAAATTGTCGGTGACCGCGAGCGGCTTGGCGCCGACGGCCGTGAGATTGCGCCAGCATTCCGCCACCGCCTGCTTGCCGCCTTCGAACGGATCGGCCTCGCAATAACGCGGCGTCACATCGGTGGTGAGCGCAAGTCCTTTCGGTCCGTCTTCGATGCGCACGACCGCAGCATCGCCGCCAGGCCGCTGCACCGTGTTGCCGAGAATAACGTGGTCGTACTGCTCCCACACCCATCGCTTGGAGCAGAGATCGGGCGCCGCCAGCAATTTCTCCAGCGCTTCGACGACGCCGACCGGCGCGTCGACGCTTTCGGCCTCGATCTCTTCCAGCTTCGCCGCATGGACGAAGGGCCGCTTGTATTCCGGCGCCTGGTCGCCGAGTTCCTTGATCGGCAGGTCAGCCATCACGTCGCCGCCGTGGCGCACGATGAAGCGCTTGGTTGGCGTGGTCTCGCCTACCACCGCGAAATCGAGCCCCCATTTGCGGAAGATCGCTTCGGCTTCCTTTTCCTTGTCGGGCTTGAGCACCATGAGCATGCGCTCCTGGCTTTCCGACAGCATCATCTCATAGGCGCTCATGCCTTCCTCACGGCACGGCACCTTGTCGAGATCGAGCGTGACGC
Organism: uncultured Alphaproteobacteria bacterium; assembly: GCA_963742345.1. Lineage (GTDB taxonomy): Bacteria > Pseudomonadota > Alphaproteobacteria > Rhizobiales > Xanthobacteraceae > Pseudolabrys. Next base: position 193,298 of record CAVULO010000011.1, read on the forward strand.
CGAGATCACCCTTGGCACCCATCTCCACGGCGGAGCACGTGAGGCCCGCCGCGCCCATGTCCTGAATGGCGATGACGCAACCCTTCTGCATGATCTCAAGGCAGGCCTCGAGCAGGAGCTTTTCGGAAAACGGATCGCCCACCTGCACGGTCGGACGCTTGCCTTCCGAGTCCTCATCGAATTCTGCCGAAGCCATCGAGGCGCCGTGGATGCCGTCGCGCCCGGTTTTCGAGCCGAGATAGACGATCGGCATGCCGACACCGGAAGCGGCGGCGTAAAAGATCTGGTCCTTGCGCACGATGCCGACCGCCATGGCATTGACCAGGCAGTTGCCGTCGTAGCGCTGGTGAAACCGCACCGAGCCGCCCACCGTCGGCACGCCGAATGAATTGCCATAACCGCCGATGCCGGCGACCACGCCGGACACGAGATGACGCGTTTTCGGATGTGACGGGGCCCCAAAAGAAAGCGCATTCAGACAGGCGATGGGCCGCGCGCCCATGGTGAACACGTCACGCAGAATGCCGCCGACGCCGGTCGCCGCGCCCTGATAGGGCTCGATGTAGCTCGGATGGTTGTGGCTCTCCATCTTGAACGCGCAGGCGAGGCCGTCGCCGATGTCGATGACGCCGGCATTCTCGCCCGGCCCCTGGATCACCCACGCGCCCTTGGTCGGCAGCGTGCGCAGATGGATCTTCGACGATTTGTACGAGCAGTGCTCGTTCCACATCGCCGAAAAAATGCCGAGCTCGGTGAGCGAGGGCTCGCGGCCGATCAACTTCAGAATGCGCTCGTATTCATCCGCCTTGAGGCCGTGCTCGGCGATCAGCTCGGGCGTGATGCGAGGTTCGTTGCGGATCACAGACTATGCCGCCCGGTCGAGTGCCTCGACCAGCCCGGCGAAGAGACCGCGCCCGTCGGTCGGGCCGATCACGGCTTCGACGTGGTTTTCGGGATGCGGCATCATGCCAAGCACATTGCCACGTTCGTTGACGATGCCGGCGATGGCGTTGGTCGAGCCGTTGACGTTCCACGCCTCATCGCGCGTGCCGTCTGGTGCGACATAGCGGAAGGTCACGCGCCCCTCGCCTTCCAGGCGCGCGATCGTATCGGCATCTGCCGTGTAGTTGCCCTCGCCATGCGCGGTTGGCACGCGGATCACCTGGCCCGCATTGTAGCCCCGGGTGAACGGAGTGCCGGAGCGCTCGACTTTGAGGAATATATCGCGGCAGATGAACTTGAGCCGCGCGTTGCGCATCAGCACGCCGGGAAGCAGTCCTGCTTCGCAGGCGATCTGAAAACCATTGCATACGGCGAGCACCAGCCCGCCTTTGGCCGCGTAAGCGCGCACCGCGTCCATGATGGGGCTGCGCGCCGCGATCGCGCCGCAACGCAGATAATCGCCGTAGGAGAACCCGCCCGGAATCACAACCAGATCAGTGCCGGCGGGAAGTTCCGTCTCCGCGTGCCAGACCACGGCAGGCTCGTGTCCCGAGATCAGGCGCAGCGTGCGCGCCATATCGCGCTCGCGGTTGATGCCGGGAAAGACGATGACGGCGGCTTTCATGACATGCAACCTTTGCCGCCTGCCTCTACGTCATCCTGAGGTGGCCCGCGCAGCGGGCCCTCGAAGGATGGCCGCTCGGTCTGGGCCGTCATCCTTCGAGGCTTGCTCCGCTCGCTCCTCAGGATGACGGAAAAGGGCAAGTCGCTCATCCAAGCACTTCCACACGATAGTTTTCGATCACGGTATTGGCCAAAAGCCTGTCGGCAGCCTGCTTGAGCAGCGCCTCGGCCTTGGCCTGGTCCGCATCCTCGATCTCGATATCGAACACCTTGCCCTGGCGAACGCTGGACACGCCGGCAAGCCCGAGCGAGCGCAGCGCGCCTTCGATCGCCTTGCCCTGGGGGTCGAGGATGCCTGATTTCAAAGTGACGGTGACGCGGGCTTTCATAGCGGTTTTTCAGGCGATTCCGGTCTCGACGACCTGACCTAGCATCCGCCACAGGCTGCCTCAACCGTGCGGACAAGCACTACACAGTTCATCTTGCCGGTGCCGTTTTTCAAGGCGGGCCGATGTGCCTGCCACAAAGTTTGCATGCTCCCTCTCCCCAACGGGGAGAGGGTTGGGGTGAGGGGGTCCAGAGACTTCTCGATAGGCCATAACCCCTCACCCGGCGCACTTTGTGCGCCGACCTCTCCCTTTGGGAGAGGTGAAGTGGAATTCGCTGCAAGGTCCGATTCAAACCGAGCTTGCAGGGTGGGCTAAGGCGCGCTTGTCCGCTGAAGCTCGCGGAGGCAGACCGCACCGAGCCCACCGAAATAATTTGAAGTAGCTGAAATGAACAGCGCCACGTGTGTTGCAGGCGCTGACGTTCCGCTTTCAATGCCCCAAAACGCCGATGGCCGGGACTTGCCCGGCCATCTTGTTATCAATATGCGGCAAGCTTCGAGACTAGCTCTTCACCAGTACCGGTCCGGTGCCTTGCGGGCGCTCGCCTTCGCTCATGATGCCGAGGCGCTTGGCCACTTCGGTGTAGGCTTCAAGCAGACCGCCGAGATCGCGGCGGAAGCGGTCTTTATCCAGCTTGTCGTTGGTCTTGATGTCCCACAGACGGCAGCTGTCGGGCGAAATCTCGTCCGCCACGACGATGCGCATCACATCGTTTTCCCACAGCCGGCCGGTTTCCATCTTGAAGTCCACCAAACGGATGCCAACACCGAGGAAAAGCCCGGAGAGGAAATCGTTGACGCGGATGGCAAGCGCCATGATGTCGTCGATCTCCTGCGGCGAAGCCCAGCCGAAGGCGGTGATGTGCTCTTCCGACACCATCGGGTCATTGAGCTTGTCGTTCTTGTAGTAGAACTCGATGATCGAGCGTGGCAGCTGCGTGCCCTCCTCGATGCCGAGACGCTGCGCCAACGAACCTGCGGCGACATTACGCACCACGACCTCGAGCGGGATGATCTCCACTTCGCGAATCAACTGCTCGCGCATGTTGAGACGGCGGATGAAGTGAGTCGGCACCCCGATGTCGTTGAGGTGCTGGAATACGTATTCCGAGATTCGATTATTGAGGACACCCTTGCCTTCAATAACCTCGTGTTTCTTGGCGTTGAAGGCGGTCGCATCGTCCTTGAAATGCTGAATCAGCGTTCCAGGCTCGGGGCCTTCATAAAGGACCTTCGCCTTGCCCTCGTAGATGCGACGGCGGCGGCTCATGGGCGTATACCGTGGTTTGTGAAAGTCCATCGGATTGCCGTGGCTCCTAATTGAACGACTTTGCAAGATCCGCGGCTGCGGGACCGGATTGAGAACTGGCCTCGGCCAGTGGTCCGGACACAGATTCAACCTAGCCGATCGCTAGAGGCAGCACAATCGAGCTACGGGTACGTTTTCCACTCCGTAATTTCGCCGCAAAAGAGCAGCCCCATGTTGCCTTGACGGTTACCGGGCGATATGCAAGGCGGCGAACAAAGCAAGTGTGAGCGATTTTAACGATCGCTCCGCGCATGATCCCGAAAAGCGGGTACCGGTTTTCGGAAAATGATCATGGCGCAATCAAATAAACGAGGGGCGGCATGACCACTACTTTCGACAAGCGCGAAGAAGGCTTCGAGAAGCAATTCGCGCATGACGAGGAACTCCGCTTCAAGGCGATGGCTCGCCGGAACAAGATGCTCGGCCTGTGGGCCGCCGGAATTCTCGGAAAAAGCGGCGCCGATGCGGAAACCTACGGCAAAGAAGTCGTCATGGCCGAATTCGAGGCAGGCGGCGACGAGGATGTCGTGCGCAAGGTGCTCAAGGATTTGCAGCCGAAGGGCATCACCGAGGAGCAAATTCGCACACGCATGAGCGAGCTGCTCGCGGAAGCCGTCGCGCAGATCAAGAAGAGCGGATAACACGTCCGTGTCCCGGACGCGGTGCACCACGCACTCCGGTCATTCCGGGACGGCGCGCAGCACCGGACCCGGAATCCAGATGCGAGCGTTGAGCTAGTTTCCGGATTCCGGGTTCGCTCGCGTATTGCGCCCGGAATGGCAGCTGAAAGGCAACGATGACACAAACGCCGCCCTTCGCCCTCGCCCGGCGTCTGCGCGCGGGCGAAACAATCTACGGCGGCTGGTGCATGATCGGCTCGCCCGTCGTCGCCGAAACAATCGCGCGCGAAGGCTTTGCTGCCGTGGTGCTCGACGCCCAGCACGGCCTGTGGGATGTGCCATCGCTCATCGCGGGCGCCGGCGCAGTCAACCATGCCGTCGCAGCGCCGCTGGTTCGCGTGCCCCACAACGATTTCGCGCTGGCTTCGCGCGCGCTCGACTTCGGTGCCGAAGCGATCATCGCGCCAATGATCAACAACGCCGCTGACGCCCGGCAATTTGCGGCCGCCGCGAAATATCCCCCGCTCGGCGAACGCAGCTGGGGACCGCTGCGCGCCATGGTGCTGCAAGGCCGCACCGCACCAGTCGACTACTTGCGTGAAGCAAACGACGGCACGCTGACCTTCGCAATGATCGAAACCGCAACTGCGCTCGGCAATGTCGATGCGATCGCGGCAACGCCCGGCATCGATGCGCTGTTTGTGGGCCCTTACGATCTCGCCACCGCGCTCAGCGCCGGCACCGCGCAGGACGTGCAGGCCCCGCAGGTCGAACAGGCGATCGACAGGATTTGCGCCTCTGCCAAGAAGGCCGGCAAGATCCCCGGCATCTATTGCCGCGATGCCGAGGGCGCGGTGGCCATGGCCAAACGCGGTTTCCGCTTCATTATTGCCGGCAATGACCTCACCACTTTGCGCGCCGCCACCGCGGCGCAGCTCAAGGCGTTGAAGGGGTAGGCAGCACCCCTCCTCCGCTCATTCCCGCGAAAGCGGGAATCCAGGGGCCAGACCAAATAGCATAGAAGACTGGGTCCCCGCTTTCGCGGGGACGAACGGCTGAGGTAATTGCCCTGCCTAGCGCTCGCCCGGAACGACAGCGGAGAGGTCCTCGAGCACTTTAGTCACATCCCTCTCCACCTCCTCCGCCCTCGCCTCGCATATACGATAACCACGCGCGACGAGGTAAGCGCGGCGCTCCGCGCGTGTGCGCGTCGCCTCTTCGGTCTCCTGCGGCGGCACCAGATCGATGACGCATTTGAGCGGGAACGAAACGAAGTCAGTAATGTGTGGACCCACCGGCACCTGCCGCTTGAACCCGCGGCCGGCGAAACGGCGATCGTTCACCAGCGCCTGCCACAACGCGCGTTCGGCCTCCGTTGGATTGCGGCGCAGAAGCCGCGCCAGGCCGCGCACCGGGGTGCGCTCGCCCTGCACGCGGCCACCACCTTGCTCCGCCAGCAGATCGCGCAGCTGCTGGCTTTGCGCCGAATCGAGCACGCCGCCGCGGGCCGGGCCCTTGCGTCCTTGCACGATGGCGTTGACCACGCCGTGCAGCGTGCGGATGTCCTGCTGCGTCGGCGCCATACGCTGGAAAATATTGCGAAGGTTGATGCTCATGGTGCCGCGCTTCTCCTCGGGCCGAAAAAATTCAACCCGTTCCAGCTCGCGCTCGAGATCGGAAAAGAACGCATCGAGCTGCTGCTTGGGCGCCGGCGGCGATTTTTCCGGCATGGCGAATGGCAGTTCGCCGCCGCCTCCACACTTGAACCACTCATAGGCGACGATCACCACCGCCTGCGCCAGGTTCAGGGATGCAAAGGCCGGATTGATCGGCAAGGTCACAATGCGGTCGGCGAGCGCGACCTCATGATTTTCGAGCCCGATACGCTCGCGCCCGAAGACGATGGCAACGCTTTCCCCGCCTGCAACCCGCGGTGCCATTTCCAAAGCCGCCGCCTGCGCAGATACCACCGGCTTTGCCTGGTCGTGATTGCGCGCGGTGGTGGCGAGAACGAAGCTGCAATCGCCGATCGCCTCGTTGAGGCTCTCGTGAAGCGTAGCGCCTTCCAGAACGCGATCGGCGCCCGCCGCCATGACACGCGCCCTGTCGTTGGGCCAGCGTTGGAGCGGTTTGACCAGCCGCAGGCGCGACAGGCCGAAATTGGCCATGGCGCGCGCTGCCGCGCCGATATTCTCGCCGAGCTGCGGCTCGACCAGAACGACGATGGGCGCCGGCGTTTCGATCCAGCGCTTGGTCTTGTCGGTGCCGGCACCGGGCATCTCAAACCTCCGTTCGCGCGGTATACCTGTCCTCCCGCGGCGGGGAAAGAACAGCGGAAAATCGCGGCTTTCGCCGCCCGATTTGGGGTGCTATACGGCGCGCGCCGGAAGCATTTCCTCCCTGTCCGCGCAACTTCAAAAGGTTCTATCCGCAATGGCGAAGATCAAGGTGGCAAACCCCGTCGTCGAAATGGACGGCGACGAGATGACGCGCATTATCTGGCAGCTGATCAAGGACAAGCTGATCCATCCCTATCTCGACATCAACCTTCTCTATTACGACCTGAGCGTCCAGAAGCGCGACGAGACCGACGATCAGATCACCATCGACGCGGCCAACAAGACCAAGGAAGTCGGCGTCGCGGTGAAGTGCGCGACCATTACGCCGGACGAAGCGCGGGTGAAGGAATTCAACCTCAAGAAGATGTGGCGCTCGCCCAACGGCACCATCCGCAACATCATCGGCGGCGTGATCTTCCGCGAGCCGATCATCTGCAAAAACGTGCCGCGCCTGGTGCCGGGCTGGACCCAGCCGATCGTGATCGGCCGTCACGCCTATGGCGACCAATACCGCGCGACCGACATTCGCGTGCCGGAAAAGGCCAAGCTCACGCTGAGCTACGTCACGCCCGACGGCAAAAAGATCGAACACGAAGTGTTCGAATTCCCCGGCTCGGGTGTCGCGCTCGCCATGTACAATCTCGACGACTCGATCCGCGATTTCGCGCGCGCCTCGTTCAACTACGGGCTTTCGCGCGGCTATCCGGTGTATCTCTCGACCAAGAACACCATTCTCAAAGTCTATGACGGCCGCTTCAAGGATCTCTTCCAGGAGATCTTCGACAAGGAATTCAAGGCCGAATTCGACAAGAAGAAGATCACCTACGAACACCGCCTGATCGACGACATGGTGGCGGCAGCGATGAAGTGGTCGGGCGGCTATGTCTGGGCCTGCAAGAACTACGACGGCGACGTGCAGTCGGACATCGTGGCGCAGGGCTTCGGCTCGCTCGGCCTGATGAGTTCGGTGCTGATGACGCCGGACGGCAAGATCGTGGAATCGGAAGCCGCGCACGGCACGGTGACGCGCCACTATCGCGAACATCAGAAGGGCAAGGAAACCTCGACCAATTCGGTCGCCTCGATCTTTGCCTGGACGCGCGGGCTTGCCCATCGCGCCAAGCTCGACAAGAACGACGCGCTGGCAAAGTTCGCCGCCACGCTGGAAAAAGTGTGCATCGACACCGTCCAGTCGGGCTTCATGACGAAGGACCTGGCGCTCCTGGTCGGCGCCGACCAGAAGTGGCTCTCCACCACCGGCTTCCTCGACAAGGTCGACGAAAACCTGAAGAAGGCGATGGCGTAATCTCGCGGCGTCTCCACTTCCGATCCTACTTAACCTCCTCGGCCGCGATCTCACGCTTGGAAGGGGCCGACACCCGCGGGCCGACACGCTTTTCGACCACGTCCTTGATGCGGGTCGCGACGCGCGGGTCGCGCTGCATCAACGCGTGCAGATCGTGCGCATCGAGCACCAGCAGGTTGGTGCGGGTGAGCGCGGTGACGGTCGCTGAACGGCGCGTGCGGCGCAGCACCGCCACTTCGCCGAAGAACTGACCGACGCCGAGCCGCACATGCTCTTTCTTGCCCTTGATCGCAATATCGACCTCGCCGGCGGCGATGAAATACATTGAATGGGCAGAATCGCCGGCTCTTAAGATGACTTCTCCGGCTTCGGCCACCTGCGCCCGCAACAATTCCATGACATCGGAAATTTCCGTGGCGTCGAGTTCGGCAAACAGCGGCACGCGTGAAATCATGCCCCAGGTGACGATGAAGTCGCGGCGATGAATCTGTTCGGCGAACGCGGTGGCAATAATGCCGACCGGCAACGCCATCAATACGAGCCCCGCAAAGATCGTGCATGTCGCGATCAGCTTGCCGAGCGCGGTCACCGGTACGACATCGCCGTAGCCGATCGTGCCGATGGTCACGATCGCCCACCAGAATGCATCGGGAATCGTGCCGAGCTTGGTCGGCTGGATGCTGGCTTCGGCCAGATGCATCAGGGAGGCGGAAACCAGGGCTATGCCGAGCGCGATGACAAGGCATCCAAACAACGCGCGCCGCTCGTTGTAGAGAACATCGAGCAACGAGCGCATCGCCGGCGAATAGCGCGCGAACTTGAAAAACCGCACCATACGAAAGACAAGGACCACCCGCAGATCGCCGGGCAGGATCATGGCAAACCAGAACGGCAACACCGCCACCAGGTCGACGATGCCGGCCGGGCTGAGCGCGTATTTGAGCCGAGACTGCCGCGCCGGCAGATGCTGGTGCGGGCCGTGCTCAACCGCGGACCATAGCCGCAGGGCATATTCGATGGTGAACACCACCAGGGAAAAGTATTCGATCAGCGCGAAGGCGGTCGCGTAACGCGCCTCATATTCCGGCATGGATGCGAGCGCCACCGAGATCAGGTTGATCACAATGAGCATGATCAGCCCGCGATCGACCCATGTGCCGACGCGATTGCCCACCGGGCCCTGTTCGAGCACCTGATAGACGCGTCGGCGCAGATCCTTGAGGCGGTTACGTGCCATGCGGCGGGATCCTGCTGGAATTCGGAAAGATACTAATACATTGCGACGCAGCCGCCTTGCGGTCGATCAACCATGCGGCAAAGGTTTAGTGGAGGCGGACCGCGTAAATCGGCGGCAAGTGTGCATTGATCAGCTGCCAGCGCTCGCCGGCATTCTCGCTGACCCACAGGTTGCCGGTGGTTGAACCCATGGCGAGCTGGCCGCCGGTGTCATCGATATCGAGGCCGTGGCGGTAAACCAGGTCATACGCGTCGCGCTGCGGCAATCCGTCGGTGAGCCTGTCCCAGGTCTTGCCGCCATCGCGGGTGCGGGTGACAGCAAGGGCGCCATCGCGTGGCACGCGCAATTCGTCCTTGATGGCCGGCACGAACCAGGCGGTGCGCGGGTCCTGCGGGTGCGCCACGACCGCAAAGCCGAAATCGTCCCCCGGCAATTTAAGCTGCGACCAGGTCGCGCCGGCGTCGCTTGAACGGAAGATGCCGTTATGATGCTGCATCCACATCGTGTCGGGAGCGGCGGCGCAGCGCGCAACCCGGTGTGGATCCTGGCTCTCGCGCACCCCTGCCTGCTCCGGCGGCATATAGGTGGCGATCAAGCCCTCGCCGAGCAGCGTCCAGTTCTTGCCGCCGTTGCGCGTCTCCCACACGCCCCCGCAGGAGATTGCCACGAATACGCGGGAAGGATCGCGCGGGTCCGGCATGATGGTGTGTATGCCGGCATCGTCGTAGCCGCCGCCGAACCACTTGGCGCGTTCGGGCACGTCCCAAAGCGCGCTCACCTGCTGCCAGTGCTCGCCGCGATCATCCGACCGGAAGAGCCCGGCCGGAAGCGCACCGGCCCAAAGCCTTCCCGACTCAACTGCGCCGCCCGCTTCGAGCGTCCAGACCTGAAACAATGTGGGCGCACCCGCAGCGTCAGGCGAAAAAGCCGGCGCCGGCAATTCCACCCAGGTGCGGCCGCCATCGTCGGAACGATGCAGCTTGCTGCCGAAATGTCCGTGCTTGAGCATGGCATAGAGCGCCTCGTCACGTGCGTCATAGAGTGCCGCCGTCACTGCAACGCCCGGAAAGTCAGTACGCGTGATCGACCATCCGCCATTCTTGCGCGCCAATGAGATGAGGCCCTTGCGCGTTGCCACCAGCATGCGTTCGCTCATGGCAATGCTTCCTTGCGCCCATTTTCCGGAATCATGCGCTAGCCTCCCGACAAAGCCTGCATCACGTAGAGCGTGGAGTCCGTGCGAATACCCTGGCCGAGCGCCGCCTGATGCGGCAGCCGCACACCATCGGCAAAGATACAGACGTGCTTGCGCAGATCGCCCCGCTCGTCGAGCAAGTAGCCGCGCACGTGCGGGCGCGCAGCGAATACCGCACTGAGCGCATCGCCGACGGTGGCGCCCTCAGCCTGTAGCGGGCCATCCGGCACGACCTGACGCAGCCAGCTTGTGAAATGCACCTGGGCCATCAGCCAAAACGTAGCGCGAAATTGCGAAGCATCAATGGCGGCGCGTCCTCACCCGCCGAGCGCGATCTCAATCGCCTTCAACGCGGCTTCTGCTTTCGATCCGTCCGGTCCGCCAGCCTGCGCCATGTCGGGCCGCCCCCCGCCACCTTTACCGCCGAGCGCTTCGGCACCCTTTTTGACAAGATCGACCGCGTTGAAACGCTTGGTGAGATCGTCGGTGACGCCGACCACGAGACCAGCCTTGCCGTCCTCGGACAAACCGACAATCGCCACCACGCCGGAGCCAACCTGACGTTTGCCCTCATCGGCAAGGCTGCGAAGATCCTTAAGCTCGATCCCGGAGACAGAGCGGGCAAGGAGTTTCACGCCGTTGACCTGGCGCACGTCGGAGGCCTCGCTCGCGCCGCCGCCGCCGCCCATGGCCAGTTTCTTTTTGGCGTCGGAGAGGTCGCGTTCAAGCTTCTTGCGCTCATCCAAGAGGGCCCCGATACGTCCGGGCATCTCTTCAAGCGGAACTTTAAGCTCTGCCGCCGCGGCTTTAACGACTTGAAGCTGTTTATTAGCGGCCTTGCGGGCGCCCTTTCCGGTCAGAGCCTCGATCCGGCGCACCCCGGCCGCCACCCCCGTCTCGCCGACCACCGAAATGAGCCCGATGTCGCCGGTCCGGCCCACATGGGTGCCGCCGCAGAGCTCAACCGACCAGCCCAGCATATTGCCGGTGCCCTCGCCCATCGCGACCACGCGCACTTCGTCGCCGTATTTCTCGCCGAACAATGCGCGCGCGCCGGAGGCAATCGCATCGTCCTGCGCCATCAGGCGGGTGGTGACGGGCGAGTTCTCAAGCACGATGTCGTTGGCAATGTCCTCGACTCGTTCGATCTCCTCCGGAGACATCGGCTTGGGATGCGAAAAATCGAAACGCAGCCGGTCCGGCGCCACCAGAGATCCCTTCTGCGCCACGTGATCGCCCAGTACCTGACGCAGCGCCTCGTGCAGAAGATGCGTCGCGGAATGGTTCTGCCGGATGGCGCCGCGGCGGGCGTGATCGACATCGAGCAGCAGCGGATCGCCGACTTTGACCGTGCCCTGCTCCGCCTTGATTACGTGCGCGAACAGGTCGCCGGCTTTTTTCTGGGTATCCGTGACCACGAGCCTGACGCCCTCGCGCCGCATCTCGCCGGTGTCGCCGACCTGGCCGCCGCTCTCGCCATAAAACGGCGTCTGGTTCATGACCACCGCGCCGCTCTCGCCTTTCTTTAACTCCGAAACTTCCTTGCCGTCCTTCACAAGAGCCGCAACGACACCCTCGGCGCTTTCGGTCTCGTAACCGAGAAACTCGGTGGCGCCGGTTTTCTCGCGCAACGCAAACCACACCGTCTCCTGCGCAGTGTCGCCGGAGCCAGCCCATGATGCGCGCGCCTTCTCGCGCTGGCGCTCCATGGCGTCGGTGAATGAGGCAAGATCCACGGAAATGCCGCGTGAGCGCAGCGCGTCCTGCGTGAGATCGAGCGGAAAGCCGTAGGTATCGTAAAGCGTAAAGGCGGTGTCGCCGTCGAACATTGCACCTTTGGTAAGGTCTTTGCTCTTTTCGTCGAGGATGGCCAGGCCGCGCTCGAGCGTGCGGCGGAAGCGCGTTTCCTCAAGCTTGAGCGTCTCGGTGATCAGCGCCTCGGCGCGTAGCAATTCGGGATAGGCCTGACCCATTTCGCGGGTGAGCACGGGGACAAGCTTCCACATCAGCGGATCTTTTGCGCCGAGCAATTCTGCGTGGCGCATGGCACGGCGCATGATGCGGCGGAGCACGTAGCCCCGGCCCTCGTTCGACGGCAACACGCCGTCGGCAATCAGAAATGCAGAGGCGCGCAGGTGATCGGCGATCACCCGATGCGAGGCCTTCTGCGGCCCTTCCGGATTGACGCCGGTCAGGTCGGCAATGGCGCGGATCAGCGTCGCAAACAGATCGATGGCGTAGTTGTCGTGCTTGCCTTGCAGCACGGCGGCGAAGCGCTCGAGCCCCATGCCGGTGTCGATCGACGGCCGCGGCAGGTCGACACGCTTGCCGCCCTCGAGCTGCTCGTACTGCATGAACACGAGATTCCAGATCTCGATGAAGCGATCGCCCTCGGAGTCGGCCGATCCCGGCGGACCCCCGGGGATATGCGGCCCGTGATCAAAGAAGATCTCCGAGCATGGCCCGCAGGGCCCGGTGTCGCCCATCGCCCAGAAATTATCCGAGCCGGCGATACGCAGGATCTTGCTGTCGGGGAGGCCCGCGATTTTCTTCCAAAGCCTGAAGGCGTCGTCATCGTCAACGTAGACCGTGATCAGCAACCGGTCCTTGGGCAGCGCGAAGTCCTTCGTAATAAGTGTCCAGGCCAGCTCGATCGCGCGCTCTTTGAAATAGTCGCCGAAGGAAAAGTTGCCGAACATCTCGAAGAAGGTGTGGTGACGCGTGGTGTAGCCGACGTTATCAAGGTCATTGTGCTTGCCGCCGGCGCGCACGCATTTTTGCGCGGTCACGGCACGCGAGTACGGCCGCTTTTCCAGGCCGGTGAATACATTCTTGAACTGGACCATGCCGGCATTGGTGAACATCAGGGTCGGATCGTTGCGCGGCACCAGCGCCGAGGACGCCACGACCTGGTGGTCATTGCGGGCGAAGAAATCGAGGAAGTTTTTGCGGATATCGTTGACGCCGCTCATTTTCGAAACCGTGCGAGCCCCTCTACTTTTGCTTGCGCATGCTTTTGTCCGAAAACCGCTACGCCTCCCCAATCAACCAAGAGGAACAAGCTGTTCGGGATCACGCGCGCCTTTCGGGACCTAAATCCCCGTCCGGCTTGATGTTTTCAGGAGGCTATTTAGCGGCGGGGGTACCGAGAGTCCAGAAAACTGGCGAACAGAGGCCACATCCGCTCATTGCCGCGAAAGCGGGAAACCAGTCCGGGTCCCCGCATTCGCGGGGACGAGCGGAAAAGGACATTTCCTCCAAAACGCCTTCGCCCCCGTCCTCGGTGGCGGCCGCTTTATGCAGCCGGGTGCCGACGGGGGCGAACGCCTAACGCATCACCGAATGATACGCGTCACCTAATGGTGCGGCGGATAACTCTGGCGCCGCCGCCTCGCCTTACCAAGCATCAGGCCTTACGGCCGGTCTTCACTCTCGGCTTCGAGCTTTTCACCTTCGGATCTTTGGCCTTCGTGGCCGCGACCTTCGGTTTCTTGCTCGCAGCGCCTCCTTTGGCGCCTTCGGTCTTGCCTTTCGCAGCTCCGGCCTTCCTTGGTTTAGCGGCCTTTGGCTCTGCAATCGGCTCGGCAACTTCACTCTCGGCAGCTTTCATCTCGACCATTCCGGCAGGAGCAGTCTCGATTTCGGCCGTCTCTTGTCCGGCAGACGTCTGATCGGTCGGCGTGGGCACGACAGGCAGCGGTTCTTTCCGCTCCTGCGCCGGCTCTTCGCTCTTGAAGGCAACGCCCTCCTCGCGAAGACCGGCTCCGGACGGCAGCGTCGTTACAACGCCGTCCGGCAGCCCATCATCCTTTCAAGCCTCCATGACCTCGTCGTCGTCGTCATCCTTGTCCTTTTCCTCACCAGCCATGATCGCTTCCGCAATCAGGCCCGCGTTCTGACGCACGGCGGCTTCGATCTTATTGGCGATGTCGGGATTTTCTTTGAGAAACTGCTTGGCGTTCTCGCGGCCTTGGCCGATGCGCTGACTGTCATAAGAGAACCAGGCGCCCGACTTCTCGACGACGTTGGCCTTGACGCCAAGATCAATCAACTCGCCGGTCTTGGAGACGCCCTCGCCGTACATGATATCGAATTCGACCTGTTTGAACGGCGGCGCCAGCTTGTTTTTGACCACCTTGACGCGAGTCTGGTTGCCGATCACCTCGTCGCGCTCCTTGATGGCGCCGATGCGGCGGATATCGAGGCGTACGGAAGCGTAGAACTTCAACGCATTGCCGCCCGAAGTCGTCTCCGGAGAGCCATACATCACGCCAATCTTCATGCGGATCTGGTTGATGAACACCACCATGGTGCGCGACTTCGAGATCGAAGCGGTGAGCTTGCGCAGCGCTTGGCTCATCAGCCGAGCCTGGCTGCCCGGCTGCACGTCCCCCATCTCGCCTTCGAGTTCGGCGCGCGGCACGAGAGCGGCCACAGAGTCGACCACCAGCACATCGATCGCACCGGAACGCACCAGCGTGTCGGCGATTTCCAGCGCCTGCTCGCCGGCGTCCGGCTGGGAGATCAGCAGTTCATCGACATTCACGCCAAGCTTGCGGGCATAGATCGGATCGAGCGCATGTTCGGCGTCGATGAAGGCGCAGATGCCGCCCTTCTTCTGGGCTTCCGCGATGGTGTGCAGCGCAAGCGTCGTCTTGCCGGAGGATTCCGGCCCATAAATCTCCACAACCCGGCCGCGCGGCAGGCCCCCGATGCCGAGCGCGATATCGAGCCCAAGCGAGCCCGAGGAAATGGCTTCGATATCCATGGCCCTGTCGTTCTTGCCAAGCTTCATAACCGAGCCCTTGCCGAACTGACGCTCGATCTGGCTCAGCGCGGCAGACAGGGCTTTCGACTTATCCATGGAATTTCCTTCGACGAGACGCAGGGCAGGCTGACTCATGATGTCGCGCTCCTTATGGCCGGGATTCGACCCCCCGACAACGCGGACCCGCCGCACCGCCGGAATCGACTGAAGACAGACAATGTACCCTATTTGTTCTCCGTTCGCAATATGTTCTTTTCGGTATTTTGATGTGGCCAGGTTTCGGCTGGCCGGCTTTGACCCCCGTAGTATCCCGTAAGTAGCAGACCTGAATTTTCTGCATCCACAGCGTGTGCCATACGACCAAAATGCAAAACGGAAACAATCGAAACGCACACCACAATCCGATGGCCGAGTGCCTCACCGGGCAGGCGCATATTTGCGACCGGATTGCGAGTGAATGCTGGAACGAAGAAATGGCCATCACCTTCGAGGGCCTGGCTCGTGATTGCAACGACGCCGCGGCGGTGACCCGCGCAGAATGGCCGGCGATACGGGCCTTTTGTAAAAGCTGAGCATCTGGGCGGCCTTCAGTTGGCAGTTTCTTTCAACCGCGACCATTTGGGTGTGCCCTATTTGAAGGCGTTCTACCGCCATTCATGTGCGATCGATTAAGATGATTCGGATGGGCATCCCAATCAGGAGTTCGCACATGAATCGATTGGCAACTGCGCTTGCGACGCTGCTTGCGCTCGCGGCAACTTCGGGGCTCGCAGCCGCCCGCGATGGCTGCGGCGGCGGGTTCTTCTGGAACGGTTATCAGTGCGCACCGATGGCGCGCGAATACTATGCGCCGCGGCCCGGCTATTACGGACGGCCCAGGGGGGCGGACTGCTACTATTATTATGGCCGCCGCATCTGTTGTCCGCCGCATTACACTGTCCAGGACGGCGTGTGTAAGCCGTATCGTGGAGGCTAAATGCAGGGCCGCCTGCGTTGGCGGCCCTTTCATTCCTCTTCTTGTTCCTCATCACCGCTGAAATAGACGCGTGATCTGCTTGCGTGGAATTGCCACGCGCATTCGCGCGTTCAAATCAAAATATCGTCCAAAGAGCTGTATGCTTGCTGCATCCAAGAACTTACCTGGGAAGCAACACCCATGATTGGCAAACGCGTGCAACTTCACGAAGAGACATGGCACGAACTTCGGGTATTGGCCTCCGCAAGCATGAAGTCGTTTCAGGAGCTCGCTGATGAGGCGTTCAATGACCTGCTGAGAAAGCACGGTCGCCCGGCAAGCCTTAAAGAAGCGCTGCGCAGAAGCGCAGGCGAAAGCGCAAAAGTCATCCCGCTCAAGCGTAACCCGCGCCCCGCACGAAGAAAAAAGTAAGTCGCTAGCTCTCCCAAAGGCGCCAATGCGTCGGACGCACGTCTAGCCGGTCCTTGGTTTCGGCATTCATCCAGCCGTCAGGAATGCGCCGGCAACGAAAAACCAGCGCGTGCGGACCATCCTCGTCGATCACGGCGAGTTCAAGATCGCGGTCGAACGGGGCGCTTGAGGCCGATTGCCACATTCTTAAAGTGTGGGTGACATTCCCGCCCGCGCTTTGACCTAGATCATGTGGCTGCAATTTTGCCGCCGGGCAGTAGAGCGCGAGTGCGGCCGTTTATTGATCTAGATCAATTGGCGAGCGGCTCTGCGCGAGCCGAAAATTTCCACGGCGAATTTGATCTCGCTCAAAAACATCAAAGCGAAAAGATTGTTTACTTAAACGCGACGCATCGTAAATTCAGTGGTCCCGGGGGCCGCGGCCGCGCAAGGAGCGACCATGAAATCTGCTGTTATCAAGCGCTCGGTTGTCCTCGATGGACACAAAACGAGCGTTTCGCTGGAAAACGAGTTTTGGGACGGGCTGCGCGAAATCGTCGTCCACGAAAACACGACGCTGTCGACGCTGGTGGGGCAAATCGACCACGATCGCGATAGCTGCAACCTGTCGTCTGCAATCCGCGTGTTCGTTTTCAATCATTTTCGTGCGCGCGTCGGTAATGAGGCGCCGGGACAGACCGAGAAAAGCCTGGACGGATGTGCAACCTTGTCCGTTCTCGCCGGCTGACCGATGGCAGTCAGACGGCCCGCGGCTGGCGGGTACCAGGGCCCCAGTATTTAGCCCCGCGCGGGAAACGAAGCCCGATCCTGCGCGTTGTCGAACGATCCGGCATCTTATCGGATTTGCTTTAGTGCGGCGCAATATGTTATATTGCACTGCACTAATCTGTTGAATGCCGCGAGGCCGGGGGGCGCGGCGGAGTGGAGTGCCATGTTGAAGTTTGTGAAGAAGTGCATCGCAATCCCGGCGGTGAAATATTCGCTCATTGCGGTGGCAAGCCTGCTCTGGCTGGTCGGTTTCGCCGATCAACTTCCCGACGTGATGCAGACCGCAAAATACGTTGGCATCTCGCTGCTGATGGTGACGGTAGCCGCTATCGGCTGACGTGGCTGATGCCGCTTTTTTGTCCCGGATTTCGGTGCAACGCGAAAGCGCTGCGCCCGGGAAATGGCTCAGCCCAGATTGAGCTCCTTGAAGAAATCATTCCCCTTGTCATCGATGACGATGAAGGCAGGGAAATCCTCGACCTCGATTTTCCAGATCGCTTCCATGCCGAGCTCGGGATATTCCTGCACCTCGACCTTCTTGATGCAGTGCTCGGCAAGCTTTGCCGCGCTGCCGCCGATCGAGGCCAGATAAAATCCGCCGTGCTTTTTGCACGCGTCGCGCACCTGCGCGGAGCGGTTGCCCTTCGCGAGCGAAATCATCGAACCGCCGGCCGCCTGGAACTGATCGATATATGAATCCATCCGTCCTGCGGTGGTCGGCCCGAACGAACCCGACGCATAGCCCGCGGGCGTTTTCGCAGGTCCGGCGTAATAGATCGGGTGGTTCTTGAAATAGTCGGGCAGTCCCTTCCCTGCTTCCAGCCGCTCGCGCAATTTGGCGTGCGCGAGATCGCGCGCAACGATCAGGGGGCCGGTAAGCGAGAGCCGCGTCTTCACCGGATATTTCGAAAGCTGCGCAAGGATCTCCTTCATCGGCTTGCGCAGGTCCACCTTGACCACCTGCCCGCCAAGTTTCTCCTGATCGATCTCCGGCAGGTATTGCGCCGGGTGATGCTCGAGCTCCTCGAGAAACACGCCATCTTTGGTGATCTTGCCGAGCGCCTGCCGGTCGGCCGCGCACGAAACACCAAGCCCGATCGGCAGGGATGCGCCATGCCGCGGCAGGCGGATCACGCGCACGTCGTGGCAGAAATATTTTCCGCCGAATTGCGCGCCGACCCCGGTCGACTGCGTCATCGCCAGCACTTCCTTCTCCATGTCGAGATCGCGGAAGGCGTGGCCGTCTTCACTGCCCTTGGTTGGCAACTCGTCGAGATATTTGGTCGAGGCGAGCTTGACCGTCTTCATGGTCAGCTCGGCCGAAGTGCCGCCGATGACAATCGCCAGATGATAAGGCGGGCACGCGGCGGTGCCGAGCGTGAGCACTTTTTCCTTCAGGAACGCCAGCATGCGGTCGTGCGTCAAAATCGACGGCGTTGCCTGAAACAGGAATGCCTTGTTGGCCGAGCCGCCGCCCTTGGCGATGAACAGCAGCTTGTAGGCATCATCCCCCTCGGCGTAGATCTCGACCTGTGCCGGCATGTTCGACTTGGTGTTCTTCTCCTCGAACATGGAAATCGGCGCGAGCTGCGAATAGCGCAGATTGCGCCGCAGATACGCATCGCGCGCGCCTTCCGCGAGCGCGGCCTCGTCGTCGCCCGATGTGAACACCATGCGGCCCTTCTTGCCCATGATGATGGCGGTGCCCGTGTCCTGGCACATCGGCAGCACGCCGCCGGCGGAGATATTGGCGTTCTTGAGAAAGTCGTAGGCGACGAATTTGTCGTTATCGCTCGCTTCGGGGTCGTCGAGAATCCTGCGCAGCTGCTTGAGGTGCGCCGGCCGCAGCAGATGATTGATGTCGGTGAACGCGGCCTCGCTGAGCGCGCGCAGCGCCTCGTGGCTGACCACCAGCATGTCCTTGCCCATCACCTTCTCGACCTTGACGCCGGCGATATCGAGCTTGCGATACGGCGTCTTGTCCGGGCCGAGCGGAAACAGCGGCGTGTGGTGATAGGGCGGGACGGTCGGGGGCGTGACAGGGGCGTTCATGACAAGGTCCTTTAATTCACTTCACTCGTTTTCTGATCCGCTATTTTTGGGGAGCCGGGCGCATGTTGCCCCACGGATCGACGTTTTGTTTGGCGTCTGGAATTCGCTTAAGTGTCGATTTGTAGGCCTCGTCGGTTTCTTTCTCATTGATCAGCTTGTCCCGCACCTTGGCTTTCTCCTTCTCGCTCGGGCCCGCCGGTGCCGACGAATGCTGCGCATAAGCGAACGGCGCCTGCGTCAGCAGCACCGCCGCGACCATCGCTATCGAGAAAAGGCGCAGAACGCGTCCATTTTTTTCATCACACTGAACGCCGGGTGGCGGGGTCAGAGAGGCGTGCATAGGC
Organism: uncultured Alphaproteobacteria bacterium; assembly: GCA_963742345.1. Classification (GTDB taxonomy): domain Bacteria; phylum Pseudomonadota; class Alphaproteobacteria; order Rhizobiales; family Xanthobacteraceae; genus Pseudolabrys. The sequence continues at coordinate 212,577 of CAVULO010000011.1, forward strand.
TATCCATTGAGAGTTTGCTCCGAAGCTATATAGCATCCTTGGCTGCGGTGAGCAGATCACAGAATAAACGCCCGACATGCAACGATAGCGCCCGGCGCCCTTTTGCGCCAAGCTGACGCCAATAACGAGACAAAGGCGCTCCAGACGCCGCTCGCAGGGAGAACACCCAATGACAATCAAAATGCCAATGAAGCTTGCCTCGCCGCTCGCCAGCGGTACGTTGCTCGCGCTCGCCATGCTTGCGCAAGCCGCACCGGCGCAGGCGCAATATACCGCCAGGGAATGGCCGGAAGGCGCGATGAAGCAGCGCTTCACCGACACCTGCGGTGCCTGCCACGATATCAACCGCGTGCGCGTCGGCTACACGCCGGAAGGCTGGCTCACGGTCGTGCGCATGATGCAGAACTTTGATGCGCCCGTCCCCGCCGTGGAATGGCCGGCGATGGCCGAATACCTGATGAAGAATTTCCCCGAGCGGCAGCGGCCATCGGCGGTGATCATTTCCGGCCCGGTCAAGGCGCGCATCGATTTGTGGGACGTGCCGACGCAAGGCTCGCGCCCGCACGATCCGCGCGCGGCCAAAGATGGCTCGATCTGGTGGACCGGCCAGCTCGCCAACAAGCTCGGCCGCATCGATCCGAAGACCGGCGCGATCCGCGAATACACGTTGAAGTCGCCGCACAGCGGACCGCACGGGCTTGCCGAAGACAAGGACGGCAACATCTGGTTCACCGGTAACAATCTCGGCCTGATCGGCAAACTCGACCCTAGGACCGGGCTTACCACCGAATATCCGCTGCCCGACAAGTCGGCGAAGGATCCACACACTATCAACATCGCGCCGGACGGCATGGTGTGGTTCACGGTGCAGGGCGGCAACATGATCGGCCGGCTCGATCCCAGGAGCGGCGACATCAAGCTGGTCACCTCGCCGACCGAAAAATCGCGGCCCTACGGGCTGATGATCAATTCAACAGGCGTGCCGTATGTCGTCGAATTCGGCGCGCCGAAGATCGCCAGCGTCGACCCGCAGACAATGGCGATCAAGGAGTACAAGCTGCCGAACGATGGCGCGCGGCCGCGCCGCCTCGCCTTCTCCGACGACAATACGATCTGGTACACAGACTTTGCGCGCGGCATGCTCGGGCGCCTCGACCTCAAGACCGGCAGTGTGAAGGAATGGCAGTCGCCGAGCGGGCCGAAATCGGAGCCCTACGCCATCGTCTTCACCAAAGGCGCGCTCTGGTACAACGAGTCCGGCGCCAAGCCGAACACCATCGTGCGCTTCGACCCGGCAAACGAAAAATTCCAGAGCTGGGCGATCCCCGGCGGCGGCGACATCGTGCGCAACATGGATGTGACACCGGACGGCAACCCGGTCACCGCCAACAGCCTGGCCAATCAGGTTGGGCTGGTGACGGTGGAGGACAGTAAGTAGCGCACGGAGTTCTTACACCGCTCGTCCCCGCGAAAGCGGGGACCCAGTCCTTCCTGAAAAACTGGATGCCCGCTTTCGCGGGCATGAGCGGAGAGGAAAGCAATTCACACCACCCTCGCCTTCCCGGCTTCCCCCAATCCGCATTCCAGCGCCTTGCGATCCCATTTCGCCAAATCCGCCGCGGCGGCGTATGTGCTCTGCAAGAATTCCATCAGGGCCGCATCGGGAGCGCGCGCGGCGCGCACGGCATCGTAGGGCAGCAGAAACTCGCCCAGCGCTTTATTGAAGAACGCCTCGTTCGGCAGCACGCGCGCGGCGCCAAATCCCTTGGGCGCCGGATAGGCGTAGGAATAGAACGCAGCATAGTCGATCGGCCCGCCGCCCCCCGGCCAGAAACCGGCGCTCGAAACCTCGTGCGAATATGCCTCCTGCGCCACGGCATTTGGCAGGTGCGGCACCCCGCCCGGATGACGCGGTGCAACGCGGCCGGAAAAGCGCGTTACCGCCAGATCGAAACTGCCCCAGAAGAAATGCACCGGGCTCGTCTTGCCCAGAAAACCGGTGCGGAAATGGGCAAACACCTCGCTCGCCGACAGCAGCACGCGCCAGAAGCGGTTGGCATAGCCGGCATCATAGGCCGCGTGCAGAGTGTCCTGCTCGAACGGAACGCAGTCGGCGATCTCGCACGGCATGGTCGTAATGCGCGCATCAATTCCCAGTTCGCGCAGTGCAATCATCAAGGATTCGTAAAATTCCGCCGCACTCGTCGGCTTGAGCATAATTTGGCGAAAATGCCCCTCGCTGGTCCTTACCCACAGCACATGATCGATGAAGTCAAAATCGATCTGGCAGCTGCCGCCGCGCCACGGCATCGGCGACGTGGTCAGCCCGCGCGCGGTGACGTAAAGCACGACGTGCCACGAGTGATTGAGCCACGGCGTCAGCGCGAGCCGGACCTTGCCGACAACTTGCGTCCACAAATGCAGCGTGTCGCGCGTGTCTTTCCACGCTGCGTAGGGCAGTTCCGGCCAGCGCTCTGCGATCGCTCGTGACACCATGACCCCTCACTCTCGCAACAGCCGAAATCTTACAGCAAAGACTGCGGCTGCGCCTCATGGATGCGGGACCAAGATCTCTTTGTAATTCATGCGCGGTGAATATGGCCCGCCGTCATCCTTCGAACAGAGGATACCGGCGTTTTAAACGCCGTCAATTTCACGACGTTGCATTCAAGTCCGGTTCATCCCGGCAAACGTAAAAACGCGCCATCGGCTGGTCGAAAAATAGGAGACCTAGAAATGCACACGACCAAGATCATTAAGGCCAAGACCATCAAAACCCTGACGCTCGCCGCTTCGCTCGCGGCCGGCATCATCATCGTGACGGGTTCGGAAGGCGCGTTTGCAGGGTGTGATCGGCGCGATCATCGTACTGTATGTGATCCAAATCCACCGAAGGAGCAACCAATCCAGACCCAGACTACTCCTCCCACAGTAGTATCCCCGATCGTTCGTCAAGGCGGACGAGTTGTCTACCTGAATGCCCCTTCCGAACGTATCCAGTTGGGCACCAACAAGGACGGAACACCTATTTACGACAAAAATCGAGCAAGCGAAAAAATTTACGAACGGTTTAATAAGGATGGCTCTAGGGACCTGGTACAAGAGTTCCGTCAAGGAGACGGGCCAATGGAGGTCCGAGTCCTCAGGCACAAGCCGCCGAAGCATGTTGACTTGGGCAGTTGCAATTTTATGGGTATCGGCTGCTAATTTAGGTATCTATCTTTGATGCTTCTCAAGCGGGCGCCGGGTGACCGGCGCCCGCTTCTAGATCACCCGTCTTATTGACCGACGTGAAAACGCACCACGGTGGCAAGCGTAATCCAGTTGGCGTTCTCGCCGTAGATGTTGCGGCCGTAGATCAGATCCACGTTGAAGTCGTCGATCGGCCGCCAGCGCAGCCCGACCTGGAAGCGCGGCTCGGTCACGCCAATTGCGTCCTGCCGCGCACCGAGCTGGCCGAAGACTTCGGCGGTCAGCGTCCAGACATTGTTCGGCGTACGCCAGTCTATGCCCGCGCCGTAGGTGAAATAATGCCGGTCAGCAATGCGGTCCCACTCCCAGCCGCCATTAAGATTGATGCGGACCACGTTCGATAGCCGCAGCGTCGCCGGAATGGTGACAAAAAGCGCGGCGTTCTGCTGCGTGCTAAAATCATAAACGGCCGAGCCCGCCAGTGCGATGCCCCAGCTTCCGATCGCGGTCGGCACCAGATTGGTCTTGAACTTCGGGATGGCGCCGGTGGCCCATTCGCCGTCGGCCCGCGCGCGGGCAAGCTGTGCGCTCAACTCCACCGGTCGGAACATATTGACCACGCAGGTCGGCGTGGTGGCCGCAAAGAAATCATGATTGCCGGCGGCCGATATCCAGGAACTCGACCTTACAGGCGCCGGGCTCACTGACATCCGCGGTATCAACGGCATAGGCTGCGCCAGCAGCGCGCGCTTTGTCCGCGCACACTGCGGCTGCTGCCATGACAGACAGCAGGATAGCGGCTCTCGCCGAGCCTGCGAACAAAGGCTTGTCCCCCAAGATCTTGCCCCCCAAGACCTTGCCCCCAAGATCCGGCCGTGCCGGCTGCCCTTGTTTTTATGCGGTTCCTGGACGCGATGCTATTGCGTTCAGCCAGAAAACAAAGAGGCCGCCAACCCCAGGCGGCCTCAGTATGCCCCGTGACCAATCGGAACTAGTAGAATTTATAGTTCAATCCGGACACCTACGACGTTCTCAGCTTCCGCTGATGCCACTGAACCTCGTACCTGCCGGTACCGTCGGTCCGTCCCCGAAATCGATGTGATGTAGAGATACGCCAGCGCACGAGTCGCGGCAATCAGGTCGAAACAATTTCGTGCGCTGCGCGTTCGAATCTTCGCGACCGTGATCGGGAAAGCACAAGTTCCGGGGCATCGCAGAACCAGTTGCGATTGGAGCCCGCACCTGATTACCGCATCTCGTTTTGGAGTCACTCAGCTTGCGAAGTCGAATCATTTTATGTGCTTACGGTATTTTTTTTATACCGCCGTTATTGACGCAATCCATTAACTCGTTGAAAGCACGCAAACGGATTCAACATGTCAGCGCGGGAAAAATCCCATGCGAGACCTGATGTTCATGTTGGCCCCGGTGGCGTTCATCATTTATTTCGTGGTCTATCCCGACCAATTCAACGCGTTTGTCAGTTGGATGAGCCAGCTCCTGCACTAGGGATGTACTTAAGCTCTGCCCGTCATCGCGCCGGCAGGCCTCGCGATGCGCCTGCCTCCAGCCTGATTTTTTCAGATGCTTATAGTCCTAACAGCCGGATGCTTGGCAACGGGCGCGCCGCCGCCAGCCAAAACGGACGATTGACGCGCGGCGTTTCATCTGTCATCCGCAACGTCCTTTCTCGTCATTTGTCCAGTTCCCCGCAATGTCCCGTAGATCGTTTCGTATCGGCCGTTCTTTCACCGGCCTCGGCCTGTTCGCCATCAGGCCGATCAGGAAGCGTGAAAAAATCGCCGAATACAAAGGCCCGCGAGTCAACGCCGAGAAAGCCGGCCGGCTCGAACGGCGCGGCAATCGCTATCTCTACGAGATCAACCCGCGGATCACCATCGATGGCACTCCGCGCAGCAACCTCGCTCGCTACGCCAACCATTCCTGCAATCCGAACGCGGAGACCTACACCTATGGCGGCCGGGTGTTCATCCGGGCGTTGCGCAAGATCAAGCCGGACGAGGAAATCACCTACGATTACGGCAACGACTACCTCAAATACGTTATCGGCCGCTCGCGTTGCCAATGCCGCCGTTGCCGCCGGCGCCGCGCGCGTAAACAACGAGAAGCGCGCGCGTTGAAAAAACGCCGGACCGCACGGCTCGCGCGTATGCGGCGGCGGCGTTAGCAAGCCGCGCAAGCCCGCCATACGCTTTTGCCACTGCCCGCCCACTTGAACCCGTGCTAGGCAGACGCTGAAATTCGCCGGGGCCTCCCTTGACCTCCAACAGCCTTGACCAGCGCGCGAGCCTGCGCGCCGACCGTATCCCGCTCGGCATTTTGTTCATGCTCGGCGCGACTATCATGTTCGCGCTCTCCAGCGCGCTATCGAAATGGCAGGTCGCCGAGTATTCCTTCATTGAAGTTCTGTTCTTCCGCGCCATCGCATCGCTGGTTACCTGCGCTGCGCTGATCCTGCCGCGGACCGGCCTTCTGGTGTTGCGCACCAGGCGGCTGCGCGACCATTTCGGGCGGAGCGCGACGCAAGCCACCGCCCAAAGCCTGATCATCATAGCGTTCGGATTGATGCCGCTGGCCGGCGCGGTCGCTATCAATTTTTCGTCGCCGCTATTTGCGACCTTGTTCGCCGCGCTGTGGTTGAAGGAAAAGGTCGGGCTTGCACGCGCCGGCGCGCTAGCTGCGGGTTTCCTGGGCGTGTTGCTAGTGGCCGCGCCGGGCGCCGATAGTTTCCGGCTGGGCGCTATGTTCGCGCTCTGCAATGCGGTGTTGTTCGGCAGCGTCACGGCAGCAGTGCGTGGCATGACCACGACCGAGTCGGCTGAAACGTTGACGATGTATCAGATGATCTTCCTGACGCTGTTTTTTTCGCTGGCGTTGCCATTCTTCTTTACGTGGCCGACGCCGACTGATGCCGTGGCGATGATCGGCAATGGCGTCATCAATGCGGTCGGACAGTATTGGTGGACGCGTGCCTTGTCGCTGGCGCCGCCCTCGGCAGTCGGACCATTTTATTATTTCATGCTGGTCTGGTCGGCGGCCCTCGGTTTTGTGTTCTGGGGCGACGTACCGACGTTTACACTGCTTGCCGGATCCGCAATCGTGGTTGGTTCCGGCCTGTTTCTGCTCTGGCATGAAACGACGAAAAAGCCCCTCCCCGCAGACTAGAGCTACCCGCATTGCCATTGCGCGGCTGCCGGGCCATCAATCGCCGCAACGCGTTCCATAGGAGTGAGACCAATGAGCCTGAATATTCGCCGCGTCGTTACCGGCCATGACGATCAGGGCCGCGCCAAGGTATTGATCGACGAAACCGTCAAGAACGTCGTGTCGCAACGTCCCGGCGCGCTTTACAGCGTGATCTGGTCGAGCGAAGGCTTTCCGGTCAACAATGATGGCGTCGCAGACCCTTCCGGCAAGAAGATAGGCACCACCGTTCCGGATGGAACGGTCTTTCGTGTTGTCAGCTTTGGCCCGGGCGTTGCGCCGCGCAACCACCGCACCGATTCCATCGATTATGCGGTTATCATGTCAGGAGAGATCGACATGGAACTGGACATCGGCACCGTTCACCTTAAGGCCGGTGATGTGCTGGTCCAGCGCGGCACCATCCATAACTGGGTGAATAAAGGTACGGCACCGTGCGTGATCGCATTTACACTCGTATCGGCGAAGTCAGTCGGTGCCGGCGGCAAGACGCTCGAAGCGCAGGGGTAGCCGCCTTACCTTCCCAAACGAGCGTATAAAAAACCGCCCGCGTTATCCGTCCAGCTCGGGATAATGCCGGAAGACTCCCATCTCGTTGAATGCGATCCGCCGCGGAGATGCGAGATAGGTCTTGATGCCCGGGCGCGCAGTAACCTTGTCACGAACCGCGACAAGGCCCGGCACTTTCCGCTCGATGCCTTTCATCGCGTGCGGGAAGGCGTAACGAAGACCTTCGATCAGCTGGAAGATCGACAAGTCGACATAGGTCGCCTTGCGGCCGAGTAAATACGGCCCTCCGCTCTTTTTGAGCGCCGTCTCGAAGTAGCCGAGATATTTCGGCGCGCGCTCGTCGAGAAAATTCTCGGCGTAACGTTTCGCCTCCGGCTTCTGATCTTCGTAATAGAGACCTGAGCCGACCGGATGATGCGTGTCGTGGATCTCTTTCACAAAATCCGTAACGCTGAGCTGCAGCTGATGCAGCCAGAGACGGCCAGCTTCATCGCGCGGAGCGAGTTTCAGGCGCGGCCCCAGATACAATAAAATATTTGCCACCTGAGCGATCACCAGTTTGCCCGCTTTCAGGAACGGCGGTGCGAACGGCGGATGCTTGTCGCGTCCGCCACTCATTATCGCCATCATCCGGCTCATGCCGCCGGCTTTGCGCGCCACGTCGTCATAGGCAGCACCGGCATCCTCAAGCGCGAGCCGCACAAATTCGCCGCGGCCCTGAATCTCCGGCCAGTAAAACAATTGATAGCGCATCGGATCGCTCCAAAGGGAGGCCTTCTGGAGGTCTTGGCATCCACGGACGCGAGCTTCACTCGCGTCCCGGAATAACTTCAAGGGGGTATCGTGGGTTTCAACCCGCCTGTACGAGGCGAACAGTCTTGTCGCCGCCGACCACGCGGTTACGGCCGGCAGCTTTCGCCTGGTAAAGCCGCTTGTCCGCGATCTCGAAAAGCGTGTCGTAGTCGGTAGCATCGCGCGAGCAAGTGGCGATGCCGATGCTCACCGTCACGCGGGCGTCCGCCTCGCTTGCGGACGCACCGGCGATACGCCGTCTCATACGCTCACCAAGCACCATGGCGTCGTCGGCATTGATGCCATCCGCGATGACAACGAATTCGTCCCCGCCAAAACGATATGTGAAATCCGACATCCGCGCGGCCGCCATAATGTCGAGCGCGATGCGCTTGAGCATCTTGTCGCCGGCGGCATGCCCGAAGCGATCGTTAAATGACTTGAAATGATCGATGTCGATCAGCAGGAGGGCCAGGGGCCGGCCGGCGCCGGCGGCGTGCTCGACGGCGCGGCGCCCGTGCGCCTCCAGTGAGTGGCGATCGAGAGCGCCGGTAAGCGCATCGCAGCCGGTGCGCGCCAGCAGATCCTCATAGCGCTCACGATAGGTCAGCGTATCGAACACGTCCCAGATGCGAGGGGCATCCGTGCGGCGCCTGATCGGGCGCTCGAAATAGACGAGGTAAACGCCGGCAAGAACCGTGTAGAGCGCAACCGCGCCCATCTTGGCGATCCAGCCGCCGATCAGAACATCCACGCCGGCGCCCGTGAGCATGTGCAAGCCGGCAAAGAAAGCCGCCTGGTCAAAGGTGAGCACCAGTACGCCACACAAGGCCAGGCGCGGAAATATCCGGTCACGGAACCAGTTGCGCGACCGCTCATAGAGCAAAATCATGATGATGCAGTCGAAGAACAGAATCGCCGTTCCCCACACCATCAGCGCGCCCATTTCGTTGAGGAATGCGAAGTCGGCCGCGCGGCCCGAAGTCAACGCTACAAAATTGTGATGGCGCATGGTGAAAGCGAGCGCAAATAACAGCACGTTGCCAAACAAAAGACCGTAGATGGGCTGGCGCACCACCACCGCATCCTCGCGGATATACAGCAGGAGCAGCATCATCAGCTTGCCGGTGAACAGCACGGTGGACCCCGGCGAGGTAACGATGCCTAACGGCAGCGACACATAAAAAATGCTCGCCAGATAGGTCTCGAGGAAATGCATGACGCCGAGCGCGCAAAAGAACGCGCCGAGCCCGATCCGTGTTCGCGCGCGGAGCAAAGCGCCGAGCACGACAAAATAAAGAAGAGCATCTCCAATCAGGAGCAGAAGGTTTTCAAATTCAGGCATGTCCCCATGTAACCTCGCGCCGCCCGGTATGGCGCTGAGGCTCCCCCACTCATCCTTCGGCAATCAAGCGCAAGATCAGAAGTCCCACTCTCGACAATCGATATCAGGGACGATTCGCCCAAAAAAGCAAGAAAAGCCGGCAATGCGCAGAAATTCCACGCATTGCCGGCGTCAGTTTCGGTAATTTTGTAGTCCGCGACTAATTGGTTGCAAAGCAGTAAAGCAACCCGTCACCGCCCGTGCTGCGCAGATCGGCTTGCGAGCAGCCGCCATCTGGCCCGCGCGAGGGATGCGACGAATTCCACGACTTGGACGCATCATCGTCACGCAGACCCTGGCGGTCGTTATGGCCAAGCATGACCGAGCCTTGCGTGCTGCTCGTGTAGTTTTTGCAGGTCATGTCCTTGTCATCCGGAAAGGCTTTGCCGTCCGTCGTCGAGCCGGTCATTATGTCGTGGCGGTTCGGCGTATCGCCGCGGCCGTTGATCACATCGCCTTTTTCCGAAAGATTGTTTTGCTTGCTGAGCTTGTTGCTGGCGCTGTGCAAATCATCGACGCTGGTGGCGACGGCCACGCCTTTGGCATTGAGCCAGGGACCCTTGCCAATACGATCGCGCGCATTCACCGCGCCGGCGCCTTGCGTGGACAGATAAGCGTGCCAGGTCTTGGCGCCGGCCCCGGCAGATTGCGCGAGCTGCTGACAAAGTTGGTCAGCGCCGGCAATGCCGCCCAGATCGGCCCCCTTGCCCGGCCCCGCGCTGGTCACGAAGAAAGACATATTCGCCTGTTGCGCTTGCGCAGGCGCGGCACACAGAAACGCCAAGCATGCCGCCAGCGGCGCGCCCAATCGAATGACCGTCATCTTATTACCTCCCGACATTGGCGAAGGCCCGTCGCCCCGCCGTCGACAGGGCACAACCCCGCCGGCGAAAGTCTATTCCGCATTCACATGGCGTTGATGCCGCAACTCAGCCGGGTTTCCCGGAATATTGCGCGTCGGTGACCGGCTCGAGCCAGGTCACGTGCTCGCCACCTTGAGCTTCCTGCATGGCAATATGTTCCATGCCGTGCTCGGCGGTGGCGCCGTGCCAATGTTTCTCGCCCGGCGGAATCCAGACGGTATCGCCAGCGCGGATGTCACGCACGGGTCCGCCCCAGGTCTGGACCCGGCCGATGCCCGACGTGACAAAAAGCGTCTGACCGAGCGGATGGGTATGCCAGGCGGTCCGTGCGCCCGGCTCGAAGCGCACCCACGCCGATCGAATGCGCGCAGGATCCGGCGCCTGAATAACGGGATCCTGCCATACCGTACCAGTGAAACTCGGCGCCCCCATCCGGCGCGAGGGCCGCGACCCGCAAGCGATGATGTCCATATTGGTTTCTCCCCTGTCGGCGCAGTGTCCCGCGAGCGCCCTACCGGGCGCAATAGTTTAATGGTGCACATGCAAGGTGCACATGCAAAAAGCCCGGCGTCGCCGCCGGGCTTCGACTTCAAGGCATACGATTGCGGAATGTCAGGCCGGCTGCAAATTGCCGGCGGCCTGCTTGCCGCGCTCGGTTACGATTTCGAAGCTGATCTTCTGGCCCTCCATCAGCGAGCGCATACCGGCGCGCTCCACCGCGGTGATGTGCACGAACACATCCTTCGAGCCATCGTCCGGCTGAATGAAGCCGAAGCCTTTTTGGGTATTGAAAAACTTCACAGTTCCGACAGGCATCAAGAGTTTCCTTTCACGCTTCCTGTTGAACGCCCGCGCGTTCATCGCGTTGGCGGTCACAAGCCAAGTTTTTGGGAGTTCACTTGAGGCGCAGCCCAAAACCGGGAGCGTGGCAGCAAGTTGAGGCCGAAAACCAGGTTGCGGGCGGCGACATAGACGGATTTCGCTGGAAGGTCAACGGTTCAGCGGACGATCGCGGATGTCAGATAACGTTTTATGAATTCGTAATAGCAACTCGCTAGCATCATGGCGGGCTTTGGCTGCGAGTCTTAACAGTTATGAAAAGGGCCCGCGCCAACCAAATATGGCACTGATGGGGCGATATGCGCGGAGATAAACGAAAGGCGAGACGCCACCGCATGCGTCACGAAGCGTGGCTGCTGCTCGACGGAGGCGAACGTTGCGACTGCGCCTTGTCCGATATCTCGCATATTGGCGCACGCATCAACATTCCCGATTCAGAAGACAATTCCGGACAAATTTCCTGTTGCTGCTCGCGGCAAACGGCTCGGCGCGGCGCCGTTGCCGGGTGATATGGCGTAAACCGCGTGAGCTCGGCGTAAAATTCGAAACCTGGCTTGACGACCGCATACGGGCGACGCTGGTACCAAAGTCCGACGCTGACGCTGCATCGAAAGCAACCGAGCCAGCCGAAAGCGGCGCCTGATCCGCCGCTCTTTACGCCTGCTGGATCGCAGACAGCAGCCAGCCGCCTCCGCGCGCGCGCATGAAGGTCCACAGTTCGGTGACTTCGCTTGGCTGGCCGCCTTCAACGGTGTGACCGCTCGCGCGCTCTACCATGCTATCGGTCAGCGCAAAACGCATGGCGACGGTCGCATATTCAACGCCACCTTCGCGCCAGGCTTCCGCCAAATCGCCTTGCTCGAGTTTCACGTCAGTGACTTTGTTGACCAGACCGCGGCTTGCATTCTCGGCGAGTTGCTCCGAGAAATAAGACAACATTTCCGGCGTCACTTTCGTGCGCAGCGCATTGAGATCTTCTGCCGAATAGGCGGCCTGAACGTCTCCGAGCAAGCCGTTCGAACGCGTCGTAGTCCGGTTTGCCGATTGTGAGCGGCTCTCCGGCCGGCGCATTAGCGGCAAACATGCCACCACCCAGCCCGCTGAAGGAATGACCAGTCACCGGATGCGCGGCCGCATAGAGCGGGCTGGCTGCGGCGCTGCCACCAGGCAAAGAGCAGCCGCGCGACAATCACGATCAACCCGATTTGCAAGACCAAGCCCGAGCAGCGAGGCGAAGCCGCCCATGCCGCCGAAAAATCCGTGCCCAAACAGCAGGCCGAATAACCCGGCACCGAGAAAGCCAGCGGCCAGACCGCCGAACAGTCCGCCGCCAAACAGGCCGGGGCGCGCCGCCGTCTGTCCCATCGTTCCGGCATTCCCGGGCTGCGTGACTGTGCGCTGCATCGGCGCAGCGGTGTTCGGCGCAGTCGACGTAGCTGGCGGCGCCGAGAAAGTGCGCATCCCGCGGCTGCCGCCAGAGAAGCCGCCACCGGCGCGTGCATGCGCATCGGCGGTAACAAGCACAAGCGCCGCGGCAATCGCGGCAATTGTTATCAGAAAGCGATGGCGCATCATTGGGTTCTCCCGGCGGGCGAACAATATGCATGTGCGGGGTGATTTGTAAGAGGCCGTGCCAGCGCCACAAAGTCGCGGCGAATTGGAGGCCATTATCACGGGAATATCATATTTCGCGTGGAACAGGCCGCTTTGCCGGCAATTGCCTACACGTAACAAGGAGGCAGGCCGATGAAAGGCTTAACGGCTCTGGCGATATTCTTGGCCCTTACGGTGGCCGCGGTCGCCAAACCCGCGCCGGTCCGAGATCTCAGTCCAGCGGATGATCGAATTGCGACCGCACGCAATGACGTCGACATCAATATCGGCCCCAGTGGCGCTATGCTCGAGCGCGATTATTTTCAAGCTCCGCAACGCCAATTGGGCGCCGGCAGCTTATCCTGCCGAATGCAACTGAGCGTCTTCGACAAGACGCGCCTCGCCCAGTCGTGCAACTGAACCCACGGCGGGAACGAAGCGGCGATAAAATCGTTGTTGCGGCGAACTTGGCAAAATGGCGGCATCCCGCCGCAGCCACGATTAATGGGGCGCAACAATGCTCGGTACCATTCTCGTCATTCTGCTGATTTTGGCGTTGGTCGGCGCGTTCCCGCGCTGGGGCTACAGCTCCGGCTGGGGTTACGGCCCGTCCGGTATCGTCGGTGTGCTGCTGCTTGTCGTGTTGATCCTGGCGTTGACCGGCCGCGTCTAGGCGCGGGCTACTGCACCAGAGTCTTCTTCACTTCAGCGACGAGTTGTTTCAGCGTGAATGGTTTGGCCAGGAACGCATATTGCTCCTGGCTCGGCAGGTTCTTGCTGAAAGCCTCCTCGGCATAGCCGGACACGAAAATAATTTTCACATCCGGATCGCGCCGGCGCAGCTCCTTGAGCAGCGTCGGCCCATCCATTTCCGGCATGACAACGTCCGATACTACGAGATCGACACGGCCGTGTTTATCGAAGGCCTCTATCGCCTCGACCCCGTTGCCGGCTTCCAGCACGGTGTATCCGCGTGAAATCAGCCCGCGTGCATTGAGCGCGCGTAAGCCTTCTTCATCTTCGACCAGAAGGATCGTGCCATGCCCGGTGAGGTCGGCGGTGGCGGCACGCGCCATCGTGTCCGCTGCCGCAATGGCGCCCGCGATCGCAGGGACTTCCGTTGCCGGAATTTGCGCAAGGATCTCCTCGGTGCCGGGGATATGGCGCGGCAGAAATATACGGAATGAAGTCCGGCCCGGCTCCGAGTTCTGCGTAGACAAATCCACCTGTCTGCTTGACGATGCCGTACACCGTTGAAAGGCCGAGCCCGGTACCCTTGCCGACATCCTTTGTGGTGAAAAACGGCTCGAATATCTTCTCTATAATGTCTGGCGGAATACCGGTCCCGGTATCGCTGACCTCGACCAGCACATAGTCAGCCTTGGGCATGCCTTTGTAGGCAAATTTTCCACATTCCTCGGCCGAAATATTGCTTGTCCGAAGGATCAGCTTGCCGCCGTCCGGCATGGCATCGCGGGCGTTAACCGCCAGATTCACGATCACCTGCTCGAACTGCGAAATGTCTACTTTCACCGGCCATAGGTCGCGCCCGTGGACAGTTTCCAGCGTTACCTTTTCGCCAATGAGCCGCTTAAGCAGCATGCCGAGATCGCTCAGGGTTTCGCCGAGATCCAGCACCTGCGGCCGCAATGTCTGTTTGCGCGAGAAGGCCAATAATTGCCGAACGAGCGCCGCCGCTCGATTGGCATTCTGCTTGATCTGCATGATGTCCTTGAAGGACGGATCGGTCGGCTTGTGGGCGTTGAGCAAAAAGTCGGTCGCCATCATGATGGCGGAGAGCACATTGTTGAAATCGTGTGCGATACCGCCGGCGAGTTGACCAACCAACTCCATCTTCTGCTGTTGTTGGACCCTGTTTTCGAGTGTCCGCTGCGCCGTGGTTTCCAACGCATAGACAATCGCAGCTTCACCGTCGCGATCCTCTTCCTCAACCGCCAATACGAAAAAGCTGGCCCAACGCTCGGCGCTGCCAATCAAGGTAGCCTCAACCGGCGCAATATCGCTCTGACCTTCCGCCGCTTTGCGGATAGCGGCTTCGAGCGCTGGCCTTTCGCGCTCTGTCACCACCGACAAGATAGAGCGGTCATCGCTTTTGAGCAGCCCTTCGAACGTGGTGGCGAAACGCGCGTTGCTGCGCCCGATCCGGCCGGTCTTGTCGACGGTGGCGATCGCCATCGGAGTATTCTGGAAAAACCGCATGAAGCGCACTTCAGCGGCGCGCTGCGGGTCGCTGCCCTCGCCTCTGGCCCGGTTGAGCGCGAGGGTGCGCGAAGGACCGGGCGTGCCGTCGGCGCCGAACGCAACTTTATGGAACAACCGAACCGGCACGGGCTTGCCACCGCGGGTCTTGAGATCGAGGTCGAGCACTTCGGTCTTTACCTCGCCCGGCGCTGCGTTGAGCGTCGTAAGCAGTGCCGCGCCCTCGCCCGCGATCATGTCGCCGAGCGTCAGCGAGCCTGCACCGACCTGAGCGAGGTCATGATCGAGCCAGGCCGCAAGCGTTGCGTTGAGGTAGACGATGTCGCCGGCAGCATCGACCGAAAAGAAACCGGCTGGCGCGTGGTCGAGATAATCGATGGCGTGCTGTAATTCCTGAAACACGTTCTCCTGACGCTCGCGATCGCGCGTGACATCGTCAATCGACCACACCGTCATGCGCGCATCGCGCCGGCTTTCGCCAAGCGGGCGTACGCGCATGCGCAACCAGCGGCCACTCTCGCCGGCGGCCCCCGTAATCCGCACCTCCTCTTGCAACCGGCGGCCCTCTCTGGCGGCCTTGAGCAAACGGTAAATTGACTCGGACACATCGGGATCGCCGATGAACACGCGTTCGATCGGCCTTACATCATGTACGCCGGTTGCGCCGGTCAGACTGAGGTAGGTGGCATTCGCATAAAACACGCGGCCAGCGTGGTCCGTAACCAGTATGCCGTTGAATGCCCCGTCAACCACCGCTTTCAACAGCGGGTTGCCCTGATCCCTGCCGGCAATTCTCATGATGCCGGACGCCACCGCAAACAGCGCGAAGACGCCAACGGTTCCAAGCGCCGCCAGCAAGGTCAGGACGTAGGCTTCCACGTAATCACGGCCGACATAGACCAAGCCGCCGGCAGCCGCGATGAGAGCCACCGCAACCACCAGCACCAGACTGATCGAACCGCCGCGCGGCGCGCTTTGGCTTTTGTCGAAAGCCTTGCGCTCGTGCCCTTCGGCACGATCTGGCGCCCGCGTCAACGCTACCGGATCCTCACTTGCCATAGTCCCTGAGTGCCTTAAGCCGCCCTATTGGCGCAAGTGCCAGCCCCGGCCAATCCCGGCATTTGGATAATTACTCCTGTCAGCGCCTGGCCGACACCATCCGCCGCAGCCGCATGACATAGCCGATCACCTCGGCAACAGCCTTGTAGTGCTCGGGCGGAATTTGCTGGTCGATCTCGACGGTAGCATGCAGAGCACGCGCGAGTGGCGGATTTTCCACGATTGGAACCGAATGTTTGCCGGCGACTTCCCTGATCTTCAGAGCCATGGCGTCGACGCCCTTGGCGACGCATATTGGCGCGTCCATACCCCGTTCGTATTCCAATGCGATCGCGTAGTGCGTCGGGTTGGTGATGACCACCGCGGCTTTCGGCACTGCCGCGATCATGCGCCGGCGCATGCGGACTTGCCGCACCTGCTTCATCCTGCCTTTGATGGCCGGGTCGCCTTCAGTTTGCTTGAACTCTTCTTTTAACTCGCGCAGCGACATTTTCTGCCGTTCATGCCACTGCCGATACTGAAAAAGATAATCGGCGGCAGCCATGACCGCGAGTATGGTGACCACCGCACCGAGCAGTTTGAGCGCCAGGGATTGAGATAGCGGAATGATCAACGACGCGTCGCTCCGCGTTAGCGCCTCGAGCCGCCCTTGCTCCGGCCACATCAGCGTAGTGAGGACGCCGCCTACCAGCACCAGCTTGACCAGGCCCTTTGCCAAATTGGCGAGCGCCTGTTTGGAGAATATCCGCTTGAGACCGGCCACCGGCGAAATCTTGGAAAGCTTGGGCATCAGCGCTTCGAACGACCACACCAGGCGGTGCTGGATAATATTGCCGCAAAGCGCGGCCACCATGAGCACCACGAAGGGAATCGCCACGGCCGCCATCATCTCAGTGCCGATCTTCTGAAACAGCCGGGGCAAAGCCGGACCATCCACACTGATATCGTAGGAATTGGCGATAAGTCCGCGCATGGTCGTTGTCAGGTCTTTACTCATCCCGCCGGAGAAGGCCATCAACACAAGCGTGGCACCGGCAATCACAAACCAGGTGTTGACTTCCTGGCTCTTGACTACGTCGCCGCGTTTAAGCGCCTCGTCGAGACGCTTTTGCGTCGGTTCTTCTGTTTTGTCGGTATCAGCAAAATCGTCTGCCATGCGCGTTCCCGCTCAACTGCCGTGCGCAAGATCGGCAAGAACACCTTCGATGTAGCCGACAAACGTACCCATCATCGTGCCGATCACCAGCAGCAGGAGCAGCAATCCGAGCAGGATCGACAGCGGCAGGCCAATGAAGAAGACCTGCATTTGGGGTATCAGTCGCGACAATACGCCGAGACCGAGATTGAATAGCAACCCGAATACAAGGAACGGCGCCGAGAGCTGAACGCCAATGCGGAAGGCGGTGGCGATGATACGCGTCATGTGCTGCGCCGCGTCGCCCATTAGCGGTAGCTCGCCCGGCTGGAAGATCGTGTAGCTGTCATTCATTGCCGCGATCGCCAGATGGTGCAGGTCGGTGGCGAAAACCAGCGCGACGCCGAGCACGGTCAGGAAGTTGCCGACCAGAAGGCCCTGTTGATTCTGGGTCGGATCGACAGCGGTGACAAAGCCCAAGCCCAACTGCTGGGCGACGATCGATCCGGTGATCTGTAGTGCCGAAATCGCCAACCGTGCGGTGAGACCCAGGACTGCGCCGATGACCAGTTCCTGGAACAGCAGTACGAGCACCGGGCCGAAGGTCTTGAGGTCGACGGTATAGGCCTTCTGGTGCGCCGGGAGGAGGATGGCGGTAAGCACCAGCGCGATGGTGAGACGGACCCGTGACGGCACGCTCAACTCGCCCACGCCAGGCATCAGCATGACCATGGCGCCTACTCTTGCGAACGTAAGAAGGAATGCGGTCGCAACCGCCGGCAAGAACGAGATGTCGACCCGCATTGTGGGTGCCTAGCCGCTGACGATACGCGCCGCGATCCGCAACATTTCGGCGTGCATTTTCTCCGCCATGAACGGCAGCGCGATAAGTAGTGAAATGAAGATCGCCAGAATTTTTGGTACGAAGGCGATGGTCATTTCCTGGATTTGCGTGAGAGCCTGCAACAGCGAAATCGCCACGCCGACCGCAAGCCCGACGAGCATCACCGGGCTGGAGACAACGATCAGCGTAAATATCGCATCGCGGGAAACGTCGAGAACTTCGGGACCGGTCATGTCGATTAATGCCTAGATCGGCATCTTCATGATGTCTTCGTACGCCGCGATGACACGATCGCGCACGGCAACCACGGCATCGATGGCAACCTCGGTTTCAGAAACCGCGGTGACAACATCGACGATATTGGCTTTGCCGTTGGCCGCTGCGCGCGTCTGCGCATCGGACTTGCGGCCCATTTCGGCGACCGAACCGATCGCCTCCTTGAGCACGGAGGCAAAGCTCGTATCGCCGGCCCCCTCGGCACCGGACTGGCGACCAAGGGCGAGTGCACCGGAGTCGGACGCGATACGTGCAACACTGGCATAGGCGCTGGCAGCAGCGAGCGGTGTGGCCATGGTGATTTACACCTTTCAGGCTTTGAGGATGTCGATGGTGCGTTGAATCATTCGCCGGGTGGCGCTGATGACGTTGATATTGGCCTCGTAGGAGCGCTGGGCATCGCGCATGTCGGTCATTTCGATCAGAGGATTGACGTTGGGGTATTTGACGTTGCCGTTACTGTCGGCAGAGGGATGACCCGGTTCGTATTTCAGCCGGAAGGCGGAACTGTCGGTCTGCACCTTGCCAAGCTGCACCAGTTGAGTGTCTAGGCTGCGATCGAGTTCGCTGCGAAAGGTCGGGATCTTGCGCCGATAGGGGTCGCCGCCCGGCCGCTGCGGCGTCGAGTCGGCATTGGCGATGTTTTCCGAAATGACTCGCATGCGTCCGGCCTGTGCGCGCAGGCCGGAAGCTGCGATCGTCAGTGTCTTTAAGAAATCCATCGTTGCCCTCCTCCCGGCCCTTGGCCGCTTAGCGCTTGCCGAGCGCAGTCTTGATGAGATTGAGGCTGCGCGTGTAGAGCGCCGTCGCCGTCTGGAAGTCCATCTGGTTGGCAGCAACCTTCATCATCTCTTCCTCGAGGTTCACGGCATTCCCGGCGGGGCGAACCTCGAAGGTGGGTGAACTGCCGTTTCGGTACGGCGATTGGCTCAAGCCGACACCCTCGATATGGCTATCCGCCGTGCGTGTGAGCGAAACGGGAGTGAGCGTGCCGGAAGCAGCGAGCGGGGCTTCGTCGAACTTCAGCGGCGCGAGATCGCGCGCACGGAACTGGGGCGTGTCGGAATTCGATACGTTTTCGGCAAGCACCCGCTGCCGCGCCTGAGCCCAATCGAGACGGGTGCGAAGCATGGACAGGATCGGAATGTCGCCAATAGCCATCGCCAGCTCTCCCAAAAAACCCCGCCGTGGCGTTGCCGCGATAGGCATACGCTGCGTCGCGCTAGGCAGACTTTGCCGGGCGTATGGTTAAGGGCTGGTAAAAAATAGGGAGGGAACGAGTTGCGGAGGCAGGTATTACCAGCGTAAATGGCTCGAAAATCGGGGCTGACCGCAAAATGCCACTATATTTGTTAATGCTCTGTTAGTATTCAGGGCGGCAAATTGTGCCTGGCCGATTAACCATTTGAGCGATTCTCGCCGGATGAGTAACAGCATGAAGAACGGAGCGCATTGATGTTCGAGACCTTGTTCGGCTCGGAAATGCCGCTTGCTGCCCGGTTCTTCATCGCCTTTTTGGTTGTGCTGGCGCTGATCGGACTGACCGCGTGGTTGGTGCGGCGCTTCGGCGCAAATCGTCTCGGAACAACCGCCCGCGGACGTCAGCCGCGGCTGGCAGTGATCGATGCAGCGACGGTCGACGGACGCCGACGCCTTGTGCTGATCCGCCGGGACAATGTCGAGCATCTTCTCATGATCGGCGGGCCCACCGATCTGGTGGTGGAACCTAATATCGTGCGCGTTGTTGGCGCGCGTGAAGTTGCACGCGAGCCGGCGCGAGCCGGCGCTCCTGCTGAAACCGCCGCGCGCGCTTCCCCGACGATTGAAAACGGCTGGCCGCTGCAGCCGGCGGGCGAACCCGCCTCCGTTCCGTCACCCCGGCCGTACCGCACGGCTGCAACTGAAGAGCCTTGGCTCCCGCCGGAGCCAGGCGCACGTGCGCGCCCGGCTGACAGCCTCACCGGCCTTGCCGCCGAATTGTCGACACGCCTCGGGCCGCCCGAACACGGATCTCCAGTCGTGCGCAGCGAACCGGCGCCGCGCGTGCAATCGCCGGTCGCTGAGCCAACAGCAGCGTCGCAAGCCGATCACAATCTTGCAGAGATGGCGCAACAGCTCGAAGCAGCGCTGCGCCGCGCGCCGGCGCCGGAAGGCCGGCCACCGGTTACCGATCCGCTGGCAGGGCAATTGCACGGGGCAGCGCCGGCCAAAGCCGGCGACATGACCGCGCGTGCACCAACGCGCGACATGAAGGCGCGCGTTGAACCGAAATTCGAGCCGAAGCCCGAGCCGAGATTCGAACCAAAGGCTGAGCCCAAATTTGACATGAAGCCCGAGCCGCGTGAGCCGGCAGCAACGCCCGGCAAGAATTTATACGAAAATCTGGAAGAGGAGATGGCCAGCTTGCTGGGCCGTCCGCCAGGAAAGACGTGATAGCCGCTTCCGACCGCCGTGTTCGTCTTGTGACGGTGGTGGTCGGGGTAGCAGGGGTCCTCCTCGCGACGGCGCCAGCCGCCGCTCAGGACATCAGCGTTAATTTCGGACAGGGTAACGGGCTGACCGAGCGCGTGATCCAGATGATCGCGCTGCTGACGGTGCTGTCGCTGGCGCCGTCTATCCTCGTCATGATGACGTCCTTCACACGCATCGTGGTGGTGCTGTCGCTGCTGCGCACCGCGCTCGGCACCGCGACGGCTCCGCCCAACGCCGTCATTGTATCGCTCGCGTTGTTCTTGACCGCATTCGTGATGGGCCCCGCTCTGCAACGTGCCTACGACACAGGCGTCAGACCGCTGGTCGCAAACGAGATCACCGCCGAGCAGGCCTTCGAACGCGGTTCGCAGCCACTCCGCGCTTTCATGCAGAAGAACGTGCGAGAGAAAGACCTCAAGCTGTTCTCGGACATGTCCAAGGAAGCCGAACCGGCAAAGCCCGAGGATCTGTCGCTGCGTGTGCTGGTACCGGCTTTCATGATCTCCGAACTCAAGCGCGCATTCGAAATCGGCTTTCTGTTGTTCCTGCCATTCCTCATCATCGACCTCGTCGTAGCCTCGGTGCTGATGTCGATGGGCATGATGATGCTGCCGCCAGTCGTGGTGTCGCTGCCGTTCAAGCTCATCTTCTTCGTGCTGGTGGACGGCTGGAGCCTGGTCGCAGGTTCGCTGATCCAGAGCTACGGGGGTTAGGCGCAATACGCGCCTAGCGGCTCGCAGGCCAAAGAACCCGTGCGAGCAAAACGGCCGCCAACATTCCGGCGAATTGCGCCGCCATAAAAGCCATGACCCCGGCCGGGGCAATACCGGCGAAGGTATCCGATAGCGAACGGGCGATGGTCACCGCCGGATTTGCGAATGACGTCGAGGCGGTGAACCAATAAGCCGACGTAATGTAGAGGCCAACCGCAAAAGGAACGGCCGAAGGCACACGCCACAGACAGCCAAAAATCGTAAGCAGCAGCCCGAAAGTGGCAACGGCTTCGGCTAGCCATTGGCCCGCACCCGAACGAACCGTCGTCGAAATCTGCCACACGGGCAGATCAAACATCAGATGGGCGGTCCATGCGCCAACGATGGCGGCGACGACCTGAATGCTCACATAAAGTGTGGCGATCGGCCACGGAAGCTCACCGCGCAGCGCAAATGCGACACTTACGGCGGGATTAAAATGCGCGCCCGAAACGGGTCCGAACATCAGGATGATGACGGGAAGGATCGCACCGGTCGCCAGCGTATTGCACAGCAATGCCAGCGCGACATTCCCGCCGGCGAGACGTTGCGCCATGATGCCCGAGCCGACGACGGCCGCGAGCAGGAAGGCCGTGCCCAAAAACTCAGCGATGGTCTTTTGCGCAAGCGACGGCATCAGCCGGACTCTTTCACCTTCGCCGTCGCGCCATCCATCCGGCCGATCTCCTTCAGCTTCGCTTGCAGGCTCAATTGATCGAGCGCGCGGATCGGCAACGCGGCGAAAACGCCGATGCGCTGCGACAGCGTCCGGTAGGCGTCCTTGAACGCGAGCGCGATTTCTGCAACCGAGCCTTCGGCCGCCGCCGGATCGGGAATGCCCCAATGCGCGGTCATCGGCTGCCCGGGCCAGAAGGGACAGGCTTCGCCGGCGGCATTGTCACAGACCGTGAAAACGAAATCGAGCGCGGGCGCACCGGGCTTGGCGAATTCATTCCATGACTTCGAGCGAAAGCGCGCTGTATCGAAACCGAGACTTTGCAACAGCCTCATTGCTTCTGGATGGACCTGACCTTTTGGCTGGCTGCCTGCACTGAAGGCCTGAAATTTTCCGAAGCCAATCTTGTTGAGTATTGCTTCGGCCATGATCGAACGCGCCGAGTTTCCGGTGCAGAGAAACAAGACATTGAATGGGTGGTCGACCACGGCAAGTCCTCACGTGCACTTTTGCGCGAGCGCGCGCCGCACGGCCTTGCCCGCCTTCGGCTTGCAAAGCTCCGGACGGCCCTGGCAGCAATGATTGGTGAGATAAGACACCAGCGAATTCATGGCCGCGAATGCCGCCGCATAGATCACCGAGCGGCCATTGCGGCGCGCCGTGACGAGGCCCGCGTCGCGCAGACGATCCAGATGGAATGTCAGTGCGTTGGGCGGTAGCCGAAGACTGGCGGCGATGTGGCCCGCCGGCATCCCTTCAGGCCCGGCTTCAACCAGAAGACGGAATACGTCGAGCCGATTATCCTGCGCCAGTGCGGCCAGAATCGCGACGGCGTCCTGCTTTTTCATTTTTCAAGGATTATTGAAACGATAGACGCCGTCAAGGGACATTTCAATTTTTGCTGAAATATCGTTCTATCCCCGCAGAAAGCGCACTTTCCCCCGGCCCGCGCAATCAAATGATCGCGTGACGGATCTTGGCCGATACCCATTCGCTGACGATTACGGTGCCGATGATGACGAGCAGGATCAGCGAAACCTGCGTCCAGTAAAGCTGTGTGATCGCAGCGTTGAGCTCAAGCCCGATGCCGCCGGCGCCGACCAGGCCAAGCACGGTCGACTTGCGGATATTGATGTCCCAGCGGAATACCGAAATGCCGGCAAAAGCTGGCAGCACCTGCGGCACGATCCCGTAAGCCGTCACCTGCGCGCCGGAGGCACCCGTTGCGCGCACGGCTTCGACCTGGCCCTCGTCGATTTCCTCAATCGCCTCGTAAAGCAGCTTGGCGCAGAAGCCGATCGAGCGCAGCGCAATCGCAATGATGCCCGCGAACACGCCGGGGCCGATAATCGTGACCAGCATTAGCGCCCAGATCAGTGCATTGATCGAGCGCGACGAAACGATGATGAACAGCGCGATCGGGCGCACCACGCTGAGGCTTGGCGTGGTGTTGCGCGCCGCGCAATAGGCGACCGGGATTCCGAGCACCACAGCGACAGCCGTGCCGATCGTGGCAATATTGATCGTGTCCCAGATTGGCCGGCCAAGTGCGCGGATGTAAAGCCAATCGGGCGGGACCATGCGCACGGCGAGGTCGCCTGCCTGCTGCGGGGCATCCAAGACGAAAGCCCAGATGGTCTTGTCGGAAATGAGCTGGAAGCAGCCGACAAACAGGGCAGCGGCGAACAACCAGGCCGACCAGATCATCAGTTGCGTGCGAGTTTCACGCCGCCGCCACGTCCGTGCCTGGGCCGGGATTGTTGCCATCATTGCACCCAGCGCCGCAAATAACCGGAGCCGTATTCGCACAGCATCACGATGGCGATAATCACAATGATAATGGCGGCAGCGGAATCGAATTCATAGCGGTCGAAAGCGGTATTGAGTGTCGCGCCGATGCCGCCGCCGCCGACAATGCCGATCACCGCGGATTCACGGAAATTGATATCAAAGCGGTAGAGGCCGAGCCCGATCATGCGCGGCATCACCTGCGGCTGCACGCCATAATTGATCCACTGCAGCCAGCTTGCGCCCGATGCCCGCACCGCTTCCGCCTGGCTCGCGTCGGTGTCCTCGATGTCTTCGGCGAGCAGCTTGCCGTAGAAGCCGATGGTCGCGAAAGACAGCGTCACGACGCCGGCAAAAGGCCCGAAGCCGAACAGCTTGACGAAAAAGATCGCGAGAATGATTTCCTGGAAGCTGCGTGACACCGCAAGCACGGCGCGGCAGAAATAATAGACCGGCGCCGGCGCGATATTTTTTGCCGCTCCGATGCCGACCGGAATTGAAAGAGCGATACCAACCACGGTCGAAACGACCGTCATCCATAGGCTTTCTGCAATGCCCTCGGCGATTTCGTCCCAGCGGCTGACAAAATCGGGCGGGAAAAATGCCGACAGGAACGCAGCGCCGCGCGGCAGCCCCTCCCACACGCGCGTCCAGTTCACCGGCGTCGTTTGGAACACCAGCGCGAGATAAATCGCAGCCCCGATTGCCAGCGTCCAGCGCAGCCAGGCTGATCTTATCAGCGGCGGTTTTTTCCATTGGCGGGGCGCGGCGGTGGTGGCAACACTCATGAGAAACAACTCGCTCCGCCCCTCACGTCAGCCCCGCCAGGCGATTGCGGTCCGGGAGAGGCGCTTCGAAAGGCACCACATTGTCCTCATCCGCCTCCCCGGCCTGCTCGTCGACCTTGCGGATGGTCGCCGACCAGTCCTCTTCGCCATAAATCGACGTGAGCACGGCCGGCGTCAGCTCGTCGGGCGGGCCATCATAAACGATCTCGCCGAGGCGCAGGCCGACGATGCGCTCGGCAAACATCTGCGCCAGCATGACGTCATGGATATTGATGATTGCGGAGAGCTTGCGCTCGCTACACAGCTCCTTGATCAGCCGCATGATCTGCCGCGACGTTTTCGGGTCGAGCGATGCGGTCGGCTCGTCGACAAGCAGCAGTTCGGGATCCTGAATCAATGCTCGGCAGATGCCGACGCGCTGCCGCTGCCCGCCGGAGAGTTCGTCGGCACGCTTGTCGGCCATATGATCGAGGCCGACGCGTTCGAGCAGGCGGAACGCCTCGTCAATATCGGATTGCGGAAAACGCCGCAGCCAGCTTTGCCAGAAGCCGACATATCCGAGCCGGCCGGTAAGCACATTCTCCATCACCGAGAGCCGTTCCACCAGCGCGTATTCCTGGAAGATCATGCCGACGCGCCGGCGCACGCGGCGCAATTCGGCGCTGCCGAGTTTGACGATGTCGACGTCGTTGAGCGCGATTGAGCCCGAGGTCGGCTCGACCAACCGATTGATGCAGCGGATGACCGTGGACTTGCCGGCGCCCGAAGGGCCGATCAACGCCATGACTTGACCATCAGGCACATCGATATCGATGCCCTTGAGCGCCAGGTCGCCCGTGCGATAGCGCTTGGTCAGACCTTTGATGCGCAGCATTCGTGGCCCCTGCGGCTGCGCATGCTCACTTGCAGGAATATTTCACGCCGCTCGCCGCGTCGATCTTGCGGATGACGTTCCAATCTTTCTTGTAGGTGATCGGAACGAATTTGTCCTGGCCTTTGAACTCTGCCTGGAGCGAAGAACCTTCCCACGGGAAGGTGAAGAAGGCTTCCTTGATTTTTGCCTGCAAAGCCGGGTCGAGATTGTGCGCCAAGCCATAGCCGGTAGTCGGGAAAGTCTCAGATTTGTAGATCGTCCGTATCTTGGACTTGTCCACCACATTGCGCTCGAACATCCTGAACATCACTTCGTTGGCGATCGCCGCCGCATCGTAATCCTTGTTGGCCACGCCAAGCACCGAGTTGTCATGCTTGCCCGAAAACACCGGCTCGTAATCGCGCTTCGCTATCAAATTGAATTCCGATTCGAGCAGCGCGGACGGCGCCTTGAATCCTGAATTAGACGTTGGCGCTGTAAAGGCAAGTTTCTTGCCCTTGATGTCGGCCGGCGTCTTGATCGTGCTGTCGGCCGGCACGATGATTTCCATTTCGTAGCCGAATGTGCCGTCCTTTCCGGCCATGATGGCAAAGGGCACGAAGCCCGCGCAATTTACTGCAATAGGATTGGAGCCGGTGTTAAAGCCCGCGATGTGCAGGCGGCCGGAGCGCATTGCTTCGATCTCGGCTGCGTTCGACTGCACAGGGAAGAAGACGACCTTTTTGCCGGTAACCTTTTCCATGTGCTTGATGAAGCCGTCCCACACCTTGGTGTAGACGGCCGGGTCTTCGACCGGCGTATAGGCAAAGATCAGCGTCGAAGGATTGACGAGCTGTTTTGGATCGCCCGGCGTATCGGCCACCAGGTCGCCGTCGCGATCGCAATAGGCCTTGTCGAGGTCGCCGCGCGGACAATCTTGCGCGCGGGACATACCACTGAGACCGCCGCTTATGATGAGCGCAAAAACGGCGCCCGCAATGACGTTGATTTGCCGTGCCATGGTTGTTCCCCCTTGCGGTTACCGCACTAAACGCGGCTCCGGTCAGTCGATCGTTGCTGGCAGCTTAGCCCACTATTCAGGGAAGCGAAATTGCAGCACCCTTCAGGCTAATTCTGCATGCCCCAGCGCCCTATGGTCCTGGCTTCGATCAGCCTGAACACGACATTTTCGATAAAAAGCCCGATGATGATGATCGAAAGCAATCCAGCAAACACCTCGGGAATGTTGAGCTGGTTTTTCGCCTCGAAGATGTACCAGCCCAGTCCGCCCTGCCCTGACGTCGTGCCGAAGACCAACTCCGCCGCGATCAACGTGCGCCAGGCAAAGGCCCAGCCGATCTTCAGACCAGCGAGTATGCTGGGGAATGCCGCGGGAATGAGAATCTTCATCGCAAAGCCGATCCCGCGTAATCCGTAATTCTGCCCTACCATTCGATGCGTGCTGGAGACGCTGCGAAAACCGGCATGCGTGTTGAGCGCGACCGCCCACAGAACGGAGTGGACGAGTACGAAAATCAGGCTGCCCGTCCCCAGTCCGAACCAGATCAAAGCGAGGGGCAGGAGTGCGATGGCCGGCAGCGGATTGAACATTGCCGTCATCGTCTCGAGAAAATCGTTACCAAGCCGGGTGTTGATCGCAACGAAGGTCAGAACCGCCGCCAAGAAGACACCGATTGCAAACCCCATGAGCAGCACTTTGATCGAGAGCGCGGCGCGCGTCAGGATCACGCCCGAGGCGATGCCATCTGCAAGCGCCCGAACCGTGGCACCAAAGGTCGGCACCAGCAGTTCATTGTCGAGCCAGCGCGCGTAGACCTCCCAACACAGGGCAATGACGATCAGCACAAACAGCTTGCGCAGCCAGTTCTGATTATAGAGCCGCTCGAACAGGGTGAGCGGCTTTTGCACGATGCCGAATTTTTCCTGGCTCATGGGCTCGCAATAAATCTCGGGCCGAAGGGTCGCATCAGTCATGGGTCGTGTCCTCGATCTCGTCGGCGAACAGCATGGCGTGAATTTTCTGGCCTAACTCCGCACCTGCCGTGGTCCCGCCCTTACTCCTCGGCACGCTGTTGATCTCGGCTTTGACCTGACCGGGATGCGGCGTGAGCAACAGGATGCGGTTTCCGATCTTCACGGCTTCTGGAATCGAATGCGTGACGAAGATCACGGTGAACTTGATCTCGTCCCAAAGTGCGAGCAGTTCATCCTGCATGCGCACACGGGTCAGTGCATCAAGCGCCGCGAACGGCTCGTCCATCAGCAGGACATCAGGCTCCATCGCCATCCCGCGGGCAATTGCAACGCGTTGCTTCATGCCTCCGGACAAAGTGTGCGGAAAGCTATCCGCAAATTTCGCAAGATTGACCTTTTCGATGAGGCCGAGCGCCTTTTCGCGCGCGGCATACCGCTCGTATTTGCCGCTGGTCACGAGCGGAAACATCACGTTTTGCAGTACGGTCTTCCACGGCAGCAGTTGATCGAATTCCTGGAAAACCATCATGCGATCGGGGCCCGGTTTGGTGACGTCGCGACCGTTCAGGTGAATACTGCCTTCGGTCGGGAGCATGTAACCGCCGATTGCTTTCAACAGAGTTGACTTCCCGCATCCCGATGGTCCGAGCAGGACGAAGCGATCCGACCGGAGCACGTTGAAATCGACCCGGTACGTCGCAGTAACCAAATGATCGCGGGTTTTGTATTGGAGTGTTACGCCGCGAACCTCGACGACCGGTCTCGTGTTTGCCTCGCGGGCCATCGTCAGCTTTCCGCGCTCTCGCCCGTATCGAGCGTCAGCCCCAGAACAAGGTAGCTAAATGACTTTCCGTGCGAATCGAGATTGAGCGACGCGTTCACGCCGCCCTCCAGCGCCTCGCCCATGACCAGATTGAGCCCGTGCAGATGCTCGATGACGTAGCGCGTCACCTTCCCACGCATGAGTTCGCGGGAATTCCTTTTTGATCCGTTCGGGTGTCACGCTGCGCTTGAGCAGTTCAAAATCCTCGGGGTCGTAGACCCAGATGTTGATGTTCGACGTATTACCTTTGTCGCCAGCGCGCGCATGCGCGATGTCGCGAACCAGCAGCCGCTCGTTGCGTCCCCGCGCGGTCACGTCACGAACATCTCGAATGTGGGCTTGACCAGGCCGCGCTCGATCAAAACGGACTTGGTTTCAACGGCCGGAGTAATGACGCCCCGGTAGCCGCCCCCGCCGGCCGGGCCGCAACACAAAAGCGATTCAACTTCCCAAAGCATCAATTCTGCCTCCTCGCGCTCGGTCGTGCGCAAAGCGACATGCAGCCTGACGTCTTCGCTGTCAGCGCGCGTCTTTCCAGCCGTAGCGAAAAGCGAGCCTGCTCCAATCAGGTCGACCCGAAATGGTGACTTGATCCCATGCGTCTCTTTCAGTCTGGTCTCGACAATTTCAATGGCAAGACGTCCCCTGGCGCCGGCTGCAGGCCCGGCATAGCTCACGCCCGCTTCGGCGAGGACCCCTGCATCAAAACCGACTGTGACTTTGAGTTTCTCGGGGCGCGCGCGGCCGGCCGCGCTTCCCACCGAAACACGGTTGTTGCCGAGGTCCTTGATCGTCACGCGGCTGAAATCAGCGGTGACGTCCGGAGTAAGATAGCTCGCCGGATCGTGAACCTCATAGAGAAGCTGCTCCTTGACGGTCGCCTCGTTCACGCGTCCCCCGGTCTCCGGCAGCTTTGTAATGACTGCGCTGCCATCGCGCACAACTTCGGCGACCGGATAGCCACAGTCCGCAAGATCCGGCACCTCCTTGATGCCCGGATCGGCAAAATAGCCTCCGGTGATCTGCATGCCGCATTCCATCAAATGGCCGACCAGCGTACCGGCACCGAGCTTTGCAAGATCGGAGTTTTGCCAACCGTGGTGGTGCATCAGCGGCGCAAGGTACATTGACGGGTCGGCCAGCCGCCCGCCTATGACCACGTCGGCGCCTGCCTCAAGCGCCGGGATGATCGCATCGGCGCCAAGATAGGCATTCATCCCGACGATCGGACGGCCGATGTCGGCCAGACTCCCAGGCTCATCCATAAACGGCTGATCAGGACGAAGAAGCCCGCTAACGTCGTCCCCTTCAATGCAGGCGATCCTCAGCCCGGAAATACCGAGCGCACGGGCAATGTTATGCGTCCGTTCCGCGGCCGCGCGCGGATTGGCTGCGCCCATATTGGTGATGATGACTGTTCCTGCCGCACGACACACCGGCAGCAAGGCGCGCATTCGGCGATCGAGAAGAGCGTTGTACCCGCGGCGTGGATCGGCCATCCGGTCTCGATGGGCGAAGGCCACGGTACGCTCGCCAAGGCATTCGAGCACCATCACGTCGAGTTCGCCGCGCCGCGCAAGATCCACGGCCGGATCGAGGCGATCCGCGGAAAAACCCGCGCCGGTCCCGATGCGGAATGTGCCGTTTGCTTTGGCCATGCGACAGCTTGCGAAGGGTCAATCGCCCTTCAGTCCGGGGATATCGCCGAAGAACAGGTCGTCGATCGAGGCCGGTGCCTTTTTGATCGAACCGATCTTGGCCATGAACTGCGCTGTCGCGAACACCTTCTGCGGCTGAAGCGTGAACGCGTAATCCTTGTCGCTGATCATGGCGTTGATGTCGTCAACGGTATTCTTGGTGTCACGCGCCGCTTCGAGGTAAAGCTTTGACGCCGCGCGCTTGTCCTTATTAATCGTGTCGATTGCTTCCTTCGTCGCGTCCACGAAAGCGCGGTAAGCTTTCGGATTGGCTTCGCGGAATTTGGCGCTGGTCGTGATCACCAAAGCCGTCGCAGGCCCGCCGAGAATGTCATAGCTGGTGGTGATGAGGTGTGCGCCCGGCACCTTTATTTCCTGCTCGTAGAACGGTGAGGTTGAAAAGTGTGCGTTGACTCCCGCTGTGTTGTTTATGAAAGCAAGCGTGGCATCGGGGTGCGACAGTGAGACGGTGAGCGGATCGAGCTGGGTGTAATTGTTCTGACCGAATGCTGCGCTGGCCGCCATTTCCAGCATGATCGCTTGCGTTGAAATTTTCACCGACGGCACCGCGATCTTATCCTTGTCGCTGAAGTCCTTGATGCTTTTCACGGCTGGATTTCGTGTCACGAGATAGAGCGGATAGGTCGTCATCGCCGACACGCCCTTGATCTGACCGTTGGTCTTGTCCCACAACGTGATCAGCGACGGCGCGCCTTGCGCCGCGAAATGCAGTGAATTCGAAATCAATCCGTCGTTCATCGCCGAGGGGCCGGCGACCTTCGCCCATGAAACCTTGAGTCCCGGCAGGCCAGCCGCGGCCGCGTGCTTTTCAATGAGCTGGTTTTTCTCCATGACCATCAATGGGAGAAAGCTCACGCCGTACTGTTGCGCAACGGTGAGCTCGCTGACTTCAGCTTTGGCCACGCCTGCGAAGATGGCTGATACAGCGAAGGCGCACGAAAGCGCGCGAAGAGCATTAGCCATGGAGGTCCTCCCAAGGTTATCCGCCAAATTACTTCGGCGCATTTTTATGAGCGGAGGATACGGGAGGAAACCGACCCGGCCAAGGGCGCACACTGTTTCCCGAGCTTCCGCACCTAGCCGCCTTCACCGCTTGCGATCGGCATCATATTCATCAGAGCAAAATGACCCGCCCTGAAAGCGATCGCCGATCGGGTCGGAGGGAAGCTTTGCCTGCTCCACCATTGCTTCGGCGCGGAAGTCTTCCGAGCGAGCCTGCGGGTGATAACCGAAGCGCCGAGCGTTGCTGTTGTCCCACCACCCCGCTTCATTGTCGGACACCCCGTAAAAAATCTCGAAACGAATGTCAGGATGGTCGAGCCCGATGCGGACGAGCTGCGCCAGATCGTCGGGTTTGACCCAGATCGAAATCCGCCGCTTGTCGATCGGTTTGTCGTTCACATTGCCGATACGGATGCAGGTAACGCGTAACCCATGTTTGTCGGCATAGAGCGCGCCCAGCGCCTCGCCGAAAGCCTTGCTTACACCGTAGCGGCTGTCAGGCCGCACGGTCACATCTACGCCGATCTTCTTTTCGCGCGGATAGAAGCCGACCGCGTGATTTGACGATGCAAACACAACGCGTTTGACGCCGGAACGGTACGCGGCCTCGAACAAATTATAGCAGCCGACGATATTGGACTTGTGAATCGTGTCCCAGGAGCCTTCGACCGAATGGCCGCCAAGATGCACGACGCCGTCGATACCGGCGGTGATTTTCTTGACCTGGTCGTAATCGGCAAGATCGGCAGCGATGAATTCCTCGTCCGCGCCCAAATCTGCGGGTTTACGGATGTCGCTGAGGCGGACGCCAGAATAGGCGCCCTTGAGCAGTTTCCGCAATCGCGTTCCGATGTCGCCGGCAGCGCCGGTGATCAGGATATGCATTTCAATTTTCCCGGTTATAGTACCCTCAATATCATAAACTGGGAGGACTGCCGATATGAAGACTTTCGCTCTCGCTTCCACAATCGTGATTGCCGTGCTCGCGGCCGCACCGGCCGTTGCGCAACAAAAAACGGTATTCAAGGCCTCAGACGTGCATCCGGCGGGTTATCCCACCGTGGTAGCGGTTGAGAACCTCGGCAAGAAACTCGATGCGGCTACGAACGGCCGCTATAGCGTACAGATGTATCCGTCGATGCAGCTCGGCGGCGAAAAAGAAGCGATCGAGCAGGCCCAGATCGGCGCCATCGCCTTCGCGCGTGTTTCGGTCGGCGCGCTTGGCCCCGTGATCGACGATCTCAATGTGTTCAATCTGCCTTACGTGTTTCGTAACACAACACACATGCAGCACGTGATCGATGGTCCGATCGGCCAGGAGCTGCTCGACAAGGTGACCAATAGCGGCAAAGGGCTCGTCGGCCTGTGCTGGATGGATGCCGGCGCACGCAACTTCTACAACACCAAGAAGCCGATCAAGACCATGGCTGACCTCAAAGGCATGAAGGTCCGCGTCATGGGCAACCCGATGTTTGTCGAGATGGCGAATTCGATGGGCGGCAATGGCATCGCGATGGGCTACGATCAGGTATTCAGCGCGCTGCAAACCGGCGTCGTCGACGGCGCCGAGAACAATCCGCCGAGCTTCGTGTTCGACAACCACTATCAGGTCGCGAAGTATTACACCGTCGACGAGCACCTGATTGTGCCGGAAATGGTGGTGTTCTCGAAGAAGGCCTGGGATGCAATGTCGAAGGACGACCAGGCGCTGCTCGTGAAATTCGCCAAGGAAGCCCAACAGGAAGAACGCAAGCTTTGGGAAGTCTACGAGCAACAGGCGATGGACAAGGCCAAGGCAGCCGGCATCACGATCACCCAGGTCTCGGACTCCGACAAGAAAGCCTTCCAGGATGCGGTCAAGCCGGTGTGGGACAAGTACGGTCCGAAATACGAGGCAACCGTGAAGCGCATCCAAGAGGTGAAGTAACTCAACCTGTCATCTTGTCATTCCGGGTTCGCGCCAGAATTCTGCCCAAGTCGGCATAGTCGACTTGGGTGGCGCGTCCCGCAATGACGCCAAAAAATTGGGGAGCGCATGGCAACTCACTTCCGCAAGGCGATGGACGCGCTTTATTTCGTTTGCGTCATGATCGCCGGCACGGCGCTGGTGCTGATCTCGGCCGTTATCCCCTGGGGCGTTTACACGCGATATGTTCTCAACAGCGCCGCATCGTGGCCTGAACCGACGGCAGTTTTGCTCACGATCTGGCTGACTTTTTTCGGCGCAGCGGCCTGCTACCGCCTGCGCTTTCACATGAATGTGTCGTTCTTTGTGAAGCTCATGCCTGCATTCTGGCAGCGTTTCTTCGACGCGCTCGCCGAGGCCGCCATGGTGGCGATGTCGATCTTCATGACGGTATGGGGCGCGAAGCTCGTCATGACCACGTGGAACAATTCCATCGCCGACTTTCCGGATTTGTCGGTCGGTGTAACATACCTGCCGATCCCACTTGGCGGCGCGATCCTCTTTCTGTTTGTCGTCGAGCGAATTCTTTGTGGAGCTCCGCCGGCGCCGGCGAGCCACCACTGATCGGAAGGTACCGGGGAAACCGCAATGGACATCGCCGTTCTGCTGTTCACGATGTTCTTCTGCTTTTTCATCGGCGTGCCGATTGCCTATTCGCTCGCCCTCGCCGCCATTGCCGGCTGTCTGTGGATCGGCATTCCGCTCGAAGCGGTAATGCTGAAGATTTCCGACGGCGTCAGCAAAGTCGCGATGTTGACGATTCCGTTTTTTGTCCTGGCCGGCGCGATCATGGCGGAAGGCGGCATGGCGCGGCGCATGGTCGCCTTCGCCGACGTACTCGTTGGCTTCACACGCGTTCGTGGCGGGCTATCGGTCGTCAACGTGCTGGCCACTACGTTTTTGAGCGGAATTTCCGGCTCGGCCGTCGCCGACACCTCGGCAATTGGCTCGGTCATGATCCCGCAGATGGAAAAGAGCGGCTACCCGCGCGTGTTCGCCACCAATGTGACGATCACGGCATCGGTGCAGGCACTGCTGGTGCCGCCCAGCCATAACGCGGTGATCTATTCGCTGGCGACTGGCGGCACGATTTCGATCATCAGCCTGTTCATGGCGGGCGTGGTGCCAGGCCTGTTGCTCGGCTTTTCGATCATGGTGCTATGCGTGGTAATCGCCTATCGCGACGGACACCCCAGAGGCACCGCAGTTCCGTTGCGCGAAGCGGCCAAGATCACCTTCGAGGCCGTCTGGGGCCTGATCACGCTCGTCATCATCCTTGGTGGCATTCTCGGCGGCGTGTTTACGGCGATCGAGGCCGGTGCAGTGGCCTGCGTGTGGGCCTTCTTTGTCACCATGTTCATTTATCGCGATTATAAGTGGCGCGACCTGCCGGCGCTGGTTCACCGCACCTTGCGCACCGTCGCCATGGTGATGACGCTGATCGCTTGCGCCTCGAGCGTCGGTTACGTGATGGCGCTGACGCAAATGCCGGCGAAGATCACGGCGTTTTTCCTGACAATCTCGAGCAACAAATACGTCATCCTGTTTCTGATCAATATATTGCTGCTCATTCTCGGAACCCTGGTGGATATGGCGCCGTCGATACTGATTTGCACACCGATTTTATTGCCGGTGATGATCAATTTTGGCGTCGATCCGGTTCATTTCGGTATGATCATGATGCTCAACCTTGGGATCGGACTATGCCACCCACCGGTCGGCGCGATCCTTTTCGTCGGCTGCGCGGTCGGAAAAGTCACCATCGAAGAAGTCATGCGCAAAATCTGGCCGTTCTACGCCGTAATGTTTGCGGTGCTGATGCTGGTCACCTATGTACCGGCGCTGTCGCTTTGGCTCCCTGCGCTGGTCGTGCATTGATTGGGCGCCCGAGAGGCCCGCTCCAAAACGCACCTGGCCAAGTTGCAAGCGCAGCCGACAAAGGCCAATAATGTTTCGCGACTCGAGCGTTGATTATGGCGAGGAATGAACCATGGGCTGGCGGTGTCAACTCGATCGAGTGATCGCCGGGACTATCGAAAGCGCACAATGGCTCGCGCTGCCGCTTATCCTGTTGTTGTTTCTGCAATGGCCACTCCGCGATATTTTTCGCTCGTATTCGCGTGAGGCCAATGATCTCGGTCAGATCCTCTTCGCACTTTTTGTGGCAGTGAGCGTGACGGCAGCGACCCGTGCCGGCACGCATCTGGCTGCGGATGCCGTTGCGCAGCGTTATTCTCCGCGTTTGCGCCATAACATCAGGAAGTTTGGCGCGCTCATCGGGCTCACTCCGTGGGCGCTATTCATCCTGTTCGCGAGCAAGCAGACGGTGATCTCGGCGCTGCGATTGCACGAAACATTCGCTGACACCGGAAACCCCGGCTACTTCGTCATCAAACTGGCTTTGTGGCTCATGGCGGTGATGATCCTCGCGCAGGCGGTCCTCGATATTGCACGTCCCTTGCCGAGAGACAGCACTTAAATGGAATGGAGCGGTTTCGCTCTGCTTCTGCTCGTCGGCGCCGGCATTATCGGCACCGGCCTGCCCGCGGCCATCGTTCTGATTATGGCGGCTTGCGTTGGCGCGGCGCTGGGTTTGATGACCGACACCATACCGTTGAGCCTGCTTGGGGCGCTGCCGGGGCGCCTTATTAATCTGTTCGAGAACGATCTGCTGCAAGCGCTGCCGCTTTACGTCACGATGGGCCTGCTGCTCAATCGACTGCCGCTCGCCGATGCCCTCTATCGAGGAAGCATGGCGGTGCTGCCACGCAGTCCTTCAGCACCGCTCGTATCCGGCATGGTGCTGGGCGCATTACTTGGGCCAATGAACGGCTCGGTCGGCGCCAGCGTCTTGGGGTTGTCGCGGGTCGTCTCGCCACGGCTAAGCGCAGAAGGAGTACCAGCCGCCACCCGCGATGCTGTCGTCGCTGTCGCCAGCACGCTCGGCGTGCTTATTCCGCCTTCGTTGGTGCTGATCTTGCTCAGCGATGCCATGCTTTCAGCCCATACCATTGCCGTGACGCAAACCGGGCGCGCCGACCGCGTCATCAACACCCAGGACGTCTTCCATGCCGCGTTGCTGCCGGCGGGAATTTTTCTGATCCTGTGCGTCGTATTAGCATGGCTCGCCGGGCGGAAGGCACTTCGGGCGGCAAAGCCGGAGCCACTGACGTTCAATCAGGGATTGCTCGCAGGACTCTCGCTTGCCGCGCTTGTACTGCTGCTTGGCGGCGTCGCTACCGGCTATTTCTATGCGGTCGAAGCGGCCGCCATGGGCGGCTTTGCGCTGCTGGCCGCCGGACTGCTCACCGGGCGGCTGAATGTCTCCATCTTGCGCGAGCTCTTCCACGACGCAATCGCAATTACCGGCGCACTATTTTTCCTGCTCCTCGCAGCGACCACCTTCACGTTGGTTCTGCGGCTGCTCGGTACCGACCGACTGGTGAACAACCTGGTTGGTGGCATTCCGGGCGGCGATACTCTTGTCGTTGCCACTGTTCTGGGCGTGATCGGACTTTGCGCATTCGTGCTCGATGCCTTCGAAATCATATTCGTGATCGTTCCGATTGTAATTCCATCGCTGCTCGTGCGCGTCGCGGACGCGCGTTGGGTTTCTGTGCTCATCCTGTTGACCTTGCAATCGAGCTTCCTGTTGCCGCCCTTCGGCTACGCGCTGATGATGGTGCGGGGCGTGGCCAAAAACCCTGCGCCTTTCCGCCCTTTCATCCGTGCGCTGATTCCGTTTGTGGCGGCTCAATGGCTGCTGCTCGTGGTCGTGCTGCTCATGCCCAGCCTCGTCCACTTTGGCGACAAGGCCGGTGAAATGAGCCGCGCGCCTCCAAAAGACCTTTCGACGGAAGAAATCAACAAACTGTTCAAAGAGATGGTGCCAGGGCCGCCAGTGCAGGATAGCAACTAGGTGGTGCGCCCAAATTGGCGACAGTGCTGTTATATTGGCGTGGACTAGAACGACTTTCGAGCTTCCGCTGCTCGCCGGCGGCAATCCAGGTATTGTGAGCTTTCCTTCCCGAACGAATGACACCGGGCCTCGTCGATCGCGTTGAGGGCTTTCGCGTCCTGTTCCTGCTGCAGCTTCTTCTCGCTCCCTGCCGTACCCGGGGCGCAGTCGCTGTGGACTTCTCCCATGGCACAATCGATGGAATGCCGGGCGCATCCGACGATCAGCACGCTTACGAGAGCTGGAAATAACAGTGCCAAGCGCATTCGAATTGTCCTCAGCTTCCGTCGGATTCTAGCTTCGTCGACGGGAGCGACATGACGTCAGCGCGACCGTGCGCGCGCTTTCGGCAACGGCGGGATCGATCCGGTCGGCTCCGTGTCAGGTTTGCCCGGCGCCGCAGCCGGCTTTGGCGGCGACGGTGACGATCCGGAATCGCGTCCTTCCGGTCCGGATTTGCCCGCGGTGTCGGTCCCAGGAGCATTCGCCGCCGGGGCTTTTGACGGGTCGAGCGCCGAAGACGCAGAAGCCCCCTCACCCGCCGCCCCGCCAGGCGAAACTGTGGACGATTCCGGATAGCGCGTATGCAGATCGCGCAGGAAAGAATCGAGCGTATCGACGCTCGCGACCTTCTTGGCAATATCCTGAAACTCGACACCGTTGGTGCCGATCGGCGCAGTCACGACATTGAACGCACGACGATCCGGACCGTCGGCGAATTTTGCTTCGTACTTTTCACGCAGGCGCGCCAGGCCAATCGACTCCTCGCCGAGCGCGTAGCCGATTGCTGCGCGCAGGATGTCGGATCTCTCTGCATCGTTCAAAGGTGGGAATTGGCGCCAGCGATCGCCGTACAGCAATTCGATCTGCTCGCCCGCCTCGCGCCAGTGGCGCGCGGCCCAAAGGATATCCGCGCGGAGCCGCACCCCTTCGCGGCTATTGATATTGGTAATCAATTCGAGAGCAAGATCATGCCGTCCAAGACTGGACATGGCGCGTGCTTCAAGCAGTAGACGCTGGTCGCGCAAATCATTGGACAAATCGGCGACACGAGTCGCTTGCAACGTGGCGAGTGCGCGATCGGGCTTGTGGTTCATCAGATAGACAACCGCCAGACGTGTCGCGACCTGAGCGCGCGCGCCGCCTTGCAGGCGATGATCGACCTGGTGCTGAAGCAATTCCGCTGCCTGGTCGAGCAGATCGACCGAGACGAGACGATCGGAAAGCCTGCGTATCATCTCATCACCGCGCCGTCCGATCGGCGTTAACTCGCGGAAATCGTAAAACAGCCCAAGCGCCTCCACAGGCGCCAACGCGTCGCCTTTGCCGCCGAGAAACAGGCTTTCAAAAGTGATGGCCGCCTCGTCCTGGATCTTGCGGGTCATGCCGGAGTTGGGATGAGCGAGCAGTGCCGTACGCATCACATGGAAGGCGTCACGATACCGGGCGTCCTCGGTATAGAGATGAGCAAGCAGCTTGAGGCCTTCAGTCTCGGTCTCATCGCCGCGCCAGACCGTCGTGAGAGTCTCGATGTCGTTGATGACGTCTTTTCGTCCCATGGCGCCCGTCGCAAACGCGAGCACGGTCTCACGCAGCCGGCCTTGTGCGGCGGCACGTCGGTCGTTCGAAATCGCTGCGGCGCGGTAACTGGAGAGGGCATCCTCGGTGCGGCCCAGGCCTTCGTAAAGGCGGCCAAGCAATACATTGACGGTTGGTTCTATATCCGGTGTCACGCCGACAGTTTCAAATTCATTGACGACCCGGGTGGCATTGTTGAAGTCACGTACCTCGATGGACGAGCGTAGTGCCTCTTTCATTGCCATCCGCTGCAGCTCGATCGGCAAGGCGCCTATTGCAGCGCTAACAGTCTTGAAGATGTCGCGCGCCTCTGCCCATCGGCCTTGGCGTGCGAGCGCGATCGCCCGCCAGATTGCCGCATCCTGCTGATTGCCAACCTGTGGCTTGGCGAGCTCCTTGAGCGCGTCCTCCGGGCGATCAAGCATCACATCGGCAACAGCTGTAAGCACGCTCCCCGTGACATCTTCCGATCCACGCTGGTCGGAAAGCGCGACGTTAAGAACGGCCTTGGCTTCCGGCGCCATGTCGCGAGCGAGATAAAAGCGAGCGAGGTTTAGCCGCGCCTGACGCCGCTTGGGTACCGGCGCGGAAGCGGCAAGCCCGATCAGCTCGGACTGACGGGCGTTGAACGGTGCGTCGCGGTCGAAACCCCAGAGCTGCGTATCGAAGGTGAAAGCACGAAAACTGACCGCGACTTGTTGCTGGCCAAGCGCCGTCGCCGACAGAGATAATCCGGCCGGACGGCTGACAGTGATCTTGTCGACGCCAAGTTCTGCGGTGATGTCGTCGGCGATCGGCTGAATGACGACACCATGGGTGGAAGGCAGCGCGCGTAGCTCAACAAAATCCTGCACCTTGAGGAAACCGCGCGCCGGTGCAAGCGCAGTGATTACCATCAGCCGGTCTTCGACATCCGGATCTCTGACGTTGTGGATAGCGCTCGCGCCTTCGAATGGAATTGCGAGACTTGCACGATTTTTGCCGACGATACTGCGCGCAATGCCAAGCGGGCGGGTTGGCGCCACCGCGGTGTCGGCGATGTTGACGATCCAGCCAGGGCCATCAGCTTCGAGGCTGGCCATCCGCGGCCGTGCAAGCTTGATGCGCACAATCGCCGCGCCATCATCGGCGCGCTCGAACAATATCTCCCGAAAGCCATTGTCATTGTCCGCCTGAAGCGCCGCCAGATCGATCTGCGCGGGGCTGTCGAAAATGAGCCAAAGCGTATCGGCGCGCTGAAAGACGGCGGCCGGGGTCGGCGCCGCAAACGGAAATTCGACACGTAACCTGTCGCCCGACTGATGCGCGCCGGCGATCACGACGGCGTTCGGGTTGGGTTTCAGGCCGTAGGGAATCGGCCGCGGCAGCGGGTGGGGATGCAATTTTCTGTGTAGCGGGCGCGGCCGGAGGAGCCGCAGGCGTAGCGGCAGGTGGCAGCGCCTCCGCAGCGGGCATCGGCGTGGCCTGCGGCGCGGCGGGCGCCGGCACATCCTCGGGAGTTATCGGCGTGGCCGCAGCAAGCGCCGGAGCAGCGGCGGCTGGCGCAGAAGGCATTTGAGCCTGCTGTGGCGCGGCCGGAGCCATGGCCGGCGCGGGCTGTGATTGCTCGGCCTCTTTTGCGGGCGCTGTTACAGGCGCGGGCTGCGACTGCTCGGTTTTTTTTGGTGGCGCAGGTTCAGGCAATGGCGCAGGAGCCGAAGGTGCTGCGGAAGATTCGGCTTTCGGTGGCGAGCCGGCTTTGGCTGGCTGCGTTTCCGCCGGCGAGTTTTTCGGCGGCACGGTTTCAGGCGGCGAGACTCTCGGCGCGCCGTCGGATGTCGCCGCTTGCTTTGGAGCAGTACCCTCCTCGGACTGCTTTGGCTTGGCACCGTCGAGACCTATATCAACCACGATGTTGCGATCTTCGCGGAAAGTGCGGACCTCCGGCGTACCACTAAGAGTGAAGACGACGGCAACTGAATCGAAGTCGACCTCGGCTTCGATCGATTTCAGAGTCGGCGGCAGCGATGCTTTGACATCTGCCAGATCCCAGTTTACCTGCTGGTCGAAATTAAGCGTCAGTCTGCCATCGGCCCGTTCGGGAATAACATTGACCGTCCCAGGCATCGTGAACACGTAACGGACGAAGGTCGGCTGGTTAGCGACCTTGACCCGGACCAGCGGCGGTTTTTTCTGCTTGTCCGCGGCGCGCTGTTGATGCAATTGGCGTTCCGCATCGCGTGCGCGCCGCACAAGCCCGTCGATCACCTCCTGCGGCAGACCCGGCATCGGGCCCTTCCAGTTTTCGGGCAGGAGATCGACATAGAGCCGCTCAGCGGCAGTGATCGTGTTCAACTTCACCTTTCGCATCAATGCAAGGCGGATCGCGCTTCCGTCCGGATCGCGGCGCGCGGCACTAATGTATTCCGGGAACGTTGACGTTGAGCCGCTCGACAGCAAGCGCCACAGGCTTGTTGAAGGTGATGATGACGATCGCCCCGGAGACTCGGGTGGTCGCTTCGACCGCCTCGTCGAACTGGAACATCAACCGCACATAGCCGCCGTCCGTAACAGCTTTGACTTCGCCCTTGATGGGGTCGTCGGCGCGAACTGCACCGACAGGCGCGAGCGCAAGCAGCGCAAGGGCCGCTAGAAATGCAAGCCCGCCACGGCGGGCAAACCCGGGCCGCGGTCGCACCAGTTTGCGCGCAAGCATCCGCCTCAGCCTGAATGGCAAAGCCGTCATAAGGCCGTTCCAGCCGGCTGGCCTGCCGGTCGCAACAGCGTAAGGACGGGCGTTTAATGTGGCGTTAACTGTAAGAAAACCTACAGGCTAAAGTGCGCAAAAGCCTTCAGTTTTTCGAGATTTTGCATCACAGGAAAGGAAATCCAGGCGCGGTCGCGCAGGTGCGGCACGCGCGAAATATCCATCGCCTGCGCAAGCTTGCGAATGTAAAATAGTTCCTCTTTCGACTGCACGTTGAACGCTTCGAACTGTTGCTGACCGTCACGCAGGTCGCCGTCGGATATCGCCTCATTGAAGCGAGCCTTCCAGGCCGAAGTCCTGCGGCGACACGTCGAGACCGGCACCCTCACCAAACGGCACTTTTGTCCGGTCGCGGATTGTCGATGGCAACTGGTCGGAATAGAGATCGTAGAGATCACGCAGCGCTGCCTTCCCTCGGGGCAGCCCGTCGACGTCGCGCACCAGTGCAGCCGCATCGATATTCAACGCGTATTTGACGACCGATGGGTCCAGAAACGGCTCGCGCGTTTCCACCTGATGGCGCATCGAGCAGCGATCGACCCGCTGTAAACTCACGCGATGCATCAGATCGAGGCATTCATCCCGAACAGGACGGCCGTCAGCATCGCTTTGATGAAAGGCTACTTCGAGCGGCGGGTAGCCACAGAACAGCTCATCGGCGCCCTCCCCGCACAGCGCCACGCGGAAGCCGTCGCGGTGCATCTGCTCAGCTGCGAGCAGCGAGCAGACGGCGCCCCTCACCAGATTGGGTTCGAAAGATTCGGTGACCTCGACAACGCGGCCGATGGAAGAAAAAACCTCGTCGCTGTCCGGCTCGAATGGCACCATGCGCAAATCGAAGCCGGTTCGCTCGGCATATTCGGCGGCATAGGGATAGTCGGGCGCAGTCTCACCACCGACAAAATAGCCAGGCGCTTCCGGCCGGAATTGTCGCGCATAGTGGGCGATCAGCGTACTGTCGATGCCGCCACTGAATAAAGTCGCGACTGGCAAATCCGCCGGCAACCGCGATCCGCACGGCCTCTGACAAAATTCCGTCAAGCGCGTGCGGGTCGTGATGCACAGGCACATCGGCGCGCGGATAGATCAGGTGACTTGAACCGCGCGCAGTTTTTGCGCAACAGTGCATAGCCGGGCGGTAACAGCATTACGTCACCTACCGGTACGGTCTGCAACAGCGGCCGCATCTCCGAGCAAAAAAGGAACCTGC
The DNA here is from genome assembly GCA_963742345.1 of uncultured Alphaproteobacteria bacterium. Taxonomy (GTDB): domain Bacteria; phylum Pseudomonadota; class Alphaproteobacteria; order Rhizobiales; family Xanthobacteraceae; genus Pseudolabrys. The sequence continues at coordinate 254,835 of CAVULO010000011.1, forward strand.
TGCCGGATTGGATGACATAGAGTGGCTTGACCCCGAACGGATCGCGAGCCGCGAGGAACTCGCCGTTGGCCAGATCAACGGCGACAAAGGCATACATGCCGACGAGGCGCTCGAGAGCCCTGTAGCCCCACACTTGCAGGGCATTGGCCAGAACTTCGGTGTCGGACTCCGTCCTGAATTCAACGCCGAGGTCGGCGAGTTCCTTCCGCAGTTCGAGGTAGTTGTAAATTTCGCCGTTGAAGGAGACTGCGAGACGTGCGTTGAACGAAATCTGCGGCTGTACCGCATGCTCGGCGTCGACGATCCGCAACCGGCGCGTACCCATGGCGGTGTCCTTGCGGAGTAATACGACCGGGTCGGTTACGTCGCCGCGATGCGATATACCCTCGACCAGACGTCGAACGGTGCTTTCCGCGTCCGACCAGTCGATCGCCACTGCAATTCCGCACATAAGACGTTCCTGTATTGCGGGGCTGGTCCGCGCGCCGCGGTCAGTTCTCGCTCGGCTTACCCTCGATCTTCGGCAGCTGATCGGGATTTGCCGTTTTGGGCTGTGCGCTCGCCCGATTGGCGAGTTCGACTGTCAGCCGCTCAGCCGAATCCGGCGACATTTGTCCGAGAATTTCGGACATTTTGCGCGGATTGATCTGGGTCGAGACGTCGACGAGAATTTTCATGTCGAGACGATCGAAGATGCGCGCAGCGTCTTTCGATTTCATGTTCTCATACATGGAGACGATGACTCTTAAAGCGCTGGGCTTCCATCTGGTCGCGCGTTCCCATCGCGGTGTTGACGCGACTCTCCGTATCCTTGAGTTCGGTGACCTTGTCTTCCAGACGTTTTTCGGCAGCTTTAAGCAGGTTCTCGCGCATTTCCATTTCACGACTGCGCGTATCGAGTTCCTGCCGGCGAGTTTGCAGTCGTTCAAGAACCGCTCGCTCTCCGGGAGACGAAATGCGGCCCGGCTCAAGCGGGATTGCCGCGCCGGCGACTTCGAGCTTTGGCGAATCCGGCGGCTTGTCACTACCTTGAGTGCCGGCTCACTCGGTTTGTCTTCTGCATGCGCGCGCCGAACCGGTAATGTCGTTGTTGGTGCCCAAATTAAAGTTGAACATTTCCTGCGCCCAGGCTTGTTTGCGACCAGGCGCATCAAGATTGCCCTGCTTGTCGGCTACAATGATCCGCGGATATTCCGGTACGCTATCCGGCGAGGTGATCTGCAATTCGGAATTGTAGCGCGCCTGCATTCGCTCAGCGAACGTATAGCCACCGTCGAACACCAGACCCGAAACCTTGAGCGCGAGCAGGCTGATCGTGGCAAACAGCACGATCGGAATCAGCCGCACGTCGCGCACCAGGCGGTTCATGCGGCTTGGCCACTCAGCCGAGAGCGCGTGCGATCGGCGAAGGCCTGCGCCGCAGCAGCTACTGCGTTGGCATTTTGGATCGCAGGTGGACTCACCGGGCGGTCGCGAAACACCGGCGATGCGCACAAGCCGGGCCAATAGTTGATTGCCCGCGGTAAGATGCAGATCGAGTTCGGCGGCGAGCACTTCGCCGCGCTCTAGCCGTTCGCTCAAAGCTTGCTCGCCTTCCTGCATCGTCGACTTCAAGCCGTCGATGGCGCGGTCGGCAATTTCGGTGGCAGTTACGAGTTCCGAAATGGTCGCGCGCAGCGATCGCTCGTCGGCTTTGAGCAGACGAAGTTGTTTATTGAGCCGAACGCAATACAGGATCGTGAGCAGAAGCAGGATCGAGACCATGGTCTCGACCAGGAAACCGTAATGATAGCTCACGGCACCTCCAATGGAGTGGTTGTCTCGTCAGCCTTTTCGAACATGGCAAAGGTGGTCCGCGGCTTACGAAGTGGTTTTGCGACTCGAACGGCAACCCGGTCGCCGACCCGGCCCATGCGGCCTTCGGTCAGCGTGATGTCGCCGCAGCGCACGGTCACCATCGCGTCCGGCTTGAGCTCGAGCATGAGTGTGTCGCCGACATTAAGACCCATCATCCGCCGCAACGGCAACCGCGCCTCGTACAAGCACAGCATCGACTCCAATTTGCGCCTGCCCTATTTCTGTCGCGAGATGGCCTTCCCAGATCGGATCGCGGCCGAACTTCTCGCCCATGAACATCTGCAGCAAGAACGGCGCGGATCGGCTCGATGGTGGCGTAGGGCAGCAGCAACTCGATCGTGCCGCCGCGATCCTCCATATCGATGCGCAAACGCACCAAAATTGCAGCATTGGCCGGCCGCGAAATCGCGGCAAAACGCGGATTGGTTTCGAGGCGATCGATGTTGAATTTGACTGGCGACAGCGGCTTGAACGCGAGCTCGGCGTCCGCCAGCACGACTTCGATCATTCGCTTGACCAAGTTGGTTTCGATCGTGGTGTAAGGTCGGCCCTCGACCCGGATCGTGCTCTGTCCGCGCCGGCCGCCGAGCAACACGTCGATGATCGAATAGATCAGGCTGGAATTGACTGTCGCGAGACCGAAGTTGTCCCATTCCTCCGCCTTGAAGACTGCCAGAATTGCCGGCAGTGGAATCGAATTGAGATAGTCGCCGAAACGCACGGAGGTGATGCGATCGAGCGAGACTTCGACGTTGTCGGATGTGAAGTTACGCAGGCTGGTCGTCATCAACCGCACAAGGCGGTCGAAGACGATTTCCAGCATCGGCAATCGTTCGTACGACACCATCGCCGAGTCGATGATGGCGCGAATGCCGGAATTGTCGTTGAGCGAGACGTCGGCAAGACTAAAACCAAGCAGGCTGTCGATTTCTTCCTGATTGAGGATGCGTTCAGCGCCGCCTTTGGCCGATTGCAAGCCGCCGCTATCGTCGACCATTGACGCCCATTGTGCGGCGGCCTCATCGGTGCCTGGCGTTGCAGCCGTCTCCGCGCTCAGCCGGAGCTGCGTTCGAGTCCGATTCCAGCGCCAGGCCCCATTCTGCGGCTAGCGCATCTTGATCGATTTGGTCTTTTGTCGCCATTGTTTCGAGCCGCGAACTTTTTTCTATGGAGTCGTCATTGAACGACGATCTCCTTAAACAGAACGGCAGTGATCCGGTTAGGCGCGACGGCGGCATTGACCCTGCGCGTTAGTTCTTCCTTGAGCCGGTAAAGGCCGGCGGAGCCATCAAGGTCAGTCGGGCGCAACTCGCGCAAATAAGTCTGAAAGGCATCCATAACTCTCGGCATCAGCGGCTGAATTTGCGGCACCAGAGTTGCATCCGGCAGTTCGAGCACGATCTTGACCTTGAGATATTGGGTGCGGTCTCCACCCGTATTCGACAGGTTGACCAAGACGTCGGGCAAATCGACAAATGTCGCGGGCTTGGCGACGACCTGTGCTTCCTTGTGGTCGGAGCCCTTGAAGAAAAAATAGGCGCCACCGCCGCCGCCGACGAGCACCAGAAGGCCGGCCCCACCGATGATCATCCACTTCATTGATGGCAGCTTGAATTTCAAAAAGGCAAATTTCGACTTCGCTGCTGACTGTTCGTTTTCACCTTCCGGCTTGTCGTCGTTCTTCTTCGACGTCCGCCTGCTTCGCCTTAGCTGCCATGAATGACCCCACTTCGCGACATTTGGGCGGGACGACAGTGCGACGTCGTTTTGGCGAAACATCGCGGCTACGCGGGCCCACGCGCCCCTTAAATTCGAAGGTAGGTTGGTATGGTTAACAGATACTTTCTCGCGCCGCCGGCCGGAATCTTTTGCCGGGTTAGCGCCGGAAACGGTTGTTTTTGCCGCGCAAGCACCTGCCTCTTTCTAAGTACACTATTGATTTATACTTCATTTTTCGACTTGGCACGACGGCTGCAATCCTTCCGTCAGCCGCCGGCTTGGGAGAGCTTGCGGCATCGCATGCGGACAAGACCGGCCTCGGGAGGGCCGAGCCTTGCCCGACCGCAAGGGGAGTTACCGATGCAGAATGCACTTCTGGTCGGACTATCACGCCAGGTCGCGCTCGGGCGCGAGCTGGATGTGGTTGCCAACAACATCGCCAACCTGAACACCACCGGCTTTAAAAGCGACGGCGCGGTGTTTGAGGAATTCATCAGTCCGACCGCCACGCGCCGACAATTTTTTGAGCCGCCGATCGACGCGTGAGCTTTGTCCATGATCGCGCCACCTGGATCGACCTCAGTCAGGGGCCGCTCGAACGCACCGGCAATTCACTGGACGTGGCAATCGACGGCCGCGGATTCCTGGTTGTACAGACGCCGGGCGGCGAACGTTACACGCGCAATGGCGCGATTGCAGATCAACAACAATGGCGAGCTCGTTACCAGCGAGGGCTATCAGGTGCTCGGTGAATCCGGACCCATTACCTTTCAACCCAAAGATCGCAACATCACGATCAGCCAGGACGGCACCATCAGCGTGCGCGAAGGCAATAACGCCACGACTGAATCACAGCGTGGCCAGTTGCGCGTGGTGAAGCTTCGACCAACCCGGCCTGTTGCAGAAGGATGGAAGCAGCACCTTCAAGGCGCCGGCAAACGTCACGCCACAAACCGACAAAACCTCACGCATCGTGCAAGGCACGATCGAGAAATCCAATGTGCGATCGGTCATGGAAATGACGCGCATGATCGAAGTGACGCGCAGCTACACACAGATCGCCAACTTGCTGGCGCAACAATCCGATCTGCAACGTACGGCGATCGAGAAACTTGCCGATGTGCCGAACTGAATGTCGGTAGCGGGAGATTAGTTTATGCGAGCACTTCATACCGCGGCGACCGGGATGATGGCCCAGGAACTTAATGTCCAGGTCATCTCCAACAACATCGCCAATATGCGGACCACTGGCTACAAACGTCAGCGCGCGGAATTTCAGGATCTTCTGTACGAACAAGTCACCCGCGTAGGCACGCAGACTTCCTCGCAGGGCAATATTCTTCCCGCCGGCATCGAACTGGGGTCCGGCGTCAAGACCGTCGGCACGCCACGGTTGATGAGCCAAGGCGAATTGACGCAGACCGGCAAGGATTTCGATCTCGCTATTCGCGGCGAGGGATTTTTCAAAATTCTCTTGCCCGATGGACGCACCGCCTACAGCGCGGGATGGCTCGTTCGAGCTCGACGCGCAAGGCCGCCTGGTGACTGCGCAAGGAAATCTGGTGCAGCCCGGCATCACCATTCCGCAGAATGCAACTGCTGTAACCGTCAATGCACAAGGCCAGGTGCTTGTGACGGTTACCGGGAAGCAATACGCCGAGTCAGGTCGGCCAACTTGAACTCTCGATTTTCGTCAACAAGGCGGGCCTGCAAAGCATGGGCGACAATCTCTATCTGGAGACGCCGGCTTCCGGCGCGCCGCAGAACGGCAATCCAACCACCGACGGCTTCGGCAATCTGCAGCAAGGCTACCTCGAACAAGCCAACGTCGAGGCCGTGAGCGAGATATCAGACCTGATTGCCGCACAACGCGCTTACGAGATGAACGCCAAGGTGATCACCGCGGCCGACCAAATGTTGTCCACGACCTCTAACCTGATGCGCTGAGGTCTCGCCATGATCCGCTCAACCCTTGCCGCATTCGTACTGCTCGGCGCGCTTGGCGTTTCGGCCAAGGCGGAAGTCACCGGCCAACCCAATTCGGATCGGCCCGCATTGAAATCGGAAGCAATCGTCAACGGCGACATCGTGCGCATCGGCGATCTCATCGAAAATGCCGGTATTGTTGCCTCAGTGCCGATATTCCGCGCACCCGATCTTGGCTATACGGGCACTATTTCGGCTGATGCCGTGCTTGAGGCCGTCCGCGGTCACGCGCTCATCGGGGTGGCTACGGACGGAATACGCGATGTGGTCGTTACCCGGGCAAGCCGATCAATCCCGGTAAAGGACGTCGAAGACGTCATTGCCAACGCGCTGTCTGCACGGTTCGATCTCGGTCCGACCAAAGAAATCTCCGTGAATTTCACGCATGACACGCGCGCGATATACGTGGAGCCGTCCTCGGTAGGTACGCCGCGCGTTACCCACATTGATTTTGACGCACGTAGCGGGCGTTTCGATGCAACGCTCGAACTCTCCGCGGGCACGGCCAAACGGACTGTGCTGCGACTCTTTGGTCGTGCTGTCGCGACCGTCGAGATTGCAACCGTGACACGAGCGATCGAGCGCGGCGGCATCATCAAGGACTCGGATGTGCAGATGGAGCGGCGCCCACGCGCCGAAATTGGCCGCGAATACGTCACAAAACGAGGACAGGTGATTGGCTTCGCCGCGCGCAGTAGTTTGCAACCCGGCCGCCCGCTTCGACTCGCCGAGCTGATAAAGCCCGACCTGGTTCAGCGCAACGACACGGTGACCCTGATCTACGAGGTGCCAGGCATTGTGCTCACGATACGTGGCAAGGCCGCAGAAGGCGGCGCCGAAGGAGACGTTATCAGTGTCCTCAACGAACAATCCAAGCGCACGGTCCAGGGCACGATCGTCGGTCCCGGCCGCGTTCTGGTCAGCAACGGCTCACCGCGGGTTGCTTCGAATAACACGCCTAGGGGTACTACCGATGCCGCCACACGCTAAGTCTTGACTACTGCTCGCTCGGGACGTCTCCCGCGCAAGATGCTGACTCGAGTTCGAATTGAGCTCAACAGCAATGCAATTCCCGTGTTCTATTAGTGAAAGCGAAGTCATGAAAGTCGTCATGGTTATGCGTCACGCGGTCCTGGCCGCGCTCGCAAGCGCCCTACTCAACGGCTGCGCTTACGTCGATCGGCTTAAAACGATCGGGCAACAGCCGCCGTTGACTTCCGTCGACAATCCGACCACGCGACCGGGCTACAAACCGGTTCAGATGCCCATGCCAGCGGCGCAGCCTGCCGCATACAATCCGAATTCTCTGTGGCGCAATGGCTCCCGCGCATTCTTCAAGGATCAGCGCGCGCATCAGATCGGCGACATTCTCACGGTGAAGGTCAACATCACCGACAAGGCCAATATCGACAATGAAACAAAACGCAGCCGCGCAATGACGGAGGATTCCGGCATTGTCAATTTCTTTGGCAAGCCGAAAGTGCCGATCATGAATACTCCCGTGCCGACCGAATCTTCACCGCCGATTCCAACACCACGCAGGACGGCAAAGGTTCGGTGAATCGTCAGGAAGCATTGCAAACCAACGTTGCCGGCGTAGTCACACAAGTATTGCCGAACGGCAATCTAGTGATTGAGGGCAAACAAGAGATCCGCGTCAACTTCGAGGTACGCGAGTTGATCGTAGCCGGTATCGTACGCCCGGAGGACATCGAGAGCGACAATACTATCGATTCGAGTAAGATCGCGCAGGCACGCATCGCCTATGGCGGGCGCGGTCAACTTACGGACATGCAACAGAACCGCTACGGCGAACAATTGTTCGATGTGTTCTTGCCGTTCTAGTCAGTAGCGTGAGTTTCGGGCTCCCGCGCCGTTTCGCATCGCGCGAGCGCAGACGGCGTAAACGACGCGGCCTCCGGCTGCTCCCCGGCCGGAGGCCGCGTGAGTTTTGGAACACAAAAATAAATGCCCGGCTTTGAACCGGGCATTTGTAGTGCGACAAACAGGACGTTGGCTTCTCAGTCGTCGCGGTAGACGCGTTCACGCCGCTCGTGCCGTTCCTGCGCTTCCACAGATAGCGTCGCGATCGGACGGGCTTCCAGCCGGCGCAGCGAGATCGGCTCGCCAGTCTCCTCGCAATAGCCGTAGGTGCCGTCGTCTATCCGCGTTAGCGCCTCATCGATCTTGGCGATCAGTTTGCGCTGGCGATCGCGCGCGCGCAGCTCGATGGCTCGATCGGTTTCGGAGGAAGCGCGGTCGGCGAGATCGGGATGGTTCTGATTTTCTTCCTGGAGATGCTGCAACGTTTCCTTGGCTTCCTTGAGAATATCTTCCCGCCAAGCGAGCAGTTTCACGCGAAAATATTCGCGCTGGCGCTCGTTCATGAACGGCTCCTTGTCGGTCGGCCGATAATTCTTGGTTTTGGCCAGCATTCCACTTACTCCCTGTTTCTTTTGTTCTTGGGCGCGCAGTGTCGCCCCCCCTCGCGCGGCAGGCTTATATACGTCCGCCAACCAGCGGACAACATCCGAGTAGGGCCTTTTGACGGGCCAGATTCTGCTGATAATTCAACGGTTTCTGACGATTTCGGCTCTGGAGGGCTTGGACCGTCTACCTAGCGGACGCCGGCCTTGGCCAGCTCGACCGCAACGCGCAAGTTGATCTCGCCCAATACCATGTCGAGCCCCGTATCGCCCGATGTCGTCGGCCAGTCCCTCAGACACGATCTTCAGGCGCGCCAGCGTGGATTGGTCCACACTTCCGTCAAGCAGCCCGAGTTTGAGGGTGTCGAGCACATCAAGGGCACTGCGACCCTTGGCGACTGCCCGTTTCTTGCGCTCCGTCGGATCTTCCACCCCTGAAGGGCGATCAGTGCATCGACCGTCGAAATTGAGCGCAATGACCCGGCGGCAGTTGAATTCCGAGGCGCCTCTTGCTCGCTGACCGTGAAAGAGCCGCCCCCGGTGCGGCGGGCGGTTGTCGGCGTTGCCGCCAGCGCGGTTCCGTTCGGCCCGTAGATGCGCATGACGATTAGTCCCCACCGAAAATGGATCGGTTCCCGAATACCTTGAGCCTGAGCCGGTATGGTTAATCCCCGGTAAATAAGCCGGCAAAATTTGCCGTGCGAGGAGCATTCATGCCCCACCGCCGGAGCGCCTTCGATCTCGTGGCGACAGGAAAAATCGTAGCGCCGCCAGGGCCTTGGCTGACACGCCGGCATTGGCACGACGTTCGCATAAGTCATCGCAGTCAGACGTCACATTGGGGAGCAGTGATGACGAGGACGTTGCAGACCGCATGCCTGGCGGTGATTTTGGCCTTGTGCGTCCCGGTTAGTGCCGGGGCGACCTCGCGCATTAAGGACCTCGCCAATATCGAGGGCGTGCGCCAAAACCAGCTGATCGGTTACGGATTAGTCGTTGGGCTTAACGGCACCGGCGACACTCTCAACAACATCCCATTCACCAAGCAGTCGCTCACCGCGATGCTGGAGCGGCTCGGGGTCAACATCCGCGGTCAAACAATCCGTACCGGCAATGTCGCCGCAGTAATGGTGACCGGCAACCTGCCAGCGTTTGGTACTCAAGGCACGCGTATGGACGTGACGGTTTCCGCCATGGGCGATGCGAAGAGCCTCCAGGGAGGCACCCTGTTGGTGACACCACTCCTCGCCGCCGACGGCAACGTCTACGCCGTCGCGCAGGGGTCATTGGCTATCGGCGGCTTTCAGGCCGAAGGCGAAGCAGCCAAGATCACGCGCGGCGTGCCGACCGTCGGCCGTATCGCCAACGGAGCACTGATTGAGCGCGAGATCGAATTCACCTTGAACCGCCTGAGCCAACTGCGGATGGCGCTGCGTAATCCCGATTTCACGACCGCCAAGCGCATTGCAGCCGCGATCAACGACTATATCGGGTCGCCGACCGCGGAACCGATCGATCAGTCCACCGTCGTAATCACGGTGCCCGACCAAGTCGACAGCAAACATCGTCAGCTTCCTCACCGAAATCGAGCAGTTGCAGGTCGAACCTGATCTGCCGGCCCGTATCGTTATCGACGAACGCTCCGGAGTCGTCGTGATCGGTCGCGACGTGCGCGTTTCAATGGTCGCCGTTGCCCAGGGAAATTTGACCGTAACCGTTTCGGAGACGCCCGAAGTAAGCCAGCCGCGCACCGTTCGCGCGGCGTGGCTACGACCAGAGTGGTGCCGCGCACCAGCATTGGCGTGCAGGAGGACGGCAAGAAAATGTTCGCTGGTCAGAGAAGGCGTGTCCCTGCAACAGGTCGTCGACGGCCTCAACGCCATGGGCATCGGACCGCGCGATCTGATTACCATCCTGCAAGCAATCAAGGCAGCGGGCGCGATCCAGGCCGACATCGAGGTGATGTGATGGCAAGCGCATTCGCCCTCTCCAGCCCTGGCCTGAAACCGCTCGATCTCCTTACAAACAGCACGGCGCCAGGCAAGCTCAATTCGGTAAAACAAACGAAGGCGCGCGCAGCGGCACAGGATTTCGAAGCCGTATTTCTCAATTCCATGTTTCAGCACATGTTCACCGGCATCAGTGGCGAAGGCCCGTTCGGCGGCAGTGGGGCGGCCGGGGTCTGGCGCTCGATGCTCACGGACGAGTACGCCAGGTCGTTCGCCAAAGCGGGTGGGATTGGGATCGCCGATCAGGTCTATCGCACATTGATGGCGCGACAAGAGGTTAAGTCATGACTTCGCCCAACGCCAGACTGCCTGATTAGCAATGCAAACGAAGCCGAGAAGGCAATCGCGAGCCTTGAACAGGTCATGGACGAACTGGAGCAGACCGTCACGGAAGAAACTGCGTGCGTGCGAGCTGGACGGCTCCGCGACGCGATAAAGCTGGACGATGCCAAAATTGAATGTGCCCGACTCTACGCCGTCGAAAGCGAGCGCGTGAAGGCGGCCAGGATCATCATCGCGCAGATTGTGCCCGAGGCGCTCGATCGCCTGCGCCAACGGCATGACTCCTTCCAAAGTTTACTGCGAACCAATCTGACGGTACTGGCCACCGCGCATGCCGTCTCGGAAGGAATTATACGCGGTGTATCCGGCGAGCTGGCCCGAAAACAAGCGCCATCGACTTACGGCGCCTCCGGCCGCGCACAGACGCCGAGCAGCAAGACAAGCCCGCCTCTGGCGATCAGCCGAACGCTCTAGCCATTTAATTGTCGAAGGCTAATCGCGGCCGCCAACGGCCGTGCGCAAAAAGTTATGCCGTCACCGAAATTTTCAAACCTGTCACGGTGTCGATCTCAGTACCGTCTGGCATTGTGAGAATATTGTTTGCAGTGTCGAGATAGGCGCCATTCGCCATTTGAATCAGTCGACGACGTATCGATGACTTTTGCCCCGGTGGTCGTATCGATCTGCGTTCCATCCGACCTTGTCAGGATGTTGCTGTTGGTATCGAGCGTCGATCCATCTGCGAAAAAAATGATGGGGTCGAGCACGTTTGTCGGCTGAACCATTTGTTGCGTCGCCGACAGCGCGTCGATCGCATCCTGGAGTTTCTGCGCGATTTGCTGCTGTGCATTTTGCGCGGCTATCTGCGCGACAAGACTGGACGTATTAGTGACGCTGTTTTGCGAAATCAGTGCAAATGCATTCGCATTGTTCGCGCTGGAGCCAAGAAATGAGCTGATGCTGCCGTCGCCGCCAGAGTTTTGCAGCATGCCCAAAAGGCCGCCGGCATTGCTTTGATTTTGGATTGAACTTAATGCGTCGTTCGAGCCAACTCGAGGCGGAGTCCGCGCTTAAAAACAGAATGGATTGGTTGATTGAAGATGCGCTGATGACTGACGTCATACTGGCCAACGCAATTTGAACTGCGAAATAGTATGCCGAAAATATTAACGGAGTCTGACCGTTAGCAATTTGCTAACCACAATGTTCTCGATCAAGCGAGGCCCGATACGCGCTCGCATTTCCCGATCGATCAGAGAGCGACCGCGGCTCGTAACTGACGATAACTCATTAACCATGAACTTTTACGGGCCGTTTGGGGGGTTATGCGATGTATTTGCCGATCCACTGGATCACACGTGTGTAACGCCAGTACGGCAATTAGACCAGAAAGGTACGTAAGATGTCTGACATCGTTCTATCCGCAGGCGTGCGGTCGAACCTGCTGCAGTTGCAGCAGACTTCGGACCTGATCACGCAGACGCAGACCCGGCTGGCGACCGGAAAAAAGGTCAACTCGGCCCTCGACAACGCGATCAACTTTTTCACCGCCCAGGGCCTCGACAATCGCGCCAACGATCTGAATGGTCTGCTGGATTCCATGTCCAACGCCATCAATACGATTCAGGCGGCGAACAATGGTATCACGGCGATCACCAAGCTGGTGCAGTCGGCGCAAGCGCTAACCAGCCAGGCCAACCAGACCACCGACACCACGGTGCGGGCGACCTTGTCCTCGCAGTTTGACGCGCTCGTGACCCAGATCGGCCAGCTCGCCGGCGACTGCAGGTTTCAACGGCATCAACCTGCTCGGCGGCGATACCCTGACCGTCACCCTCGACGAAACGGGCAACTCAACCACCAGCGTGGTTGGCGTCGACTACACCGACGCCACTGCGGCGCCATTGAGCATCACACTGCGCGGCCAACAGCTGGGCCGGCTCCGCCGATATTCAGGCCGCAACCGACGAGCCTGACCGCCGCGCTCACATCGCTGCGTTCGGAGTCCCAGACCCTCAGCGCGAACTTGTCGACTGTGCAGATCCGTCAGGACTTCACGAAGGCGACAATCAACACGCTGCAGACTGGTTCTTCCGACCTCACCCTCGCCGACTTCGAACGAGGAAGGTGCGAACTTGCTTGCCTTGCAGACCCGCCAGCAGCTGTCGACCACCGCGCTGTCACTCGCTTCGCAGGCCGACCAGAACGTGTTGCGTCTGTTCCAATAAGCCGCAGCAAAGCTCGAATAAAACGGCGGCCTTCGGGCCGCCGTTTTTTTGCGTGCTTCGCAATCATGGTTAACGAATTATTAATTTCCGGCTTTAACCGTCTATCAACCCTAACGTTTCATTATCAGCCTTAAGCGATTTGGCCCATATGCAGGCAAGGAGTTTGCCATGAGTGACATTGTACTGTCTCCCGGTGTTCGTTCCAATCTTCTGCAATTGCAGCAGACGTCGGACCTGATCACGCAGACACAGACCCGACTCGCCACCGGCAAGCGGGTCAATTCAGCGCTCGATAACCCGATCAACTTCTTCACGGCTCAGGGCCTGTCCGTGCGCGCCAATGATCTCAATTCGCTTGCTCGACGCGATGTCCAACGGCATCAACACCATTCAAGCCGCCAATAACGGCATCTCGGCAATAACCAAGCTGGTGCAGTCGGCGCAGGCGCTGACCAGCCAGGCGCAACAGACCGCCGATACGACCGTGCGCGCAACGCTGGCAAGCCAATTCGACACGTTGCTGCCTCAGATCGATCAGCTCGCCGCCGACTCCGGCTTCAATGGCATCAACCTGCTCGGTGGCAACGATCTCACGATCACGATGAACCCAGACGCGTACTTCGAATGTGGTCGTCACATCCTTCAACGACACCGACCGCCGGCGACCTGGCGATTAACGCTTCGCAGAACAGCTGGGCAGGCACCGCCGACATTACCGCCGCCAGTGACAATCTGAAGACGGCGCTGACGACATTGCGGTCTCAGGCCCAGTCGTTGAGCTCCAATTTGTCGACCGTGCAGATCCGCCAGGACTTCACCAAGGCGATGATCAATACGCTGCAATTCAGGCTCGGACAGTCTCACGCTTGCCGACAGCAACGAAGAAGGCGCGAACTTGCTCGCCTTGCAGACCCGCCAGCAGCTGTCGACCACCGCTCTGTCGTTGGCCTCGCAGGCCGATCAAAACGTGCTGCGGCTGTTCCAATAGGCGCCTTCACCTGACATGGCCGCGGCAATCGCATACTTTCGCCGCGCCAGGTTCACTAGGCGGCCGCAAGGAGCGGCATCAAATGGGTCTCAAAGTCGAGCTGAAAGCCGGTGAACGCTTCATTCTCGGCGATTGCCTGGTCACCAACGGTAACCAGCGCACACGATTGCTGATCGAGGGCGATGCACCGATCCTGCGCGAAAAAGACATCATGACGACGGCAGCAGGCCAACACGCCTGCCAAGCGCATCTATCTCGCCGTGCAGCTGATGTACACCGCGCGCGATCCGCGCCTTCACCACGAAACCTATTTCATCCTGATGCGCGAACTGGTGCAGGCTGCACCGAGCGCATGGCCACACATCGTGGCAGTGAGCAATCACATCCTGGCCGGTGAAATGTACAAGGCGCTCAAGAGCGCCAAGACCCTCATTGCTTACGAAAAGGAGCTTATTGATCATGCAACACGCGGCACAAACCTACGACGCGGTCGCCAAGCAGACCGCAAAACCGCGTGAGGTGGAAGCAGACCTGCTTCTGACCGCCGCTGCTCGTCTGCAAGCTATCCACGACGGCTGGGACGCCAAGTGGTCCGAGCTGGACGCAGCGCTGGTTTATAACCGCAGGCTTTGGTCGATCTTCGTGAGCTCGGCGACCAGCCCCGACAATCCACTGCCGCCCGGCGTCCGGCAAAACGTCGCGAACCTGGGGTTATTCGTGTTCAATCATACCTTGGCGATCCTGGCCAACCCGCGGCCCGAAAGCCTCGGTTCGCTCATCAACATCAATCGTGAACTGGCAGCCGGGCTGCTCGGCCGCGCCTGAACCGCCGCAACTCAAATCCACAAGCAAAAAGACCGCGGCCTAGCCGCGGTCTTTTGTTTCTGGCTGCCGCCGAGCAGCGGCCGTCGAATCCGGCTATTTGAGATAATTTACCAGGCTGGTCTGGAACAGCATCGCAGGTGATCTGCATCGATGCCTGCATCCGCGTCTGAAGCGTAAGCAGCTGCGCGCCGACGTCCTCATTCGAGACGCCGTCGATCTGCTGAAGAAAATCGTTTAAGGTCGAACTGGTCTGCTGATGGCGTGTTTTCGCCGCCTGTAGGCGATGTCTGGGCGGTGGCGAGATCGGTTTCGATATCAGTGATTGTCTGCGTGCCTGGCGCACCAAGGTTGACAGTCAGCCGCTGGTCCAGAGCACTACTTAGAGCCGACTCCATTCGGATCACTGGGCGAAATTGTTACCGCAGCCAAGCGTCGCGACGTTCTGCACCAGCGTGCGTATGGCGTCCTCGTTGGCACGAGCGCCATATGAAACCGACAGTGACGGATCGATACGGGCGGTAGCGGTCGATCGTGCCGGGTCGCTACCGGTTTCGCCCGTGTACCAGATCACAGTGTTGGCAGATGTTCCGGGGACCATGCCCGTCGCAGCATAGAACGGCGGCGATCCGCCCACGCGTTGGGGCGGATTGTTGGCGTCGGCGTTGAAGAAATCATTGGATGCTGCGACTGCGGACGCTGCCGTCAAAGACGTGCTGCCAAGTTTGCCGATCGCCGTGGTCAGCGCGGTCTGAAAATTGGTAGCTGTATCGGTGGGTGTAGCGCCAATTGTGAACTGATTGGCTCCGGGCGGCGAATTGGTCGTGGCTGTCAGCGTCAGATTTTCGCTTGTGCCGTCAGGCAGGTTGAAGCGCAGGGTCACTGTTTCGCCGGGATTTGGAGCGGCGCCGGAGAAATCGATGCCCATGGAGGCGGGCGATCCGCTCGGTCCGGACACGGTAGCGCCGGTCACATTGTTGGTAATCGAAGCCAGCTTAAAACCAAACGGCGATGTGCATTGTTCGTCGAGCGACACGGAGTTGGCGACTCGGTGCACTGATCGACCAGACGGCCGAGCCCGTCAGCACCAAGATCGGCCTGATTGCGCTCTGCGATGAGCTGTTTGAGGCCGGCCTGCGCGCCATTGCCATTTAGAATGTGATCGAGCGTTTCGACTGCGGGCTGATCTGTGGCACGGCCTGAAAACAGATAACGATCGCCGGCCTGGGTGTTCAGCAGCGCCAGCAATTGGTCAAGCGAGGACTGCGCGGTTTGCTGCGCCACGCCCGCACCGCTTCCATTGCTGACGCCATTGGCCTGCACCATCGCCGACTTCACCGTGCTGGTGATGTCGATCATATTACCGAGCGCGGTGTTCATGAGATTTATGCGGGTCATAACGTTGTCGATGGTGTCGTCGTAGCCGCTGATCGCCGACAGCTGCGCATTTAGACTGACGGTAACGCCGCGATCGATGCCAAGCCCGGCATAGGTGGACGATTTCTGTCCGGTGCTGAGCTGGCGCTGCAGATCGTCGAATTTTGACCGCATCTGCACCAGTTGCTGGATGACGAGTGCCGATTGTGCCCCGATCGATGAGACGCTCATGCCATCCTCACATATTCAGCAGGGTATCAAGCATATCCTTCACCGCCGACATCACGCGTGCGTTGGCGGCATAGGAATTTTGCAACGAGAGCAAGTTCGCCATTTCCTGATCGACATTGACACCAGAGATATCGTTGAACCGCTGCTGCAACGAATTGAGAACGACATCCTGGCCTTGCTTGAGATTGTTGGCCGAAGTCGCCGCCTCACCTTGCTGGCTGATCACCTGACGTAGATAGGTCGTGAGCGAGCCGGTAAATGGTGCGGTGACTGTTCCGATTCCGGTGTTCGGCGAAAATGTCAGCGATGCGTTCGTGAGCTGCTGCAGCATGAAATCCGGCCGCGTGCTGTCGCCGGCGGCCGTGCCAGCCTGATAGACGACAAGATTGGATGGGTCGGCCACGACTGCGGGATTGACCGCAAGACGGGCTGCCAACCCGAGATTCTCCGAACCGGTCGCGGTGATCACACCGGTATAAGGCGCCGAGCCATCGGTAAAGAGCGGAAATTCGGCGCTGCCGCCGGTCAAAGAGGTGATCGTCGATTTCGCCGATAGCGAATTGACAACGGCATTGCCGAGACCGTCATCAAGAACTTCCAGTGTCGACCCCGACGGATTGGACGCGACCATGCCGGTTCCGGAAAGCGCCGTATTGATCTGCGCTATCACCGAGCCCATGCCGCCCGAAAAATCGATGCCGAATACCGAGTCGTTCGCCGCGGCGGTCGCCGTATCAGACAACGGCAATGCCGAGGGGTCGTCCACCCGCATCAGCGTTATGGTATGCGGCGTACTCGTTGCAGTATCGGTGTAGTTGATGGTGATTGTATTGCCCGCGGACAGGCTCCCGACATCAACATCGAAACCGTTCTGCGGGGGCGAAGACACGGGAGTGCTGGCGGTTGTCGTGTCCGAAAGTGCCGACGCCATGCCTGCGGCAAGCGCATCGAGCTGATTTTGCGCCTGGACCAGATCCTGGTCGCGCATCTGGAGGTAGGCCGCGATAGTTCCGGAGCGGATGGAGTGGTTCTGGATAAGATCGACCGGCGCACCGGCCGGCGGAATGAGCGTAATTGTGCCAACACCGCGAAGAGAAGGATTTGCACTCCACTGAGATGTCGGCGTTATCGTGCCGACTGCGTCGAAACTCAACTGTGCCGCCTGCGCACCGACGAGCTGGGTTCCCGAACTGGTAAAGATGCTGACCTGGCCGCGGTCACCCGGTATCACGTTGATATCCATCAACTGCGAAAGTTGATCGATATAGGAGTCGCGTTGATCCTGCAGCGCTCCGGTCGCCGCGTCACCGGGGTTCGCCGCAGCGATTTGCTGATTTAGCGAGGCAATTTGGGTCATTGCCTCGTTGGCTTTGTTGACGGCGTCGGCGATCCCAAGCTCTGCGTTGGCGCGCAGGCTTTGAATGTTGCCACTCAACTGATTGAGCTGTTGTGTCAGCAACTGCGCGCTGTTGACGACCGCGGTACGAGCGCCGGGGTCGTCCGGGCTTGTTGAAAGCGTCTGTAGCGAAGACGTGAAACTATTGTACACCGACTCAAGCGACGTGTCGGCGCCGGGCTGGCCATAGATGTCTTGCAATTGCGAGTACATATTCGCGCGTGTGTCCGCGTAAGACGCGCCCGCGTTTTCGACACGCAGCTGCCGCTGTATGTACAGATCGATCTCGCGCTGGATGTCGCTAACTCGAACACCGACGCTTGCGCTGCCGCCAATTGCAACTTGATTGACGACCTTGCGCGTATAGCCGGGCGTATCGGCATTCGCGACGTTGGACGCGACAATGGAAATACTGGCCTGATTGACTTGCAGGCCAGACAGTGCGGTGCTGAGCGCTTGCGTCAGACTCATGGGCCAGTCTCAATCACGCTTCGATCATGTCCGACGCTTACTGAGAATTATCGGATTACGTTGAGCAGATCTTGCGACATCTGATTTGCCGTCGTGATCACCTTGGTATTCGCGGAATAGGCCTGCTGCGTCACGATCAGCTTTGTGAACTCGGTTGCGATATCGGTATTCGAGGCCTCCAGAGATTGTCCTATGATCTTGCCCGACGAACCTGTCAGCGCGGGGCCGGATTCATTCGTCAATTGATAGGCACCGCCGTCGAGCGCCTTGAGGTTGTTGGGGCTGTTGAAATGGACCAGTGGCACTTGGGCAAGCGCAACATTTTGGCCATTGGAGAACGTGCCAATGATGTTGCCCGCATCACTCACGGCGATTGATTTCAGTTGACCGGCTGCATAGCCGTTTTGCTGCAAGTTATTGACAGTCGACACACCACTCGTGTTGGCGAATTGCGTGATACCGCCGGTGGGACTGTTTATGGTAATATTGCCGAGCGAGGCGGAATTGATGGTGACGTTGTTCAGCGTCAGATTGGTGATCGGCGGATTCAACTGGCCATTGGCATCGAATACGAAATCGGAGCCGGCGTTTATCCACGCCGGCGTATTCCCGGCTGCTGTTGAATTTGTCTGATAAAACAATTCCCAAGTGTCTGAGCCGCCATTGGCCACACTGTCGGTCTTTGCCCACCTCAATTGAAGATTGGCGGGTGTGCCGATTGGATCGTAAATCGTGACCGAGCCGCCATCGATCGACTCGTTCACAAATGTGGAAACATCGCTGCCGACAACAACGCCGCCCCCGGCAACCGTGGGATCATTACCTGCGCTGAAATCTGCGGGATTGAGTAACTCCGAGTTCGGAGTCGTCGGAATGAAAGCGTTGGTCTGTGGAGTTGACGGAAGGTTGATCCCATAACCCACCTGGGTCGTTGCGCTGGCGGGCAAAAAGTTGCCCTGGAATTGCAAAGGGGTGGCAACGCTGCCGACCGGATTGCCGGTCGTCGGATCGATTGGAATGCCCTCAAGGAAATAGCCGGCGCCATTGACCAGATAGCCGTTTGCGTCCAACTGGAAGTCGCCGCGCCGTGTATAGCTGTCGATGCCACCAAAGAGCGGCTGATTTCCGTTGAAGCCAGTCGGCGCTTGCACCACGAAAAAACCATTGCCATTGATGGCCATGTCCGTCGTCGACGTCGTGCTCTGGATTGTGCCCTGGACGTTGTTCGTGGCGCGCGAATTTGCGATCACGCCGCCCGCAATTTGCCGCGTGGGCACAGAGTCGCCCGGGATCAAATCCTCGAAACTTGTTTCTATGCCCTTGTAGGCGGTGGTCTGAGAGTTGGCGATGTTGCCTGAAATGTTCTGCATGGCGAAGGACTGCGCCTGCAGACCACTGACGGCAGTTGTAAGAGCGTCGAACAAACCCATGACTTCATCTCCGCAAACGAGGCGCACCTGCCCCGCGTAAGGGGCTTTGAGGACAAGTTCATGGAGGCCATCGCAATCGGCATGCCATATAATTTCATTTGTTATTTCAATGGCTTATACAATGGCGGCGGCCCCTTTGAGCCGCCGAAGCCGGTTCTTTCTTCCGTCGAACGGCAAATTTTGCCGACCAAATCCGCTCCGACAGACGAACAATTTTCGAAAACTAGTCTTCGCGCGAAGTGGGTTAGGAACCCTTGGTGGCTTCCGGGATGAACTTCAACGCCACACCATTCATGCAATATCGCAAGCCTGTCGGTGGCGGCCCGTCGTCGAAAACATGACCCAGGTGACCAAGACAGCGCGCACAGTGAACCTCGGTGCGCGTCATGAAAAATGAGCGGTCGGTTTTCGTCTCTACTGCATTGGTCAGCGGCTGATAAAAGCTCGGCCAGCCTGTACCGCTCTCAAACTTGGTATCGGACGAGAACAGCGGCAGATCGCAACCGGCGCAAGTGAACGTTCCCTTACGTTTCTCTTTGTTGAGCGGGCTGGTCCCGGCTCGTTCGGTGCCGTGCTGACGCAGTATCATGTATTGGTTCGCTGTGAGGCGCTGGCGCCAATCCATGTCGGAAAGTTTGCGATAGTCGACGGCTTCGGTCGCGGTCATAGGTTCTGCCTCGCCAAATTTGCCCGTTACAGCAAGTGCCGAAAGCGTTGCGCCAGCAGTCAGTAGAGCGCGCCGATTGATCATTTTCAGCTCTCTCCCTTGGGCACGTCCCACAGTTCTTCTACTCTCCCGAATTCAATAACCCTCAGATACAGTTTTTGCGCATAAACGCTATTCAACTTGTCATCACCAATCTATCACGTTGATGCGAGGCAGGCTCGGCACAAACGCCGAGCGAAAAGCCTCAAAATGCCGCGGGCCGCTGAGTAAATGGATCTGGACGGCTACGCGACTGCCAACCGGCCCAAGCGAGGATGGATTTCCTTCTCGGCCTCACACCATAAACGATTGTCGGGCCGGATTGGATAGGAATTGTGCCACTCACCAAGCTTTTCCTTGTAGAGCGAAATATAGGCGTCCTCGGATAACGCTTCGATATTTTCGAGATCGAGGCCAAGTCCGATTTCGTGATAGACATCCAGATTGTGCAGATCCGGTATAGGCAACGTGCCGCGTATAAAGTCGGTCCACATCTGCCGGTATAGGTCCTCAAGTTCGTGAACAAGTCGCGGAGTATCGAAAAGCAGACAACTACCCCGTCCCGCAACAAGCTTCGTCTTAATTGCGGCCAGCTTTTCCCGGTCGTGCGCGAGTTCGATTGCTTTTGTCATGTACGCATCCGGCGTCGGGCAATCGAGTTCTCCAACTCCAGCCGCGTGGACAACACTCGCGCAAACCCTGGCGGCGAACGTCCTTCCGGGAAATGTTACGATCGGAACACCCATCCAGAGAGCGTCCGCCGCCGTAGTGTGCGCTCCGTAAGGGCTGTTGTCGAGAAACAGATCAGCAAGTGGATAGCGCGCGAGATGCTCAGCGTTGGCCAGTTTCCGGGCAAACACGATGCGGTCTGGGGCGATACCGGCTGCGGCGGCGGCTTGGCGTAGCCGCTCATTGGCTTCGTCGGTGCCGCTCAGCAGCCAGAGCACGCTGTCGGGAACACTGCCGAGGATCATCATCCAGCGACGGAAGGTACGCGCTGTCGTTTTATGCATGCCGTTAAGCGAGCAAAAGACGAATGCGTTTTCTGGAAGCCCAACGTCGGCACGCGAAGGACGCTGCGCGGCAACGACCCGTTTGCGATCATTCGGCTGGTAGCAGGACAGCCGTAGGACCTTTTCGGAAAAATAGATCTCGTGCTCAGGTGGGATGATATTGGAATCTGCGATGATGTAGTGGTGATACGGCGTTCCCATCGTCCCGGGAAAGCCGAACCAATTCACTGCAATGGGCGCCGGCCGCCGGGCAAATACGCTGGTTCGGGCATCTTTTGTATAGCCATTGAGGTCGATGAGAATGTCGATTCCGTCTGCTGCGATCTTTGCGGCGGCCCGGTCGTCGTCAAGACCATTGATGTCGACCCACTGGTCGACGGCCGTCATTATTCGCTGCTTGGTGGCGTCGGTACGGTTGACGCCGCAATAGTAGGCGAAGATCTCAAACTTTTCGCGGTTGTGCTGCTCGATGACGTCGGTCATGGCAAAACCAACGGCGTGCTCGCGCAAATCGGACGACACATAGCCTATTCGCAGTTTGCCCGGATCGCGCCTGCCGGCTGGGGTTTGCTGCATGACTTTTGGCATGCCGATCGTGGTTTTCCCGTAGTGGTAGGCCTTTGCCAACTGGAACATTGGGTCGTCGGCAAGGCATTGCAACGACAGCGACGATATTCCGGTCAACAGATCTTTGCGGCTGACACGATCCCACTCGGCGATGACCGGCCACTTGCATTGCCGCTGGCGCAACGAAATCCAGTGTTGAAGCACTTTGGTCTGGTGTGGATTGATATCCAGGCTTTGCTTGAGGGCGTCTTCGGCTGGCGCGTCGCTGTTTGCACTCTCTAAAACACGGGCAATTTGTTCCAGTGCGGAGATTTTATGCGCGACAGTTTCGCCATTGATGGCGGAGAGATTCTGCACAAGGTTGAGCCATTGTGTCACCGCCGCACCCGCTTGTCCGCTGTCCTCAAATGCGCGGCCAAGGTTGATATAGCTCGGACAGAAATCAGGTTTCAGGCGGACGGACTCTTGAAAGGCATTTATCGCACCAGGCCGGTCACCGAGATCGGCAAGAACGACGCCAAAATTGAAATATGCCGCATGCAGCAGGCTGTCGCTTGAATTGTGCGCAATCCAAGTCTTGTATAAATCAGCAACAAACTGTTTTTGCCCGAAAGAATCGAGTTGTGTCGCGCAGCCGATGAGATCTGCGATCGAGAGCTGATGGCCTATCGCCCGATTGATCGCATCGTTGAATAGATCGGTTGCGGCTTTCAAATCGGCTGGCTCAGGCAGCATGACGACGTCCTATAAGCGTTGAAGTTGCGAACGCGATTCGGCCGTCAAATGGCCGCTTCAAAAAGCGCGATACGCCACGCGTTACAGTACGCCTTACTTCTATCCTGCCCGGGCCCCGATGCCAGGGCCCAAGGCTTTTTGCGAAGCTACCCGCTACCCGACGAGGGTTACCAGGGCGTCCAACTGAGCTATCGACATTGCCCCGATTTGCGTCGTTGTAAATGCGTTGCCCTGCGTCGTCGTCAACGAGCTGATCTCGGTCGTTGTCAGCCCGGCGATCGCAGCCACGCTGATTGCCGGGATACCCGTTGTGCTGGTCAGCGCATCGAACTTGGCCGTCGCCAACCCGCCGATTTGCGTGCTGTTTAATCCGCCGACCTGAGTGCTGGTCAACGCGCCGATCTCTGTCGTCGTCAACTGACCGAGCTGCGCGACCGACAACGCGGCGACTTCGGCCGCCGTCAGGGTCGAGACCTGGGCGGCAGTCAGCTTGCCGAATGTGGTGGTGGTCAGACCAGCGACCTGCGTCGTGCTCAGCCGGGCGACGCTGAGCGCGTCAAGGTTGGTGGTGCCGATGCCGTTGAGCTGGGTGGTGGTGAGACCCTGAACCTGCGTGGTGGTCAGCGCCGTGATCTGCGCCGTGCTCAGGTTGTTGAGGACCGTCGTGCTCAGGCTGCCGATCTGCGTGGCGGTGAGCGCACCGGCCTGCGTGGCCGTCAGGTTCTGCAGTTCGGTCGAGGTCAGCTGATCAATCTGCGAGGAGCTCAGCCGGGCGACTTCGGCCGCCGTCAGGGTCGAGACCTGGGCGGCAGTCAGCTTGCCGAACGTGGTGGTGGTCAGACCAGCGACCTGCGTCGTGCTCAGCCGGGCGACGCTGAGCGCGTCAAGGTTGGTGGTGCCGATGCCGTTGAGCTGGGTGGTGGTGAGACCCTGAACCTGCGTGGTGGTCAGCGCCGTGATCTGCGCCGTGCTCAGGTTGTTGAGGACCGTCGTGCTCAGGCTGCCGATCTGCGTGGCGGTGAGCGCACCGGCCTGCGTGGCCGTCAGGTTCTGCAGTTCGGTCGAGGTCAGCTGATCAATCTGCGAGGAGCTCAGCCGGGCGACTTCGGCCGCCGTCAGGGTCGAGACCTGGGCGGCAGTCAGCTTGCCGAACGTGGTGGTGGTCAGACCAGCGACCTGCGTCGTGCTCAGCCGGGCGACGCTGAGCGCGTCAAGGTTGGTGGTGCCGATGCCGTTGAGCTGGGTGGTGGTGAGACCCTGAACCTGCGTGGTGGTCAGCGCCGTGATCTGCGTCGTGCTCAGGTTGTTGAGGACCGTCGTGCTCAGGCTGCCGATCTGCGTGGCGGTGAGCGCACCGGCCTGCGTCGTCGTCAGGTTCTGCAGCTCGGTCGAGGTCAGCTGATCGATCTGCGAGGAGCTCAGCCGGGCGATCTCGGCCGCCGTCAGGGTCGAGACCTGGGCGGCAGTCAGCTTGCCGAACGTGGTGGTGGTCAGACCAGCGACCTGCGTCGTGCTCAGCCGGGCGACGCTGAGCGCGTCAAGGTTGGTGGTGCCGATGCCGTTGAGCTGGGTGGTGGTGAGACCCTGAACCTGCGTGGTGGTCAGCGCCGTGATCTGCGTCGTGCTCAGGTTGTTGAGGACCGTCGTGCTCAGGCTGCCGATCTGCGTGGCGGTGAGCGCACCGGCCTGCGTGGCCGTCAGGTTCTGCAGTTCGGTCGAGGTCAGCTGATCAATCTGCGAGGAGCTCAGCCGGGCGATTTCGGCCGCCGTCAGGGTCGAGACCTGGGCGGCAGTCAGCTTGCCGAATGTGGTGGTGGTCAGACCAGCGACCTGCGTCGTGCTCAGCCGGGCGACGCTGAGCGCGTCAAGGTTGGTGGTGCCGATGCCGTTGAGCTGGGTGGTGGTGAGACCCTGAACCTGCGTGGTGGTCAGCGCCGTGATCTGCGCCGTGCTCAGGTTGTTGAGGACCGTCGTGCTCAGGCTGCCGATCTGCGTGGCGGTGAGCGCACCGGCCTGCGTGGCCGTCAGGTTCTGCAGTTCGGTCGAGGTCAGCTGATCAATCTGCGAGGAGCTCAGCCGGGCGACTTCGGCCGCCGTCAGGGTCGAGACCTGGGCGGCAGTCAGCTTGCCGAATGTGGTGGTGGTCAGACCAGCGACCTGCGTCGTGCTCAGCCGGGCGACGCTGAGCGCGTCAAGGTTGGTGGTGCCGATGCCGTTGAGCTGGGTGGTGGTGAGACCCTGAACCTGCGTGGTGGTCAGCGCCGTGATCTGCGCCGTGCTCAGGTTGTTGAGGACCGTCGTGCTCAGGCTGCCGATCTGCGTGGCGGTGAGCGCACCGGCCTGCGTGGCCGTCAGGTTCTGCAGTTCGGTCGAGGTCAGCTGATCAATCTGCGAGGAGCTCAGCCGGGCGACTTCGGCCGCCGTCAGGGTCGAGACCTGGGCGGCAGTCAGCTTGCCGAATGTGGTGGTGGTCAGACCAGCGACCTGCGTCGTGCTCAGCCGGGCGACGCTGAGCGCGTCAAGGTTGGTGGTGCCGATGCCGTTGAGCTGGGTGGTGGTGAGACCCTGAACCTGCGTGGTGGTCAGCGCCGTGATCTGCGCCGTGCTCAGGTTGTTGAGGACCGTCGTGCTCAGGCTGCCGATCTGCGTGGCGGTGAGCGCACCGGCCTGCGTGGCCGTCAGGTTCTGCAGTTCGGTCGAGGTCAGCTGATCAATCTGCGAGGAGCTCAGCCGGGCGACTTCGGCCGCCGTCAGGGTCGAGACCTGGGCGGCAGTCAGCTTGCCGAATGTGGTGGTGGTCAGACCAGCGACCTGCGTCGTGCTCAGCCGGGCGACGCTGAGCGCGTCAAGGTTGGTGGTGCCGATGCCGTTGAGCTGGGTGGTGGTGAGACCCTGAACCTGCGTGGTGGTCAGCGCCGTGATCTGCGCCGTGCTCAGGTTGTTGAGGACCGTCGTGCTCAGGCTGCCGATCTGCGTGGCGGTGAGCGCACCGGCCTGCGTGGCCGTCAGGTTCTGCAGTTCGGTCGAGGTCAGCTGATCAATCTGCGAGGAGCTCAGCCGGGCGACTTCGGCCGCCGTCAGGGTCGAGACCTGGGCGGCAGTCAGCTTGCCGAATGTGGTGGTGGTCAGACCAGCGACCTGCGTCGTGCTCAGCCGGGCGACGCTGAGCGCGTCAAGGTTGGTGGTGCCGATGCCGTTGAGCTGGGTGGTGGTGAGACCCTGAACCTGCGTGGTGGTCAGCGCCGTGATCTGCGCCGTGCTCAGGTTGTTGAGGACCGTCGTGCTCAGGCTGCCGATCTGCGTGGCGGTGAGCGCACCGGCCTGCGTGGCCGTCAGGTTCTGCAGTTCGGTCGAGGTCAGCTGATCAATCTGCGAGGAGCTCAGCCGGGCGACTTCGGCCGCCGTCAGGGTCGAGACCTGGGCGGCAGTCAGCTTGCCGAATGTGGTGGTGGTCAGACCAGCGACCTGCGTCGTGCTCAGCCGGGCGACGCTGAGCGCGTCAAGGTTGGTGGTGCCGATGCCGTTGAGCTGGGTGGTGGTGAGACCCTGAACCTGCGTGGTGGTCAGCGCCGTGATCTGCGCCGTGCTCAGGTTGTTGAGGACCGTCGTGCTCAGGCTGCCGATCTGCGTGGCGGTGAGCGCACCGGCCTGCGTGGCCGTCAGGTTCTGCAGTTCGGTCGAGGTCAGCTGATCAATCTGCGAGGAGCTCAGCCGGGCGACTTCGGCCGCCGTCAGGGTCGAGACCTGGGCGGCAGTCAGCTTGCCGAATGTGGTGGTGGTCAGACCAGCGACCTGCGTCGTGCTCAGCCGGGCGACGCTGAGCGCGTCAAGGTTGGTGGTGCCGATGCCGTTGAGCTGGGTGGTGGTGAGACCCTGAACCTGCGTGGTGGTCAGCGCCGTGATCTGCGCCGTGCTCAGGTTGTTGAGGACCGTCGTGCTCAGGCTGCCGATCTGCGTGGCGGTGAGCGCACCGGCCTGCGTGGCCGTCAGGTTCTGCAGTTCGGTCGAGGTCAAAGCCCCGACCTCTGCGGCCGTCAATTTGCTTATTTGTGTTCCCGTCAGGGCGCTGATTTGCGTATTTGTAAAGTTTTGGACCTGCAACGTCAGCAACGCGCTGATGATGCTTGGTGAAAGCGCTGCGACCTGTGTTTGAAAAAACGCCTGTATATCGGTCGTATTTAACACGTTGACCTGGGTGGCCGTCAGCGCGGCCACCTGCGACGTGTTTAGAGACTGAATATCAGTGGTGCTGAGTCCCTCTATGGCGGTCGTTGAAAGCCCGGCAATCTGATTGGGCGTGAGGGATGAAATAACGGTCATCAAACGCACTCCTGTGCGACAAATTCGATCCTGCCGGCCCACCCATCGCGAATGGGTGACGAACGCCCGACCATGGCTGCACGGAGATTTGCATAGACAAGTTAATCCTCTCTAACCTCATCGCGTTGGTCGTGCTTTGTTAATCAATCCTAATTTTTTGCGACCACTCGCCGACTGCGACGAAGAATTTGTGCATTACATCCCGTCGACCGGAAAAAGGTGCGAAAATAGAATCACTTGCTCCCCAGCTGGACTCGCTGGCGATATCCAGCGCGGCCTACTAGGCTGTGACACGCAATTGAAAAGCCCCGTTCCCAAGATCCAAGAATTCCCCGAGGGGTTGTATTATCAAAATGCACCGCGAGAAATTTCATGCGATTTGACGGCACCAAAGCCTACGTCGCGACCGACGACCTGAAAATCGCGGTCAACGCCGCAATCACCCTTGAACGGCCGCTGCTAGTCAAAGGCGAACCAGGCACCGGCAAGACGGTGCTGGCTCTGGAAATCGCCAAGGCGATTGGCGCACCGCTGATTGAATGGCACATCAAATCCACAACCAAAGCACTGCAAGGCCTTTATGAGTATGACGCGGTTTCACGCCTGCGCGACAGTCAGCTTGGAGATGAACGCGTCAAGGACATCCGCAATTACATCAAACGCGGCAAGCTTTGGGACGCCTTCGTGGCTGACGATCGCCCGGTACTGCTGATTGATGAGGTCGACAAAGCCGACATCGAGTTTCCCAACGACCTATTGCAGGAGCTCGATCGGATGGAGTTCTTCGTTTACGAAACCGGCGAGACCGTGAAAGCACGCCGTCGCCCGATCGTGGTCATCACCTCCAATAACGAAAAGGAATTGCCGGACGCCTTTTTGCGCCGATGCTTTTTTCACTACATCAGGTTTCCGGACGCCGACACTATGCGCGCAATTATTCAAGTCCATTTTCCTGATATAAAACAAAGGCTTGTGGCGGAGGCCTTGAAACTATTTTACGAAATCCGCGAGGTGCCTGGAATGAAGAAAAAGCCTTCAACCTCTGAGCTTCTCGACTGGCTCAAACTGCTGATGGTTGAGGACATCGGACCTGAGACGTTGCGCGAGCGCGACCCCAAAAAGCTCATTCCGCCTCTTCATGGCGCGTTGATCAAGAACGAGCAGGACGTGCACCTGTTTGAGCGATTGGCCTTTATGGCGCGGCGAGAAGGCCGATAAGCACCTAACTTTTTGGCTGATCAGAACCTATGGCCGATGGCTCGGGCTTCTGAAGCGCTGCTTCGGGCTTCGCTGGCTCGGCCGGCGCCGGCTCCATCCAACCCTGTTCCTTGGCAAAGGCGAGGATGCGCTCGCCGATAGTTCGGCCCAGACGCCGCGCAGGCACCTCGACGTCGGGCGAAAGCCGCTCGGTAGTTCCGCCGGAGGCCGCAATCAATGAGATGACCTCCGCATTGCGCGCGACCGCAATCTTGGGCGGCACCGTCGGTTCACGCTTGCCCGGAACGATTTCAGCATTGAACGCCAGCACTTCACGCTTTCCACCCGCGGAAAAAAGCGTGCCGGTCATGGCCGCGACGACGTGCCCACGGCCTCCGCCAAAGCCAAAACTGTTTTTGTTTTTCTCGGTAACGGTTCCGCCCGGACGCAAATTTCCCGATATGAGCAACGCGCTCTGGTCGAGGGTCAGCGTATCCTCACCTCCGGTTTGCGCGGCAATCCCGCCCTCGCGCAAAGTCGCAATGATGGAAGCCACGATTTCGTCATTGACGCGTTCGGAAGTGCGCTGACGGCGCTGGTGGATTGGATAGGCGCCGATTTTGCGCTCGAGGCGCGCCGTGTAACCGCGATCGATCGCCACCACTTCGGAAGTGAAAGTGAAATCCGATACAAAAACGACTTTCGGCCTAGGCTGCGAGCTTGGGAGGCTGGTTTGCAGCCCTCCTGTACCGGCGCAGCCGGCCAGCCCCACCGCGACGATTGCAATATTCAAAGTGACGAGACGCATTGAACGATTGATCAACTGGAGATCTTGCGAGCCGTAAGTCGCGCATCCTTGCGCGCCCTAGCTCGCGCGCTATAGCGGGCAACTTCCTGTTCGATGCGTTCCACCGGTCGCGTACCCCAATAGATGCCTTGCGCCAAAATACGGCCGAGCACGCCGCCAGCCCACACCAGTTCATATGGCGCAAATAAGCGCCATGTTTGATCGCCTTCAACAATGCCGCTCGCGATGAGTTCACCAGCAATCGCCGTGTTGTTAAGGCCATGGCCCCCAAAACCGCTCGCCAGCCACACACCGCGCTCAATTTCGCCAACTTGCGGCATACGATGGACAGTGCGGCCAAGCGTCCCACGCCACAAATGCGCGACGTCCACCTTCCCGAGGCCGGGAAAGGTCCGCTGGATGTCGTTGGTGAGTCCCCGCGCGATCAAGCGTGGATTGGCCTCCCACGACCGCATGCGTCCCGACCACTGAAGCCGGTCACCTCCGACGATGCGGTAATGATTGTCCGCGCGATTGGTGTCGCTGACCGCACCACGATAACGCACCACCTCGTGCAAGATCTCGCCAATCGGTTCAGTCACCATCACGAACGTCGTGACCGGCAATAGAGTCGCCGCCAGTTGCGGCATGAGTGCACCCAGATGGATGTTGCCGGCGAGCACAACGTGCGCGGCACGAACGCGGCCGGCAGGCGTGACGACACGCTTGCGGACACCCGCGGGATCGAGCGAAACCGCTGGTGTTTCCTCAAAAATGCGCGCCCCCGCTTTCTCCGCGAGCGCGGCCAGCCCGAGTGCATAATTGTATGGGTCTATGTGAAAGGCCTGCCGGTAGTGCACAGCACCGAAATATCGCGGGCTGTGAAGCTGATCGCGTACGCGTTCCACCGGCCAGAACTCGACATCCGCACCGATCCAGCGCATGCGCTCAACCTCGGTGCGCAATTGGTCAGAATTGTCGGTTTTCGATACGTGCAACCAGCCGTTTATCAGGTCGACACCAGGCATTCGCGTATCCAGAATTGTGCGCCGGACATAGTCGAGCCCTTTTTCCGACAGAGCCCAGAGGTGCTTGGCGTGATCGAGACCGATACGTTCAATGATGCCATCGATATCTTCAGAAAAGCCCGGGAGGACAAAACCCATGTTGCGGCCCGACGCCGCCCACGCAACCTGACCCGCCTCCAATACCGCTACCGACCATCCTCGTTGGGCAACCTCGCGGGCGACGGTCAGGCCGGCTAGCCCAGCACCGATCACACAGACATCGACGTCAAGATCGAGATTCAGACGCGGACGATCCGGACGTGCAACGCTATTTGCCTCGTACCAACCCGCTTCCATGCTTTTACTCTTTGGTCCGCTACGCTAATTGTGTCTCAGTGCCCGCTCAGCCCGGGCGCATGCTAAACTTCGGGTCAACCCGGCCGCCGACATCCATAGCATGACCATGCGCCGCCTATTGCTGTTTCGTCACGCCAAAGCTGAACGCCCTGAACCGGGCATGGAAGACCGTGCCCGCAGACTGATCGAGCGCGGACGCAAGGACGCCGCCAAGGTCGGTACATATATGGCTACCCATGCCCTAATTCCCGACCGAGTTTTGACATCGCCTTCCTCGCGCACGCAAGAAACCTGGAAATTCGCTGCCGCAGCATTCAATCCATCGCCGCCCGTCACGCCAGTTGAACAACTCTACGACGCGACCGCACATACTATTCTTGGCGTCGTCAGGGAGGCTGCCCAAGCGACGCATACGCTTCTTATAATCGGGCACAATCCCGGCCTCCACGAGCTCGCGGTGATGTTAATCGCCTCCGGCGATATCGAAGCGCGGGAGCGGTTGCGGGAGAAGTTGCCCACGTCCGGCCTTGTTTTCATCGATTTTGCCCTCGACGACTGGGCCAAGCTCCACCCCCGAAGTGGCCGGCTTGAACGCTTCGTGACCCCCAAGTCGCTCGGTGCTACGGCCAGTTGAGACAATAACTCCCACTCAACGCGCTGCTGAAAACATGTCATGATTGAACCCTCGCAGCGAAACGAGGGGCGCTGTCATGTACAAAAAGATCCTAGTCCCGGTCGATCTCGCCGATACCGATCTGGCTAAACCCGCCATTACCACCGCGATTGAAATGGCGCGTACGTCGGGGGGCTCGGTGCGCCTGGTAAATGTTCTGGCCATGACGCCGGTGATGCTGGCGGAATATGTGCCGCCCGACTTCGACATACAACAACGCAAATCAGCCGAAGAAGCGCTCGGCATAATCGCGCATGAATGCGGCCTCGATGCTGCGCATGTTTCCGCGACGGTGCGTCAAGGCGGCATCTATCACGAAGTCCTTGAGGAAGCGAAGACGTTCAACGCGGACCTCATTGTAATGAGCTCGCATCGGCCCGCAATGCGGACGTACTTCCTGGGCTCCAATGCTGGACATGTGGTGCGCTATGCCAAATGTTCGGTTCTTGTCGTGCGCCAGTAGCACCGGAACGCGCCATCGCACTTGCAACTCAAAATCAAAGCCGCGGCATGACATTTTTCGGCAGCGTATCCACACGGTACACACCCGGCCTGTTGCGCCGAATGAAATTCCCGCCCAGCCAGAGATATAGTGCAAGGAAGGCGCACACGAACGCTGCGCCGCTGGAAGCGCCAAATTGCAACTCCCGTATGATCAGCATGGCAAGCCCGAGCGCAACCACGACGAAAACGACAAGGCTCGGCCAATAAACGATCGGACTGCTACCTCGCTCAAGGCGCGCGGACGTTGGCGCGTTTGAAATACGACCGTGCAATTCCCGGACGAAAGCCGAGTAGGATTCATCCAGCCGTTCCTGTTCGGCCACGCTTTTCCAGGAGCTTGAGACGATCTGTAATTTGGGCGCGCCATCTGCCCATAATTCGGTGACGAAGCGATGTAACTGCATGCTGGTCGGCCGATACGACATGCGTAGATGGCGAATATTGCGGTATGGAACGTGCCCCGACTGGACACCGGCGACCCAGTCAATCCCATCATCCGAAAGTCGGAACTCCCGGAACGGCCCCAGCGCCGACAGCCGGTAGGCGTAAGTGACGGCTCTTCCTGTGGGGTCCGAGGGCGGCTCGATCACGCGCATTCCTTACTTGCGCCCGGACCAATTGGGGCGCCTGGTATGGCCACTATCCATGCCGGGCAGGCATGTATGAAACTCACAGGCCAACGCGGCGAGTGTTCCCATAGTCGAGCCGATATAATATCGTAATTTCGAAATTGCGGCGTTCGGGGCTGTATGTAGGCGTTCTGGGGTTGGGGAGGCGTCGTCATGGCGAAATTGTCGGATCTTTTCGGCCGAAAAGGCGGCACGGCCGGGGCCGACAAGTTTACGGGCCGATCTCAAAACGGGAACGGCAATGGCGGCGACCATATCTCGATCGAAAACCTGTCCGACGTCGGTTCGCGAATGGGTGAGGAAAACGAGGTACTGCGTAACCTGCTGACTGACACCGGTCGCAAAATCAGCGAACTCGACGACCTCAAGGAAGCTTTCGATAAGCTGGTTGCGCCCTTCAATAGTACCTTGCGCGCCCTTGAGCAGGAAAAATCCCAGACACTGAGTTTTTCGGGAATGCTGGCGGAGGCCCGCATAGCCTACGAGACCCTACGCACAGAATTCTACCAGGTCGAGAAAAAGGCGACGATACTCGAAGCCGAGGTTGAAAGACTGCGCGAAGACCTTGAGCTGTCGCGCGAAGCAAATCGCGGCCTGGAAAGCGCCCGGCTTGAACTCACGGACGACATCAACGCTCGCCGCGCGCAGCTCGCCGAACTCGACCGTCAACTGACACAGGAAACCACTCAGCGTCGAGCACTGGGCGAAGCGCGCCGGACGCTACAAGAGCAGTTTGATGCCGCCGAAAAGCGCATCGTCGAGCTTGAGGGCGAGTTGGCGGCCGCGCGCGAGAAGCTCACGCTCTTGGAGGATGGAAAACGTTCATTGCAAATCGCGGTCGATCAGGCACTGAACGAAACCGCCCGGCTGACGCGGCGATTGACCGAAAGCGAGAATACGTTGACTGCAACTCGCGCTCAACTTGGTAAGGTTGAGTCGAGCTTTGCGGAAGCCTACGCAGAGCGTGGACGGCTTGGCGCCGCGCTCGACGAGGCCAAAGAACAGCATCAGGCCGAGCGCAATAGTCTGAACATGCGGCTGGATGGGTTGCAGTCGCGTGCCGCGACAGCCGAGCGTCTGTTATCCGAAGCGCGGCAGAATCTTATCGCTCGTACTGAGGAAGTACGCGCTTTCGACCGCAAATCGGTCGAAGCGACCATCGCGCGCAATAATTCAGATAAGCGGCTCGCACAAATCGAAGCTCAGCACGAAGCGCGCGAACGCCAGATCAAGGATCACGAGCAAGCGCGTACGGCCCTAACCGAGCGCAACAATGCTCTGACTAAGACGCTGAAGACGCGTGAAACTGCCCTGGCGCGCGCAGAAGAAAAGATCGGCGCATTGACCGAACGCAATGGACACCTGGAAGCGGATATTCAGGTCAGCCGCACCAATATCGAAAAGCGGGTTGAAGACCTCAACTCTGCGCTCCAGCGGGAACGCATGGAGCGCGCTGTCGTCGAAGGGGCGTTAGAAGCCGCGCGCAAGGACAATTCTCGCCTGCAAAGCGAAGTAGCCGCTCTACGCTCGACATTGCGGCGGGGGACGCCGCTTGACGACATTCCTGTTCCACCTGCCGAAGCCGCCAATGACGAAGCACCACCCAAGGGAAAAAGAGGCAAGAATACCGAACTTTCTGAGGCTGGTGGAAAGGCGTAGGGGGGCGTAGACGCGTAAGTTCCGCGGTTGCTTTCAGGTGCCGGGCGCCATGACAAGAATGGCGCGCCGTCCTATATGACGGCGATGCGCAAACTTCTCATCATCGTGCCTTTGCTCGCATTATTGGCGTTGTCGGTCTGGTTCGCGGCCGCGGCCTGGGCCCATCTCGGTGGTGATGCAATTCCGTTTTACGGCTATGTCGCCATAGCGGGTGGGGTGTTGTTCTCGCTCCTGGTCGGTGGTGGTTTGATGGCGCTCGTTTTTTACAGCAGCCGTCACGGTTACGACGATCTCAGCGGCGGCGACCATTAACCCGCAGGGAGTTTTTAGCGGCGGCGCTGTGGGTCCGTGTATCGCCTGCGCGCGCGCAGCGCGCTATGTATTCCTCTTCACGGCATCGACTAGGAAAGCCCATGAACAAAACCCTCGTCCAGGAGCAATTTGGCAAGACTGCGGCCAGCTACTTAACCAGCACGCCTCATGCACTCGGTAAGAGTCTCGAGCGTCTGGTCGCCCTCACCTCCCCGCAAAAGAACTGGAATGCGCTTGATATTGCTACCGGCGGAGGCCACGTGGCCTACGCCTTTGCGCCGCACGTTGCCCGCATATGGGCGACGGATATCACCCAGGAAA
Source organism: uncultured Alphaproteobacteria bacterium (assembly GCA_963742345.1). GTDB lineage: Bacteria > Pseudomonadota > Alphaproteobacteria > Rhizobiales > Xanthobacteraceae > Pseudolabrys. The sequence goes on from CAVULO010000011.1 coordinate 288,844, forward strand.
TGCTCGACCTGGTAAAGGCGGAGGCGCAAAAACGCGGCCTCTCCAACATTCGTACTGCATATGCGAAGGCTGAGGCACTGCCCTTCGAAGACGAAAGTTTCGATCTCGTCACCTGCCGTATCGCGCCGCATCACTTCGATTCAATCCCCGAGTTCCTAGGGGAGGTGCGCCGCGTGCTCAAGCCGAATGGCCAGTTCGCAGTGGTCGACAACGTTGTACCGCAGGGCAGCGTTGGTGACTATGTCAACGCATTCGAACGTTTCCGCGATCCGAGCCATCTGCGCGCCTGGACCATGGATGAGTGGCGCACGTCATTGAACGACCACGGCTTTGCCATCGCGCATGAGGAACAGCTCTACAAGAAGATGGAATTTAAGAGCTGGGCAAGCCGTCACGATAATACAATGCAGGCACTGCTGCGCGCGATGCTCGCGCAGGTCACACCGGAGGTCAAAGCAACCTTGGAACCGCAAGGCATTGGAGCCGAGCTAACGTTTCGTCTTTGCGAAGGCCTATTCATTAATAGGCGAGCGTGACCGGGATTGAAAAACGCCGGCGCCGATGTGCGTCGGTCCCGGCGCAGTACAATTCCCGGCCGGGAGGTGCCTCAGTTGGGGGCGGATTTTTGGGCTCTGCGCAACCAAAGTTGGGCCGCAATGTAGTCCCGCCCAAAGTTTTTCACAGACTAGAATTCAGCCTGCGGAGGCCTACCCGGGTGGTCCTTCGCGCTCTGACGCACATTTAGCGCCGCGGCGAGCCCTGATATTCCGTTCAACAGATTGAAAAGTCAGGGATTTTAGGCCAGACCGCCCGCGCGTTAACCTTCCGTTTACCCTCCGCGATTCAGTTTCCGTTAGGATCAGTTAACAAGTGATTCGGCGTCGCTTCGGCCGGGCAAATTGGCGAAAGGGGATCACGTAAATGAGCAAATTCGGGGGCTTTTTCGCCCGCAAGGCCGGACTTTACGACAAACCGGCTGAGCCAACGCCGAGCAATACCGACAACCCGCTTGAACTCGACGAAGAATTGTTCTCCGCGCTAGGTGCCCAGCTTGGCGGCGAAAACGAGTCGCTGCGCAATTTACTACTCGACGCGAACGCCAAAATCGGCGAGCTCGACACCATCAAAAGCGCGGTCGGCAGGCTTGTCGATCCGGTAAGCAAGGCGCTACGCGCTTTCGAAACCGAGAAATCCGAGAAGATCAGCCTCCAGACTGTGCTTAACAATACGCGCACGGCCTACGGCAAGCTGCGCAACGAAGTCGCCGAGTTGGAGAAGAAAGCTACTTTTTCAGAAAAGGAATGCCAGGCGCTTCGCCAGGAACTGACAACCACACAGAATTTGCTCCGGACGCTTGAGGCCACCAGAGCCGAAATCGCTATCGATATTGCTGCCCGCCGCGCGCAAATCGCCGATTTGGAAACACGGCTCGCGCAGGAAACTGGCGAAGGCAAGGCGCTGCGCGAGGAGAATCGGCGGCTCGACGAACGGCTATCGACGGCCGACAAACGCGTTATGACGCTCGAGTCAGAACTCAATGCAGCCCGCCAGCGGTTGCTGATGATTGAAGACGAGAAACGCGCACAGCAAATCTCGCTCGACAAAATCAGCTCGGAGGCGGCCCGCGTCTCCCGGAAGCTTGCCGAGACAGAAGCCAGCCTCACGGCCACACAAGGCCGCCTTCGCCATGTGGAAGGAAATTTCGCTGAATTAAGCACCGAAAGAGCGCGGCTCGCCGCCGCAATCGATGAGTCAAACGAACGCCATGATCACGAACTCACGACTCAACGCATGCGATTTGACGCCTTACAAGCGCGCGCGGCCGCAAGCGAAAAACTTCTCGGCGAAGCACGGGAGCACTTGCTCGCTCGGGCGGACGAAATCCGCATCTACGACAGGCGGGCCGGCGAGCTCGCACTCGAACGTGACGCAATGCGGGCGCGCGTCTCGGATCTCGAAGCCGAGCGAATCCAGCGTGAATCCGAATTCACTGAGGTGGATCGGGCGCGCACAACGCTCATGGAACGTAGTGCCGCGCTTGCCCGCGCCTTTACCGCTAAAGAGGCCGCGCTCGCGCGCGCCGAGGATACAATCGCAGCATTGGGCGAACAGGTGGCCGCGCTAGAAGCGGCACGGTCGGCAGAAAAGCAGGCGACCGAGAGACGAATTGAGGAACTCGGCGCTTCACTACGCCGCGAGCAAATGCAGTGTTCGGTGGTGGAAGGGGCTTTGGAAACCGCCCGAAAAGATTTCGCCCGGCTGATGCGCGAGGCGATGGCATTGCAGCGTGATCAAACCGCGCCAGACGACCCTGCACGTTTACGCCCGGCTAACGCCGCCTGATCGCCCGCAAACGGATTGTCGAATCGCCGGGGACCAGCCCCCGGCGATTTGATTTTTGGGCTTACGGGAGGCGTGCGTCAGGAGCCCAGGGGCGGAATCGGCATAACCACGACCTGCAGTGACTCACAGTTGGTGCAGCTGAAGGTGAGCAGGTCGGTATTGGCTTGCACCGGGTGGGGCTCGCTGCCGACTAAACGCAGGAGACTCCCGCAGTGGCCACATGAGATCGGCGCCAAACTGTCTAGTTTGTCTATTTGAATCTGTTTCATGGCCTCACGCTATTCCTCTAGGCCGAACGGTCAATTCTGTATCTTTGCAACCAGCAACAGCGGAAACCCCACCAAAACTGGGGTTTCCAGCCTTGGAACCTTTTTCTTTAAACCGCATTTCTTAGCCACTTGCGCGGATTAAGACGATTGAGTACATCACTCATAGTAAGCTACCTACGGAGATTGAGGCAGCGGGGGTTGCCATGGCAAACGGGAATGGATCAGCTCGAGGCGAACGACTGCAAATTATGCTGTCGGCGGAAGAGCTTAACGTTCTTGACGATTTTCGCTTTAAAATACGCATGCCGAGCCGGGCGGCAGCAATCCGCGAACTCCTGAGGCGCGGGCTGGCGGCCGAAGGATTCGAGTTCGGCCGCCTTCGGGAGCAAATCCGAGGAGTTCGGCGTGATCGGCAAGGCGCCGCCGGGACGGCAAAAATAGCTATGAGGACAGATACCGCGATCGCCGGGCCAAAGCCCGGCGATACCTTTTAGACCTGAGCGGGAATGCTTGCGCACATGATCGCGCAGGCCGCACTCAAACGCATTTACCTCAAAAAGCGGACGAAGAGTTGCGTGCGTTGCGAACTATCGCACCAGCTCCCGCATCGCTCGGTCGAGTCCGTCAAGCGTGAGCGGGTACATCCGTTCGCTCATAAGCTGATGCACCATAGCAATCGAATGGGTGTAACCCCATTCTTTCTCCGGCACGGGATTTAACCACACACAAGCCGGATAGGTGCGCGTCAAGCGATCGAGCCAAAGCGCGCCCGGTTCTTCATTGTAATGCTCGACCGATCCTCCCTGCGCCACGATTTCGTAGGGCGACATAGACGCATCTCCAACGAAGATCACTTTGTAGTCGTGCGGATACGTGTGCAGCACGTCCCATGTCGGCGTGGTCGCCTGGAAGCGGCGACGGTTCTCCTTCCAGACACGTTCATAGAGACAGTTGTGGAAGTAAAAATACTCCATGTGTTTAAACTCTGAGCGCGCGGCCGAGAATAATTCCTCCGTCGCCTTGATATGCCAGTCCATCGAGCCCCCGATATCGAAGAACAGGAGTACCTTCACCGCATTGTGCCGCTCGGGACGCATCAGAATATCGAGGTATCCCTTATGCGCGGTACCTTTGACGGTGCCATCGAGATCGAGTTCTTCGGGTACACCGGTGCGAGCGAATTTACGCAACCGGCGTAGCGCAAGTTTTATGTTGCGTGTACCGAGCTCAACATCATCATCGAGATCCTTGAACTCTCGCTTGTCCCACACCTTGACCGCGCGAAAATTCCGATTGGAGTCTCTGCCCGATGCGAATGCCTTCCGGGTTGTAGCCATAGGCACCATAAGGAGACGTGCCGGCGGTACCGATCCACTTCGAGCCGCCCTGATGACGGCCTTTCTGCTCAGTCAAACGCTTGCGCAGCGTTTCCAGCAGTTTGTCGAGCCCGCCCATGGCCTCGATCTGCTTTTTTTCTTCTTCCGTCAGATATTTTTCCGCGAGCTTTTTCAACCATTCGGCGGGGATGTCGGCTTCGACTACTTCATCGAGCGTTTCCAGTCCCTTGAATATGTGACCGAAAACACGATCGAATTTGTCGAGGTTGCGCTCGTCCTTCACCAGCGTTGCGCGCGATAGATAGTAGAAGTCTTCCACCCGGCGCGACGCAAGATCAGCGTCCATCGCCTGCATTAGCGTCAGGTACTCGCGTAGCGTCACCGGCACGCCGGCGTTCTTGAGCTCGGTGAAGAAAGCGACAAACATGCGCGACAATTCGCCCTAGTCATGCCTTCCGTCAAGCAGGTAACACTGTGCTTGAGGGCCGGGGAAATCATTTAATGAACGGGTGGACCAAGGCTTTTCGGCCGCAATCCTTTGCTGCCGTCGCAAGTTGGCTCTTGCTGCAAGCGCCCGCCGTCTGGAATGGCTTTCCGCTGCTGCAATACGACACCGGCGGTTATCTCGCGCGGTGGCACGAAGGCACGCTGGTTCCCAGCCGCGCCGTGGTCTACGGCCTCATGCTCAATGCTGGCGAGTTTGCGGCTTTTTGGCCGGTTGTAGCAACGCAAGCCGCGCTTACGGTCTGGATGATCGCACTGGTGTTGCGCGCGCACGGGTTCGGCGGACGCCCGTGGCTATTACTCATCGTTGTCGCCGTGCTGACGGTATTCTCTACCCTGCCCTGGCTAACCTCGATTCTTCTCACCGATATTTTTGCCGGACTTGGAGTCTTGGCACTCTACCTCTTGTTATTGCGGCCCGCGAACTTGAGCCGTGGCGAGCACTTCGCGTTGATTATGCTTGTAGCAATCTGCGCTGCGACCCACAGCGCAACAATCGCCGTTCTGTCGGCATTGGTCATTGCCGCGGGTTTATTGTGGCTTATCAAACCAAATCGCATGCCCTTCGCTCGCATCCGTGATGGCGTTACGGCGCTCGCGCTGGGTGCCGTGCTCGTTCTTGCCGCAGACTTCACGGTGGCGAAGCGTTTCGTCTGGACGCCAGGCGGCTACGCGCTTTCCTTCGGCCGGATGCTGCAAGATGGCATTGTCAAAAAATATCTAGGCGAGCACTGCCCCGATCCGAAACTCACGCTTTGCGCCTACAAAGACAAACTCCCCGACGACGCCGATGTCTGGTTCTGGGGTAGCCCACTATTTGACCGGCTCGGCCGGTTCGATGGGCTCGGGGCAGAGATGCAAACGATTGCTGTCAACAGCATGATTGAGTACCCCGGCCTGCAAATCGAAACTGCCGCGATCGCAACGGTTCGGCAGATGATCGCAGTCCACACGGGTGAAGGCGTGGTTGATGGAATCTGGCACACCTATCGCATTATTGAGCGGTATACGCCGAAGCTTGCATCGTCCATGCACTCCGCGCGCCAGCAGAATGGCGAAATGTCCTTTATCGCGATCAATTGGCTGCAATACCCGTTGGCACTCATCGCAATGACGCTGCTGCCCGTCATCGTCCTGCTTGGCTACCGCAGGAAAATCCCCGATGTAGCCGAGTTGGCCGCCGCTTGTGCCCTGGCACTCGTCGCGAACGCCTTCATCTGTGGCGTCTTGTCCAACCCGCACGATCGCTACGGCGCAAGGCTGGTCTGGATTGCCATTTTAGCCGCCATCATCGCGGTCCTGCGTTTTTCGAGCCGACTTGGATCACGCGGCGACATCGCCTAAGCTCCGGGCGCGCAATGCAAGCCAAAGCCGACGTCCTTGGGGGTCTTTTGCCCGTATCATCGCGAACTGCGCTGCTGGTGTTAGCGCTGATTTGCGGCATCGCACCCGCATTTCCTGCTGAGCCCACGATGAATGCAGTCATAAAGGACCTCGCTCCCAGGGGAAAGCTGCACGCGGCGATCAACCTCGGCAACTCGGTGCTCGCACAGACCGACCCCACCACCGGTGAACCCAAGGGCATCACACCCGATCTCGCGCGCGAGCTTGGGCGTCGGCTGGGTGTGCCGGTCGAGCTCGTAACCTACCCCGCCGCTGGCAAGGTATTCGACGCGACAAAGACTGGGGAATGGGACATCGCTTTCGTCGCGATCGAGCCGGTGCGTGCTGCTGAGATCGAGTTCAGCGCGCCCTACGTCATTATCGAGGGCACCTACATGGTGCCTAAGGATTCGCCTCTGACGGTAATCGACGACGTTGATCGCCCCGGCGTGCGCATCGCGGTTGGTCTTAAGTCAGCCTATGACCTCTTTCTGACGCGCACCATCAAGAATGCCACCGTAGTCCGAGCGCCGGCTGGTGGCGGACGCGCGATGATCGACATGTTCGTCAACGACAAGCTCGAAGTTGCGGCTGGGGTCAAGCAACCACTTGTGGCCTACGCCATGGACCATCCGGAGGTGCGAGTGATGGATGGCCATTTCATGGAGATCCAGCAGGCCATGGGCACGCCTAAGGGTCGCATCGCCGGCGCCGAATACCTGCGAGCCTTCGTCGAAGACGTGAAGGCCTCTGGCTTTGTCGCCGATGCGATTAAACGCGCCAATCAGTCGGCCAGCGTGGCGCCCCCCGCCGCAAAGTGAGACAACGACGATGGCCGATGCAGCCGTATTGAGACAACTAGCGCCCACCGGAAAGCTGCGGCTCGCCATTGCCGTCGCGCCATCGCCATCTGCACAATTTGCCATCAAAGATGGTGACAATTATCGCGGGGTCGCCGTTACCTTCGGCCGGGCACTCGCTGCAAAGCTTGGCGTTCCTCTCGAGATCATCCCGCACCAGGCTTCCGGTGAAATCCAGAATTCGGCCTCCGGCAATCGCTGGGATGTGGCCTTTCTTCCTGTCGATGAGGAGCGCAAGAAATTCGTCGACTTCGGTAATGCCTATCATCTGCTGCAGAGTACTTTTCTGGTCGCACCCGGTTCTAAAATACAATCGGTCAAGGATGCCGATGCGAAGGGTATCGGGATTGGCGGTGTCGCCAACACCGCGACCTTCCGCGCGGCCAAGAAAGCGACCACCAACGCGACCCACATCGATTTTGCCGGCGTAGACGCTGCGGTTGCCGCTATGCGCGACGGCAAGATCGAAGCTATCGCGCTATCGCGCGAATCCTTGTCGGGCCTGGTCAGCAAGATCGCCGGCTCCCGCATCCTCGACGACGCTTTCCTCAATTCCAGCACTGCCGTCTGTGTGCCTAAAGGCAAACCTGCGGCCCTCGCTTATGTCAGCGACTTTATCGAGGAAGCAAAAGCGTCCGGTCTTGCGCGCAAGGCACTAGATGAAATGGGACTCAAATCTTCTCTGATCGCGCCGGCAGGGATGAAGCCCTAGCCGGTCGGTTTACTATTCAATGCATCCGGTGAGCGGATGTGCTCCGGCCGGACACCCATGCCGATCACCCGCGCCGGAATTCGGCGCAGCACCGGGAACCACTGCCCCAGTTTGACCGGCCATGGCGGTACCGGACGCCGTGTGGTCTTGAGTGCGGGGCTGAGCAAATTGTTCTGGATCTGCATCTGTAGCCACTGGATCACGCGCATCGGCAAGGTGCGCCGCCGTTGCACGGCATCAAGAAGGTCGTTCGTGACGCGGCCCGCCTTCAGCGGCGCAGCAAGAATATTTGCCGTTGCGACAGCGTCCTGCACGGCCAGATTGATACCGACCCCACCGACAGGCGACATCGCATGCGCAGCATCGCCGATGCAAAGCAGCCCTGGCTTGTGCCATTGCCGCAGCCGGTCGATTGCCACCGTCAGCAGCTTGACGTCGTCCCAACTCTTGAGTTCGCCAATACGGTCGCGCAGGAACGGTGACATTTCCGCCACGCTATCGCGGAATGCCGGCAGGCCCTTTTGCTTGACTGTGTCGATCCCGCCTTTCCGGATCACATATGCGCACTGCCAGTAGTCACCGCGATTGAGCATCACCATCATGACGCCGGCTTCCAGATGGCCGAAAGTATCGTCGCTGTCGGATACGCGGCGTGAAATACGGAACCACAGCACGTCAATCGGCGCGCCAACATCTTCGACTTTGAATCCGGCGAGCTTGCGCACCGTCGAATGACGACCGTCGCAACCGATTACGAGGTCGGCGTGAACCGAGAGATCGCCATCAGGTGATTTCGCACGTAGACCGGCAACACGACCATCCTTCTCAATCAGATCGGTTACTTCCGCGCACATGCGCAGCTGGAAGTTCGTATAGCGCTTGGCTTGCGCCGCCAGGAAATTGAGAAAATCCCATTGCGGCATCAGCGCGATGAAGCGGCAATGCGTCGGCAGATGCGAAAAGTCCGCCATGGTGACGGTCGAAGCGCCAATCTGGCCCGTGATATGATCAATCCGTATATGCGGGAGCTTGAGGAATTCCTCGAGCAAGCCGAGCTCGTACATGAGTTCGAGCGTCGATGGATGAATGGTGTCGCCGCGAAAATCGCGCAGGAAATCGGCGTGCTTTTCCAGCACCAACACCGATACACCGGCGCGCGCCAGCAAAAAACTGAGCATCATGCCAGCCGGCCCGCCGCCAGCGATGCAGCAGGTCGTGTGGATCGCGCTCTCACTCATGGCCGTTCCGCACGCGGGCGTTAGGTGAAATTTTAGCGATGGAGAGCCGAAACGATCAAGGGCCTCCGCGAAAGTGCGGTGCTTTACGCCTGTTTATCCGGCGTCCGAACGAGCAGGCCATCGAGGTTGTCGGTCACCTTGATCTGGCATGACAACCGCGAGCTCGGCCGCACATCGTAGCCGAAGTCGAGCATGTCCTCCTCCATCGGGGAAGGACCACCGACTTTCTCGCGCCACGCTTCATCGACATAGACATGGCAAGTGGCACAGGCGCACGCACCGCCGCATTCCGCCTCGATCCCGGGAATATTGTTGCGGATCGCTGTTTCCATCACGGTCGAACCGAGTTCGGCTTCGACTGTGCGGGGCGTGCCGCCAGAGTTGATATAAGTGATCTTCGGCATTGGAAGGTTAGTAGAAATGGCTGGGTCGGGGGTGACGCGGGCTTCTATATAGTTATTCGCGCCAACACGCCATCCCCGTCATTCCTTGCACAACAACGCGGCAATCTGCGTCCGTGCCTCGTCGACCGCTTGGGCAAGCTGCATGATCGCATGCTTACAGTCGCCCGATGCATTGCGCGCAACCATTTCGGCAGCCTCTGCGGCGCACGCGACACGGCCCGCACCAATCCCGGCAGCCGACCCCTTGAGCGTGTGCGCCAGTGTAGCAATCGCGGCCGGCTCGCTTCTGCGTATACGTTCCATCAGCAGTTCGGCCTGCCTGTCAAATAGCTGCAAGACTTCCCGTTCGAGGCTGCGGTCGTTGAAGGTCATGCGCGCGAGGTGGGCGCAGTCAAGCACTGCACTTTCAAGCGCCTCGGCTTCCTGATCGATTTTGAACGCGGCTTGCGCCATCCCGGCCTCCCACTCTCTTCTTGTTGCCGGGGACTTTGACCTGAACGGGACCAAAACCAGGTAAATGCAGGACCGCCCAACGGCCGTCTATGCCTGACAAGAGTGGTGGTGGTTAAGGTGGTGTAATCGTGCCGCCCATGATTTAAGCGCACCATTTCTGGCCGCATGACGGCCTCAATTCAGCAGCCATGATCGCCCTTTGGCGGCGCAGATAGACCCCGTTCGCTATGGTTAGCAACCGGTTAACGATGATGAAAAAGTCCTTAACGGCGTAGTTTCTTTCGCATTGCCAAGGCGATAGGATCACTATTGGGCGATAAATAGGGGAGCTTGCGGCTTTGCGGTCGCAGCCGTGCCGCGCTCGCGGCATGCCTCCGCTTTTTATCTATCGTGACGGTTCGGGCCGCGGCGACAAGTCCGGCGTAATGACGAGGCGACGACCGATATGGCGAATATTCCGCAGAAATCAAAAGACGCGACGGAGGAGGCACTGTCCGCCATCCAGGAGGCCCTCAACATTCGGCCCCCGGAGACGCGCAGCGGAACGTCTTTTGGGCCGACCGCCGACAGTGACGCCGTTAGCCCGTTGACGCAGCAGGCCGCCGATCTATTCCCCCCGGAAGCACCCCCGGCCTGGCCGACCGGCGATACCACGCCCCGCCGCGCCGCCAATGATGACCGCGCCGGCATCGGACAAATCCTGCAAACGCTGCGCCACCGGTCGTCGCGTGCTCCTTATATCGCCGCCGGCGTTGGTAGTTTTATTTGGGTCGCCGGAGGGTTCGCCATCGCGACCCTCTACGGCGCCGAAATGCGATCCGTTTTCGCCACGCCGGGTGTTGGTCCGGCCGCCATGATCGCGCTCGCCGCGATAATTGCCGTGCCTGTAATTTTCTTCTTCGTGCTCGCTCATATGTTCAACCGCGCCCAGGACATGCGGGTAGTGGCTGAGTTTATGGCGGAAGTGGCGATGCATCTTGCGCAGCCCGAGACCATTGCACGCGAGTCGATTGTCACTGTTGGCCAGGCCATTCGCCGCGAGGTTGCAGCCATGGGCGACGGCGTCGAACGCGCGCTTGCGCGCGCTGCGGAGCTGGAAGCGTTAGTGCACAATGAGGTTTCCGCGCTCGAGCGCGCCTACAATGATAACGAAGTCCGCATTCGCGACCTGCTGACCGAGCTGACAAATCAACGCGAAACTTTGGTCAACCAGGCTGAGCATGTACGTAACGCTATCGCCAGCGTTCACCTCGATCTCGCACACGACATCACTTCGGTCGGCGACCTTGTCGCCGACAAGGTCAATGAGGTGGCTCAGCGCGTCACTCGCTCACTCACCGAGAAGGGCGAACACATCACTCTGGCGCTTGGCCACGCCGGCGATTCGATGGTTGATGCCTTAAGCGAGCGCGGTTCAACGCTGCTCGACCGGCTGGAAACGACGAGCGACCAGGCAACCACAGCCATATCGTCTGCAAGTGATCGCCTTTCTGCCAGCCTCAATTTCAAGACCGAACACGTGCACGATGAATTCGCCGAGCTCGCAGCCCGTCTGCAACAGATGATGAGTGCGCGTCTCGATCAGGTCGCCCAGGGATTCGCACAAAAATCGTCTTCTACCATTGAATCTATGGCGAACCGCTCGCAGCAATTCACAGATGCCCTCACCGATACGAGCGCACGCCTGGCCGAGTCGATCGCGGCTCGTGCCGACGAGGTCAATACCACTCTGCGTTCGACCGGGGACTCCCTTGTTCTTGACCTTTCCTTGCGCGGCGGGGATGTCGTCTCGAAACTTGAACAAACGGGTGCTCGCATCACCGACACCATCACGAGCCGCAGTAACGTGGTAGCGGATACCTTCCGTGAGAGTGCAGAATTGCTGGTCACGGCACTCAACAGCCATGGCGACACGGTCAAGGATATGCTGGCGGCACGACTGCAGGCCTTTGAGGAAATGTTCAACCAGGGTGGCACCGAACTCACGGAAAAAATCTCGCGGGACGCCAGCAACCTGGGCAATCTTATCACCCGTCACATCACCGAGTTCGACCACACGGTGAAGAATTATGGTGGCGAACTGGTAGGGCGGCTTGGTCAACGCACTCAGGACGTGGCCGAAGCTCTGCGCAATTACGTCGATACCTTCGACCAGCGCGTTACCGGCCGAACCGGCGAAATTTCCAGCACCCTCGACCAACGTCTGTCGCAATTCGAAGCGCTACTGGGCGCGCGCATCTCTGATCTCGCCAAGACGCTGACCGAAGGCAGCAAGGACGTTGTCAGTGCGCTCGACCACCGCATTGGCGAAGTGGCCGGTACCATCAATTCACGTGGTGCCGAGGTAGCCGATGCAATCGGCACCAAGATCGGCGAGATGGACCAGGCCTTGGGCGTGCGCGCGCTCGAGGTCGCCAACAATCTCGACAGCCGCATCGGACGTTTCGAAGAACTGCTGATCGGCCGCGCCGAAACGGTCACCACCCAAATCGAAACCCGGAGCAAGGCTGCCGCCGATGCACTCAATGCCCGGCTGGAACAGTTAAGTCAGGCCATCAAGGTCAATTCAGCCGAAGCCGAGCGCTCACTCGGTCAACTCGCGCTTTCCACCACTGAGGCAATTCGCAACAGCGCTGGCGACGCCGAACGTACGCTGGTCGGGGTGAGCGAAGAAGTCGCCCGCAGCTTTGTCGGCAAAGCCGACGAGATCGCTACCGCCGTCAGCCGGCGCACCAATGAAATGACCACGATCCTGTCTGACAAGAGTGGCGGTGTAATCGCTGCTCTCACCGAAAAGGGCGAGCTGTTCTCGCGCGAAGTGACCAGCGCGACCGATCAGGCGGTCAAGGCGATTGAAGAGAAGGGCTTCGCTTTTACGCGTACGATGATGGACAACAGCGGCGAGATCTCGCGCATGATCAATAGCGCGGGCGAGGCAGCCACCAACGTTGTCACCCGCACGATGAATGAGCTCAACGATGTCACGCAGAAGGCCATCGCGCACTCGAAGGAGACCGCAACGTCAACCGTCAAGGAGATGCTGGAAACGCACACGATGTTGCGCGCTGATACCACCGCCCTGTTCGAACGGTTGCGCGAAGCCAATATTATGTTGCAGGAAGTGCTCAGCGGCGCACATGAGAATATGGGTGCGCTCGAAAATACGTTGATGTTGCGCGTTTCGGAATTCGTCACCGCCATGAATGAGGTCACCGCCTCGACCGGTGATGCCACCGGACGAGTCGAAACCAACATCGCAAACTTCCGCGACATCACCACGCAGGTTATCACTGATCTCAGCCAGCTGGCCCGCCAGTTCGATATCCATGGCCGCGACCTCGCCAAGGCCGTCGAAGTCATAGATCATAGCAATCAACGCACTGAAGACAGCGTCAATGAACGCCGGGTGCAACTCGATTCGTTGGTTGCGACGCTCGATATTCGCACCGAGGACCTCGAAAAACGCCTCAGCCGATTCTCCGGCCTGCTCGACGAATCGCTCGAAGCAGCGTCCACCCGTGCGCGCGAAGTTGCTCGCCTGGTATCGGAAGCGAGCGCCGAGGGTACACGCGCGATCAGCGAGCAATATGAGCGCGTGCGGGAAAACGCTGAGGAAGAGCGCCAGCGCTCAGCCGACGCTATGCGAGGGATCTACGAGCAAACCGCTGGCGACACCCAGACCCTGTTCCGCAATGCCAACGAGCGCTTTGCAGAAGCCGTGCAAGGCATGAAGCAGATGGCCGCAGAGATGCAGCGCGAACTTGAAACGACGCGCAGCGAGTTGCGTCGAGGCGTCTTCGAGTTGCCGCAGGAAACTGCCGAGAGCACCGCACAGATGCGCCGTGTCATCGTCGACCAGATCGAAGCGTTGGCTGAGCTCAATCGTATCGTTGCTCGCCACGGTCGAAATCTCGACGCGGTCGAGCCTGTACGCCGCGTACGCGAGGAACCGACACTCGCGGTCGTCGGCGGCCGCAACGAGATCCCTCCACGCAACGAGATTCCTGCACGCAACGAGATTTCTGCACGCAACGAAATTCCGCCGCGCAACGAGAGCCCGCCGCGCAATGAAAGTCCGCCGCGCCCTGTGCAGCGCACCGACACCGCCAGCTTTGCGCCACCGACGCGTCGCACCGCCGAAGCGCCGGCGCTCACCCCGACGCCAATAGCTCCCGGCCGCGGCTGGCTCACTGACCTGCTCAACCGCGCCTCGCGCGAAGAGAGCGAACCACAGCGCGAATTTCCACGTGAGCCTGGACGTGAAATTACTCGCGAATCGGTACCCCCCCGAGGAAACGAAGAGAGGAGTCCCCGGCATTCGATCGAATTGCTGGATTCACTCTCGGTCGATATCGCGCGCATGATCGATCACGATGCCGCTGCGGACCTGTGGGACCGCTACAAGCGCGGTGAACGCAACGTATTTACCCGCCGGCTCTATACCTTACAGGGTCAGCAGGCATTCGACGATATCCGCAAAAAGTATCGCGCGGACCGTGAATTCAAGCAGACGGTGGATCGCTACATCAGCGAGTTCGAACGTTTGCTCGATGAGGTTTCTCGCGACGACCGGGGCCAGGTGGTGGCGCGAACCTATCTCACCTCCGAAACCGGCAAGGTCTACACAATGCTGGCCCACGCAGCCGGGCGGTTCGATTAAGCCCGTCGCAATTTCAGCTTTTTGCCTGAGCGATTTCGCCGCCGGTCCCTTTTGCTGCGGACCCGGCCCGCGATCGCTTGCCGTGGAAATAGGCTTTCAGCCAGGGGTGCGTTGACGCCAGCATGGTCTCCATGGTGCCGGCAGCGATCACTTTATGGTCGGCCAGTACCGCAATGCGGTCGCAGACAGTATGCAGGCTGTCGAGATCGTGCGTCACCATAAAAACGGTCAGGCCCAACGTGCGCTGCAATGTTGCAATCAGGCTGTCGAAATCACCCGCACCGATCGGGTCGAGACCGGACGTTGGTTCATCGAGAAACACGATCTCAGGATCGAGCGCGAGAGCGCGGGCCAGCGCCACTCGCTTGGTCATGCCGCCCGACAATTCCGATGGAAATTTTTCCAGGACGCTTGCATCGAGCCCAACCATCTCGAGCTTGGCGATGACCAGCTCATCGAGCAGTTTCTGCGACAGCTTGAGATATTCGCGGATCGGAAACTGAAGATTTTCTCGCACCGTCAGCGATGAAAAAAGCGCGCCTTGCTGAAACAGCACACCCCAGCGCCGCTCGACGGCCTGGCGTTGGGTATCCGAGGCGGCCGCCAGATCAATACCGAATACCCTGATCGTGCCGCTGCGTTTCGGAAGCAGGCCGATGATGGTGCGCATGAGCACTGATTTGCCTGCGCCAGAACCGCCGACGAAGCCGAGGATTTCGCCGCGATAGACATCGAGATCGACATGATCGAGCACAGTATGATTGCCGAAGCCCACCACCAGATCGCGGACTTCGATCACGACATCCTTGCCGGTCTGACCTGCCATTATCACATTCCGATCGAGGCAAAGAAGATGGCGAAACAGCCATCGAGCACGATAACCAGAAAAATGGATTCCACGACCGAGGCGGTGGTTTGCAGGCCAAGAGATTCCGATGAACCCTTCACCGCCAGACCTTCAACGCAGGCCACGACCCCGATTACCAGCGCCATGAACGGCGCCTTGATCATGCCAACCTTGAATGTATCGAGCGAGATCGCTTCCTTCAGGCGCTGAATGTAAATATCAGGATCGATGCCGCCATAAAGCCAGACCACCAGACCGCCACCATAGAGCGCCGCCATTGAGCCCAGAAAGGTCAGTATCGGCACGGCTATAATGAGCGCGACAATACGCGGCAGGATCAATACCTCGACCGGGTCGAAACCCATTGTGCGTAGCGCGTCGATTTCTTCACGCATCTTCATCGAGCCAAGCTCGGCGGTGTAGGCGCTACCTGAGCGGCCAGCCACCATAATCGCAACGATCAGAACGCCTATTTCGCGCAGCACCAGGATGCCGACCATATCCACCACATAGATGTCGGCGCCGAACTTGCGGAAGTGGAAAATTCCTTGTTGAGCGATGATGCTGCCGATCAAAAAGGTGATAAGCATGATGATCGGCACCGCGCGCCAGCCGACATTGTCGAGTTGGTGGACCATGGAAGTGAAACGGAACGCACGTGGCCGCGCCACCACGCGCGCGAGCGCGACCGTCAGTGCGCCAAGCATATTAACGAAGGCAATGAACGTTGCCCCGACAGAGGCTACGCCCTCACCAACAGCGGCGACCGTATGGACCAGCGAATTGCCACCCCGCAGCGCTGTGGCCTGCTCCGACTTGACGCCGTGCAGCTCCGCCATCAACGCACGATAGTCCTCCTTGAGCCCGATGACCTTTGTATCGCAGCCACGCGAAGAAAAGTTGCGTGTCAAACGCTCCAGTAGCCAGGCCCCGAATGTGTCGAGTTGGGCAACGCCGCCCATGTCGATCTCAACACGTCTGGCCGCGCTACCGCGTTGGGTCGCGGCATCGATCTGCGCCTCCAGCGTCTGCGCGTTTTCGGCAATCCATGCGCCGCCACCGGCGAGCCTGAGCTGCTCGCCCTCAGCCGTCTCGTGAAGCAATAGATCACTCATGCGACGTACCCTTGATCGTGGGAAAGTTTCAAACCTATCGCCATCCCACTTGACCGAGACCTGCGAACCTGTCGAGGTTTCTCGCCGCCATGGTCCGGATGTTCGCAATCACTATACTCGCAAAATGCCTCTGACCCTCGCACTTGCCGCCGAACGCTGGCCTATTGCGGGCTCCTTTGGCATAAGCCGTGGCATAAAAACCGAAGCAGTAGTCGTGGTTGCGGAACTAGGCGACGGCCAGGCGCGCGGTCGCGGCGAATGCGTTCCCTATGCTCGCTATCGCGAAAGCGTCGAGAGCGTCATGACGCAGATCAACGCCATGCGGCCGCAACTCAATGCTGGTCTCGATCGCCGCGCTTTACAAATAGCGATGCCGCCGGGCGCCGCCCGCAATGCGCTTGACTGTGCGTTCTGGGACCTGGAAGCAAAGCGCAGCGGGCGATCGGTGCACGAGATTGCGGGCTTACCAAGTCCGCATGCGCTCACGACCGCTTACACGATTTCCCTTGCTGACCCGGTCGTCATGGCACAAGCCGCGGAAAAGGCCGCCGGCCGTGCGTTGCTCAAGGTCAAGCTTGGCGCCGAAGGGGACGATGCGCGCATCGCCGCGGTGCGCGCTGCTGCGCCTGCCTCCATCCTTATCGTTGACGCCAATGAGGGCTGGAACGAGAACAACCTTGCCGCCAATTTTGCGGCCTGTGCCGCAGCCGGCGTTGCTTTGGTCGAACAACCGCTCCCCGAAGGAAAAGATCAGGCGCTGGCGCAGATGCAGCGGCCCATTCCTGTCTGCGCCGACGAGAGCGTCCACGACCGTACTTCGCTTCGGCCGCTTGCCGGCAAATATGACGCGGTCAATATAAAACTCGACAAGGCGGGCGGATTAACCGAGGCGTTGGCGATGGCTGCCGAGGCTCACCGGCAGAATTTCACGATCATGGTCGGATGCATGGTCGCCACATCGCTGGCGATGGCCCCGGCCATGTTGCTGGCGCAAACAGCCCCCTTCGTTGATCTCGACGGGCCACTTTTGCTCAGCAAAGACCGCGCTGACGGCCTGCGCTATGTCGATAGTTTTGTATATCCAGCCTTGCCTTCCCTTTGGGGCTGACCGCCAGACGACGGAACTCACACACCCGTCTCCTTTTGCGCCAACTGTCCACAGAGCGATCGGCGCGGTTCCAGCGGGGTGCCTGAATTCGTTCATGAAATGTGCCGGCGTCTTAAGTCGACGCACTTCACATTTTGCAACCAAAGCTTTCCGTTGGCCGCCCGCTTGGCCTAGACTTGACCCAAGCACCGCCGCTTCAGGCTGGGCGACGATAACGGGACGGGGACATGCGAATTCGGGGCCTGGTTTTCGGCGCCGCCGTGGCGGCGCTCGGCGTGACATCGGCGTCTGCAACCATGCGCATCGCGGAAGATCGCGGCGGTCAGATCGGTCAGTACCTGCAAGCCTTCGCAACAGTGCGCTCGTCAGGTGAAAGCGTCGTCATTGACGGAAACTGCCTGTCTGCTTGCACACTTGTGCTGGGTTTGGTCCCGCGCGAACGCGTCTGTGCTACGCAACGTGCGCGCTTCGGTTTTCACGCCGCGTGGATGCCAGACCACGACGGAAGGCCAGTGACAAGTCCGCTTGGCACGCAGGCGCTTTGGAGCATCTATCCGGCTTCGGTGCGGCGCTGGATCAATCGGCACGGCGGTTTGTCGCGAAAGATGATCTACCTGCAGGGTCACGAACTCGACGGCATCGTGGCAAGCTGCGGTCGAGATGATCGCTCTCAGACCCGTTCAGCACGTCGGCTCACGCCGCAACCGGTGCGCTACGAATCCGCAAGCGCCTCCGGCGAAAGCCATTAACGCCATCGCCGCATAGGCGCGGCTACCGAAATCGTCGTACAGCACACCTGAAATTCCCATCGCTGCTGCCATCGCCAAGCCAGCCGCGATCGCAAGGTAGCCTTGCGCGGTTGCTGCCTGACCCGCCGGCGCATGATGTGCAAGAAACATCAATGCGCCGAGGTGGGTCGCTCCGAACGACAAGGCATGCAGCAATTGCAGCCAGGGTAGCGCAAGCGTCGGCGGATCAATCGCCATGCCCAACCACCGCAACGTACCGGCCGACGCGCCGATCATGATCAGCACGGTCGGTGTAAAGAAAGGCGGCAGCCGTCCTTGCATCGCGAATAAAATGATCTCAGCGGCGACGCCGAGTGCCCACAACCCGGCAATGAAGGTGCCGTCAAGACCGGCGGCGTGCCATTGCACCGCCGAAAAACCGTAGAAGAGCGCATGGCTCGCCTGAATGAGACTCGCAGCCGCAAGCACGGCGATAAACGCGGGATCGCCCAGTGGCAGCTGGTGTGGTGTCCTTTGCACGCTTGGCTCTGGCACACTGGCGTCGAGCGGTTCCAGTGCGAAGGCCGCGAGCGCGACCAGAGCGCTTGCCGCCACCATGAGCCAAATCAGGTGGCGCGCGGGGATGGCATCGGCGGCAAAGCCAGCCGCGAAATTGCCGAAGATGAAAGCAAACGATCCCCACAGCCGCACCGGTCCATAGGCGCGCCCGCGTGCCATAAGTCCCTTGAGCGCGTAAGTTTCGGCTAGCGGCATCAGCGGCGTGGAGAACAGCGAAGTCAGCGTGTAGGTGATCAGAATGGCTACCGCGCCGGCTGACAGCCCAACGAGCGTGTAGCCGGCAACGCTCGCAAGACTCGCGAAGATCAATACAGCACCGACCGCATCGCGCCGATCGGCCTCGCGGGTAATTACCGGGATCGCCAGAACCCTGGCTAGCATTGGCGCGGCTAACACAAGGCCGATCAGTTTAGGGTCCATATCCCTAGCTTTGAGCCAGACCGGGAAGAACGGCATCTGGATGCCGGGCAGGATGAACAAGGCGGCGTAAAATGCCGCCAAGCGCGGCACGAAACCCAAGGGCGTCCGGAAAACGGGCCGCATCGCTTCGCCTCAGCTCCAGGTAACCGGCTGCCTAAGCTCGCCTTTTCGCGATCCGCCAGGCGGCAACTGCGCTGGCCGAATCAACCCGCATGATTGATAAACGGACCCGCAAGGATTGCCCATGCCGACCGAGATAACAGCCCGAGCGGATCAACTGTCCGACGCACCGGATGAGGGCGATTATCAGGCGTTCTGCGAAGCGCTTTCGGCGAGCGCGCGCGGCCGCGCTTTTCTTGCCGAATACACCCGGCGCAACCGGAATGCCGATACCGAACAATTACTCGCAGCAATCGAGCGGTTGCAGTCTTTGGTAACCGCCAATGCCACACCGCAAACATCGGAGCCGCTCAAACAGGAACTGCGTGCGCTGCTCGACGAAATCACTGCGGCGCAGAGCGACCTTGAAGCGAGCATTCTGGTCACCAAGGCGGAGAAGCTTGCGGCGTTGATCGCGCTAGTCGAGCGCCGGATCTCAAACATACTCGCATCGCTACGCGCGGACTCTGCGCCGACGATCGAGACGCCCATGCCAGCGTCCGTTTTGTCTCACGAAGCCGTCGACGAAAGCGAGCGCACGCATCTCGCGGTGGTGCCGTTACCCGAGCAACCGGAATTGCCGATCCCATCGCCGGCCGCAACGCAGCCACCCTCAATCGCCCTCGTGCGTACCGAGGCGATCATGGCGGAGGTCGCGTTTATCGAATCTCCTGCTCAACGCACGGAAAGCGTCCCAGAGACGGCCAACACACCTGCGAGCGAGCCTGGCACTGTGAAGACTTTCGAAGAATGGCCCGTCGCGAAGCCTGCACTCTCGTCAGCGGGCCCGCTGGGGTCGATCATGGCGCTGAGCGAAGAGGAGCGGCTTGCGTTGTTTACCTGAGTGGCCGGCTGTCACGCCGCGATCAGACGCGCGAACATATCTACGTCGACGTTGCCGCCCGACAGGATCCCGACGACAACCCTGCCCTTGACGTTGAGCTTACCGGCAAGCAGCGCCGCCAGACCGATGGCGCCACCCGGTTCGACCACCAACTTTAGTTCGCTGAACGCATAGCGCACGGCATGCGCGACCTCGGTGTCGCTCACGGTCGTGCCCTGCCCTATGAGTTCTCGGGTAATCGGGAAGGTCAATTCGCCTGGCGTGTTGCTCATCAGCGCGTCACAAATGGTGCCACTCATGCGCGCATTGGCCTCACGTTTTCCGCTGGCGAATGAGCGCAGCGTATCGTCGAAGCCCTCAGGCTCCACGACATAAAACTTCGCCGTCGGCACTTTCGCCTTTACGCCGAGTGAAATCCCGGCGGCGAGGCCACCGCCAGATGCGCCTACGACCACGATCTCGGGTTTAAGAGAGAGCTGCGCAAGGTCCTGGACGATTTCAGTACCGATGGTCCCCTGTCCGGCAATGATCAGCGGATCGTCGTAGGGTGGCACCAGCGTTGCGCCTCGTTCCGCCATGATTTTTTTGGCGATGGCGGCGCGATCTTCGTTGTTGCGATCATAAGGAACGACTTCTGCACCAAGCGCGAGCGTGCGTTCCCGCTTCGCCTTTGGCGCGTCGGCCGGCATCACGATTATCGCGCGCATTCCGAGCAGACGCGCGGCCGCCGCTACGCCCTGCGCGTGATTGCCGCTCGAATAGGCCACAACGCCGGCGGCGCGCCGGTCAGGTGGGATCGAGGAAATCTTGTTGTAGGCGCCACGGAACTTGAACGAGCCGGTTCGCTGCAAGGTTTCTGCCTTCAGGAACACGCGCGCACCCACCGCTTCGTCAAGAACGGGGGCGTTGATCAGCGGCGTTCTAAACGCGACGCCAACAAGGCGTTTGGCCGCCGCCTCGATATCGGCAGCCGTTGGTAGAATGGTATTGTCGCTAACGCCCATGAGGTGAAGCGTAGCGCCCAGGCGGCGCGCTGTCATCGGTGGGGTGCCACGCCATTTTGCGCGCACAATTGCTGCCTTATGCAGGGATGAGTGGAGATTTCCGTGCCGCAGCCGGTGTGCGCGCCGACTTCGCCGCTTGCGTCACATACTCCAGGAATATCCGTGCGCTGGTGGCCCAGGTCATGCCAAGCGCGAAGTCGCGGCAATCCTCGCGCGAGCATTCCAGTGCGCCGAGGCACGCGCGGCGCAGATCCTCGTCGAGCACGCCAACCTGCGCTTGCCCGATGACGTCGCACGGTGCCGCGGCGGGGAATGCCGCGATCGGGACGCCACTCGCCAGTGCCTCCAGCAGCACGAGACCGAACGTATCGGTATGGCTAGGAAACACAAAAACGTCGGCGGCGGCGTAGATTTCAGCCAGAGCTTCGCCGTGCCGCGACCCGACAAACACCGCGTCCTGAAATTTCCGCGCCAGCGCGTTGCGTGCCGGCCCGTCGCCAACCACCAGCTTGGTACCCGGCAGATCGAGTTTGAGGAAAGCTTCAAGGTTCTTTTCCACTGCAAGCCGTCCGACCGTCAAAAAGATCGGCCGCGACAAACCCAAGTCTGCCTTTACGCGCGGGTTGAATAACTCAGCATCGACCCCCCGTGGCCATAGCTTCACGTTCTTGAAGCCGCGCGCGGCAAGCTCGGACGCAAGCGTTGGGGTCGCCGCCAGCACCGCCGCGCCCGGAGCGTGGAAGCGCCGTAACCAGCCCCAGGTCACCTCACTGGTCCAGTGCTCCGGTACTGGCAGCCGTTCGGCCAGATAATCTGGAAAACGGGTGTGAAAGCTTGTGGTGAACGGCAGATCCCGCCGCAGACAGAGCCGTCTCATCGCATGACCGAGCGGGCCTTCTGTCGCGATATGAATCGCGTCAGGTTGCATTTGCTCAAGGCATCGCTCCACGTTTCCGGGAGTTACCAGAGCCAACCGGATTTCCGGATAACTCGGCATCGGCAAGGTCCAGAACTGGTCGGGACTGAGGAATTCCATCTCGACACCGAGCGCGCGCGCTTCGCGCGCAACATGGCTCAGAGTGCGAACGACGCCATTGACCTGCGGGTGCCAGGCGTCCGTGGCGACCAGGATTTTCATGCACTCAAGCGGCTTCCGCCGCCTGAGCCGGCATCACCGCCGTCTCAGTGTCATGGCCGCTGCGTGTCCATGTGATGATCTCAAACTTGCCGTCGTGACCCTCGACAACCGCCGTGCAGCTTTCCACCCAATCACCGCAGTTGATGTAACGCAGCCCGTATTCGTCGTGCATCGCAGCGGTATGAATGTGGCCGCAGATCACGCCGTCGGCCTGATGATGCCGGGCCTCGGTCGCCAGTGCCTTCTCGAAGGCACCAATGTAGTTCACGGCGTTCTTGACCTTGAGCTTCGCCCATTTCGACAGCGACCAATATGGCGCCCCGAACACGCGGCGGAAGGCGTTAAAGATGCGATTGGCGGTAAGCGCGAACTCGTAGGCCTTGTCGCCGAGCAGCGCTAGCCAACGCGCCTGCGTCACCACAAGATCGAATATGTCACCATGAACGACCAGATAACGGCGGCCATCGACGCCCTTGTGAATGGTGTTCTCCACGACTTCGATGCCGCCGAAATGAGTGCCGTAATAGCCGCGCAGGAATTCGTCGTGGTTGCCGGGGATATAAATAACACGCACACCCTTGCGAGCTTGCCGCAACATTTTTTGCACGACATCGTTGTGCGTCTGTGGCCAGTACCAGGATGAGCGCAATGCCCAGCCGTCGACGATGTCGCCAACCAGGTAAATCGTTTCAGCCTCGTGGTGACGGAGGAAGTCGAGCAGCCTGTCGGCCTGACAGCCGCGTGTACCCAGATGGACGTCGGAGATGAACAGCGCGCGAAACCGTCGCGTGGCGTTGTTCGTCACGGTGCGGCTGTCTCCGATGCAATGATCATGCGCGACATCTACCAGTCGCTCTTTTCAGTTTTATGACAACGATGTTTACCTATTTCACACTCTTTGAATCCGCGGCGCCGTCACCTTGACGTGACTCGTACGCAGCACCGGCTTCGAAGGATGACGACGCATTCAAGCGGCAGCGCTTTGCGCCGCAGCGCGGCGAAACCGGACCAGCGTGTAGACGCCGAGTGGGCTGACCTTGCGCCGCTCAATCAACTCGGCACCACCATGCTGCTGCGCCCAGGCCACGAGGCGCTGAAACGGAAATTCCGGCCGCAGGCCCAGCTTGCGTGCGTTCTGCGCCAGCAGACGCTCGACCGCGGCCGCAAGGCCGCGCTCGGAATACAGATGATTGACCAGAATGATTTGGCCGCCGGGCCTCAACACCCGCGCACATTCCGTGAGGACGCGCTCCGGATCTTCAACCAGCGTGATCACGAATTGGCCGACGACGCAGTCGAATGAGGCATCGTCATACGTCAGTGTATGTGCATCCATCACCGTCAGTTCCTTGACGAATGGATAGCGCCCGTTTTTCGTTCGTTCACGGGCGCGGGCAATCATCGGCCCGGAAATGTCGATGCCGGTAATTTCTGTGGTCGCGTCGTAGTCGGCGAATGACAGCCCGGTGCCGACTCCGATTTCAAGGATCCGCCCGCCCACGTCTCGCGCAGCGCTGGCCGCGGCACGCCGGCCATTGAGGAAGACGGGCCCGCATAGCGCATCATAGAGAGGCGCCCAGCGGGCATAGGCTTTTTCCATCACTTGGCGCTCAGGATCGCGCTGCATGTTTCCCTCGCGAATCATTCCAGTCTGCTCGCGACGGGACGTAACAAGCGAGTACGACACTCAGGCGACACGCGTCCTCCTGCCTTCACCAGGGCAAGCCGCTGGTACCGGCAGCTCTGTATCTTGACGCATCGGCCCCCGCCCCTAACACTCACGCCGACAATAAGGAGCCCCCATGAATCTCGGAATTGCTGGCCGCAAGGCCATTGTTTGCGCATCGAGCCGCGGCCTCGGCAAAGCCTGCGCGCGCGCACTGGCGGAAGCCGGCTGCGAAGTGGTGATTAACGGGCGGGACGGCAAAAAACTGGAAACCGCCGCTGCCGAGCTTTCCAGTCTCGCCGGCGTCAAGGTGATTCCGGTCGCCGCCGACGTGGCGACACCCGAGGGTCAAAAGGCGTTGCTGGCCGCCTGTCCGCAGCCGGACATTTTGGTCAACAACAATGCCGGCCCACCGATGCGGGATTTCCGCGAGCTCACCCGCCAACAAATGATCGACGGCGTTATCGCCAACATGGTCGTGGCGGTCGAACTCATTCAGAAGGTCATCGATCCGATGTGCCAGCGGAGGTTCGGGCGCATCGTCAACATTACATCGGGCTCGGTGAAGATGCCGCTCGCTGGCCTCGATTTATCGTCAGGCGCGCGCGCCGGTTTGACGGCGTTCCTTGCGGGCGTCGCGCGCACGGTCGCGGACAAGAATGTCACCATCAACAATATATTGCCTGGCGCTTTCGATACCGACCGGTTGCGCGGTGTCTTGAGTAAAACCGCCGAGCAAAAGGGCAAGAGCGTCACCCAGATTGCCGCCGATCGCATCGCGACGATTCCAGCCAAGCGCTTCGGCAATCCGGACGAGTTTGGTGCGGCCTGCGCGTTCCTGTGCTCCGCGCATGCCGGGTACATTACCGGACAGAATCTGCTGATCGACGGCGGTACCTTCAGCGGCGCGTTCTGAAAACACAAAGGCCGGCAATCACTGCCGGCCTTGCGCCCTTACCCACTGTCGTAGGCTATTTCATGTACGGCCGCTTCAATGTCGGTTCTAAGTCATCGAAACGGACTACAAGCGAGCCCGATATAACATCAGCATGCCCGTTGACGCTGCCGATATAATTGAAAGTGCCATTAAAGGACGGATTACCGGACGCTGCCGAAATGTTGATCGGTGTGTCCTTCACCCAGATATGCGAATAGGCGAGATCGAAGTGCACGCCTTTGAAGACCAGCCAGCTTGCGCCTATCGACCCCCAGAACCGGTCGTTGTCCGGTATAGTTGGTATGCGAACCTGATCGGTGACCGGGGAGATTTCGTAGCCGATGCCACCGCGCACGGTCAGCCGGTCAGTCCAAATATATTCGGCGCCACCCGAGAAGAACCAGCCATCACGATACTGGAAAGGTATGGTCACAGCTCCACCACCGGCACCTGCGAGAACCGTGGCAGGAGCGCCATTGAGCTGCAAGACGGCCGATGTACCGATGCGGCTCCAGTTCGACCATTCCGCGGTGCCAAGCAATGTCCAGCGCTGATCGAGGCGCTGGCGAATACCAAGCGATACGATGTCGGGCAGATCGATCGTGGTGGTGACAGAGCCGGGCGTCGTTCCCGGCAGACCGTTCGGCGTGGTCAGCGTGCCATTACCCTTTTGATTGAGGCCCGACCGCCAGCCAAGCCCGATTGTGGTCGTAGGCGTCGGTGTCAAAGTGACGCCGGCGGTGAAGCCATAGGCATACCCCGAAGCTCTGAGAATGGCTTGCGCTAACGGCGTTTGGGCGAGGCCTTTCTCCAGACTGGCTTTAGCGTATTGAATTTGTACGCCGGCACCAAAGCTGATCCAGTCATTGAACCGATAGGCGATGCTCGGCGTTGCGTTGTATGTCCTCAACTGCGTATCGCCGGCATAGTCGCGGCCAGCCCACACGTCGGGGAATGTGGCGTTCAGTCCGAACGGAGCGTTGATGGACAAGCCAAACCAGAGATTTGGATTGAACTGATACGAATAGTAGCTCCCGGGAACGAGGGCAGCTTCGAGGCTATTGGATGCGCCAGGGTAATTAAACGGCGCCGCCGATAAATTAAACGGCGGCACTCCTGTATTACTGGCTGGCGCAGGGGTGTGACTGGCGAAAGGAAGAATGCCCGACACAGTCGACTCGCTCACAACGCCTTGGAACTGCGTCATGGTCGCCGGATTCCAGAACATCGATGACAGCGCTCCGCCGGCGGCGATGCCGGCAAAGGACGTGCCCTGCCCGTAAGGACTTTGCTCGCGAATATAGAAACCGCCAGCGGTTGCCTGCGCTGATCCAATGACTAGAAGTCCGAGCGCGGTGCCCGCGCGCAAGAAGTCAGCCCAGCCCCGACGTGACATTGATTCCCCCAATCAATTCGCGCTCATCCGCCGCGCCCACGGCATCGTGAACGCAGGCTGTGCACTCTACAATACTGGCAACCGTAAAAATCCTTGGAATGGCGTGAGTTAGAGCAAAATTACGGCGCCTGTTGCGGCTATGACACAGGCGCTCCCGCACTGCAGCAATTCGGTTTTGGTTGTTCGCCAAAGAGTTAGGAGCTTGCCGCGAACTCGTCAGGTTCGCGCCAGGCCGTCACCGCGCGAGAGGTATACGCATCCTGTCACACGCGCGACCTTGCCCGGTCTTCCGCGAGGATCAGGCGGCGCGGAATTGCACGCCCAACCGCGTCGCCGAACGCCAAATCACTTGGCAAGGCTGGGTGATTTTGTCGTAGCTGACGACCAGCACAAAGTTATCCGGAATGCCGACCTGGCTCGCGACTTCCAGGCAAGCGCCGGCGGGCGACATATTGCGCACGCGGCAATCGATGCCGCTTGAGCGGTTGAAAGTGATGCTGCCCGCTTTTAGAGCGCGCAAGCGTTGGGCTTTGCGTCTTTCGTTCATTGGTGCCTCCGTCGATACCGGCGTCCGCACCTCCTGCGTCAGCGCCGTGGCCTTGAACCCAGACGGAAACGGCCGATCGCATCGTAGGTCTGCCTAATTATCGAGCGATGAAACTGATTATCAAAAGACGCCTATATGTGCAGGAATTCGCTAACCAAAGCACGCGGGCGGCAAAGGTCTGATCCTGCGGGGCTTTTGCCTCGTGATCACCCGTGCGCATGCCACAAAGGAGGTTGCCCCCTGCCCGCCGCCATGCATGATGGCGGGACCTACCTTCCACATTAAAAACAGAACTCTCGAGGGAGACACTTTCAATGAAGCTTGTCCGCTATGGCGCGCCCGGCCGCGAGAAACCCGGCATCATCGGTGACGATGGCAAGATTCGCGACTTGTCGCGCATCGTGAAGGACATCGACGGCGAAATGATCGCCTCGGGCGGCCTCACGAAAATAAGAAAGGCCAACCTCAAGCGGATGAAGCCTGTCTCCGGCAAACCACGGCTCGGCCCCTGCATCGGCAACGTGCGCAACTTCATCGCCATCGGCCTCAACTATTCGGACCACGCCGCGGAAGCCGGCATGCCGATCCCGAAGGAACCGATTATTTTCAACAAGGCTCCGTCCTGCATCTGCGGGCCGAACGACGACACGATCACGCCGCGCGAGTTCGAGCAAGCTCGACTGGGAAGTCGAGCTGGGCATCGTCATCGCCAAGCGCGCGCGCTATCTCACCCAAGACAAGGCGAAGGATGCCATCGCCGGATATTTCCTGGGCAACGACGTGTCCGAGCGCGTCTTCCAAATCGAGCGCAGCGGCGGCCAGTGGAACAAAGGCAAGAGCTGTGAAACCTTCGGGCCGATCGGACCTTGGTTCGTCACCAAGGACGAGATCCGCGACCCGCAGAACCTGAACATGTGGCTCGATGTAAACGGGGAGAAACGTCAGCGCGGCAACACGAAGACCATGATCTTCGGTTGCGAGCACCTGGTGTGGTACTGCTCGCAGTTTTTCGTGATGGAGCCGGGCGATATCATCATCACCGGTACGCCACCGGGCGTCGGCCTCGGCATGAAGCCTGCGCCGTTGTTTCTGAAACCCGGCGATGTGGTTACGCTTGGCATCGACAAGCTCGGCGAGCAGAAGCAGAAAGTGGTCGCGGCGAAGTAAGACAAACAACCAAGCCGATCGAGAACCCCTGGGCGAGTCGCCCGGGGTTTTTCATTTAAGCTAACGCTGCCATCTCAGACGAATACGCGTTGCGGCAGGTTGATGGCAACATCGCGGTGAAAAATAGCCGGCCGTTCTTGCGGCACAAGATACCGCCGCGCTGACACTGCCAGTCGGCGAGACACGACCGTGCGGAAACATACCGTGCTACCACCGAGCTCAATCGGCGCGCGCCGATGCTTGGCCGGATTTGCAACGTATTGCAGCCCCAATCCCCGTCTCCAATCCCGCGCATCTCGTTTTCTCGGTCGCGTTGCTTGTACAGAGTGAGGAGGGACGCATGCGAGAACGAAGGTTAATGTTTGCACCGACAATGTTCGCTCTTGTGATGGCCGGCACATTCGCGCAATCGATGCCCACCGCGCGCGGCGATGAATGTATCACCAAGCCAAACGCGGCAGCACCGCAAGGCCAGCACTGGTACTACCGGATCGATCACTCAAATAATCGCCAATGCTGGCGGTTAGGCCCGGAAGGAATACCTGTCCTCAAGAACGCATCAAGGGCTGAAAAAACACCGGCATCTGAGGCAATCCCCCAATCGGCATTGCCGCCGCAAGTGCAGACACCCGTGACGACGACATCGGCAATCGCATCGGCCGATTCCGCGTTCGACAGCAATGTTGCTGAAACAACCGGGTCGGTGCGATGGCCCGAGGCGCCGATCTTGCCGGAGCTGCCGCGTTCCCCGCAGCCGATGCCACAACCCATCCCCGCCGAGTTCGACTCAAACGGCCAATACGATCGCCTCCGCGCCACCCGTGGAAAGCCATGCCCCGGTGAGCAATCGTGTCGAGGAGCCGCAACGGCGCGCAGCCACGCGACTTTTACCCGCGGCACCGAAGAGCGCCGTCGAAGTCGATCACACCTTCGCGTTGCTTATGATCATGTTTGCGGTGCTCGCCGTTGCCGGCCCGATTTTCCACTATGCCGAACGGCGGCGTCAGCGCGAGGCCAGCAATTTCCAGGTTCCGCGTTGGGCGCGCGTGGTGGCCTTGAACGCGCCTACTCCCCGCATTCGCTTGCCTCTTCCGCTGGATCCCGAGATTGGAACCCGAGGCGTCCCAGTGCCTCTGAGAGTGTCTGACCAAACCGAAAGGCTGACGCACGCGCTGCAACAGCTCGTGGATCGGCTGCAAACACATCGGTCCGCCGTCACGTTTTCGCCCGGGCGGACTGGCATCGAGATGATGAAAGGCGCGCGATAGCGCGCGCTCCGAGCCCGCCAATCAAATCAATAGCAGCGGTCCCAACAGTAAGTTCCGGAATAAACGCAGGCCACATACGAACCGAAGGGGCAGAAATTTGCCCTCCCCTCCATCGAGCCGCCACTTCCATAATAGCCAGCGTAGTTGCTGTAACGATTGTGGCGGTGTTGGCGGGAATGCTTGCATCCGTCAGGTCCGCGATGGACGCCACCACGACATCCGTCAGCGACCGTGGTTATCAGGCTGACCTGCTTTAGGTCAAAACGATCGACCGGCATTGTGTGCGCGGCGGCGACGCCCGCAATGTTCAATGCGACGGCAAAAACAAGCGAAAAAAGCTTGTCCATCTGTTTCCTCCTCAAACCGAACATGCTCCGCATGGTGGAGCATATAACGCATTGCCACGTATCAACGCGCCGCAGGCCTGGTTAAGCTTGATTCTTCAGGTTAACGTGTGAGTATCGTTGTGACGTGCGCTCATGCGGGTAGCATTTTATAGGTGGACAGTACTCGCGACAGCGCGAGCGGGGAGAACACTTCATGAGACGCATCTATCGGATGACGCTCATCGCGGCGCTTGCGGCCTTGGCAACAAATGCATCTGCTCAGTCGCTGCAAGAGAGCCGCTATGAAATGGTGACCACTCAACAAGACCAGAATGTCTCCTTCGGTGCTGGCGCTCGCGCGCGCCGCCATTATCCCGGCTGGCAAAATCAAAATCCCGATTGGCAAAGACCAACGGGCCAGGTGGTCATTTTGGATAAGCGGACCGGCCAGTTGTGGTCCTGGTATGAGTCGTTGCAGTCGGTCATGTACCTCGGACAAATATTCCCGGTTGCCGGACCAGGCCCATTTGCCCGCATTATCCAGGTTCCCGAGGAAAAAGCGCGCTAGCGACTTGCAGAATTCACCGGCCGCAAAGCTGATTTGTCTATAGGGACTTAACCAACCGCGCTTTTGTGATTTGCCATTGGCAGTCAGTCCGTACGAGCGTTAGGCACGAGCAGTGACAGTGTCACTGCGTCGCATTTAATTTTAACGCGGTCGAGATTTGGGCACTCGTATGCGCACGCATGTCGCTCTTGTTTTAGCGACCGCCGTCCTTGCAGGCGCTGTTTACTCAGCGAACGAAGCCTTGGCTCGTGGTGGCGGCGGCAACGGCCGAGGCGCCCACATGGGCATGAGTTCTGGTTTCCTTTGGCATGGGTCCATGTCGCACGTCGGTCACGGCATGCAAGGCCATAACCCTCACTTCCCCTCCCAGGGGCAACATTCACACGGAATGCGAGATTTTGACCGTAACAAGCGAGAGCATGCGGGTGCCCAAGGGCAATGGCATTCAGTCTCCGGCTCCGGAAGTCACGGGCATAAATGGTCGAATATGCAGGGCGTGTGGCACAAGGCTTCCAACTCTGAAAACCACGGCCAGGGAAACAAATCGGCGGGTGGTGGCGGTGGCGGCAGCGATGGAGACATGCAAGGCGTGTGGCATCAAACGGAGCAATCCCGCGGCCGAGGATCCCAGCCACGGGGCTTGCATCGGGAATGGCAAGCCGGTGGGGAATTATAGGCAGCTATCGAAAAGATCAGCCTCACTTGGAAGCGGTACTTGTTCTTAATATCCCGGCAATCGCCTTCCACGTTTTATTTTTCAAATCGACCATTGGCGGATTGTCCAGTTCTACGACAGTCTCAGTCCTCACGTTGCAGCCCACAACGAGACGGGAAATCTCGACTTCACCGTCGGTATAATACCGATCGCCTTCTCCATTCCGGCCGACGAGGGTGGGGCCAACGCCGGAGACCTCATATATCGCTTCGACGACTTTCGCTGTTTTCAGGTCGTTGGTGAGCCCATCTCGCTCTGCGTCGATATCAGGCCCAATATGATGAGTGACCTGTCCCGTATAGCGGCTTAAGCCAACGTCACGGTCGAATGTCACCGAGCCGAGCCACACGGGGCGGCCTTCCTGTCCTTGCTTTAGCACTTCCCAAAAGCGCACATGGTGGCGTCGGTCTGCGCTGTCGCCGACGGGTTTTTCGAACGCAAGATCCTCGCGCCGCCCGTCGTAAAAAAGGCTGCTCACAGGCGCATCCCGGTAGGGTCTACGCAAGATAACGCTGCCGACGATCTCCACACTTGATCGGAATGTAATCGGATCCGCGGGATACCACGCTGCCGCATGCATGGCACACAGTACATCTTCTCTGGTTCCGACCAGGCCTACATTAATCGGATCACCCGGAATATCCTGACCCGTCCGCGTCACCATCGCACGCCCGGTGAGCCCCTTCTGGTGCTCGTAGTGAGTCCAAATGAGCGGGAGCACTATGTAGGCGATGATTCCGTAGGCGACGAGAATTGCCGCCACCACAACGAGTGCAATTTTCAGTTTTGCACGGCGTCGCACCATCGGTTCACATCACCATCCCACATTAGTCATTGGGCGGCCCAATCCCTGGTGGCGGGCCCGGGTTCTGCAATTGAAGGGGCAACAGACCTTGCGCGTTTTCTGATGACGGTGGGACCGGCGCCAACTGCGGCGCATTTCCAGCCGGATTTTGAATGCATTCTCCGCCGATGCCGCTCAGTGTCTGCAGACATTGCTGCTGCGTGTAGTAGTTGCATTGAGTGGTTCCGTCATTGTCCATGATGGCACACCACGGAAGGTTCTGCGCGTAGGTTGGGTCGGCAACGAATACTGTTGTCGCCAAGAATATCGACAGTGTGAGCACGCTTCGCATGACGATGCCTTTCGCTAGATCTTATCGTGTTATTCGGCCGGGACGGCACTCATCGACCTCGTCCCTCGATTTCTAAACTCACCAGCCGCGCGAGCAGTGTTGCCGGATAAAGTTGGCCGATTATCGATTCTACGTTGCACAGGCTGCGGGCCACAGGATGGACCGGAACGATATCTCCGTACCCGGTCGATGTCAGCGTTACAAAGCTGAAATAGATCAAGCTGCTTGTGGTTTTTGAATTGTCCGCCAGAACGAGCCCGCTAAACGCGTTCGAGGTCAAGAGTCCAACAAGTGTAAATAAGGACACAAACGCCATTGCTATCAGCAAATAAAGCAGCACCGCGCCGACAATGCGATGATAGTTGATCGACCCTGGACTAAATACTTTCCGGGCCACAACGAAGCCAAGAGTGAAGACGATGATGAACCATGCAGCCGCGACGAGGTAGAGATCGTTTGCGAAGGGTTTGTACAGCCGCGCGATGATGACCACGATGTTCAATGAAAACGCGGCCAGGATCACGAATGTTGCCGTTGGACTTGCGGAAATGACCAGAACGCCGGCGACCATGACCAGCCCAACGATCACGCCGAAGGCTTCGAATATGATAATTCCCGCGGCCTGAAACGGGGCGACGACGAACATCAGCAAGAGCAGCAGAACGGTCAGAACGCTGAGCAGACGATCGCTGTACTGCGCCTGTAATTGGCGAAGCCCGGATTGACCGCCTGCGTGCGTCGCATTCTTCCCGGGCATTTGATTGCTATTCTTTGGGCAGGGATTTTACGTCCTTCGCCATTTGAAGGCAGGTCAGGAGTTCGACATAGCTCTGGGTGCCGGCGATATCGCCCACCATTTTGGTGCATCTGGCCCTGCTTTCCGGCGCGAACTGTGTCCACTGGCTGACGAGTGCTGTCCGGGCATTTTGTTCGTCGGTCATACAGCCTGCCGGATTGCCGCCGCCTTGATAGGCCTGTACGTCGACCTTGCAGTTTTTTCGGATATCAAATGTCGGCACTTCATCGGCAACCGCAGAGTGCACCTGCGCGCCGAGAGATATCGTGGCTAGTGCAACCAACATCGCGAGCTTTGTCATGTTCGATCTCCAGCCCAGGAAGCCGACATTGTAACTTGAAATCGGCCCCGAAGCACGCTCCAGGCCGTCGGGACTCAAGGACGCCCGCAAATTGGCGCAGTTCGTTTAATCTCATGCCCTAGCGAGGTTGCGTTGAACGACCTGACGGTCATCGCTCGTCAACTGCGTCGGCCCGAGTTTGAAGGTCAGCTCGCGTGTTCAGGCTATTCGGCGTCCGGCACCTGATACGACCCAATTTTGAGATTCAGCAAAGATCGTATGCAATAGCGTGGCATCGACGAACGGAGCCACGGAAGACACTATTGCGTGTTTCGCATACCTGATAAACGGAGGAATCAACAAAGCGAGCCCAGAACAGTGACTCCAAGCCGGAGGATAGGGATACCGTGTCGGATATGCTACAAATGGCTATAAGAGCGTAACTAGTCGGGG
This sequence comes from uncultured Alphaproteobacteria bacterium, assembly GCA_963742345.1. Taxonomy (GTDB): domain Bacteria; phylum Pseudomonadota; class Alphaproteobacteria; order Rhizobiales; family Xanthobacteraceae; genus Pseudolabrys. Next base: position 322,204 of record CAVULO010000011.1, read on the forward strand.
GTGGTATGTACTTTCCGTTCACGCGCAGGTCGATTGAATCGATAGCGGCACTTGCGATTGCAGTTGCCTTCTCCGGCATCGCAGTTGCTGCCGATGTTGCGATGCCGACCAAGGCGCCCGTCGCGCGGCCACCCGCAATCGATACCTGGACATTCAGCGCCACACCCTACGCTTGGGTCCCGTTGCTTAACGGATCTACGACGGTCAAAGGCCGCACCGCCGATGTCAATGTCGACTTCAATGATCTGATGGATCTCGTGCGCCGTTCAGAAATTCCGAAAGATCTTTTTGCATTGATGGGATATCTCGAAGCGCGCAATGGCCGCCTCTCTCTTTTCACCGACTTGGTCTACTTGAAGATAGGATTGAACGGGAGCATGGCCCGCTCGCGCGGCGTTGACGAACTCAACGCGACAGTAGGTGCATCTGCGGGCTTGAAGTTCGAGATGTTCATTGCCGAGTTGGCAGCCGCGTATGAGGTTGCACGATGGGGAGCAACCGGCGCGCCGGGCTCCGGCACTGCCATCGATGTTATCGGCGGCGCGCGCGGATGGTGGCAGAAAGCTGATGCCAGCCTGGCGTTCTCAGGTACCGTCAATATTGGCGACCTTACGCGCAACGCGGACGGGACGCTCTCGGCATCCAAGAGCGTCGGCTGGGTCGATCCGCTGGTCGGCCTGCGGCTCCGCCACCAATTTGCGCCAGGGCTGAATTTTGTTGCGAGCGGCGATGTCGGCGGGTTCGGCGTCGGCAGCAAGTTCTCATGGCAGGCACTTGCCGCCCTCAATTACGATTTCTGCGTCCGCAACAACGTCACCTGGAGCGGCATGCTCGGTTACAAGGCGTTGTTCGTCGATTACTCGCAAGGGTCTGGTCTCACCCACTACGAATACGACATGACCATGCACGGTCCGATATTCGGTATCACGGCTCGATTTTAGTCGCGTATCGGTGAGTATGATGTCCCAGGTGAGGTACTTCTTGACGCCAGCCAGCATCGGCCTCGCGCTGGCATTGGGCGCGTGCGCCGGCCGGCCGTTACAAGGCGTGCTGGTTCCAGTCGCGCAATCCGCTGAAGGCACGTCCAAGGTACAGGTGCTCGCTGCCACAACGAGACAGCGTTCAACTGCCGATGCAGGCGAGATGTTCAACGGCGAGCGGGCCGATAGCGTATCCTACGCTGCTGTTACCGTTTCAATTCCACCTGACAGCACCAGAAAGAGTGGCGAAATCCAATGGCCTGAATCGCTTCCCGGCGATCCTCGTCACGATTTTGTGACGGTTTCAGCGGACTACATCGACAAACAGCAACTCTCCACCGCCGTAACTGCCACAGCGAAGCAGACCGGCCGCAGCAAAGTGCTCGTCTTCGTACATGGCTTCAACAACCGGTTCGACGATGCCGTTTACCGGTTTGCTCAAATTGTCCACGACGCGAAAGCGCAAGGCATTCCTGTCTTATTTACCTGGCCATCCCGCGGCGAAACGAAACTGCGTGCCTATACCTATGACCGGGAGAGTGCAAATTATTCGCGCGATGCTTTTGAGCAATTGCTTACAATGCTCGCTGCCAATCCAAACGTAAAAGAAATCAACATCGTGGCGCACTCAATGGGAAATTGGGTCACGCTTGAAACGTTGCGGGGACTGTCAATCCGGAGCGGAAAGATTGGTAACAAGATCAAGAACGTATTTCTGGTAGCGCCCGATGTCGACGTTGACGTGTTCCGTACCCAAATCCAGAGAATGGGCACCTCCAGACCGCGATTTGCGCTCTTCCTTTCTCAGGACGACAAAGCGCTTGGGTTATCGCAGGCTATATGGGGTGGAGTCCCGCGTATCGGTGAAATCAATCCAGAGCAGGAACCGTATCAAAGTGAATTGAAGCGGGAGAATATCGAGGTCTTTGATCTGACAACGCTGAAAGGTGGAGCGCACGACAGAGCGTTCGAAGATATCACAGAAGTTATGGTGATGCTTAAAGCGCGGAACGGCGAGTGATCTGAGAATTTTTCTCTTAAGGCTGTAGCTTGATGTTCGTGGAACAAAAATTTTTGCAATGGCTTACTTTTGCTGCCTTTGTCGTGATTTTGCTCGGTGCGGGCATTTTCATTTTTGTGACGTTACCGCCACGCACAATTGTGATGGCCACGGGCCCCGAAGGGGGCGCCAATCACGAGCTGGGCATCCGTTATCGCGAAATTCTGGCCAAAGCAGGTGTGAGGCTGCGGCTGCTGCCAACAACGGGCGGCCTGGAAAATCTGGCACGGCTGCGCGATCCCCGGTCGGGGGTCGGCGTCGCATTCGAGCAGGGTGGTACCACGACCAGGATGGAATCGCCCGATCTAGAGTCGCTGGGTACCGTTTTCTATGAACCGTTATGGCTTTTCTACCGAGGTGACGTTGGAGCAAATATTCAAACGTTACGTGGGCGACGACTTTCGATCGGTCCTGAAGGAAGCGCCGGCCGGGCGCTCGCGCTGGAAGTCCTTAAAAGGACCAAGGTCGAAATTGGCGAGCTATTAGGGCTTCCGCCACAGGTGGCCGCCGAAAAACTAATGGCCGGCGAAATCGACGCAGCGTTCATTGTTACCGGCTGGGAGTCCCCCGTCGTGCGGCGCATCCTCACTGCCAAGGGCATCGAGGTTGCGAGCGTTCCGCGCGCTGACGCCTACGTCGCGCTTTATCCTTTTTTGAACAAGTTAACGCTGCCCGCCGGCGTTGCCGATCTTGCGGCGAACCGGCCCCCCGCAGATGTCGTGCTGTTGGCGCCCAAGGCTAGTCTTGCCGTGCGCGCCGACCTGCATCCAGCTATCCAGCATCTATTGCTCAACGCTGCCGTGCAGATCCATTCCCAGCCGGGGATCTTCCAGAAGGCCGGACAATTTCCTGCGGCCGAATCGATCGATCTTCCACTGAGCGACGAAGCACAACGTTTTTACAAAAACGGGCGACCCTTCCTTCAAGAACAACTCCCATTCTGGATGGCTGCGATGGTCGAACGGATGCTTGTCGTTCTCGTTCCATTGGCGGCCCTGCTATACCCGTTGTTCAAGCTTCTTCCGCAGATGTACGACTGGATTATGCAATCCAGGATACGGCGGCTGTACGATGAAATGCGGTCAATCGAGAGCGGGATGGAGTCCAAAGGACCGGAGAATGATCCCGATGCAATAAGGGCCAGACTTGACCAGCTCGATCAGCGTGCAAACCAGCTAAGGTTGCCAACTATATACGCAAGCATGTTGTATACGCTGCGAAGTCATTTAAATCTTGTGCGCGCGCGTCTGGCAACGAGTCCTGATCGGAAGCCTGACTGAAAAAAGATTTCAGCCTGCCTTGCGTCGCCGGGCTGCCGGTGTTGGTTTCCTGGCCTCTTCTTTTGCGGCCTTTTTTCCGGAGATTGAGAACAGCATCTCTTTTTGGCCTTCGATCCGTTTGGCGCGTTTCGTCTGTTGCTTGCGGCCCGGTTGCCGTTCTTCCTTCACGCTCCGACGCAATGCATCCATGAGATTGATGACCTTTGCAGGCGCGCGCTCCCTCGGAGCCTCGATCTTGATGCCTTTGGATTTCTTCTCGATCAGCTCCTTGAGTGCGGCTTCGTAGTGGTCTTCAAACTTTTCCGGATCGAAGTGTCCGGATTTTGTTTCGACAATGTGCTTTGCCAAATCCATCATGTCCTTGCCGACCTTCAAATTCGGGATGTCATCGAAATATTCTTTTTCATCCCGAACCTCGTAGGGATATCGCAACAGCGTTCCCATGATGCCTTTACCGCGCGGTTGCATCGCGATGATGTGCTCCCGGCTTGTCAGCACGACACGGCCGAGCGCAACCATATTCATCTTATCGATGATATCGCGGATGACGACGAATGCATCCTGACCCACTTTGCCATCGGGAGCGATGTAGTACGGGCGGATATTGTAGAGGTCGTCGATTTCAGACTTTGGAACAAACTCATCGATCTCGATCGTCTTGGTGCTTTCAAGCGCGATCGATTCAAGCTCGTCATCGTCAACCTCGACGTATTGGCCCTTGGCAATCTGATAGCCTTTGACAATGTTTTCTGATTCCACCTCGTCTCCGGTATCCTCATCGATCTTGCGATAACGGATACGGTTGCCCGTTTCCTTATTGATCTGATTGAAACTGACCTTCTCGCGCTCACTTGTGGCGGGAAAAAGCTGAATGGGGCAAGACACGAGCGAAAGGCGTAGAAAGCCCTTCCAATATGCGCGCGGGGCCATGAGCAACTCCTACACAACGAACAGAATCCTAGTGTAGTCGTTCACGGCCAATCTTGCATCGTTCTGGGCCGCATCCGTTCTCAGTCCGTTCCGCTAAAAGCGGGAAAGTGTCTGGCTTGTTTTCGCTATAATGGTGAATCTGGAACCCAACGTCTGCGCAAAACAACAGGGAGCCGGGACCATGACCAAGACTCTGTTTGCTGCTCAGCTCAAGCGAGCGGCTTTCATTCTTGCATTGGCGGTAACGCTTGCAGCGCCGCCTTGGCGCGTCGCAGGAGCGGAGGACTACCCCTCGCGCGTCATCTCGTTGGTGGTGGCATTTCCCGCCGGTGGTGGCGTCGATACCGTCGGCCGCGTGATTGCGCAGAAACTCGCCGACGCACTCGGCGAGCAGGTCATCGTCGTCAATCGCCCTGGTGCTGGCTCCGTGATCGGCACGCGCGACGTCGCGAGGGCACAGGCGGACGGCTACACACTGCTTTTGCTGGTCACCGGCGCGGGCCTTCCGGCAAATCCCGGCTACGACATGGCAAAGGATTTCGCGCCGGTTGGTCTGATTGCATCTGTTCCGATCGTCATCATGTCCAACCCGTCGGTGCCTGCAAAGTCACTGGCTGAGGTGATAGCGCTTGCGAAGAAAGACGGCGACAAGCTCACGGTCGGTACGCCACCGGCGCCCACGCTGAATTATTTCGGCGCCGAGCAATTCAAGGCAATGACGGGGACCAACATTACGATCGTGACCTATAAAGGGACGGGGCCACTTACCAATGATCTCGTCGGCGGCCATGTCATGCTCGCCTTCAACACGCTGCCGCCGGCAATCGGCAATATCCAGGCCGGCAAGCTTCGCGCCATTGCTGTCGGCTCACCGGGGCGCATGGCCGCGATACCCGATGTTCCAACCATTGCCGAGGCCGGCCTGCCGGGCCTCGAGATTGTCCAGTATTACGGTTTGGTCGCGCCGGCCGGCACCCCCCAGCCGATCATCGAGCGGTTGAACAGGGAGCTGCGCAAAATAGTGACCTCGGAAGACATGAAGAAGCGCCTGCTCGATGCCGGGGGCGATCCACTCGCGAGTACACCGGCGGAATACGCGCAGAATATCCAGCGCGAAGAGGGCAAATGGCTGGCGGTGATCAAGAAGCTCGGGCTCGTCGTCAACTATTGAATTATTTCTCCGCAATCGCGTCGCGCTAGCCGCTCACGACCCCCGCCTGTATAGTTCAGGCGGGCTTAAGGACACAGGACAACGTCCATATTACAGACGCTAAGGGGGGATGCGATGCAAACCGTGAAGTGGCTGGGCTGTTTGGTGCTTGGCTTGGCTCTCGCCGCCCCGGCGCGGGCCGAGACCATCAAGATCGGAATTCTGATTCCCTATTCGGGCACCAACGCCGATCTTGGCGATGTGCAGGACAAGGCCTTCGACCTGTACATGAAGCTTCACGCCAAGGACATCGCGCCGCACAAAGTCGAACTCATCAAGCGCGACGAAGGGCCACCATCCGGTGCAAACGCCAAGACCGCAGCAACCGAGCTGATCACCCGCGACAAGGTCAATCTCATTCTTGGCGTCGTGTACTCGCCATCGGCGATCGCAATGGCGCCGGTCATCACGCAAGCCAAGGTGCCGTTCATCATCGCCAATGCCGGCACCGCCTGGATCACACAGCTGTCGCCCTACATCGTCCGCTTCTCGTTCAGCATGTGGCACGACGGCTACGCCATGGGCACTTACGCGGAAAACAAGCTCAAATGTAAAACGGCGGCGACCGCCTATACCGATTTCCCGCCCGGCAAGGATTCGACGGAAGCTTTCAAGACCAGCTTCGAGAAGGCCGGCGGCAAGGTGATCGACGCCATCCCGATGGGTAATCCCGCGCAGGTCCCTGACATGACGCCGTTCTTCCAGCGCGTGAAAGACGAGAAGCCGGACTGTCTCTTCGTGTTCATTCCGTCGGGCTCGCATGCCTCGGCGGTGGTCAAAACCTACGGCCAACTCGGTTTGCGGCAGGCCGGAATCAAGCTCATCGGACCGAAGGACGTCGTTCCCGACAGCAAGCTTCAGACAATGGGCGATGCCGCAATCGGGACGATCGTGATGAGCTCCTACAGCAACGACCTCGACAATCCTGCCAACAAGGCGTTCGTCAAAGCGTGGCATGAAGCCTACGGCCCCGACAATTATCCCGATTTCGAGTCGGCCAACGCGTGGGATGCGATCGACGCCGTTTTCCACACCATCAAGAAACTCGACGGCAAGTTCGACGCCGATACGTTCGTCAACGAAATCAAGCAGTGGAAGGCGTCAGGACCGCGCGGCAAGATCAGCATAGACCCCGAGACGCGCGACATCGTGAACGACGAACATGCGATGGAAGTGATCCGCAAGCCGGACGGCAAGCTCGGCACCAAAATTCTCGGGACCATCAGCGCGGTCAAAGACCCTTGCAAGGACCTCAAGATTGGACGGTGCGGCACGCAACAGCCGTAACGCGGGCACGCGAGATCGTCTCATGCGGACACGGCTAATTCCGGTCGCCCTGCTTTTCATGATCTCTCCGGCGGCGGCACAGACGCCGCCGGCGGGCGGTACCGGCCTGCACACGCTGCGACAGCCCTACGACATTGAGGCCTTCGGCGCGTTTCGTATGCTGATCCTTGAAGGCGATTTCAGCCCCAAGGTGTCGCTCGGTGCAGTGATGGCAAAACACCCGACGATCGGGGTTGGCACGGTGGCGGACGCCCGCGGCGAAATCACCATTCACGACGGCAAGCTGATCGTCAGCTACGGCAAGGAAGCACCACACCCGGCTGCCGAGGCCGAACCCGCCGCACTGCTCGCGACCTCGACCGTCGCCGGCTGGCAGACGCTAAAAGTGGAGCAGGATATTGCGCCCGACGGAATCGAAGACTTCATCGCACAGGCAGCGGGCGCGCACGGCATCAACCAGGAAGGCCCCTTCCCGTTTCAAGTCCGCGGTACGTTAGCGTCCTACGTCATGCACGTGAATGCCGAGCCGACCAACGGCCCGCACGGGATGGGCCAGCCGATCGCCGTGACCATGGAGATCAAGGGTAACTCCATTGCAGGCATAGTCTCAGGCATCTACGCGTCGCGCGACCTGGTCGGTATCGTGAGCCATGGTGGCACCCGCACCCACAGCCATTGGATCTCACCCGATGGCAAGTCCACCGCGCATCTCGACAGTTGGGGACTGAAGGCCGGCGCCGAGCTATCGCTGCCAAAGCCCTGACCTCGGTCCTCGCCGGAAGCTACGCCGCCGACAAGCGCGTTAACATCATCATCACCGCCGCCATCACAACAATCATAATCAGCACCATGATCGCAATGTGAGGCCAACTGCCGGTCATGTGCCGAAGCAGAGCGAAGCGGGTATTTTCCGGCACCAATGCCATGCCGCACTTGGGGCATTTGCCCGGTGATGATTGGCGGACACTGGCGTGCATTGGGCAGATGTAGGCCATGCCCCCACTTTTGATCTCAGCCATTTGCAGCTCCCCATCGGAAGTGGAGCCCCCTGAATGCAGAATAGACAGCGCGATGTGCATGCCATTGATCTACCTCAAGGCACGACCGTCATCAAAAGCGAGAATGCAATACTGATTATAGGAGGCGACCATGTGGTGGTGGAACGATTTTTGGCCAATGCCGTGGGTGTTTGGACCGCTGATGATGCTTTTTTTCATGGCTCTATGCATGGGCATGATGTGGTTCATGATGCGCGGAATGGGCGGCCGTGGTGGCCACTACACCAACGCAGTGGATATTCTCGACGAGCGATTCGCGCGCGGGGAATTGACCCAGTCGGAATATGAGGAGCGCCGGCGGGTGCTCAAAACCTAAAAAAGGCATTTCGTCCGAACATCCGCGCGGCAAGGTGCCGCCTGCATGCGGCCGTCATGCGACTTCGTCGCTGATGATCTCAACGACGATATATGCGCACAAGGAAATATAAATCAGGGTGAAGATCCCTGCTGACGGCCCGAAAATCGCCACCAGTCCGACTACAGCAGCAAGTATGGCCGCGACCCAAACGTCCAACGGGATTGATGCAAACATGCTGCCCTCCCCACTGCGAGCACACTGATCGATATGAGTGGCGCTGCTTTGCGCCAAGTCAAAAGTTCGCAGAAATCCACAAATGGCGGCACCAGCTTTTCCCAAGGTACCTTGTGCGAGCGGCCCTATTTTACCACTTGGACCGCAATTTTTGCCGCAATCGCGGAACAGATTCCCTGGTGCAAGGTTTCTCAGGCGACCACCCGTCAAGCGGAAGCCTATATGTCTCTAACAATCGCCGTCCCAGAGAGCCGAAGGTGCCGGACGCGGGCTCGAGAATGCCGTTCGATGGCGGAGCGATTCCGCGTTCACATCGCTCGCGATCAGATGCTCAAGGCAGCGTCAGATTACGAACGTATGGCGCGGGACGCCGAGCAGCGCGAGATCGCGCAGGGGCTATCGCGACTATTGGCGCTTGCAACGACCCGGCATCTTGCAAGCTGGAGCGGCCGTTAGCGAGTTCACACATTTTCATCGGAGCATGGCGACAAGCCGCCCTTGCGGGCACAGCCGTAGTCTTGGCAAAGATGAGAAAGGTCGCCTTCACACGGATAACCCGTGATCGGGCAACGGACAGGCGGCTCGCTCGCGGACAAACCCGCGGCGAAGAACCAGGGATTGCTCCAAACGACTTCCTTCATTGCTACCTCCGTGCGTAGCGCTCAATCATATGCGGTCATCAGACCGATGACGGTTGCTACTTCGGTACGAGTCATTGGACGGCATCAGCGGCGCGTGGTGCTCAATCACTCGGCGAGCCTGGTGATGGCGTGTTTCCTTCAGCGCCTCCATGAAGCGAGCGAAGAGGCGCTTACGCGGTCTGGCCTTTACGCGTTCAACAACAGCATTGGCGGGGGCACGTGTGGCCCCATACGTCACGGCGTCCATCTGGTCTTTCCTTCTCGAAAACCTTCTGCAAATATCCTGGCGCTTCGTCTCGAGACGCAACGTTCAGGCGCGTCACCGCTTCACAATGACAACTTCCAGATATTCGCTCGGCACAACCATCGTTCCGCCGGTGGCCTTGTTCATGCGCGCGACGAGGTCGTACAGGTCTTTCTCAAGACGGGTCTGCTCGCGCACTTCGAGAGCCGAGAAGGCCTTGAGCATCGGGCCGTAGTAAGTTTTGAACACATCTACGAAGCGTTCGGCCGAGCGATAGCGAAAGTTGAAGTAGCGCGGTTCGGTCTTGATCCAGGTCGCGCCTGTCTCGAACATTTCGGTGAGGCGCGCGCGTGTGCCCCAGAGCAGAGGAGATTTTGCGGCGGCCGGGGGTGGCAAATATTTGCCAAGCGTCTTGAAGACTTGCCCGATGAACCCGTCCGGGGTCCAGTTCGTAAGACCGATTTGGCCACCGGGCTTGCAGACGCGCAGAAGTTCGGAGGCCGCTTTGTCCTGGTTGGGCGTGAACATCACGCCGAAGGTCGAGAGCACTACATCGAAAGCGCCGTCGGCAAACGGCAGCGCCTCGGCATCGGCCTCCTTGAACTCAATGGTCACGCCTTCAGCCAAAGCGCGGGCCCGGCCGCACTCCAGCAAGGTCGCCACATAGTCCGTCGAAACAACGTCGCACCAGCGCCGCGCGGCGGCGAGGCTGACATTTCCGTTGCCGGCAGCCACGTCGAGCACTTTCTTTCCCGAGGTCAGATCGAGAGCTTCGCAAAGTTCCTCACCGACGATCTGCAAGGTGGTGCCGACCACGGCGTAGTTACCCGAGGCCCAGGCAGCCTTTTGCCGGGCCTTTATGACCGTGAGATCGGGCGAGGCAGCGGGCAGCTCCTGTTTGGGGAGTTTTGTAGCGGTGAGCGTTGCAACGGGCATCAAAGCCTCCTGTCCAATTTCCAACATGATTGAGATGTGAGTACCGGCGACACACCCGGAAGGCTTTGCCCGGAGCTTGATTTGTTCTTGAGACGGGCTTGATTATTTCCTGAGATCAGACTTTCAGTGCAGTTGGGGGCGCCAACGTGCAATTTCTCTTTGGCGATCATACGCTTGACGACGGCCGTCGCGAGCTGCGCCGCGGCGACGAACCTGTTGCCGTCGAGCCGCAGGTGTTCGACTTGTTGATTTATCTTGTGCAGAACCGCGACCGTGTCGTCAGCAAGGACGATCTCATTGCGTCGGTCTGGGGCGGCCGGGTCGTTTCCGATTCGACCTTGACCAGCCGTATTAACGCTGCCCGCAAGGCGGTGGGCGACAGCGGCGGGAAACAGAGCCTGATCCGCACCATCGCGCGCAAGGGCCTGCGCTTCGTTGGCGACGTGCATATACGGCCAATGGGTCTCGAACCACAAGCCGAGATCCACGAGCTGTCACGCCCGGCCCTGCCGTTGCCCGATCGTCCGGCCATCGCCGTGCTCCCCTTCGTCAACATGAGCGGCGATCCGGAGCACGAGTATTTTTCCGACGGCATCAGCGAGGACATCATCACCGCACTGTCCAAGCTGCGCTGGTTCTTCGTGATCGCGCGCAACTCGTCATTCATATACAAGGGCAAAGCCGTCCATATGAAGCAGATCGCCGAAGAACTCGGCGTCGGCTATGTGGTTGAGGGCAGTGTTCGTAAGAGCGGCGATCGCGTGCGTATCGCCGCCCAGCTCAACGACGTCGCAACCGGCAGCCACATCTGGGCCGAGCGCTACGATCGTGACATCGCCGATGTATTTGCGGTGCAGGACGAAATCACCGAGGCCATCGTCGCCGCGATTGAGCCGCAACTTTATGCAGCGGAAAACTTCCATGCCCAGCGCAAGCCACCTGACAGTTTGGATGCATGGGATCTGGTGATGCGCGCGCTGTCGCATTACTGGCGAGTGACGCGCCAGGACAACGTCGTTGCCCAGGCTTTGCTTGAGAAGGCAACCGCCATCGATCCCAACTACGGTCAGGCGCTCGGTGTGCTTGCCGCCAGCCAGACCTTCAGCGCTCACATGGGCTGGACGGACATGGCGGCGGTGGTGCCTGTTGCCGAACGTGCAGCGCTGGCGGCAATCAGGGCCGATAGCGAGGACCCGTGGGCGCATTACGCGCTCGGCAATGTTTATTTGTTCACACGGCGCTTCGAAGATTCACTTGCCGAATTCGAACTGGCGCTCCAGCTCAATCCCAACTTCTCGCTGGCACAGGGTTATTACGGCCTCGCGTTGGCTTATTGCGGGCGCTGGGAAGAGGCCGACCTGGCCGCGCGCCGTGCGCTGCGGCTTAGTCCGCGCGATCCATTTTCAGCAATTTATTGCGGGATCGCCGCCTACTCCCAGTTCGTTGGGCACAACTACGACGAGGCGATGCGGCTCGCGCGCGAAGCAATTCGTCAGCGCAATGATTTCGTCGGCGGCCACAGGGTGCTCACCGCCGCAGCGGGCATGGCCGGGCAGACCGAAGTGGCAGCGGCCGCGCTGCAGGAACTACGCCGCGCGCAGCCCAATATTTCGATGGATTGGGTCGCCAACCAGATGCCATTCCAGCAGGATGCCGACCGAAGGCACTATCTGGATGGTTTTCGCCGCGCGGGTCTCGACTGATTGCAGCTCAATCCCGCGATGCTGACGGCCGGCAGCCTTCGGCCGCTTCGGGAATGGGTCACCGTCAATCTGACAGCGATCCCAAGCCGTACATGATCTTCAGGACGGGGCTCATCTGCAGACCTATCCGGTCGAACCACGCTTTGAAGATAGCGACGACTTCTCCGCTACGAAAAATTTGTGCAAGCCCCGTGTTCACTGCGAGCCGAAAAGCCCAATCGCCGCGAGGCAATACGATTGCATATGGCTCAACGGACAAATCATCAGGCAACATGACCAGGGCCTGCGGATTCTTCATGTGAGCGCCTACCAGCAACAGCTTATCGCTCGCGAAGCCATCGACACTGCCGGCTTCCAGCATGCCGATTCCTTCACTGCCGTCTTTTACAGAGATGAGCATCGCTTCAATTTTTTGCTGCTTCAGCTGCGCAATGATGGCCTGCTCGTTGGTCGTGCCGGCCGCGACGGCAATTTTTTTGCCCGCCATATCGGTAAAGGTACGGATGTTGGAGGCCCTCGTAACGACCATGCCAGTACTTTCGACAAAGATGAAGCTCGAAAAATCAACATCCTTCATCCGGCCCAGAGTCACCGTGCTTGACCCGCATTCCATATCGGCCTTGCCACTTGCTACCGTCGAAAACCGCGTCTGAACATTTACGGGAACCCACTCAATTTTTAGATTACCGCCTCCAAGCTGCCGCTCAATGGAGCTTACAACCAATTTGCAAATATCGATCGAAAAGCCGACCGGTTCATTTTTCTCATTCACGAAAGAAAATGGCCTGGCATCCGTCCGGTAAGCCAGCTTTATCGTTTTTGAGCTCGCGATGGTCTTCAGATGGCTGTTGGATGGGACCTGGGTCTGCGCAGAAGCTGCTGTGACGGACAATGCAGAGAGAAGTACAGCGATCAGCCGGAACATGATTGTCACCGAATGTTGGAGGGCTGTTGCAGTATCAAAGGTTTCAAAAGTTCTTGGTGGGCCGCCAAGTCCGCCATCAAGCCATTAGGGCCAATCGTGCGCGAGGAATTGATTTAGATCAATGCCCTTGATGCAAGGGGAAAAAGTAAACGCGACGAGAATTCGCCCGCGTCCCCTTTCCCGGCCAAGTGCTGCACGGCTACGCGCAAGAGGCCCTGGTGTGATAGTTTTGCGCGGCACACAATACCGCCGTTCTGCTTCGGTTCACCGGTGCGGTTGGCGCACATGAAATGGGTTTCCCCTTTGCAATTGGGAAAACCAATCGTCGGGGTCCATGCATGCAAATTCTTCGCCTGTACGGCCGCGTCCTGTCCCTGCTCGGTTCCGAGAGTACATTGGCGTGGATATTGGCGCTGGCCAATCTGGCCCTCGCCACGGCGCAATTTGCCGAACCGGTGCTGCTCGGTCGCATCATCGACACGCTGACCGGGGCGCAGGCGCGCGGTGACGTGCCACAGTGGTCAAAGTTGGCAATGCTGCTCGCCGCCTGGGCCGGTTTCGGCCTTTTCACCATCGCATGCGGAACGTTGATCGCTCTTTATGCGGATCGCCTCGCACATCGGCAGCGGCACGTCGTCTTGACCAGCTATTTCGAGCACGTTCTGCAGCTCCCCCTTTCCTATCACGGCAATACTCATTCCGGCCGATTAATGAAGATGATGCTGCAGGGCACGGAAGCACTGTGGGGACTGTGGGTTGGGTTCTTCCGCGACAACCTCTCGTCGCTTATTTCGCTGCTCGTCCTGCTGCCGATTTCGCTGTTTATCAACTGGCGGCTCGCCTTGCTGCTGATTGTCCTGTGCATCGTTTTCGCGGTCCTCACCGCGCTCATCGTGCGCAAGACCGAAACTTTGCAAGACTCGGTCGAACAACATTACTCCGATCTTGCGGAACGCGCCTCGGACACGCTGGGCAACATTGCACTGGTGCAAAGCTTCTCCCGCCTTGAAACCGAAGTCGCCGATTTGCGCGCGGTCGTCGAGCGCTTGTTGTCCGCGCAGTTGCCCGTCCTGTCCTGGTGGGCGCTGGCAAACGTGCTGACACGAACCGCGACGACATTGACCGTGCTCGCGATCATCGTCGTCGGAACCCTGTTGACCATCGAAGGCAAGGCTACAGTCGGTGAAATGGTCACGTTCATGAATTTTGCGGGACTTATCATCGCCCGGTTGGAGCACAGCGTCAGTTTCATCAACAGCGTGGTATCGGAAGCACCGCGTTTGCGCGAATTCTTCAACGTATGGGACACCGTTCCGTCCATTCGCGATCGGCCGGACGCAGTCGATCCCGGAAGGCTGCGCGGGCTCGTCGAATTCAAGCACGTTTCTTTCTCATATGACGGCAAGCAGATGGCCGTGGAGGACTTAAACTTCAAAGCGATGCCCGGCGAAACGATTGCGCTGGTGGGCGCAACCGGCGCGGGAAAGTCAACGGCGATCGCGCTGCTTCACCGCGCCTTCGATCCGCAGTCGGGCCAGATAGAAATCGACGGCATGGATATCCGCAAATTCAAACTTTCGGCATTGCGCAGGAACATTGGCGTGGTTTTCCAGGAGACCCTGTTATTCAACCGTTCGATCACCGAGAACCTACTGGTTGGGAAATCCAATGCGACTGACGCGGAAATTCTTGATGCGGTCGAACGTGCGCAAGCCCTGGAATTCATAGAACGCAAATCGGCAGGTTTCGGGGATAGCGTCGGCGAGCGGGGCCGCTCGTTGTCCGGCGGCGAGCGCCAGCGATTGTCGATTGCGCGCGCGCTTTTGAAAAACCCACCGATCCTCATTCTGGACGAAGCGACGAGCGCTCTCGACGCCGATACCGAGACGAAGGTCATGCGCGCGCTCGACGAGGTGATGAAGGGGCGAACGACATTCGTCATTGCGCACCGATTGTCGACGGTACGCAAGGCGTCTCGTATCCTGGTCTTCGACGCCGGAAGGATTGTCGAAACGGGGTCGTTCGACGAACTCGTAAATGCCAGTGGTCGATTTGCCCGTCTCGCACAGCAGCAATTTATTTCGGCCGAGCCGGTCGGCTTTCCGGTTGCGGCTGACTGACGGACGTCAGTGTCGTCTCGACTATGTGGTCAAGCCCCGGGATCGGATATGACCCGCGCGGCGACGAGCCGGTTCCAGATAAACAGGACCAGCAGTGCGCCGACGGTAGCCCCGATAAAGCCCGCACCCTGGTCTGGCCGATACCAGCCAATCGCCTGGCCGATCCAGGTCGCGAGGAATGCGCCACCAATACCGAGAACTGCAGTGAGGATGAAGCCCGAGGGATTGTTCGGCCCCGGCGAGAGAAAGCGCGCAATAATTCCCGCCACAAGGCCGATCAGAATAATCCAGATGATGCCCATGCCCGCTCCTATCCGTTAATACAATAGCGAGATCACTCAGCGGCCGACAGCTGTATCACTCCAATCCTACGGCCTAACGCATGCCATTAAAGCATGCGCTGAGCTTCCTGTTCAGTCGGCAAACGTCCTTCAGGCGTCAGCTGGTCGACCACTTTCGGCAGATATTCGCTGAGACCGTGGAGCAAATCATCGCGCGACATGCCGGTCTGCGCGACGAGCGCGTTGATCCTGTCGGACCCAAGAGCACCGGCCAAATCGTTCGGCGATATCTCCTTGTTGGATCCAGTGCCGACCCACGAATTGACAGTCTCGCTGTGGCCACTCTGCTGAAACTGTTTGAGCAGGTCGTTCAAGCCACCACTCACAATGCCTCCCGCAGCGCCAGTCGCGAGCAGGCCGCCCAACCCGCCTTTGAGCAAATCGCCTAGGCCGCCGCCGGCCGGCACGCTGGCGTTGGTCACGTTTCCACCCGGCGGCGGCACGCGAGGATTTGCTGGAGCAGCGGACGGTTGACCGCCCGTAAAGCCTTTGACCGCCTTGTATGCGAGCAAACCGAGGATCGCCATGGTAATGGGTGACATACCTCCGCTGCCGGCACTGCCGCTGCTCGGAGCACGTTGCCCGCGTGGTCCATTCTGCATCCCATTGAGGACATCCATCAGGCCCATGTGTCGCCTCCCTTTGAACTGAAAAATAATCTTTAAAGCTATGACGCCGCAGTGACGAGAACATGGCGAGGCGCCTTCAGTTCCATGCTCGCTCAAGCAATTTTTACCTATCGCGGTCCCGCGCGGAAGATATACTTGGCCACTTCAGCAAGACGGTATCGAAGTAGGGCAAAAGCATCTCAGGGAGGAATGTCATGGGTATTTTTGGAAATATTATGGGCGCCATTTTCGGTCATGGTTCAGCGCAGGCATCAGCTTCGCCCACACTGGCGCCAAGCACACCGCCGACACAAACGGTCGATGTTGCAGCTATCGTGGATAAGGCGGCCGCGGCAAAGGGCGAAAAGCTTGCCTGGCGAACCTCCATCGTCGACCTGATGAAGGCTCTCGACCTCGACAGCAGTCTGACCGCCCGAAAAGAACTCGCGAAAGAGCTCAAGTACACCGGCGACACCAATGACTCCGCAACCATGAATGTCTGGTTGCACAAGCAGGTCATGGCGAAGCTCGCCGCTAATGGCGGCAAATTGCCGGCCGACATCAAGGCTTGAACTCTCAAGCAGAAATCAAAAACCCCGGACGAAATGTCCGGGGTTTTTTATTGTCAGCCGGCCCACTCTGATTATCTAGCGGCCTTGCTTCCGCCCGCCTTCAGCCGCCCCAGTTCGCGGGTTGACGGCATTCGCATGTCAGCCGTCTGCTCGTCCCGCGCCAGATTTTCGATAATGGCGAGCAGCACCTTGCGGGTGGTCGCGATGTCGGCCGGGCGCGCGTCCCTAACGGCGATACGGTTCACATCCTCGGCGAGCGGCACGAGCTTACTTCGCAGCCGACGCCCCTTCGGCGTGAGCAGGACGTAGACCTTCTTGCGGTCGCCGCCGCGCTTTCGCCGGATGATGTAGCCGAGCCGCTCCATCGCCTTGAGCGCCGAAAAAGTCGTCGGCTCCATGACCCCGGCCTGCTCGCTCAGTCCGCGTTGGGTCAGCCCGTCGCCTTCCCACAGGATGCGCAGGAAGGTCCAATGGCCAAACGAGACCCCGTGCTCGGCGAGACGCATCTGCAAGGCGCGGACCAATGCGCGCGTCGAATCCTTCACGAGATGCGCGAGCCGATCGTCCGGCACTGCTTCACGCCAATGGCGAAGGATCATCTGTGTGTTCGGCGATGGACGCGTCACGGCAGTGCGACCTGATGACTGAGCGCCACGTCGCGGCCTTCGCGCGCGGACCGCAAGATCGCGAGCACCACCTCAAGCGTTGCCATCGCCCAGGCGCCGTCGTGGAGCGGCGCTTTGCCATGAACGACCGCACGATAGAGCTCGTCGATAACCTCAGCGCGCGGCGCCGGAGGCGGCGGCAGCGGATCGAGCCGAGCCGCACCGTTCTGGTAAATCATAACGCCATTCGGCAGCGCGCGCAGATCAGCGCGATCGCAGCTCACCAGCAGCGTACCGAAATGCTGGTGCGCCGGCGCTTGCGCCAAGGGCGGGCGATAGTCGGAGCCACCATAATTGCGGGCGTTTTTGAACGCAGCTTCGTCCCGCGCGTGCGCAAAGCGCAGCGCGGACGAGCCGGCATAGGGCGCCTTCTTCTGCCCCATCTCGCCGATCCAGCCCTGCCATTCGTCGGAATCGAAATGCCCGTACCCGCTATAGGTGAGCGAAGCAAAGGTCCCATCCGCAAAGGTGAGCAGTGCCGCATAGGCACCCTCGGTTGGCCGCGACGGATCCCAGGCGCCTGTCGCTGCCCGCACGCTTGCCACCCGCCCGCCGCCGACGAGTCGCACGATGTCGACCTGGTGGGCCGCCTGATTGAACACCGCACCGCCGCCCTGCGCCGTGTCGAGTTCTTCAGGACGGCGAGGGCGATAAAGATAATCGGTGTAGTCGATCGCGTTGATCATGCGTACGGCACCGAAGTCGCCGCACTCTATCAACCCGCGCAGGCGCGCAACCGGTGCGTTGAATGAATGGCTATGACCGACCACGACCCGCACATGAGCGCGTCGTGCTGCATCGACAATGGTTGTGCATTCGTCAAGCGTGAGAGCGATTGGTTTCTCAATCAGGAGATGCTTGCCATGCTGCGCGCCAAGCACGGCGTGCTGGGCGTGATACTGATGCGGCGTGGCCACATAAACTGCTTCTACCGCCGGGTCGGCGCACAGTTCCTCGACCGTCGCGTAACTATTGGCGCCGAAGTCCGCGGCAAAGCGCTGGCGCGCCTCGGCCCGCGTATCTGCCGCCGCCACCAGCTTGACGCGCGGATCGCCCGTAAAGGTCGGCAGCATCACGGTAAATGCGCGGCCCAGGCCAACCACCCCGAGACGGAGCTTGCGTTCGCTCGGCTTGCTCAACGGACGGCCACCTCGACAAGATTGCGGGCAGTCACTAATCTTATCTTAGATATCTAAGAAAGAGCGCGCGAGCAGAATTTGCGAACGCCGCGCCTGCCGAAGGAAACGCCACCATGATGACACCCGAGGAAAACGACCTGCTTTGCCGTGTCGAAGGTGACGCGCCAATGGGCCAGATCATGCGCCGCCACTGGATCGCGGCGTGCCTGTCGGAGGAAGTAGCCGAGCCCGACGGCGCGCCCGTGAAGGTGCGCCTGCTCGGTGAGGAACTCGTGGTGTTTCGCGACAGCAAGGGGCGCGTTGGCGTTCTCGACGAATATTGCTCACACCGGCGCGCGTCGCTGGTGTTTGCTCGTAACGAGGAGTGCGGGCTGCGCTGCCTCTATCACGGCTGGAAATTTGACGTGGACGGCAATGTGGTCGAGATGGCTTCCGAACCGGCCAACAGCCTTATTCCGGGCCGCGTCAAACACAAAGCCTATCCGGCACGCGAGGCCGGCGGCTTCGTGTGGACCTACATGGGACCGGCCGGCGCGATGCGTGACTTCGAGTCTCCGGCCTTTGCGCCAACCCCTGACGTGCGGGTCAGCGCCACCAAAGTGCGGGTGCGGTGCAATTGGGCGCAGATCCTGGAAGGGCAAATCGACTCGGCCCACTCCTCCAGCTTGCATTCCTCCGACATGGTGCCCGCGCAAGTCGACAGCGCCAAGGCGACGGAAGCGAACTGGTTGCGCCCGTCGACCGACAAGGCACCACGCTTCCAGATCGAGCGGACCAGCTACGGATTCCGCTATGCGGCGATCCGGCGACCGATCAAGAACGAGGCGACGCACGACTACATTCGCACGACCGTCTATATCGCGCCATTCACCGCGCTGATACCGCCGAACAACGTGCACAATGTTGCGACTTTGTTGACACCGGAGGACGACCACAACACCATCTTTTACTTCATCGCCTGGAACGGCCCCGACAAGCCTGGTATCGACGCCGATGCGTGGCGTAAGTTCAACATGCTGCAATGGGGAGTCGACATCGATAGAAATTTCGACGGCACGCGCAACCGCGACAATCTCTATCTTCAAGATCGTGCTGCAATGAAGCAGGGCAACTTCACCGGTATCAGCGGCATCCCGAACCAGGATATCGCCATGTGGGAGTCGATGGGCGCGATAGGCGATCGTTCCAGGGAACGGGTCGGCGCCAGCGACGTGGCGGTCGTTTCATTCAGGAGGCTGATGGTCGAAGCCGCCCAAACGATGCGTAAGGGCGGACCGGCGATCGGCACCACCGAACCGCATATCAGGCACGCGAGCATCAGTTCATATGAAGGGGTCGTGCCAAAAACCACGAACTGGAGGAGCCTTGGCGGCGGCAGCGAAGCCCCGCTCGAGCGCATCACCAAACAACCACAAGCCGCTAAATAACAGAAAGAAACTCAAGGAGGAGGACGCGATGAGGAAAGCTACGCTCGCCCGCGCACTTGCCGCATTGACGCTTTTCGCGACCGCGACCGCCGCGCCAGCGCAAGACAAGCTGAAACTTGCGATCGGCCAGCGCGGCAACTGGGACACATCGGTTTCGGAGGTCGGCCAGCTCGCCGGCATCTTCAAAAAGCACGGCCTGGAGCTGGAGATTGTCTACACCAATGGCGCGGGCGAAACCCAGCAGGCAGTGATCTCCGGCAGCGTCGATCTTGGTATCGCCGCCGGCGTGATGGGCGTGCTCAGCGCCTATTCCAAAGGCGCGCCGGTGCGCGTGATCGGGGCGGAGACGACGGGCGCCAACGATCTGTATTGGTACGTCAGGGCGGATTCGCCGATCAAGTCGCTGAAGGATACCGATGACAAGATCCTCGCCTACTCGACCAATGGTTCCTCAACCCACGGCATCGTCACTGCCTTCATGAAGCAGTACCAGCTCAAGGCCAAGCCGACCGCGATGGGTGGTCCGCCTGCCAACCTGACTGCAGTGATGTCCGGACAGATCGATGTCGGTTGGGCCGCGCCGCCGTTTGGACTCGATCAGCTCGACCAGAAACAGATCCGCATCATTGCGACCGGCAACGACGCCGAGGCTTTCAAAGGTCAGACGGTGCGGCTCAACATCGCCAACGCCAATTTTCTCAAGGCTCACAAGGATGTGGTTGACCGCTACATGAAGGCCTATCGCGAGACGGTCAATTACATGTACACCGATCCGAACGCTTTGAAGGTCTATGCGGATTGGCTCAAGATCAGCGAGGCTAAAGCCAAGCGCACGCGTGACGACTTTTTCCCGCGCGCAGCGGTCGAGCCGGATAAAATCGTCGGCCTGGATACAATCGTGAAGGACGCAGTCGCCTTGAAATTTACGGCCACTGAAATGACCAAGGCGCAACTTGACGACCTGATCCAGATTCCACCCCGATAGACCGGATGGCGCAAACGCGGCGCCCGCAGGTACTACGTCAATAGCCCCGCATGGGCGTCTAGCCCCTGCCCCCGACCCTGCTGCCAAAGGTCGAGCCTGGCTTTGATCAGGCCCGGCTCAAACGGCCACGCGGTGCCTACGCTATCCAGCCTGCGAAATTTTATGTGCTGTTTATCGGCTTTCCGGCCATGACGAAGCCCCCGCCCTGGGGACTTTAACAGTTCGTCAACCATGCTCGCGCACGATCCCGGCCACTCGCATTGCTGGTGGGGAACCAAGCCCGTGCGGACCAATTTCAGCTGGCTCTGCATTTTCGGGGCGGCCTTTTTAAGCCTTTCAAACACGCCGCTCCATGCGGAGGACGGCGTATTCAAAGACAAAATCCTGTTCGGGCAGGTCGCGGCGCTTAACGGGCCGGCACAGGCGCTCGGTCAGGGCATGCGAGAAGGAATTCTGGCGGCGTTCGAAGAAGCCAATCGTGCCGGCGGCATTAGCGGACGCAAGCTCGAGCTTAAGTCGATCGATGACAGTTACGAACCTGAAAAAACGATCGAAGCGACCAACAAGGCAATCAAGGAAGACAAAGTCTTTGCGCTTGTCGGCGCGGTTGGTACGCCGACCTCGAAAGCGGGCCAGCCCATCGCAACGGCAGCCAAGGTGCCATTCATTGGTCCGTTCACTGGCGCAGAATTTCTTCGCAATCCGTTCAATCGTTACATCGTCAACATTCGCAGCTCGTATTTCCAGGAGACCGAGGCCTGGATCGAACATCTGACGATCGACCTCGGCATCACAAGGATCGCGATCCTCTACCAGGACGATGCTTTTGGCCTTGCCGGTCTGGCCGGAGTCAAGAAAGCGATGAGCAAGCGCAACATGTCGCTGGTCGCCGAGGGAACGTTCAAGCGCAATACAACCGCGATCAAATCTGCCTTGCTCGAAATCATGAAAGGCGAACCCCAGGCCGTTGTGACAGTCGGCCCATACAAGCCGATCGCAGAATTCATCAAGCTGGCGCGTCAACTCAAGGTCGACGCTGCATTCGTCGCTATTTCATTTGTCGGATCGGACTCGCTCGCGCAGGAGCTCGGCAATCAAGGCGCCGGCGTGATCGTCAGCCAGGTCGTGCCCTTTCCCGGAGATAAGTCGCTACAGGTCGTGACGTCGTATCAGGCTGCACTGATCGCAGTTAATCCGAAGTCGAAGCTCGGGTTTGTGTCGCTTGAGGGTTATCTGGTCGGCCAGCTCGTAGTCGAAGCATTGAAGCGAATTCCGGGCGAGCCCACCCGCGAAGCTTTTCTCGATGCGATTGAGAGCGCCCCGTTTGATCTCGGCGGAGTGAAGCTCAGTTTCAGTGCGACTCAAAATCAGGGATCAAATCAGGTTTATTTCACGGTGCTTCAGAGCGATGGCACATTCAGGCCAGTCACGAAACTCGTAAAGACCGTTGCAAGGTAATGACAGCGGATATTCGAAATATGATTACGGGATGGACTGAATCTTCACCCGTGCGCGACGCAAAAGGCACGCAAAGCCTGGGCTGGCTTTCGACCATCCGGAGCCGGCTCTATCTCGCCTTTGGTTTTGCCGCTGCTTTGACGATCATCGGCTCGTCAATTGCCTTCTATGAGTTCACGGTCATTGGTCTGACAACCAAAGAAATAGTGTCACGCAGCCTGCCGACAACGGCCGTGTCGCTGCGCCTCGCCGAACAAGCAAGCAGCCTGGTTTCTTCCGGCCCGCGCCTGATGGCTGCAGGGACCGATAAAGCTCGCGGCGAAATCATGGACAACATCGGTCAACAAGAAAAAAGTCTGGAAAACGGAATAGCCCATCTGAAGACGCTTGGCATCGGCAAAGCCGAAGATATCGACCTTAGCCGAAAAGCCCTGTCGGACAGACTACACACTCTCAATGAGGCGATATCGAACCGAATCGTCATGTCGAATGAGCGGTCCTATCTCGCATCGTCAGTGCGAGCGGCTCACGAGGCGTTACTTATTGGACTCGCTCCGGCGATTGATGACGCCAATTTTGACCTCATGATGAACGCCAAACAGGAAGGGGCTGCCGCAGTCGAAACGAGGCTCGAAAACCTACGCCGACTTTTGGAAACGGAATCCGAGTCGAACCTTCTCGCCGGCCTCCTGACGGAAGCGTCTCTCGTCAGCGATGCCAGCCGGCTCGAGCCGTTGCGCGATCTTATCGAGGCTGCCCAACGAAAAATTTACAAGAACCTAAATGCAATCAGCGATCGTGCCCAGCAGAGCAAGCTCGTCGGCCTCTACAAGCAACTCGGCGCTATCGGAGCAGATGATGGAGTTATTGCCGCGCGCGCCTATGAACTCAATCAACAGCACGAAGCGCAATTAGCATTCAATGCTGCGCAGTCCGAGGCTTCCAAGCTCAAGAGCGCGGTCGACAATCTCGTCGAGGAGCAAGGACGCATCGCGCAAGAGATTTCCAATTACGCGAGCAGCCAAATCCGCTCCGGACAATTTATTCTAACCGTACTTTCGATCGCGGCGGTCATTGGCGCGGCTTTGGTGGCGTGGCTTTATGTCGGGCGCAACGTCGCGCGGCGCTTGGGTTTCCTCAGCGACGCGATGCGTCGGATCGCCGATGGCGACTTGAACGTCGATATTCAGGACAATCGTGGCGACGAAATTGCAGATATGGGGCGGGCACTACTATTTTTCCGGCAGGCGACCGCCGAAGCGGCGACGGCGCGCCGCAAGGAGGGCGAGCAGACCCGTACGTTGGAATCCCGCCGCCAGCTTGTCGAAGGCGCCACGCAGGAGTTCGAGCAGGCAGTATCCAACATCGTGAAAACGCTCGATCGTGCGGCGGCGGCGATGGATGGTTCTGCGCGGGACATGGCGAATAGCGCCAGCCGCAATCAGGAGCAGGCGCTAGCGACCGCAGCGTCGTCCGAGCAAGCGACTGCTAATGTCGGCATCGTGGCGACGGCCGCTGAAGAAATTGCTCAATCCATCGAGCACATAGCGACGCGTGTCGCAAATTCAGCAACGATCGCAAGTCAAGCAACCGACGAGGCCAAGGCCATTACCGACGCCGTCGAGAGCCTGTCGGCATCGGTCGATGAAATCGGCGAGGTCAGCGATCTTATTAGCAGCATCGCCGCGCAAACGAATTTGCTTGCCCTCAACGCGACCATCGAAGCCGCCCGTGCCGGCGAGGCCGGCCGCGGTTTTGCTGTCGTCGCACAAGAGGTTAAAGGCCTTGCCACCCAAACAGGCAAGGCCACAGGGGAAATTACTCGGCATATCGTGTCGATAGAACAAACTACGGCCCGATCCGTTCAAGCCATTAAGAAGATCGCAGCAACGATCCAGCAACTGAGCGATGTTGCCCATGATGTCGCGGTGGCGATGCGCCAGCAGGATTCAGTCACCCAGGAAATCGCGCGAAACGCCGGCGCTGCCGCAAAAGGCACACGAGACGTCTCCGAACATATCACCGAGGTTTCGAATAGCGCTGTGAAAACCGGTCAGGTTGCCTCGACTGTGCTGACCGCAGCGGCCGAGCTGGCGGATCAATCACACCTGTTACGGCAGGAAGTCGAGCGCTATCTAGCACAGCTTCGCGTGGCGTCATAACCGCCGCTAAATCGCTCGGCATCGACGGGCCAACGAGCAATTTCTAATTTTGTGCGATCGTCTTCGATCTGTTTGATGCCCTTTGCTGCCGCGGAGTCGTGGAATGGACAATGTGCGCTGGCGAACGCAAGCGGCTGGCCCTGGGGCTGCTGGACGAACTGGAATAGCGCGGAGGCTATAAACGAGCAGTCAAAAAAAGCAGCGTCGCGAAGCCGCAGAGCGCCACGCCGACGAGCAGGATCGACCATTCGGACGGCTTCAGCGCGCACAGTCGGCCTTCGTTCACCACGTACGCCAGCATTGCTGATACTTTTTGCATTTTTTGCCTCCACTCCAAAGGCAATGCGATTGTTGATGCCAAGCTAGGGTAAGGTGGACTGCCCTACTGTGACGGGCGTCACCAAATTCGCGATTTTTTTCGCGGGCAATCGCCACGCCGGTCCATTAGCGGCCACAAAAAAGCCCTATCAATGTCGACCTGCGTGGGTCCATGGATCTGGCTTGTGGTCCGGCCGCTATTGACCATCGCCCTGCTCGGCCCAGCAGCAATTGTGGCGCCGCTCAATATCAGAGCCCTCCCGGCCAAGTTCCTTATTCCTCTTCGCATGCGAACCACCTGTGCCCGATGCCACCCGGAGGATCGCGCCGGGGTCCGCGCGATTGGAACTTTACGGCCACACGCAGGTTAAACCCGCGACTGCCGGCCTGATCCCCCTTCCCCGCGCCGGCAGGCTTGAACCATTGGGCCGCCGTTCATCAGGACGCGCGGCCCTTTTTTTGAATCCCGCCGCAACTTGGGAGGAAAACTCGCCCGACGACAAATGATGTCAGCCTGACTGGAGATCGGCTCGAGCAGAAGCCGCACATTAAACCCCGGCCGCTTGTGCGCTGTTAGCAGTTGCTCAAACCCCGGGATAACGCCCGGGGTTTCGTCTTCAGAGTCCGTCTACTCAAGAAACAGGCGCGCGAAGCTAACGCATCGACACGTTCATTCCGCTGAGGTCGACAGCGACCTCAAAGCCCACTTGCCGTCCGCGCAGTTCGAGTACAACGCCATTTGAATTCCGGAGGCGCGCGACCCTGGCACCGCCCGCGATCGCTAGTCCGGCGCCCACTGCCGTATAAGTCCCGGCAATGTCCTCAGGTCTTCGCAGATGATAAGCACGGCCCACCAAGTCTGCACTGCTGACCCCCAGCGTCCCTACACTGATCCCACCCACGCTCAGCGGATAGGTTCTGTTACCAACACGCAGTGTACCGCTACCACCACCAACGCCGATAATGAATCCTGCCCTGGTGACCGTGACTCGGACTGATCCAGTCTCCGCCTTAGACGGCGAAGCCACCGCAAGCAGCATGACTGCAGCCATCAGAGCCACCACGCCATACTTCATTGATCGAAAAATACCCGACATTGCTCGTCTCCCAAATTATTACAATGCGCACTTACTAGCGTAGCACCTGGCGGTACGAGTTTCCAAGGCCGCCCCTGGCCTAGTTGACGTAACCTGGCGGAGCCTTCTGCCACGGATATCCAGCACGGCCTTTTTGATATCCGTAGCCAAAAAGCGTCTGCATATATTCTTTATCAAACGGGCCTTTATACGGTACGTCGAAATCATCGCCAATGGATGCAAGATTAAAATCGACCCCGTCCCGTTTGGCGAGCAGATACATTCGATAGGTGTCGTTCACGCCGCTTGAAGCAATCATCGTCGATAGCGCTTCTCTGGCGATCGCGAAGGTCTGCAATTTGACGCTTTCCTCCGGACGGGTAAATCGGCCATTGCGGATTACGTAGGCGACACGTTTTCGTTCTGCCCGCAGTTTTTTCGGATCAATCCCGGCGCGTGCCGCGGCCGATTTGAGCGAGAATGAGGGTGGATAAAGAAAGACCTGCGCGATTGTGCCGCCATCGACATGCATCTCCTGAAGCTTCGCTCCGTCGACTATGACATCTAGCATTACCGGCGGGAAAACGGCAGGGATCGAGGCTGACGCCAGTAGCACGTCGATGATGAGGTCCTGCGCCCTCGGATTGTTGCTCGCAGCAATCGCTCCGATGTTCCAGATTACAGGGCGGCTCTGATCGAGATTGGTCGTTAGAATGAACAAAAGGCGCCCCTTGCCATATTCTTCTGCAATTCTTTGAATCATCGCACGGTCGAGGTAGCGGGCAATCATGCTGCGCAGCGGCGCACTGTCTGATACCGCATCACTTGCGATTGCAGCCAATACTGTTGGCCGGCGCACAAAAATGTCGTTTGCGGTGGTTTCTGTGTAGATCTCTTTCAACTGCCCATCATATTTTTCACCTAGAAAAACGAAAGGCGCAGACAACGACCCCGTGCTTACGCCTGTGACCACATCGAATATCGGCCTGTCTCCCCGGTCGCTCCACCCAACCAGCAGCCCGGCGCCAAAAGCGCCGTCATCGCCTCCGCCGGAAATCGCAAGAAAGTGTCGCGTCGCCGAAACACCGCGCGCCAGATTGCGCCGTTGATTTGCCTTTATCGCGAGGTCGAGGATTTGCTTCTGTTCGCTGACATAAAAGCGAGCATCCGGAATATTAAGAATATCGGTTTGCTTCGCTTGCGCATAAGACACCGCCGGAAGGCGTTCGAGATTTGCGCAGCCGCTGACCACGCCGGTCACCAGAAAGCTTATGACCAACAGAAGCCCGGCCTGCAAACCACCCAACCGGCTGCAATCGGTTTCAAATTTGCGAAGCATCTACGCCACGCTTCCGAAAGCCGCGCCACCGCGACAGATTCTGATTTCGCTAACATGACACACAAACCCGGCCAAATCACCGCGCCGGAAATTAGGGCGCGGGTCCCGGCTGACATCTAGCGTTTTATGCCTGGTACTTTTGTAGGCAGCGCTTCACGGCGCATTTTCGAGATATTTTGATAGGCCCAAATCGGGTCTATTCAAATTGATCGTCCAGTACCTTACAGGCCGACCATGCGGTCACAGCCTTTCGCTAGTGCCGGCTTTGCACTAAGCTGATTTGACTGGGAATGACCTCGCGTGAGGTTTGGAGTCATTCGCAGCAGGGGGGGGTCGTGTCGCGAATTGCTATCGTGACAATCTTTGTTGTTGCGCTTTGTACGCCAGTGATTGCACAGCCATGCAACCCGGCGATCGATGGTACCTATTGTGCGTCGCAACCCAACAGCCGCCTCAACGATCCACCGCCCAGCTCTCGCTCAAACCCGAGTTTTGGAGGCGATTTTTTTTCGATAACGCAGGGCACTGATCCCGCGACGCTCGGCGCTGTTACATTCCAGAGCAATGGCACGCGATGCATTGGTCTTTTGCGTCGGAGCAGCTGTAATTGAGGGATCCTATATGAAAATCGGGCTTAAGGCCGCCATTCTCGCTGCCACTGTTCTTCACGCGGGGCTGCCCGCAAAGCCGTCTTCGGCACAGACGAGCAAGGACCGCGCGATCGAACAATATGCGTGCAAGGATGTCATGCGTGAGAGCGGCCCCAGCCGCGACGTCGCGATCGCCTTCCTGCGCGGATTTTTGCTCGGCAAGTCAGGAAATACGAAGTTTAACATCGATATTCTACACAAGCAGAGTGATGAATTCATCGAACGCTGTTTGGCTAATCCGGACGAAAAAGCAATGGAAGCAATGTCCAAAATCATTGGCTGACGTTGTCCGGACAAACGGTCACATGAACAAATTTCACCAGGGAAAGGGCGATGACTATGCTCCGAAATTGTTTGCTTATCGCAACACTCACTTTGACGGCGATGCTTTCTTCGCCGGCAGGGGCGCAGAACTGGACACAGGTAGGTACGCTCTCTTGCAAAGTCGATCCGAACATCGGTTTCATCATTGTCGGTCATCAGCCGATGCAATGCGTTTACAATCAAGCCCCCGGTTCTCTGCCCCAAGTGCCACCGCAATCCTATGATGGCGCCATCAACACGATTGGTCTGAGCATAGGCATCAGCGCCGGAAGCGTGCTGGGCTGGGCTGTGTTTGCACCGACAACTGGCGTGCCAGCCGGGGCGCTCGCAGGCGAATATGTCGGCGTTTCTGGTGATGTCGGCATTGGCCTTGGCGCGGGTGCAAACGTCCTCGTCGGTGGTTCCAACCGCACCATCGCGCTTCAGCCGCTGTCGCTCCAGGGTTCGGTTGCATTGAACGTTGTAGCGGGACTGTCGTCGCTAAAACTGCGCTGGCGCTAAAGGGACGGCCCGGAGGCACGTACGATTTGGCGGCCTGTCAAGCGCCCATCCGCGCGCGACGACCGCTAAATTGTGCCGGCCGTCCAGGCCACGATCTCTCCGGCCACCTTCGAAAAGGCTTCATTGAGCGCCGCGACCGCGTCCGAAGCCTCGGCACTTTTGGCCGCGATGCTGGCCGTGAATAAGCGCGCGCCGGCGATTGCGCCCTTGTCGCTTACGAGCCGCGCCGTAACGTCAACCACAGCTTTCGGCGAAGGCTCCAAAGTAAGCTGGAAACTGCGGATCGTAAGCTCCAGTCGATATTGTGCGTTGAGCTGATCGAGCGGCCGGCTCACGGCGCTGAGCTGACGTGCATTCTCGAAGCTCTGCACGATCCTGGCCTGTACCAGCTTCGGCAGGTTATCGGCCCATTGCGCATTGTTGATATTCGTATACGTACCCTCGCCGTTGCGGAGCAGGATCTTCTGTGAGTCGAACAAAATAATTGCGTTGGGGTCGGGTACGATCAGCTGCACCTTGATGGGCTTGTCGATTTGCGGAAAGATGGTCGCGGAAGCGAGGTCGTAAATCGCCGGACCCGCTTTCGGCGTGCCGGTGCCGGTCAGATTCTCCAATCCACCGATGAGCCCCTCAACGCGTTGCGAATTGCGACCAAGCATTTCAGCGAAGGCCGCGATGCCCGTAATCGCCGTGTTTAGCGGTTTCGCATTCTGGTCGAGGATGCCATCGATATGGCGCAGCGTTTGCTGCGCCGACTCGGTCAGGCTGCGCCCGACGTCGGGCCCTGCGATGATGAGCGGCGGCTGTCCATTTTGCGGCGTCAACCGCGGCGCGTCAGACGAGCCACCTTTCAGCGCGATCGCGGCTGCGCCAGTGAGTCCCTGATATGTGACGTCCACCTCCGAGTCGACGCGCACGGGCGTGCCCGGATCGAGGGAGATCGTGGCGGTGACCCGTTTCGGATTGCCCGGATCGAGCGCGACGGCCGCCACAGCGCCGGCGCGGATGCCGTTGAACAGAACGTTCGCCCCTGGAGTGAGCCCCGAAACCGGTTGTTCGAAGCGGACATTGTAAACATCGCGCTGCCCAAGACCGCCGACGTTTTTGATCCAGTAAACGAATCCGAACGCGGCCAGTAGAAAGGCAAGTGCGAAAGAACCAATCAGGGTATAACGAGCGCTATTCTCCATAGATCCAATCCGGTGGAATCATGAAAGCTTGCGCTCTGAAGGCGTCGGTCAACTCCGGGTCAGCGTAATCGAGGCCTTGACGATCTGCCCGCCACCATGAGAGTCGATGTCCACACTTTGCCGACGACTACGAGTCACCATCACAAGCTCGGCTGCGAAGCCGGCACTTTCGATGTGTAGCTGGAGGCGATCGCCTTGCGCATTGCCAACGGCCGTGCCGCCGGTGTTGCGGGTGCGTTCGGTCCAACGGCCGCTGATCTGGTTTTGGTCGTCCGCCGTGAACTGACCGGTGAGATCGAAATTATAACTGTCACTGGCACAGCGAAGCTGAAGATCGATCTCGTGTTGGCTGCTGCCACGTGGGCGATAGCTGGCGTTGCAACGGATGCGCTCAGCAGCCCCATTCTCCGGTCGTAGCGTTCCTGTCCCTGACCAGCTGCCGGCGAAGTCGGCGAACGGGGCTGATTCAGCCAAGGCGGGCGGTAGCGGGATATATAGCGCCAAAACCAGGGCTATGAGGCAGCAACCGAGAGTACTGGCGGGTGAAATCGGAAATAGAGAGCCAAATGTGCGCTGCAAAGGCATATTTCCCTTCAAGTTCGTGTTGAAAGACCAAAAGAAAGTGGTCATCCGCCTTAACTGCTAACGGGGTGGGTCTGGTTCCCTACGAAGCATGCGCGACTGCCACCGGGTCCGTCTATGGCGATTTCGTCACAGGCGTCCCGCTATTTTCTCTCGCGGGGCAAGAATACCCGCAGCGGCCGCTTGATTGCCCCGGAACAAGCGCGGCTGATGGCTTTACCGTCGTCGCTCCATGTTTGCGTGCCTTTGAGATTGGCGTGGCGCCGAACGAAGGTGCCGCTGTATTTCGCTTCATATTGGCGATTGCCGCTCTTCCCGGACCCCTGCAGATTGATGGTGTTGCCGCTGAGTGTTCCCGTGCCGTTCTCAGGCGTCGGCTCCGCTGTACTGCGCAGCCGCACAACATGCGTGTAACGCACCGCACCTCCGGCAATGGTCACCTCGATTGCCTCACGGCTCTTGCCCGCTGAAAACGGCAACTTGTCGCAAACCATTGTGCCGCGATACACCGCATCGCGCACCTGTGCTGAAGCTGGCGTGCCCGCAATCGCAAGTGCAACAACAAGCAAGCCTGTAAATCCCGTCCGCATTACGTGTGCCCCCCACGTTTTCTGTTATTGCCACCTGTTCAAAATAGTATCGATCTGCACCCTAAGGATTTTCACTTATCAATAACGCCTGAAGCGTTTCACCTGCACTATGCGGCGATACCGCATATTGTATTTGTTGTGCCGAGGTGCTCAGGTGAACACATCATGCCTCGTTTCACCAGAGCTTTGTGCGCCGGTATGCTCGCCGCCATTCTAGGTAGTAGCGCGCTCGTATCCGCGTCCGCGGCGGTGCCGAGCCCGGAGAATGCAGACGATCGAGCCATCAAAGAGGCGATCGCATATTGCAAGGCCGAGGCGAAGGCCAAGAAGATCCGGTTTCCTGCGAGCCGGACATTCCTCAGAAATTGCGTCACAGAGGCTATCAGGAACAATTCAGCAAAACGCTAGCGCGGCGCGGCCACAGGTGTGCTAGGCCGCCGCATTTGCTCCTGGTCCAATTTGGTCTTGTACTCCTCAACTAGCCCTTCAAGCCGCGAAACATTTTGCAATAGACGTTCGCTCGTCAAGCTGAGCAAGTAGTAACCGAATTCTGGGTTTTGGAAATAAAGCTCGAGCAGCGTTTCATAGGTAATGGTCAGGACATCGCCGCTCTCGACGCAATTGACCGTCTGGGTGCGTTTATTTTTCGGCGCTACGAAACCAAGTTCGCCCATGATCCGGCCGGGAGGAACCTCAATACCAATTTCGCTCACAAGGAATTTTCCTGTAACCGTCAGAAACATTTCGTTGGCGACATCGCCCTTGCGGAACAGCACATCGCCCTTGCGGTATTTCCTGGGCGTCATGTAGGGCCTCAGCCAATCCATCGACAAATCGCCTTGAGCAGACATCCGCGCTTTCTTGACCAAAGAGAGCATTTGGCGGAGGCGGATGACGTTGATCGGCAACGAAAGAAGGTAAAGCAGGAATGTTGATACCGCGCCGGCTACCACACCATAGGCGATGAAAAACGTAATGCTGATGATGCCGATAATGCGTAGGGGCACGATTGTGCGCATCATGAGTGTAGCGACGTAGAACGCCGCGCCCACGAGCGCCAGCACGTTCGCAATATTGATATTCGCTATCGCCGCCTCCATCACGCGGTGGATCACGGCGTCGTAAGTGAAATGATTTGGATCCAAACCAAGATCCAAAAAAATCTTGTCGACCCTTAGATGTTGTCCCAGGAAATTGAGGACGCGGCCTAAGGTTGAATCCGGATCTACGCTAAGCATGTTTCCCCCGCGGAAATCTGCCGATGGCATAAGCTGCCGATTTTCCTCTCGATATTACAGCGCGCGCGTGCGGTAATCGAGTGAGACCGGTCACATTGCGTTTATGGTTCCTCGGCAACTTAGCAGACCGGCGGAATTCCGCTATTGCCGCGTCTGGCAGTCGATCGTGCCAGAACTCTGGGTTTTGCAAATTACATTTGGTGCGGGCGCCGGTACGGCTGTGGTCACAGCACCAGCCCGCTTGCCCCGCCGACTTTCGATATACTTGAGGCATTCTTCGTAAGCCTGGCCGCCATAAGGAAAACCGTACCCCTCGCAGGCGATGGCGTTCGCATCCAGATTGTCCCCCCAGGGCTGAGCGCAGCCGGATAAAGCAACGATGACAGTAATTGCTGCTACGGCGTATTTGCCTGCCTGCAAGAAATTTCGGACGCGCGACGCTCTCAGGCACACGATTAACGACCCCCAGCTTGGCCGACCGCTGCCGCAACCATATCGCAGCCAGACAACCGCGTGAACGGGGACACCCCTTATCTAGCTCGTTGGGATGGCGTCCGGAGGCAGGCGTTTTGCGTAATCGCCGCCACGCAGATAAGCCGACTCGTGGATGAGCGAGTTTGGCGGGATGGTCCGACGTCGACCGAGATTTGGCCGGCGCTCCCACTTCTGCTTTATCCAATTGTAATGCCGTTTCCAGAGGATTTCGGCGAGCCACCAGAGTCCCTTCAGCGAGGTGTGCATCATCGCATTAGCGTCGGGGGCGGAGTAGGCGGCACCGTTCTTGCCGAGCAGGAGGTCCATGCGCCCGGAACTGACGAGAAGGCCTGCGTTGATGGCTTCCTTGAGCATCCACTGGAGCGCAATCTTTGAAAGGCCGCACTCGGCTTCCGGATAGCCGCCGCCGACGTCGCCATGAACACCTGGAAACCAGACCTGCTTGAGGTCTCGGGGACCGCTGTATGGCGGTGCGCCTTTCGGTATCCATAGGTTCGTGCGGAAGAAAGCCCGGCGCTCGTCGATCGAGACGGCATGGCGGCCAAATTCGATATCGGGATTGTCACCCGTGTAGGGCAACCGCAACGGGTTTTCGTACCAGCCGACCGAACTCACGGTATCCCACACGCCGACAAACCACGGCGTGCAGTTTCGCGTCGAAAACGTGCTCTTGAAGTCGGCGGCCAGATTGAAATAGCGCTTTTCTTCGAGGCTGCGATTGCCGCCCTTGCTGTCAATTGCATGGATCGCCATCAGCATTCGGATCGCATAAGGCACGAGAGACTCATTGCCCTTCGGAATGAGCCCGTACATGCGGAGCAGCGATGCCACCGCCCGCGCGGTATAGGCGCCGCGACTAAACCCGAACAGGAAGACACGATCGCCTTCCTCGAAATTATTCATCAGAAATACATAGGCGTCACGAATGTCCGCCTCGAGCCCGTAACCAAATGCCTGCGCGGCAAAGCGCGTGGCTATGCGTGTTGCCCGTGTCAGCGCGCCGGGCGGTTCCATTGTGCCGAGACCGGGATGATAGTAGGCCACTTGCCCAGCCGGGTCGCGGACAAGCGTAAAAAACAGCTTGACGACATTGGTGCGGTCTTTCGCGAACTCGTTCGCGGTGCCGTCGCAGCAAAGCACTACGTTTTTTGGCATGGCGATCCCCCCGATCGCAATTGAGCAGTCGAAGCAGCTTAGACCCCGTTAGCGATTGAGGTGTGTAATCCACTTCACACTGGCGGCGCGCCGTTGCGTCTTGCCTTTCCGTTCCTGCAACGGCTCAAATTTTCATTGATGTTAGACGACGAATTGCGGAGGAGACGACGCCACAACGCGCGAAAACGCCGAAAACCAAAGCACAAATTGGGGCCCTGAGACGGGTTTCCTGTTGGTCAGCGGCCAGCGCCGATTACTCCTCATTTTTTAATTAAAACCAACACCAATTCCCTAAGGGGTTCCACACAGACCGCCGGTAAGAATGGCCTCCGACCAGGATACCTTTTTTGCTTAGGGGCTCAGCATGGATCAGCCGAAGCAGCACTCATCGCGCGCGGATATTTTGAATTTCCCGCACATGTCGCGAAAAGACGAACAATTGTTGCGGACTGTTCTGAACAACATGTCGCAGGGCGTGTTGATGTTCGATTCCGAAACACGCCTAATATTTTGCAACCAACGTTATATAGAATTGTATGGACTTTCTTCGGAGATCGTAAAGCCAGGCTGCCATCTCCGTGAGCTTCTCAAGCATCGAATCGAGCTCGGGAGCTTCTCCGGCGATCCTGACGAATACGTTGCCAGGCTTGCCGAGGGTATCGCTGAAGGGAAAACGTTCAGTCACATCGTAAATTTGCCAGACGGACGCGCTTTTTCAGTCGTCAACAAGCCGGTCGCGGGCGGCGGGTGGCTCGCCACCCATGAGGATGTAACCGAACGCCAGCGCTCCGAAGACCGCATCGCGCATATGGCGCGCCACGACGCATTAACCGACCTTCCCAATCGCGTCCTCTTGCTGGAACAGCTCAACCACGAGATCAAACGCGTCAAGCGTGGCGAGTGTCTCGCAGTGTTGTGCCTCGACCTCGATCAATTCAAGAGCGTAAACGATGCGCTCGGCCATCATATCGGCGATGAGCTGCTGAAGCTCGTTGGCGAGCGCTTGCGCGGCTGCACCCGGGAACTCGACATCGTTGCCCGTATGGGCGGTGACGAGTTCGCCATCATCATGACCCAAATGGAACAGGCGGCCGATGCTGCGACGCTCTCCAAGCGCATCCGTGACTCGGTCATCAAGCCTTACCAGATCGAGGGGCACCAGATCGTTACGGATCTCAGCATCGGCATTTCGGTGGCTCCTATGGACGCCGTTGAGTCGCATGAGATCTTGAGGAATGCGGATATGGCGCTTTATGACGCCAAGGCCGACGGCCGCGGGACCTGGCGGTTCTTCGAGCCGGAGATGAATACGCGCATGAAGGTGCGGCGTGAGCTGGAAATGGACCTTCGCAAGGCGCTGGCTACCGAACAGTTCGAATTGCACTACCAGCCGCTGGTGGTTCTGCAGACAAACGACGTCAACGGTTTTGAAGCTCTGCTGCGGTGGAATCATCCGACGCGCGGGATGATTTCTCCAGCAGAATTTATCCCGATCGCGGAAGAGACCGGTCTCATCGTGCCGCTCGGAGAATGGGTACTCAAAACGGCTTGCACCGAGGCCGTTAACTGGCCGGACCACATCAAGGTCGCAGTCAATCTTTCACCTGCCCAGTTGAACAGCCGCAATCTGGTCAGCATGGTGACGGCAGCGTTGGACGAAACCGGCATGTCGCCGCACAAACTGCAACTTGAGATCACCGAAACCGTTCTGCTTCAGAACACGTTTACGACCTTAGCCACACTGCACGAGCTGCGCAAAATGGGCGTGCAGATTGCACTCGACGACTTCGGTACGGGATATTCCTCGCTCAGCTATCTTCGCAGTTTCCCGTTCGACAAGATCAAGATCGACCGATCGTTCATTCAGGATCTTTCCAACGGTGCAGAGCCTCTAGCGATCGTGAATGCGGTTGCCGGTCTCGCAAAATGTCTGAATATGACGTCGACGGCCGAAGGCGTAGAAACGCAGCAGCAAATGGACGTCCTGCAGGCGATCGGTTGCACCGAGATGCAGGGTTATCTCTTCAGCCACGCCAGGCCCGCGAGCGAGATCCGTCAATTTTTTGGCCAAGGCGCTGTCCATAAAGCCGGCGCCGCCTGATCGAGCCTTAACCTGCTCCTCCAGCCGAAGTCGGCGGGCCTGCCGACTCCGGCTGAATTCTCCGGCGCAATACGCCTGCAACGCCAGCACGCCGCCGGGCCGATCATGACTCCCCAGGCTCCGTCGGCGCCGAGGCCAACTTCATCGCTTTGCAGCGGTTTGCCGGGCAGCTTGATCACGCAAAAATGCGCCGGGAAACCTCAAGCTCCCCGAGCCCGCAACACCGACTCAATCGATATCCGCGACCAAGGCGCCGTACGTTGCCGGAAAGCGGCATAGGACGCATGCACCTTGTCGGTGATCGCGCTGCGACCGGCCAACTCGGCGAGCACGTCGTTGGCCTGTGCTCGCGCGCCGGCGATTACATCTTCCGGGAACGCTGCGAGCTTCACGTTGTGTTCGTCCACGAGCGCAGCAAGTGCCTGTGCATTGAGACGTTCCATCTCGGCCAGCGCATAGTTTGCTTCCGTCGCGCAGGCATGCGCAACGATGGCTTTAAGATCATCGGAAAGCGTGTTCCAGGCTTTTAGTGAAACAATGCATTCGCCGGTGCCATTCGGTTTGTTGAATCCGGGATAATAGTAGAACGGCGCGACCCGATAGAGCCCCAGCGCAATATCGGTACCGGGGCCGACGAATTCGGCGCCGTCGATCACGCCGGATTGCAGGCTAACCAGGATTTCCGCCGGTGGCGTGGTTTGCGGCGTGACACCGAGCCGGCGATAAACCTCGCCACCGAGGCCCAACGAACGAAGTTTGAGTCCGCGCAGATCGGCCAGACTTTTCACCTCCCGCCGGAACCATCCGCCCATGCAGACGCCGGTATTCCCACCCATGAAAGGCTTAACGCCAAATGATGCATACAGCTCATCCCAAAGGGCCTGCCCGCCGCCGGCATCGACCCACGCCACATGCTCGCCGGGCGTGAGTCCGAAAGGCACTGTGGTGAAGAACGCCGCGGCCGGCATTTTGCCCTGCCAATAGAACGAGGCTGTGTGGCCGATGTCAGCCACCCCGTTGCCGACAGCGTCGAGCACTTCGAAGGCGGGCACCACTTCACCCGCCGCGTAGACTGATATTTCGAGCTTGCCGGCGGAAAGCGCCCGCACGCGCTCGGCGATGCGCTCGGCAGACATGCCGGGCCCCGGTAGACGCTTCGGCCATGAAGTGACCATGCGCCACTTCAGCGTTTGCGCCCGTACGACCGCCGGCGCTGCAAGCATTCCCGCAGCGATTCCGGCGGCGATCGTAAGATTTCGGCGCGTCGTCATGGCTCTCTCCATACCGCATGAAAATGGTGCACGGGCCCGCGACCGCGGCCAATCTTAAGGCCCGCGGCGGCGGTAATTGCAGCGGTGACATAGGCCTTGGCTTCCCGGGAAGCAGCTTTGAGATCAAGGCCTTTGGCAAGCCCTGCCGCAATCGCCGACGATAACGTGCAGCCCGTTCCGTGCGTATTTTCAGTATTCACGCGCCGCGCGCAAAGCCGCAATACGGCGCCTTGTCCGATCAACAGATCGATACTTTCCTCGCTACAGCCGTGACCGCCTTTAATCAGGACATTGCGTGCCCCAAGCGCCAGTAGTTCTCGCGCCTGTATTTCCATTTCCCGTTCGTTACGCGCCAGCGAAGCACCGGCTAGTGCTGCGGCTTCCGGCAGATTAGGCGTCACAACAAGCGCGCGCGGGATGAGCTGCTTGCGGAGTGCCTCGACGGCGTCCGGCACCAGCAATCGGTCACCTGAGGTCGCGACCATTACCGGGTCGAGCACAATGTTCTTCGCGCGATGGCGGTCGAGACCGCTAGCCACCCTTTCAATGGTCGCGACCTGAGACAACATGCCGATCTTCACCGCCCCGATGTCCAGGTCGGAAAACACCGCATCGATTTGCGCAGCAACGAAATCGGCAGGCACATCGTGAATGGCACTGACGCCGCGCGTGTTCTGCGCCGTTAACGCCGTAATCACCGAGGCGCCGTAAACACCGAGCGCGGCAAAAGTCTTCAGATCCGCCTGGATGCCCGCGCCCCCGCTCGAATCCGAACCGGCGATGCTCACCGCGATAGCGGTCATGGCCGCCCTCGCCTCTCGAGCACGCTGTCGACCACCGCGCGCAAATCCTGCGCTGCTTTTTGCGGGTCTGGTGCAAGTGACAACGCGGAGATCACCGCAACACCGTCAACGCCTGCCGCGATGACATCCGCCGCATTACCGGCATTGATACCGGCAATGGCGCAGATGGGATAGTGCGGTTCGCGCTGGCGAATCACTTCGACAATAACGCGGAGACCGGCAATCCCGATCGGCCTCGCGGTATTGTCCTTCGAGGTCGTGCCATAGACTCCACCGATCGCCACATAGTCAAGCAGATCGAGCGGCGCGGCTTTGGCCTGCTCTACGGTCTTGACACTCAGGCCCATGATAGCACTCCGTCCAAGCAGGAGCCGCGCGTCGGCCGGTGCCATATCGTCCTGGCCGATATGCACGCCATCCGCTTCAGCCGCGAGCGCAACGTCCACGCGATCGTTGACAAGCAGAGGGACGCCTTTGGGCTCAAGCACGGCCCGCAATGCACGCGCTTCCTCAATCATCGCGCGCGTAGACCCATGCTTGTCGCGCAATTGCACTAACGTAGCACTGTTCACGATGCGGCCAGCGAGGTCGGAGAGCGTGCGGCCGCCGGCAACCGCTGGATCGACAAGAGCATAAAGTCTGAGATCGACGCTCATCAGCTGACCTGTGCGCGCGCGATGAGCATCGGCCCATCGAGACTATGGAGAGCATCGATGATCGCGACTGCGAAACTGCCGGGTCCGGCCGACTTTCCTGCCGCCAGCTCGCCGGCGACGCCGATGATGATGAGCGCGGCAGCGGTCGCACAGATCGCGTCCTGTTCGACAACCAAGCAAGCCGCGATCAATGCCGAGCCGGCGCAACCCATGCCAGTTACCTTTGCCATCAGCGGATGGCCGTTGGCGATGGACGCAATGCGCTCACCATCGGTAACTAGATCGGTAGCGCCTGAGAGAGCGACGACGATTCGGTTGGTGCGTGCATAAGCCATCGCCGCCTCGGGCGAGGGCGTATCGCCTGCGAGTGCGGAGAATTCGGCGTGATTGAGACGAACAACTGTCGGCCGACGGCCGATGAGCTCGTGTGCAAAGGCAGCCCGCGGCGGCGCGCGGTCGACAAAAACCGGATCAAGCACCCACGGCAGTTTGTGCCTCGCCGCGATTTCCACTGCGATTGTTGTTGCCTCGCGGCGTTCTCGATCCAACGTGCCGAGATTGACCAGAAGCGTTTGAGAGCCGGCAACGAATGGACCGATCTCCTCGGGCGACAAAGTCATCGAGGGCAGGCAGCCGGCCGCCAGCAGCACATTGGCGGTAAAATTCTGTGCGACGGCGTTGGTAATGCAATGAACGCGGGTAGCGTGCGCACGCAGCCGCGCGAGAATGCCGGGCGCGGCTTGCGCCACATCGTTGCGCGATGCTGGTTGCGGAAAATGCATCTCTGGTCCCTCCGCCGGCATGACCCGGATCAGGTTCGTTGGGTTGGCTTACGCCTCTCAGCCCGGTAACGGCCGGACACCCCACGAGATTGCTGCTCAATACCTAGTCCGCAGGCCGGCCCAACGCAAGGCTGCCTTGCAAGCTACCCTTGTTTTTGCTGGATTGCGGATAAATCGGAGGATCCGCGATGACCCCCTTTTTCGTCCAGATCAAATGCCAACTCGGAAAGTCTTACCAGGTAGCCAACGAACTGGCCGAAGCCGAGATTGCCTCCGAGATCTACTCGACCGCCGGCGACTACGATTTGCTGGTGAAATTCTACGTCGATAGCGGGACCGACATCGGCCACTTCGTTAACGAGAAGGTGCAATGCGTATCCGGTATCAAGGACACACACACCATTATCACCTTTAAGGCGTTTCAGACCTAGGGTGGTCCCTCAGCTTCGCGTGTCCGGGCAAGCCCGAGCTGGCGCTCGCGCCAGATTACGAACAGTCCGGCAGCCGCAACGATCACCGCGCCGACATACACCAACGTGTCCGGCAGTTCCCCAAACAGCCAGTAGCCGAGCAACAGCGCCCATAGCATCGACGAGTAGTCAAAGGGCGCGACTACCGAGGCAGCCGCGTAGCGATAGCTTTCGGTCAACAGGATATGCGCGAGCCCGCCCAGGATCCCAAGCGCAATGAGCGCGGCGAGCTCGCGCGCGTTCGGCGAATGCCAGGCAAACGGCAGTGTCAGCGCTCCGGCAATTGCGCACACCAGCGAGAAATAGAACACGATGGAAGATGTCGTCTCGCTCTGCGTAAGCCGCCGGGTCTGGATCACGGTGCCAGCGTTGCAGACAGCCGCGGTAACGGCAAACAACGAGCCGACCGTCGCCGCCGTGCCGCCAAGTCCTGCATAAGTGCCAACATCAAAATGCGGGATGAGCATTACCATCACGCCGGCAAAGCCGATCAACACCGCCGACCAACGATAGATGCGCACGCGCTCCTTCAGCACGATGGCGGCAAGCGCCACGGTAATGAGTGGCGACGCAAATGAAATGGCGGTTGCGTCGGCAAGCGGCAGCCGTGTGAGCGCCGAAAAGTTCGTGAACATGCCGCAAACGCTGAGCATGCCACGGCCGAGCTGCCCGAATGGGCGGCCCGTGCGCACCGCGGAGGCAAGCTCGCCGCGAATAGCATAGACCACCACGACCGGCACGATCGCGAAGGCACTGCGGAAAAACACCATTTGCCCGATCGGCGCCACATCGCCCAGCTGGCGCACGAGCGCAGACATTGCGGCAAACAGCAGCGCGGAAATCAGTTTGAGGCCAATAGCTTTGAATGGATGCATGGGCCAGTCGGGCGATTCGCCGATACATAACGACGATGGCCGGGAAAGCTACCGCAAGTCGAGCGCCCACGGCTTGCGACGTTCATAAATGCGAAAGCCGGGCAAGCCCGACTTCCGATACCAGGCAGACAAACGGAATGCCCGGCTATTTTGGCGCGGGCAGTGACTTGAGATAAACCGCTATGGCTTCGCGATCGGCGGCGCTCAGTTGCCTGGTATTGGCCACGACCTCCACCATCGGGCCGCCGACGCGATCGGAATCCGGCGTCATGCCGGTATCAAGCGTCTCGACGAAATCCTCAACTTTCCAATCGTGCAGCTTGCCCTGCGTGATATCGGGCACGCCACCCTGCCCTGCCGGGCTTTGGCCGCCCGTGAACCGGCGGCTGGCGACGATGGCGCCGAGCAGATTTCTCGGCGAGTGGCATTCGGCACAATGGCCGGGACCATTGACGAGATAAGCGCCGCGATTCCATTGCGCGGATTGCGCGGGATCAGGGTTGAAGGTTTTTCCGTCGAGAAACAGCAACTTCCACACCCCGAGAGTTTGGCGAATATTGAATGGAAATGGCAGGTCGTGGTCACGCACTCTGCCCGAGATCGCCGGCAAAGTTTTCAGATAGGCGAATAAATCGCGCAAATCATCGAGCCGCATATGCTGATACGAAGTGTATGGCAGCGCCGGATAAAGATGCTCACCCGTGGGCGATGTACCTTTTACCATGGCAGTGACGAATTGCGCTTCGTTCCAGCCACCGATGCCATCCTTGGCATCAGAAGAAATATTCGGCACATAAAACACGCCAAACGGCGAATTGAGCGCCAGGCCTCCACCCAGCCGGGTGCCGTCTTTCTGGTTCGGGACCGCATGACAGGAGGAGCAGCCGCCGATCAGGAACATCGTACGCCCATTGGCGATGTTCGGCGTATGTGGCGCGAGAGCACTCGCCGGAATCGTTGCCGGAATGGTGAAATACCAGAGTGCGGGCGCACCAATAGCGACCACCACAATGGCAATGACGACAAACTTACGGAGCATCCGGCAGGTTCCGCGGTCGACAAGACTTCAGGCTAGCAATATCGCCAGGCTTTAGCCGCAGCCTTTATTGCTTCGACAGGCGATATTCCTTGTGGCAACTGTCGCACGCGTTCCCGACCGCCGGAATAGCGG
This sequence comes from uncultured Alphaproteobacteria bacterium, assembly GCA_963742345.1. Classification (GTDB taxonomy): domain Bacteria; phylum Pseudomonadota; class Alphaproteobacteria; order Rhizobiales; family Xanthobacteraceae; genus Pseudolabrys. The sequence goes on from CAVULO010000011.1 coordinate 364,054, forward strand.
CGCGAAGTCCGTCCAGTGAGGCTTTAGCCTTATCGCGGTTTTCTGCGACAGCTTTGCCAAAATCCGCAGCTTTGGCGTCGAAGTCGGCTTTCGTTACCCAAATCTTCGAGGAGGCGCGGGTCTTTTGGCCAGTCTTAGAATCGTCCGGAAAAAGACCGGGCAACTTTTTCGCTGTATCGGCCCATTGGGCGAAGGCAGCGTCGACTTTGGCCGCATCGAACGGGGCCTGACCTCGCATCATGTGAACGGCTATTTCCGCGTTGTCTTGGTTCCCTTTCATCAGGGCCATACGCGCCGCAATCGGATCAGATTGTGCGACCACCGCACCCGCTCCAAGCACAACGATGACTAAAGCGAGAGCCGCTCCAGCAGTTCGTCCCATTGCATTTTCTCTCTTTTTATCCGGCAGTTACCGATCTGACAAACACTTGGTCCATAAGCATTATTCCGCTTCCGACCACACCTCACCGTCCCGCTGATCACGAATTCGTGATCGACGGTTTTTAAGCCGCAGCCGATTTTTGCCCAGCGCGGACCGCTTCCCAAACCCGCTGCGGTGTCGCCGGCATATCGATATGGCGAATTCGGTAGGCGCGCCAAAGCGCGTCGACGATCGCATTCATGACTGCAGGACACGAACCGATGGCACCCGCTTCACCCGCGCCCTTGACGCCAAGCGGATTCGTCTTGCACGCCACGTTGCGTGTCTCGAACACGAAGTCAGGTACATGTTCGGCTCGCGGCATGGCGTAATCCATGAAGCTCGCGCTGAGCAGCTGGCCGCTTGCAGGATCGTAGACTGTGTCTTCCATCAACGCCTGGCCGATACCCTGAACCGCACCGCCGTGCACCTGGCCCGCGAGCAGTAAGGGATTAAGCGTCGCGCCGAAGTCGTCGACAACAACGTACCGCACGATGTTTGTTTTTCCGGTATCGGGATCGACCTCAACCTCGGCAATGTGCGTACCATTTGGATAAGTTGGCGGTTCGACGCTGAATTCTTCCGTCGCGCGCAACTTGTCGGGTGTGGCGCGCGGATGTGCCGTAAGATCAGCGAAGGATACTGTGCGATCGGTACCGGCGATACGCACCGTCCCATCCACAATCTCCAAGTCACTTGCCGCAGCCTCCAAAGCATCGGCAGCGATCTCTTTGATTTGCTCGGCGAGCTTTTTTGTCGCGCGGTCAACAGAAACTCCACCGACCGGAATGGAGCTCGACCCGCCAGTGCCCGCGCCACTCTTGATACGGTCGGTGTCGCCCTGAATCACGCGCACGCGTTCGGGCGGCAGGTCGAGCCGCTCGGCAACAAGTTGAGCGTAGGAGGTAGCATGTCCCTGGCCAGTCGATTGCGAGCCTATCAACAAAGTCACGCCCCCGTCACGATCAAGCGTAAGCGCTGCGGTCTCCGGACCGTTGTTGCCGCAAGCCTCGATGTAAGTTGCGATGCCGATGCCCCGCAGCCGGCCAGCGCGTTTGGATTGCGTCACGCGCTTGTTAAAGCCGTCCCAATCAACAAGCTCCTGAGCGCGTGCGAGCGTGCCTGCAAAATCACCGGAATCGTAAATCTTTCCCGTCGGCGTTTTGTACGGCAGCGCCCTCGGTTTGATCAGATTTTTCCGGCGCAGCGCGTCGGGTGCAATGTCGAGATCATGCGCCACCGCATCGACAACGCGCTCGATCAGATAAGACGCTTCCGGCCGCCCGGCACCGCGATAGGCGTCGACCGGAACAGTGTTGGTATAGGCCGCACGCAGTCGAATGTGGGCAACCGGAATATCGTACGAGCCCGTTGCCATACCGACGCCAAGCCACGGGATGTAGGGCGCGTAGCACGACAAATAGGCGCCCATGTCGGCAATGATGTCGAGTTCGAGCGCGAGGAAACGCCCCTTCTCGTCGACGGCCAGCCGCGCTGTGGAGATATTGTCGCGGCCGTGGCTGTCGCCGAGAAAATGCTCGGTCCGATCGCAGATCCATCTAACGGGACGGCGCAGCCGTTCAGCCGCGACGCCGGCAAGCGCATATTCGCGATAAGGAAACAGCTTTGTACCAAAGCCACCGCCGACGTCGGGCGTAACCACCCGCATTTTCTCCGGCGGTAACTTCATAACGCCGCCGATGATGTCACGGATTATATGGCTGCCTTGGCTGCCGAGCGTCAACGTATAGCGGTCCCCATCGTATTCGGCGACGACGCCTCGGGTATCGAGGTAGTTTGTCACCAGCCGTTGGTTGACGATGGTCAATTCGACAACATGCGCGGCCTTGGCGAAAACCTCTGTGGTTGCGCGGGCATCGCCGACCTCGGTCTCGAAAGCAAGATTGCTGGGCCGATCTGCCCACACTTTCGGTGCATTTGGCTTGAGCGCGGCGACGGCACCGATAACGTGTGGCAGCGTCTGCCAGTCGATTTCAACCGCTTCCGCCGCGTCCTTCGCAGCATCGATATTGTCGGCGACCACAAAGGCAACGGCATCTCCAACATGCCGCACCACGTCCTTGGCGAGGATCGGATAGTCCGGGACCTTGATGTCAACGTCCGGAAGCACGCCGGGAGTTGGCAACGGTCCCAACGCGGAAATATCTGCGGCGGTCAAAATCAAACGCACGCCCGGCAGCGCCCGCACGCGCGCGAGGTCACCGATGCGGAAACGAGCATGGGCATGCGGCGAGCGCACCACAACCGCATGTAGCGGCTTGGTCGGTGAAATATCAGCGATGTAGCGCCCCGCCCCGCGCAAAAGCGGATCATCCTCTTTGCGCGTGAGCGGCTGGCCAAATCCAAACTTCATCGCCATTTTCGGACCGCCTCGGATGCCGTGAATTTATTACTTGGCGGGTCGCCGCTGCTGACGGCGCCCGGCAAAGCGCAACGCCAGCCAGCGCGAGACCACGTAGAATACCGGCGTAAAGATTAGACCGAAGGCGGTGACGCCGATCATGCCGGAAAACACCGCGGTGCCGAGTGTCTGCCGCAGTTCGGCGCCAGCGCCGACAGCCCAGACCAGCGGCGTCACACCAAAAATAAAGGCAAAGGACGTCATCAGGATTGGCCGCAACCGCAAGTGCGCCGCCTCGACGGCAGCGTCGAAGCTATTACGGCCGCCATCTTCGAGCTGCTTTGCAAACTCGATGATGAGAATGGCGTTTTTGGCCGCAAGGCCGATAAGCACTACGAACCCTACTTGCGTGAGAATATTGTTGTCCTGGCCACGCAACACGACGCCGACGATAGACGCTATGAGGCACATGGGAACGATAAGGATGACGGCGAGCGGAAGCGTCAGACTCTCAAATTGCGCCGCCAAAACGAGGAAAACAAACACCACCGCGAGCACAAAGGCGAAAGTCGAGGTGCTGCCCGCGCGGATTTGCTGAAAGGCGAGCGTCGTCCATTCGTAAGAGAAACCGGGTGGTAGTGTCTGCGCCGCAAGCTGCTCCATAATCTTGATTGCCTGGCCCTGGCTGTAGCCGGGTGCTGCCGCGCCATCCAGTTCGGCGGCCGGATAAAGATTATAGCGCGGTACACGGTAAGGCGCGGTGATCGTGCGCACCGTCGTGAAAGCGCCGAGCGGTACCGTTTCACCGCTGTTATTGCGTACGCGGATCCTCAGTACATCGCTGGTGCTACTGCGATTTTCGGCGCCCGCCTGCGCCACGACCCGGAAGGTGCGGCCGAACAGATTGAAGTCGTTCACATAGGCCGAACCAAGATAAATCTGCAGCGCCGCGAACACGTCCGGCACATTGATGCCGAGCAACTGCGCTTTGGTGCGGTCAATGTCGAGATAAAGCTGCGGCGTCGTGTTCTCGAACAGAGAGTAAACCTGGAGCAGCCCGGGGGTCTGCGCCGCCTTCCCCATTATTGCGTAAACAGCGCCCTGTAAGGCCTGCGAGCCGTGGCCGGCGCGATCCTCGACCATCATGCGGAAGCCGCCGGCATTGCCGATGCCGGAGACCGGTGGCGGCGCCGCAACGAAAATCAAGCCGTCATGAATCGCCGAGAGGCGCTGGAAAAGCTGCCCTTAAATCGCGGCAGCCGATTGCCGCGGGTCTTGCGCTCGCTTCTCGAATGGATCGAGCGTCACGAACACCGCGCCCGCATTGGGTGCGTTGGTGAAAGTGGCGCCGGAGAAGCCGACGATATTCACGGCATGGGCGATTCCGGGTACGGAAAGCGCAATTTCGACGGCCTGGCGGTTAACCTCGTCAGTGCGCGCCAGCGAAGCCGCCGGCGGAAGCTGTGTAACGATGATGAGATAGCCGCGGTCGAGCTGCGGAATGAAGCCGATCGGCGTCTTACGGAACTCGTTCAAGCCGAATGCTATGACGCCGGCATAGACCAACAACATCAGCACGGCGATACGAACGAGCTTCGCCGTGAGCTTTCCGTAACCGTGCGTAAGCATATCGAAGTAGTGGTTGAACATGCCGAAGAACGCGTGGATCGGCTTGCTCCACCAATGTCCGTCCTCGATCTCGCGGTGCGGCTTGAGCAGCAGCGCGCACAGCGCCGGCGACAGCGTTAGCGACACGATCAATGAGATGATGGTGGCGCCCGCGATCGTGAGCGCGAACTGCCGGTAGAATTGCCCGGATATGCCGGTAATGAAGGCAGACGGAATGAACACCGACGATAACACCAGCGCGATCGCTATCAGTGCGGCGCCGACTTCGTCCATGCTCTTGACTGCGGCGTCGTGCGGGCTGAGGCCCGCCTCGATGTTACGTTCGACATTCTCCACCACGACGATGGCATCGTCGACCACGATGCCGATCGCCAGCACGAGGCCGAACAGGGACAGGTTGTTGAGCGTGAAGCCGAACATCGCCATGAAAAAGAAAGTGCCGATGAGTGATACCGGAATGGCCACGATCGGAATGATCGCCGCGCGCCATGTTTGCAGGAATAGGATAACCACAAGCACGACGAGGATAATCGCCTCGCCGATAGTGGATTCCACCGCTTCCACAGATTGCTGGATGAACTGCGTCGGGTTGTAGACGATGTCATATTTCAGGCCGGGCGGGAAACGCTTGGCCATCTCGTCCATTGCGCTCTGAATGGCCTTCGCCGTCGCCAAAGCATTAGAGCCGGGCCGCTGGAAAACGCCGAGCGCAATCGCCGGATTGAGGTCGAGATAGGAATTGGTCGAATAGTCCTGCGCCGCAAGTTCGACTGTTGCGATATCCTTCACCCGAACGACGGCGTTCGCCGTCTGTTTGACGACGATATTGCTGAATTCCTCCGTGCTGGTGAGCCGGCCGAGCGTCTGCACCGAGATCTGAAATGCACCCGGCTTGTCGACTGGCGGCTGATTGAGCACGCCTGAGGCGACCTGTACGTTCTGGCCTTGCAGCGCGAGGACGACGTCATTGGCTGTCAGGCCGAGTGATTGCAGACGGTCGGGGTCGAGCCAGGCGCGCATGGCGTAGTCGCGGCTTCCAAACACGGTTATCGATCCCACGCCGTCAACGCGCGTCAGCGCGTCAACGATCTCGATGGTGGCGTAGTTGGAAATAAACAGCGTGTCGCGCGATTTGTCCGGCGAATAGAGATGCACGACCATCATGAGATCGGGCGAACTCTTGTTGACGGTGACGCCGATGTTTCGCACGTCGGCCGGCAGGCGCGGCTGTGCGATGGCGACGCGGTTCTGCACCTGCACCTGCGCTATATCGAGATTGGTGCCGATGTCGAAGCTAACCGCAATCGAAAAACGGCCGTCGCCGGTCGAATTCGACGTTAGATAGATCATATTCTCGACGCCGTTGATCTGCTGTTCAATCGGCGTCACGACCGTAGCGGCTACTACGTCGGCGCTGGCGCCGGGGTATTGGCCCGTTACTGTGATGGTTGGCGGTGCGATTTCCGGATATTGCGCGACCGGCAGGCGGAAGAATGCGACGCCGCCGAGAATCACGAAAATGATCGATACCACCGAAGCGAAAATCGGTCGGTCGATGAAGAAGTGCGAAATGCGCATAGGGTCGCTTCGCCCTGCTACTTGGCGGGCGGCGGCGAGCCGCCCGCAGCGCTCGGCGCAGCAGGCTTTGCGCCCTGCTCCTCCGGCCGAACCTTCTGGCCCGGGCGCGCCTGCATAAGCCCGCTGACCACGATGCGATCGTCGGGCCCGATACCATCCTTGATGACGCGCAGGTTGTCGGCCGTCAGCTGGCCGAGCGTTACGTATTTTTGACGCGCCGTATCCTGCTCGTCGATGACCACAACGTATCTGCGCGCCTGCTCGGTGCTGATGGCAGCGTCGGGAACAAGCAGGCCCTCGTATGGCGGCGACCCGGGCACGCGCACTCGAGCGAACATGCCGGGCGTGAACACCTCATTCGGGTTTGCAAATACCGCCCGACCACGGATTGTGCCCGTCGAGCGGTCGATCACGTTATCGACGAAATCCATGCGGCCCTTGTGATCGAAATCGCTCTCGTCGATCAGCTTTAGCGCGACTGGAACGCTGGTGTTGCGGCTGGCCACATCCTGCCCTTTGGTCGCCAGCCGTTCATAACGGAGATAGGAAGCTTCATCGAAAGTGAACTCAAAATAGATCGGATCGGTCGAAACAATGGTGGCGAGCATTGTGGTGTTGCCGCCGGTGCCGCCGGTGACGAGGTTGCCTGGGGAGACGCGCCGGTCGCCAATGCGGCCATTGACCGGTGCGCGCAATTCGGTGAATTCCATGTCGAGCTCGGCCTGGCGTACTGCCGCCTCGTTATTGCTCACCGAGGCCTTGGCGTTGCGGAAGGCTTGCGCGCGCTGCTCGAAAGTCTGGTCGGTGATGGTCTTGTCACGGACGAGCTGCTGCCCGCGCGTGTAGTCGGATTCGGTGAATGCCTGATTGGATTGTGCCTGCACCAGGTTGGCGCGCGCCTGATCGAGTGTGTTCTGAAACGGTCGCTTGTCGATGGTAAACAGCAGGTCGCCCTGTTTGACGATCTGTCCGTCTTTGAAATGCAGACCCTCGAGATAGCCCGAGACCCGCGCGCGCACCTCGACCGAGTTTATGGCCGTGAAGCGGCCGACGTATTCGTCATAATCGAACACCGTGCGCTTGAGCGGCTTTGCCACGGTGACCGCCGGCGGGGGCGGACCGCCTTGCTGCTGGCGCTCACCGCAGCTTACGACCAAGGTCGCAATCGCTAATGGAACTGCGAGCCTTCGTGCGTCACGCATCAAAGAAAATGATGAAACGAGCCGTATCGGATTCATGAATTCCTGCAGCGAAAAAGTAGCTGACGCGGCATGTCCCCATAGCGTCGGGAGGGAGCTATGTCCACCTCATGCAATCGGCAAGAGTACAAGAAATGTTGATCTATCGCCGGGCTTTGGCGCGAAAAGTAGCAACCCAATCACGCCCGAATAGGGCCAGAACGGTTCCACCATAGACCGTAGCCCCGATCGCGCCAATAATTGCAAGCGCAGCAAGATCACGCGGGCCGTTCCAATCGGCGAGCCACCGAACGACCGGCCCATGGCATAGCCACAGCGCCACAGCCAACAGGACGCTGGCACCTGCCAGCCTGATCATCGATTGACGTAGCCGCGCATCATGAGAGACATGTCCGGCGCGCGTTGCAAACCAGATGACCAGGATAAGATTGATCCAGGCGCCAATCGAAGTCGCCAACGCTAGCCCTACCTGCGCGAGTGGTCCCATCAACAGTACTTTAAATGCGATATTAACCGCCGCCGCGATCAGGGCGGCTTTTACCGGCGTCGCCGTATCGCCACGCGCGAAGAATGTCGCGACAGCACTGCGTATCAGCACGAATGGTAACAGCCCGAACGCATAGGCCGTGAGCGTGTGTGCCGCTGCATCGGCGTCGGCGGCCGTGAAGGCGCCGCGCATAAACAATGCGCGCATGATCAGATCGGGGATGACGAAAAATGCCGCGATACACGGAAGCGACAGCAAAAGCGTGAATTCGATGGCGCGATTCTGCGCGTGCGCAGCGCCTCGGTGATCTCCGCCGGCAATGCGGCGTGACATTTCGGGAAGAATAACGGTGCCGGCGGCAATGCCGATAACGCCGATCGGCAACTGATTGAGCCGGTCGGCATAATAAAGTGCAGACAATGCGCCCGCCGGCAGAAAACTTGCAATAATTGTGTCTGCAAATAACGCGAGTTGCACGCCAGCCGAACCGAGAATTGCCGGACCGAGCGCGCGGAAAAATTTTCGCACATCGGCGTCAAGCTCGGGCCAACGGAACCTTGCCAATACTCCGGCGATACTTGCATCGCCCGCGACCAGCAAAAATTCGAGAATACCGGCGACGAGAACGCCCCACGCCGCTGCATGACCGGCAGTCGGAAAGAAAGCTGCCAATGCAAGCGCAAGCATGAGCGAAAGATTGAGCAGAATTGGAGCGGCGGCAGCAGCCGCGAAACGCTGCAATGCGTTGAGGATGCCACCATAGAGCGTCACTAAAGTGATCAACAGCAGGTAGGGAAACGTGATGCGCGTGAGTTCTACCGCGAGCGCAAATCGTCCGGGGTCGCGCGCAAAGCCCGGCGCCAGCACATCGATCACGGCCGGTGTGAATATCAGCGCCACCGCCAGCAATAAAATCTGGCTTGCGAGAAGCAGTGTGAAGATGCGATCTGCGAATTGCCCGGCTCGCGCGGCCCCACCCTCCTCGCGGATGCGCGCGTAGGCTGGCACGAACGCTGCATTGAAGGCGCCTTCGGCGAATATGGCGCGGAAGTGGTTGGGCAGGCGCAGCGCAACAAAAAAGGCGTCGGCAACCGGTCCGGCGCCCAATACCGCTGCCAAAATAATGTCTCGAATGAACCCGCTGATACGCGAGAGCAGCGTAAAGCCGCCAACCGTTAGAATGCGTTCAATCATCGGGGAAGGTCCCTGCTCCCGCGCAAAAACACTGCCAATTAATTGTCTTAAGGTTTATGCCACGATAGCGATAGTCAGGTACCTGGAACTGCCTTAAGACAATTCCGCCCCGAAACAAAGAGTCTCGAGCCGACCGCAAGTCTATGCCCTCACCGATCATCCCCATTTTGCTGGCCGGCGGCGCCGGGACCAGGCTTTGGCCGGTGTCGCGAGACGCCCTACCGAAGCAATTCCTGCCTTTGGTGGGTGACAGGTCGACCTACCAGGAGACCCTGCTTCGCGTGCAGGATCCAATGTTTGCGCCGCCGATCGTCATCACCGGGCCAAACTTCCATTTTTTCGCGCGCCGGCAGGCCGAGGAAGTCGGCGTCGAGGCAACCGTCCTGATCGAGCCTTTGCGGCGCGATTCCGGCCCGGCCATAGCAGCGGCGACGGCGATCGCTGCCATCCGCGACCCGCAGGCCGTGGTGCTGGCGCTCGCGGCTGACCACATTATTCTCGACGTCGAAGCATTCCGTGCCACTTGTCGCGCCGGCCGCGCCGCTGCTGAAGCCGGACGCATTGTCACCTTCGGCATCAAGCCGACCGAGCCTAAAACGAGCTACGGCTATATTCTTCCTGGTGAAGCGATTGGCAGCGACGGCGTGCACGCCGTCAAAAGTTTCGTTGAAAAGCCGGATCCCGCAACTGCCGCCCGTTACGTACGCGAAGGCTATTTGTGGAACTCCGGCAACTTCCTTTTCCGCGCCGACGTATTGCTATCCGAGCTCGATCGGCTCGAGCCAGAGATGGCCACCGCGATCAAAGAGGCAGTTGCGAATGCCAGCAACGATCTTGGCTTCCTCCGCCTGCAGCCGGAAGCCTTCGCGCGAGCACAGCAGAAATCCATTGACTATGCCGTGATGGAAAAAACCGATCGCGCCGCGGTCGTGGCGGGACAATTCCGCTGGTCAGATATCGGCAGCTGGGACGCGCTGTTCGACATTACACCGCGCAATTCTGCGGGCAACGTGCTGCATGGTCCGGTCGTGGCCATGGACGCCCGCGATTGTGTGATCCATTCCGATCAGCGCCTGACGGCCGTGGTTGGCGTTAATGACCTTGTAGTGGTGAGCACCTCCGACGCCGTGATGGTGGTGCCGCGCGCGCGCGCGCAGGAGGTGCGCGAACTCGTCAACAAGCTCAAGGCAGGAAAAAGGCCGGAGGCGACCGATCATAAGCGGGTCCACCGGCCTTGGGGCTACTACGAGTCGATTGACATGGGCGAGCGCTTTCAGGTCAAGCGCATCGTTGTCAATCCCGGCGGTATTCTGTCACTGCAAAAACACCGGCACCGCGCCGAACATTGGGTTGTTGTGCGAGGAACGGCCGAGGTCACCATCGGTGAGCAAGTCCGCGCGGTGCATGAAAATAAGTCGGTTTATATCCCAATTGGCAGCGTACACCGGATGGCCAATAAGGGAAAAATCCCTCTCGAATTAATCGAGGTGCAAACCGGCAGCTACCTCGGCGAGGACGATATCGAACGGCTCGAGGACGTGTATAAGCGCACCTGATGGTTGTCGCTCTTCGGTACGCACGTCGAAACAACCGTTGGTTTAGATGATCAAGCGCCGGACCAATTCGTCGATGACATGGTTGGCTAATTTTTCCGGACTATCACGTCCGGCGAAAAGATGTAGCTCGGCATTTTCCGGAATTTCGTAGGGTTGATCAACGCCCGTAAAATTTTTGATTTCGCCGGCCAAGGCACGCCGATAAAGACCCTTCGGATCGCGCGCAATGCACTCGTCGATCGGTGTATCGACGAAGATTTCCACAAACTCGCCGGTATCGAGTAATTCGCGCACCATTCGGCGTTCCGCACGAAACGGCGATATGAACGAGCAGAGCACAATGAGCCCTGCATCGGTCATCAGCTTGGCCACTTCGCCGACGCGACGGATATTTTCAACGCGATCCGGTTCGGTAAAGCCAAGATCCCTATTCAAGCCGTGACGCACATTGTCGCCGTCCAGCATCACTGTGTGAATTCCGCGCGCGTGCAATCCGGCCTCCACAAGATTGGCTATAGTGGATTTTCCCGCGCCAGGAAGCCCGGTGAACCACAACACCGCTGAACGATGGTGCATGAGTCGCGAACGCTCAAGCTTGCTTACGGTCAGATTCTGGTGGTGGATATTGGTGGCCCGGCGTAACGCAAAATCGATCATCCCCGCTGCGACGGTTTCGTTTGAATAGCGGTCAATAAGAATGAAGGCGCCAGTATTACGGTTGTCCGCGTAGGAATCGAATGCGACCGGCCTGGATAGCGAAAGATTGCAGATACCAACCTCGTTCAGGGCTAACGTCTTGGCGGCAAGCTTCGCCAGCGTGTTAACGTCGAGCTGATGCTTGAGCTCGGTGACGGTCGCACCGAGGGTATTGTTGTTTATCTTGATCAGGTAGGATCGTCCCGGCTGCAACCTGTTGGCCGACATCCATACCATGTGGGCCGCGAATTGGTCAGCGACCTGTGCACGGTCGCGCACGGCGACGAAAATATCGCCGCGCGCCACGTCGATTTCCTCCGAAAGCGTGATGGTCACCGCCTCGCCGGCACGGGCAGCGTCGAAATTGCCGCCGGCGCCGACAATCGCCTTGATACAAGTGGTCTGGCCGGAAGGCAGCACCGCAATCTCGTCGCCGGTCTTTATGCTGCCGCTGACGACTGTTCCGGCAAAACCGCGGAAATCGGAATTTGGCCGATTGACCCATTGTACCGGTAACCGAAACGGTTTGGCCGCCAGATCATCGTCCACATTGATCGTCTCTAGGTACTCAAGAAGATGCTGACCTGTGTACCAGCGCGTATGTTGGCTGCGTGACGATACATTGTCGCCAAATCGTGCCGAAATCGGGATCGCCTTGATTTCCTTGAAGTCGAGAGCCGCGGCAAAGCCGACGAAGCTCGACGAAATCTCATTGAACACCGCTTGATCGAAATCGACCAGATCCATTTTGTTCACTGCAAGCACTATGTAACGAATACCCAAGAGACTCGCGATGACGGCGTGCCGTCGTGTCTGGCTGAGCAATCCTTTGCGGGCATCAACCAATAAAACAGCAAGGTCGGCGGTGGACGCACCCGTCGCCATATTGCGGGTGTATTGCTCATGGCCTGGCGTGTCGGCGACAATAAAGGCGCGCCGCTTGGTCGAAAAATAGCGGTAGGCCACGTCGATGGTGATGCCCTGCTCGCGCTCAGCTTCCAGGCCGTCGAGCAGCAGCGCGAAATCGACATCGACGCCAACTGTGCCGTGCTTCTTCGAGTCGCGTTCAAGTGCCGCCAGATGGTCTTCGAATATGAGGTCCTGTTCATGGAGCAGTCTACCGATCAATGTCGATTTCCCGTCATCAACCGAGCCACACGTGAGGAATCGCAAGACCGGACGCGTGTCGATATCGTTGGCGCGCGAGAGGGCACCGGTTGAGGCACGTAGCGAACGTTCCATCAAAAATAGCCTTCGCGTTTCTTTTTCTCCATCGACCCGGATTCGTCGTGATCGATGACGCGGCCTTGCCGCTCGGAGGTTCTCGATTGACGCATCTCGGCGATGATGGCGTCGATCGTCGTCGCGTTCGAACGCATCGCACCGGTTAGCGGATAGCAGCCAAGAGTGCGAAAGCGGACGCGCATCATGTGTGGTGTCTCGCCGGGCGTGAGTGGCAGGCGATCGTCATCGGCCATGATCAACGCGCCGTCGCGCTCGACAATCGGCCGCTCCTTGGCGAAATAGAGCGGCACGACCGGGATATTCTCAGCCCTGATGTATTCCCACACATCGAGCTCCGTCCAATTAGACAATGGAAACACACGCATGGATTCGTTGGCGTTGATGCGGGTATTAAACAGCTTCCAGAGTTCGGGCCGTTGATTGCGCGGATCCCAACCGTGAGCCGTCGAACGGTGCGAGAATATGCGCTCCTTTGCACGGCTTTTTTCTTCGTCCCGACGAGCACCGCCAAAGGCGACGTCAAATTTCCACTTGTCCAGCGCTTGGCGCAGGCCTTCCGTCTTCATGACCTGGGTATGAAGTGCCGAACCAGATACGGCCGGGGAAATCCCACGTTTGAGGCCCTCTTCATTGATGTGCACCAAAAGATCCATACCGAGCCGCGCCGCCGTTTCGTCCCGGAATGCAATCATCTCGCGAAATTTCCAGGTCGTATCTATGTGCAGCAAAGGGAACGGCGGCTTGCCCGGAGCAAACGCTTTTTGCGCGATGTGCAGCATCGCACTTGAATCCTTGCCGATAGAATAGAGCATGACCGGGTTACGGAATTCGGCCACGGCTTCGCGGATAATATGTATTGCCTCCGCTTCAAGACGAGACAAGCGGATGTTTTGATTACGCCAATTCATTTTGTTATTCGAATACTACGCGGTGCAGTGTTGTTCGACCTTGGTTTATTCTTTCTAATCAACAATTCCCGTTCCGTCCTCAACACGAAACGCGCTATAGCAAGCGCGCGCACTCAAACCGCAGCGAAGTTGAACGCGGCCGCGCGACGTCTACCGATCACTTCTTGAGCGCACGGCGGGTCGCATCGATAATCCGATCCTGAGTCGCGGGGTCGAGGTACGCGTGCATCGGCAGGCTGATGACTTCCGCGGCCAGCCGATCGCTCACGGTGACCCCGCCTTTACCGACTGGAAAATGTTTGTAGGCTTGCTGACGGTGTAGCGGGATCGGGTAATAGATCGCCGTCGGGATTCCTTCCGCCTTCAGTGTCGCGGCAAGCGCATCGCGCCGCCCGCCAGATACCCGTATCGTGTACTGGGCCCAAACAGACGTAGATCCAGCGGACACAGTCGGAACCGTCACGACATCCCCAAGCCCCTCGCTGTAGCGGCGCGCGATTTTATTGCGGGCGTCGATTTCGTCCGGGAAAATTTTCAATTTCTCGCTGAGAATTGCCGCCTGGATAGTGTCTAGACGCGAAGCCAGTCCGATGCGGATGTTGTCGTATTTATCACTGCCTTGCCCGTGCACCCGTATGCTTTTGAGCGCATCGGCAATCCCGTCATCATCGGTCATCACCGCGCCTCCGTCGCCATAGCACCCAAGCGGCTTGGCGGGGAAGAAACTGGTCGCGGTGGCGTGCCCGAAGGTGCCTAATCGACGATTGTTGTAAGCCGCGCCGAAGCCCTGCGCGGCATCATCCAGAACCACCAGGTTTTCGGCTTTTGCGGCAGCCCCGATAGCGCCATGGTCAGCCGACAAGCCGAACAAATCGACCGGGATAATGGCCTTCGGCTTTAACCCAGCCTCTTTTGCCGCCGCGACGGCGCCTGCAATACCTTTCACATCGATATTGAAGGTCGCTGCATCGACATCGACAAATACCGGCGTTGCGCCGACCAACGCCGCCACTTCCGCAGTCGCGCAAAAGGTAAACGACGGGCACAACACTGCATCTCCGGGCCCCACTTCCATCGCCCGCAAGGCAAGCACCAGTGCGTCGGTCCCGCTTGCACAGGTCACCACATGCCGGGCGCCACAGAACGCAGCGAGCTCCATCTCGAAGGCTTTCACTTCGGGTCCCAGAATAAACTGGCAATGATTCAGCACGCGGGCGACCGCCGCATCGACAGCGGGCCCAAGCCGCCGCCGCTGTGCAGCAACGTCAATGAACGGAATGGGTGGAAGGTTGGTGCGCAAATTCATTGCAGCGTCCGCACTGAAAACCACGCCTGTCAGCCGACGACAGCGCGCGGGCCTTTCCGTTGAGCGGGCGTGACTGCTGTCGGGCGCGCGCTAAGACAGCGCGTCGCAATCTCAAGGCTTGCAACGGCTTCCTCGCCGGTCACCGCCGGGGCAGTTCCCGAGCGTACGGCGCGCAGGAAGGCCAACAGCTCCGAACGCAGCGGCTCGGCGTGCCCGACCGACAGATGACGCATCGAATAGCTGCCGTCCGGCTGGAAGCCGAAACATTCGGTAACCTGGCGCGTCAGCAAATCCCCGGTCACATACTTGCCGCGCGTGGCGACAGTGACGTTTCTCGCCTTGAATGGTGTCAGCCAATTGGTGTTGATGTGCGCCAGAACGCCAGATGCGGTACGAAATTGCAGAAGCGCAATATCTTCGCGCTCGGCGACCGCGCTGGAGAGC
The DNA here is from genome assembly GCA_963742345.1 of uncultured Alphaproteobacteria bacterium. Taxonomy (GTDB): domain Bacteria; phylum Pseudomonadota; class Alphaproteobacteria; order Rhizobiales; family Xanthobacteraceae; genus Pseudolabrys. The sequence continues at coordinate 379,079 of CAVULO010000011.1, forward strand.
TGTGGTTGCACCTCGATGATGTCTGAATCGGTGAACCAGCGGATCAGATCAATATCGTGAACCGCAAGGTCGATTACCACACCGACATTCGACATCCGCGGCGGGAACGGCCCGACGCGAGTGATCGCAATCGAGAGAATATCCTCATCACGGATCGCTTCCTTGATCGCTTCGACAGCGGGATTGAAGCGTTCGACATGACCGACCATCAAAGTCACGCCCGCACGGCGCGCCGCGACGATAATTTCCCGCCCCTCTTCCACCGACGAGGCGATTGGCTTTTCCACCATAACGTGGACGCCGCGCGCAATGCAGGCAAGCGCGATATCGCGATGCAGGTGAGTGGGTGCTGCAATAGTGATCGCGTCGACATCACGATCCAGCAAGTCGCCAACATCGGCGACGGCGGCGCAGCCCAGGGTACGCGCGACGAATTCAGCCTGCTTGCGATCGGGATCGGCGACGCCAACCAATTCAGTACCGGGCAATCCGGCGAAGACGCGAGCATGATTGCTGCCCATGACGCCGACGCCGACGACGCCCACACGCAACGGACGCTCCGCGCTTGCTGCTGACTGCATCATGTCTCGATGGTATCCCCACGCCCCAGTACTAACTCTCATCCCCTAGCATGGCATCGCACGGCTGGCGACTACCCCTCGGATGCCGAGGCGAACACGTTTTGATTCAAAGCGTTACAAACAGATAATTTCGCGCGGGCAATACGCATGATGGGGGTCTATTCAGCGGCGCGCGAAGCAGGAACCGCGAGTCGCAAGCCTGTTGCAATGGCGTCATCCCGAAAAGATTTCACCGCCGCGAGCGAAAGTTCGGCCGCCGTCATGGTGGCAAGCGCGGGAAGTTTCTTGAGCACGTCGGCGGGAGCGGTAATGATGTGACAGCCCATCGCGTCGGCCTCCACCACGTTGAAGACCTCGCGCGTGGACGCCCAGATGATCTCGACATTGCGGGTTTTGCGCGCGCGGGCAATGGCATCCTTCATGATCGGCCGATAATCAATGCCAAAGTCGGCCAGCCGGCCAGCGAACACCGACACGCAGGAAGGCGCACCATCATCCAGCGCTTCGACCGCGCGGGCGACCTGCTCGCCGGTGAAGATCGCAGTCATGTTGATCTTGACGCCCTCACGCGAGAGCGTGCGCACCGCCTCGAACAGCGGCTCGCCGCGCGTATTCGTCACCGGCAATTTCACGTAGACATTCTTGCCCCACGCTGTGATCACGCGCGCCTGCGCGACCATTTCCGGCACGTCGTCGGAAAAGACTTCGAACGAGATGTGCCGGTCCGGTACCGCAGTAACAAGCTCGCGCGCATAGGCTGCATACTCGCTCACGCCGGCCTTCTTGAGCAGTGACGGATTGGTGGTGAAGCCCGCGATCCACGGCTGCTTGGCCATCTCGACGATCTGCGCCTTGTCGGCGCCGTCGGTGAATAGCTTGACCTTAAGTTGTGCCAACGTTGGAGCGGTCATGATTCGTCTAATCCTGTGGTTCCGTGCGAGAGCCACCCTAATATAGGACGGTTGATTGGCGCGATCCAATGCGTCCCGAAGGGTATCCCCTATGGAACCGTAAACTGATCACAGGCGCTGATAAGAGCGATACCATTCAACGAACCGGGCAATGCCCTCAGCAATCGGCGTCGCCGGCCGAAAATCGGCATCGCGCATGAGGTCATCGACGTCTGCATAAGTCGCCGGCACATCCCCCGGCTGCATGGGCAATAATTCGCGTTTGGCTTTTTTGCCAATTGCTTCTTCCAGGAGGCGTACAACCTCGAGAAGCTCTACAGGCTTGTTGTTGCCAATGTTGTAGACGCGCCATGGCGCGCTGCTCGAACCGGGATCCGGCGATGCAGCTGCAAAACCTGGGTTTCCCGTGGGAGGCCGATCGACAAGGCGCACGACCGACTCCACGACGTCGTCGACATACGTGAAATCGCGCCGCATATTTCCGTTGTTGAATAATTTGAGAGGTTCGCCGGCAATAATTGCCTTTGCGAAAATCCACATCGCCATGTCGGGGCGGCCCCACGGCCCATAGACGGTAAAAAACCGCAAGCCAGTCATCGGAAGTCCGAACAAATGCGCATAAGCGTGCGACATTAGTTCGTTCGCTTTCTTCGATGCCCCATAAAGACTTAACGGGTGATCGACATTGTCGTGGACGGAGAACGGCATTTTCGTGTTGGAGCCGTAGACCGACGAAGACGATGCATAAAGCAGATGTCGGCAGCCATTATGGCGGCATCCTTCGAGAATTGTAGCGAATCCGGTGAGATTGGCGTCGATATATGCAAATGGATCGATCAGCGAGTATCGGACACCGGCTTGCGCGGCGAGATGAACCACGTGAGGAAATTGGTGCTCCTTGAACAAGGCCGCCATTCCCTCGCGATCGGCAAGGTCCAGCTTAACGAAACGAAGCCGATTTGATTTGGCAAGTTCCGCACGCCGCGCCTCTTTTAGAGCCGGATCATAGTAGGCATTCATATTGTCGAGACCGACAACGTCCCGTCCGTCGCGTAAAAGACGCTTTGCAACATGGAACCCGATAAAGCCAGCGGCTCCGGTGACAAGAATTGGGCCATCAGTCATCGACCTGGCTCCGCGTCGGAGGATTTATTGCTAGAGCCGCCACAGATCGATTCCCTTGGGCTTTTTCCCGCGATCGAGCTTTGCCTTCACGTCCAACACAATACCCTGACCCTCCTTGAGCAGTTTGGCGACCAACGGCCAGCCCCCCGCCACATATTCCTTGTGGGCAACGGCAAGGATGACCGCATCGGCTGGCCGCAACGACTCCAGCGGGGTCAATTTAATTCCGTATTCATGGGCGGTCTCTGCGGCTGAAGCGATCGGATCAGCCACCTGCACGCTGACGCCCACGCGTTCGAGTTCGCGCGCGATGTCGATTACCTTCGAATTGCGTATATCGGGAACGTTCTCCTTGAACGTCATGCCGAGAATCGTCACCGTGGGATTGGCGCGCCCGCTCTGCAACAGAGCACGCATGCATTCGCGCGCAATGCGCTCACCCATGCTGTCATTGATACGGCGTCCGGCGAGAATGATTTCCGGATGATAGCCGGCCTTTTCGGCCCGAAATGTCAGGTAGTACGGATCAACGCCGATGCAGTGCCCGCCGACCAGCCCCGGCTGGAAATTCAGGAAATTCCATTTGGTCGACGCAGCGGCAAGCACGTCGCCGGTATCGATGCCGAGTTGATGAAAAATGGCGGACAACTCATTCATGAAAGCGATATTGAGATCGCGCTGCGTATTCTCGATGACCTTGGCGGCCTCGGCAACCTTGATCGAGGGCGCGCGATGAATGCCCGCTTTCACCACCGAGCCGTAGACATCGGCGACAATATCGAGCGTGCGCGCATCCTGCGCGGATACCACTTTGGTAATCGTTTCGAAGCGGTGCTGCTGATCGCCTGGATTGATCCGTTCCGGCGAATAGCCGACGGTGAAATCACGTCCGCCTGCAAGACCTGACATTTTTTCAAGCACCGGCAGGCATTCTTCCTCGATCGCGCCCGGATAAACGGTCGATTCGTAAACGACGATGTCGCCCCGCTTTAGCAGCTTTCCCACTGTATCGGAGGCCGACAGTATCGCGCCGAGATCCGGCCTGCGAGCGCCGTCGATCGGCGTCGGCACGGTCACGATGTAGAAATCCGCCTCGGCCAACCGTGAAGGCTCATGATCGAAACGCATACTCGGCTGCGTGAGATCGGCAGACGCAACTTCGAGCGTACGGTCGTGCCCCGAGCGTAGCTCATCGACGCGCTTGCGATCGATATCGAAGCCGATCACAGAAGCGCCCGAGCGCGCAAAAGCAACGGCAACCGGCAACCCGACATAGCCGAGGCCGATAACGGCGATTTTTCTGGTGTGCTTCAATTCATCCCCTGCCCGACAGCGCAGCCGCCAATAAGCTCACTTCCTCGGGCGCCGTGGACCGTAAGTGCGGCGGATCGATCAATCGAGCCACCGGCACTCCTGCATTGGCCGTGATGCCGAGATAAAGGTTGAGATAGCGGCGAACGCAAGCCTCCAATGTGAACAGACGCTCTACCCGCAGCCGCGCAGCCGCCCCTATGCGCGCCCGCAAGCCGGCATCCTCATAAAGCGCCGCAATAGCCGCGCCAAGGGCCGCCGGATCCGCTATCGGGACCAGGTGGCCGCTCTCGCCGTCCACGATGGCATCGCTGTTGCCTCCTGCTCGCGTGGCAACGACCGGCAGCGCGTGCGCCATCTTCTCGATCAGACTATTGGAGAAACCTTCCTGGTGCGACGGAAGCGTCCCAAGGTCTGCCACGGCGAGCACGGCCTGCGGATCGGTACGCTCGCCGAGCCAAAGAATATTCGCACCGATACCAAGCAACTGAGCCTGTTGCTGCAGCTTTGGCCCGATACCTTCATCCCGGCCAATCAGCAGTAGCCGCCACGGACCGCGCAGCCGCTCGCGCACACTGGCCACCGCCGCGAACAGATCGGCGTGGCCTTTGTAGGGAATGAGATTGGCAATCACCGCGATGACGAAAGCGTCTTCGGGAATTCCGAACTCACGCCGACACGAGGCCCGGGCTTGGCGGTCAGGCAGCGGCGGCAGTTCAATGCCGTTGTGAATGACGCCCACCTTTTCGGGATGACCGCACTCCTGAACAAGTTGGGCCGCAACTGCGCTAGAATTTCCAATCAGGGCATTCGTAGAACGATGCAGGTAGCGTTCCATCTGCGCAAGCAGCAGATGGTTTTGCTGATAGTGCGCGAGCGAGCGGCGACTCATGATTCTGATCATGCCGCCGAGACCCGCCGCCGCGAGTGAGCCGATAAGATAAGGCTCGGGAAGAAAGAAATGCAGAATGTCAGGTCTAAGCTTCCGGATCTCACGGCGCAGCGCACGCGCAACCCGCAAACTGCGCACCGGGCGCGTGCCAAGGATTTCGGCACCGAGCACCGGCACGCCGGCAGCTGTTAAATTCCCGCTCGAGACGGCCGCCGCGCGCGATCGTGAAAAGTGAAACGTCCAGACCGGCGTATCGCAGTTGCGGCAGGACGCGCGCCAGATGAACCTCGGCGCCACCGGCAACGAGCCGTGGTGCCACGATTAAAACCCGTGGTCCCATTGCTTAGGCCGTCCGGGCGCCAGCCACGCGGGCTTTGCCAACGGTGTGCCGGATGGCGTCATTCTTCCAGCGACGGCGCCACGCCTCGAACATCAGGATCGTCCAAAGGGCATAAGCCCAGTTACGACCGCCATCGACGTGATCCGCCCACAGTTGTCGCACCGCTCGGACATCGAGAAAGCCGCCGCCAAGCCGTTGCGGGTCGAGCAGATCCTCCGCCCAATCCCGCAACGGTCCACGCAGCCAGTCGGCCAGCGGAACGCCAAATCCCATCTTCGGCCGCTCGACAAGCTCGCGCGGGACGTAGCGATCCAACACCCGGCGCAGCAGCCATTTGGTTTCGCCGTTGCGCACGCGCAGGTGCTTCGGCAGTCGCCAGGCAAACTCAACCACGCGGTGATCGAGCAAGGGCGGACGCACTTCGAGCGACACCGCCATCGACGCACGATCGACCTTCTGCAAGATGTCGTCAGGCAAATACGTCGCCGTATCGAACAACTGCATGCGCTCGAGCGCATTATTTCTTCCGGACTGACCATCCCAACGCAATGCTATGGGATGTTCGGTGAGGCCGTGCGTGAGCGCTGCAGGATTGGGACATTGGCTGACCAGACGCAGATAGACCGCATCGCCCTCCAGCAGCATGATCTCGGCGAGTTTCTTGAGCTTGTCCGCCGGCTGTGCCGGGCGGAGCTTGCGCGGGGCAAACTGCGCCAATGCATCCGCCGCCGAGGGTGGAATTGCGTTCAGCAAGGCGGCTGCCGATTGCCGCAATGGCAGAGGCAACCGGGTGAGCCGGGCCAGCGGACCATCCGTGAGCGCGTAGCGGTTATAGCCGCCAAAAAGTTCGTCGCCGCCGTCGCCTGACAAAGCCACGGTAACCCGCGCGCGCGTCAACCTGGAAATCGCGTGGGTCGGAATTTGCGAGGAATCTGCAAACGGTTCGTCGTAGATATCCGCGAGTTGCGGCACGACTCGCAAGGCATCCGCGGCCGTTACGGTCAGTTCCTCGTGAACCGTGCCGAGGTGCTGCGCAACCGCCTTGGCGTGAATCAACTCGTCAAAACCAAAATCGGGAAACCCGATTGAGAAGGTCCGTACCGGCCCCTTTCCGGCTCCGACCATTAGAGCAACGACAGTCGACGAATCGATGCCACCTGACAGGAACGCGCCAAGTGGCACATCGGAGATCATTTGCGCGGACACGGCCTCGGACAAAAGAGCATCCAGCGCCGCCGCCGCATCACCGTCCGATCCGGCCCAGGGGTTCGCCAACCCAGCCATCGCAACGTCGGACAGCGACCAGTACTGCCGCCGCGTCACCCGGCCATGGGCATCGATGGAGACAATTTCGCCCGGTCTGACTTTTTCCACTCCATGGAAAATTGAATATGGCGTCGGCACGTAACCAAAACGGAGGAAACTCGCGACCGACGCCGGATCGATGTCGAGGTCGATCCCGGCGGCCGTCAGTGCCTTGAGCTCGGATGCAAAATAAACACCGCGTTTGCCTGCCGCGAAAAACAGCGGTTTGATCCCGAGCCGGTCGCGGATGAGGTGCAATGTACGCGTCTGGCGATCCCAAAGCGCGATCGCAAACATGCCATTAACGTCGTCAAGCGTACGATCAAGCCCGCGCCTTGCGATCGATTCCAGCACGATCTCGGTATCGGACGTCCCGCGGAACGACACCTCTTTCAACTCGGGCGACGCCGCAATCGCAGCGGCATTATAGACTTCACCGTTGTAGGACATCACCCAGCGGCCATCCGCAGAGATCATCGGCTGCGCACCGGTGGGCGTGAGGTCGATGATGGCGAGGCGCCGATGGGCCAGCGCCACGCCCGCCTGTGCATCGCTCCACACGCCCGACCCATCGGGACCGCGATAGGCAATGGCGTCCGCCATAAGCGTAGCGCAGCGTTCAAGTTCGCTGCCGACGTCGACGAGGGAAGAATCAACTAGGCCAGCGATTCCGCACATAATAATTCAACTACGGTTTGGAAAAGAGACTCACCGGAGACGCTTGATGAATGCGTCCGGCCAATATGTAACGCGCCGATCCACAGCCCCTTCGTTGAAGGGCCACCGCGGTTCCTCAATGACAAAATCGGGGTTTTGAGCGGTGAACTCGAGAGCTGCCTGCCGTGGATTGTTGATGTCCCAGTCCGGCTTAGTTCGAGGAGCACCGACAACCTGTTCCATAATACCGTCAGTGGCCACGATGTATGAACCCACGCTTACCAACGGTGAATAGAGCTGCAGCTCGGTAAAGACGTGCGATTTGGTATGATTGCTGTCGAGAACAATCAACGTCTTTTCGTTTGCGCCGATGTGCGACCTTACCTGTGAAACAACTTCTGTATCGATCGCACTTCCTTCGATGAGCGTGATGAGGGAAGCGAGTTCATGGGTTTCGATCGCTGTGCGATTATGAGGACGAATTTCGATATCGACGCCAATTACTCGCCCCCGTCCCATGGCCTTGAACAGCGACGCGTAAAAAATAAGGGAGCCGCCGTGTGCGACACCCGTCTCAATCAAAACATCAGGTTTCACCGCATAAATGACTTCTTGAATGCGGACGAGATCATCGGGCAACTGAATGACCGGCCTGCCAAACCAGGAAAATCCATAAACGTATTTTGTGTCCCAGCCGGCACGCAGCCACGCCCGCGATGCGGCGGCAAAGCCCTCGGCGGACGCGAGCGGGTATCGATGCTCTTGACCCTTGGAGCGGACCAAGACCACTTTCTGCTCTTCATCGATGATGGTGATCATCTATGATCTTCTTTCCGGACAGTTGCTCTCACCAGGCGCTCGAATGACGTATCAAACGGGGTCGCCGAAAATTTGAATTCACTGCAAATTCTGGACGTATCAATCGGAGGAAAAACGACTCGTGGTGCTTCGACAGCAAATTTCACCTTTGCAGCGAGGCTGTGAACGATGAGAGCGCCAATAAATTCGTTACTGACATTGACGCCTGACGCTACGTTGTACAGACGACTTTTGCCTCGCAAGACGATCCGTTCGAGAAGACCACAGACGTCATCGATGTCGATGTAGTCTTTGCTCGACTGCTTCGACGTATGCATGACCACCTCTCCCTTTCGACGCGCCTCATCTACCACTGACGGCAAAAAATTGATCGCTGCATCCCCCGCACCGATGACGTTGGAAATGCGGGCTACGCGCGCGGTGGGCTCGGGCCGGGCGAGGCAAAGCGCTTCCCCGGTCAGTTTCGATAGGTTGTAGACATGATCCGCAAGCTCCGGCCGCACCAGCAGTGCAGCTTCCTCACGCGTCTCTGTCGCGTTGGCGTACACACGCGTGGACGAAAGATAGAGAAACGAATCGTACTTGTACGAAGCGAGGACGTCCGCCAGAACACAGACATGGGCGCGCACTGTGGTTTCAAGCTGGTCGCGGAAATTGGCAGTGAGCCCGATGCAATAGACGACATGTCCCAGCGACTGGCCGGACGGCGGAAAGTCGTTTCGGCCGATCGCAATAACATCATGGCCAACCTGCCTCAGACTCGCCGTAAGATGCGAACCGATGAAGCCGGATGCACCGAAGATCGAGAACCGCGCCATGCCGTCAGCGCCGCTGCCCGATCTCGCGCAGTGGATTTCCGGCGTAGACCGTATTCGCGGCAAATTCGCCGCGGACAACGGCGCCTGCGCCTATGACTGCGCCCTTGCGAATAATCGCACCGTCAAGAATGACACAATTGGCGCCGATCCAGACATCATCCTCGATGATGATTCCGCCCCGGCTCGCCTTAAATCCTTGTTCTGCAATCGGAATTTCGCCGCGCGCAAATTCGTGGTTCGCCGGCGCAAGCGTACAATTGGCCGCGATCAGCACACCCTTGCCGATCGAAACACCGTGCCCCGTATAGATGACGGTTCCGGCATTGATGTGGCTACCTTCCCCGATAACGACATCTCCTGCTCCGCCTGCAGGCTTGATCTTCACGAATGAGTCGATGACAGCCCTTGGACCGATCGTGATCCGCGTACCGCGCACCGAATCTTCGATGTCAGCAAATTTGGAAACTCGTGCGGTAGTATCAATTTCAATCAATATGACACCCCAACTTTCCGCCGCACTCGCCGCAACGCTTCGCGGATGTATTTATCGGTGACGAAGGCAAGTGACAGAAACGCAGGCCAGAGGCCTGCTGAATGCCCGACCGTAACGAGAATTGAGGAGTACAACGCTGAAAAATTCTTGATACGGCTGTTCCCAATACGATTGTCCTGGTAGGGAGCGCGCTCTTCAGCGGTCTTCTTGATTTCGAAGTAGCGAAATTGCGGCCCTTTTACGTATTGGAAGCACCCGACCGCTGAAGCCGCCAGCATTATCGGCAGATCAGACCACCAATGTGTGTAGCGGTAGTGAATCGCTCTCAGTGTCGAAAGGCGCCATAAGCCGTAGATATGATAACATTGCATGTTAGCGGCTTTATGGAGCCGCTGGCGTGCGCATAGCCCGTCACTGGCGAAATCGTAATCCTCGCGCATGCGCGGAACCGCACTTCCGTCCCAAATATAAAGATCTCCGAATGCGAGCACCGATCTGGAATCGTCAAGCGCCGGCAGCAACCCGCTAACAAAATCGGAAGATCGCGTGTCGTCGTGCGCGCACCATGCGAAGAATTCTCCCCTCGCTTGATTCATGACGAACAGGAAATTATCGATTGCCGTAAGCGGCTGCTTGTGGCGCACGACGCGAATGTACGGATACCGTTCCGCATAAGTAGACGCGATATTCCAAGTATCGTCTGTCGACGCATTGTCGGAAATTATTACCTCGAGGTGCGGATAGTCTTGGGCGACGATTGAATCGAGTGCCGCGCGCAAGGTTGCCGCGCCATTTCGCACCGGCACACCGAGTGTGACCAAAGGTAGTGCTGTCAAGATACCTCGGCCGCGCGTAGGCCGGAATGAGCACGATCTGCCGCCGAAACTATAGTCGTAGCGAGCGGCCACTGAATTCCTATTTCGGGATCATCAAATGCTATCCCGCGCGCGGCCCCCGGCACATAAGACGGCGTGATCTCGTAGTAGAGTTCAGTGGCGTCGGCCAAGGTCTGGAAGCCGTGCGCACAGCCCCGCGGAATGTAGATCATGACCCGGCTCTCCGCCGAGATCGTCTCGCCATGCCAGCAGCCGAAGGTCGGTGAGCCGCGCCTCAGATCGACCAGCACATCGAATGCAGCGCCCGCCGTACACCGAACGATCTTCGTTTCGGAATGCGGTGGCGCCTGGTAGTGCATCCCGCGAAGCGTCCCTCGGCGCAGATTGACGGAAACGCTTCGCTGCACGAAATCGGTGACAAGCCCATTTGCGCGAAACTCGTCGGCACAAAAGGTGCGCGCAAAGAAGCCGCGGTCATCCTCGCGCCTTTCGACTTCGATGCGAAAGCCTCCCGCGATCGGCAAGGGCGTGAAACGCATGGTCAGACGATTTGCAACCGCGGGATCGGGATGATGAATTGGCCGCCGCCAGAGCGGTAATCGGCCTGTTGCGCCAAAATCTCGTCGGCGAAATTCCAGGTCAGCAGCAAGACATAATCCGGCCGGCGATCGAGCAGAGCCTGCGTCGGCAAGATGGGCAATCCGGTGCCGGGAGTGAGCTTGCCGTGCTTCACAACAGACCGATCGACCACGAAATCCAGGACTTCGCGCCCGATTCCGAAATAATTGAGCAGTGTCGAGCCCTTGGCGGATGCGCCATAGGCGGCGATGCGGCGGCCTTCCCCTTTGAGCCGGGCCAGAAGACGGCACAACTCGGTCTTGAGCGCCGACACCCGGTCGGCGAGATCCCGATAATACGGCGCCCGCGTCAGGCCTACCCGCTCCTCCTCGGCAAGAATCGCGATCGCTGCCGGCGATGCCTTGGCACCCTTATGGCGCACAAACACACGCAATGAGCCGCCATGGATCGGAAGATGTTCAATGTCCGCGATGCTCAAGCCGTGACGCTCGAAAAGCGCCTTAAGCGCCGTGACGGAGAAATAGTAAAGATGCTCGTGATAGATGGTGTCGAATTCGACGCCGTCGACGAGGTCGCGCACATAAGGCACTTCGACGACCGCCACGCCCTCCGGTTTGAGGACGCGCGCCAAACCCTGGACGAATCCGTTCAGATCAGCGACGTGCGCCAGAACATTGTTGGCATGGAACACGTCGCAGGCTTGGCCTTCGGCCGCCAACGCGTTCGCCAGATCGGAGCCAAAGAAGGCGCTCCGCGTGCGGATACCGGCACGATTCGCAACGGCCGCGATATTGGCAGCAGGCTCGATGCCGAGAACCGGAATACCGCGCTTGACGTAATGTTGCAGCAGGTAGCCGTCATTCGAAGCTGCTTCCATGACCAACGATTGCGACCCAAGCCGCATCTCGGGGGCAAGTCGTCCGACCAGGCTCTCGGCGGCCTCGACCACCGAGCGCGAGACCGAGGAGAAGTAAACATAATCGGAAAAGAGAATTTCCGGCGGAACCACTTCCGTAATCTGAACCAGGCTGCAGACGGGACAAAAAACGACGCGCAACGGGAAGCGACGCTCCGGACGATCGGCATTTGCAGGATCGCGTAGCGCGTTGGCCAGCGGCGTCTCGCCGAGGTCGATTGCGGGCAACAGATGGGAGGAACCGCAAGAGCGGCACGAAAAACTCATTGCCGCGTTCCAAAATACTCCCGATACCACGCGATGCTACGGCCTAGCCCATCGACAATGCCGTACCGCGGCCGCCAGCCAAGCACCGCCCTCGCCTTTGATGAGTCCAGGTGCTGTTCGCGAATCTCGTTCGTTGCTTCATTCAAGATCGTTGGTTTCTGCTTCGAGCCCATTTGGCCACGAATCATGTCTACGATCTCAAGCACGTTGCGCGGATCGTCCGTAGAAAAGTTGAATGCTTCACCCGCCAGACTGTTGTCAGCGCGCAACCGCTCGGCCAAAAGCAGATAACAATCGACGGCATCCTCGACATAAACGTAATCGCGGATGAAACTGCCGTCGGACCGGATTACCGGCGCTTCGCCGCGCAGAATGGAGCGAATCGTTCCGGGTACGATTCGATTCCAGTTGAGATCTCCGCCGCCGAAGAAATTGCCGCACCGCGTTATGGCAACCGGCACCTTCCACGTCTTGGCGTAGCATTGCGCGATCAGATCGGCGCAGGACTTGGACACATCGTAGGGATGCGTGCCGGCCAAGGGCATGGCCTCGGTGTATGGCAAGCTCGGCGCCTCTCCATAGGCCTTGTCCGACGACGCCATTACCACTGCACCCAATGCCGGGCTGCGGCGTGCCGCTTCCAGCAGCGACCATGTGCCGGCGATATTGGACTCGAACGTCGAGATCGGATTGCGGTTTGCAATACCCACGATCGTTTGTGCGGCAAGATGGATAACGGTGTCGATTTCGTACTCACCAAGGATGCGCTCAAGAAGGGGCTGATCACGCAGGTCGCCGCGCACAATTGTGACGCGCTCGTCCAATCCTTTTTGGATAAACCGCGATCCGGGCACCTCATCTCGCACGAGGGCCACGACATCGGCTTGCAGATCGGCGAGGCGCTCCACCAGCCAGCTGCCAACCAAGCCGGTGCCTCCGGTCACAAAAACCCGGCGATCGCGCCAGAAATGCTCGCGGTCGCTCACGGATTGCTCCAGACTTTCCAGGGGGCCTTTCCCGTGGCCCAAAGCTCTTCCAGAACGGTCTTGTCGCGAAGCGTGTCCATGGCCTGCCAAAAGCCGTGATGCTTGTAGGCACGCAACTCGCCGTCGGCCGCAAGCGATTCCACCGGCCCACGTTCCCAATAGGTATCGTCGCCGGCGATGCGATCGACGACCGAAGGATGAACCACAAAAAATCCCCCATTTATCATTGCATTGTCCCCAGGCGGCTTTTCCCGGAACGAGCGAATAATGTCGCCTTCGAGATCGACTGCGCCATAACGTCCGGGAGGCGCAACTGTCGTCATCGTCGCGGCGCGACCATGGGCGCGGTGAAATGCGATCAGTTTCCCAATATCGATGTCGGAAACGCCGTCGCCGTAGGTGAGGCAAAAAGGCTCGTCTTTATCCAGATAACGGCGCGCCCGTTTGATACGGCCGCCGGTCATCGACTGCTCGCCGGTATCGACGAGCGTCACCCGCCAAGCGTCAACTTTGCCATCATGGTAGGTGACTTGATTCGTTCCGGTATCGATCGTCACGTCGGATTGGTGCAGAAAATAATTCACGAAATACTCTTTGATGATGTAGCCCTTGTAGCCGAGACAAATCACGAAATCTTTGATGCCGTGATGCGAATAAAGTTTCATGATGTGCCAAATAATCGGGCGCCCGCCGATTTCGATCATCGGCTTTGGCCGCAGGCCGCTCTCTTCCGAAATGCGGCTTCCAAGTCCTCCAGCGAGAATGACGCACTTCAAACGAGTTCCTCCTTGCGAATTGATTGTCCGAGATTTGCGAAGGCAAAATGGTCATTCAAGGCGCGTGCGATCTGCTCGCCGGCAGCAGGAACCGGGTAGGATGCCACCAGACCGGCAAGGTAAGACAACAATGTTTTCCGAATGAGATCGCTGCGGTTGGGACGCCGCTGATATTCGCCGTCGATCAAGATGCTCCGAAACAGGGCGGGAAGCTCCAGAACTCCTGACGGCTTATAGAAAAGATCCGAATAGTCGAAAAATGCGCGGCCAAGAACGATCGTCGGCTTGTCCAGAGCGAGGGCCTCAATCCCGATCGTGCCGGTGATGGTCACGACAGCCTCGACTTGGCGCGCGATCACCTTCGAAGGCGCGTCGCAAAACACGATATTCGGGAACGACGCAAGATGCCGGTATTGCCAGGCCGGACGCGCTCCGCGCCCGGCGGGATGTTCCTTCAAAACCAAGGTGTAACCAAGCGGCAGCGATTTCGCGATGTTTTCCACCAGAGCAACTTGATTTGCGTAATAGATGCCACCGACAAGAGTTCGATTGCTCCGGCTGGAAATGCAGTGCGAAAAAGACGGCCTTGTGCGGCACCGGGGTATTCGCCCCGCCGACAAGAAACCGGCAGCGCCAAAAACGCCATAACCGCATCACATTGGCGCGCACCTTCGCGACCGGATCGATGCGGATGTAGTCGAGATTTTTATCTTTGCGCAGATTCTGAAAAATATAGCTGGGTAAACGCCGGATATTCGGGGACAGAGGATTGCGGCCAAAACTGCGCTTGTTCACGGAATAGAAGGCCTTGTTGCCGTCGAACCCGATGACGGCCTGGCGAAAGCGATCAGCTCGCTCGGTCTGCTCGGGTGTCAGCGTCTGCGAAAGCAGCTTCCGATACGCCGCGATCATGCGATCGCAGCGCATGTATTCGTCGTTGGTAAAAAAGCAGCCTGGCTTTGCGTCTTCCTGCAACCACGCCGGACTGATCGCAAACATCTTCGCGCCGAAGTGTTGCGCGACTTTGAACAGAACGTGAGTGAAAAAGCTATCGGCCGTCTGGCAGACCACGGCATCGTAGGCGGAGCCAGCAAATACGGACTCGAAAAAGCGCACGGTGTTGACGAGCAGACGCTGGACATAGTCGTAGCTTTCCGTCCGATGCCCGGCGCCGCTGAGCAGGAAGGAATAGTCGGTAAAGCTGCGTTCGGAAGCGATCACTCCGGACCAGTTCACTTCCGGATAGTCGGTCGCGACGCGCTCAAGATGCGAAGGCCAGTCCGACCGGTCCGACGCTAGAAATTCTTCATAGCAATAGACGTGGCCGACGCCGGGTACCGCGGCACGCACTGCGTCCTGCTCCGAACGCCGCCATACGACGAAGTCAATCTGTGCATCCGGTGAAACGCCGGCGAGCGCGTTCGCAATCGAGCAATTGAGCTCGATGACGGGCATTCCGCCCTGATTGCCGGCGAAGAGAATTCTCATGATCGATTCAATCGGGTTTCTTCTTGACGACTGCCGACAGATCTATCTCGGCGAGTTTGAGCGCAATTTGTTCGCCGGCATTGCCCGTTCCGAAAATCGGCGCCTGCGGATACCGGTCATGCTTCAATTGAGCCGCGATCTTGCCTGCAATGTCGCGCCGGTCGTAGCCAGCCGACGTCACATTGGGACCGTGCTCGCGCCCGTCCTGACGATCGCCGACCAAGACTGCCGGAGTTCCAAGGAACGCGCCCTCGCGCAAAAATGATGACGAATTGCCTACACAACACGCGGCGCTGTTTAGCACCCGCGCATAATCTTCCGGCGAGAAATTCTTGTAGTAGTAAATTGGCGCGCCCATATGAGTTTCGCGAAAATGCCTGATACCTTTCGAAACGTCGTCTGAGCCGGCGTCGACGTTCGGCCAGAGAATGACCTTTTGCATGTCCCGGAATTGATGCACAGCCTCGAGCGTTTCCATGATTTGCTCGCGTCCACACCCGTACGAGGTGGTCACCGGATGCTGAACAACGAGAATGTAGGGCTTGTGCCAGTCGATCGGTTTTCCTACACCGAGATAGCCGCTCATGACGTCATTGGAGATCGCGAGATCCTCGTGCTTGAGCACGTCGATGGAGGGGCAACCGTAGTTGAAGACGGAAGCCGGATTCTCCCCCATCGCAATGACCCGGCGGCGAGATTCCTCGGTCGAGACAAAGTGTAGATCTGCGAGCTTGGTAATCGCGTGACGCACGCGATCGTCGATATTGCCGGAAATCTCGCCACCTTGCAGATGGGCCAGAGTGATATTGAGATAGGTTGCGGCAATCGCAGTAGCCATCGTTTCGAACCGGTCGGCCACGGTCACCACCACGTCCGGCTTCAGGTCCTCGAAAGCTGTCGACAATTCCACGATGCCGAGGCCCGTCGACTTGGCCTGCGTCGAGAGTGTTTCGCCTTCGACCACGTAGTAGATCGAACGCAGCGGCGTGAACCCGTCCCGGCGTATGACGTCGATCGCAGGCCCAAACCGCTGCAGGAGCGTCGATGCCCCGACGATGAGCTGTAGCTCAAGCTCCGGGTTCCGCTCGATGGCCTTCAGCAGATACTTGACGCGCCCGTAATTCGCACGGCTCGCGACGACGACGCAGATTTTCTTCATTCCAGATCTTCTTCGACGAGGAAGTCCCATTTGGTTTTGGCGCGGATGAGCCGGCGGCCGAGTACCTGACGGAAAACGCCGGGAGACAGGCCATGGCCGGCGGGCTTCTTGGCCTCCAGATCCCCGAAGTCGAGCATGTGACCTGCCGCAAGATCCCGGCTTACCGCCAGACTGCGCCCAAACATTTTCCGCAAGCTATCCAGCTCCGGCGTGATTGCTTTGTCGGCTTTCCCGCGCCGCGCGTGTTCCGTGAACCGGATGCCTTTCACGAGCTCGGCGAATTCGTCGACTGTCAACGATGCTTTGGCATCGGGCCCGAACATGCGCCGGTCAAAGGCAACATGCGCTTCGACAACACTCGCCCCCAAAGCAGCCGCGGCGATCCCGGCGTAAATTGCTCCGGAATGGTCGGACAAGCCGGTGGGAACATTCAGACGGCGCCGCAATTCGGGGATCGCCGCAAGCCCAATATCCTTTGCGGCTGTAGGATAGCTTGTGGTGCATTGCAGAACGGCAACGCCACTGCCTCGAAGGCGATTGACGGCTTCTTCGAGTTCACGCAGGTCGCTGAGGCCAGTCGAAAGAATGGCCTCCTTGCCGGTCCGCGCAATCCGCTCGATCAGGAGCGCGTTTGTCACATCCCCCGAGCCGACTTTGTATCGCGTTACGTCGAGACGCTCGAGAAGGTCGACCGCCGCGTTGGAGAACGGCGTTGCGAGAAATTCGACCCCTGATTGATCGCAGTGTTTTTTGATTTCCATCCATTCCGCTTCGGTGAAGGTCATGCGCTGCCAATAGTCGAGGCGGGTGGCATCAGCGCGTGAAAACTGGACCCGGAACGGTTCGTGCGAGCTCAATTCCGCCTCGGCAATATGGAGTTGAAACTTGACAGCATCGACCTTTGCCGCGGCGCATGCGTCGATAAACGAATGCAAAATTCCCAGGCTGCCGTCATGAGCCTGAGCGACCTCTGCGACGACAAACACTGTGCCGTTGCGTTCAAACTCGGAGATGGGTGGTCGTTTCATCGTTTTTCTCAGGAAATGCGCAGGCTTGGATCAGTCGCGAGCAGCCCGGCCAGCTTGGCGGCTATGAACTCTTCCGTGGCCTGCATTGACGCAAACGTTGCACCTCCAATGTGCGGCGTCACGATTACGTTTTTCTCCCAAGTCGCCGAAATCCATCTCTTGCGATGACGCGGGTTGAATTCGTCGGCGATGACGTCGACCGCGCAACCCGCCAGCCGGCGGCGTTCGATCGATGCCAGCAATGCATCCTCGTCCACCAATTCCCCGCGGGCGACATTGACGAAATATTTGCCTTCAAGGCCGTCAATCGCCTCTTTGTCAATGATCGGCGGGGTCTCTGCCTGATAGCTGGCGGCGAGAATAATCGCGCGATTTGCATCGATCAGATGTTTGATCGACGCATGCCGCGTCGTATCCGGAACGGCGTCGGTGACATGGGGATCGTACCAGCCCACTTTGGCGCCGAACGCATGCAAATAAGCGGCTAGACGTCGCCCGATACGACCGAAACCGATAATCCCGATGTCCATGCCATAGAGCTCCTCGCCACGGCATCGATCGCGATCCCAGTGTGCGTTCTCGCTGTCGATGAAAGCTGTGCGGTAATTGCGCAGCAGCGCGATGAGCAGGCCGACGGCGTGCTCCGGCGTAGCGCGGATGCGCTCCAGAAATTCGATCTCGCCTTTGAGGGTCAGCAGTGCAATCCGGCGCCGGGAAAGTGCCGACAGGTCGATGTGGGTTACGCCGGTCGTGGGCGAACACAAGACACGAAGCTTGGGAGCGAGGGCGAGAAATTCCGCATCGATCCGATGGCCCAGCCGCACGAAAAGAACGGTCATATCGGATAGAAATTCTGCCAAGCCGCTCCCGGAATACGAGACGACCTCGCCCAATTTCTCCAAATGTGCTCTGGCCATTGGAGAAAACGCGTCGCTCTCAAGGATACCAATCCGCGTCACGTGCTCAACCCGCCGGGAGCTGGAACAAGCCGGCCATACGACGCCCAAATCGTCATATCCATTCCGGCTGCCGATTCTGCCCGTATGACTGTCCCGATACGCGGCCGGCATCCAGGACGTAAACGCGGTCCGCATAGGCTGCTACGCTTTCGCGATGGGTGACGAACAGGACCCCGATCTCCTGCGCGAGATCCCGCAATTGCTCCAGGATTTCCCGCTCGGTGGCAGCGTCGACGGCACTCGTCGCTTCGTCGAGAAGCAATAGTTTGGGTTTGCAAAGAAGAGCGCGGGCAAGACCGATCCGCTGTCGCTGTCCTCCGGACAGCCGAATTCCCTGATCACCTATGATTGTGTCCAGGCCAAGCTCCGACTGAAGAATGAAGTCGCTCAGATGAGCGCGCTGGCATGCGGTCTCGATTTCCTCGGTCGTTGCATCCGGCTTCAGGAGGGCGATGTTCTCGCGAATGGATGTGTGAAACAGCATTGTCTCTTGGGGCATGTAACCAATGGAATGTCGCCACTGCATGAGATCCAGCTTTTCAAGCGGCACGCCATCCACATCAATCGAACCGTGGCTCCACGGCACCAGACGCAGGATATTGCTTAGGAGCGTGGACTTGCCTGCTCCGGACGGTCCAAGGAGGGCGACGAACCCTGGCAGCGGGATGTCGAGGTCCACGCCATCGAGAACGGGCCGTCCATCATATTCCGAGACCAGGCCGGCGATTGAAATTCTGCGCATCAGGTTTGGAATCGGCCTTGCGTCAGATGCCGGTACATCATCTTTCTCTGCCGCAAGCCTCGCCTGCTCGCACAATGTCTGAACGAACAAGACAGCCGGAGAAAGCGTATTGATGCTGTGAATATATTGCTGAAGCGCCGTGATACGTGGAAACAGCCGCACGAACAGGGCAAATACGATCAGCAGATTGGCGGGGGTTGTACCCATGAGCTGGTTTGAAATGACCAACAGGACGACCAGCAAGGTCACACCGCTGCCTTCGAAAATTCCGCGCACCATCGAGGGCATGAACATCCCCCAGCGCTGGACACCTTCCAGTGCCCGTACGACCTCGACTGAGCGATCCACCGCGACCTGTTCAATCGCTGCCGCCTTGATGAGTTTGGCGCTTTGCAGAAATTCCCCAACAACGACTTGTTGCTTGATGTTGAGCGGCCCCATCGACCTGCCGATAGCACGGGTTTTTGCGTAAAGCCTCTTGATCGCCAGGATCAGCGTCGCCGACGAGGCCAGCAATAGAGCCGTCGATTGCCAGGACAGAAGCGCCGCGTAAGAGATATAGACGAGTGAGACAATCAGCGACGCCGATAAATTGAGCACATTCATTGCCCCGGCCGAAAGCCGCCCGGGCTCGGTCACGATTGCGTTTAGAAGCTCACCGCTTTTGTGTTTGGTGAAAAAGGACCACCGCGCCGCGAAGAATGATTGCAGCAGACGCTCTTTCCATAAAGCCGCGTAGCGCTGCGAGGTCGACGCCAATAGCCAACTTTGCAGGACATAGAGAGACGATGAGGCGGCCACAAAAAATACAATCACGGCGACCAGCGGCCACAGGCTTGTGCCGACCCAGGCGTCGATTTCCGTGAGCGCTTGACCCGCGATTCCGACGGCACTGCTTGAACCCGCGACGCCCAGTCGGGTTAACAAAGGTAGCAGCAAGACGACCGACAAACCTTCCGTGACCCCCACGGCTGCCATCAGGACAACGATTGCGGCCAAGCGTAATCCGAAGACCGAACGAAGATCACGAATGAGACGCAAAATATCGGTCATTCGACGCCGGCTGAGTTTTTTTTCGTAGCACCGCTACGAGCTGAATTGTGGGACATGCGGAGGCTCATCACCGCGCGCAGAATTTCAAGATCATCCGGCGTGTCGAGGTCGATGGAATCGGCCTTGCGCATGCGCATAAGCATTGGCCGGTCGCAAACCAGCTGGCCTGTGCGTTGTACATATGGAGTACGGGCAATATAGACCGCGCCATTGCGCACCATGGTCGGGCCGTGGTCCTGGCGCCGGACGCCCTTATTGTGATCCGGGCTCTTCGGCACGAGATAGCCGCTTTTGTCATCGAAATAGATCACGCGATCGTTGATATAATCTTCCTGATAGCAACTGATGAGCGTATCGGAAGAACCGGTCCGAAATTTTTCCGCCGCAGCGCTGATCGCCGCGACATCGCGGATCGGGGCCGTCGGCTGCAGCAGCATGACCGCCTCGTAGCGCTCGCCTCCGAGCGCAAGCGTGTCGAGCGCGTGCAGCACATATCCGGTCGCCTTCGCGGCATCCGTGGCGAGTTCGGCGGGCCGCATAAAGGGAACGTCGCCTCCCCATTGCCGCGCTACGTCGGCGATTTCCCTATCGTCCGTCGATACGATCGAACGTGCCACCGCGCCGGCCCGCACCAGCGCATTGCCGGTCTCGATGGACCACGCGATGAGAGGCTTGCCGCAAAGGTCGACCAAGTTCTTGCGCGGAATACCTTTGGAACCGCCACGTGCGGGGACGATGGCGAGGATCGGAAATCCGGTCACTGACGCGCTCCAGCGGCCACGGCGGTCTGCTGCTGCCGTGTGCACAGGATCGCGGGCAGCCAGCGACCGACGCTCGAAAGATGGCCCTCGATCCGCAGCAATTCCGGCTGCTCGGGTTGATCGGTCAGGAATGCTTGCAATTGGCGGTAAATGCCCGGTTTGAAAGCGCGATCAAGTGCGTCGTCGATCGGCAACTCGGTGAGCGCAAAGCCGGATTTTTCCTGCACCTGCAGTTTTTCCAGCGGCTGCAGCAACAGGCGGCGGCGCGGAGTTCGCAAGTCGAGGCCCCAGCGGCCGGCGGAATTCCAGTCAGCATGCCAGGTGAACAGCCCGCCGTTGCGGGTGTGCCCATGACCGGCAAATACCGCACCCGCCGGGTGCCACGGCAAGTGTCCCGATACTGTTCCGTTCATGTCGTCGGGCACACCAGCAAGGTGGAATGCGAGGTCGATCATGTGGCTGGAATTGGCCAGTACCCAGTTGGCAAGGATCGCGGCATCCTTGCCCTTGGTTGCAATCCGCTCGGCAAGCTCGCTGAAATCGACATGAAATGAAGACACGCCGCCATCTTCGGCGATGAGAGTACGAGCGGCGGCAACGGACGCATAGAAGCGCCGGTTATAGGCCACGAATACTGCCGCGCCCGAGGTTCGTGCCGCGGCGGCAACGCCGCCAATTTCATCGAGGTCAAGGCCCGCCGGCTTCTCAACCAGCAAACGCCGGGCTCCATGACTAATCAGCTGTTTCGCAGCTTCGGCGAGCTGCGGCACGGGTACCGCAACGATGACTGGCCGCGTTCCCTCGAACGCGCCGGCGGACAGATAACGCGCAAGACCGCCTTCGATCGGTTGCACGCCGGTCTCACGGGCGAACGCCGCCGATGATCCCGCGCCTCGCCCGACCGCCTCGAACGGCACGCCTTGGGCTTGAAGAGCCTTCGCATGGGCGATGGCCATGGGGCCGGCACCGACGAGCAGCACATTCATGTGATCGGGCACTCATCAATGAGCGGATCGCCACTCGTCCGGCGCACCTGCTCGAGGAACGCCGCAAGCATTCCGCGGTGTAGCTTTGCCGCCGTCGCATAGTCCGGGATGGCGGGCGGGCGATTGTCGAAAATCGAGGCAACATGTGACGCCATGGCTTCACTCTGAAGCGGAACGGGATAAGGCTCGGTGCGCGCTGCGCCGTTCTTGCGAACCGTCATCGTTTGCTCTGATAAGCGCATCGTGATGTCGATTTTGTTCGTGTGAATCGAGACAACACGATCGCCCGAAATTGCCTCACTCCCCTCCCGGCATATCGCGGTGAGACGCGAGCCATTGGGAGCACTCGCCTGTATCTCGCCGAAAAATTCGATATAGCCGCCCCGTTTGGAAGGATATGTGCCAGGCAGAAGCTTGCTCGCCGACAATTCCAGATCATCGCTTCCGCAAAACATTGCGAATTCGTCGAGGTGATGGACGAGGTTGGATGCAAGCCCCCAGCCAGCTCCCGAAACCGTATAGTCGACCTGCTGCCGGTCAATAAGAGCAGCCAGGTCAGTGGCGCGTGGACACGATCGGCGTGCGCAGTTGACCCACGCCTGCACGTTATTTCTTGCAATGAGCGCATCGACGGCATCGTAATCGGCGAGCCTGGTGAACAGCACTTTCTCCAGAATCATTCGCGGCACACCCATTTCGATGAGCCGGGCAACGACTGGCCGCCGTTCGCGAGAATTCGTCGCCACGATGGCCAGATCGGGCACAGCCGCAAGCTCGGAAATATCGGAGCGCATATTGCATTCACCGGCCTTTAGCCCACCGGCCTCGTGAAGCAGGGCTGCGGCACGTTGGAGAGAGGCGGCGGATGGATCGACGACATCGACCGTCAACGGGCGATCGAGTCGTGCGAGCGACTGTAAGTGCCGCGCTCCGAGAGTTCCCGCACCGACGACCGCGACGCGGCGCTTCATTTCAAGTGGACGTTTAGTCAAGAAATGCCCGCGCCCAATACTCAAGATTGAGCCATTGCCAGACAAAGAAGGAGTTATCGCGGGAACCTTTTATATAATCGTCGTAGATCGTCTGCGCGCGCCGCGGATCGACCCAGCCACGCGCAGCGAATGAATCGCCCTCCAGGACCTCCTGCACCAGCGGCCGCCATCCATTTGCAAGCCACTCGCGTTGTGGCGACTGGACCGAGCGCTTCTCGGCGTCGGCCACTTGTGCCGGAATCCACCGCCGCGCGATCTTGCGGAAAAGAGATTTGGTGTGGCCATCCTGCAAAAGGTAACGAGTCGGCACGCTGAAACCAAATTCGACGAGCCGATGATCGAGGTAGGGAATGCGTAATTCCCGCGATCGGCCCATCGACATGCGATCGTTGAAACGAAGACCGCGAGGAATCTTCGTCGCCAGGAGATCGAGCGCGGCGGCCGCCTTTACCGGCTCATCGAAAGCAGCCCCGTGTGTCGGTGGCGGTAGCAGAGACGCCTCCCGCTTCAACCGATCTGCAATGGCAACCGGGGCGACAGCTTGCGAGCCGTCAATGGCGCGGCCTTGCGCCGGCTTGCCTCCATTCATGGTGTATTTGGAATAACCGAGAAAGCATTCATCGACGCCATTGCCGTCAAGCAAGACGGTCACACCTTCGGCCTTGGCCGCTTTATAGATCTCGTCGTAAGCCACGACCGTAACGCCCCCAAACGGCTCGGCCTGCCGGCGCACGGTCCAGTCGATTTTGGCCTCAACGTCCTCACGCGTCAGCGTGCAGAGATGCAGGTGCGTTCCATCTGCGACCTTGCGCACCCAGGACGCTTCACTGTAGGGCGGCTCAAAATCCTGGGTGAATACGTGCAAGTCGGCCACACTCGGCGAGCCCACGCGCACCAGCACGGATGAGTCGACGCCTCCCGAGACATTGAGGCCCACGCGAACGTCCGCAATCAGGTGATCGCGTATCGCGGATTCGACCAACGATGCGCCACGTTCGATCAGTTCCTGTTCCGACGCATTGCTGAAGTCGCTGATATTCTTGTCGAGATGATACCAGCGGCGTTCGGCAAAATTTCCGGTGTTGAGGTCAAGCTCCGCCACGCAACCCGGCTCGATCGCATAGACGTTTGAAAAGAAAGTCCGGGCTCCGGTATCGTAAAGACCGGTTTCCAGGTATGTGCGGATCGTGTCCTCGTCCGCGAGCCGCCGCGGATGGAGCATTAAAAGCGGGGGAATTTCACTCGCAACCGCAACACCGCCGTCGGCCAGCCTCGTCCAGTAGAGAGGCTTGATGCCAAATCGATCGCGAACAAAATGGACGCGCGACCGGTCGCGATCGTAGAGCGCGAATGCAAACATTCCAACGCAGTCGTCGAGTGCCGCCATCCCGCTCTCGGCGAGACCCGCGAGCAGCATTTCCGTATCGCCCTGGCTACGAAAACGCCACGGCCCGCGATATCTGGCCCGTAATTCGCGATAGTTGACGATTTCGCCGTTGTAGATCAGCGACCAACGGCCGTCTGGCGACAACATTGGCTGGTTGGCGTCGTCGGAAAGATCGATGATCTTGAGACGCGTGTGGCCAAACGCAAGGCGGTGATCGTCCGAAAACCATATCGCATCAGAGTCGGGGCCTCGATGCTTCAGCAGTTGAAGCAGGCGGTTTGGTTCGTCCGGATCGACGCCGCCAGGCCTGAAAATGGCAAGCAAGCCGCACATCAGTTCAAGGTTTCGACAATGAATTCGCCGCGCTGCCACCCGCTACCGAGGAACCGTACCCTCGATGTACAGGTTCTGGACTGCACAGAGTCGCGACGCGCTTCAAAGAAGCTCCTTAAGCTGCCGCCTCAGCAATTTTCCATTTGAAGTTCGGGGCAAGGCTTCCACAAAGCGGAATTCCCGCGGTTGCTGCCAGCCTGGGAGTTTGGTTCCGATCGCGCGCCGCAGGTCGAACTCCTGATCCAGCTTCCCCTCGACAAAAAGAACCGGAACCTCACCCAGGATGGGGTCACGCTTGCCAACAATGGCGCAAGGTGCGCCCCCTAACAGTTCCGTTAGCAACGCCTCGACTTCGGCCGGAGAAATCTTGTAGCCACCAGAGTTGATAATGTCGTCATTCCGACCGAGAAAATAAACAAACCCGTCTTTGTCTATGCGTCCCCAATCGCCGGTCCGAAACCAGCCATTCGATAGTCGCGACGTCCACAGATCCGGCCTGCGCCAATAGCCGTTGGCGCGGTTTACGCCGCGCAACGCAATTTCACCCTCACTGTCACTTGGCAGGGGCATGCCATCGGTGCCGAGAATAATCGCTTCCACACCAGGCGCCGGCACTCCCACCGATTCGAGCTTGTCCGGAAACTCTCGAAAATCAAGAAAAGTGCTGCGCATGGCTTCAGTAAGTCCATAGGACATTACCGGTCTGGCCCCCGGAAGCACATCAAGCAGCTGTCGCTTGCGTCCCAAGCTCATGGGCATACTGCTAATTTCGAGCCAACGCAGAACTCTCTCCATAGTCTGAAAATGGCCCGGCAAATTTATCTAGCAGGAGGTCGAAGGTGCTCGCCACTCCGGACATCGAGCTGCATTGGTACTTGCGAATTGCTGAAAGCGCTCGCAGAGGATTAAAGATTCCATCGTCGCTGACTAGCGTGCCGCCTCTTGTCAGGACGGCGTGCACCCGACCCAATCCGAATGCATGCTGAGCTGGCGAATTTAGATATTCTACCCCTCCCTCGGGAATCGCCACCAAACGATTTAAGTATGCGACCATGGCTGTGAGGCCACGATAGCTGATCTCAATATATTTGGGTTCCGATGAAGTCGTGCCGGACGAACGAATGATTACCGCGGTGTCAGTAACATTTCCCGATAGCCCGCTTAAATCGCGCAATACAGCGTCAGCCCGGACATGGGCTATTTCTACAAGGGCCATTTGCGCCACAGATCTGAATCTGACGAGAGCGCTTTGTGAGCCGACAATCGCGTTCAGGTCTTGATCAGCCAGAAGCTCGTCAATTTGCCGGGTCTCGCCAGACAGCGGCACGGCGATCGCACCCAGGGCAAATGTAGCCAAAATTCCAGCAATGACATCCTTCTTGGACTGCGTCAGCACGCCGACTCGACTGCCTGGCGTAACGCCCGCTCGGGAAAGCGATTGAGCGGTTGCACTCGCACACGCAACGAGCTCGGCATAGGTCACCGGTTCATCATTGATGACTAGCGCGATGCGCTGCGGATAAACGCGAGCTTTTGACACTACGCGGTGATACAGGGTCGTTATGTCTGAAGTCATTTCTGTGAACTTCGTGTGTTCAATGCACGATTCCGCAAGTTTTGCTTGAGATCCCCAATCGACCGGATCGCCGCCATCGTTTCGACGTCAAAAGTCACGCCAAACCGTTTTTGCGTGTTCAAAAGAAGATTGACATGAGCGAGGGAGTCCCAAGTCGGGACGTCATTCGGTACAAGCGAATCCGAGATGATGAATTCGCTACCGAGATGAAGCGTTTCGCGAATCAATTCGTCGATTGATTGGTCGAACTGAACCGATGCCGCGATATCTCCAGGCACGTTCTTGGCCTGCGGCCCGTGCGCAACGTTCAGGCCCGGATGCCCGATGACCGAACTGCGCGCAGTGACGTCTTCGAGAACCAGGACGCCGAGACCAATGGTTGCGCCATCGCCTATTTTCACCGACTGGCGGATCGTACAATTGGATCCCAGCCAGCAGTGATCGCCTATTCTGACGCTGCCGCTGATTTGCGAATGGCCGGCAATCAAACAGCAGGTGCCAATGCGGGCATTGTGATGAATATTGACCAATGTGCCGATCTTCGTGTGATCGCCGATGATTGTATCAGACAGGGTGCCGCGCGCGATCGTGCTGCTTGGTCCAACCTCAACATCGTTGCCGATAAGTACACCCCCCAGATGCGAAATACGAACTGGAATGCCAGCTGAGTCGCGTTCAAAGCCGAACCCGCTTGCACCGACGGCGGCTCCCGTCCCGATAACGCAATCATCGCCAATTACCGTCCCGGAGTGAATGACGGCGTTGTGCTGCACGACCGAACGGGCCCCGATCGAAACATTATCTTCTATGACAACATTTTCCCAAATGCTGCTCGCCTGACCAAGCTTGACACCCGTACCAATACGCGCCGATGCGGCAACACCGGGCCGAGCAGGACGCTCAAAGAATTCTTTCAGCGCGAAAGCAAAGGCAAGTCTCGGATTTTCAGCTTCGATATAGCTATTACCATCGTGAACTGACTGACCCACCCGCACCAGAACAATCGCTCCAGCTTTGCTGTCGATCTCCATCCGGCGCCCAACAGAAAATGACAAAGCTCCCGGGATAAGCTGCGAAACGGAACGCGCGCTGGTGACAGGACGATCGATTCCCACCAACGATCCCCTGACCGCAGCCGCCACTTCGGCTGCTGAAACGGGCTTAATCGGACTTATCAAGCGGAGCTCTTCGGTCATATGCCGCTCTGAACAACAGAAGCCGCTGTTGCATTCCGCGCCTCAGTGGGCGTCGAGTTGCGAACATGGAAACGGCCTTTTACCCATTCGGCTCCGCAATAGCGGCCCGCGAGAAGAGCTGCAATGCACGAATGAACCTGCTCGGCGCGAGCCCTCAACGAATGACTTTCGAACACCAACGACTGGCCTTGTTCTGCGAGCCGCACCGCCCGTTCTGGTTCTTTCGTGACTGTGGCCACAACATCAAGCAATTCTTCAGGAGCAGCCTCGATGTAGTGCTCTCCGTCGCGAAAGCCGATTGCATCGAAGCCATGGGGCGGCGTACAGACCATCAATGCCCCGGCCGCCGGAATCTCGAAAAACTTTCGGATCGGCATTCCGAAACCACCCCGCGCTGTGTAAACGATTTTGGAGTCCATCAACCCGCGTTTAAATGTAAGATGATAAAGCTCTAACGAAAGATAATGCGCGAACATCGCAAAGCCCAAACGACCCAACAGTCGATACAGGTGAAATATATATTTTGGCGCGACACTGATTGATGAAGCGGACAATGCGCCTAGAGCGCGTTTTCGGAGCACATATTCTACGCCAGGTACACTGATCTGGTGCGGGCGCGACCAGATATTTCGGAACGTGAACTCTGTTTCTGCAACGAAGTGCAACGCCGTGATGACACGCTCTGGGTGCGCAGTGACGAAATCAGCATAGGCATCGCAGATGCGATCAGCCTTGCGACGAAAATGCCGCTCCTCACGGGCATAGTCCGGTAATTCAGCGACCCTGCCCACAAATTGCTGATTCGGCCCAAGAATACAAAAGCCAAGGGCATTTAATTTTTCGATTTGAGCGGTCGAACACGCGTAATAATCGAAATTAAGGGTCGACGTAATCTTTAGATCAATTGGCAAATAAGCGATTGCTCCCAGCACGTCCGCGAGAAACGCCGCAACCAAAGCCGAATCGTCCACCAAGGCCGCATAGTTGCGCAGGCTTTTAACCGTGCTTGGTATCGGATCATCGATATCGGACAGGATAGGAATGTTCGGGCCAAACATCGCGACGTCAAATGGGCCGTGCTTTTGGATAAATTTTTGTATTCCCAGCTCGAGTTCGGAACCGCTCACAAACCCCGGACCATAACAAACGGTATGGGGTGCAACCGTGCGGAACAACAGCGGCATCAAGGTCGCTGTGGGATTAAGCGCTTGAGCAAAGACGTCGATGTAAAGAATTTTCATTTTGACTTTCGACTACCGACCGGGATTCTCGGCCCTGATCTCGCGGCAGAACCAGGCGCGAGCGACCAAATCCTGTCGTACAGCCGACCTATTGCATCTCGAGCGGCGTTGCGATTTCCGCAGCATCGACAGAAAGAGCCGAAATCTTGCCTGACTTATAAACCGGCACGATATCGAACGTGTCTTTCGCCGCGCAAAATAGGACGTCGTCGCGGCGTCCCAACGCACATAGATTGCGGCCTGAAGCGCTATTCAGGAAATCCAGAACGGGATCGCTACTGGTAAGCAAGCCAATTTCGCCTCCGAATGGGGCTCCTGGCATTACAAAAGCGATTTCAGTTGCGGCTATCTGGTCTTCCGGAGCGATTTCGTTATTGCGACCCGCAATCACAATCGTGATGTTGCTTTTCCGCTTTCGCGCCAATTGCAAAGCAGATCGGCCGACTGCGGAAGCGTTCACAAGAGCGCCTACCAACACCACCGAGTCCGGAGCGCTCGCCGCGCACAGCAGACACTCCGTTCCGTTCGTAGTTGTTAAAACCAACTCCTTGCCCGCAACATCGGCAGACCGAAATGCCAGTGGGGAGTTATCGTAGTCCAGGTATGGAATTTTGTGGCCGCCTCGCTCCCCCGCAGTCAATTCGCCTCGACATTCTTCAGGGCTTGAAACCGGTCGCACGGCCCGAATTCCAGCCGCCAGCGCCGCTACAATTGTTGTGCTCGCACGTAACGCATCAACAACGATGAGCACATCTCCTCGCAGCGAACCCGCTCGAGCCCCGTTGGGGCCGAGTTCGAAGCGGATCATGGGGAGATCCATGTGAAATTGGCGTAGCGTGTCACTGCGAAGGCCTTGGCGGAGGGTCTCGAGAGAAAACAGATCAATAGGCGCAATATTGCCCAAGTTCACGTTTGGTCCCAGCTTTAAGATAAGGTCACATTGTTGGCTTCGTAGCGGTGCTTCAAAAATGAGATCGTCGAGACTAATTTCGCTCACCAATCCGTCGAGCAAATGATGCTGGGTTTTGCCGGACGAATTATAAATTCCTAGTGTGCCACTCTCTCTCGCCTCGAGAATGACCTTCCAGGCACCCGCATTCAATTCGCGTTTAATATGAGAGACACGAGTCTCGAGCGAGAGACGTCGATCTTCCTCAACGAATTTGCAGCCAACTTCCGAAATGACGCGAAATCCCTTGGCCGCAACTTTATCTATTATTCGAAGTTTTTCGCTCTCCTCAATTGGCACCGAGCCGTTCGAAACCTCGATCATCGTAAACCCGAGATTTCTTGCCTCTTCCAAAGTCTCAGGCAGCTTATGCTGAAGATACGCTAGCTCGAAAAGTGTTCCGCCCGGGCAGACCTCCATACCTGCTTCGCGAAATAGCGTGCACTTTTTCTGGACGATATCACGCGGCATACATGCGCTTGTGCCCCATCCCAGCTTAACAATATCAACCCACGATTTTGTCGCTTCACAGAAACTTTCGACCCCTGCTGCCGTCATGTACTTATCAATAACCATGGTTAAACCGCTCCGACGCGGCTTACGCGTGCGCTCGGGTCGATTCAAAAAGGAGAATGCGAGGTTCATTTAAAGCTGCACCGATGTTTCACTTTTGCGACACTAATCGTTGAGTAGTTCGGGTCGATGCTGGGCGAGAAAAGCCCGATAGCCCTCGGCTACCCGCCTGGTGCGCCCGTCGATGCAACGCTGAACGCGCGCATGCGGCGCCATGGGCGTGGGCGTCCACCATTCCGGGTGTGTCAGCGCATACAACTTTGTCACGGCAGGATCATTCAAGACGTCCCGGAGGGAACGGTAGCGCCAAATTCCATTTGAATCCGAAACGTAGGTGAATTCCGCACGCAATCCCGGGGCGCTTGCATTGATCAGCCCCGCATATCGCATTTCCTCAAACTTCACATCCGGTCTTACGGAAGGGTTATGGAGCGAGAAGCTGCTAACCTTGATCCCCAGATGATTTCCCAAAGTATTCGCTTCGAACAACATCCGGTCGACATGATCCGCGTTCGAGCCCAGATTTGAGCCGGCGTCGTAGTGCAACCCAATATCATGTCCCAGTTTCGCAATCTCACGGAATATTTTACCAATCTCGTCCTCGAAGAGGTTGTAGAATGGCGACACAATCAACACAAAGTAAGTCGATGCGACCCCGGCTGCCGCTTCCGTGCGCGCGGCTGCCAAGGCCCGATGCGGCGAGAAGTCGACGTCGTGACGCCAGATAGTCTGATTGTCACCCGATAGATCGTCCGTAAGTCGGCAGAAGCGAAAGCGCTTGCGAGCATCGTTGACGAGCGCATGATATTCAGCGTCGGTGAAATCGGCAGCAGTGTGAGTGGTTATTGCCACAGCCATTTTTTCATCAGACATTGGAGTTTCGACGGTTTACTTCCGCCGCAATACATAGACGCCGGCAAAATCAGCGTCCGGAAAGGCGGTGGTTCCGATCTGGCGCGTTAACAGTTGCCCAGCGATAGAATTTAACGGGTGATTGTGCCGAGGTTCGTCTGGGTAGACCAACATCGGCTGCACCACGCGAGACATTACCAAGTAAAATCCCAAATTCTCGTAGTGCACGACATCAAAATATTGGCTTACAAACTCTTCAAATCTAACCCGGCTTAAGAGGGTGTTGTATTTAACGAGCTCCAAGGGTTTCAGACCTGCTCGAGCCCGCAGCAAATTGATTCCCGTCCAACCCTCGGACCACCCTTCGCTGAGAATGTACAACCCGCCGGGTCGTACGCATTTTGCAACCTGCTCAATGGCACGTTTGTGATGGTCCCAATCGGGCAAATTGATGAGGCATCTTATAGTTATTGCGATATCCGCGAGTTCATGTTCGCCGATAACGTTCGAGAGATCGAGCACGTTTGCCTGACGAAATAAAATATTTGACTGGTGGCTGGCTCGTCTCGTTGCTTCCGCTCGTTCAACGAACTCCATTACATAGTCAACACCGATTGCTAATGTCGCGCGCTTCGCAAATCGAAGTGTCGAAAGCCCGTCACCGCAGCCAATGTCAAAAAGCTTGGCCTCCGGCCATATCCACTTTTCGATTGTTTCTTCCACAACCGCCTGTAGATGCGGATCGCGGGCTGTTGGCCTTAGACCATCAGCATCGACTTCGCGTTCCGCCGCGCTCTTCCAATATTGTTCAATGTCAGTCAACGATGTGGGCATCACGGGCTGCATGATTGCGCAACTACCTTTAGCCGTTCGTCTCCGGCTGGAGCCACCTGATTGTCGCTCGAAACCGCAAACTCGCGAATTTGACCATTCCCAGACATGAAGGTGCTCATAAACTCCTCAAGATAGAGCAGCGACCAGACGAGCAGTCTGCGGTTTGCATGTCCTTGCAGATGCTCAGTCAGAAGATTTTCGACTGCGGGCCGATCGAGGAAGCCGTAGATCTTTGCGTCCGGCACCAGTAGCCGACGGCGCACATAGTCGATCGACTCGCCGCGGAACCAGCTCGCATCAGGCCCGGAGAATCCCTGTTTGATACCGTCTGCAATGTCAGCCGGCACATGACGCTTCATCAGCGTACGCATAATTAGCTTGCCGTCGCGGGTCTTTGCGTAATAGCGCGCCTGTTTCTGTCCAGGTTCGTTTTCGTCGAGCCGTACGACTTGATCCAACTCACCAAGCTTGTGGCGAACTGGAATGCGGCACGCGAGATCTACAAGATCGTTGTCGAGGAACGGCACCCGTGTCTCAAGACCATGGGCCATCGACAGCTTGTCTTCCATCGTCAGAACGCCATGCAGGAACGTCTTCGCTTCGAAATATAGCGAGTGATTGACATAGTCCTCCGGACGGTCGAGTTGCGACGGGTTCTCGGGGAAGACTGACCGAAAAATTTCACGACGATCGACATGGCGAACCTGCCCCCAGACCGGCGCCAGTACGCGTTCGTAATTGTCATCGGGCAACAGGCGTTGCCAGAATTGGTAGTAGTTGTCGACGTATTGCTCGAAGCCGCCACCACTTAGCGAGCGCCAATATCGCCAGGGATAGCCCGCGAACAATTCATCGCCGCCTGCACCTGAAAGGACGACCTTGCCGAAACGCGAAGCAAGTTTTGCCGCGTAGAAGTTCGGATAGGACTGACCGACGCGCGGCTCTTCCATGTGCCAGACAAGATCCGACATTGCGCGTTCCATATCGCCGGCCTTGAGAACCATTTCGTAGTGCTCGGTATGGAACAGATAACTCATCCGCTCGGCGGCCTTGCGTTCGTCATACGCCAGTTCGAGGCCGGAAGCCGAAGTCAGATCAAACCCGATGGTAAAGGAGCACATATTCTGCAGCCGACGCGCCGCGATCGCCGTAATTGCGCCCGTGTCCATGCCGCCCGACAGGTAAGAGCTGACAGGAACGTCGCTCACCAATTGGCGCTGCACCGCCGCGCTAAATTTGTCGTCGAGCGCTTCGACAAGCTGCTCGGTTGTTGCCGTTTCCGTGTCGGAGAACTGGAAATCCCAGAAGCGGCGCGTCTGTGTGTTCCCTTCGCAGTCGATCTCCATGATCGAGCCGGGCGGCAACAGGTGCACGTCCTTGAACAGCGTGCGATCAGTGAAGAAATTCTGGAACGTGAGGTATTCGGCCAGGCCGGAAAGATCGAGCGCGGGGGTAAGCGCACCGTGGACAAGCAGGCCCTTCACCTCCGAGGCAAAAAGAAAGGTGTGCCCGGCGCGCGCATAGTACAGAGGCTTCACGCCGTAGCGATCTCGCACGAGTGTGAGCCGGCGATCGCGCCGGTCCCATAGGGCAAAGGCGAACATGCCGTTGAACTTCTCAATCGCAGCCGTGCCCCATTCCGCGATAGCCTCGAGCACGACTTCGGTATCGGAAGTCGTATGGAAACGGCGCCCGCGAGCAGCGAGCTCGCTGCGGAGCTCACGAAAATTGTAGACCTCACCGTTGTACGTGATGGCGTAACGGCCATCCCCGCTCAGCATGGGCTGGGCTGCGGCTGCGCTGAGATCGATGATCGCGAGGCGACGGTGGCCAAGGCCGAGCGCGCCATCAACCCATAGTGCCTCGCCGTCCGGTCCGCGATGGGCGAGCACGCGCGTCATCCGCTCAAGCGCGGTCCGCTGAACCGGGCGTCCATTACAATTCAGAAAGCCTGCGATGCCGCACATTAAAGTTCAGCCCTTTCGCGCGATGACCGTGATTCCCGTGTCTTCATGCGCGCGCTGCGATGTCTTTAATACTGTCGACGACATAGGTGTAATCGTCGTTGCTCATCCGGTTGTGCAGCGGAATTGCCATCGTGTTGAGTTCACAATCGCGCGCGGCCGGAAAATCTTCCGGCCGATAGCCGAACCGTTCGCTGTAATAGCCGAGCATATGTACGGCATGCGTTCCCGGCCGCGTCGCTACGCCTTTGGCATGCAACTGCGCCATGATCTCGTTGCGTGGCAGGGGTGCCCGCTGCGGATCGACATACGTGACGTAGGCCTGCCAGGCATGGTGCCCGTCGTTCGGCGTGACCGGCGGCCGAAGCCAGTCGATATCGGCGAGAGCGTCGCGGTAAAACCGCGCCCAGCGATCTCGCTCGGCGATGAAGCCGTCGAGCTTGCCCAGCTGCACAAGCCCGATTGCCGCCTGAATGTCCGTCATGCGGTAGTTGAATCCGAGCTCGTCGAATGCAGCGAGCAGATAGGGCTGCGCGCCATGATGGCGCTGTTCCTCGGAGACCGAGGCACCATGATTGCGCAGAATATCGGCACGGGCGGCGAGCATGGAGTCGTTGGTAACGAGCATGCCCCCTTCACCGGTCGTAATTGACTTGCGCGGATGAAACGAGAAACACGCCACATCGCCGAGCGTCCCGGCGGCGGTGCCGCGATAGCTGGCGCCCGCAGCGCATGCGGCGTCCTCGACGATCTT
This sequence comes from uncultured Alphaproteobacteria bacterium, assembly GCA_963742345.1. Taxonomy (GTDB): domain Bacteria; phylum Pseudomonadota; class Alphaproteobacteria; order Rhizobiales; family Xanthobacteraceae; genus Pseudolabrys. The sequence continues at coordinate 413,518 of CAVULO010000011.1, forward strand.
CACCTGGGGCGGCAGCACGGCGCGCAGCGCGTCCATGTCAGCGCACAGCCCGAACAGATGAACGGGGATGATAGCCTTGGTGCGCGGCGTCAGCTTCAGGGCCACTGCTGCGGGATCGATATTGTTGGTACGGCGATCGACATCGCACAGAACCGGAGTGGCGCCGCAATAGAGTACCGCGTTCGCTGTCGCTACCCAGGTAAATGAGGGAACGATCACTTCGTCGCCAGGCCCGATCTCCAGGGCCGCCAGCGCCAAATGCAGGGCCGTCGTGCAGCTTGTCGTCGCCAGCGCGTGCCGCACACCGTGGCGCTCCGCAAATGCTCGCTCGAAGGCGGCGACCTTCGGCCCCTGCGTCAGCCAGCCCGAAAGCAACGGTTCGCGTACGGCCTGCCATTCCGCGTCGTCCATGGACGGCAGCGCAATTTGTATGCGCCGATGGGGTTTGGCTGCCATTATCCGGTTCAATCTCGAAATTGCGCGGCGATCAGATCGTTGTTACGCGGGCGCGCCGCTGTGCGACTTCGTCTTTGTGAGCCTTGCGCCAGGCAATCAGCTGCTGCAGCCCTTTATCAAGCGGAACACCGGCTACGAAGCCGAGATCAGCCTTGGCGCGCGCGGGCGAGCCGATACGGTTGCGCACCAGCGTCGCCTGGCTGCGAGGCGCGTATTTGATGGGCTGGTTGGAGCCGGTCAGCGTGAGCAATTTCTCGGCGATTTCCTTGAGCGATGTCCGCTTTCCGGTGCCGACATTGTAGAACCTGTCGCTCGCGTCCGCCCTCATGGCGCAGAGATTTGCCCTGGCGCAATCTTCGACCGCGACGAAATCGAACGCCTCGGAACCGTCGCCGAGAATCGTCGGTCCCTCCCCGCGATCGATGGCGTCAAGCATCTTCATGATCACCGCGATATAGGCACCCTGATAGTCCTGGCGCGGTCCGTACACGTTCATGTAACGCAATCCGACATAATCGAGGCCATAGCGATGGTGGAAGGCGCGCAGCATGGCTTCACCGCAGATCTTGGTCGCGCCGTAAAAATTCTTGTTATTGAAGGGATGGTCTTCGGTCATCGGCTCTTCCACCGCGTCACCGTAGACCGAAGCTGAAGACGAATAGACCAGGCGTTTCACCTTGGCAGCGACGCAGGCCTCCATCACGTTGAACGTGCCGCGCACATTGACGTCGAACGCAGAACGCGGAAAGTCATGACACTGCAACAGCCACAGAGCTGCGAAATGAAACACGCCATCGGCTTTTTCAATGGCGGAACGCAAAATGTCGGTTTGAGTAATGTCGCCGCCGGCCTCGAAAATCTTCACGCGCGGATCGCGCAACGCGCCGGCAAGGTTCTCATGCGTGCCGCGCACGAAATTGTCGTAGACGACGATCTCGCCGATGTCTTCTTTGGCGAGCAGATCCACGGTATGCGAGCCAATCAGGCCGGCACCGCCGATTACCACGAGTTTTTTTCCGCGGATATCCACGCTGACCTCAGCTGACTTTTTCGAGACGATTTTCGGCTGTCTCGCGATAGCGCGTACCGTCGCGCCGACACGTCAGATCGGGCCCAAGCCGCTCCCCCGATTGGCTCATCCATCCGATCCGCCGCGCCGGGACACCCGCCATCAACGCGAAATCCGGAACGTTGCCGGTGACCACAGCACCTGCGGCGATGAAACTGTAAGCTCCAAGCTCGTGCCCGCAGATAATCGTTGCATTGGCGCCGATAGTGACGCCACGCTTGACCAGCGTCGTCTTGAACTCGGTCTTCCGCGAGACATGGGCGCGCGGATTGAGCACGTTGGTGAAGACACAACTGGGACCACAGAAGACGTCGCTTTCGAGCGTCACACCTTCATAAACAGACACATTATTCTGGATCTTGCAGTTATCGCCGACGCGCGCGCGGGGGCCGATCATCACGTTCTGCCCAATGGAGCAATTGCGGCCGATGGAGACGTTGCCGAGCACGTGGCAGAAATGCCAGATCGTTGTGCCCTCGCCAATTTGCACCGGGTCATCCACGTAAGCGCTTTCGTGGATCCGCACCGACGGAAATCGCGCATCCGCTTTAAACTGAGTGGCCGTCAAGCGAGATACCGCTGGACAAAGGGATGCTGCTCGGCTGCGTGGGGCTCGGGCGTTCGAGTCCGGAAATTCGAAACGATTTCAACCGACGGCCGCACATCGTCCAGGCCAAAGCCGCGGCCGGCGAGAATTTCTTCATAGCTGCGGGTATGGAGGTCCGCAAAACCGTCGGAAAATTCAATCTCTTCACCGTTGAGCAGGATCGAGCGATATGTCGATTTTTCCTTCGCGACGGCTTGAGGCAAGTCATTGCGATCAACGGATAAAAACCAACGAATGCGGGCACGGCCACATTCGAGGTATCCGGCAGCGCGTTCGCGCTCACGCAGATGCACAATATTGCGCTGGGCCGGACCGAAAACGAAGGCGAGCATATCGAACAGATGAACGCCGATATTGGTAGCGATGCCACCCGACTTCGGCTCGTCTCCTTTCCAGGACGAATGATACCAGCGGCCACGCGACGTAATGTAAGTAAGGTCAACTGCAATATCGTTCTGGTTTGAGGCGGCGATTTTCTCCTGGAGCATTTTAATCGCGGGATGAAGACGAAGCTGCAGGATGGTCGAGATGCGCCGGCCGGTGTCTTTCTGCATTTCCGCCAAACCGTCGATATTCCAAGGGTTCAGCACCAATGGCTTTTCACAGATCGCGTCGGCATCGGATCGCAGAGCGAAACGGCAATGCGCGTCATGCAGATAGTTTGGCGAGCAAATCGAAATGTAGTCGATCTTCTCGCCGCGCCGACGCAGCTTGTCGATGAAACGATCGAAGCGTTCAAATTCGACGAAGAAGCTGGCATCCGGAAAGTGACTGTCGATCACTCCGACAGAATCGTTCGGATCGAAGGCCACCTTCAGATCGCCTCCAATCGCCTTGATCGCCTTCATGTGGCGCGGGGCGACATATCCGGCTGCGCCAATCAATGCGAATGAGGTCATGACCGTTCCAAGTCCGATTAGGTACGCTACCGCAGTCCGGGTGAAACGCTCACACCAGACCGGGCCGAACGAATTTGCGGACGCAGCGGGATTAAGCCGCGGCCACGCTCTCGGGATCCACCAGCACGCGGACCTTGCGGCCGAGCAGATCGAGAAGGACCGCGACGCGATCGCGGTCCGGCATTCCATCGTAAAGTCCAAGGCAGTCGGTAAACACGCCCTCAAGCATGCGAATCTTGTCGCCGGCGCGAAAAAGCGGCCGGTGATCAAGCTTGACCAGGCCGGTCCCATCCTCGCGCTGCTTCAACGCCGCCACCACCTGTTCCGCAACGGGCAAAGGCGTATCGCCGGTGCAGACCAGACTCGACACGCCGACGGTCGAATAAATCGAGCGCCAGCGCTGCGCTGTCGTATCAATCGAGACAAAGAGATAGCGCGGGAACAGTGGTGCTGCGACCACGTCGACGCGACGCGCATGCCGCCGGCGCTTGAGATAGCGCGGCAGGTAAGTGACAAAACCCTGGCGATTGAGATGAGTGACGGCCTTGAGTTCGGCGTTCGGGTGCGATTGCACGACATACCATCGCTGCGCGTTCGAAATCATTCCGCCGCTCCGCCTTCCTGGCGAATCCGGACGCGCAACAAATCTGGAACGAGCACACGATCAATCCCGAAGCGGGCTATTGCCGTTTCGCAGGTTTCGCGAGCATTGGTCTGGTTTGTGATTAAAACGGAATCGAACGGTTTTGTTACCGCGTCAAAGTTCTCGAATACCGGCAGACCGACGAATTGGCTTTGCGTCGCATTGGCTTGCACCAAACCAACGATGCTGATCGCCTGTTCGATCGCGCACAAGGCCGCGATCTCGGCGAGATCAGACTGTCCGACCAGCACAACCGTGCCAACGCCTCGCGCCTTGGCGACCCGGAAGAGTTCCGAGCAATCGGTCTTGGCCTGACGGAAGAACCCGAAGGAGTACGACAAATAGTCGACGGTAAGCCGCGACTTTTCGGCAAATCCCTGCGGTGTGAGATAATAAGCGTACCGCCGCGCCGGCGCGCTGCGGACCTTGACCAGGCCTTTCTTGATGCAGCGCTTGAGGTAGGCGTTGACGAGACCGAGCGCGATGCCGAGTTCGGAGGCAAGCAACCGTTGCGATTGCGCCCGGTTTTGCTCCACGGCGTCGAGCAGCCCGAGCATAATCCGCGAGCTTTCCGGACTTTCTTCGCTCACCCGACGCATATGAAAGGCTCCGCCAGCGGCCAACTGGTACGCCGTTCATAATGTGAACGTCAAGGCTTTGCGTTCAAACCATGAACACAACAGTCGGCCGATTTTTTAAAAATAGCTATTTAGTTACAATGCGTTAGGATATGGTCATCACCTGGGCTTTGTGGATAATCCCTCTTGCAAAGACGCGGGGATGCCCGACGGACAGCGCGTTCGGCGCTGTGGCGGAGCGCTTTTGCCGCCCGTGGATAACTTGGCTTATGTAACCTCGAGCGGGCCTTGCCGGCCGTCGCTCAAAGGAACGGGATGCACGCTGCCTCGAAAAAAAATGTCGACCCTCAAGTCGCCCGGGGGTTTGGCGAGGAATGGTCGACATTCCGCCAGGACGAGACAAGGCTCGGGCGGGAGCAGCGCAAAGCAATCTTCGAAGACTATTTCCGGATATTCCCATGGCATTTGCTGCCGCCCGGTGGCGGCGTTGGCGCCGATATCGGATGCGGCACAGGGCGCTGGTCGATGATGGTCGCGCCGCGCGTCGCTCATCTGCATCTTGTCGACGTTAGTCCCGATGCGCTTGCCGTCGCGCGCGAAAATCTAAAAACGCACAAGAATGTCAGTTTTCACGCCAACAGCGTCGGAGATATTCCCCTCCCCGCCCGCTCGCTCGATTTCGCGTTCTCGCTCGGGGTCCTGCACCATGTGCCGGACACACAGGCCGCGATCGACGCAATCGCTGGCAAGCTCAAAGACGGTGCGCCGTTTCTTGTCTACCTCTATTACGCATTCGACAACCGCCCGGGCTGGTACCGGCCACTGTGGGCGTTGAGCAACGGCGTTCGTCTTGTCGTGTCGCGGTTGCCGCACCGCATGCGCATCGTCGCCAGCGAGACGATTGCCGCCATGATCTATTGGCCTCTTGCGCGCCTGGCAGCTTTGCTCGGGCGCTTCGGCGGGTGGAGCAAATCTCTGCCGTTGTCGTGGTATGCCGACAAATCGTTCTATGTCATGCGCACCGATGCCTATGACCGGTTCTGCACCCGAGTGGAAAAGCGATTCACCCGGGCGCAGATCGAGCAAATGCTGGTGCGCGCAGGATTCCAACAGATCCGCTTTTCAGATTCGCCGCCCTACTGGTGCGCAGTTGGAATCAGATCGCAATAGAACAGACCGACCGGCCAATGGCTCAGAAAATCCTCTACCTGGTCTCGGAAGACTGGTATTTCGTTTCTCATCGGCTTCCGATGGCGCGCTCGGCGCAAAGGGCCGGGTACGAGGTGCATGTCGCAACACGCGTGGGCGACTGCGCCGACCAAATAAGGCGTGAGGGTTTTGTTCTGCATCCGATTCATTGGCGTCGCGGCAATTTGAATCCCATCCGGATGATTGCGGCAGTTCTGGAAACCCGGCGCGTTTATCGAGACGTAGGTCCAGACCTCGTTCATCATGTCGCTGTCGTGCCGACGCTGATCGGTTCGCTGGCGGCACTGGGGTTGCCGATGGTCCGCCTCAACGCTCTTGCGGGATTGGGCTTTGCGTTCACCTCCGCAACGGCCAAGGCCCGCGCCGTACGGCCGATGGCGAGTTTCCTTCTCGGTTGGCTGCTGAAGCGGCCAAACACCGCAGTTCTGGTGCAAAATCCCGACGATTATGCCGTCGTGGCCGAACTCGGCGTGCCGAAAGAGAGAATCGCCCTGATTCCCGGCTCCGGCGTCGACATCGACGCCCTGACCCCAATGCCGGAACCGGCGGGTCCTTTTACGGTCGGATTTGTAGGGCGCCTGTTGGACGACAAGGGCGTGCGAACCCTGGTGCGCGCGCATGAGCTGCTGGCGCAGCGTGGCATCGCCATTCATACGCTGCTGGCTGGCGAACCCGACCCGTCCAATCCGGCATCAATCCCCGATCACGTGCTGGATAGCTGGCGGCACATACCCGACATCCGGTTTCTCGGCCATGTAGCGGATATACGCAGCGTTTGGACGCAGGCGCACGTTGCGGTTCTCCCGTCGCGGCGGGAGGGACTGCCAAAAAGCCTGCTGGAAGCGGCAGCCTGCGGGCGTCCCCTGATCGCAACAGACGTTCCGGGCTGCAGGGAAATTGCGCGAGCCAACGTCAATGCGCTGCTCATTCCAACGGACGACGCCGAGGCATTGGCAGACGCCATCCAGATGCTCATGAAGAACAGCGATTTACGCGTCCGCCTCGGCGCCGCCAGCCGGCAAATCGTCGTCGCTGAATTCTCCAGCACGCGGATTGGCACTGAAATCGCCGCGCTCTATTCGCGCTTGCTGGCTGCGGCCTTGTCGTCGAAACTCCAGGTCAGAGCCACGTAATTACTCAAGTGGAGGATGGTGCAACCTTGGCTTTTAGCCTGGCGTCTTTTATCGCCGCGGCGGCGATCAGCTTCGGCCTCTTGCTGTGCCTCAGACCATTGCTCGCGCGTTACGCGCTTGCAAAGCCGAATGCTCGTTCGTCACATAAAATGCCGACGCCGCAGGGCGGCGGCATCGCCGTGATCGCCGCTACGACGCTCGTCGTCGCCGCGGCGGAAATTCTTGTCCCGAGCCAGGCCGATGAGCCGTTGCGGCTCGCAGTCGTTTTCGCCACCGCCATTGGCCTTGCTCTTGTCGGCGTCACCGACGACGTGCGGCCACTGGAACCTGTCCCGCGGCTGATTTTGCAAGCCGCGGCCGTCGCCGCCGTCATCGCCGCACTTCCGTACGACATGCAAATTGTCCCGGCGCTGCCTTGGTGGCTGGATCGCGCGCTCGCGCTCGTCGGCGGCGTTTGGTTCGTCAATGTCGTCAATTTCATGGACGGCATCGACTGGCTCACCGTGGCGGAGATCGTACCCGTTACGGCCGGTCTTGCCCTATTCGGTCTGATGGGCGCGCTTCCTCAAGATGCCACTTTGGTCGCGCTCGCGCTTTGCGGGGCAATGATCGGCTTTGCACCCTTCAACCGGCCGGTCGCGCAACTTTTTCTCGGCGACGTTGGAAGCTTGCCGATCGGACTTTTGCTGGGTTGGTTGCTGTTACTGCTTGCGGGCCATGGCTATTTTGCCGCGGCGGCGCTGTTGCCGCTTTACTATCTGGCGGATGCGAGCATTACGTTGGCGCGCCGCGCCCTAAACGGCGAGTCGGTCATGCAGGCCCACAGAAGTCATTTTTATCAACGGGCACTCGACCGCGGTTTCAGTGTCTATCGAATTGTCGTGCGTATTTTCACGTTGAATATAGCGCTCGGAGCGCTCGCGTTAGTCACGGTGCTGAAAAGATCACCGATACTCGACCTGCTGTCGTTTGCAGCAGGTAGCATTCTCGTTGCAGTCCTGCTTTGGGAGTTCAGCCGCGCTGGTTCGGGGAAACAAAAAATCGTCTAGATGCCAATCGGCCGGCTTTTTCAAGCTTCCTCGGATTGTTCCGACCGATGCAGCGCCAGCCCCGCACCGATCAGCAGCCAAAACGTGCGCTGATAAAGCATATCGGCCGGTCCGGACATCACGCCGAACGCCACAAAGCACAATACAATCAGTATGGACGCCTGTTCCTTGCGGGCGTGCCCCCATTCTTTGAAAAAGATGTATGTGGCTGGAAGCACAAAAACGATAAACCCGATCATGCCGAGTTCGGCCAGGAGCCATACGCCGGTCGAGTGAATCAAGAAGCGGGATACCGCCGCTCGCCAAGATCATCTCGCTGCGGAACGCACCCAGACCCGCGCCAAAAACGGGATGGTCGAGAAATAATTTCAGACCGCCCACGACGCTGACCAGGCGCTCCTGCGTTGATGCGGCATTCGGCACGAACTGCGGAACAACTGCGCTAGGTAGAGTGGGCAGTAAGACAACAATAAGTGCAGCGCTGGCGGCAATAAGTGCAGCGCTGGCGGCGGCGAGTACCGCAATTAGAATCTCGCGGGAATTGATGGCACCGAGATAGCGGCCGGTGGCCAGGACGAACACAGCGGCGATCCATCCGGAACGCGATCCCGCAAAATATAAGCCAGCTATCACCAGGGCCAAAATGACAATCCGCAGAGAGGCCCCACGGACAGCCGTTATTGTCGCTGCCATGGCCATCAAAAGCTGAAACGCAAAAAAATTGTGATTGAGCGAGAAACCTTCGACAGCGGTCGGCATAACCGGAACCTTAAAACCAAGGCCCGCCACCATCACGAGAAACACCTCGACCCCGGCAATTGCCGCGGTCGCACCGGCAAATGTCAGCAGGATCGTGCGAAAGCCCACTTTTTGGCCATCGCGCACAATGAGGGCCCCGGTTGCCCCGTAGGCCAAAAGAACAAACCATCCCAGGAACCGGTTTGTCACGGCCCAGTTTGTCCAACCAAATCGATAGGCCCCGATAAGAAGCGAAACGGCAAGCACCAGCGTGGCAACTGCAGCCGCCAGATTGATATGTGCCACCCGCCATTGCGGCAGCCTCCCGGCGCGGGCGCACGTGAGAATGAAAAGCACGCCCCCCAGCATCGCCACCGGATCGGCCAAGTTTACGTTGAGCAGACCCGACTGGATCGGGACATAGATCTGGAACAAGACGAGCGTGGCCGCAGCCACCGGCAACGCCCATGCGAGCGCACGATAGTAATCAAACGATTTGGTATTCTCGGCATCGACCAATTGCCTCTTGCTTGTGGAGCCTGGCAAAGACGCGGCAGCAATCGCACCCATGACCAGCATCGATCCAACACCAATTATGATCGCCGCTGCCAACGCCGCGTGTGCTGCTACACCGATTGCTCCAAGCGCGACCACCGCACTCATCTCGCGCACGCCCCAGCCCGCGAGACTGATCGGAACGCTAGCCGCGAACATGACAATGGCCGACGCCGCAATGAGATCGGCAATAGATGTGTGCGGAGAAAGCGCTCGCGCAGCTACCACGTATGCAACCATCATCGGAATTTGAACGAGGAGTGTCAGCCCAATGACTGCCAAGCAACGTCGAATAAAATGGCGCGTAAGCAATGGCGTGATCGATTGCGCGGCCATGCGCCCATAACCTAACAGTGCGCCGGCCACCGCCGCCGCCATAAGACCGCACATAATTTTGATTAGATCGCTGCCACCTGACGCCTGATCTAGATATACGTTGCCAAAAATGAACAATGCGCCTGCCAACGCAAGCAGCGCCGACACGATCGCCGCAATGAAGCGTTCATAAGCCGTGATGACAACCACGGCTGCAAATGGAATTCCTCCACGTCCCGCGATGACGCCTCGCGCCAGCAGCTGGCCAGCAATTTGGAAAAATATGGCACCGGCGAGACTTCCTGCACCAACGATGGCCATCGCCCGCCGGAAGTGAATCGGGTGTTTGATGTCCGTTGCGATAACCTTGAAACGAAGAACTGCCGCCAATGTATTCGCGAGCAAGGCAATAATTATCATGCCTATGGTCGCGACAGAGAGACCGCGGGCATCGGCCAAAAGCTCGGACGTATCATAATAATAGACGACGAGAAAAAACACACCGGCAAGCAAGACAATCGAAATTGCCGCTTTTAGAACCTGCATAGAGGAGGCTACAGATCGGCTCTTAGAGCTCGCGCTTAGGTTTTTTTCGGACAGCCAATCTTCATTCCTCTGAATCAATGGAGCTGTAAATTGGGTTTGCAGGCTCATTTCATATGCCGCTCTGAAAGATATTTCCCATTTGCGGTATGCATCTGCTTCCAGAGTTATTCAGCCAATTCAAGTACGTTGATATTTAAATTTGTTCAACCCCTCATTGTTGCGCTTGAAGCATACCGGTGACGTTCTGAGCAGAGACAGACTGAGGTCAAGGCCGATGCCAGTGAGCAAAACAATAACGATGCGGATCGCTGTTTGCTGTCCGCATACAAACCGATTTAAGACGCAACAAAGTTTGAAAACGCTTTTGCCACACAGCCGCGCTTGGGCCGTATTGAGTAAACTCTATGTCGATCCGAGTCGGCAAGAGGTCTGTACAACGGCGCGAGGGGCGGCCCAAGAGCCTATGGATGGGGGCAAAGACACTACATGTTATGACAACGCACTCGTGATCGGCGACGTTATGGTTGGCGAGCATACATGGATAGGCCCCAACGTTGTCTTTGACTGACCGGGCGGAAGACTCGAGATCGGCAGCTAAGTTCGATCGATGCTGGCGTACAGATTTGCACGCACGATACGGGGATGTGGGCGGTCTCAGGCGGGAAATTCCGAGAGAAAAAGCCGCGATTAAAATTGGCTCTGCCATATTCGTCGGCCCCAATTCAATCACTACCAAAGAGGTTACTGTCGGAGATCGCGATCATCGACGCGCTTTCGCTGGTCAGCAGCAACATCCCATCTGGCGTCAAAGCCCTAGGACAACCAGCAAAAGTCCGGGCCGCAATTGATCCACAGAAATTGGATTAAACTAGGGGTATTTATCGGACGAGAATCAAATAAACGGTCCTCGTTTTGAATGGATCATATCGTTCAGCAGCTCGTCGCGAGTGGCGCAATTTCCGAAAAGTTTTGCCTTGCTAGACAAGCGGGGCTATTTTTCCGAATGTCCGCGCAGCAGCATGTTTCTTGCCATCAGGTGCCTGCGGTTTTGGTCCGAAGAAAGATTTTAAGGCTGCAAACGCCACATCGATAAACGGGGCAACATGAGCACGATAAAGCATTTTGTAGTCACTCGAATTGGATTAGGGATCTACAATGAAGTTAAGCTGAGGAAGATGATAGATCTCTTCGAGGCGGTGACGCTGTCATCTCTTGCAAATCAAAGCAGCCAAGAATTCTTTAACCTAATAATTATTGACGCTCACATGCCGTCGGCTGCGCGGATGAGACTCTGAAAAGCTGCTTGATGGTTGCTCAAACTGTTTTCTAGTGTCGATCGATGTAACACGCCTCATCCAAGTTCGTGTCGGGTGTTTCGATTGGGTCTGGGACCACTGCCAGGATTTTATCTTGGAAACAGGTCTTCTCGACGATCCGCGTGATTACATTGTCTCATCAATTTTAGATGCAGATGATGCCTGGCACCGAGATGTTATATCTTCAATCAATAGCATCTTTGCGCAGCGTCTTTCTAAACTGCGTTCAATGGAAAAGGATCGCACTACTTGGGTAAGGCACAGCTCTGGAATGGCGGTGACATTCCCCCGTGGTTACCAATGGTATATTGCGGCAAATAAGCTTGCGTTCCTGACAATGGAGTTTCACAGCATGGCCGTTTTCGTAACGGCTCGCTTTTCAAGTGGAATTTCCGCTTGCTCAAGCAGACATAGCCAATGGCGAGAATACTCCAAAGTTTTGCAATTCGACGTGGGTGCTGAGGGACTCGATCGGCAGATGTGGGTTTATGGCCGACATGACGAAGGGGTAGTTCCTTGGAACGCCTTGCAAGGCATGCAGATTGACGCCAAGTTGGAGAAAGAACTTTCTGCTGCTTTCGGTATCGATATGGAAAAGGTTCGGCAATGGTGCTCGGCTTATCCGATCGGCTCAAATTCTGCGTATTCAGGTCAACATACGACAGGTGAGCAATACGATCGTATTTTTCGCATTGCGGGATTGAATCGCAAGGTCCGAGCGCTGAGGAATTGCCTCAATCTCCAGATTTCCGATTCGACCGCTATGAACGAAGAAATTAAGCGGTGCGAGGTAGAACGCGAGCGCCTCATCGAAAAGCTTCAAGGCTGACCAATCTCACGAAAAATAATCGTGGCTGCCCGTTTGCAAAGATTTTCCAGATCTGCTGCAAGTTAGGCATTTTGGAGGATGCGGTATGGCTGCGCAGCGCAAGTCGAACGATGGTCAAGTTGGATTCTTAACGACCGGCCAGGACATTCCATACAATACGCCAAACGATGGCAACGCCGCGATCGACGGCGTATGATTGATATCAATTGCACAATCAACTCCATATTCAACGCCGTGGATAAAGACATCGGCGATAATTTCAACTTTGTCATCGCAGTACGTCAGTCTCGAACCCTCTGGCAGTATGATCCAACAATCATATGCCGGACCCCCGAGCGGACACTCGAATTTGATTTTGATGAATCCGAAGGCTTCGATGCGGCGTCCCTTCAATCGCAATTGAACAGGGTTCCAAATAACCTGCCGCGTCCAGACATCCGCACGAGACTTATCTAGGGGCTGTTGCAGTTGAACATTGATCGTTCCGAATTGACTGCAGCTTTGCGATCTCCGGGAAATGGGCACGCGAGAAGCGGAATCAGGATGGAATTATTTCTGCCCGCGTTGCCATCGCCACGAATAATCTTTCCGGTGATTCTAATGGCCATACTCGTCTCTGAAGGATTCCGCCCGCTGGGCAATCGAGAATTGGAGCCGTCAGAGTCCATCCACCCAGCGCGATTGTGACGTGCTCGATGTGGTGCTCAAGTCGGCTCCGCAGCACGAACCTGCATGCAAGCGAGCAGCCGTCGTTTGTCTTAGCCGACGGACGGCAGTATCGCAGCAACGTTAAGTTGTCGCAAAGCCTCGGTCGTTGCTGTCGGCGACCGATCGGCTGCGCCTCGCCGCTACCGCGTGCACCGGGCAGGGCCGGATTGATCAAGCACTGGTCAAGCTCGGAGCATCAGTCCTGCCCAATAAATGCTGCGGGCCCGGAACTAGGCTCCGGGCCCGCACAGATCGCAGAATTCACCCGACGATCACCAACGGTAAACGAGACCCATCCTGCCCACGATGACCTCGTGATGGAAAGATCGGTGACGTACGCGGCCGCGCTGCCGCCGCACGGGATTAGGTCGCCGGTGGCCGATTTACGCCCGAGATCGTAATAGAGCGCTTCGGCCTTAATCGACCAGTTCCGGTTGAGCTTATGCTCGACACCGCCACCGGCTACCCAGCCGATCTTGGGTCAGTTGAGAGCGCCGTAGTTGTAAAAGCCTGAAGTCGTTGAAACGAAGTGTTAGACTTGAGCCCACCAAGCGCCACACCACCGGTGACGTAGACCAGCGTGTTGTCAACCGCCAAACCCATCCGCCCGCGGAAAGATGCCAACCAATCTATCTTTGCCTGGTGGAGTAAAATGCTTACCCCGCTGGCCCTAGTCTGGGTGTGTTTTCAGACCGGTCCAGGTCCAATCCGCTGCGACGCCATAGACGAAGGAGCGATCCTGCCAATCGTAGCCGACTTCGACACCGCCACCGCGCCCGTCGCGCTGGCCGCGCAAGCGGAGTTATAGTGACCGCACGGATCTACGGAATTGCAGAGCCCGTGTTGGTGGCGGTTTCATTCATCCGGCCGACGCCGACGATGCCGGCGATATATGGACCGGTCCAGTTTGCGTAGGGAATAGCTGGCACCATCGGCGCCGCCTTTGACGGCAGATCAGCGGCGAAAGCTGCGCCACCCGAAAGCGCCACCAAGGCCGTCGTAGTTAGAAGTAATTTTCTCATTTGGAACTCCCCGTGTGAAGGCAAGACATGGGTCGCCGAGACGCGATCACTTCACAGATGAAACTCTCTTAGCCCCGCCCACCAGTTGTGATCAGCACTTTTATAATTAGCTCGAAAACCCAAAGGAGTCTGTGACAAATGGGCAACTGTTAATGGAATAATGTTAAACTGGTATAACAAAGTGAAGCGACAACGTTGTAACATATTGAGATTACAAGCGTTTTCCGATCAGTGGCTGGCTGCGCGTAAACCCGAGCCGGAGCGCAAAACCAAATGCCTCGGCTTTCGTTCACCGCAATAGGTTTTCAACTCCCTCGCTCACTCGTAATTTTCTATGCACTGGCTAGTTGAATCCGCGTTTGAGCGATTAGCCCATAAAAACATTACGTTAGACGACCCTCGTCAAGGCCGATAAGTTCGTCAGCAACGCGCATGACAACGCTTTCCCATTCGCCAACCTTTGGCTGTCGGAACAGTCTTGCGGTCGGATACCAAGGATTATCCTCGCGAATCGAGCGTCCAGCGCCAGTCGCTCACGTGCTCCAGTAAAACCCACACCGGCCGGCCCAGCGCTCCTGCCAGGTGAACGGGCGCCGTGTCGGACGATATTACCAAGTCGAGCTGCGACATGATTGCCGCTGTGTCGCTGAAATCCGCAAGCTTGTCTCCGAGATGAATAAGCTGCGGATGGTTGCGCAAAATCTCTTGGTCACCAGCGCGCAGGTCCTTCTGGATGCTGACAAACTGTAATCCTGGCATCGAAAGCAATGGCATAAGACGCACCAATCCAATGGAACGCGTCGCGGTCATTGGCGAAATCCGGATTGCCGCCCCACACCAATCCGATCCGCGGCATCTGCGACTTCGGCAATTGATTTGCCCAGATAGCCACACGCTCTTCTGGGGCGGACAGATAGGGTGTACTTGCCGGAATTGTTTCCAGCCGTGTCTTGAACGCGAGCGGCAAACTGAGCAGCGGGCAATGCAAATCGAACGGCGGCAGTTCCTCACCTTTGCCGATCACTCTATCGGCGCCCTTGACACCCGAGAGCAGCATTTTCAGTTCGGGCTGTACCTCAACGATAACCTTTGCACCCAGGGCAGCAACCAGCGGCACGTAGCGCACGAATTGAATGGTGTCGCCAAAACCTTGTTCGGCATGAAGCAGGATCGTCTTGCCTTCGATCGGCTGCTCGCCGAGCCAAAGCGACTGCTGCGGGAAGTCATGTGACCTCACCCACGAAGCGTTGACCTTCCAGCGCCATTCGTATTCCTTCCAGCCCTGGTCATAGTCGCCGACGCGGAGCAAAGCGAGAGCCCGATTCCAGTGCGCCTTCGCAGATTCCGGCGCGATCGTCAGTGCTTGATCGTAGCTCGCGAGCGCTTCTGCGTGCCGTTGCAACGCGGCAAGCACGGTGCCTCGGTCATCCAGAACATCGGCATCATCGGGGGTTACCGCGAAGGCTTGGTCAAAACAGTCGAGCGCTTCCTCATAGCGGTTCAAAGTTACAAGGGCGCCGCCGCGTTTGAAAATAAGGTAGAGATCGCCAGGCTTGATCTCCAGAGCTCGATCAAAGCACGCCAGCGCTTCCTCGCCACGACCCAAATTCAACAGCGCAGTACCGCGGTCCTTCAGCGCGGAGAGATCATTGGGGTTGAGGGCTAATGCCTTGTCGTAGCTCTGCAACGCCTCGATCTCGACGATTAAGACCCCAAAGCACATTCCCGCGATTGCTCAAGGTCGGCGCATCGTGCGGGTTGATCGCCAGGGCCTGGTCATAGCTGACCAATGCTTCCTCAAGGCGCAGCAAATCGACCAGCGCATTGCCCCGGTTAACACAGAGCGTCGGAATAATCGGGCTTGATCGCCAAAGCTCGATCGAGACTCGCCAGTGCCTCTTCTGAACGCTTCATCCGCCATAGAACATGCCCGCGATTGTTCAGCGCCAGCAGGTTGTCGGGTTCGATCGATAGCGCCTTGTCCAGGCTTACCAGCGCTTCCTGATTGCGATCGAGCTGCTGAAGCACCAACCCGAGATTCGAATAGGCCTGCGCTGATCTCGGATTGATTTTCAGGGCCTGGCGGATCAGGCGATGCGCTTCGTCAAGTCGCCCGCGCTGAAATTCGACCAGCCCAAGCAGGTGGAGCGCATCGAATTGCTTTTTGTTCGTCGCCAGCACCAAGCGACAGTAAAATTCGGCTTCGCCAAGACGGCCGGCGCCATGCGCGGCCATCGCCTGTCGCAGCGGTCTCGACGGACGACGGCTGCTTGCCGCCAGGATTGTACGACGACCCGACGCTCATCTTGCTCTCACAGTTTGAACTGGCTGTTCCATGGGCTTACAGGAAAATGTGATTGGGAGGGAAGAGATTATTTCACCACATTGTCTCCGACAATAATTGCTCGAAGCTCGCTTTTTACTTCTTCAATGAGAGCTGCCCAATTGCCAAGTTCGCGTTGCCTCACTAAACGCGCACTAGGGATACCAAGGGGTATCAGTCCGATCCAACAGCCATCGCCAATCGGCACTATACGGGAGCAGCACCCAGACAGGCTTGCCCATGGCGCCGGCAAGATGGGCAACGCTTGTATCGATGGTGATGACAAGATCCATCAGATCCAGTAGCGCAGCCGTATCGCTGAAATCTCTTAAATCATCCCCCAAAAAAACGATTCGACCGTCTTGCTGAAGCAATGAAACGTCCTTTTCGCTGATCTCTTTTTGCAGGCAAATCCAGTCGGCATCTGGACCAAGCAGCGCGAGAAACGTTTCCAGTGGCATTGAACGGTTATAAATATTGTGAGTCGTACTGCCGCTCCAGATCACGCCTATTCGCGGTTTGATTTTTGGAGGTAAACGAGTTTCCCAAGCAGCTCGCAGTTCCGGGTCAGCTTTTAGTATGCTGGCCCTACTGGAATTGTTTCAAGTGTGGTCCCAAACGCCAGCGGCAGGCTCATCAATGGGCAATGATAATCAAAATCAGTTGGAGTGACGATTTGAATCGATAACCTGTATTGTTGGGCTGATATGCTTTAACAAGGCAAGCAGCGACTCCTGCACTGATAGAATAACCCTCGCGCCCCGCGCTTCCAGGAGCTTGGCGTAACGGCAGAATTGTATCGTGTCCCCAAATCCCTGCTCACACCAAATAAAGATAGTCTTGCCTGTGATGTTTTCTGCACCGAGCCAGAGAGGCTGGGGATGAGAGTCGGCAGCGATCGGATCTGGAGCGCTTTTTACGCCATTCGTGCTCGCGCCAACCTTGCTCAAAGCGGCCCAGGAGCAATAGCAGAAAACTCTTATTGTTGTGCGCCTCGACATAATCGGGCCTGAGCGCGATTGATTTGTCGTAGGCCAGCAGCGCTTCCTCGAAACGTCTCAGGTCCTGCAGTATATTGCCACGGTTATTGTGTGCCTCGGGAAAGTCGGGCTTGAGCGCAATCGCTTTGTCGCAACTCGCCAGCGCTTCCGCAGGACGCATCAGATACATCAATACATTGCCGCGGTTGCTGTGCGCCTCGGGAAAGTCGGGTTTAAGGGCGATTGCCCTGTCGTGACTCACCAGCGCTTCCTCAAGCTGCCTCAGGTCCTGAAGTATGTTGCCACGGGCGGTGTACGCCTCGGCGAAGAACGGATTAAGCGCGATCGCTCGGTCGTAGGCCGTCAACGCTTCCACGGGTTGCGCCAGATGGTCCAGTGCACGACCGCGGTTGTAGTATGCCTCGGGAAAGTTGGGCTTCAGCGCGATCGCCTTGTCGTAGGCCGCCAGCGCATCCACGGGTCGTTTCAGGTCCTGCAGCACAATCCCCCGATTGTAGTGCGCCTCGGCAAAGCCGGGCTTGAGCGCGATCGCCCTGTCGATCGGCCACCAACGCTTCCGCGGGCCGATTCAGGTACCTGCAGTGCAAGACCGCGGCTGTTGTAACACTCTGCATAGTCTGGCTTGAGCGCAATCGCCCTGTCGTAGGCCAAGAGCGCGTCTTTGTGACGTTTCAGTTCCTGCAAGTGCAATGCCTAGATTTCTGTGAGCGGCGGCAACGGTCGCGTCTCAGTTTGATCGCCCTCCTGAAAAAGTTCGACCGCCTGCTCCGTTCGTCCCGTTTGAGCAGCGATAATTCCGAGCCGATGCAGCGCATCAAAGTGCTTCGGCTGTTGCCGCAAAATGTCCCCATAGATCCGCTCGGCGTCCGCGAACCTCCCCTGCTGATGCGCCGCTGTTGCATCCCTGAACTTGGCTTGCAAGGCCGCTGCGGCTGGCTTCTGCGCTTGCTGTCGCCAAAAATCTTTTTGAGGCATCGTATACGTCTCCTAAAGCTACCTGTCATGTAATCGTCGCAGACAACGGCAAGATTGGTTTCGTCCCGAGGGGAGACGCTCACATCACGTCATTGCTCCGCTGCCATTCCTTGCCGACAAATACCATACGGTCCAAGAGCAACACACCATGATTGCGCAGGCCACCTCGCCCACCTCGATCTAGCGAATGCCGTCAGCGGTGTTCTGGACCTGCGAAATAAGGACGGCGACCAAGCGAGGCTTCGCACAAATCTCTGCTGGCGTTTTGCAACATGCCCTTCTCAGACTTTACCCGCGGCGGTCGATGGATCGAGTCCGAACTGCTCCCGAAAGAATTGCCTGAGAGTACCTTTATTCCACATTGTATAGATGACGTTGTGGTCAGTCGCCTCTCGGATTTGCAAGCGCGCCACAGGAAAGATCGTCGCGAGATGGTCGACGTCCGCTATGTCGCCTGATCGATTCCCATAGACGCAAACGAATTTGGCCGCATCGGATGCCTTGCAGGCGCAAAGGAGTTCAAACGCCGGCATCGCACGGCCCGTAGGCTCAAGCAGCCGTTGGACGTGCCAAGGAAACCTGCCGCCGATCGAGATGGCCTTGGTCCCGAGCAGCAAACCACACCGCAATGCGACGAAGCCTCCCATGCTGGTGCCGTAGCAACATACATTCTTGTAGCTATCGGGCATAAGGTCCTTGTCCAATCGAGTAACAAGCTGGAAAAAATCCTCTGCATATTCTCGCGAGCCGTGCGCGAAGTGATTGCGGCGTGGATCTTTTAGGACCACGACGTCGAAATCTGTACTCGGGAGGAGCTGCAAGAAAAGTCCAGTTGGTATCATCAGCCGTTCGGCCTTACCCGAGAATGCGAAAACAATGCACTTGCTGGCGCTAGGGACATCTGGATCGTGAAATAGCGTTACGTCCGGAGCGACCTGTTTGCGCACATAGCGGGTAGGCACTTCGGTCTCCAGCAATTGAGAAAGGTGAAGGTTTTGCAACGCGGCTTGGGCATTCGCGAAATGGCTGCAGAGATCGCGGGCGACTAGTTGGAATTCCAAGGGTGTCAAGCTGTGCTCAGCGTCCAACAAGGCCAGCTGTCTTCGCACAAGCGACTTGTTGCCGAGAGCAAAAGCAGACCGAAGTGTTGAAAGCTTCTCAACGATCACGCCGCAGTTGTCCTCTGGGCGATATGTTTGGCCAGTTTGTTGATCGAGTTATGGATTGTTAAATCCGCAGGATCAATGTCGATACTAATATCGTCTTCAAGCGCCATGCAACATTCAATTGCGGCAAGACTATCGAGCTCCAGCTCGGCAAACGTCAAATCGATGCTTGGATCGCGAAGCTTACTGCTAAGCTGCGCGTCGTTGAAGATATCACTCGCGACATCAAGAGCCCGAAGAACTTTCTTGCGCGCTTCCAGAAACGTCATGGATGCAATCTCACGGAAAGATGTGAGGGACATAGAAAGACATAATCATCCGTTCGCAGGGCGTGAGAGACGATATCGGCATACAAGGGGATTTGACTCAGGGAGGACGTGATCCCTTTCCAGAGATCGAGAGACAAGGCTTTCCCGAGACACAGGTGGCTTCCAACACCAAAAATTTGGGCTCGGTCACGAGGCGAGCCAGCATAGGCAAAAGCTTGGACATATATTCTAAGCCGATCGCCGGTGTTGAACTGCGTCTTCTGGTCACAAAAGGATTTGACCGCGATCCTCTCAATGTACGGTACACCGGTTTCCGGAGGAATTTGCGGATAGCTTATCTCGTTCAGCCGGCGACCCTGATTGTCGGAAAGGATAGAATAAAGACTTTCGCCCAGCGTCCCGAGCAGGGTATCGCGTCCCAAAATAGCCAAAGCAAGCCGTAAGCCTACCTCATCCTCCGAGGCGTTCGGGCCCAGCTTAGCCACAATCGCGGCTCGCATAAGTCCCAACTCCACATCCACGCGTTCTCGCTTACGAGGCCCGATCGACTTGTCGAATATTGTCGAGACCGTTCGACAGTTGGCCGCAACAATAGGTGGGACATCGGTAAGTGGCTCGGTCACGCTAAGAATAAGGGGCTCGAGGACCTGCCGGACGATCTCTACCTCGCCTTCCTGGCGAAGCGCTTTCAAATGCACTGTTAGACTGTCAGTCATGCGAGCCGAGAGATCGAACCTGCGAGCTACCAAATGTTCAGCTACGCGGCGCCGCGCCTTCCGGTGCTCTTCTTCATGGAGGCACATCGGGATATGCAAGAAAGCAAGGAGCACATTCGAGAAGTCAATTCCGAGCCGCTTCTCCAAGACCACATAGTCTTCCGAATAGGTGGCAGGCCGCGTGTCTGGCGACGCCAAGAGCCGTTCGCAACATCCGGGGTCCGTTATGATCCAAGCTTTGGTTACTGGATCGAAGATCGGGTGGGTTGCCCCGCTTAAATAGTAGGCATGTCGCTCGGGCGAACGATGAAAGGTCAGGAAGCCTTTATCCATTGGTGTACGCGTACTGTAGTGCAGCCCCCCAACAAACTAACACATGGGAAGTGGCCGGACCACATATGTGAGTCAAAGGCGGTCGTTCGGCCCCTTTCGCTTCATGTCTGTTTTAACTCTGAGCGCGACCAGATCGTGAACATCGGGCAGGCCGATCCCAGCGACGCTTTGGGCAATGATCGAGCTCTAGAGATGAGACAAACGATTTGGCGCTGTTGCATTCGGGACCACTGATCGAATTTCGGAGAGACCGTTGCGAGGCGGTCTTTTGTGCCAGGCGCTAGCGATTAATCATCTAAGTTTTTTTCCCGGGTTGGGGACGTCGTCGGATCTCAACAGCCATGTCGATAATGCCAATTCAAGCTACACGAAGTAGTCCAATCCGGGCAGGTGCCTCGATCGATTTTTGTATGGTGTAGAATTCTTGCGGTGATCGTCCTCTAAACAACTTGAGACACACTGGGCCACTCACGATGGAAAACTCGCAATTGTTAGCGACGACCTAGTCGTTAACACTGAGCTGTTGACGGACCACTCGGCGCTCAGTACGACACGACGTTACGCCGAGACATACGGAAGCGTTGAGCTGGTCTGATGTTGAGTACGGATCCCATTTTCATTCATGCATGGTGGAGATCGGGTAGTACATATATTTGGTCAAAGCTTCGCGAGAAGGAGTCACGTCGCTGCTATTTCGAACCACTCAATGAGAGAATTATCGATCTCAATGTTACGGTCGTCGAGGCGTCTCCAGAGATTGATGATACCCGGAACTTGAGACACCCGGCTCTTCAGAAGCATTACTTCGCCGAGTATGCTGAACTTCTCCGTTCTGGTAACCTGCATTATTCCCCAGAATTAGCTTATCAGCGTTATTTACTTCTGCCTGGGCAAGCGGATGATCGGCTTCGCAATTATCTCGACGGATTGATTTCGTCCGCTTCTGCAGCAAAACGCAGAGCAATACTCTGCTTCTGTCGGAGTCAAATGCGTAGTGCTTGGATGAAACAGACCTTCGGAGGAATTCATGTTGCCCAAATACGAAATCCCGTCGATCAGTGGGCTTCATTCAGATCGTTTCAATTAAAAACCCGTCCTAATTTTGCTGTTGATATGATAATCATCGCGTTGAAACTACGCGATTTACATCCTCACGCGTTCGTACATATCGAACCGTTCGAGCGGTTTGCACAACATCTCTCAAAACGGCCCTCGCTACCTACGGAGCTGATTGCGAAGTATTTTATCAGCCATTTTGTGAGCCAGAGAGATTGTTTTGATGTGTTTTTACTAATCTGGATTGCTTCGGCACTGCAAGCTATAGCTTATTGCGATTTTCTCTTGGACATCGATCTGCTCACGACGGACCTTGACTACCGAAACGCCACATCACGATTGTTCGATTCCATCGGCTGCTCTGTTGATTTCTCTGATTGTTCCAGCCCCATTTCAAGCGAGCTGCATCTTCGTTCTCCGGTGTTCGAGCAAACGGTTGAAGATACGGTGAGTGCCATTCGGTCCGGCGCTTCGTCGCTCGTCATTACCGACCCCAAGCTTGTTAAGAAATGGCTCCCTTCACTGTCTCCAATGAGCGAGCGGATATTGAGCTTGGCTTTGGAAGGCAAATAATTTCTGGGTTACTAACCGCGCACGATGGAACATAAGGTCGAGACGAATTGAATTTGTTGGCGATGGCCTGGTCGTCAACACTGAGCTGTTGACGGACCACTCGGCGCTCAGTACGACACGACGTTACGCCGAGACATACGGAAGCGTTGAGCTGGTCTGATGTTGAGTACGGATCCCATTTTCATTCATGCATGGTGGAGATCGGGTAGTACATATATTTGGTCGAAGCTTCGCGAGAAGGAGTCATGCCGCTGCTATTACGAACCCCTCCATGAGAGAATTGCCGAACTCGACCTGGCCGCCATCAAGGCGGCTCCGGAGGTCGAGTTAAGTCGAGCATTGAGACACCCAATCCCTAAGAGACATTACTTCGCCGAATACGCCAAGCTTCTCCGTTCTGGTAGCCTGCATTATTCCCCAGAATTAGCTTATCAGCGTTATTTACTTCTGCCTGGGCAAGCGGATGATCGGCTTCGCAATTATCTCGACGGATTGATTTCGTCCGCTTCTGCAGCAAAACGCAGAGCAATACTCTGCTTCTGTCGGAGTCAAATGCGTAGTGCTTGGATGAAACAGACCTTCGGAGGAATTCATGTTGCCCAAATACGAAATCCCGTCGATCAGTGGGCTTCATTTAAAATCAACTCTTATTTTACTTTTAATATGATAATCATCGCGTTGAAACTACGCGATTTACATCCTCACGCGTTCGTACATATCGAACCGTTCGAGCGGTTTGCACAAGCATCTCTCAAAACGGCCCTCGCTACCTACGGAGCTGATTGCGAAGTATTTTATCAGCCATTTTGTGAGCCAGAGAGATTGTTTTGATGTGTTTTTACTAATCTGGATTGCTTCGGCACTGCAAGCTATAGCTTATTGCGATTTTCTCTTGGACATCGATCTGCTCACGACGGACCTTGACTACCGAAACGCCACATCACGATTGTTCGATTCTATCGGCTGCTCTGTCGATTTCTCTGATTGTTCTAGCCCCATTTCAAGCGAGCTGCATCTTCGTTCTCCGGTGTTCGAGCAAACGGTTGAAGATACGGTGAGTGCCATCCGGTCCGGCGCCTCGTTCGCTCGTCATTACCGACCCCAAGGTTGTTAAGAAATGGCTCCCTTCACTGTCTCCTCTGAGCAGGCGGATTTTGAGCTTGGCTTTGGAAGGCGAATAATTTCGTCGACAAATACTGGCTTGGCAACCCAACCGCAGGTCGCTGAAAAAACTTTAAGGCCCAGATAAATTCAATTTTGATTTGGCAAATTCGAGTAACCGGCTGCGCTCAATCTTTCCCGAATTCATTTCGGGGAATGCGGTCCACAGTTATGAAGCGAACAGGAACAAATGTCCGTTCAAGCCGCGCTTGGCAATAGGCGCGGAGTGCACCCTCATCGAGGAGGGATTGCGACTTGATCAATGCGTAAATCTCTTCGATACCGAGCGCATTCGGTATGGCTCAGAACGGCTGCATCGCTCACGCCCGGAAAGGCCGCAAGCACGTTTTCGACGGTTTCCGGATTAACCTTGTCGCCTCCGAGGTTCAGCCGCGTTTCCTCGACGACCCGTGATGACGAGCAGGCCATTGTCCGCCGACATAGCCATGATCGCCGGGATAAAACCAGCCGTCCCGGAACATCGCGGCTGAGGCTGTGGGATCGCCATAATAGCCGTTGACCCCTTGCTCCGTGCGAACGCGAACGATGCCTTCCGTTCCGGGTGCCAGTTGCTTATCGGACGGATCGACGATTTGGGCTTGCGCGTCGGGCAGGATATAGCCCACCGCCCCAGGAACGGGCGCGGTCATGCGGGCATCTGCGGTGGCTATGGCACCGACCTCGGTCGCCCCATAGAGGCTGATGAGATTGGGACACATCCGAGCCCACGCGCGCTCGGCCAAGCTCTTGGTCAGCATGCCGCCGGCCACCAAGATGTGATCGAAATTGCAGTGAAAAGAAGGCTCCGAACTCGAAGAATCTTTAAGATATTCGGCCAAGCCGAAGGGCGAGGTGGCCATGTTTTGCATCTCGAACAGATTGAGAGATTGCAACGTGCTTGGACCATCCTCCCCATACACGAGCACCATGCCGCCTCGCGTTAGCATGTGGAGCACATAACGGAATCCTTGTGAAGAGCTTAACCCCAGATCGCAGAACAAGCGGGAGCTCCGCGGCCAGCGATCACCCTGGCAGTAGTCGAGGCGCGCGTTCTTCGCGATCAGCTTGTCATGACTGAAGGCAATTGCCTTGGGAAGTCCGGTGCTTCCAGATGTCAGAATAATACGACAAAGCTCATCTCCTTTGGCCTCGAACAGCCTTGGATCAACGACTGCAGAGGCGCTCCCTCTAACCCACTCCGGATTGGCGCGAATGACCCGCTCGACGTCGGCAAACGGTCCCGCCACATCGGTGATCGCCGCCGCTGCGTTAAGTTCCTTCGGCAGTGAAGCGTTTCTGCACGATACCGTGACCACCCCAATGCGAGTCAGCGCAATAATGAGAGCGATGTGAAAGATCTTATCCTGCAGAAGGATGCCGACGATCTGCCCTCGCTCGAACCCCAGCGAAAGGACCGCTCGAGTCAGATTATTAATCATGTATTCGAGTTGCGCGTAGGTAATGAGGTCGAATCTCGTGCCGGGAGCACAAATGGCCGGTTGTTCAGCATTCGACTTTGCATTGAAACAGAATCGGATCGACGATGTTCATGATCTTGCCGATGCAAATGGAGAAACTAGTTCAACTTGCTCTTGACGAGATCGGCGAGCTTTAGACGTTCGATTTTTCCCATCTCGTTTCGGGGCAAATCACTCACGGCGATGAATCGGGTCGGCACGAATTTCGGGGGAAGCCTCTCACTGCAAAACGCCTTCAGGGCCTCATCAACTAGCGCCGAACGAGGAACTATCGAGAGCGCAGACGTCATCCACGCCGCTTTCATTGTGGACGGCAAGCACGGCGACCTGCTGCACGCTAGGGTGGGCGGACAACACCTCTTCGACCCTTTCCGGGGTCACTTTCTCTCCGCCAATATTGATGACAGTCTTGGTCCGTCCAGAAATTACCAACATGTTCTGTTCTGTAAGATAGCCCAAATCGCCAGGATAGAACCAACCGTCGCGGAAGACACGCGCGGACTCCTCGGGATCGTCCAGATATTCCCTAGCCCCGTACTCGCTGTTTATCCGAATGATGCCATCCTTGCCGGGCGGCAATCAGTGCCCCACCTTCATCGACAATTTGCACATTGATGCCAGGCAAGACGAAGCCGACTGCGCCCGATAAATCCGGAGCAAAGTGTGCCGGCATCGATGCAACCATCGTCGCCTCTGTTGATCCGTAACACTTCGTCAGATTGCTGCAAATCCTCGCGCGGACTCGTTCTGACAATGAATGGGTCAGGATGCTGCCGACCTGAAAAGACGGCTTCAAAGCCACACTGATATTCTGGCCGCCTCTCCATTGCCTCAAATAACCCTAGCAGCCCACCTGGTGAGGCGATCATATTTTGAACCCCGTAGACGGGAAACGCACTGACGGTTTGCTGCGGGTCGCCGGCAAGAAACAAAGCACCACCTCGCCAAAGCGTTGCAATCAATAACTGGAAACCGAGCGAGGTAGCGAGCGAAAGATCCACGTATGTTCGGCTGCAAAACGCCGCGCGAGATCCGAAGAACATATTTTGGCGGTCAATTCTTGCCGCCATGATGCGATTTGTTACCGCAATCGGCTTTATCTTCACCAGTAGTCCCGGAGGTAAGCATGATGCGACAAACCTCATCGGGTAAACCCTGGTAGATGTATTCACGTGCAATCGGCCTATCATTTCCCGAAGTCCAGCTCGTGTCGGCAAGTATCATTCTTGCGACGCGGCTCGGAAGAGGTTTGTCTGCGATGACCGCATTCACTTGAAAGCGCCATAAAGGAGTCTTTGTCCTTACCAGAGATTGTCACAATGCCCAGACGCGTCAATGCGATCAGCATAATTGCGTGAAAAATGGGATCGTCGATGAACACGGCGACCCGACTTCGCAGGTCCAATGCCAGCAGAAATAACTCGGTGGCAAACATTGTTCATCGAACGTGCCAATCGTCCATAACTGACGACATTAAATTCCGTCCCTGGCGCGGCCAGGGCAACTTCCGCCGGTTTGCTCCTGCAGTGTATGAAAATTGGCTCGACGATATTCATTTCAAGCTCACCGACCGATGGATCATTCAACTAGCAGCCCTGCCACAAGTATCAAAATCTCTATGATTACGCAAAGGCAGAATTTGTGAAATTGATCTCTGATCGCCCCATCGAAATGGCTTAGGGGGTAATGCTAGGAGAAAAAATGGATTTCCGTTTGCTCAACTTCGTGCAGGAGGCGCCAATTCAATTTCGCCTCGAGCGCGTTCAGCGCTCTGAGAAGTTGCCCGACCGCCACGCCGACTTCTCTCTGGGCGGTCGCCGGCTCAATCGCGATAAGCTGAATTATTTTGCTCAAACGCGGGCGAACATTGCTCGATGACATCGCACACCGGCTAAAGACCGGCGCTAATTCCCAAATATTCAACCAGTTCAGTATACAACCGATCATTAAGGATTCCAGACTGCCGTTCAATTGGCGGCGATGGGATATTCGAAACAACGTTTTGCAAATTTAGATGACGCAATATAAGACGGCACGTTTTCTCATATTCGGAAATTAAATCTTCGTACCAAATTATATTAACCCGTAGCTTTGCTACCCTAATCAAGTGTTCCCAACCCAAATCTTGAAAAGAAATTGCCTGTAAACTGCGAATACAATCAAAGCAAGTGATGGATCCTGGATTTGCTGTTTGGGGCTCCTCAGAGCTCCATGAATTGGTGTGCGTCGCAACAGCAAGGGAGATAGCCTGGCGCAGCCTGTCCCGCCTGCGAATCCACAACAGATGCTGATGGCTCTGAAGAAAATTGATCATATTCCGATTGGGGATATCTGATTGAAACGCCCGTAGCATTTGTTCGTAGTGAAGCTTCATTCCAAAAATTCCATTCATCGAGGTTCGTCGCAATTCCATTAAGCGCAAAAACTCGAAGGGTGTCAGCAATTGATTGCCACTTTGTGTTCTGCCTAGCTGGAGAAGCCTTAAGCTGAAATATTCGAGGGGATCGCCTGCCTCTCGCGTGCTGGAAAGCATCCTCGCCACAAGCGTGCTTCCCGAGCGTTGGCTCGACAGAATACAATAGCGCATTCGAACCATTGTCGGCCGAGGAAAATCCCGATCCGGACTCATCTCGAGCAAGTTTTTAGTAGAGAAACTTCCCGTCAATGTGCGAGCCCTTCTGAAGTAACGTTTAGATGACATTAAGCCGAGCAATTTGAAATGGCTTCAGTTTGATTGGCCTTCACCGTATGTCCATGGTAATATTAATTTGGCGA
Source organism: uncultured Alphaproteobacteria bacterium (assembly GCA_963742345.1). Taxonomy (GTDB): domain Bacteria; phylum Pseudomonadota; class Alphaproteobacteria; order Rhizobiales; family Xanthobacteraceae; genus Pseudolabrys. The sequence goes on from CAVULO010000011.1 coordinate 441,016, forward strand.
CGGCTTTTGCACTAGCGTGCGCGTGGCCGGGCGACTTGATGGCACCCTGGCCCAGGCGCGAGCTGATACCTGCAGGCTTGAGCAAAACACGGTGGATGCCTAAAGTTCATTGCCTGAAGCGCAGCCGGGTTTTTCAAGCCGGCAATTATACAGAATTGAATGCGAATGATCATGCAACTCAGTTTGGCCCACTAAATAATGAGTATAAATCTGACAACTACGTCAATCGAGACCGATGTTAAAATGGTGATTTGGGATCTCGACGATACGTTCTGGAATGGAACGCTTGCCGAGGGTGGTGTTGAATTTATCGACGGCAATGCCGACATCGTTCGGGCGCTTGCTGGCCGTGGAATTATTTCTTCAATAGCATCAAAGAACCATTATGAGTCCGCCAAAAAAGCATTAGAGGAGGCAAATATTTGGGATTATTTTGTCTTCCCATCAATCTCTTATGACCCAAAGGGCAAGAAGGTTGCCGAAATTATTAAGAGCGCTTCGCTTCGTGCTGAGAACATCCTGTTTATAGATGACAATGCAACTAATTTGGAAGAAGTCCGTTTTTTCAATCCCGGAATTATGGTTGCGCAGCCCAGCGACATAATCCCCCGCTTGCTTAATCATCCGCATTTTGCCGGAAAAGCTGATCCTGCGCTAAATCGGCTTAAGCAATATCAATTGCTTCAGCACAAGCTTGCTGATCAGCAATCAACTAATCTATCCAATGAAGAGTTTCTACGATTGAGCAAAATCGAGATACGCTTTGATTTTGATGTCGACGACAACTTTGATCGTGTTGTCGATTTGATTCATCGCGCCAACCAACTCAATTACACCAAGCGTCGGCTTAAATCGAAAGAGGATGTGGATGAGTTTAGATCAAGCTTAAACAAGTATGGCGTTGCCGCTTGTTGTGTCTCATGTTCGGATCGCTATGGTGATTACGGAATAATCGGCTTTTTCATGCTGAAGAGAACTGATACAAAATCAGAACTTATTCATTTCGTCTTTTCATGTCGGACAATGAACATGGGCATAGAACAGTTCGTTTATGACTATCTCGGTAGGCCGGCCATTACGGTTATCCCTGAAGTTGCTTATAGCCTGGACACCCAAAAAGAAATTGACTGGATCTCGCTTTCGAACTCTCCAGACAAAAGTGACGCCCTTGTCAACAACGAGCGAAGGCTGTTGCTTGTCGGAGGCTGCCAACTTCAGCAGCTCTCAAGTTTTTGTAGCTCCAATCGTGTCGAGTTTGTCAACAGGATGGAGACGCACGATGGCGACGATTATGTGGTTCGGTACGATGACCCGTCATTCTTTACCGCGGATAGAGAGAAAATAAATCAAAGCACACTGATAAAAAGTCTATCGACATGGAAGCACGAGGATGTGCTTCTTCTTGATCAAAATCTAGCCCACGCTGAGATTATCATTCTGGCGATGCAGTCCGCTCTCCGCCACTACTTTGTCATCACGAAAGATAATTTATACATCCGGATGGAAACGCGTAACATTAAGCTCTACCGAAAAAACCGACCTGATTGGTTCAAAGAAAATTTTTCTGTGGCGAATATTGGTATCCGAGCAAGGCTTGGTCTAATTCAAAAATCCTTTGAAGTAGTCGGGCGTCAAACTCGAGCAGATGCGGCTATATTCTTAGTGGGAACCAATACGCGTAAGGTGGCTGATGTCACAGAGCTGGCGGCAAGCGTTGCTTACAATAAGCTTTGTGAAAAGTTTTGTCAGGAAAATGGAGAGAGATTTTACTTCGTTAATGTTGACCAAATTGTACCAGAGAGTTCTCTCATTGACTTCTGACCATTTCACGCGCGCCGGATATCATGCGCTGTCAAAGCATATAATGAGTACGATATCAGGGCGCGTTACACGCGCCCCAGACGGGTCGCTAGGTCCAATATGCGGTCTGGACGATCGAGAAGATGCCAAACACTGCAGTTAGTGCGGCAATTTTGCTGACACTCAAAATGGAGCGGGTGCTTTAGCGTCACCTGTGGCGACTTCGCCAAGATTGCCGCCGTGACCTAGCTGCCGAAATGAGCCTCGGTGTAGTGTGTGCGTCGACCGGCTGAGAGGATAAGATCCCAATGAAAGCACCAAATGAGATGGCGCTCCGTTTACTCAGGGCCGAGCTGGAAAAAAATACTAACAGCACGATAATATCGTACGACAATTCTCACCGTTCTGGAGTGATAGCAACGATAAAGCAGATAAAGAAAGAAGTCAGATTTCTCTTGCATAACAACGAAGCCTACCAAGTCTACAGGGCGGTTCAGAACACTTTAAAGATCGAAGGAGATATTGTTGAGGTAGGTTGCTTTGAGGGCGGCTCTACGAAACTTATTGCACTGGCAAGAGGAAGTCGTTCATTTCACGTCTTCGATACTTTTGAAGGACTTCCGGACGTGACCCCCGAAGACGGCAAAACAGAATTTTATAAAAATCAAATGGCTTCATCCTATAATGCTGTTTCGGAATACCTAAAGGATTTTCCAAATGTTTTTATTTATAAAGGATTGTTCCCCGAAACAAGCGGTCCAATACAAGACAGAAAATTCTCATTCGTGCATTTGGATGTTGACCTTTACAAAGGAACACAGGATTCATTGAAGTTCTTTTACCCCCGCATGAACAAGGGGGCGATACTCATATGTCACGACTACATTTACCAGCAAGGAGTTCGGAATGCCTTTGATGAGTTCTTTGCCGATAAGCCTGAGCCGATAATAGAGATGTCCGGCAATCAAGCACTTTTTGTAAAAATCTAAGAAGCTCCGGCACACGCTGAAAGACCGCCGCACGGTGGTCCCCCCGAAATTCGATCAGGTATCTTGATCGGGAGATAGCGGCGCTTTTTCGCGTCCTGCGCCGGATGCACTTGCTCGCGATGCCGGATCGGCATAGCATTCATTTAATTGCTCCCGACGCCAGCAACCGCCCCGCGCCATGCCCCGGTGCGGGGCTCTTCGTTGGCCGGTCGGTGTACCTATTTCCGCGCAAAGAATCGAAACCCGAGATCACCGCACGGTTCAATTATTTCAGCGTCAAACCGATGTTCAATTTTCGGGCGGTCTTCACGTCGCCAAAAGACAGTTGAAAAATTCAAATTCATTTCAGTTTTGCCGTGGCGTCCGGTATCCGGCCTATTGTACAGGACTTCATCGCAATTCCTCCAGCAACGCCAACGCCGATAACGTAGGCCCAGCCTTGCACGAAATCGAACAAATGGGAGTTGAACAAGGAGCCAACGATATTCTGCACCACGATGACAAGACCGATCCATTCGGCGAGGCCGTTGCCTCGGAATAGAAGCAAATGAGCGATCCACATTGCCCACAAAACTGCCACACCAACAAAACCAAGCTGGATCGCCACAGCCAAGGTCTGATTGTGGGGATTGGCCGCAGCGACGCCCGCCGTGGCGGTATGTCCAGCCGCAGCCTTTTCAAATAGCGAATGGATCGATCCGGTGCCGTGTCCGATCGAGGGCGACTGCCGAGTGAATTCGATGGACTTCTTCCAGAACTCAATCCGCTCACCTGAAGAAGTTCTCTCGTCTGTCGCTTCGTATTTCTCAAAATCAGTCCAGATCTGCGTCGTACGGTCTCTAAGGTAAGGTGAAGAAGTCCAGACAACGATGCCAACCAGGAGCGCGCCGGTCGCGACAAGAACAGCGCCTTTCGCGCTCAGCTTTTTGCTCGCGAACAGAACGAGCAACACCGGGATGATGACCAGCGCGGTGCGGCCGGTCGCCACATAAAGCATGTTGGCGAGCATTGCGAGGATGATCGCCACAAAAACAAGTTGCCAAAGCCAACGCCCGCGCTTTGCGGCCTCGCTCACCAGAAACAGCAGGCCGAAGATACAAGTGACAAACTCGCCGCTTTGAGTGGCAGCGCTTTTAACCAACACGTCGTCGTGACGCATAAGACCAGCCGCTAACGATGGGATCGCCATCACAACGGTCGTGGCGGCTAACAGCGCGACACACGACGAAAGATAGCCTACAAAAACCCACTCCCCATGGTTGGAGCGGCGGTATTGCACGAACAACAGCGGTATCACCAACAACTTCAAAAACGATTCGAAGCCCCGCCATCGATCGAGCAGCGTCACATCCGCCCACAACATTCCGGCCAAGCCCAAAGCGACCAGCAAGACCGGCAAGCCCCCGGCGGGGCCGGTGACCTCACGGCGAATATCGGCCCAACGAATCGTAGGAATAAGCGCGAACAGCCAGATCACCACCAAAATTGCCGTAGCGGAAGTCGACCAAGGCAGCGCCACGGCCACGGCCACGATCAGCCCGTCGGCGAGGCACGTGAGCTTTGCTTTGTCGATACCGTTTACGATCGAAAGCCCGGCCATCGCTCAGCTCACTGCCTGGGCATCTGCGGAAGTATCCCGAAGCGATGACAAGCCCCGCTGCGCGCGGATGCGTTCACCGGCGGCTGCTCCAGCAAGCTTGCGCTCGTTCTCGGATAGCTGCGAACGATCGGCGTCCGCATGCCAAAGATGGAGTACGCCGGTTGCAAACACACCATCCTTACGGCGGACGCCAGCATGCAATAGACGCACGATGATATCGGAATCTTCCTTACCCCAACCGCGATAGTCCGCATCAAAGCCATCAACGCGATCGAGATCCGACCGCCAAATGGCGAGATTACACGACCGCGCACCCTGCCAGGCCCGGCGGCGGATCCGGCGCAGAGGCCCGAGCGGCAAATGCAGTAACGCCGACAAACGATTGACACCGCCGCGCCAGCGTTCGGCAAGCCAGCGCGCGAGACCCCAGCTCTCTGGCGTGAGCTTTTCCTGTAGCACCTTCATTGTGAGATCTGCCGAAAGCAGAACGCGGTTACCCGTGACGAACCACCCTGGCGCCGCCAACTGGCGATGGCTGGCGACAAAATCCGGCCGCACGATGCAATCCCCGTCCAGAAAAACACAATAAGCGCCGCGAGCGGCCAGTATCGCGCGGTTACGAATTTCCGCAGCGCGGAAGCCGCGGTCGGCATGCCAGACGTGATCGAGGCGACGCCCGATTTTCAACTTCCAGGCATCGATTACCTTTGCCGTGGCCGGGCCTGAACCATCATCGGCCACAATGATTTCGAAGGCGGCGTCGCTCTGTCGCGCAAGCGACCGCAACACCGCATCGAGCGCATCTTCGCGGTTATAGGTCGTTACGATGACGGAAATCAGCTCGGCCACGGACGCCCTCTCCTATTGGCTTTAGCCGATGTCGCACGCGTCGACAAACCCCTAGGGCCTCCGCGTCCGTCAATGTTAACTTGACGGCGACTCCCACGGCCCGCAACAGGCATCGACCGGCTATGCAGAAAATATCAGCCTATATTCTCACTTATAACGAGGCGGAAAAGATTGAAGCGGCCATATCCAGTGTGCTGTGGGCCGACGAAGTGGTCGTGGTCGATTCATTCAGCGTCGACCGCACAGCCCAAATTGCTCGTTCGCTTGGCGCACGCGTTGTAGATGTAAAATTCAAGGGGTTTGGTGACCTGCGCAATCGCGCCATCGAGTCATGCAATTTTGACTGGATATTCAGCCTCGATGCCGACGAACGCTGTACCGAAGCTGTACGCGACGAAATTCTCGCGCTGCTTGCCGGTTCGCCGCCGCACGACATCTACATGGTGCCTCGCCGCAGTTATATGATGGGCCGCTGGATCCGCGGCTCGGGTTGGTATCCAAATTTCCGCCAGCCGCAACTCTTCCGCAAAGGCAGCATCCGCTACACGCTTGAGCCAGTGCATGAGGGGTTTGAGGTGCTCGGCGGGCGACCGGTGGGCGCCCTGCAGAACGCAATCTGGCAATTTCCGTTTCGCAATCTGGAAGAAGTCGTCAACAAGATGAACCGCTATTCCACGCTCGGCGTACCGAAGCTTGCGGGTAAGCGCGTATCGATGGCGGGCGCGCTTGGCCACGGTGCGTGGTCTTTCGTCAAGCACTACATCTTCAAACTTGGCTTCATCGATGGCTGGGCTGGTTTTGTCATTGCATTCGGAAATTTTGAAGGCACGTTCTATCGCTACGCCAAGCGCTACGAAGAGACGCAGGGCTGGCGGCCTCCGGTCAGCAATCCGATTAGGCGCGACGTCAAGTCCTGACAGGTTTGCGAAGCTGGCGGGAGAGAATTGCGTAGCGCTAGCCATTCACCGGGACGAACGTGTCTTCGATGCGCGCGTACGTTCGACCATCGACGTGGTTGAATGACCTGGAACGATATCGATCAGTATGATCTCGCCGCCAAACGCCTCCACCATCTCGCGACCTACCACCTCCTCGCGAGTATAGTCGCTGCCTTTGACCAGCACAGTCGGCTTCACGTGGCTGATCAGCTTTTCCGGCGTGTCCTCATCGAACACAGCGACCACGTCAACCGCTTCGAGCGCCGCCAGTACTTCGGCGCGCGCCTGCACCGGCTGTACCGGACGGCCGGCGCCTTTCAACCGCGTGACCGACGCATCACCATTCAGACCCACAACCAGACGATCGCAAGCCGCACGTGCGCCGGCCAGCAGCTTGACGTGTCCGGGATGCAGTAGATCGAAGCAACCGTTGGTAAAACCGACGCGCAAACCTTGCCTCCGCCATTCTGCGAGATAGTCGTCAAGGACGGCCCAATCGAAAACAATTTTTTCTTCAGACGCCAGCGTCGCCGCCGGCAATATACGCGAACGTAGCTCGGCGACAGATGCCGTCGCAGTGCCACGCTTTCCTACGACCACTGCAGCGGCGGCGTTGGCGGCGCGCATTGCGGATTCGAAATCGGCCCGCATTGCCAACATCGCGGAAAGGACCGCCACGACCGTGTCGCCGGCGCCCGAGACATCGCGTACGCGCACGGGATAAGCAGGGACATGGACCGACGCGTCTTTTGTAACAAGAGTCATCCCGGCCTCGCTGCGTGTCACCAGAATCGCTCTCGCGGCCACCGCGTCACAAAGCTTCGCCGCAGCATCGGCGATTTCATCGTCGGTCTTGGCCGGACTGCGCGTGGCGTCAGCGAGCTCCTGCCTGTTTGGCGTAATAAGAGTAGCTCCGCGGTAAATGCTGTAGTCGTGGCCCTTAGGATCGACCACCACAGGCTTGCCACTCTCGTTCGCGGCATCAATCACAGCGCGGGTCACGCGGGGAGTGAGCGCGCCTTTGGCATAGTCGGACAAAACCACTGCACCTACCCGCGGTATCGCCTTTATCACGTGGCCGATCAGCGCGTCTTCGCTGCCGGCATCGACGGCTGAAGGCGTTTCCCAATCGGCCCGCAACAAATGCGTCGAATGGTGCTCCGATACGAAACGGACCTTACGCGTGGTTTGGCGTCCCCCATCGACGACCAAATGAAATTCGATCAGCGGATGGGCACTCAGCGCCTTGGTCAGGGCACCGCCAGCCTCGTCGTCACCAACGGCACCAACAAAGATGCAACGCGCACCGAGCGCGACCAGGTTGCGGGCTACGTTTCCTGCGCCGCCAATCATCAGTTCAGTGCGTTTGACCGCAATCACCGGCGTCGGTGCTTCCGGCGAAATGCGCGAGACTTCGCCATAGACGAACTCGTCCAGCATCAAATCGCCGATGCAGAGCACGGTCTGTTCTGAAAGCGCCGCCAGATGCTTGTCAAAGTCGTACATCGCTTCACCGATAACGGTCGTCGCGGCTGAGATAGCCGGTGATGTATTGGTTTACGGCGGCTTCGAGCGGCATGAAACCGGCGTTATAGCCCGCGCGGCGCAAACGTTCGATGCGCGCTTCTGTGAAGTATTGATACTGCCCGCGGATTGCCTCAGGCATGTCGATAAATTCGATGTTCACCGGCTTGCGAAGGGCCGTGAACATGGCGCCGATCATGTCGCGGAAGCTTTCGGCCTTGCCGGTACCGACGTTGAAGATGCCGTTTATCCCCGTTGCCTCCAGCAGCCAGCGCAGGACGGAGATGGCGTCATCCACGTAAATGAAGTCTCGGCGCTGATCGCCATCGGCAATACCTTCACGGTGTGACTTGAACAGACGCACAGGCTGGCCTGACTTGGCGACGTCGAAAACCTTGGCCAAAACACTGGCCATATGGCCTTTGTGGTATTCATTCGGCCCGTAGACGTTAAAAAATTTCAAACCGACCCAATGCGGCGGCATTTTTTCTTTCTTCAAGTAACGGTCAATCAACGCGAGATCAAACAGGTGCTTGCTCCAGCCGTAGAGGTTCATCGGCTTGAGCTTGCGCAACGCATCAAGCGACCAATCGTCGTCAAAGCCCTGGCTGCCGTCTCCATAGGTCGCCGCCGACGATGCATAAATGAACGGCGTACGCGTTACCGTGCACCAGTCGAGCAGGCGCAGCGATAGGCGAAAATTGTTTTCCATCACCAGATCGCCGTCAGTGGCGCTGGTATCGGAAATTGCGCCCATGTGAATCACAGCCTCGAGCTTGCGGCTGTCGAGCCACCGGGTCAGTTCGGCCGGGGGTACAAGGTCCGCGACCTGATGCTTGGCGAGATTGCGCCACTTGGCGTCATCGCGGCCGAGCTTGTCACCCACCACGATGTCGGTTGCGCCCGCCTCATTGAGGCTGGCGACCACATTTGATCCGATAAAACCGGCCCCACCGGTGACCAAAAACATGCCTACCTCGTCGACGCTTGGCACTCCCGCAAACCTTTGCCCCAGTCAGCCGTCGGGCGCAATGTTAGGGACAATTCGCTCGCAAATGGCTCCGGACAGGGTAAAAACGCGCGGCTGGACAGGCCGCTGCAGCGCAGGTTAACGCCTTCTTTGCCGGCTCAAAATAGGGCGAACAGAGCGAGCGGCGCCAAAATCCATGACCGAAGCCTTCAACCAAACCGCCGCGCCGGTCCTTATCGTCCCCTATGTATGGATCGGCGATTTCGTCCGCTGCCATTCGGTCGTAAAACTTCTGTACGCCCAAGCGCCAAACCGCCCGATCGATATCGTCAGCAGCAGCCTTTGCGCCCCGCTCGCCGATTACATGCCCGGCGTTCGGCGCGCCATCGTGATCGATTTGCCACGTCGAAGATTGGGCATCGCCGCTCAGCAGCGGCTTGCCGAATTGCTGCGTCAAGGCAAATACGGTCAGGCCTTGGTGATGTCGCGGAAGTGGAAGGCAGCATTGGCACCTTGGCTCGCCGGGATTCCGGTACGAACGGGCTTCGCCGGCGAATTTCGCTTTGGCCTGCTCAACGATGTGCGTTCTGGTGAGCGCACGTTACCCCGCATGATAGATCAGATGGGGGTGTTGGCACTGCCAAAAGATACACCACTTCCAAAAGAGTGGCCTCTGCCCGAGTTGAATGTACCAACCCGTGAGGTGGACGAATGGCGCGCGCAACGGGAGCTGTCGAATGAAGCTCGTCCAATTGTTGCGTTGTCGCCGGGCGCGGTCGGTGCCGGCAAAGCCTGGCCTGCTCACCACTATTGCGACCTGGCACGCGCGCTCGTGAAAGATGGAGCCGCGATCTGGGTGTTGGGCGGGCCTGACGAAATTTCGCTTGCGAAAGAAATCGCGGCCGCTGGCGGACCGCGCGTGCGCGACCTTACCGGCACCGATTTGCGCAACGCGATCCTGGCCATCGCCGCAGCTGATGTTTCGGTAACCAACGATTCCGGATTAATGCACGTGTCAGCAGCGATCGGCACACCAACGATCGCAATCTTTGGTCCAACCAGCCCCTGGCATTGGAAGCCGCTCAACCCGATCGCCGCCATCCTCGAGCCGGCAGGTGATGAGCACGCGCGCGAGCAAGCCCGCATCGACGGCAATGACGCCGTGCGCCATCGACGTACTGACAATGTGCCCGTCGAGGTCGTGCTTGCGAGCGTGCGGAAAGTGCTCGTCGGCGCGGAATATCGCAAGAAATGAGATCACCGAGCGCGCCACCCAACCCCGGCTTTGTTAACGAATGGACGAGCCCGGCCTGACGCGAGGACGTTTTCGTGCTATCAAAGTCCCATGGCTAAACCGAAGCCAGCTCATACAACGAGCGACCGTGCGCAAGCCGCGATCGCATCTGCGCTGCGTACTCTGGAAGCAGAAGGCGGCGGTGTTGATGCCTTGGCTGCCGCATTGCGCGACGGGCTCGGCACCGCCTTCGCGGCTGTCGTTGATCTGATTCGCGCGGCGCAAGGGCGGGTGATTGTGACCGGCATGGGCAAATCCGGTCACGTCGCGCGTAAAATCGCGTCGACCCTCGCCTCGACCGGGACCCCGGCCTTTTTCGTGCACCCTGGCGAAGCCAGTCACGGCGATCTCGGAATGATCGCAAACAATGACGTCATCCTGGCACTCTCATGGTCCGGCGAAACGGCCGAGCTTAAAAACATCACCGATTATTCGCGCCGCCACGGAATCAAACTGATCGCAATGACCGCGATCCCCGAGAGTGCCTTGGCCAAAGTGGCCGATGCGGTACTCGCGCTGCCGCAGGCGCGCGAGGCTTGCCCGCACAATCTCGCGCCGACGACATCTTCGCTGATGCAACTTGCCCTTGGCGACGCTTTAGCCATCGCGCTGCTCGAAAGCCACGGCTTCACACCTGTCGATTTCGGTCTGCTGCATCCCGGCGGGAAACTCGGCACCCTGCTGAAAACCGTGCGCGATATCATGCATACCGGCGCGGCAGTGCCGCTGTCGTCGCTTGGCACGCGCATGTCGGAGGCAATCCTCGAAATGACCGCCAAGGGCTTCGGTTGCGTCGGCATCACTGATCCGCGCGGGCTCTTGGTTGGAATCATCACCGACGGCGATCTGCGGCGACATATGCGAGATAATTTGCTCGACGCCCGCGTCGAAGATGTGATGACGCGTGGAGCAAAGACCGTACGCCCCGACCAGTTGCTGAGCGAGACGTTGGATATCCTCAATTCGAAGAAGGTAACCGCGTTGTTTGCGGTCGAGGGCGGCAAACCTGTCGGCGTCATCCACGTGCACGATTTGCTGCGCGCCGGCACAGCTTAAAACATTTTAGCGAACGATTTTTGCAATCGCGTCGATTACGGAGTCGACCGAGGGCGACACGCCATTATCTCCGAGCACCGCTAGTGGTCCGCTTCCAAGTGGTCCCGTCAGGCTGGGCTTGCTGCCGGTAAAGATTGCAACCAGGGGGACGCCTAGCGCGGCAGCAAGATGGAGGAGACCCGTGTCAACGCCAACGACAAATTGCGCGCCAGCAATCAACTTCACAACCTGATCCAGCGGCGCTCGTTCAGGCACACGCGCGCCTGGCACTTCGATCGCAATACGTTCGCTGCGGGTACGTTCGGTCTCTGCGCCCCAGGGCAACACCAGTTCGATGGTCCGTCCGATTGCCTTGCCCAGGCCGATCCAGTTCGCCTCCGGCCATTGCTTTTCTGGCCGCGTAGTGGCGTGCAAGAAGACCGCATATCGCGATGTATCAGTCGTAAATCGTCGGCGGTCGAGCCCAAAGTTTGGGGCGCCCTGCGGCGTATAGCCGAGCGCCCGCCCACTCAGGATCCGGTTGCGCTCGACCGCGTGCAAATTACGGTCGACGCGATAGCGGACATCGTAACATGCTGAAGCCAGCGGCTCCCGGACGCTCGAAGCGTCGTAGCCATGGCGCCGGCCATGCGCCATCCGGGCGATTACGGCGCTACGCAAAAGGCCTTGGTTATCGACTATATCGTCATACTGATGCGCGCGGATAGCACGAAAACTCGCAACAATCTCGGCCATTGTCGCTGGCGCGTACAGCGACTTTCGCCAGCGCCGCCAGGCAACCGGAATAATTCCATCCACGGCTGGATGCAGGCGCACCAGCGGTGCAAAAGCCTCCTCCACCAACCACGTAAAAGCCGCATCGCCCCGCGCCTTGCGGGCATCGGTCAAGGCCGGCATGTGATGAATCACGTCGCCGAGAGAAGAGGTCTTGATGAAAAGAATGTTGGCCATAGCGCGTTTGCGGCACCCATATACCGGTCATTAAGCATGCCCGCCATAACCATGCCATCGCGAAGCAGGATCAAGATGCGGCTTTTACGTTCATTGGGCACATTCGCCGGACTGAGGGGACATCAGGCATGACGATTCTTGTCACAGGCGGCGCCGGCTATATCGGTAGCCACATGGTGCACGAACTCGTCGACGCGGGCGAGCAGGTGGTCGTGCTCGACAATCTCTCGACCGGATTCCGCTTCCTGATACCAACCTCGGTTCCCTTCGTTTCGGGCAGCACAGGCGACCGGTCGCTGGTCGACGACATCATCGCACGGCACGCCATCACCGCTATCGTTCATTTTGCTGCCTCGGTCGTGGTGCCGGAATCCGTTGCCGACCCACTCGGATATTACAGCAATAACACTGTGAACACTTGTGCGCTGCTTGACGTCGCGATCAAGACCGGCATCCGGCAGTTCATTTTTTCATCCACCGCCGCGGTCTACGGAACGACAGGCGAAGCGCCTGTGCGTGAGAGCGCGCCGACAGTGCCGATCTCGCCCTACGGCACCTCAAAGCTGATGTCCGAGATTATGTTGCACGACGCCGGCAAGGCCCACGGCTTGCGTTTCGTAATATTGCGCTATTTCAACGTCGCCGGTGCCGACCCTAAATTGCGCACCGGACAGGCAACGCCGGCCGCGACCCACTTGATCAAGGTCGCCTGTGAGACCGCAACCGGCAAACGGCCAAAGATGGACGTATTCGGAACCGACTATCCGACGCCGGACGGCACTTGCATTCGCGACTACATCCACGTCAGCGATCTGGTGCAAGCACACTCGGCGGCGCTTGCCTATTTGCGTAGTGGCGGTGCAAGCACGACATTCAACTGCGGCTACGGCCGGGGTGCTTCGGTGTTCGAGGTGATCGACGCAGTACGGCGCGCAAGCGGACGCGATTTTTCCGTCGATGTTTCCGGCCGCCGGCCCGGCGACGCGCCGGCGTTGGTCGCGAATGTCGATCGCATTCGCGCCGCGTTGCCCTGGCGCCCGCGATTCCAGAATCTCGACACCATCGTCGCCCACGCGCTTGCATGGGAAAAGCAGTTGGCGAGCCGGCGCAAGAGCGGCGTCGCTTGACGAGCAAAACCGGCGCTTTTTACCGCCTTTCGCCGCCTTAGTTTATCGCTTGAAAAATTCTTTGCACGCAGGCAAGGAAACGGTCACCCCTGCCCCGACGTGCCCTATTCACAGCCCACAGAGGGCGGATGAACGACCACAGCTTGCCATCGGCCGCCGACGAGCGTTACGGCGTCTTTGCCCTGATCCGGCGCTTGCTTACCGAGCAGGGTCTGTTGCATTGGCGCAAATACATTATCGCGTTCGTATTTATGGCGGTGGCCGCGGGCTGCACCGCCTTCAGTGCCTATTTGATCGGCGACGTTATCAACCAGGCCTATGTGAATCGCAGTTTACGGGGGATCATCACGCTTGGCGCCATCACCGTGGTCTTGTTCTCTATCAAGGGATTCGCCACGTACGTCCACAGTGTGATGCTCTCGCGTATTGGCAATCGTATCGTCGCTGACAATCAACGTGCGGTTTTTGCCAAATTGCTTCACGAAGGCATTGGTTTTTTCTCGGATCGGCATTCCACTGAATTCATCGCTCGTCTGTCGGCCGGCGCCGCGGCCGCGACGCAGGTCATCAACCTGCTGATAACCTCGGTCGGCCGAGACCTGTTGTCGCTGATCGGCCTGGTCATCGTCATGGTGATGCAGGATCCACTGATGTCGTTCTTCAGCTTCGTGGTCGCTCCGCCGGCATTGTTCATTCTGCGCAAGCTCGTCCGACGCGTCTACTCAATCGCGCGGAGCCAGTTTCATGGCGGCACTCGTATTATCGAGACGCTGCAGGAAACCTTGCAGGGCATCCGCATTGTGAAGGCCTTTACTCTCGAAGAGATCATGCGCGAGCGCTTCGACCGGAACGTCGCAGCGGTCGAGCACGAAGCCAACAAGATGGCGCGCGTATCCAATCGCGCCAGTCCTTTGATGGAGACACTTGGCGGTTGCGCAATTGCAATTGCCATCACCTATGGCGGCTACCGTGTAATCGAAACCGGCGCGACGCCCGGTCAGTTCTTCTCCTTTATCGCCGCCTTTTTGCTGGCCTATGAGCCCGCCAAGCGGCTCGCCCGCCTCAACATTGAACTCAACAGCGCGCTGGTCGGCGTCCGTATATTGTTCGAAGTGATCGACAGCCCGCCGAGCGAACCGCTCGACAGCGACAAACCTAGCCTGCAAGTCAAAACGGCGCGTCTAACGTTCGACGATGTGCATTTCGCGTATCGCGACGATGAACCGGTGTTACGCGAAATGTCCTTCGTGGCCGAGCCGGGCAAGCTCACCGCTCTGGTGGGTCCTTCCGGGGGTGGGAAGTCGACGATATTCAACCTGATCTTGCGTTTCTATGACGCCAAGCGAGGCAAGATCGTTATCGACGGGCAAGATATCGTCCAGCGATCGCGGCAATCGCTCCGCCAGCATATTGCCTATGTCGGGCAGGACGTATTCCTCTTCCGCGGCACCGTTCGCGAGAATATCGAATTCGGCAAGCCGGGAGCCAGTGAAGATGAGATCGTGGCAGCCGCCAAAGCGGCCTATGCGCACGATTTCATCATGTCGTTTCCGCGCGGTTACAACACACAGGTTGGCGAGCACGGCTTGCAGCTCTCCGGCGGCCAACGCCAACGGGTGGCAATTGCCCGCGCCCTCGTCAAGAACGCGCCGATTATTTTGCTCGACGAAGCAACGGCAGCACTCGACTCCGAATCCGAACTGCAAGTCCGCGAAGCCATGGAGCATCTCTGCCAGGGTCGCACTACTCTTGTGATCGCACACCGACTCCATACGGTGTCGCATGCCGACTGCATCTACGTGGTCGAAGACGGACGCGCAGTTGAGTCCGGGCGGCACGACGAACTGCTTCGCGCGGGTGGCCGCTATGCGTCTTTCTACCGCCTGCAGCTGAAAGAGCAGGAAGCACGCAGTCCCCTTGCCGCGATTGCGGTGCCATGAGTGCCCGGCGGTTGACGGCGGCGCATCACACCTGATACGCACAGCCATCTTTACCTGGCCGTCTTATTTCACAGCCAGGGCCATCCTCCCGCCATATCGAACGGCCAACTCACCATGACTGACAACCGCTACGTCATTCCGCCCGCGCCACAAGCCGCCATCGCGGTTGTAGGGACCGACAAGATATTTCCTGTTCGCCGCATCTGGTGCGTCGGCCGCAACTACATTGAGCACATCCGCGAGATGGGGCAGGACGAGCGTGCACCGCCTTTCTTTTTTGCCAAACCCGCTGACGCCATCGTGCAGGACGGTGGCACCGTCCCGTATCCTTCGCTGACCAAGGATATGCACCACGAGGTCGAATTGGTGGTCGCGCTGAAAAGTGGCGGACGCAACATCCCTGTCGCCAAGGCCAATGACTGCATCTACGGCTACGCGGTCGGTATCGATCTTACCCGTCGCGACTTGCAGATTGCCTCGCGCGACGTGAAGCGGCCGTGGGAAGTCGGCAAGGCGTTCGATGCTTCCGCACCATGCGGACCATTGATGCCCGCGAGCAAAATTGGCCACCCGGCCAAGGGCAAGATTGTGCTCAAGGTCAACGGCCAGGTACGCCAAGACGGCGATCTAAACCAGATGATCTGGAACGTGCCGGAAACGATCTCGAAGCTGTCGGAAATGGTCGCACTCGAGGCCGGCGACATCATCATGACCGGCACACCCTCAGGCGTTGCCGCCACTGTTGCCGGCGACAAAATCGAGTGTGAAGTCGAAGGCGTCGGCAAACTGACGGTCACCATCGGTCCGCCGTTGAAATAGCGCTATAGCCCCAGATAGGCCTGCCGTACTCGGTCGTCGCAAAGCAACTTCTCGCCCGAACCGGCAAGCGTGATGCGGCCGTTTTCCAGCACATAAGCGTGACTGGCGAGCTTAAGCGACACCGCAACATTCTGTTCGACCAACACGCATGTTAGTCCCTCGCGATTGAGATCGCGCACGCATTGAAGCACGCTCTGCACGATGGCTGGCGCCAGGCCGAGCGATGGCTCGTCGAACAGCACCAGTTCAGGCTCACCCATGAGACACCTGCCGATAGCAAGCATCTGCTGCTCGCCGCCTGACAACGTACCCGCCGCCTGTTGGCGGCGCTCGGCGAGCACCGGAAATAGTGCATAGGCTTTCTCAAGATTTTCTTCGCGCAAACCTCGGGCCCGCGGCAGCAGCGCGCCCATCGCAAGGTTTTCCGCAACGGACAACGACGGGAACACCTGACGACCTTCGGCCACCTGGCCAATGCCGAGATCGCAGACTTTGTGACTCGGCCAGCCGGCAATATCCAATCCACGAAAATAGATATGCCCACGCGCCGGCCTGTGCATGCCGGCGATAGTGCGGATCAGCGAGGTCTTGCCGGCGCCGTTGGCACCAACGATGGCAACGATCGCGCCCTCTTCGATTTCAAGCGACACGCCATCGAGCGCCTGGGCATCGCCGTAAAACACATCGAGATTTTCGATAGCGAGCATCAAGCGACCGCCTCCGCGCCGAGGTAGCTATCGATCACCGCGCGGTCGTGTACCACTTCGTCCGGTGTGCCTTCGGCAATGGCAGCGCCATGATGCATCACGAGCACGCGCATAGCGAGCGCCATCACTGCGCGCATCACATGCTCGATCAGCAGGATAGTGAGCCCGCTGTCCCGATTGAGCTCTTTGAGAATTGCGACTATTCGGTCGGTCTCGGTGGGCCGCAGGCCAGCCATTACCTCGTCGAGCAACAGCAATTTGGGATCGGTAGCGAGCGCACGTGCGACCTCCAGGCGCTTGCGATCGGGAAGCGTGAGTGCCGAGGCGCGTTGCGCGCGTTTGCCATAAAGATCGAGGCGGCGCAAAACTTCGTGCGAATACGCGCGCGCATCTGGCACAGGCCGCCGGTGAAGCAGCGCACCGACCATGACGTTCTCCTCGACGCTGAGCGCTGGAAACGGCCGCACAATCTGGAAGGTGCGCGCGACGCCAAGACGGCAAATCTGATCGGACGAAAGTCCATCGATCCGCTCCCCGGAGAAAGTGACTGTACCGTTGTCGGGCGAGAACACACCGGCAATCATGTTAAAAAGCGTGGTCTTGCCGGCGCCGTTCGGCCCGATCACCGCAAAAATGCTGCCCTTCGGTACTTCGAAATTGACGCGGTCGACCGCAACCAGCCCACGGAAACGTTTGCTGACGCCCTCGATTGTGAGCAGGCCGTTCATCGCTCTTGCTCCGTCAGGCCGATACGCCTGCGAAGCCATGGCCACACACCATCCGGCAACGCGATGACGACCAACAACAACACCACGCCGAAAAACAGCTGGTTCGTGCCCGGCAAATCGACACCAAACCATTCCAGCAGGGTCCGCATGCTCTCGGCGATCGTTTCGAGCACGAAGGCACCAAGGATCGGTCCGAACAGCGTACCCACACCGCCGACGATCGGCCCGAGAATAATCAAAATCGACTGCGAGATGTGCAAGACCTGTTCCGGGAAAAGGTTGTTATAGTAAAACGCATAGATCACGCCGGCGAACGAGGTCATCGCGGCAGAGATCACAACCGCGATCATCTTATAGTGGAAGGTGTCGATCCCAACAGCGCGTGCGGCCTCCTCGTCTTCGCGAATGGCCAGCCAGAAATAGCCCATGCGACTTTGCAGCAACGCCCGACAGCCGATGAATGCAAGCACGGTCGCGCCAAGCAGAACATAATAAAACATCACCGGATGACCGCGCAGGTTCCACAGATCATTGTGAGCGTATTGCGCGACCGGCAGGAAAAGACCGGCCGAAGCCCCGGTCCACGTCAGATGGTCGAAGCCGACTCGGGCAAACTCGGCGACCGCAATGGTCAGGATAGCGAAATAGACGCCTGCGACGCGAAACCGGAAGGCAAGAAAACCGATGAAGGCGCCTGCTGCCGCAGCGATCGGCACCGCGACGAGCAGCCCAAGCCAAGGTCCGATTCCAAAACGCACGAATAGTGCCGCCGCTGCATAAGCACCAAGCCCGACATAGAGCGCGTGTCCGAGCGAAAGCAGACCAACAAAGCCCATCATGATGTTCCAGGCCTGCCCGGCGTAAGCAAAATAGAGGATCAGGATGAGAACGGTGAGCAGATAGTCGCCGGCAAAAAGCGGCGCTGCGATAAACAAAGCAAGCAGCACGGCCAGGACAATCAAGGTACGAGGCCGGACACCTTCGATCAGACGCGCGATCATGCCACCCTCTTGCCCATGATGCCCTGCGGGCGGACGAGCAGCACGAGGACCAGAATAGCGAAGGCAAACATGGATTTTGCGGAAGGCGTGAACAGCAGGCCGGCAATAGCTTCGGTCAGTCCGATCAGCACGCCACCGACGATGGCTCCGGGCATCGAGCCCAGGCCGCCGGTGATAACAATGACGAAAGCGAGCAGGGTGTAGGCTGGACCAACCGAGGGCGTAACGTCGAAGATCAACAGGAGCATGCAACCGGCGGCGCCGACGCAGGCGGCGCCGATGCCGAAGGTCAGCGCATAGAGTTGCTTTACGTCGAGTCCGACCACCATTGCGCCAGTGTAATTGTCGGCGCAGGCACGGATCGCGATACCAAGCAGGGTATAGCGGAAAAAACCGAACAACGCGGCGGCGACCACAATGGCCGCGAAACCGGCATAGACCTTGGTCGCGTCGACGATCAGAGGACCAAATTGAAAGCTTTCATAGGCGTAGGCCGTTTGCACGTTCTGCGAGTCGGGGCCGAAAAGGATGAGCAGTGTATTGACGATGATAATCGCGATGGCAACGAGCAGGAGGAATTGGCTGTGCTCTGCCCGGGTGATGAAAACGTTGATCAGACCGGCTTGCAGTGCGTATCCGAAGACAAACAGCACCGCTGCGACCGGGACCAGCATCACCAGTGGATCAAGATGGAAAGCCGAAAATAGCGTCAGCGCGATATACATGGCGATGGTCATCATCTCGCCATGGGCGAAATTGACGACACGCACCACACCGAAAATTACTGATAGCCCGAGCGCCATCAGACCGTAGACAAGCCCGGTCAATACACCGCCCACAGCGACGTTGAGATAGACTTCTGCCGGCACTGTCTCTGCGCCCTTATTTGTCGTCGCCGGGCTCGTCCCGGAGATCTCGCTCAGTGCACGGCCTTACCGCCATAACCGGGGCGGCCAAGACGAAAACGGCGCTCGCGTCTTTTGCCCGGCCGTGACGGCTACTGCGAAGTGAGCGCGCCAGAAACGCATCACCCGCGCTTGTCGTACGGTTTCAGCGGCCATTCTACTTTGGCGTTAGCCGCCACTTTCGGCGCTACGGTTACGAGCTTGCCACCGCGATTTTGAATTGCTGAGTCCTTCAGCTTGTCATTCTGCCCTTTTTCGTTGAACTGAATGCCGGGACCCGGGCTCACATTGTTGGTGATGTTAGCCTTGCGGATGGCATCGGCGAGCGCCGTGGGATCGCTCGAACCTGCCCGCTTGTAGGCATCGGCGGCTACGAGCAGCGCCTCAAACGTATAGACTTGATTGGTGTTGAGATTGACGCCGGGATGAGCCTTGGCGAGCGCTTCTTCGAGTTTTTTACTGAGCGGCTTGTTGGGATCATACCAGGGCACGAAGCTCAGTGGGCCGTCGGAGAGCTTGCCGAGAGTTTTTAGATACTGATCCTCATACCAGCCTGGCCCCATGCTCAATATCGCCATCGGTGACCAGCGTTGCTTGATCAGTTCGCGCGTGAGCAGGATCGCATCGTTGAGCCGGCTCACCATTAATAGCGCGTCGGCCCCGGTGGCCTTGGCCTTCGCTACTTCGACGGACAAATCTCTTGCTGCCGGATCGTAGGCGATAGTGTCCACGATCTTGTACGGCAAGTCGAATTTCGGCATCACCGCCCCGATGCCGCCCTTCATCGCAGTGCCGAAGGTGTCGTTGATATGCATGAACACCGCGGTCTTCGGCGCCGCCCCTGCGCTCTCGAACACTTCCTTCTGGTTCGCGAAGGCGTCGGTGAGGATCATCCCGGCGGTCGGGAAATTGCGGAATACGAATTTGTAGCCCTGCTCCGTAATCTGCGGGGCGGCGGCGATGTTGATGACATATGGGATGCCCTTTTGCTCGGCGACTTGAGCGATCGCGGTGCTCTGCCCCGAATCGAACGCACCGATCAGAATCTGGGCACCCTCGCTGATCAGCTTCTCAGCGCGGGAGCGGGCGATTTCCACTTTGGTTTCGGTATCGCCGTTCATAATCTCGAGCGCGGGCAAACCGAGCTCCTTGAGAATGCCGGGCGCAATGTCGACGCCGCGCTGGCAGTCCTGGCCGATGCCGGCCTGAACGCCCGAACGTGGTAACAGCACGCCCACTTTCAGGGCGGCGCTCTGGGCACGGACAATACTGAATGGGACGATGCCAGCGAGGGCGCCCACCCCCAAACCTGCACTTACGGTGCGCCGCGTAACGCCTTTGTGGCCCGCGTGCGGTTTACGGCTCATGGTGGGTACCTCCCTTTCGGCGCTATTGCCGTTGGCGGCATGATGCCGGATTTTCCCTCCGGTCAACAAGCCGGAGATTGCCTAATCTAGGCAGCCAAGAGCCGCTCGACCGCCGCCGCGATGCGGAATAGCCGATGATCATTGCCATTTCGCGCAATCAGCATCAGCCCGGTCGGCAGACCGCTTTCACGTGGCATTGGCAAAGAGATGGCGCAAAGATCGAAAAAATTCGCGATAACTGTGTTGCGCAGGAGCATGGCGTTCTTGCGGGCAAAATCATCCGCCGCCGCAACCTCGGCCATAGTCGGCGCGACGATCGGGGTGGTCGGCAAAGCCAGCACATCCAGATCGGCAATCCGTGCGTCCATCGCGCGGATCAGCCGCGCGCGTTCCCGCACCATATCGATGTAGTCAGCGGCGCTGACGCCGCTCGCACGTTCGAGCCGCACCCGGACATTTGGGTCGATAGCGTCCGCACGCCGCGACAAAAGATCACGATGCACGGTATACGCCTCCGCTGGCTGCACGCCCCCTTTGCTGTTTACCTGCGCCATGTCGCCGAGCAGCGGAAGCTTTTCCTCGAAGATCTGCGCACCCGCTTGCCTCAGCCGGCCAATCGCGTCCGCAAAGCGTTTCCCCACTGTCTCGTCCAAATTCTCGAGCGGTGCGCCCTGCACTACGCCGATACGAAGACCCGCGAGGAGCACGGGATTGAGCGACACAAAGCTATCGCCAGCCATCACTGCGTCGGCTTTGGCACATGCCTCAACCGAGCGGGCGATCGGTCCGATTGAGTTGATGCTGTATGACAGTGGAAAGGCGCCATCGGTAGGAATGCGCTGGCGGCTTGGCTTGTAGCCAACGACGCCACACAGCGCGCCGGGGATCCGGCAGGAGCCGCCGGTGTCAGTGCCGATAGAGATCTCGCACATACCGTCTGCGGCAGCCACCACGGCGCCGGACGAAGAGCCTCCGGGAACTCGCTTGCGATCGGCCGGATTGCCCGGCGTTCCGAAATGCGGATTGGCGCCGATGCCGGAATAGGCGAACTCCGTCATGTTGGTCTTGGCCACAATGATTGCGCCGCCCGCACGCAATCGGCGCACCACCGGCGCATCAGCTACGGCCGGTTTTGCTTCTTCAGCGAGCGCCTTGGAGCCCGCACGGGTTACCTCGCCCGCGACGTCAAACAAGTCTTTAATGCTGACAATCGTGCCATCGAGTGGACCGAGCGAAATTCCGGCTTTGGCGCGGGCGTCGGCAGCTTCCGCGGCGGTCTTGGCTTGCTCGCGATAAACCGTAAGACAAGCTCGCGCGCCCTCACCTTTTGGATCGTCGATGCGGCCAAGCGCTGCTCCAAGCCGCTCACGCGCGGAACTGTTCGTCATGCTGCGACCCTGCTCACGCCTATCCACGATGCATACCAATGCATAACCTTTGTCTGTCTGCTTTGCACGCGTCGTTGCTGCCTTCGCATTCTTGGGAATTTTTTCAGAAAATGACTGCCGTATTTCATCCTCGGAATTATCAACAGCGATTCTCCGGGCTTGCCTTGGCGCGCCATCGCGCTAGGCTTTGCGCAGGTCATCCATCTTCGGCTCTGCCGGACACGGATGGCCGCCATGACCGGTCTGGGCGTGGGACGTGGGTGCTGCTTGCAGTATTCGTGGCTCATGACTGCCGGCCCTGGCTCTCAGTAGCTGGTACCGCGATGCAGGTTTCGGCTTGCACCGAGGAATGGATCCGAGAGCTTGTGACGGGTGGACGACGGTCTGCCCGTTATGGCTTTTTGGGCAGCCTCCTTTCCGCTAGAGACTGGCGCCGTCGAATTTTTTCACGCTGAATTGCTCTGCGTCGACCCCGTCGAGGCAGCGCACGTTAAGCATCACCATTTCCTTGCCGCCCGGCCCCTTGCCATAGGCGAAGGATTCGATGCCGCACGTCTTGCAAAACGGATGATGGATCGTGCGGTTGTTGAATTGATAGTCCGTCATGGCCTTTTCGTCCGTGAGCAACTTGAAATCGGACTTCGCGACGGCGGACAGCAACGGACCGAGTTTGCGGCAACGCGAACAATTGCAGGTAATGACTTCGCCGATGTCGGCCTCGGCTTCGTAGCGGACTTTTCCGCACTGGCAGCCCCCAGTGTAACTCTTTTTCATTGCTCGCTTGCTCCTTTTTGTGCGGCCTCGTCGTGCCGGCGATCAGCACGCCCGCCGCCGTCCCACGACTTGACCGCCCGGTACTCAACCTAGTTTAACAATCCGGTACGGAAAAGGAGCCGCGCAATGGCAGACCAACAGACCGGGCTTGTTATAACCGCCCATCCCGGTGACTTCGTTTGGCGCGCCGGCGGCGCCATCGCTTTGCATGCCAAGCGCGGTTACAGGGTCAAAATTGTCTGCCTTTCATATGGCGAACGCGGCGAAAGCCAGTTTGCGTGGAAAGAGCTGGGTGCAACGCTGGAAAAAGTGAAGGCCGGCCGCAAAGACGAGGCCGAACGCGCGGCTAAACTTCTTGGCGCCGAAATAGAATTCTTCGATTGCGGCGACTATCCGCTCAAGCTCAACGACGCCCACTTCAACCGCATGGTCGATATATACCGCGAACTCAATCCTGCATTTGTGCTGACCCATGCGCTCGAGGACCCCTATAATTTCGACCACCCGAACGCCGCCCATTTCGCGCAGGAGACGCGCGTCGTGGCGCAGGCCATGGGTCACAAGCCGGACGCCAAATACAAATATTCTGCGCCGCCAGTATTCCTTTTCGAGCCGCACCAGCCGGAAATGTGTAACTACAAGCCCAACCTCATTTTGAAAATCGACGAGGTGTGGGAGCAGAAATACAAAGCCTTCCAGATCCTCGCAGCCCAAAAGCATCTTTGGGCATACTATGAGCGGGTCGCACTCAATCGAGGCATCCAGGGCAGCCGCAATACCGGCGTGCCAATGACCTATGGTGAAGCGTACCAGAGGCTGTTCCCGACCGTGGAGGAGGTTCTCAAATGAAACCCGTCGTCGTTCGTAACATCAAGCGCGCCGACAGCAACGCCATTGGCACACTCGCCGCGGTTGGGGTCTCCACGTCGCATGAGGCGCTTGGGCGCTCGGGACTGATGAAACCCTATATGCGGCCGGTCTGGCCCGGCGCGCAAATCGCGGGCCCCGCGGTCACAGTCCTGGCGCAGCCTGGTGACAACTGGATGATTCACGTCGCGGTCGAGCAATGCCAGAAAGGCGACGTACTGGTCGTCGGATGCACGACAGATAATACCGATGGCATGTTCGGCGAATTGCTGGCAACCGCGCTGCGCGCACGCGGCGTGATCGGCCTCGTCATCGACGCCGGCTGTCGCGACGTGCGGCCCATCTCTGAAATGCACTTCCCGGTGTGGTCAAAGGCGATCTCGGCCAAAGGCACGGTGAAGTCGACGCTTGGCGCGGTCAATGTTCCGGTGGTCTGCGCGGGAGTGAATGTCGAACCAGGCGATGTTGTCGTTGCAGACGACGATGGCGTGGTGGTGATCCCGAAGAAGCTCGCGGTTGAAACTGCGCAGAAAGCACAAAAGCGCAAGGACGATGAGGACGGCAAGCGTAAGCAGCTCGAGGCCGGCACACTAAGTCTCGACATGTACAAGATGCGCGAACCGTTAGCTAAGGCAGGATTGGTGTATATTGACCATTCGGATGATGCTTGATCGTCGTACGGTCGAATTTTCTTTCGCGAGACGGCATGCAGGACAGGTCGATCCACAGCCTGCGCTCTAGCGTGCGATGCAACTAAGCAACTAAGACGTGTCGACATAATTAGCCGCGGGTGGCTGGCTATTTAGCAAGAATGCACATATCGGCCCACGTTTTCAGGGTGCCGGACCGAGCCCGAACCGGCTCAGTTGGCAAATCGTGGAACTCTTCGCAGGTTTGGATAACGACCTGTTAATTGCCAACCGGACTGGTTTTGGGCTCGTTTTGCACCGCCCCATATCCGATTGCTCTTGTACAATTTCATTTTTCAAAACCGGGCCTTAGTAACAGCTGTCGCACGCCTGACTTTTTCACGGACTGATATTGTCCAGATGCACAAGTTATTTTCATAAGAATTGAAATAATTCCGTCGTCCCCAAGGCAGCTTCTTTTTAACGGGCCAACGGTACGGTGCTGCCGTCATCGCAAAGATGACATCTATCTCCGAGTTTCAGCCACATGGAGGATGTCTCATGTCTAAGGTATTTGCGTTCTTGAAGGATGAGTTGGGCGCCACCGCGATCGAATACGGCCTGATCGCTGCTGGCATTTCGGTCGTAATTATCGCGACCGTCAACGCGATCGGCACGAGCCTCAACGCGAAGTTTGACAGCATCTCGACACAACTTAAGTAAATTCTATAGGTTTGTTAATTGGCTGAAGCCGCCGTTACCGGCGGCTTCTTCTTTTTCGAAAAGCCCGCTGTGGGGTTGAACCGGCTTCAATGAGTTAAAACGTCTGGTCGGCAAAACCTAACGGTTAGCGCTGCTCCAGGGTGCAATGCGACGCCCGGCCCACTTCAGCAACGAAGTGAGCGAAACCCCGAGCACCATCAACACGATCACCGGCACAAAAGTCTTGTCCATTTCAAACAAATTGGCATAGCGCGTGATCATGAATCCGAGCCCGGAAATCGTTGTATAGAATTCGGCAATAATCATACCGATCAGCCCGCGGCCGATCGCGAGGCGAATGCCCGCGATGATGTAGGGTACCGCGAACGGCAGCAGAACGTCTCGCCACACTCGCCATTCGCTCGAACGGAACGAGTGTGCCACCTCAAGCATATTCTTATCGCACTCACGCACGCCCTGATACGTGTTGATCAGGACCGGGAACACCGCAAAGAGGAAGACGACAATAATCTTGGCTTTCAGATAGATGCCAAACCACAACACGAGCAGCGGCACGACGGCGACCAAAGGCGTGGCGTAAAGAGCGTTGATCGGCAGATCGAGCGCCCAGTCGAGCCATCGGATCCGTGCCATAGCAATGCCGAGCGGAATGCCAACGACGAGCGCAATGCTCAAGCCATAGGCCATGACCTCCAGGCTTTGCGCGAGAAAGTACGGTAACTCGCCGGACATGGTCGTCGTATAAAAGGCAGCGGCAATCTTGGTCGGGTATGTGAAGAAAATCGGATTAATGAAGGGGCCGACGATTTGCCAAATGATGAGAATCAGCAGGACAAAACCATAGCGAAAGAGCGCCGGCCGCTCCCACCATGACGTCTTGATTGTCGCCGCGCGTGGTGCACTTTCGGCGAGCGGCCCGGTGTGAACTTGATTGGCAACGCTCATCGCAATTCTTTCCTTGCCTTTTCGGCCCTGTAGTACGACAGGCGCCACTGATGAGGCGGCGCCCGTCAGTTTGTGTTAGAGCCTCAGAACGCCGCGGTCGGACAGACCGGGCCTTTCCATTCGCCAACCTGTTCAATCGCCTTTTTCGCAAAAGTGGTATCGACGATTTCTTCGTATTTGGGTGTCTTGCCTTCTTTGATATTGCCAACCTTGGCCATGAGGTCGGCAGTGAAATTGACGCGCTCAGGGCTAAGCCCGCTATTGGCGTCCCAGATGCATTCCTTGATCATGAAGTCAAAGCTGTCCGACAGGATTTGCTCCGGATAGCCGGTTTGCTTGACCAAGATTGGCAGGATTTTCGCCTTGTCCGTGTACATGATCCGGGTTGCCTCGATATTGGCTGTGACGACCGCCTGCACCATCGCCGGCTTCTCCTTGATGGTCTTCTCGGTCGCCGACAAGAAGGTATAGAGCGTTTTCGGCTGCAACTCCCACATGCGCCCGATGGCGTGCAGGTCCGGCACTTTGCTCTTGGCCAGCAATTCCTGCTCGACATGCAAAATCGCAGTATCGACCTGATTAGCGACCAGCGCCGGCACGTCTTCGCTCGCGATGCTGACGAAGTTGACGTCCTTGGGGTCGATCTTGGCCGCCCGCAGCACGCTGCGGCTAAGGATATCGGCGAAGCCGCCCGGCTCTTGAATACCGATGCGCTTGCCTTTCAGATCTTCCATCGTCTTGATTTCGGCGCGGACGACCATTGAGGCTTCGAATTTGGGCAGGTTTGCTGAAAGCGCCTTCACCTCGGCGCCGTTTGAACGGCCGATAATCGTCGGCGCACCGGGCGTCAGCCCAAAATCGATATTGCCTGCGAGCAGTGCACGATAGACCTTTACGCCGTCACCCAGCGACACGATGTCGACGTCGAGGCCCGCTTTTTTGTAGAGGCCGAGTTCCTTCGCGACGATGACGGGCATATGGACAATGTTGGGCGGCGACGTAGGGATGCCGATGACGACCTTTTGCTGCGCGCTGGCGCCTGTCGGCATCGTCAGCATGGCCGCAGCCATCAGGCCAATGGTCGAATAAAGTCTGTGCATGTCATCCTCCGAGTTTATTTTTCTAAGGTCGTCCGATGCGCCCCACGATGGCCCATGGACTGCGGGATTACCCGCTTAAACGGCCATCTTGCCCGATCAGGCCTCTAAAAACAACGAAGGCGGTCCTCCGGTAGTCCGCCCGTGCGGCCCTGCGCCGAGGAAGCCGCCTTTGACCATGGCAATCGGGCGTGCCTAATTGCGTCCTTGTATTACGTGCGGCTGCACCTATGGCCAAATTCGTTGTCGACTTCGCCAAGACCGGAGCACCGCCGCCTCCGGATGGAAGGCTGGATGCGCCAGCCTTTCATCGCAACCATGACCCCATCTGGTCTGCGATTGCTGATTTTCTCAATAAGCAGACTGGCGATGTGCTCGAGCTTGGCAGCGGAACCGGACAACATGCTGTCACTTTCGCGCGTCGCACGCCGCAGCTGACCTGGTGGCCGAGCGATATTTATTCGTCGCATCTCGCCAGCATCAACGCCTGGCGCCGGCACGAAGGCCTCGCCAATTTGCGCGCGCCGCAAAGCATCGACCTCACCATTTCCGACTGGAATTGGCGGGCAGGTGAAGACCCCGGCCGGCCGCTCGTGGCCCTTCTTTGCATCAATGTGCTGCACATCTCGCCTTGGCGGGTGTCGCAAAATCTGTTTTCCGGCGCCGGGCGGCTATTGCGTTCCGGGGGTCGTTTATTCATCTATGGCCCATTCATGCGCGACGGCGCGCACTTTGCGCCAAGCAACGCCGCCTTCGATGCGACTTTGCGGGCCGAGAATGCGGAATGGGGCGTGCGGGATATCGCAGATTTGCGTACGCTCGCGGACGAGGTAGGCCTTTCACTCGCTGAGATCACGCCAATGCCGGCCAATAACCTGGTGCTGGCGTTCGCGCGGGCGCTTCGGCAGAATTGATCGAACGACACAAAGAATGAAGTCCATGGCAGCCGAACCAATCCACGACATCGCGCATCTTGCCCATGTCGAGATCTTCAGCCCGAAATTCGAGGAGAGCCGCCGGTTCTTCATCGACGTGATGGGAATGACGCAGAGCGGCGAGAAAGGCGACAGCGTCTATTTGCGCGGGTGGGATGACTATGAGCGTTATTCGCTCAAGCTCACAGCGTCGAAAACTTCCGGACTCGGGCATGCCGCCTTCCGCACCCGTTCGCCGCAGGCGCTGGAACGGCGTGCCGCTGCGTTGAAAGGCTCCGGTTTTGACATCGGCTGGAGCGACGGCGACCTCGGGCACGGCAAGACATTCGTTTTCAAGGATCCCGACGGCCACAAGTTCGAGATCTACTATGAGACCGAATGGTATGACCCCCCACCCGAACTGAAACCCGCACTCAAAAACCAAGCCCAGAAATATCCTGCGCGCGGAATCAATGCGCGCCGGATCGACCATTTCAATGGGCTCGCGGTCGATATCAAAGCCAATCGCGAGTTTTTCCAGAACTATCTTGGTTTCATGCTGACCGAGCAGATTGTGCTCGATGACGGCACCGAAGCCGGCATGTGGATGACCGCGACCAATAAAAGTTACGATTTTGCCTATACGCGCGATCACACAGGCACCAAAGGACGCCTGCATCACGTCACCTTCGCGCTCGATTCGCGCGAGGATGTGTTGCGCGCCGCCGACGTTTTCCTGGAGAATGGCGTTTACATCGAAACCGGGCCGCACAAACACGCGATCCAGCAGACCTTCTTCCTCTACGTGTATGAGCCCGGTGGCAACCGGGTCGAGGTATCTTGCGCTGGCGCGCGGCTTGTACTGGCCCCGGACT
This sequence comes from uncultured Alphaproteobacteria bacterium, assembly GCA_963742345.1. Classification (GTDB taxonomy): domain Bacteria; phylum Pseudomonadota; class Alphaproteobacteria; order Rhizobiales; family Xanthobacteraceae; genus Pseudolabrys. The sequence goes on from CAVULO010000011.1 coordinate 469,793, forward strand.
GGAAACCCATCCGCTGGACCGAAGCAGAGCGCAAGAAAGGCCAAGCCTGGGGGCTACAGACAATCAAATCGTTCCACACCAAGGGAACGCCGCCCGTCCCCGGCGTTCCGGAGTCGTAATCGCGAGCCGCCTATGATCCGCCGCAACACACCGCGCATTTCCTTCATCGGTTTCGGTGAGGCCGGACAGGCAATCGCTGCCGGACTGCGCGGCGCCGGCATCGAGCGTATCGCTGCCTGGGATATTTTGTTTCCGGAACCTGCTGGTACAAAATTAAAAGCGGCGGGCGAGACGATGGGCGTTCGCATGGCATCGTCGGCGGGCGATGCGGTGCGCGAGACAGACATGATCATATCGGCGGTCACCGCTGCATCCAGTGTAGACGCCGCACGTTCAGTCGCATCGCATCTGACCGGAAAACCGTATTATCTCGATATCAATTCTGTTTCGCCCGGCCGCAAACAGGAAACCGCCATACTGCTGGGAGAAGGCGTCCGTTATGTCGATGTTGCCGTAATTGCACCGATTCACCCTGCTCTTCACCGCACGCCGTTGTTGATCGCCGGTCCGCATGCGGAGGAAATTTCGCCCTTGCTGCGCGAGTTGGAGATGCAATTGTCCGTGGTTAGCCCTCAAACCGGGTCGGCCGCAGCGATCAAGATGATCCGCAGTGTCATGATCAAGGGCATCGAAGCCCTGACGCTTGAATGCTTCCTCGCAGCCACCAGAGCCGGCGTGCTGGAGGAGGTGACTTCATCGCTCAAAAACAACTATCCGACTCTCGATTGGACCCAGATTGCCGACTACAACCTGGAGCGCATGGCTAGCCACGGCGAACGCCGGGCCGCCGAAATGGAAGAATCAGCGGCGACCTTGCGGGAGCTCGGCCTCGACCCCCTGATGGTCAATTCAACCGTCAGGCGCCAGCGTGAAATGGGCACCATCGGCAAGCAGGAAGGTGTGCGTGAGACGTTGAAATCAGGCCGCGCCGCCATGCTCAGCGCGATCAGCGCTGCGGCCAAGGGTCGGCACTGATTTGCCGGCCACATGAACGCGCGTTCAGGTTCGTGTCGTCCTAAACCGCAATATTCTTGTAATCGTCGCGTGTCACCTCTTACTATGTTCCGTCCAATGTCGGGAGGAATGACATGACGATCAAAAAACTTGCTTACGCTACTATTGTTGCTGCAGCTGCCGTCGCATTCGTGATCGGTTCGGCTATACCCAGCGAAGCGGCCAAGAAGAAGAAGGCAGCGGCTACGCCGCCCGCACCCCAGCCGGCGACATGCTTGGTGAATCCCCCGGGGCAGGTGTGCGCGACCAAGGGCGGCATGAAATTTACTTATTTCAACGCCTGCTACGCGATGAAAGATGGCGCCACGGGTGCTAAATCGGGCGCATGCAAAGCCGCAAAGGCCGGCGGGAAAAAGAAGGCTTCAAAGAAGGCTTCTAAGAAGAAATAAGACTTCTGAAATTGAACGGGCCGCTGCAATCCAGCGGCCCGTTTATATTTTATAAGGCGGCGCGCCCGCTTTATTTTTTACGCGGTGGAATCTGCAGCAGTTCCGCGATCTGCTCTTTGGTCAGGGGTTGTTCCAGGAACTTCAGCTTAACCGCATCGGCTATGGCGCCGTCGAGATCGGCAAACTTGTCGGTCTGCATCGTTTCCTTCGGCTGGAATTTGTTCATCAACTCCTTGAGAAGGTCGACCGGCCGCTGGATCTTGGCAGAATACATTTCAACAGCCTTCGGATCAGAATACATCCAGTCTACCGCCTCGCGATAGGCGTCCATGAACCTCATGATCGCATCGCGCTTCGTCTTGAGCGCGTTGGCATTGACGATCAATGTGCGCACGGTTTGCCCGCGCAGCGAGGGTACATCGCTCCCTTTCGCGACGATGCGAATCTTGCCGTCCTTGATCTCCTGCAGGCCGAACGGCGGCGCCGCCCAGCCGATGTCAACCTGGCCGGACATCACGGCGGTCAGTGTGGCAGCCGGACCGCCCGTGGCTGTCGGCTTTGCCTTCGCACCCAGCTCGCTGGTGAAAGCGACCACAATGTTGTTCGAGCTCGAACCATTGGTCGAATAGGCAATGGTGGTTTCGGGCGTTGTATCCTTCAAACTTTGAATTTTGGAATCCGCCTTCACGTACCAAAAGAGGTCACCGGTACCGGTGAAAGCCGGCGCCAGGATGCGCACCGGCGCGCCTTTCGAGAACGCGCGCATCACGCCAGCCGCGCCGACGCCCGCGCCAATATCTGCGCTGCCCGAAATTACCGCCTGAATGGTCTCGCCGGCGCCTTGCGTGCCGGTATTCTCCAGCACGAGTCCATGCTTCTTGAAGATGCCAGCATCCTGACCGAGCGTTGGGGCCTGGTTTTCCCAGTTGTTGATTTGTCCGATGACAAGCTTGAGCGTGTCTTCGGCCGATGCAGCACCGGCACTTAGCGCAAGCGGCACAGCGAGGCCGAACGCACCGATGATGCTCTTGAAAGTCTTCATGCGGTTCCTCCCTCCATGATTATGTTGTTGTCGCTCCCATGGTGGCGGCATTCAACACCGGGATCGACCCACGGGGAAGCGTAATTTGTCAGCGCCGGCGCTTTTTAGCGGCTCGTTTCGGCCGGACTTTGGCACGCGTGCGCTTGGCTTTGGAGCGCGACGGCTTGGCTTGCTTGGTGGCAGTCGCAAGACCACCCGTCTTGTTGGCCACGCGCATCGACCAATATTCCCACGAGCGCGTAAGGCCTGTGGTCTTCGCACTTATTTGGCCGGCCAGTTGTGTTTCGCCCGGCGACAGCGTGGCAATGTTGGACCCGATCGACATGGCGCGTACCTGGTACTCGGCGTTGCGGGCTGAAAAGACCGAGCGGAACACGCAATCACGCACGCTGGTGCCTGCGACGGTGACGCCATGACGCATCATCAGCACCATCCAATGCCTGCCGAGTACGCGCGCAAGTGAGGCGCCCTCCTCCGGCTTGATCACAAGCATGTTGGTATCACCGAATTCGTCGCGTTGGTCCCAGAACGGCGGTCGAATGCCGCCGACCGCGCCGAGATGAAAGATCGGCATATAGTCAGTGCCTGTGGCCAGGAGCGGCATAAAGGCTGGACAATGATGATGGCACACCGAATTCACGTCCGGCCGCGCCTTGTAGATTTCGCCGTGGATCACCCGCTCCGAATATTGCCCCACGCCCGGGTCGCGCAGCGGTTGGGAGTTGATGTCGTATTCGATGAAGTCGTCCGGGGTCACCAGCTCGGGCGCGCGCGAACGCGACAGCAGATAACGATTGGGGTTGTCGGGGTGCCGCATGCTGACATGACCGAAGGCGTCGATGATGCCCTCGTTCGCGACAATGCGGTTGGCGAGCGCGAGCTCGCGGCGGGCTTCGAGAAGCGTATTGGGCACTGACGTTTCCTCATAAAACGATGACTGTGTCCCGCATTATAGGACAAGACAGGATCTCGGCTAGCGCGGACGGAGCTTGACAGATCGCAGCGGTTGGTGAGGCTTCCTTACATGGCGGCAGCGGCACAAATCGTCATCGAGCGCGTCAATCATCTCTATCGCCCGCCGCGCGGCCGCGAGGTGCTGGCGCTCGACCAGGTGTCTCTTGAGGTTGCAAATCGTGAGTTTGTGGCCCTGCTCGGACCCTCCGGTTGCGGCAAGTCGACGTTGCTTTATCTAATCGGCGGCTTTTTACCGGTGGAAACCGGGGCCATTCTGATCGACGGCAAAAAAGTTGCCGGCCCGGGCCCTGACCGCGGCATCGTCTTCCAGCACTTCGCGCTGTTTCCATGGAAGAGCGTGCGCGCCAACATTCTTTATGGGCTGGAAAGACAAGGTATGCCGAAAGAAGAGCGCGAGAAGCGCGCCATGGATTTCATCGAACTGGTCGGACTTTCCGGTTTCGAAGACAGTTATCCCTCGCAGCTCTCCGGCGGCATGAAGCAGCGCACGGCAATTGCGCGCACACTCGCCTTCGACCCTAAGATATTGCTGATGGACGAGCCATTCGGCGCACTCGACGCGCAGACGCGCGGCCTGATGCAGAGCGAATTGCTGCGCATCTGGCAGCTCACTCCGAAGACGGTGATTTTCGTCACTCATGACGTGCAGGAAGCGGTCTATCTCGCTGATCGCGTAGCGGTCATGTCCGCGCGGCCGGGCCGCATCAAAACGATCATCGACACCAAGTTCGACAAAAACGACCCGGACATCTTCAAGGCCAAGGCGTTCGTCGAAAAGGTGGATGAAATCTGGCATCTCGTGCGTGAAGAAGCGATCAAGGCGCAAGGCAGACGGTCATGAAGCAGTCATTGATCCGCTATCTGCCGCTTCTGCTGCTGGCCGTTTGCTGGGAACTGGCGGCGCGGCTGGAACTCGTGTCGAGCACGGCACTGCCACCTTTATCTGACGTGATCACCGCCTGGATCGACATGATCAAGGACGGTGAACTCGTCAGCAATGGCGCGTCTTCGCTTTACCGCGCCGGCGCGGGACTGGCTTTGTCGGTCATCGTCGGCACCCTCCTCGGCATTGGCATGGCCTGGTGGAGGCCGGTGAACGTTCTGGTCGCGCCGATTGTGGAAATTTTCTACCCGCTGCCGAAATCCGCGCTGATCCCGGTGACCGTAATATGGTTAGGCTTTGGCGATGGTTCAAAAATTCTATTGATCTTCCTTGGCTGTATGCTGCCGGTGACGATTGGCGCCTTTAATGGCGCGCGTTCAAGCGAGCAAGTACTGGTGTGGTCGGCGCGCAGCATGGGTGCAAGCCGGCTGCGCATGCTATGGGACGTCGTATTGCCGAGTGCCATGCCGGAATTGTTAAACGGCATCCGCACCGCGCTCGCGCTTTCCTTCATTCTCCTGGTCTCGTCGGAATTGATCGTTGCGCAGAAGGGCTTTGGCTACCTGATCGGCTTTCTCGGCGCCAACGGCACCTACGACGCCATGTATGCCGTTGTGTTCAGCGTCGCATTTCTCGGCTTCGCCGCCGATCGCATCTACCAGATATTTGTGCATCGGATGTTGTTATGGCGCGAATAGACCCGCTGTTGCCACCGGCCTTGCGCATCCTGCGTTCGACACTGTGGGCGGGCGCACGTGTGATTTCAATCGTCGCGCTGCTGACAGCATGGGAACTGGTTGCACGCAGTGGCATCGTCACACCGTTCCAATTGCCCGCGCTGAGTAAAGTTCTGGAGCGTATCTGGAGCGAAGCCACCTCCGGCGATCTTGCAATCAATACTGCCGTTACGCTCTATCGCGCGATGGTGGGCTTTATGATTGCCGCAGTCGGCGGCATCGTCTTGGGAATGGCTATGTCGCGCAATGCTGTCGCGCGCTGGTTTTTCGACCCGATCATCTCAGTCGGCTTTCCGATGCCAAAGATAGCATTTCTGCCCGTGGTGATCCTGTGGCTCGGTGTATTCGATATCTCAAAGATCACCATGATCGTGTTTGACGCCATTTTTCCCGTTGTCGCGGCAACCGTGATCGCCATCCAAGGCGTCGAACGCGAGCTAATCTGGTCGGCGCGCAACATGGGCGCGGGCGAGCGCGAACTGCTATGGCAGATCATCCTGCCGGCGGCGTTGCCGACAATAATGACGGGATTACAGGTGGCGCTGCCGCTCTCGCTGATCGTGGCGGTGGTCACCGAAATGTTGATGGGTGGTTATGGTCTCGGCGGCGCCATGATGACCGCCTCGCGCTTTGCCAATTCCACGGGGGTGTTTGCCGGTATCGTCGAGATCGCCGTGGTTGGCTACGCTCTGGTCAAAGCGATGACGTTAATCCGCCGCCGGCTCTTGATCTGGCATCAGGAAGCGGCAGCCCCCTACACCCAATAAGTACGGGATCGCTGCGGCAAATGGCATTTGGCCGGTTAGATCGAAGCCTGAGTAGACTCAGCCAGGTCTGCCGCCGCAGCAGGAGCGGCAAGCGCCGAGGGCCGATCTGCATGCACGCGCTTGCACAGCCAGTGGCTCGCGGCGAGAGCCGCGAATGCTACTGCAGCGCCGCCCACCAGATCGATGAAATAGTGCGCGCCATCGATCGGCGTCGCCGCCATCAATGCCCCGTTGAGCACGATCGCCGGCCAGCGCACATATGGCACCGTGCGCAAAGCCCAGATGAACATCAACGCGGCGGCGGTATGGAAGCTTGGGAAGGTAATCAGGCCTTCAAGATTATCAAGCTGGATCGAATGAAGTGTACCGGCCCGCAGCGCTTCGAGCGTCGGCACGTGAGTGTATACCGTAGAGGCAATGTTGGCATAAACCTCTGGCGTCAGATCGAGGTATACGAAGGCCGCAACCGCCGGTGTGAATACTGAAATGGCCGAGGTCGCTATCAGCGCCAGTCCGAAGGCGAGCATCCACTGTCGTAGATGCGGTAACTGGTTGGCGATCAACAGCACCATCGGCACCAGCGCGAACTGCGGCAGCAACGAGAGATAGGAATATCCCGCAAGGGTGGCGAGCATGGGACGGCTGTTGACAAAATCGAGATAGGCCCGCCGGTCCAAACCCAGTGCCTGGTCGATCGCATAAAGAGCAGCGTCGCGATACGGAAAATTGGCCGTCATGGCCGCGTAGGTCAGCAGAATACCGAACAGCAGGATCAGTAGCATCTGCGCCGCCGCTTCGGTGACTGCGCAGAGATGCGGATTGGGCCGGCGGTACCGGTAGAAAATACTTGCCGCCAAAAGGCCGAGGATCGCCAGCGGTAGCCATGGATTGCTGTAGAGATCGACGGTGAGGCCGGCCAGCGCAAAACTCGTAACTGTAAGCGCCGCCATAGCGCCAACCATGCACCAGACGAGCGTCGCGCGTGTGTGGGTCATCAACATCCCTGCCCCGTTACCTCGCAGCACTATGGGGCGTATGTGCTTAAAATTGTTTTCCGCAAACTAGCGGCCCTATTGGTGGCCTGAAGTGCGTAAACCCTTGGTCTAACTTTTCTCTAAAACTGAGGACATTTTGAAGGGTTTGCCATTCGTTAAAGCCTAAGCGGCTACAATCTTTTGCAGCAAAAATTCCAATTAAATCATGCGATCATCGACAGGGGCCTATTATATCGGCTTGGACCACCTACGGGCGCTTGCCGCCCTGTTGGTTTTCGAGTGGCATTTCATTCACGCTCAAGCGGTGCCATTCGAATACGTGCCGAGTTTTTTTCCCGCTGCGATAATTGATGAAGGGCACTGCGGCGTTGCACTGTTTATGTGCCTGAGCGGATATTTGTTCGCAAAACTCTTAGATGGAAAACAGGTCAACTATTCCGGTTTTATCTGGAACCGGTTTGTTCGCCTGGCCCCGTTACTTTTTTTTGTAGTTCTGATCGCGGGCCTGGGCCTTCATCGAAATGACCTCGTCGAATACTCAGAGTCAATATTGGAAGGAATCATATATCCCACGCTTCCAAATGGCGGCTGGTCTATAACCGCCGAAGTTCACTTCTATCTGGTTTTACCGTGGATCCTTTTATTGCTTCGGCGAAACGCGGCGTGGGTGGCGCTCATCGTCCTCGCAGCGATTTTGCTCCGCACCGGGATATATTTCTATCGCGGAGAAGTTCAGACACCTGCTTACTGGACAATTATCGGACGCGGAGACCAATTCATTCTTGGGGTGGTAGCATTCAGCCTCAGAAGTCACATCGCGAAGCGTCACGTCTTGATGTTTGGTCTTTTTATTTTCTTTGCGGTTTTCTATTGGTACTTCGACAAGCTCGGCGGCTTCTATAATTCGCCAAGCTATCCGTCGCCGTACGCGATTTGGATTGTCATGCCAACCGTGGAAGCGATATTTTTCTCTTCGCTCATTGCATATTACGACACCAGCTTCGTGCTTCGTGACAGCGGGCTGTCTGCACTGATTGCAAAAATCGGCGCCTATTCTTATTCGATTTATCTCATGCACTTCTTTTATGTATTTTGGATGGGTGAGGTTTATTTCTCGCTGTTTCAAACGCGAAATTTTTATTTCGCAGTCATCGGCGGACTGGTGTGCTTTCTTCTGGCAGCGGTTTTGGCAAGCTTCAGCTATCACTATGTTGAGTTGCCATTCTTACAGCTCCGCCGGAAATACGTTGCCGAGGAGACAGCGGCCCCAAGAGGGGCGCTGAAACCAACCCCAAGGCTGTCGCCATCTTAGGTTAAGCGCGCCGTGCGCGAACCCGATCACCGATCCCGTGTACCGGATGGTGGGTATTTGCCGTGCGAGTCAGGCTTGCCAAAATCCGTTGGACCCCCGACAATCTTCGCGTTCGCGACGAGACGCTTGCCATAAAACGCGCAAGCCCGGCGACATTGGGAGGAAAACCATGCGCTTTCAAAAATTCGCGCTGGCCGGCGCGTGCGCGCTCGGTCTTTTCGGCCTGACGCCAGCCATCGGCGCAGAACCCGTGAAAATCCGTATGTCATGGGTGGCGCCGGTCGCTAACTGGGCATCCATTATCCTTGAAAAGAAAGACCTGGCCGTGCACTTGGGCAAATCCTACACGCTCGAGTCAGTTCGCTATCAGGGCACGCCACAAATGATCACGGCGATTGCCAACAATGAATTGGAAGTGTCCAACCTCGCCTATTCTTCGCTCGCGATTGCCATCGAAAATGCCGGGCTCGATGACATCCGCGTCATTGCCGACGAGTTCCAGGATGGCGTCCCGGGCTATTTCAGCGAACAGTTTTACGTTCGCAAGGACAGCGGCATTAACAAGGTCGAGGACCTCAAGGGCAAGGTGGTCGCGACCAATGGCGGGGGCAGCGCGGTCGACGTTGCCATGCGCGCCATGCTCAAGAAGCACGGCCTTGAGGAAAAACGAGATTACACGATGATCGAGGCGCCGTTGCCGACCATGGCGGCCATCCTCTCGGACAAGAAAGCCGACCTCGTTCCGGCCGTGTTGCCCTTCGCACTCAATCCCAAGCTCAAGGAGGAAGGCAAAGTCCTCTTCGAACAACGGGAAGCCATCGGCATTACACAAATGATCGTTTGGACGGCACGGAAGTCGTTCATCGACAAAAACCGCCCGGCCATGGTCGACTTCATGGAAGACATGCTGCGTATCACGCGCTGGTATCTCGATCCCAAGAACCATGACGAGGCCGCCAAGATCGCCTCCGCCGTCACCAAGGTGCCGCCCGAGCGTTTCGGCTGGCTGTTCACCAAGCAGGATACCTACCGGGATCCGAACCTGCTTCCGAACGTGGAAGCCTTACAACGTAACGTCGACATGACGCAGGACCTGGGCTTCGTGAAAAAGAAGATCGACATCAAGAAATACGTCGATGTGAGCCTGGCTCAGGAAGCGGCCAAGCGGCTGAAATAGCAATCCACAATCTCTCAAAGCAAAGGCCCCGGAGAATCTGTTCCCCGGGGCCATTTTTTATTTCTTTCGCTCAGATTCGCTTGAGCGGAATGGCGCCCAGGAAGTCGCGCTTGCCAACGTCCACACCAAAACTCCGCACCACCGCGTAGGCAGCGGTGAGATGGAAATAGAAATTTGGCAACACGAAATGATTGAGGTAATCGCCGCCCTTCATCTGGCCCTTGTTCGGCCCAAGCGGAAAGGTGATCTCGCGTTCCGATGAGGCATCAATCGCCTTGGTGTCGAGCGTCTTGAGGTAGGCGACAGTCTTGGCAATGCGCTCTTTCAACTGGTCGAGGGTCGTCTCCGTATCTTCGAATTTGGGAGGTTCGGTGTTGGCGAGACGGGCCGAGCCGTTCTTGGCCTGATCGCAAACGACCTGAATCTGGCGGCCGAGCGCGAACATGTCCGGCGCCAGGCGCCAGCCGACCAGCACCGACGGGTCGATTTTCTTTGCCGCCACATGGGCCGCTGCCTTGTCGAGCACCCCCGTCAGGGCGTTAAGCCCGATCTCGAAGACCGGCAGGGAAGCTTGGGACATTGAAAAGGGCATGTGGGTTACGTCCTTGAATATGTTTGATTGGCAGAAGCCGGACCATGCCCGCAAAATATCCGCCGTTCAATCCGAAGACGCCTGAAAACGCGTGGGAAATCGATCTATACTCCCCACGACGCTCCCAATTGCAGCCTGCGGAATGACATAATTGGGCTACACTAGGCGCCTGCATGACACCAAAGCACGCCCCCAGGGATATTGCGCCGGACGATCAGGTGCGACTTGAAAAGCCCGATGAACGCGTGGCATCGCAGCAGTTACCCCCAAGTGATGCTGATCGGGCCGAAAGCGGCGACGCTCCAACAATGATTGCGGAGCGCGAAACAGCCACGGTCCATCGCTGGCCGGAAGTGGTACGCTGGGGAACGTGCCTTGTGCTGGCGCTGTCTGTCCACGCGGCAGGGGCCGTAGCGCTGCTGGTGCAGTGGAACGACTCCTCCGATTTGGTTGCAAACGCGCCGGTGATTATGATTGAGCTCGCACCGGTGCCAGTCGCGCGGGACGTCACACCGAGCCAATTGCCGCCAGGACCGCAGCAGGCCGATGCGCAACCCAAGACCGAGTCGCCGAATGAAAAAGTCGAAATCAAAACCGACTTGACGAAGAAAGCCGAACTTCCCGCAACGCCGCCCCCGCCTATCGAAAAGCCGCAAGAAAAGAAGCTGCGGCAAAAGCACGCCAGCCTCGCCAGCGCGCCCAGCACGGCCGAACAACGGGCCGAACGTGCGGCAGCTCCGACGCCGGGCGCAGCTTCGCGCAATCCCGACGCGCTCCCAAACTGGAAATCGGCATTGGTTGCACGGCTAGAACGTTACAAGCGCTATCCGGCAGAAGCGCAATCGCGTGGTGAGAACGGTGTTGCGCAGCTCGCGTTTAGTGTCGATCGAAGCGGCGGCGTGCACCATGCACATATAATGCGCAGTTCCGGCTCGAGCCTGCTCGACCGCGAGACAGTAGCCCTGGCTGAGCGTGCATCACCGATGCCACCACCACCGCCGGAAGTAGCGGGTGCTCAAATTCCGATAGTGGTACCGATCCGCTACAACACGCGTTAAAGGCGCCGAGTTCCGCCCTGCCGGCGCTTGGCGCTGAGCGTAGCTGTCTGTTCTTCTATAACGCGTCCGATCATCACCAGAATTGGTCCGGGCAGGTCCGATCGGACTAAGTGCCGCGGAAGCTCGCTAATCGGTGCCGCGACGACGGCTTGGTCGGGCCGGGTCGCGCGGGCAATCGCCAGCGCCGGCGTAGTTGGATCCAGACCTTCAGCGATTGCCTTCTCAATCAGTGCTGTGAGTGTCCGTGTCGGCATGTAAATCGCCGTGGTGGTCGTCGGATCGGCAAGGCTTTGCCAGTCGAGATCAACCGGCAGCGCCCCATTCCTGGCGTGCCCGGTGATGTATTGCAGCCGGCGCGCGCGTTTGCGGTCGGTGAGCGCAATGCCGAGCCTGGCAGCAGCGCCTTGTGCCGCAGTGATGCCAGGCACGACATCAACCGCGATGTTTGCCGCCTGGCAGGCCGCAATTTCTTCGGCGGCGCGGCCAAAAATGAGCGGATCGCCACCCTTGAGCCGGATCACGCGCTTGCCCTGCTTGGCGAGGCTCACCATCAGGGCATTGATGTCCTCTTGCTTGCAGGAGGGTCCGAAGCCGGTCTTGCCGACCAGCATCTTCCTCGCCTCGCGACGAGCGAAGTCCAGCACCTCATGGGACACAAGATCGTCGAACAGAATCACGTCGGCCGATTGCAGCGCACGAACAGCACGCAAGGTGAGCAACTCGGGGTCTCCTGGACCGGCGCCGACCAGCGTGACCGAACCATTTTCAACGGCCGTCCCAAGTCCCTTCACCTCGGCGATGAAGCGTTCGAAATCATTCTGACCCGGCTCGTGTTCCGGATTGGAGACCGCATGCGCCGTGAATACCTGCCAGAACTTGCGCCGCCCCCAAAACGACAGACCGGACACCTTCACCGCGTTGCGCCAGCGTGCAGCGGCGTGGGCCCAGCCGGCGAAGCCGTTAGGCAGCAGAGCCTCAAGCTTGGCGCGAATTGCCTGCGCGAATACCGGCGCGGCACCGTCGGTAGAAATGCCGATCACCAATGGCGATCGATTGACAATGGCGCCAAAGGCAAAATCGCAAAACGCCGGTTTGTCGATCACATTGACCGGCACACCTTGCACGCGCGCGGCTGAACAAAATTCGGCGGCGCCCTCATCATCTTCAAAAGCGCCAATGGCGACGGCGGCGCCTTTCAAATCTTCAGCCGTCCAGCCGCGCCGATGGATGGCAACCGCGCCGCGCGGCGCATCCGCAGCAAGCTCCAACAGCTCATCGCATGGATCGATCGCATAGACATCCACGTGTGCGCCGGAAGCCGACAATAGTTCGCCTTTCCAGGCTGCCGGCGGGCTTGCGCCCGCCAGCACGGCACGCTTGCCGTCAAGCGCCAGAAACACCGGAAGCCGGGCGAGCGCCCCTAGGCGCGGAGGCCGCATCTCAAGCGGTGTACGGGACGCGTTCATACCGCGTGCTGTGGTCCGGTGTTGGCGTGAAATTCGCGCCCATTGCCGCTCGCGGCGACGAAACCGGCGCGGATGGTGAAGTCGCCGAAGCGCTCGCCCTTCTCGCGCTTGGAAGCGTAGGCAGCAAAAACGCGATCGAGCGCAGCGATGATGCCTGCATTATCGAGATCCTCGGCATAGAGCTTGTTCATTCTCGATCCGTCGAAGGCTGCACCGAGATAGAGGTTGTAGCGGCCCGGTCCTTTGCCGACCAAACCGATCTCGGCAAGGTAGGGCCGCGCACAACCATTTGGGCAGCCTGTCATGCGAATGACTATGTCGTCTGCAGAGAGCCCGTGCGCCGCCAGGTTTTCGTCGAGCGCGGTCACCAGATCGGGCAAATAGCGTTCGCTTTCGGCGAGCGCCAGACCGCAGGTTGGCAAGGCGACACAAGCCATGGAATTTCGCCGCAAGCCCGACCAGGGCGCGAGCAGCCCCGCCTCACGTACCATGCGCTCGATCTCAGCCTGTTGCTCAGTCGGCACGTTGGCGATGATCAGATTCTGGTTGGGCGTGATGCGGAAATCGCCGTCGTACATCTTTGCAATCGTGCGCAACGCGGTTTGCTGTGCAGCACCTGCAATGTCGTGAACACGGCCATTCTGCACGAACAACGTCAGATGCCCGCAACCATTGTCGCCCTGCGACCAGCCGTATTGGTCGCCAGTCGACGTAAACGTGAAAGGTTTTGTCGCGGCGAGCTTGCCACCGGCCCGACGCTCGACTTCAGCGCGGAAGGTGTCGAGGCCGCGGTCCTCGATAGTGTATTTGAGTCGTGCGTGCTTGCGGTTCTTGCGGTCGCCCCAATCGCGCTGGACGGTAACGACGGCTTCCGCCACTTTTACGGCATCGCCAGTGGCGCAAAAACCCATCACGTCTGCTGTGCGCGGATACGTATCCTCCTCGCCATGAGTCATGCCCATGCCACCGCCGACCGTGACGTTCCAGCCGACTACATTGCCGGCATCGTCCAGGACAGCGATGTAGCCAAGATCGTGCGCGAATACGTCGACGTCGTTCGATGGCGGCACCGCCACCACTACCTTGAATTTGCGCGGCAAATAGGTCTTGCCGTAGATCGGCTCAACCACCTCCTCCTCACCGCCAGCGATGCGCTCACCGTCGAGCCAGATTTCGCGGTAGGCGGGCGTGCGCGGAGTCAAATGATCGGAGATATCGCGGGCAAGCTCGATCGCTGCGGCGTGCGCGCGCGATTGATGCGGATTGGGGTTGCACATGACGTTGCGGTTGACGTCGCCGCAAGCCGCGATCGAATTGAGCAAAACCGCGTCAATGGCTTTGAGCGTTGCCTTCAGGTTCGACTTGATGATGCCGTGCAGTTGCACCGTCTGTCGCGTCGTCAGCCGCATGGTGCCGTTGCCGTAGTCGCGCGCCACCTGGTCGAGCGCCAGCCATTGTTGCGGGCTGAGCACGCCACCTGAGATTCGCACACGGATCATGAAGGCAAAGGCCTTCTCCATCTTCTTGCGTGCGCGCTCCGGACGCAGGTCACGATCGTCCTGCAGGTACATGCCGTGGAACTTCACCAGCTGCTGGTCATCCTCAATGATGCCGCCGGTGATTTCCTCGCGCAGGCCCTCGGCGAGCGTACCGCGCAGGTAATCGCTCGCTTCCTTGATGCGCTCATTGCGCGATAGGTCGTCGGTCATGGCCGTCCAATCGAAGCAGGATCAGTAGACGTCCTGCAAGTAGCGCTTTTCGCGCTCCAGCGTCGCCACCGCCTGTTCGGCCGCCTCGGGGGACAGCACTTTTACATCCGCATAAGCGCGAACGAGTGCGGCGCGAACGTCTTTCGCCATCGCTTTGGCATCACCACAGACATAGAAGTTAGCGCCGCCGTCGAGCCATTCGACGAGGTCTGCACGGCGATCCCACAGCTTGTGCTGGACATAGACCTTCTCCGGCGTGTCGCGCGAGAAGGCGACGTCCATGCGTGTCAGCGCGCCGTCTTTAAGCGCGTCCTGCCAGTCGAGCTGGTAGAGGAAATCGTGCGTAAAGTTGCGATCCCCGAAGAACAGCCAACTGCGGCCCTTGGCGTCCGTAGCGCGACGCTCCTGCACAAAGGCACGGAACGGTGCAACGCCCGTGCCTGGCCCGACCATAACGATGTCCTTCTCGGGCGCCGGCAGCGCGAAGTGCTTGTTGGGCTTGAGCTTGACTCGTACGTGTTGGCCGCGCTTGAGCTCGGCGACGTAGTTCGAGGCGACACCCTTGCGGGCGCGGCCATGGCTTTCGTAGCGCACCGCAGAAATGAGCAGATGAGCCTCATCGCCCACCTCACGGCGCGAGGAGGCAATTGAGTAGGCGCGCGGCGCGAGGGGGCGCGTCAGCGCGCGTAGCTTTTCGGCGTCGAGCGCGATCGGAAAGTTCGCAATCAGATCGATAAGTTGCCGACCGGCGATCCACTCTCGTGCGTGACCGTCGGCAAGCAAAGCCCTCACGTATTGATGGCCAGTTGAGGTGACGTAGGTTTCAATGGTCTTGAGCGACAGCGTGGTCACGTCGCGTGACTTGACGAACTCAGCGCGCAGTTGAGCGTCTCCAGCGAGGCCGGCGACTTTGAGCAACTCGTCCACATAAGCCGGGTCGTTCTCAGGATAGAGATCGAGCGAATCGCCGGGTTCATAGGCCGGCGCGCCGCCCTCAAAGGCCAGCGCAAGATGAATGGTCTCCTTGTCCGAACGCGAGGAGTTGAGATCGACGTGCTCGATGATCTCAGCCTCGAAAATTTCGGTGCTCGGCGCTACGGTTGGCTTGGCGCCGAAATCAACCTCGATAACGCGGCCGCCGGCATTTGGCGGCGCGAGCGCTTTCACCGTATCGCCGATCCAACGCGTGGCCGGCTCGGCGAAATCTAGATCGCAATCGACTCGATCGGTGACACGCTTGCCACCGAGCGCAGCGAGCCGTTCGTCGATCTTCTTGCCGATCGCGCAGAATTCCGCGTAAGCCGTGTCCCCTAGCGCCAGCACGCTGAATTCGACGCCGTCGAGGCGCGGTGCGCCCTCACCCATCAATTCGTTATAGGCACGAATGGCACGCGCTGGTGGCTCGCCCTCGCCCCAGGTTGCAGCGATCACCACGAGCCGCTTGGCGGACGCGAGTGCCGACAGCTCGAGATCGGCCATATCGATGATCGTCGGTTTTAGTGCATTCTTGCGCGCGGCTTTGGCAAGATCACCTGCCAGCTTTTCGGAATTTCCTGACTCGCTCGCATAGACGATGGTCAATGGCTCGGCCGGGCGCGCCTGCGCGGCCGGTTGCGACACGATCGCGCCAGCCGAAGCTGCATCGAGACCAGCCAGGAAGCCGGCAAGCCAGGCCCGCTGGTTAGCGCTCGCAGGGCCGACAACGCGGTTGAGGAGGTCGATCTCCTCTTCGGCGAACGGCGCGGTCTTAGGAATTGGCGACATTTCCATTCTCATTTCTCGGCGGCGCGGTCAGCGTCGTCGTAGTGCGAGGGCGTTAAAGCGATGCCGGAAAGAAGCGGTTGACGACGGCGAGCACGATCAGAAGGACGACTCCAACGCCGAGACTTCCAGCCGATCAGCTTTTTCTCGATCGGCAGCAGCGGTTCGACCGCGGCGTTGCGAAGTTCGTTACCGATATTGGGTTGCGACATCATGCGTTCCTTTGCTTGATCAGCTGGCCAGCGGTGGATGGATGCCGCTGAAGAACAGCCAGGAAATCAGCAGCCCGACCCAGATCACAAAGCCGAACAGGCTGACGACATACACGGCCGCGAGCTTGCCAATGCCCTCCTGCCACAGCGTGCGGAAGTTCGAGAGCACGCCGATCGAGAAGAACGTGAGGATGAAGAAGATCACGCGGAAGATATTGGCCTCGCCCATCGCAGCGGGAACCTTGGCGGCGATGTCCGCCGGGGCGCCGAGAACGAGATAGAGGCCGATCAGCGAGGTCGCCAGAAATCCGAGGATGAACTTGGGGAACCGCTGCCATATCTCGGACGGCTTCGCCCTGTCGCTGGTGGGGTTGATGTGGTTGGTCCAGATGTATCCGAGGATGAAGGCCCAGATGCCGATGAAGATATCGATGAAAATCTTCACGGTGGCAGTGGTCGCGAGAATCCATCCCGGCTGATACTTGATGCCTTCGGCTGCATTTTTCGCGAGGATCAACGCCTCGGTAATGCCGCCGCCGGCAACCGCCGCACCGTCGGTCTTCACTGCAAGGCCAATCCAGGCACCCGCGACCAGCGGCTCACGCCACAGGAACGTCTGCGCCAGGAACGGCAGGATCAACACCTCAACCACCGCGAAGATGACCACCAGCGACGACACCAGCACGGGGATAGCCGGCCGGGCGCGGATGGCGCTGCCGGTGGCGATCGACGCCGCCACGCCACAAATCGAAATGCCCGAAGCCAGCGGCGCCGCCCATTCACGATTAAAGCCGAACCATTTGCGAGCGACGAAATAGACCACCGCCCAGTAGATCAGGTAGGCCTCGATAATGGCGGCCACGCCGCGCAGCAGCAGGGAGCTCGCGAGATTGAGCTTGCCCGCCGCCGTCACCGCTATAACGCCGCCGAGAATAACGATGGCGATCTTGATGTAGAGTTCGGGACGGATCGCCGCCTTGATCGTCTCGGCGAAACGCGGAAGAAAATTGGCAATGATCAGCCCGGCAACCAGCGCGAAGATATAACCACCTTCATTGGTCAGCTTGAGCGACCAGTTGACGCCGAATTTCTGAATGTCAGCCGGCGTCACCGCTGCAAAATTGGCATAGCTGCCGACGACCCAGCTTGCATAGGCGATCCAGAACACGGCGGTGAAAGCGAGCGCGAAGCGCTTGAGGTCGCTTTTGAGCGCCATGACCGTCACGCTCAAGATGACGAGTAGCGCGACATAGGTTGCCACCAGAGCGCCGACGCCGCCGAGGGAGGCATAGGCCTTGGAAGCAGGGCCGAGCGCCTTGCCGATATCGGTCCACACCGAGGTGGTTACGGCCCAGCCGAGTAGATCGACATTGCCGATCCCTGCGACAGCCAAGGCGAAGATCAAAAGCCCGACGATCAGCGACAACCAATCCTCGCTGATGCGCGGCGCCAGTTCGACATTGTCGGCGCGACGGGGCGTCGCGCCGGTCCAGGTCGTGGTACTCATGGATGAATGTTCTCCTTAACCGGCAAGGTGCGGCAGAACGCCAAGGACAATGAGAGCCACCAGCGCGGTCGCAATCGCCACCGCCCAGTTATCGAGCGCGCTCGGTTGCAGGACGCTCCGGCGCTCATGAGGAAAATCGGTCATCGCTCAGCTCCCGTGCCTGAAGGCAGGAGCTGGATAGATAGGAGACTATTCTACAAAACCGCAATAAGTGCCCGAAAATAAGAAGAAATTTGTCTTTCAGGCGGGTCGAACGCGTAACATTTTCCCTCAGCTGCCCTGTTGTGGAGAACACCGGTAACGCTCGAATCCCACATTAACGTATGCAAAACACGGAAGATGACCCGCACTCCGGAACCGTTCACCCATTGATGACCACCTATCGCCGCAGACTGCATGCGCTGCTGAACCCAGCCGAGCATCGGCTGTTCGCGCGTCTCGACACGCCGCAGAAGATTCAGGACTTTCTTGACAGGCTGCCTGTCAATTTCAGCCTCGAGGGCGACACCGCCATGTCACCGCGCCGCGTCCTCAACGCTCGCATGGCGCATTGTGCCGAAGGCGCGATCTTTGCCGCCGCTGCCCTCGCCTATCACGGCAGGCGCCCGCTCCTGATGGACATCCGCGCGCTGCTCAGCGATCAAGATCACATCATCACATTGTTCCAGGAGCGTGGCCTGTGGGGAGCGATCAGCAAGACCAACCACGCCATCCTGCGCTGGCGGGACCCGATTTATGTGAGCGCGCGCGAACTCGCGATGACATACGCGCACGAGTATTGCCTGCCCGGCGGCAAGAAATCGATGCTGTCGTATTCGAAACCGTTCTCGCTCGCGCGCTATGCGCCACGGAGCTGGGTCATAGCGCCGGACGATCTGGACTGGCTATTGGTCGATCTCGACACCTCCACGCATCTGCCGGTCGCCCCGCGACACGCGCTGCGCAAGCGCCGGCGCTCCTCGCGCGTCGAGTTGCTATCGCAAGATGTGGTAGAATGGCCCGACCCGCGCAAGCCGAAACGCAAGCGCAAAAAGAGCGCCGCGCGCCACTGACAATTTACCGCGCGGTTTGCTCCGGGTAGTATTGTTTAAGCCGTGAGGCAGAGGCAAACGCTTGGCACCCTTCACTTTCCGCAAACAGTTGACCATCGCATGGGGCCAGTGCGATCCGGCCGGAATCGTGTTCAACAGCCGTTTCTTCGAGATGTTCGACACGAGTACCTGGAAACTGTTCGAGGCGGCACTCGGCGTAAAGCCGCATGAGCTCGCAACCGCCTTCGGCATCATTGGGATTCCGCTGGTCGACGTGCGGGCTAATTTCCTTAAACCGATAAAATTCGGCGACCTCGTCGACATGACGGCGCGGGTGAGCGAGTTCCGCCGTTCCAGTTTTGACGTCGAACATCGCCTTTCGGTCAACGGCGAGTTAGCCGTCGAAGGCGGTGAAACTCGGGTATGGGCGGCCCGCAGCAAGGATGACCCGGAAAAGATCACCAGCGCCGCGATCCCGGGTGACGTGATCGCAAAGTTCGGGCCGTAATCGTTCCAGCCATTCCCGGGAATTGGTCTGTAGAAGCCCTTCGGCCGGGCTTGCCATACCGCTAGTATCGGCTGTCGTAACGACAACAAAAATGACAAGAGCGCGCAGCTCATGCGCGTTTGAGGGGACGAAACGCTTGGCCCGTCTGCTTGAATGCAGGCTCAATGGCCGTGACCGCGCCGATGCGGTCGCCGACAACCTCCTGTTGCTCGATTATCTGCGTGAAAAGGTCGGGCTCACCGGCACAAAGACCGGCTGTGATGGCGGCGAATGCGGTGCCTGCACAGTGCTTATCGACGACAAGCCGACGCTCTCGTGCCTGACACTGGCGGCGACCGTGCATGGCCGGCGCGTGGATACAATCGAGTCGCTCGGCGAGGACGGGCAATTGTCCGCCGTGCAACGCGGTTTTCACGAGAAACTCGGCTCGCAATGTGGCTATTGCACGCCGGGCTTCATCATGGCTTCCGCCGGACTCCTGAGAAAAAATCCGAATCCAAGCGATGCGGAAATCCTGGAAGCGCTTGGCAGCAACATCTGCCGTTGCACCGGCTATGTTAAAATTATCGAAGCGGTCAAATTTGCCGCGGCACTGAACGCGCAAGGGGTGCCGCCGTGAACAAAACGGTCCCCACGCACAATATCGGCTCCTATGTGCCAATGATCGACGGTCCGGAGAAGGTTTCCGGCCGCGCCAAGTACACCGCGGACATTATGCAGCCTGGCATGCTGGCGGGGCGGATTTATCGCAGCCCCTATTCGCATGGCGAGATCGTCGCAGTTGACGTTTCGGAGGCACTGGACGTCCCGGGCGTCGTGGCGATCGTCACCGGCGCGGATTGCGATAAGACCTTCGGGGTACTGCCGATCGCACGTAGCGAGCATCCGCTGGCGCGCGACAAGGTGCGCTACCGTGGTGAGCCGGTCGCCGCCATCGCCGCGCTCGATGACGCGGCTGCGCGTGAGGCGCTCCGCCGGATCAAATTCAAAGTGCGGGAGCTGCCGGCTTATTACACGGCGAAGGACGCGCTAGCGCCTGGAGCCGTGCAGCTGCACGAAAAGAAGCCCGGCAATATCGAGCGCGACGTGCTGTTCGAATTGGGCAACGTCGGACAAGGCTTCGCACAAGCCGATCTCGTGCGCGAAGCCG
Source organism: uncultured Alphaproteobacteria bacterium (assembly GCA_963742345.1). Taxonomy (GTDB): domain Bacteria; phylum Pseudomonadota; class Alphaproteobacteria; order Rhizobiales; family Xanthobacteraceae; genus Pseudolabrys. The sequence goes on from CAVULO010000011.1 coordinate 490,138, forward strand.
TCTACAATTGCGCCGAGGTCTGCCAGAACCAGATGGAAATGCACGCCGCGATCGCGGAATACGACGCGGTGCGTGACCGCATGACCGTGCATGCTTCGACACAAGTGCCCTACTACGTGCACCTGATGCTGTCGCAGATCCTCGGCATGGACATGTCGCGCATCCGCGTGATCAAGCCGCACGTGGGCGGCGGATTTGGCTGCCGCACCGAGACACTAAACATCGAATTGATCGCGGCGCTTCTGGCGCGCAAGGCGAATGCAACGGTGCGCATCGTTACCAACCGCGAGGAGACGTTCATCACCCATCGCGGCCGACCAGAGACCGACATCAAGCTCAAGATCGGCATGCGGAAAGACGGCCGCATCACCGCAATCGAATGCGATTGCGACCAGCGCGGCGGCGCGCACTCGGGCTATGGCGTGGTGACGATCCTGTATGCCGGCTCGATGCTTTACGCCATCTACGATCTGCACAATGTCAAATACACAGGCAAGCGCGTGCTCACCAACACGCCGCCCTGCGGCGCCTTCCGCGGCCACGGCACGGTCGACATTCGTTTCGCGTTTGAAAGCCTCGTCGACCAGATGGCGACGGAACTCGGGCTCGACCCGTTCGCCGTGCGGCGTGCCAACTTGCTGAAAGCGCCGACCTTCACGGACAACGACCTGATGGTGAATTCCTACGGCCTGCCGGAGTGCCTCGACTGGGTCGAGCGCGAAAGCGGCTGGCAAAAGCGCAAGGGGAAGTTGGTCAAAGGCACCGGCATGGGCGAAGGCCAGCTTCGTAAAGGATTTGGCATGGCCTGCTCGCATTACATCAGCGGCGCATCGAAACCGGTGAACTGGACAGGCGAACCGCATGCCACCGTGAAGATCAAACTCGATTTCGACGGCTCGATCGTGGTGCTCTCGGGTGCGGCCGACATCGGGCAAGGCTCGACGACCATTCTCGCGCAGACCGTCGCGGAAGTGCTCGGGCTTGATCTATCGCGCGTGCGCGTCATAACCGGCGACAGCGAGGTGGTACCGAAGGACAACGGGTCGTATTCCTCGCGCGTGACCTTCATGGTCGGTAACGCCGCGCTCGATGCCGCGCGCAATCTCAAGAGCGTCCTCGTCAATGCCGCCGCCCGCAAACTGGAGGCACGCCCCGAGGACATCGAATGCCTCGGCGAGGTCTATCGCGCCGGCGCGCAGGACAAGGGCGCCGCTTTCGACGAAGTGGTGACCGAGGCCCTGAAGGATACCGGTACCATCACGGTCACAGGCAACTATTCGACCATTCCGGAATTGCACGGCGGCAAGAAATACCGCGGCGCCGCCATCGGTGGCACCATGGGCTACAGCTATTCGGCACAGGTGGTCGAGGTCAGCGTCGATGAAGAGACGGGCGTTGTTACGGTCGACAAGGTCTGGGTCGCGCATGACTGCGGCAAGGCACTCAATCGGCTAACCGTGGAAGGCCAGGTGCAAGGCTCGGTCTGGATGGGCATGGGCCAGGCCATGAGCGAGGAAGCCGCCTATCACGAGGGGCTGATGGTCACCGCCAACATGCTCGATTACCGCGTTCCCACCATTCTGGATTCCCCGCCGATCGAAGTTGGGATCATCGAGAGCAACGATCCGCACGGGCCATTCGGCGCCAAGGAGGCAGGTGAAGGTTCGCTCGCTGCTTTCCTGCCGGCGCTCACCAATGCCATCGCCGATGCAATCGGCATCCGCTTCAACGACCTGCCGGTGACCCCCGATCGCGTGTTCGAAGCGATCGAGAAACGGAAGCGAAAAGGCAAAGGGCAATGAGTCAGACCCGTCACCCTGAGGTGCGAGCGAAGCGAGCCTCGAAGGGTGGCGGCCGTGGCCGTTCATCCTTCGAGGCCCGCCTTCGGCGGACACCTCAGGATGACGGAACGAGTGCGTGCCGTGGGAATAAGCAGATTTGTGGCACGGGAGCCCCCTGATGGACGCCCTCCCCGACTTCCGCGTGCTTAATCCGGCAACGCTCGATGACGTCATCGCGGCACGCGCGGCGAATCCGAACAGCATGCCGCTCGGCGGCGGTACAGACTTGGTCGTGAATATCCGCCGCGGCATCGTGGCGCCGCCGGTGCTGATCGACATGAATCGGGTGCAGGAATTGCACGCGATCGTGGCCGACGAAAAAAGCCTGGAAATAGGCGCATCGGTGCGGTTAAGCGAACTTGCCGAACACCCGGGCGTCAACAAACATTATCCGGTGCTGGCCCAGGCCGCCGCACACATCGCCGGCCCCACTCACCGCAACATGGGCACGGTCGGCGGCAATCTCTGCCTCGACACGCGCTGCATCTTTTACAATCAGAGCGAATGGTGGCGCGACGCCAACGATCATTGCCTGAAGACCACCGGAACCATCTGTCACGTCGCGCCGAAAAGCCGCGGTGTCTGCTTCGCAACCTTCAGCGGCGACCTCGCGCCAGCGCTGCTCACGCTTGGCGCCGAGGTCGACATCGCGGGCCCGCAGGGCCGCCGTACGATACCGCTCGACAAGCTCTATATCGGTTTTGCCCGCCAGGATGTGCCGGTCACCGAGACCCAGGGCGACGGAAAGTTCTATCTGTCGCTGCGCCCCGGCGAGATCGTCACCGCGGTGCGCGCGAAAAACACACCCGGGCTGCGCTCGGCCTACGACAAGATCCGCATTCGCCGCTCGATCGAATACCCCGTCGCAGGTACCGCAGTGGCGCTCAAACGCGAAGGCAACACACTCATCGACCTCCGGATCGCACTCACCGGCACCAATCCGCGCCCGGTGCTGCTCACTGGCACCGCCGAACTCTGCGGCGGCCCCCTCGATGAGCGCGTGTTCAAAGGCCTCGATGCGCTGGTGCGTGACCAGATCATGCCGATGAAGACCACGTTCACGCCCGGCCATTACCGCCGGCGCGTCGCCGGTGTGCTGGCGCGACGTTTATTGTCGCGATTGTTCGAAGGCTGATGGGCAGAGGGACGATGGCCTTGTCCGACGATTTCAGCGAGCGCCGCCCCTACAATGCCGTAAGCGATTTTGTCGACGCTAACGTGGCACGCGGCCTCGGCAACAAAATCGCCTTCATCGACCCCGACCGCTCACTCACCTATGACGGCTTGCAGGCGCGCAGCAATCGTTTCGCCAATGCGCTGCGCGAGCTGGGCGTGGAGCACGAGCAGCGCGTCGCACTGCTGCTTAATGATACGGTCGACTATCCGGTGGCGTTCTGGGGCACGCTTCGCGCCGGCAGCGTCGCGATTCCTCTCAATACTTATCTCCCGATACCGCAATACACCTATATCCTCGCCGACTGCCGCGCGACCGCGCTGGTCGTCGCGGCGCCGCTCGCGCAGACAATCTGGCCGGTGATCAACAAGCTGCCGCGATTGAAGACCGTTATCATTGTCGGCGCCACCAACGACATGGCCGGATTCCACGGCGGCAGGGTGCATGCGTTCGATGACATCATCGCCGACGCCGATGGCGCGCCCTTCACCGCCGACACTTTGTCCGACGAAGTCGCGTTCTGGATGTATACCTCGGGCTCGACCGGAGACCCCAAGGGCGTCAAACACGTCCACTCCAACCTGATGGCGACCGCGAAGCTGTTCGGCCAGGGCGTCCTCGGCATCCGGGAGGACGACGTTGTGCATTCCGCCTCCAAGCTGTTCTTCGCTTATGGACTCGGCAATGCCATGACCTTCCCCCTGTCGGTCGGAGCCACCGCCGCGCTGTGGCCGCACCGCCCCTCGCCGGAAGGCGTATTCGAGATGATGCGGCGCCACCGGCCGACGATTTTCTACGGCGTGCCATCGCTTTACACGGCACTTCTTTCGCATCACGAGATCTGCAAGGGCGCCGGCTCCGATCGGCTGCGTCTCTGCGTTTCGGCAGGCGAGGCCCTGCCGACGCATATCGGCGAGCGCTGGCGCGACACGGTGGGCGTCGATGTGCTCGACGGACTCGGCTCCACCGAAATGCTCAACACCTTCCTGAGCAACCGGCCGGACGACATTCGCTATGGCTCGACCGGCAAGCCCGTGCCCGGTTACGACGCGCGCATCGTTGACGAGACGGGCCGTGACCTCGGCACCGACGAGATCGGGGAGCTGATCGTGCGCGGGCCCTCGGCTGGTGAAGGCTACTGGAACCAGCGGGCCAAAAGCCGGCGTACCTTTGCCGGCGAGTGGACCCACACCGGCGACAAGTACCGACGCGATGCCGACGGCTATTACTATTACTGCGGACGCACCGACGACATGTTCAAGGTGAGCGGCATGTGGGTGTCGCCGTTCGATGTGGAGGCGGCACTGGTCTCGCACGAAGCCGTGTTGGAGGCCGCCGTCATCGGCAAGGAAGATGCCGACGGGCTCATCAAGCCGAAGGCTTTCATCGTGTTGAAGAACGGTTTTAAAGCCGATGACGTATTGCTGGAAACGCTTAAGGTTCACGTGAAGGATAAAGCGGGGCCATGGAAGTTTCCCCGCTGGATCGAGTTGCGCAGCAACCTGCCGCGCACCGCGACGGGGAAGCTGCAGCGGTTCAAGTTGCGGGAAGAGGATGTGCGGGCTGCGGGACGCTGAGCCGCGGCACCACTCAAACCGTCATCCTTCGAGACGCAAGCGCGCGCACCTCAGGATAACGGAGAGAGGTCCCAAACGCCTTACGCGATCTTCACGTATTCGAAATCGCCCGGCTTGTTGTCAATGCCGACTTTGGGCGCGGCGATCCAGCTGGCGAATTTTCCCGGCTCCATCTGCGGCCGCATCAGGCTCTCGATGAAGTCCTTGTCCGCCGCCGAGGGCAAAAAATCGGTCCTCCGCTTCGTCCACTCGGCAGGCGAGAGGATATTGCCATCGACATCGGCGTTGGTGCGCGAAAACTCGCCAATGTGCCTGTGGAACGCGACGTGCGGCAGCTTGATCTGGAACGGAATACCGATCTCGCTGATCACCTTGTTCCAGCGTCCGACGCCGTTGTTGCAGTCGTTCACATAATCGTCGCGCAGCCGCATATTGAGTGCCGCGAGAGCCGGCGAATCCTCGTTCCGGACCTGGCCGTCGACGAGGCGGAGCACGGGATAGGTGCCGCTCTCTAATTGATGATCGTCCTTCAGCCGATCCTCGCGATAACGCCCCTTCAGCCCGGCGTGGAAAGCATTCGCGGCGTTGGTCGAGATCTCGTTGCCGAACAGATCGAGCGTCAGCGAGAAGTGCAGGTTCGCCTTCTTCTGGATGGTTGGAAGATCAATCACGCCGAGCTTGCGCACTTTCTCGATCTCGTTCGGATCGGCGATGCCGGCTTCCTTCATCGCCTCACACGTCCGTTGAATGACGCGGGTGACCCCGGTCTCGCCCACAAACATGTGGTGCGCTTCTTCGGTCAGCATGAAACGGCAGGTCCGCGAGAGCGGATCGAAACCCGATTGCGCCAGCGCCTCGAGTTGCATCTTGCCGTCGCGGTCGGTGAAGAAGGTGAACATGAAGAACGACAGCCAGTCCGGCGTCTTCTCATTAAAGGCCCCTAACATCCGCGGCGTATCGGGATCGCCCGAGCGGCGCTGCAACAACGCTTCCGCCTCTTCGCGGCCGTCGGTGCCGAAATATTTCTGTAGCAGATAGACCATCGCCCAGAGATGACGGCCTTCCTCGACGTTGACCTGGAACAGATTGCGCATGTCGTAGAGCGAGGGCGCGGTCTTGCCGAGATAGCGCTGCTGCTCGACCGAAGCCGGCTCGGTGTCGCCCTGGATCACGACGAGCCTGCGCAGCATGGCGCGATATTCGCCCGGCACTTCCTGCCAGGCATCCTCGCCTTTGTGCATGCCGAAATTGACTTTGCGGCCTTCCAATTGCGGTGCCAGCAGCACACCCCAGCGGTATTCCGGCATGCGCACATAATCGAACTTCGCCCAGCCCTTCGGATCGACGCTGACCGCGGTGCGCAGATACACGAGCGACTCCTGGAAGCCTTCCGGCCCCATGTCATTCCACCAGTTGAGATAACCGGGGTGCCACTTCTCCAGCGCGCGCTTGACGCGCACGTCCTGCCCGAGCGCGACATTGTTCGGGATCAAGCCGTCGTAGTCGACCTGAGCGATGTTCATGACTACACCCTTTCCTTATTGAACGTCGGCGAGACGCCGCTGCCGTAGAGCTTGAGCGCGCCCTGCTCGCCGATCGCGTTAGGCCGCTGGAAGATCCAGTTCTGCCAGGCGGTCAGACGCCCGAAAATCTTCGTTTCCATGGTCTCGGGGCCGGCGAAGCGAAGATTTGCTTCCATGCCGGTCATGGCGTCGGGGGAGAAACTGGTGCGCTCCTCGAGCATGACCCGCAATTCGTCATCCCAATCGAAATCCTCGTACGCAGCGGTGACGAGACCCAATTCGGCGGCCTCCTCGCCTTCAATTGCTGCACCGATCTTGTCCTTGACGCGCCCGACAGTGTCCGGCTCGCCGAGGAACCGCGTCTCCAGGCGTGTGAGCCCATTGCCCATCGGATAGAAACCGAAGTTCGCCTCCCCCAACGTAACCGCTGCGGGCTTGCGGTTGTCGCCCTCGCGGGTGCCAGTCAGCATGAGTGAACGGTCGGCGGCAAAAGCGAGTTCGGCCAGCGTGCCGGCAAAGCATGAACCGGGCTCGATCAGCGCGATCAGGCTTTTGGCCGTCACGTCCACGCGCTTGAGAACTCGTTTAAGATAGTGACGAATCTCGCGCATCAGCCAGTCGCCATTGGCTTTGGCGAGGAAACCGTCGTGTTCGAGCACTGCCTGGGCATTGCCGTCGGTGCGTAACAGCAGCACGCCGATGGCGGCCTCATTGGTGCGCAGATGAAGGATGGCGTCTTCCAGTTCGCGTGCCACGGTGAGCGGCCAAAATTTGGCACCGAGCGCATGCGCTGCTTCGACCGAGGCCGGCGCGCCCCGTGACGGGCCCCGCACTGTGACCGTTGCGAGTCCGCGGGTGCGGTCAATTTCCACATCCACATGTGAATAGGATACGCGGTCGGCTTCGATCCTACGCTCGAGCGGCGTCAGCGAAATGCCTTTGGCACCTTTCGGCCGATCTGATCGCGCGGCAACCGCCTTGGCGCGCGCTGCCACGGCATCTTTCCATTTCGAATTGGGAACCACCTCGTCAACCAAACGCCATTCCACGGCTTTGGTCCCGCGGATTCCTTCTTCAATCGAGCAGAAGACGTCGGCGCGGTCGCGCCGCACCTTGCGCTTGTCGGTGACGCGCGTGAGCCCGCCTGTGCCCGGAAGGACCGCGAGCAGGGGTGTCTCCGGCAGCGCTACCGCCGAGCGGCGGTCGTCGACGAGCATGATGTGATCGGCAGCGAGCGCCAGCTCGTAGCCGCCACCGGCGGCGTTGCCATTGATGGCGCAAACATAAATTTGTTTTGAATTTTCCGACGCATCTTCGATCGCGAGCCGCGTCTCGTTGGTAAACTTGCAGAAGTTTACTTTCGCGCCGTGCGTCGACTTGCCGAGCATACGGATATTGGCGCCCGCACAGAACACATTTTCCTTGCCCGACTTGATGACAACACAGCGCACCTCCGGATGCTCGAAGCGCAGGCGCTGCACCGCGTCGTTCAGTTCGATATCGACGCCGAGGTCATACGAGTTGAGCTTGAGCTCGTAGTCGCCAAGGCCCCCGGCTTGGTCGACATCCATGATCAAATAGGCGATGTCGCCGTCGCACTCGATGCGCCAGTGGCGGTAGCGCGAGGGGTCGGTCTGGTAATCGATTGTCTGCATGGCGTCAGGCGGCTCCGGGCAAAGCGCCCCGCCGCAACCTCCCTCGATGCATTATTTTGCATACTAGTATCACCGTGGCCCGTCCCCTACAACCGGCCCTAAGCGAGCTGGCTCCTGGTCCCCACTATTGATTAGCAATATAATGCATGTTACCGGGTAAGCGATGAAAAACGCCCGCCCCAAGCCCGCTACCGGCCGCGACACCGACGCCTACCTGCGGCGGCTCGGCGAACGGGTGCGCACATTACGTAATCAGCGGGGCATGACTCGAAAAGCGCTGGCCCGGCACGCCAAAGTGTCCGAACGCTATCTGGCGCAGCTCGAGGCCGGCCTGGGCAACGGTTCGATTGTCCTGCTACGGAGGATCACCCGTGCCCTGGGACTGCCGGTCACCCAACTCGTGCACGAAGGTGCCGAGCCCGCGCTCGAACTTGTGCTGTTGTCGCAATTCCTCGAGCGGCTGTCCCCATCAGCTCTCGCCGAAGCTCGCGACCTCCTGCTGGAACGTTTTAGCAAGCCATCGGAAGACGTTCGACGGCGGCGTATCGCGCTCATCGGACTGCGCGGTGGCGGAAAGTCCACGCTCGGCCGCCTGTTGGCCGAACGGCTTGACGTTCCTTTTATCGAGCTTGACCGCGAAATCGAGCGGCGCAGTGGCGCCACACTCAGTGAGATCTTCGACATGTTCGGCCAGGAGACTTTCCGCCGTGCCGAGCGCGAAGCGTTGGACGACGTGCTGCGCCAGCACCGGAATTTTGTGATCGCCACCAGCGGGAGTATCGTCACCGAGCCGGGCACGCTCGAATTGTTGCTTGCCTCGTGCTTCACGGTCTGGGTGCGCGCCGAACCGGAAGAACACATGAAGCGCGTGATGGCGCAGGGCGACATGCGACCGATGGCGAATAGCGCCCGGGCCATGGACGATCTGATCTCAATTCTCAGGAGCCGCGAGCCGCTCTACGCAAAAGCAGAGGTTGCCCTCACCACGACCGGCCAGACGCCGGAGCAGAATTTGGCGGAACTGTTGCGCCTCATCGAAGTTCCCGATAATCGCATCACGCGTCGGTCAGCATGACAATTTCAGTAAGGAGCCGGCCGTTGCCGGGATGAGAAGGATGAGCGAAACGATCAAGACCGATGTTCTGATCATCGGTGCAGGTCCGGTTGGCCTGTTCGCGGTGTTCGAACTTGGCCTCCTCGATATCAAGGCGCACCTGGTCGATATTCTTGACAAGGTCGGCGGCCAATGCGCCGAGCTTTATCCGGAAAAGCCGATCTACGACATTCCCGGCATTCCGATCATTACCGGCCATGGTCTGACCGACGCACTGATGCAGCAGATCAAGCCATTTCACCCCGCTTTCCATCTCAACGAGATGGTGACCACGCTGGAAAAGATCGGCGAACCGCTTTTCCGTCTGCGAACTGACGGGGGCAAGACGTTCGAGGCGAAATGCGTGGTGATCGCGGCCGGCGGCGGCTCGTTCCAGCCCAAACGCCCGCCAATCCAGGGCATCGAGCCTTACGAGGAGAAATCGGTGTTCTATGCGGTGCGCAAGATGGATGCATTCCGCGGCAAACGCCTGCTGGTTGTCGGCGGTGGCGATTCCGCACTGGACTGGACCCTCAACTTGCAGCCGATCGCCAAACGTTTGACGCTCGTGCACCGGCGCGACGAATTCCGCGGCGCGCCCGACAGCGTCAACAAGATGCGCGCGCTGGTCGCTGCCGGTGGCATGGATTTGAAGATCGGCCAGGTGACGGCGCTGGAGGGCGCCGACGGCGTGCTCAACGCCTGCTCCATCAAGGCCAATGACGGCGCGCTCGCGCGCATCGAGGTCGATTGCATGCTTCCATTCTTTGGTCTCACCATGAAGCTCGGGCCGGTTGCGGACTGGGGCCTGAAAATGGAGGACGAGCTGATCCCGGCCGATACCGGCACATTCGAGACCAGCATCCCTGGACTATTCGCAATTGGCGACATCAACACCTATCCGGGCAAGCTCAAGCTGATCCTCTCCGGCTTCCACGAGGCCGCATTGATGGCGCAGAAGGCACACCGCTACGTCTATCCGGAGAAGAAATTGGTGTTCCAGTACACCACCTCGTCTACCAGTCTGCAGAAGAAACTCGGCGTCGCGTGATTTCCATTTCGGTTAACCTCCCGTTCGTGCCCACGTGCGCGGGACTGAGGGGATTGTGGTTCACATCCACCAAATTATTTTCAGTACGAGAATTGACTGAGTAACGGGCATGCCGAAAATTACCTACATCGAACACGATGGAATCCGACATACCGTCGAGGCGGAACTCGGCTCGACGGTGATGGAGACCGCGCTGCGCAATGACGTAGCTAGCATCGTCGCCGAATGCGGCGGGAGCTGCACCTGCGCCACCTGTCTGGTACATGTGGACGATGCCTGGAGTGCTGTTGTCGGTCCACCTTCGGCGGAAGAAGAAGAGATGCTCGACACCGCATTCGAGGTGAAACCAACGTCACGACTATCTTGCCAAATCAAGGTGACCGAGGCGCTCGATGGACTGATTGTGTATACCCCGGCCTATCAGGGCCGTTAAGCGCACAAAGAAGTCGCAGCACCATTCAATCGTCGCGCGGTCATACCGGGCGTTCAACCCGAGTATCGATTTCGCTGCGCAGGGCCCCGAAATCGATTGGCTTGGTCAGAAGTGCCTCAGCGCCGCTTTCGAGCGCCTTACGCTTCGTATCGGCATCGCCGTAAGCAGTGATCATGATAATTGGAACATCAGGCCGCAGGGCCTTTGCTTTGGGCAACAGTTCAAGGCCGCTCATCCCCGGCATATTGATGTCGGACAAAATCAAGATAAGCGAGGCAGCACCGGCACCGCTGATGCATTGCAGTGCCGCGGGGGCAGATTGTGCAAATTCCATCGTAAATCGGCCCGATCGGAGATCGTGCCGGAATTGCTGGCGAAACAACACCTCGACGTCAGGTTCATCGTCGACCACAAGAATAAGAAGATTCACGCGCGTCCTCCGGCTGCCCCAAGCGATGCTGCACTACGCGGCAGAATGATCTTGAATTCCGTGAATTCACCCGGCTGCGTATCGACTTCAATAGACCCGCAATGTTGCTTGACGATGATGTCATGGCTTATCGATAGACCCAGCCCCGTACCCTCCCCGGCGGGCTTCGTCGTGAAGAACGGATTGAACATCCGCTCCTTGACCTCGGGTGGAATGCCGGTGCCGTTGTCGCGGATCCTGATTTCAACACGATCCCCGAGATCCTTCGTCACGGCAGCAAGGATTGGCTCATAGTCGCTGCCGTTTTCTTCCGTTTTACGCTTCGTCGCCGCATAGAACCCATTCGAAATTAGATTGAGCAGAACACGCGTAATCTCCTGCGGGAAAAGATCGACCTCACCTGCACGCGGATCAAAGGATTTTTTCAGGGTGATGTTAAAGCCCTGCTTTTCAGCGCGGGCTCCGTGATAGGCGAGATTGAGGCTCTCCTCGACGATGCCATTGATGTCCATGGGCCGGTGCTCTCCGGAGCCCTGACGCGAATGCAACAACATGTTCTTGACGATCGAATCCGCACGTTTGCCGTGCTGCACGACCTTGTCGAGATTGCCCTGAAGCATGTCCGCAATCTCGCCAATTTCAACTTGCAGCTTGCTGTCGAGCTTGGCTGCATCCAGCGCCTGGCGCAATTCGTCGATCAGTTCGACGGAGACGGACGAAAAATTGTTGACGAAATTGAGCGGGTTCTTGATCTCGTGTGCAATACCGGCGGTCAGCTGTCCGAGCGAAGCGAGTTTCTCTGTCTGAACCAGGCGATCCTGGGCGGTGCGCAAATCGTCGAGCGAACTCGCCAGCTCGCGCGTACGCGCCTCGACGCTTTCAAAAAGTCTTGCGTTCTGTATCGCCAAGACGGATTGCGCGCCAAAGGTTTGCAGTAGCTCGATTGCGCTCTTGGAAAACTCACCGGGCTGCCTGCGCCGGACAACGAGCGCGCCGACGATCTGGTCGGCGCCGAGAAGCGGTACTATCAGCAGCGCGCGGAAGCCAGCGCGAACAATGATATCGATGGTGCTGGATGGATCGTTTTGAATGTCTGGGATCTGGAGCGGGATACGCCGTACGGCAGCGTCACCGATCGCGCCCTCACCGATCCGGATATGACGGCCCCTGAGCTCGGCGACTGCGTTTTCTTCCAATCCGTAGGTCGCCCGCAGCCGGAATTCCTGGTTGGAATTGTCGAACACATAGATCGCTCCGGCCTCCGTGCTCGAGAGCTGGGTCGCCTTCGCCACAATGGTGGTCAGGACGGTTTCAAGATCGACCGTCGAATTCACCGCCTGAGTAACTTCGCCGAGCGCGCGTAACTCGCCAACAGATTGCGCAAGTTCCCCAGTGCGCGCCTGAAGTTCATGGAGCAGTCGTGTGTTCTCAATGGCAATGACGGCCTGCGCTGCAAAATTTGTCACCAATTCGATTTGTTTTTCGGTGAAGGGCCGCACTTCCTGTCGGTAGATGGCAATAATGCCGATCAGCTCGTTCTCCTTGAGCATTGGCACGTTTACAAGTGTGCGGAAGCCTCCGAGATCAACGGCAGCGGAAAAGACCGCCTCGCCGTCGACATAAGCGGGCTCCGCTTTAACGTCAGCGATATGGACCGTCTGCCTAGTTTCGACGACCCGACCAAAGGCAGTTCGTGGACCGGGCCGCTGAGGGCCGCGTTGCCAAAAGTCAGCAAATGCCGGGGGTACACCATACATCGCGGCTGCATGCATAGCGCCGTCTTCGATACGAAACAGAACTCCAAAGCTGGCATCGCAGATGCGTACCGCGTTAGCCAACATCGCCTCGAATACCGGCTGTAATTCGCCTGGCGAACTTGAAATGACTTTCAATACTTCCGATGTCGCCGTCTGCTGTTCCAGCGCCTCGCTCAGGGCTTGCGTGCGCACCTCGACCTTTTTTTCAAGGCCGGTATAGGATTCTTCCAAACGGCCGGCCATATCGTTGAACTGATCGGCGAGTGCCTCAAGTTCGTCGCCAGTATTAACGGAAATACGTTGCGATAGATCACCGCCACCGAGTCGTGCGGCTCCGGCCCGCAACGCCTGGATTGGCACAACCATTCTGCGCGCAAGGAATACGCCGGCGAGCGCCGCCAGACAAAGCGCGCCAAACAATACCAGCAGTGATCGCTGCATGGAGGCGATGAGCGGCTGGTACGCCTCATCTACCGGCAGCTCGACAAACACCGTCCAGCCGAGGGGGGCAACCGGCGCAAAGGCCGTTAGGACGCGCCGGCCCTGTATGTCGGTTGCAGTCTGGTTTTCGTCCGCCGGAGCACCGGTTGCCCCGTGTTGGGCCGCCTGAACCTGGGCAAGACGTGTCATGTCCGTATTGCGCAGGACCAAACTGATGTCCGGGTGGGCGATCAGGCGTCCTCGCGCATCCACAACATAAGCCTGGCCGTGTTCGCCAACCTTGATCTTCGAGACCACGTCCCAAATCAGTTTGAGATTGACTTCCGCGATACTCACACCGGCATCGCGCCGTGTACCGGCGAGCGACAACGTCATGTACGGCTCGGATTCGCGGCGAAAATAGACCGGGCCGTAATAGACCTTGTTTTTCACGGCCTCAGCGAATTTGGGCTCTTTCGACAAATCAAGGCCGCTGCCCACAACATCCATGGCCAGCCGAGACACACGTAGTTGCTCCTTGCCACTTGCGTCCACCTGCGAAAGCTCGGTAATCGCCGGAACCTGACGCAATAACCGCAGCGCATCGAAACGACGCTGTTCGATGGTCTCGACGGACCAGAGCAATTGCGTCGTCCAGCCGACCTGACTTTCGATTTCCTTGATGAACTGTCCGATCTTGGTCGCAGCCAATTCCGCCTGCTCGTGCTGCACCTGGATCAATGCGTCTCTATGCTGTCGATAGGAAACCCATATTTCAAAAAGTCCATTGGTGACCAGAGCCACACAAACTACGGCGACGAACAGTCCGGCATATTTCAGGAAGAGGCGGCTACGGATTTTTGGGCGACCCGGTATGTCGGCCTGGCCCGTCGCGGTGCTTTCCGTCATTCGATCACCTCGTCGGCGCGCACGAAGTACGCAACCGGCCAGAACACCGCCCCACCCGTAAATCCAGAAATTCCCGCCGCCGCATGCGTTCCCCCAGGCTCGGGAAGCCATCGTACCCGTTCAAACTAGCACACTGGAAGGGGCCGGGTGGCACAGGGCGTCGCGCCGTGGCTTGATCTGGGGAAAGTGCCAAAAACAGGGGCTGCGTTGGGCCCAACCCGACCAAAACGATGGAAAAGTGGCTCACAAACAAACAAAGGTCTCCGGCATTCGCCGGAGACCTCATTAGCCAGCAACTAGGATAAAATTTTAGGAAGCGGACACCTTCAAGCGAGCCGATCAGCCGTCGCACACGGACAGACCGCTGCATGAGCCAAGGGTGAAGTTCGCCTTCTCCTTCGACGTGCCGGCCGCGATCTCTAGCACCTCATCGGAGATTCCGCCGATGAGGAGGTCTTCTTCGTTCCGGTCGAGTCCGATGGTCTTGTCAGTCATGATATCAATCCTTTCTAGCGCACAGTTTACGGTTACGAGGTGGCCCTACTTAAGCCTGCTAGAGCCACTTCAAAGCTTCCGTTCGGGCTTCGGTCCTGCCGAACGGCAGGTGATAATCGCCTGCGATCATCAATTCGTTCGAGCTGTAGGACTGGCGGCGCCATTCCGCGACGCGCCCCGCGATAGCGACCCGGCTAGTCCAGTTCATAAAGGTGACTGACATGGGTGCCTCCAGTCATCGAATTTCATGCTCGCAATATAGGACGGTGGCCGAAACCTGACTGTGACGAGGGTCACATAACCAACGATTTTCCAGCCAAGCGCGATTCCGCTGCAGCGGGCCCCTTATGCAGCGCTAGTCCATCGTAAGTCGCGTCCCGGTCGCCCCATTCAGGAGCCGCCTGAGGTGGAAGGCCGCAAGTTGGTCCTCAGGGTGCTTGCCCACGTGAGCTGCGAAGGCGGCAATTGCGCCCGGGTCGGCGGCTTCTAACTGGGAAAACGCGTTAAGATAACTTTTTGTGGCGGCATCATTAAATTTTTCTGGGGTAAGTGGTTCGAAGGCACGCATTGCCTCAACCCTACCTCTGAGCAGAAGGTCACCGATCGGCCGCCCCCGAAAATCCTGCACCGCTTTTGCAACGGCCGTGCTTACACAAATGCGGGTGCCGAGTTGCTTGTTGGCGGTTTCGAGCCGCGCTGCCACGTTAATGGTGTCGCCGTACGCGGTATAGTCGAAGAACCGGCCCCCTCCGAAATTTCCGACTATTGCTGTTCCCGCATGGACTCCAATACGCGTTACCCCTAACGCGATACCCTTTTTTTGGCAGCGTTCGCGGAACGACTGAGCAAATTCGTCCAGTGACAATGCGCAGGCTACGGCGCGAGCGGCATGGTCTAGCTGCTCTCCTGGCGCCCCGAACAGAACATGCAAGGCATCTCCAACGATCTTGGCGACCGTACCATCTTGAGCAAATACGATATCGGTCATGCCTGTGAGGTAGTCGTTGAGAAGTGGCCCAAGAACAGTCGGTTCCAGCGTCTCTACGAGTGCGGTGAAGCTCTCGATGTCGGTAAAGAGCGATGCAATCTCACGGCGTTGCCCACCCAGATCGACCGAGTCCGTGTCGTTGGCCAAACTCTGGGCAATATTTGGCGAAAAGTACCGCGAAAGTGAAGCATAGGCTCGTTCCGCCGCCGCCTGTCGCTCACCCGCCTCCCGTAAAAATCCGATGTGGCGAATGGTTTTGGCGATTGTCTTTTCCAGGTCAAGGAAATCGATAGGCTTGGTCACGAAGTCAAAGGCGCCACGATTCATCGCGGTGCGGATGTTGGTCATGTCGCCATAGGCTGAAACAATAATGGTCGATATGCGCTCCTCACTCTCCTGGAGCTTTTGCAAGAGCGACAGCCCGTCCATCCTCGGCATATTGATGTCAGTGACGACGAGGTCAATGGCGCCGTGCGCTTTCAACGCCGCCAATGCTTCAACACCATCGTGCGCGAACAGGAAATTGATTGCTCCTTCCCGAATTTGGTGACGGAACTTCTGGAGGACGAGTGCCTCCAGGTCCGGCTCGTCGTCAACGACTAGGATTTGTGCGGTCATGCAGCGCGTTCAACCCGCATGTCAATCTCGTTGCGAAGCATTAAAAAATCGATTGGCTTCGTAAAGAGAGCTTCGGCGCCGCTCTCCAATGCTTTTCGTTTGGTATCTGCATCGCCGTAGGCCGTGATCATAATGACCGGAACGTCCGGTCGGACAGCCTTCGCTTTTGGGAGGAGTTCAAGACCGCTCATGCCCGGCATGTTGATGTCAGACAGGATGAGAATGAGCGAGGCCGTAGCCGCATCGGTGATGCATTGCAGTGCTGCCGAGGCAGACAGGACAAATTCCATGGCAAATCGGCCGGCGCGGAGATCTCGACGAAATTGCTGGCGAAACAGCAGTTCGACATCCGGCTCATCATCAACGACAAGTATGAGAAGGCTCACAAGGTAACTCCTGTTTTGCCTGTTGTCGCGGCATTGCGCGGAGGGATAATCCGAAACTCCGTAAACTCGCCGGGCCTGGGGTCGACCTCAATAGCTCCGCCGTGTTGCTTGACGACAATGTCGTGACCAATCGACAGACCCAGCCGGGCGCTCTCGCCGGCCGGCTTCCTTGGCTGCTTTGGCCCAAATCCCCCCGCGTTCTCTCCTTGCCCCCCGACAAAACGCGCCGAATATTCAAGCCTATTGCAGCATGCTTTTGAAGGGTTGGGAACTGGTCTAAGCAGTCGTCGCAAGACCCGATAAGGGGCAGCGACACCGTGTTTCGCGACGCAATCGCATCGAAGGCGGTAAAAGCCTCATTGTGACACTTGAGCTTTCGCAGGCTGTTGGTCTGACACCAGGCAAGGCTAAACTGAAACAGCCGGTTTCTCAGTTAGGTCGACCAGTGTACGCGTATGCTCTTTCGCGTCGTACACATTGACCTGGATTGGTGGATATTTTTTCTTGAGCTCCAAGGCTGCCTTCATTGCCGCTTCTGCGGTCTCGAATTCCGATTTGAACTTTCCATCGATCTCGAGAACAAAGCCCTCGGATGGAATCCTGTTGGCTGACAGGTTTTTGGGTTTCGCCGTACCGTTGTTCTCATGATCATGAACTATTGGCTCTTTCATTCCAAGAACGGGCTTCTTGATATTCACGCGAAACTCCTTTGTTCGAATTTCACCGAAGATGACGCGATTAACTGACGCAAAAAACTTTATAACTCTCAATAACGACCGGTTTTAATACCGCGCGAAAACCACGACCCGCGGCAAGCCCCCGAAGTTGTTGAGTTTATTGGTGGGCGCACAAGGACTCGAACCTTGGACCCGCTGATTAAGAGTCACGTCTTTTTGCTTCTATCTCAGACGCTTAAGTGCAAACTATGTCTATTTGATGCCATTAGCAATCAATGCGTTACAGGCGAAATGCAAACCACCTAACGAAATGCTTTAGGTCATAAGCGGACATGACAGCGTCGGATCTTGATGTCCGCTGTTACCCCAATAGCGGACATCGTGCGATCGTACTCGATCACTTCGTCCACTATGAAGTCAGGCTCGGCGGAATCGTTAGGCCGAGCGCCTTTGCAGTCTTTAGGTTAAGGACCAATTCGAACTTAATTGACTGCACGACCGGCAAGTCGGCGGGCTTTTCGCCTTTGAGAACCCGGCCGGTATAGACGCCGGCTTGCCGATAAGCATCGGTCCGGCTCGCTCCGTAGCTCATGAGACCGCCAGCCGCGGCGAACTCGCGGGCCTGATAAATCGCAGGCAGTGCCTGTAGTGCTGCCAACCTTACGAGTTGTTCGGGCCGGCTATTGAAGAGCTCGCCAGTTCCGACGATGAGAGCGCCTGCTCGGAGTTCGGCCAATTTTGCAAACGCTGAGTTGATTTCCCCCTCCGTGGTGGCATTCAAAACATGGATTTGCAATCCGAGCGCGCGAGCCGCCTCTTGCACGTCCTTTATTTGGGTCTTCGTTCTTGGGTCGGTCGGGTTTACAAGCAACCCGACAATGGTGGCTGTGGGTATCAAATCGCGCAGCAGCCCCAATCGTTTCGCTATCAATTCGGAACCCAACTGGGTGATGCCGGTGACGTTCCGACCGGGCCGGTTCAGGCTGACCACGAGGCCGAGCCTGACCGGGTCACCGGCCGTATCGAAGACAACGGGAATTGTCGTGGCTGCTGCACCTGCCGCCAATGCCGCAGGAGTAGTCATCGCGGCAATTACATTCACTCGGCGACGGACCAGATCAGCCGCCATCCCCGGTAGTCGATCGTGCTGACCCTCTGCCCACCGGTATTCGATTACAACGTTCTGGCCCTCGACATAGCCGGTTTCTTTCAGGCCCTGTCGGAACCCCGCCACCAAATGCTGATACGGACCCGGTGACCCGCTGTTCAAAAACCCGATCACCGACATCGTCGGCTGTTGCGCGCGTCCGGCGAGTGGCCACACGACCACCGCTGCGCTCAAAAGCGATATGAAATCACGCCGTCTCATCGGGTCCCCCGAGCCTTAGGACAAGGCATGGTAGCGGGTTAAAAGAGGCCCGGTAAGGGACGACCCGATGTCCGCTTTGGGTCAAAAGCAGACATTTGCAGTGCAATACCTCATGTCTGCTTTGTGCCAAAAGCGGACATCACTACTCCTTCCGCACCAACCGTTTTGCCGCGCGCGCGGCGGTCTGCGCATAGCTGCGATCAC
>CAVULO010000012.1:0-258113 GCA_963742345.1 uncultured Alphaproteobacteria bacterium
CCGGCAATGTCACCGGCGTTCTGTTCGGTGATCTGGCCCTCCAGCGCCGCCGGGATGAGTATGTCGGCATCGTAGGTCAGAACCTCGTCGGCTCAATCCGGACGGGTCCCTGCGCGAGATCGGCGAATCGCCCGCCTTCTGCTTTGAAATGGGCGAGCCGTTGCACCGGCAGACCTCTATCGTCCGCGATGGCCGCTGTTGAATCCAGGCGGCAACCACCGTCGCTCCCGCCGCCGTGGCCGGTCGGCCGCGTTTGCCCGGCATTGCCGAACCCCTGGATGGCCACGCGCTTGCCTTTGAGCGATTCTCCAGTGTCGCGCAACACCCCGTTCAGGACG
This sequence comes from uncultured Alphaproteobacteria bacterium, assembly GCA_963742345.1. Classification (GTDB taxonomy): domain Bacteria; phylum Pseudomonadota; class Alphaproteobacteria; order Rhizobiales; family Xanthobacteraceae; genus Pseudolabrys. The sequence goes on from CAVULO010000012.1 coordinate 339, forward strand.
TCGAATCCGCCCTGGGCCGTGGCGGTATCTCGGCCTTGCGAGCCGCCATGGCTGATGCTCTTGCCCGTCGTGACGGCGGGGGAGTGGGTTCCGCTCAAGCGGCCGTACTCGTCGGCAAGCCAGTCCATGGTTCGCGAGTTGGTATTGACGTCGGGCGCTGGAATATCGACGCGCGGTCCGATGTCTCGCCAGATTCGTTCCGTATAGGCGCGCGTCGAGCCGTCGAGTTCGTCGGTGGAGAGAGCATGCGGATCGACCGTGATCCCGCCTTTCGCGCCGCCCAGCGGTATGTCCACGACGGCTGTCTTGATACTCATCCAGGCGGCCAGCGCCTTCACTTCCTCAAGATTCACCGCCGGGTGATAGCGGATGCCGCCCTTATAGGGGCCTCGCGCCGAGCTGTGCTCGACCCGGTAGCTGGCTGAGCAGCTCGAGCCGGTCGTGTTTCTGCAGCGGGATCGAAAGGCGGTGTGAATCCGCTCCGGCGAAACAACCTTAATGCGTGGATGACTGTTGGTGAATCTCATGTCGGTTCGTGCCGATACCACGTCTACGGTTGCCAGGACGCTGCGTCGAGGCACTGTCGTGTATACGTTCTCCCTTGTGTTCCCGGCATGATTCGCGCGAAGGCGAGAACCGGGGAAGCCGGAAGGTGGCCATGGGCTGATTGCCCGACATTCTTCTCCTCAGCCTGGACTCGTCGCCGAAGGGTGTCAATCGGCTCCCGGCCCTATTTTCCGGCTCGTGTAGGTGGCGGCGCGGCACCCGATCCACCGCGGCCGTGCCGTGGCTTACGTTGCAGGTGATCCGGACCGCTTCTCCTGCGCGTCGCAGCGCGTGGCGTAGAAGTTGGGGGGCGTCGCGTACGGTCGCCGCACGTACGTGATCTTGAACCTGATGAGCTCCTGAATATCAAGTCCCGCCAGCCGCAATGTAGGGTGCCCAGCCGATGGCAGTCGGTGGCGCCCAGGGGTACGGTGTCTGGGAAGGGATGGCTGCCCGAGCTTCCTGATGAACAGTGAGGTTATTTTGGCGCGTGGGTCGCCAGCGCATGGAGGATCTATGATGAACATCTTGGATGAAACCGCGCCCGTGGGAAAATCGGCCGGTGCACCCCCGGTCATCGAGGCGCGACAGATAACGAAGGAGTTCGGCGCGGGCGAGACTCTGCTCGCCGTGTTGCGAGGAGTCAGTCTGCGAGTGGAACCCGGTGAAATGCTTGCCATCATGGGCCCGTCCGGCTCGGGAAAGAGCACGCTTACTGGGGATTCTCAGCGGACTGGACACGCCCACCGATGGGCAGGTGTTCATCAATGGACGCGAGATCACACATCTTAGTGAGAGCAAGCTGGCCTCCGTCCGCAACCGCGAGATTGGCTACGTCTTCCAGACTTTCAACCTGATCGCGACACTATCGGCCGAGGAAAACGTCGAGCTTCCGGTCCAGCTCAACCGAGAATCCCATTTTCATCCGGGCAAACGCGCGAGAGAGGTTCTGGCTAGCGTCGGACTGACCGAGCGACGGAAACACCGACCCGCGGAGCTCTCCGGCGGCGAGCAGCAGCGTGTGGCGATCGCCCGCGCACTCGTCAATGATCCGGCTGTTATTTTCGCCGACGAACCCACCGGCAATCTCGATTCCACGAACGGGGCAGCGGTGTTGGATTTGCTCATCACGCTGAACCGGGAGACCGGGAAGAGCTTTGTCATCGTGACACACGATCCGTCCATCGCCCAGAAGTGCCATCGAACCGTCTACATGCGCGATGGGGAGCTGACCACTGAACGGACGTCCGTGAGGGTACGGAGCGTTGAGCCGGCAATGATCGGGGCCACTCCATGAAACGCTACCTCTTCTACTCGCACTATGCGTTCCGGTCGTTTCGGCGCAGTGGCGGCCGTGCAGTATTCGCGACTTTCTGTGTGGCCGCCGGAGTGGCGGCGATCGTCGCCTTGCAGCTGGTCAGTGCCAACCTGCGCGCGTCAATCACCGGCAATGCCCAGAAGTCCAACCGCGCCGACGTGTCGGTCACGGCCCCGGCCGGCGGCATGCCGCTGAAGGACTTTCAGAGCTTCGCTGCACTCAAACGGCAAGGGAGTTTCGTCGACTACACACCGCTCATCGATACGATGACCGCGATTCGCCCGGTGGGCGCCGACCGCACAAAAGTCACCTTCGCCATGGTGAACGGGATCGATCCTGCGAAATATCCCTTCTACGACCGCATCACGACCACGACGCCCGCCGACATGCCGCTTTCCGCGGTTCTGGCCAGTCCGCATGACATCGTGGTAAACCAGGCGGTCTTCGACAAGCTCGGTCTCCACATCGGCAGCCGGGTGCAGGTTGCCATTCGCGCGCATTCTTACGCCTACACCGTGACTGGAATCGTGCCAAGCACGGCTCTGGCCATCACAGGCAATCCGGTGGGGCTGAGCTGGTTCGGTATGGTCGACTATCGTCGCATCCAGCCTGCCGTCCTCAGCGAGGGCAGCGCTGCCAGCCGAATCTACATCAAGACGCGTGATGCGGCGCAGGCCGCGAGGGTCAAGAGTGCGCTCACGGCGTCGCTCGGCAATCTCTACTCGATCAACACCGCGGCTGATGTGGAGAAACAGAACAAGGACGCAGCCAACAATCTCGATAAGTTCCTCACCATCATGGGGTTACTGGCGCTCCTGATCGGCGGTATCGGCATCGTCAACACCATGCTGGTCGCGGCACGTCGCCGTTCGAAGGAGATCGCAATACTCAAGGCTCTCGGCATGAAGGGCGGCGAGGTCCTCGGTACCTTTACCCTCGGGACGATCGTTCTCGGACTCGCCGGCGGAGTCGTGGGCGTGTTTGCTGGAATAGGGATGAGCCTGGCGGTCAACCAGGTGACGCAGGGAATCATGCCGACGACGACACTCGACTGGCAGATTCGTCCCGGGCCAATTGTCAACGGCATGCTCGTCGCCCTGGTTGGTACCGTTCTTTTCGGATTGCTGCCCGTGTATCGCGAGAGCCAGGTCAAGCCGATTGCCGCTCTGCGGGACGAGCAGGCTCATGCGTACCGAAGTCTTGCCGGCCGCGCGGCGGTGCTGTTGAGAAATGCCGCGATGACGATCGCCCTGGCGCTCGTCATGGGAGTTCTCGCCGCGTTCTTCGTCGGATTTGGCGACGCGGTGACAAATCTCGTGCTGGGCCTGGTGCTGGGACTCGGTCTGCTCATCGCGTTCGGATTGCTGACCGAGTTGTTCTCGTGGGGAATCCTCGCCGTGAGCAAGCTTCCTGGACTGGGGAGCTTCACGCTTCGGATGGCGTTTCGTAACCTGGGCCGCCAGCGCCGCCGCATGGCCTCCACACTGCTGGCCCTGTGCGTCGGCATCCTGGCCATCGGGTCGGTCGCCATCATGGCGCAGAATCTGAAGTCGGAAATCGGCTCGGCGGCAGCCCAACAGAACAGCTTCAATGTGCTTGTCTTCTACGGGATCAACCGGACCGATACTGCAGCTCTTCACCGGGTCGTGAACAGCTTGCCCGGTGTGACCAGCCGCGAGTACGCTGGATTTTCAGGACGCGCCAAGCTGTTCGCCGTGGACTACCTTCCAGCGGCCACTCTGCTGGCAGCCTCAGCTGCGGCCGGCGCCGGTACTGACCAGTCCCTCGCATCGGGGCAGATGATCGGCATTACCGGACGCGACCTGCGCACCGGCCTGCTGACAACACCGGTAGCTCATGGCGTGCCACTCGGTCCCAGAGATGCGGGCACCAATCATGTCATGGTCAGCGCGGAGATGGCCAAGGTATTCGGAATCCATGTTGGCTCGATTCTGGAATACCGTCTGGACGGAAAGCTCCTGACATTCCAGGTCACGGCCGTGGCCAAAGTTCTCACGTTCAACATGGGGTTGTCGGGCACTACTGTCGACACCGGCTACCTCCAGAAGACAGGTGCACTCAATCCGGCCGACGTCGAGAATTACACTACGACCTACCTGAATATCCAGAGCCAATACATCAGCCGGGACGTCGATACTCTCAACCGGGCGCTGACCGGCGTTCAGGTGCTCGACATGAGCGTGGTCGTCGACTTCTTCAATCAGTGGATCGACAAGTTCGCGCTCTTCCCGGAGATCCTCGCCGCGTTGAGTCTCTTCGCGGGAGCCGTGATCATCGCCAATACTGTCGCGATGACCATGATGGAGCGCCGCCGTGAGATCGGCATCATGAAGGCCATCGGGGCGAAAAGGGGCATGGTACTGAAGGAACTGTTGACCGAGAACGCAGTCGTTGGACTGTTGGGCGCCGGCGCGGGCACCGCGCTGGCGATGGTTGCAACGGTCTTTGTTGACCAGCAGATCCTCCTGATCTCCTCCGGATTCGACTGGGTGGTGATTGGCGGACTGCTGGCCATCGGCACCGGATTGGCCATGGCTGCAGCGTTCATCACGGCCTGGCCGGCCTCGGGGGAGAAGCCTCTGAGCGTGCTGCGCTACGAATGACTGTAATACTGACGTGATGGACAAGGTCACCCGAGAGGAAGTCCTCGAGTACCACCGGGGCGACCGTCCCGGAAAGCTGCAGGTTCAGGCGACCAAGCCGCTTCTGACCCAGCGCGACTTCACCCTGGCGTACAGCCCGGGAGTCGCCTACGCAGTCGAGGCCCTTGACCAGGACAACAGACTGTCCTACGAGTACACCGCCAAGGGCAACCTCGTGGCGGTCGTGTCGAACGGGAGCGCGATTCTAGGACTCGGCAATCGCGGTGCGATCCCGGCCAAGCCCGTGATGGAAGGCAAGGCGCTGCTCTTCAAGCAGCTCGCCGACGTCGACGTCTTCGATATCGAGCTGGATGCGCGTACGGCGGATGAGATCGTCGCAGCAGTGAAGATGATCGCTCCGGGATTCGGCGGAATCAACCTCGAGGACATCGCCGCGCCGATCTGTTTCGAGGTGGAGGAAAGGCTGCAAGAGCTGCTCCCGATCCCGGTGTTCCACGACGACCAGCACGGCACGGCTATCATCTCGAGCGCCGCGCTTCTGAATGCGCTCGAGATCACTCAGCGCGACATAACGCAGATCAAGGTCGTCATCGTGGGCGCTGGAGCCGCCGGAACCGCGTGCGCGAAGATGTATGTGACGTTGGGTGTCCCGCGCCAGAACATCGTCCTGTTCGATCGACTCGGAATGGTAGTCCAGGGCCGCGGCGACGACATGAACGAGCGCAAGGCGCGGTTCGCGCAGTCGGGTCCGGCAGTTTCCCTGGAGGTCGCGCTCGAGGGAGCCGACCTCCTTCTGGGCGTTGCGGCGGCCGACACGATCACGCCGGAGATGATTCGGGAGATGGCCCCCGATCCGATCCTCTTCCTGCTCGCCAATCCGGATCCCGAGATACGCTATGAGCTGGCGAGAGAGACGCGGCCCGATGCGATTGTCGCCACCGGGAGATCCGATTACCCGAATCAGGTGAACAACGTGCTCGGTTTCCCCTTCGTGTTTCGCGGAGCTCTGGATGTGCGGGCAACCGCGATCAACGACGAGATGAAACTGGCCGCCGCTCACGCACTCGCCCAGCTCACTCGAGAGATCGTGCCAGAGAGAGTATTGCGTGCGTATGGGCTGGATCGCTTGGCATTTGGGCGTGATTACATCATTCCCAAGCCCAATGACTACCGAGCGCTGGAATGCGTCGCGCTGGCGGTGGCCGAGGCAGCAATGCGCAGCGGCGTGGCGCGGGTGCAGCTCGACCTCGAGGAGTATCGCGAACGCCTGCGTGGTATGGAGAGGCGCGGATGGCGCGCGGTGCACGCGGTGGTTGAGAAGGCCAAGCGGGATCCCAAGAGACTGGTCTTGCCTGAGGGCTCGCACCCCAAGGTCATTCGCGCTTCCCTGATGCTGGAGCGCGAAGGCATTGCTACTCCAATTCTCCTGGGTTCGCGCGAGACGATCCGCGAGGCGATCGCGGACCTGGGATTGGACTTCGAGCCGGCGATCGTCGATCCCCATGACTCTCCGTCGCTGACGGTCTTGCCGAGGAGAAGATCTACCGGCTCGCCACCGCAAAGGAGTGACAAGAGAGCGTGCCCGCATCATGGCGCGCGATCCGGTCGTCTTCGGACTAATGATGGTGCGCATGGGTGGGGCGGATTGCTACCTGTGCGGCTTGACGAATGACTACCCGAGCGTTCTACGGCCGATACTCCAGCTGGTCCGACGCCACGGGCGGATGTGAGCACGGTCGCCGGAGTCTTCCTCGTCGTCGCGCGCAATCGCCTCTATTTCATTGCGGGAGTCCGGCCTCGTCAACATAGATCCGAGCCCGGCTGATTTGCCGAGATCGCGATCTTGACAGCTGATTTCGTTCGTGACTTCGATGCGGAGCCGCGAGTTGCAATGGTCTCCTTTTCGAACTTCGGCTCGGTGCGGCACCCCGCGGCCGACAAAATGCGGCAGGCAACAGCGATCGTACGGGAGCGCCGCCCCGACATCGTCGTCGACGGGGAGATGCAAGCGGATACGGCGCTCTCGCCCGAGATCGCGGATGAGCGCTACCTATTCAGCGAGGTGCGCGACGCCAACGTGCTCATCTTCGCGAACCTCGACGCAGCCAACGCGGCATTCAAGGTACTGGCGCAGCTGGGCGAGGCCCATGTGCTGGGACCGGTTCTGCTCGGGACGAGTCACTCTGTCCACCCGGTGCAACCGAGCGTGGACGTTCCCGCACTCGCTTCTGACGCTCGGAGCCCTTGCCGTGGTCGAAGCCCAGGAGCATGAGACCCATAGGTCCCATTCCACGAATGGGTCCGAGCAGCCTCGCGCGGGTAGGTCGCGAGGAGCAGCTCAGGGTCCAGACGAATAATTCTGGAACCGCGCAGCGAAACGAAGGAAGGTGGCTACGTCTGCCACGTTCGAGACAATGCCAAGGGATACGCGCACCGCTCCCTCCTTCAAGGCATCAGCCGCAAGGCGGAACCGTTCGAAACGCTCTTTCTCATTCGTTCTGAAGAGCTCCGCCATCTGATCCCCAGTAATGTGGAGCGCGGTTTCTCCGGCGCCAGGATTGCAATGGCACCCTGTCCGCAGCGAGATATTGAGCTTGCCTGCTTCCCGTTCGATCTCTTTCGGATGGATCAGGGTGTCCTCGGCATCGAACAGGTTCATGGTGATGGTCCCACCTCGGCCCTCGTTTGTCGTGGGCCCGTAGATGTGGACCAGCGGGGTACCATTCCGATGGCGAAGGGCTTGCAAACCGGACAGCAGGAGTTCGGTGAGGGTGTTTACGCGTTCATGGATGACATCGATGTCGATACTTTCCAGGTGGCGGAGGCCGATCTCGACAGCCGGAATGCTCAGGTAGTTGACGGTTCCGTCCTCGAAGGCGGATTCTCCCTCGTTGAGAGCAAAGCCATGCCCCTCGTCGGCTGACGCGCTGGCCGACGCGAGAAGGACCGTTCCTCCGGCGAACCAGGGCCGATGGAGTCTGGCTACCGCCTCCTTCCTGGCGATGAGACAACCGACGCCGGTTGGGTAGCCAAACATTTTGTAGAAAGAGAGGCTCACGAAGTCCGGATGAACCAGGCTGAGATCCAGCCTGTTGGTCGGGACAAAGGCGGCCACATCCAGCAGCACGTCCCACCCGGACTTCCGTGCACTCTCGATCCAATCGAGGGAGTGCTGCACACCGGAGAAGTTGGACTGAGCCGGGTAGGCAAAGAGATTGGGCTTGCCCGGCTGCGCCGAGCCCAGTGCGTCCAGCAGAGCCGCTTCATCGATCCGCAGGTCTGGATCCGTTATTGGGACATATCGGAATGTCCCGCCCTTTTCTCTGGCAAACTCTCGGATGCCGTTGACTGAGTTGTGATTGTCGTAGATCAAAAGATACTGGCTGCCGGTACCGAACGGATACGACTCTCCGACGAGCTTCAACGCTCCGCTGGCATTCGGTGTAAAGATCGCCTCGTACTCGTCGGCGGACGCGTTGAAGTACGAGAGGACCGATTGCCTCGTGTGCTCTACAAGCTCCGTCGTGGCTGTGGAGGTCGGATTCATGGAGTGCGGATTGCCAAAGACATTCTGAAGGAGCAACGCGAGATGCGTGTGAACCTGCGTCTCCGCGTACAAGCCGGCTCCGGTGTAGTCGAGGTACACATGACCTGACCGGTCGAGCCGACTGTACTCACGCGCCCGAAGATCGTCCAGACACTCAGTGCGGGGCGGAAGCTTGTAGGTCATTAGCATCGAATCCACCGTCGCCCTGTGCGGCCGCGGGCGACGGTGACTAAGGAGCGAGTAGTCCGTCATTGCTGATCACCGGCTACATTGCAATCGTAAGTGGCTTCTCCGACCGCACCTCAAATGATGTGGAAATCGTGGCCGCCTTGTTCAGCATGACATGGACCGGGCAATACTTCTCTACCGAGAGCTCGACGGCGTGGCGTACCGCCTCCGTCGAGATGTTGTGTCCGGTGACGATGTGGCGGATGGTGATATCGGTGGTAGGGCCTGGGGTGATCGAGCCCACGGGCGCCGGCAATCTCCACCCGATAGTCCGTCACCTGTTGACGTTTCTTCCGCAGGATGCTGATGACGTCCATCGCGGTGCAGCCGCCGAGTCCAGTCGCAGGAACTCCATGGGCGTCATTCCCGCTCCCTCGCCGCCCGGCGGAGCCGCGTCCAGGGTGGCGGTGGCTCCTCTCTCGTTGCGCGCTTCGAATCGCATCCCGTCCTGAAGGACGACCTCCACGAAGTTGACATCTAGTTGCAGCATGATAGTCTCCTGGTCGGACGTGACAGATTAGGTGAAGATGATTTGTCCGCCGGCGGCCATCTCGTAGAACTCCCCAACAGTGATGATGTCCGCAACCTGCGGGATGAAGTCTTCCTTGCTCATGCCGAACAGGTCGACCGAGGCCTTGCAAGCGTAGAGCTGGGAGCCGGTATCGGCGATCATTTCGATGAATTCGGGGATGGGAGGGATGTCCAGGCCTTCCATCTTGTGTTCCATGTAGTGGGTCATCGCGCTTGAAATCCCCGGAAAGCCGCCCGACCAGGTGGCGAGATGTAAGCCGGGATTACCGACCGTCGCCAGCTTGATGTGCTCGTGGCGCTTCTGGTGGATTGCATCCAGGCCGAAGAAGGTGAAGAACAGGTTTGCCTCGATCCCCTCGGCTCGTGCCCCGTTGGCCATGATGAGCCCGGGGTAGACGCCTTCCAGTGAGCCCTTGGCGATGATGATCGAGACCTTCTCGATCGTCGCCGGCTTTGGTGTCGCGATTTGTTCCAGTATCTGGGTTGCCATGATCATTGCTCCTTCGGAATCTAGATGCAGCCCCGCGGCTTGGGGATGCCGGCGAGGCGCGCCGCGACCTTCGCCGGGCCTTTGGGAAAGAGTTGGTAGAGCTTCCTTGATCGAGACGCCGGAGCTCTTGCCCAGGGCCCGGACGCTAGGTCCCGTGCCTTTGTCGAGATACTCCTGGCGCATGAATCGGATCACCTTCCAGTGCTGCTCGGTGATCGGGGCGATCCCGTCACGTCGTGCCAGGTCTGGGACCATCGTCTCGTTCCACTGATCCGGGTGAACGAAGAAGCCCTCTTTGTCGACATCGACCGCAGCTGGTACAACCGTTTCTGTTGTCATCGTCATTCCTCCATTACTTCGGTACTGAGCCGACCGGCTCGCGGATCTTCCCACGCGTGGGCATCGTCGCAGCGATTCCGGGCATACTGTGGCCCGGCAGCAGAGCGTGCCAGTAGATCCACTCAAACATCAGCTTGCCCATGTGATTGAGTCGTGATTCCTTGAGCAGAGGCAGCCCAACTGCGGTCGGGAAGTGGCCCGGCAACGGCTCGGTGTCGTAATTGAAATGGATCAACAGCGCCTTTTCGAAACCGGTCTCGATGAAGCAGTTGGCGTGACCGTCGAATTGAGCCTCGAGCGCCTCCCCTTTGAGGAAACGGCCGATGTTGTGACAGAGCACGTCACCTTCGAAATGGGTCACGGATCCGGCCTTGGACGTCGGGACATTTGTCGCGTCGCCGATCGCAAAGACGTTGGACTTCGCGCGCGACTGCAATGTGTGCTCGTTTACGGGAATGAAGTTGAGGTCATCCCCAGGCCGTCAGACCTGCCGATGAAACTCGGCCCCACCGTGAATAGGCACGACGACCGCCACATCGAATGGCACCTTCCTTCCGTCGTAGCTGATCAGCTCTCTCTTCGCGGCGTCGACTTCGCCAGTATTGAGGTAGAGAAGCGTTTGATGCCCTTCTCGACCAGCATCCCGCCGAGGAGCTTCGAAGCCGTAGGCTTAGTGAACGCCCCGTCGAGCGGCGTTACATAGGTCAGCTCGGACTTCGATCGCGCTTGCCGTTCTTCCTCAAGAACCAATCGGCGAGAAAGCAGAACTCCAGCGGAGCCACGGGACACTTGATCGGCATATCGACGACGTTCACCACGAGCCGCCCGCTATCGAAGCTGGCAAGCTTCTGCGTGCGAGCGCCTGCGCTCCCTCGGCTGAGTAGAAAGTGAAGACGGTGTCATTCCCGCCAGGGCCGGTCATGCCCTCCGTTTCTTCCGGAAGAAGTATCGCACCTGTGGCCACGATGAGAACGTCGTACTCAAGCAACCTTCCATCGGACAGAATCACCCGGTCGTCCGCGATATCGACGTGATCGACAGCCATTTCGTGGTAGTCGATTCCGGAACGAAGCTGATCGCGGACGGGGACCGGATCAAGCTCCTCGGTGCGCTTCAGTCCGAACGGCACGAAGAGCAATCCCGGCTGGTACATGTGGTTGGTCGTTCGTGATCGACGACCAGTGATGGAGGCGTCGTTCCTGGCTATACATCCGGCGCAGCCGGTTCCCGCCAGCGTTCCGCCGGTCCCCGCCGCCCAGGATCACGATGCGATGGCTCATAAACGCTTTCTCCGTATGGGGTTCGATTTGCCTACAGCGTACGCTGCCCCATGGCCGTCAACTATCGGCTCCGGACCCGATATTCGAGCCAGAAACGTATGACATGATATAACATGTGAACCGGCGAGAACCCCGGTCGGACGAAGAGGACGAGACTCCGCGCGCTCGTCCGGTCTTGAATGGCCTCGGCGCCTCAAGTTAACGAGCTCTGTCTCCTGGCTCGGCTCTTGAAGTGGTTAGGCCTCAGGACTCGGATCTTTCTCCGAACACCGGAGCGAATGACTGGATTGCACTCTCTCCCGGCGAGGTCCGCTCAAGGGTCAATCGGTATTGCACGCGGTCGGCTCGGTAGAAGCGGTTCTGGTAGTAGACAGGCTTCTCGTTGCCCGCGAAGGAGATGCGATCGAAGCCCAGGAGCGAGGATCCCGAGGCGACATTTAGTAGATGCGCTTGCGTCTTGTCGGCGACGGACGCCGCGATAGTGTACTCACCCGCGACAACGAGAATTCCATACTCGTGTTCCAGAATGCTGTAGATTGTGCGCTGAGATAGATCCTGATCGACCAGAAGTCTGCCAAACTGAGGACGGAAGCCATGTCCAGTCCAGAGCGATGGGGCTGCCATCCGCTAGCCGCAGGCGATCCAGCCTATAGACGGACGTGCCTGGAAGCCCTCAATGCCGCGCCGACCGCTGCAGGAACAGGTTCAATCGTGAACCTCAGCACCTTCGACTCCGGGCGCAAGCCGGCTTCCGCCATGTCCTCCACGAAGTCTGTGAGACGGACCAGTCGCTGACTGACGCGTGGCGGCGCCACGAAGCTTCCCATGCCCTGCCGCCGAACCAGGAGCCCAGCCAGCCAAGAAGTTCCAGTGCCTGACGGGAGGTGATACGACTCACTCCGTGGGCGCGAGCCAGCTCGAGCTCTGACGGGAGGCGATCACCTGGCCGGTACTCCCCCGCCTCGATCTTCGCCCTTAGTTCATCGCTGATGCGCCGGTAGAGCGGGAGGGGCACGGCACCATCGGGTAATTGAGCGCTGGTCATGACAGATTATAACGTTAGGGTTGGGAACGATTCGCCAAGCCGCCATGGTTTCCCAGGCGAGTCGAGGCTGAACACGAACGCGCTCGGGCTCTGGGGCCTGGTGATCATGGGGATCGCCTACATGGGCCTGGCGCTCACCGCCTGTTACCAATTCGGGATCATCGAGGGCATCACCGGCCCGATCGTCCCGCTCGCGTTCGCCGCGGTCACGGTGGCGATGCTGCCCACGGCGGCCAGCTACGCGATCATGAACAGCAGGCGGCCGTCAACCGGCTCGACCCTCACCTGGCTATGGGAGGCGACCACGCCGTCGCTCGGCGTCTGGCTCGGCTGGGTCCTGGTCATCGCCTACATCAACGGGTGCATCCTGCAGCCGGTCATGTTCGGGCTGTTCTTCAACTCGTTCCTCAACTTCTTCGGCGTCCACGCCGGGTACCTGAGCGCGACCCTGGCCGGCTTCATCCCGATCCTGATCGTCGGGTACATGACGAAGAAGGACATCCGGGTGTCCACCAAGGTGATCGGGTGGTTCATCGCGATCAAGGCCGGCTTCGTGGCGCTGCTCGCCCTGTTCATCATCATCAAGCAGGCGATCGCAGGGAACCTGTCCTTCCAGCCGCTCAACCCCACCGCCGCCACGGCGGGCTGGACGGGCTTCCTGAACGCGCTGCTGTTCGCCGTGCTGGCGATCGCAGCCTTCGACATCGTCGCCCCGATGGCGGAGGAGACGGAGAAAACACCACGCCGGCTGGTGCCGAGGGCGACCATCTACGTGACCATCGGGCCGGCCTGTACTGGGTGTTCACCTCGTTATCGGTCAGCTTCAATTCCACGTAAGTCGGCCGGCCGTGATTACATTGGCCCGAATTGGGGACCGCTTCCATCTCGCGCAGCAGCGCATTCATTTCCTCGGGCTTCAGCCGACGTCCAGCGCGAACCGAGCCGTAACAAGCCATCGTCGCCGAAACGTGCATGAGGCGGCGCTCCAGCGGCAATAAATCATCCCATTCCGCAACATGCTCGGCGAGATCGTTGACCAGTCCCCTTAGGTCGACATCGCCCAGTATGGATGGCGTTTCGCGCACGGCCACGGCGCCGGGGCCGAACGTTTCGATCACCAGGCCAAATTGCGCAAGTTCGTCGGCACGTGCAGCGAGCCGCGCAGCATCACTCTCGTCAAGTTCGACGATCTCGGGAATGAGAAGAATTTGCCTTGCAACGCCCGACTTCTCAATGGCCGCCTTCATGCGCTCGTAAACGATGCGCTCGTGAGCGGCGTGCTGATCGACGATCACGAGTCCATCGTGCGTCTGCGCCACGATATAGGTCTCATGAACCTGCGCACGCGCAGCGCCGAGCGGACGATCGAGCTGATCGGCTGCCGGTTCGAAACGCGCGACCGCGGCATCAGCAGCTGGTTCTCCGACGTCGAATGCGGTCTGCGCGGCTTCCGCAAAGCCGGCCGCCGCTCGGCCCCCGATCGAGGCAAAACCGGGCGGCCGCGCCGGTGATCGCCGCCAGTCATAGGCACCGCGGCGCGGCGATACGGCGGGACGAAACGTCTCGATTGTTGCACTGCCTCCGGTCGTTGCCGCCCGTTGGCCGTCACGAGCCAACGCCTCCTTCAGCGCGCTCACGATCAGCGCACGCACCAGGCCGGCATCGCGAAAACGAACCTCGGTTTTGGCCGGATGCACGTTGACATCGACCTCGCGCGTATCCAGCAAAACGAATAGTGCGACCACCGGATGCCGATCGCGCGGCAGATAGTCGGCATAGGCCGCACGCACGGCACCAAAAAGCAATTTGTCGCGTACCGGGCGTCCATTGACGAAAAGATATTGCCCAAGCGAATTGGCGCGCGAGAGCGTCGGTAACCCGGCAAAGCCGGTTACTCGTACATCGTTTTGCCCGGCGTCGATCGCGACTGCGTTGGCACGGAAATCGGGCCCAAGGACGTCGCCAAGCCGGGCAAGGTGATCGCCTTCAGCCGCGGGTCCCCAGGTCAATGGGGCACGTTCCTCGCCCGCCAACGTAAAGGATACGTCGGGCCGGCTCATGGCCAGGCGCCGCACAACATCTCGCACTGCCTCAGCCTCGCTGCGATCGGCCTTCAAGAATTTCAACCGCGCAGGCGTCGCATGGAAAAGATCACGGACTTCGACCGTGGTTCCGTGCCCGAGAGAAGCCGGCTTCGCCGCCGATTTCTCGCCAGCGTCAACCGTAATGCTCCATGCATGCGAACTCTCGGCGTGGCGCGCGGTGATGGTCAGACTCGCTGCAGCGCCAATCGACGGCAGCGCCTCGCCACGAAAACCAAGCGTGCGGATCGATAGCAAATCGTCGCTATCAAGTTTGGATGTCGCATGCCGCTCTACTGCGAGTTCAAGATCCGCGCGGATCATCCCCTCGCCGTCGTCCGTGACGCGGATCAGCCGCCGGCCACCCCCATCCGTCAGCACATCGATGCGGCGCGCGCCGGCATCGAGCGCATTTTCGACCAGCTCCTTGACGACACTTGCCGGCCTCTCAACCACCTCGCCGGCGGCGATCCGGTTGATGACAGCCTCTGATAACTGGCGAACACGCATTGCGGGGGGCCTGGTCCGAATCGGGCTGACTCTACCGGCGCGCTACGGCGGCTGCGAGGCAACGGAGCGAACTGCCCCCGCTATCCCAGGCCTAATCCCAGCCCGGCTTGCTGCGGCGCAGGGTTTTGATGCCCGAGCGGTGCTTTTTGGTCTCCAGCCTCTCACGCCTTTGCGCCTTGGGCACCTTCGTCGGTCGCCGCGGCGTCGGCCTGACTGCAGCCTGCCGGATCATGTCAAACAGGCGTTCGCGGGCATCTTCCCGATTGCGTTCCTGCGTCCGATGCTGCTGCGCGACGATGACTATGACGCCTTCCTTTGTCAGCCGCTTGCCGGCAATGCGCATGAGCCGCACCGCGACATCGTTCGGCAAAGACGGCGAGTGCCGCGCGTCGAAGCGAAGCTGAACCGCGGACGAAACCTTGTTGACGTTCTGCCCGCCAGGTCCAGAGGCGCGCACGAAAGATTCCGAAAGCTCGGACTTCCTGAATGGAGATTGTGTCTGTGATAGGGATCATGACCCGCTGTCACGACATCAGATATTTTTTTGCAAGAACCTTGCCTTCTTCCACTGCCGGCTGGTCGAACGGGTCGATCCCAAGAAGATGCGCCGCGATGATCGTCTCCAGCATAAAATGCATCATCAGTTCGCCAAGGGCTTCCTCATCGAGCCTGTTGATGTGAATTGTACGCACCGGGCAACCGTTCTTCGCCAGCGTTTCCGCAGTCGCGCGCCCTTCGGCGGCAACCAGATCACCGATGCTCTTTCCGGCGAAACCCGGTTCGCCCGCAAGTTTTGCAAGGTCGCCGTCCATGGACGGACCGCTTCCCGCGCCATCAACCGTTATGACAGTGAAGAGCTTGTCGCGCGGACCGCCGATGAACAACTGCAATTGGCTGTGCTGATCGACCGGCCCGAGCGCCGCGAGGGGCGTCGTACCCTTGCCATTTTTGCCAAGACTTTCAGCCCAGAGCTGCACATACCAATGCGTGAAGCGCTGTAAGCGATCGCAGTACGCCATCAGGACACTGATTGATTTCCCTTTGCTCTCGGAGACAGCAACCGAGAGCGCAGCGCCGACCGCCGACGGCACCTGCATCGCCGGCTTTTTTGCGAGAACAGGCGCCAGTGCGATGCCGGCGCCCTCGCGCACCGCGGCAATGTCGAGACCCAGAAATGCCGCGGGCAGCAGACCGACATTGGTCAATGCCGAGTAGCGACCGCCGACACCGGTATCATGGTCGAGCATGGGGACGCGGAATTTGCCGAGCAGATCACGCAAGCCGTTCACCTTGCCGGATCTGGACGGCTCGCTGATCCCCAAGAAGATATCCGGAATGCGCGTCTGCAGTCCCGCCCTTCACCGCCGACAGGGCAGCGATCGTCTGCATCAACGTCTCGGCGGTTCCGCCGGATTTGGAAATCGCGATGAACCGCGTGGTTCCGTGTGGCAGTCTGGCAAGCAGAGTTTCAAAACTGTCCGGATCGAGATTGTCGATGAAATGCAGTTGAGGCGGTGCGCGCAATACGCCGACGCCCGGTACGGCAAACCCCGCAAGTTGCGCCAAAGTTTGGCCGCCGAGGCTGGAGCCGTCGGTACCGAGAATGACGATGTCGGTTGCCCGGTCTGCGAGCCGGCGCGCGGTATGGTTGATCGTCTCCAGGTCCGCGTGAGTTTCGGGTAAACGCAGCAGAGGCAGAGTGCGGTCGGCATGCCGGGCCCGAAGCCGGTCAAGCGCGCCTTCCGCCCGCGCCAGGGCGGTTTTCAGCGCGTCTGCGGCGAGCCGTGTGGTCCAATTTCTCTTCGCGCGCACTGTCGATCGATTGGACGATGTTCATGTCGGTATTTGCCTAAGTTCGCGCAAGAGGCGCAACGGCGGAGACCAACGCGACCGCTACTCTGTCGCTTCGCTCGACGTCAGCCCCTTCGGCCGGCCGGCAATCGTTACCAGCAAGCCGCCGCCGTACAGGCGATTCGCCACGCGCTTTGCATCCTCGATGGTTACCGCATCGATCAGAGCGCCGCGCCGCTGAATATAGTCGATGCCGAGATTGTCGATCTGAATTTGGGTGAATTGCGTCGCGATTTTGCCGGAAGTGTCAAGCGTAAGCGCATAGGACCCTTTGAGGAATGACTTGGCGGCAGCGAGCTCGTCGGGCGTCGGTCCTTCGTCCGCCATTCGCTTGATTTCTTGCTCGATCACCGCCAGCGCATCGGCCGTGCGATCAGCCCGCGTGGCGGTACCGCCAAGCACGAGCGCCGCGCTGCGGAACCAGACCAGACTGTCGGACACGCCGTAGGCCAGCCCGCGCTTTTCGCGCACTTCCCTGTAGAGGCGTGACGAAAAGCTGCCGCCACCCAGAATATGATTGACGATGTAGGCGGCCATGAATTCGGGATCCTGACGCGCGATGCCCTGCCCGCCGAAAGTGACGACGGCCTGCGGCACGTCGACATTGATCACGATGCGCCGACCGAGGCCGCTCGGCGTCGCGTTCGCCATCGGCTTGAGATCGTTTTTCGCGGCAGCGCACCGAATGCACGGTCGATCAGCACGCCGGCCGTTTTTGCATCGATGTCACCGACGATCGAAATTTTCAACTCGTTGCGCGCGAACACGCGACGCACATAGTTCGCGCAGGTCGTCGGCGGTCACGCGCGGCACTGATTCTAGGGTGCCCCTAGTTTCACGGCCGTAGGGGTGATCGGGAAATGCGGTCTTCCACCAGCGCCGGCTGGCGAGATCATTGGGATTGGTCGTATCGCGTTGCAGACCGGCCAGTTCTCTGCCGCCGCATACGCTCGATGGCATCGGCGTCGAAACGCGGGCTTGAGAGCGCCAGGCGCAGCAAGTCGAAAGCTTCATCGCGGTACTCGTTCAACGAGCGCAGCGATCCGTGAATATAGTCGCGTCCGACCTGAAAGCCGAGTTCGATCGCGTGACTTCCAGACGCTCATGGAAGGTCTTGCCGTCGAGGTCGCCGGCGCCTTCGTCAAGCAAATCCGCTGCAAGATTGGCGGTTCCGGACTTTGTCCGCCTCGTCCTGGGTGGCACCGCCATGGAATGCGTAGTTAAGCGTAACCAGCGGTACGGCCTTTTCGCGGACCAGCCAGGCCTCAATGCCGGAAGGGCTGACGATCTTTTCGATCGTCATTGCCGAGGCGGCACCCGCCCCCGCAGTCACTGCAAAAGCAGCAAAGAGAATCGATACAACGAGCCGCGTCATGATCGCTTCTCCACCTGCGGGCTTACGTCCTTGATCAAATAGCCGGTGACCGAGCGCCGCTTGTCGAGCCATTGCCGAGCAGCATCCCGCACCTGGTCGGCTGTGACGGCGCGGATGCGATCCGACCAATGCCGGACGTCATTGACGGACGCGCCGGTGGTCAGCGCAGTGCCGTACCAGCGAGCCATGCTGGCCTGGTTGTCCTGTGCATAGACAGCGTCTGCGATTAAACGGGTTTTGGTGCGTTCCAGCTCGTCTTCTGTGACGCCCTTCGCGATAACCTGGGCGACGACTGCGTCGGCTTCCGCTTCAAGCTGGGGCAACGTAACTCCAGGGCGCGGCGAACCGTGAATACCGAATTTGGACATGTCCAGCGCGTTTGCGTCATACCAGGCGTCGGCGGCGACCGCGATTTGCTTGTCGACGACGAGGGCGCGATAGAGGCGGCTGTTGGAGCCGCTCCCGAGAATGTGGGCGAGCACTTCGAGCGCTTCGGACACTCGCCGCGCTTACCCGTAGTGAACGACGGCACCAGGTACTCCCGTTGCAGGGTCGGCATCTCAACTCGCGCCGTCGGCGAGTGTGAGCGAGCGCACTGCCACAGGCGGCGGCTCTTGCGCTCGCATGCGCAGCCCGATGGCGGCCATGTGACGGGGTACCTTGCCGTAGGTTTCTTCTGCAAGCGTCCGCGCCTGTGCAGGGTCGACGTCCCCGGCGATCACCACCACTGCGTTATTGGGCGCGTAGAAGCGGCGATAGAAACCGATAGCGTCGTCGCGGGAAAGCTCTTCCATTTCGTGCCGCCAGCCGATCACCGGCTTGCCGTACGGGTGATTGAGAAAAAGCGCAGCGTCGATCTGCTCGCCGAGACGAGCGCGTGGATTGTTTCCAACCCGCTGGTTCTGCTCTTCGAGAATGACATTGCGCTCGGGCAAAACGACCTCATCAGTGAGTTGCAGACCGGTCATGCGGTCGGCCTCGAACTCCATGACCGTCTTGAGCTGCTCGCTTGGCACGCGCTGGAAATAGCCGGTGTAATCCTGCGAGGTGAAGGCATTTTCCTGGCCGCCGATGCGCGCGACCACCTGCGAAAACTTTCCAGCGGGATTTTTGGCGGTGCCCTTGAACATGAGGTGCTCAAGGAAATGCGCCAACCCCGACTTGCCCGCCGTTTCATCGGCGGCGCCGACCTTGTACCAGATCATATGCGTGACCACCGGTGCCCGGTGGTCGGGGATGACTACAAGCTCCAGTCCGTTTGCAAGCGTGAAGTCGGCAATTTCGGGGGCCGCCTGCTCGGCGGCAAGCGAAGAAGAGGCAAGCGCGCCAACGAGCGCGATGAGCGTAAAGTTTATTTTGGCAAGCACGATGTCAGACCTGGCTATGTTGCGGTCGCCCCGCAGCACAAAATTGGATTACGCCGCCAGCCACGCAACAAAGCTGGACCGTCGGCCGTCACGTTTATCGGGTCAGCTCACCGCGTGTGGTGTAGCTATCGGTCGCCTTCGGCGCGCCTGCCTTGCCCGCGCCGTAGGGCTGATCTGGCGACGGAGTTTGATAGCCGGGCGGAGGATCGGTCAGCGAGGTGCGCGGCGGTTCGCCCGTGAATTTTACCGATTCTTCTTTATTGCCGCCAAACATTGAACCGAACACACTTTTGGAACTGGAGCCAAGCTGGGATGGCAGCAGTTGATTTCCGAAGCCTGAGGCCGGTGCGTCATAGCCATTGTCTGTCTGCGCCTGCTTTTTCTTGGCCTTGGCGCGGCCTCCGGGAGTCAATTGATCCGGGCGCAGCGGATTCTGCTCTCGTTCGCGCTCGTCGCTGATGTTGCGATCTCTCGCCGCTGCCGCGTCCGCTTTACGGCGGGCGACGTCAGGGTCCTTCGGCCAGGCCGGATTGTTGGCGATTGCGGAGTCGCCCTGCTCAGGCGGCGGCAGAGCGCGACCAGGTGGCAGCACAAGCGGCGCGCGTTCCTGATAATTGATGGTCGCCTCGCCGTCGCGTTTGAGGCCGAGCCCTTCCATGATGCCGCGCAAAAATTTCTGGTCGGCCGGAACATCGTCGTCAGCCGCACGCGCGGCGGCAGGTACAAGCACGGCGGCCGCGCCGAGCGCCAGCCCCAGGGCGGCGCCCGCGCTAAAAACGGTAGTCGTACGTTTGCGCCTGGTGTTCATCCGGACCCGGACCCTGGAACCATTGAATTGTCGCAACTCTTGGCGGCCGATCAGGGCGCTTTTGCGGCGCGATCCGCTGTCAACGATTCATACAACAGGCCAATAACCCCGGCAACGATGGCTACATCGGCCAGGTTAAAAACATACCAGTTGAACTGCCAATTCGGCGTCGAAATGTGGAAAAAGACGAAATCGGCGACCCAGCCATAGGCCAAACGGTCTATGGCGTTGCCAAGAGCTCCCCCGATGATAAGGCCCAGCGAGAGGGCGGTGAGCCGGTCTTTGGCGCGCGCAAGCCAGATCCAGAGCAACAGCACGGCGACCGCCTTGAAGACGAGCAAGACCCACTGACCAAGCGGGCCCGGGGTCTGGAACAGGCCGTAGCTGATGCCTGTGTTGCGCGCCAGAATGATGTCGATAAATGGGCCAATCCGTACCGGGCCATTGGCGGCAAGTTCGAACACAAACAGGAGGTAAACTTTGCTGGCCTGGTCGAGGAGGCAGGCGATCGCCGCCACGGAAACCCCGAATCGCGTTTGCGGACCGGTGACGTAAGACACGGATTACTCCGCCGCCTTGCGCATGGCTTCCCATTCGCGCAGGGCCTGCGCGTCACGCGGCGAGACATCCGGATATTCGGGGTCGGCGCCGATGGTGGTGAGGATTTTCCACGAGCGCGCGCATTTTTTGCCCTCGGCGAGATTGGGCACGACCGCCACGCCCGCGACATCCGGAAGACGGAATGCGGTATTCGGACCTTCGTCCTGAACGAGCGTTGCCGCCGAGGTGATGCACACTTCGGCGAGATCGCAATCGACCACCGCTTCGTACAGTTCTGCGTTCGATACATGAACGATCGGATGTGCCTCGAGCGACGAACCGATGCGCTTTTGCGCGCGCTCGATTTCCAGGGCGCCGGTGACCACGCGGCGCACGGTGCGAATCCTGCGCCACTTCTCGGCGAGCCTGTCGTCGCGCCAGGAGGCCGGCACGTCGGGAAAGAGTTCCAGATGTACGGATTTCGCAGCTTCCCCGTAACGCGAAAGCCATGATTCTTCCGCGGTGAAGCAGAGCATCGGCGCAAGCCATGTGACCGTGCAGCGGAACAAATGATCGAGCACGGTCAGACAGGCTTTGCGCTTCACCGAGGAAAACGGATCGCAATAGAGCGTATCCTTGCGAATGTCGAAATAGAACGCCGACAAATCCGAGGTCATGAAGCTCGATAGCGCCGCAAAGATGCGCTTGTAGTCAAAGTCGGCGTAAGCCTTGCGCACCAGTACGTCGAGCTCATAGAGACGGTGCAACATCAGGCGTTCCAGCTCCGGCATCTTCTCGAGCTTGACGCGATCGTCCTCGCTGAAATGCGCGAGGCTACCGAGCATCCAGCGGACGGTGTTGCGCAGCTTGCGATAGGTTTCGACCGTGGTCTTTAAAATCTCAGGGCCGATGCGCAGGTCGTCGGCATAGTCGGATGCACAAACCCACATGCGCAGGATGTCGGCGCCGGACTGTTTGATCACGTCCTGGGGCGCGGTGACGTTGCCGAGCGATTTCGACATTTTGCGACCGCCCTCGTCGAGCACGAAGCCGTGGGTGAGGACCACGTCAAAGGGCGCGCGTCCGCGCGTACCACAACTTTCCAAAAGCGATGAGTGGAACCAGCCGCGGTGCTGATCGCTGCCTTCGAGATACATGACCGTATCTTTGCCGCCGTCCATTTTGCGTTTGATGCCGGCGAGCGTCTGGAAATGAACCGGATCCTCCAGCACAAACGCATGCGTTGAGCCGGAGTCGAACCAAACGTCGAGTATATCGTCGACCTTCTTCCAGGAATCGTTGGCGAGCTTGCCGAGGAAGCGCTCACGCGCGCCCGCTCTGTACCAAGCATCAGCGCCCTCTTTCTCGAAGGCCTCGACGATGCGCACATTCAGATCCGGGTCTTGCAGGATTTCGACCGAGCCGTCCGGCTTTTCCTTAACGAACACGGCGATCGGCACACCCCAGGCGCGCTGGCGCGAGATGACCCAGTCGGGGCGGCTCTCGATCATGCCGGTGATGCGGTTTTCGCCCTGCTCGGGCACCCAGCGCGTGGCCTTGATGGCGTAGAGCGCTCGGTGGCGCAGCGTGTCACCTTTTTTGGCGATGTCTTTATCCATCGCGATGAACCACTGCGGCGTATTGCGGAAGATGATGGGCTTCTTCGAGCGCCAGCTATGCGGGTACTGATGTTTCAGGCGACCGCGCGCGATGATCATGCCGGCCTCGATGAGCGCCTTGATCACGGGTTCATTGGCGTCGCCCTTCTCACCTTTGTCGTTGATGACGCGCTTGCCGGTAAAGCCCGGCGCTTGTTCGGTGAAAGCCCCGTTTTCATCGACGGTGTAGGGAATAGATGGATTGATGCCACGTGCTTCCAACCTCGCGCGATTGGCGGTCCACACTTCGAAGTCCTCGCGGCCGTGACCCGGCGCAGTGTGAACAAAGCCGGTGCCAGCATCATCGGTTACGTGGTCCCCAGCGAGAAGCGGGACAATGAAATCATAGCCTTTGCTACGAAGGGGGTGGGCGCAAGTCATGTGTTCAAGCACGCTCACGCCGATGGCGCTCACTTTTTCAAAAGCCGTGACCCTTGCCTGCTTGAACACATCGGCCGCGAGCCTGTCTGCTAGGATCAATACGTCGCCGACCTTCGTCCAGTTGTCGGCCGGCGCGTCAGTCACGCGATATACCCCGTATTCGATCTTCGGCGAGAAGCTGATGGCCCGATTGCCCGGAAGTGTCCAAGGCGTGGTGGTCCAGATGACGACGGAGGCGCCCCAGTCGGTTAAGTTGAAGGCCAAAGCTGTTGCATTGCGGTCCGCTGAAGATTCCAAATCGACGGTCGCAACGGGAAACTTCACCCATACCGTATCTGAAGTGTAGTCCTCGTACTCGACTTCGGCTTCCGCGAGCGCAGTCTTCTCCACCACGCTCCACATCACCGGCTTCGAACCGCGATACAGCATACCGTTGGCGGCGAATTTCATCAGCTCGCGCGCGATCTGCGCCTCGGCGAAGAAATCCATCGTCGTGTAGGGATGCGCCCAGTCGCCCTCGACGCCGAGACGCTTGAATTCCTCGCGCTGCACGTTCAACCAGTGTTCAGCGTAGGCACGGCATTCCTGCCGGAACGCAACCATCGCTGCGGGATCGGACAGGTTCGGTTTTGTCTTATTCTTCGAGCGATAGTTCTCTTCCTCGATCTTCCACTCGATCGGCAGGCCGTGACAGTCCCAACCCGGCACGTAGTTGGAATCGAAGCCCAGCATCTGCTGGCTGCGCGTCACCACATCCTTGAGGATCTTGTTGAGCGCGTGGCCGATGTGGATGTTGCCGTTCGCGTAAGGCGGACCATCGTGCAGGATGAATTTCTCGCGGCCCTTCGCCGCTGCGCGCAACTGCTTGTAGAGATCGGCCTTTTCCCAGCGCGTCAGAATTTCCGGCTCGCGCTGGGGCAAACCGGCACGCATCGGAAATTCCGTCTGCGGCAGGTACAGCGTCTCGGAATAATCGCGCTCGGGCTTCGACATGGCGGGCTATGTAGCAGGCTGATCGGCTAAATGTCACCCAGCACGGGAAATGCGTTGCCCGCACGCTTGAGCGCGTCGCGGGCCTGGGCGGCATCAGCCGTCATGTGATGCTTGAGTGTGTCAATCGATTCGAATTTCTGCTCCTGGCGGATCCAGCCGATGAAGGCGATATCGATCGCCTTGCCGTAAAGGTCACCGTCAAAATCGAACAGGAACACTTCGAGCAGAGGCGCGCCGTCGTCGAACATAGGCCGGCGGCCGAAGCTCGCCACGCCGTCATGGCGCTTGCCCGCAATGTCAACGCGCACCGCATAGATGCCGTGCTTGAGGCCGCAGGAGGGGTCGAGCTTCAGATTGGCGGTCGGAAAGCCCAGCTCGCGCCCGCGTTTGTCGCCATGAATGACTTCGCCGGAAACAAACCACGGCGCGCCCAGAAGCTCGGTCGCCTCCACCACCCTGCCGGCCGCAAGTGCTGCACGCACTGCACCGGAGGATACCGGCCTTCCCTCATCTTCCAGCGGCGGCGCGACGTCAATTGAAAAGCCGAGCCGCGCGCCCTGCTCGGCCAGAAAGCTCGGCGAGCCCGCGCGGTTCTTCCCGAAATGAAAATCGAAGCCGATCGCCGCACCGCCGATGCCGAGCGCGCCCACGAGAATCTTGGTGACGAAATCCTCAGCTAACGTCGCTGCCAGCGCTGCATCGAAACTCATGACAATTGCGCCATCGAGGCCGGTTGCCGCCAACAGGCGCAGTTTGTCGCGTTCACTCGAAAGCTGGAACAACGGTTCTCGCGGCCGCAGGAACAGTCTTGGATGCGGTGTAAAGGCTAGCGCCGCGGCCTTGCGCCCAAGCTTGCGCGCGCGCGTGAGTGCCGCGCCGATCACTGCACGATGGCCGCGATGCACACCATCGAAATTGCCAATTGCCACCACGGCGCCGGCCAGCGGACCACCTTTTATGTCGTGCGCACCGCCACGCGCGATATGGAAGTGTTTTGCCGTGTTGTCGGGCCCACTCATCGTATTTCCAGGCGGTTACAGGAGATGGTGCTCAGGAACGTGCACATATTTTCATCGGTCGAAGTTCTAGGGGGGCGCCTACGGTTAGCGCGCCGTTAACAAACCTTCAAATTAACGGGTTATTCAAGGCCCACTGGTATTTATCGCCACCTTTGTTGGGGAGCCCGGTTGGGCGGATGCGCGATGGCTGTCGATCTGACCAAGCCGGTTCTCGTCGTGGACGACTACAACACGATGATTCGCATCATGCACAACCTGCTCAAGCAACTTGGTTTCGAGCAGGTCGACGATGCAAATGACGGCTCGACCGCGCTCGCCAAATTGCGCAAGCGCGACTACGGGCTGGTCATTTCCGATTGGAATATGGAGCCGATGACGGGCTTTGCTCTGTTGCAGGAAATGCGCTCCGATCCTTCGCTGGCTGAAATTCCCTTCATCATGGTCACGGCGGAATCAAAGACCGAAAACGTCATCGCGGCGAAGAAGGCGGGCGTGTCGAACTATATCGTCAAGCCGTTTAACGCGCAGACGCTCAAGAACAAGATCGACGCCGTATTCGGGGAAGTTGAGGCCTCCGCTCCAGCGGCCTGAGCACTACCACCGCAATTCCCGGATTACTGCCTTCGGTATGCCGCCAGCGGCGGTAAACGTCGCCGTCAGCGCAGCACTATCGGGCTGTTCGCGGCTGCCGAGCTCCTCGGCATGGATGCCCGATGTCACGAACAGGAAATCGACACCAACGGTGCGGGCACCCTTCAAATCTGTGCGCACCGAGTCGCCCACCGCAAGCACCCGGTTGAGCGCGATTTTCCGGCCGGCAGCCAGCTCCGCCTCTGCTAGAGCCATGTCATAGATCGGCCGGTAGGGTTTCCCGGCATAAAGTACTTCACCGCCCATGGTCGCATAGAGATCGGCAATGGCGCCGGCGCAGTAGACGAGCGCCGACCCGCGCTCAACCACCACGTCCGGATTGCCGCATACCATGAACAATTTGCGCGCCAGCATGGATTCAAGCCGAGCGCGATAGTCGTCGGGCGTCTCAGCTTCGTCGTCTTCCAAACCCGAGCACACGACGTAGTCGGCGGACTCAGGTGGAGCAAAGTGCACATCGAGTTCCGCGGAATATCGAACGGTCGCGCTCGGGGCCGAGATGATACACGGTCTGACCACGCCGTCTCTCGATCACACTGCGCGTGACGTCTCCAGAGGAGACGATGGCGTCATAGGTTTCGCGCGGAACATGCAGTCGCTCGAGCTGACGCGACACGACCTCACTCGGACGCGGCGCATTAGTGACCAGGATCACCACGCCGCCATGGGCGCGCATGCGCATCAATGCGTCGCAGGCATGCGGAAAGACGGTAAGGCCGTTGTGTATTACACCCCAGACATCGCAGAGCAGCACGTCATAGCCCGGCGCAAGGGAGGAGAACTTCGGGATCAGAGGCGGTAAATCGGGATTTATGAATGACTTTCTCGGCCATTACACCGAATGGCGCAAACCCGCAATGACGAGAGGGTATCGCATCGATGACCGAAGAAAGATGTCAGCTAGCCGCCAATAACGCGCCCGGGCCCTCGTCCATGCCCGGCTTCACGGTCTCGGCCGCCGCCCCTTGAAGAGCTTCGGATCGCACCGGCCGCGGCGGTGAGAACAGGAATCCCTGTCCGAAACGCACGTCATAGTCGAGCAAATCGACAACCGTGGTCTCGGTTTCAATCCGCTCAGCAATCAGGTCGATGCCGGAACGAGCCAAAAGATCGGCGAGATCTTCCGGATCAATATCGGTCTGTGTGGCGGCAACCTTGTTAAACAGCAGTTTGGCCGGCACCTTCAGGAAGCGGAACGCGCGGTCGGCCAGCTCATTGGGTTCAATATGCAGGTCCCCAACATGATCCATGGAAAAGCGGAAACCGCGCTCGGCAAGCGCTGCCAGGCTTTCGTGCTCGATCGGGCCGAAGCCGCGATAAGCCTCTTGCGTGAATTCAAACATCAGCGAGGACGCGAGCGCGCGATTGGCATCCATGAAGTCCAGGAATTGCCGGAACATCAATGCGTCGGTGAGGGTCGCGGCACTCAGGTTACAAAACAGGCCGACATCACGGCTTTTCAACAATAGGCGGCGCGTGACTTGCACGCAGCGGAACACTGCGAGATTGTCGATCTTCGGCATCAAGCCGATGCTTTCGGCGATTTCGATAAAGTCGACAGCGGGAATGATGTCGCCATTTTCCGTACGCAGGCGTGACATTGCTTCGTAGTAGCGCACCTTGCGCTGCGGAAGCGTAACGATGGGCTGCAGGTAGAGATCTATGCGATTAGCGTCGACGGCTTTGGAGATCAGGTCCGCAGTGCTCTCGCGCGACAACCCGCGGAAGCGCGCGACGCCACCGACGGTGTCGTTTTCGCTGAAGGCGAGCGTGCCTTCAACCGGCCGCGCAGCCTCTGGCTTCGGCGCACTGGTTGAAGTACGGGCCGACAATGCACCTTGCTTCTGCAAAGCCGCTGCGTGCGCCGCAACAGTTTCGGCGATCTGCTTCACCAGCCCGCCAAGCTCGCCGATTTCGGTCGCCAGCGGATCGGCCGCAGCGCGCGCCCGGTTTGTCGGCGATGCTATCTTGATTTCCGCGACGTTGAGACGGCGCGAGATCTCCGCGACCTGGCGGGCAAGGTCGGCGGTGCCTCGCGACAGATCGGCGATCTGGTCTCCGAGATCGGTGCGGTCGCGCAGACGATTATTGACAGTGTTGAATAGCGCCATGCCGGTTAGGGCGGCCAGCGCTACAATTGCCGATGTGCTGGCGTCGACGCCAAAGCCAAGATAGAGCACCGCACCGATTGAGCCGGCGGTAAGAACTACGCAGACCGCAATGAAGATAGCGCTGATGCGACGCATGCGGTTTATCCTGTGCCGTCCAGGGGGACCGGCGCAACGCCGCCAAGACGGGCTGATTTGCTTGGCCTACTCCCAATGTTCATGAGGCCGTGGCTCCGCGCAACTCGAAGTCCTGCTATGGTAGCGCGAATTCGCCCGTTATTCGCAGGAACTTAAGACCATTGTGGACCGCTGATCCGACGCCGGCGTCTCGCCGCTTATCCGTCCTGACGCGGATCGCCGCGGCCCCGGCGCAGGCTTTGACCGCCATTTTGTTCCTGCATGCAGCGGTCTGGACGGCCCTTCCAACCCTGCTCTATGCCAATTTGCCGCTCGATCTGATTGAGGCGTTGATCTACGGCCGGGAGTGGCAGCTCGGCTACGACAAACTGCCACCGTTGCCCTGGTGGTTGGTCGAAATTGCGTATCGGCTGGCGGGGCACGATTTCGCGTATTATTTGCTGGCGCAAATCGCCGTTGTGACGGCGCTGTGGCTGGTCTGGCTGACGGCGCGGCCGCTCGCCGGCCCCCTCGGCGCACTGGTGGCGGTGCTGATCGTCGATGGCCTGCACTATCTCAACTACACGTCTGCCAAGTTCAATCATGACGTCATCCAGCTGCCGTTTTGGGCGCTGGCCGGATTTGCCTTTCACCGCGCGTTGCGCGGCGGATGGATCGGGCACTGGCTGTTGCTTGGTCTGGCGATTGGTATGTCGCTGTGGGCGAAGTATTTTGTATTAGTGCTGGCGGCGCCGCTCGCACTGTTCATTCTGTTTGATGGAAAAGCGCGTAAGACGCTGGCGACGCCCGGCCCCTATCTGGCGGCGGTCGCCGCACTTGTCACGGCCGCACCGCATGTTGTCTGGCTCGTACAGAACGACTTCCTGCCTTTCACCTATGCCGAACATCGCGCCCTGCCCTCGCGTGGACTGATCGATCATGTCTGGCATCCGCTTGAATTTGGCATCAGCCAGGCTTTTTTCCTCATTCCATCTCTACTCATTGCTCTGCCACTGTTTTTTCCGCGCCAGCGCGGCAATGAGATCAGCCTTGGCGTCGACGCCTTCGATCGCCGCATCGTTGCCTGCCTCGCCTTCGGACCAATCATGACAGTCCTTGTTTTATCGGCGATCAGCGGCCGCGGCACCGTTGCAATGTGGGGCTATCCACTCTGGCTTTTCCTCGGCGTTTGGATCGTGCTGGCAGCGCGGGTATTCGATATATTGCGCGGTGGACGCGTGGTGCTGATCTGGGCGGCCGTGTTCGGATGCATCGCGCTCGCATTCATCGCGAACTACGCCGTGCTGCCGAACTACGATCACCGGTACCGGGCGGTGTTCTTTCCGGGTAGCGATTTGGGACGCGAACTGTCGCAACGCTATCGCGCTGCGACGGGGCGTCCGATCAGTTACGTGATTGGCAGCATGTGGGACGGCGGAAACGTTGCCCATTACGCGCCTGACCATCCACGCGTGCTGATCGATGGCAACCCTGATCGAGCGCCATGGATCGATCTTGCCGATCTCAGGACAAAAGGCGCACTGGTGGTCTGGACCGCAGGAGATTTGAGTGTTGTGCCACCGGGATTGCGGTCCGTTGCAGCAGATGCCGCAGTGCAGCCGCCATTCTTGCTGCACGACCGGCATGGAGACTCAAGCCTCAATGTCGGCTGGGCGATCCTCCATCCGCGGCCGTCTTATGCTGCGGGTCCGCTTAGGCCACCGCTTTGATGATACGGGCGAGTTTGTCGAATATCTCGCCGATCTGGCTTTCACTCACGATCAGTGGAGGGCTGAGCGCCAGCGTGTCGCCAACGGCGCGGAACATGACATCGTGTTCGAAGAAACCTAATTCCAGAGCCTCCATGCCACGCTTTCCGACGCCGTCGGGCTTGCTGGCGAGATCAATGCCGACGGTCAGGCCCACCGGCCGGATATCAAGCACATTTGGCAGGCCTTTGAGCCCCATCGCCGCCTTTGCCCACGGCGCCTCAAGCTTGCGCGCACGCTCGAACAGACCCTCCTCGCGATAAAGATTGAGCGTCGCGAGCCCGGCCGCGCACGCAAGGGGATGCGCCGAGTAGGTGTAGCCGTGGAATAACTCAATGACGTGCTCGGGTCCCTTCATGAACGCGTCATAGATGCCCTTGCGCACCAGCACTCCGCCCATCGGCACCGCACCGGAGGTAATCCCTTTGGCGAAAGTGATCATGTCGGGGATAACACCGTAGCGTTCGGCAGCAAACGCATAGCCAAGGCGGCCATAGCCGGTGATCACTTCGTCGAAGATCAACAGAATTCCATGCTTGTCGCAAATCGCGCGCAGCCGCTCGAGATAGCCCTTGGGCGGCGGCAGCACGCCGGTCGACGCCGCCACTGGCTCGACGATCACCGCGGCGATTGTTGAAGCGTCGTGCAGCGCAACGAGGCGATCGAGTTCATCGGCGAGATGCGCACCCCATTCCGGCTCGCCGATGCTGAAGGCTTGCTTTTCGCGATTGTAAGTCGTTGGCAGATGATCGACGCCGGCAAACAATGCGCCGAATTGTTTGCGGTTGTTGACGATACCGCCGACCGCAATGCCGCCGAAGCCGACGCCGTGATAGCCGCGTTCGCGTCCGATCAACCGCACACGCGATGCATTGCCCCGCACATTATGATAGGCGAGCGTGATCTTGAGCGCGGTATCGACCGCTTCAGAACCGGAATTGCAGAAGAATACATGGTCGAGATCGCCGGGTGCGAGCGCAGCGATCCGGCTCGCCAGCTCGAACGCCTTGGGATGGCTGAACTGGAAGGCTGGCGCGTAATCGAGCGTCGCTGCTTCGCGCTGGATCGCCGAAACGATCGGCTCGCGATTGTGGCCGGCATTGGTGCACCACAATCCCGCGGCACCGTCGATCAGCTTGCGCCCGTCACTGGTGAGGTAGTGCATATCCTTGGCACCGACGACAAGCCGCGGGCGCTTTTTAAACGCGCGGTTGGCCGTGAACGGCATCCAATAGGGTTCAAGGTCGTTGGGTACCGACGACGCTGCCAAAGCCATTTGATGCCTCGCTTCCTGCGGCTGCCGTGGAAGGGATATTCAACCAATGGATTATCCGCTTTCGCCTATAATGACAAAGCGGGAAACGACTGCTACCACGCGACGATTGTCAATTGCACGACTCGCCGATGGCCAAACCGACCAAGCTTAAAGCCCGCCTGCCACGCGGCCTTGCCGACCGCGGACCGGCAGAGATCGCCGCAACCCGTCATATGGTGGAAGCGATCCGCCTCGTATTCGAGCGTTATGGCTTCGAGCCTGTGGAAACGCCGGCGATCGAATATACCGATGCGCTCGGCAAGTTTCTGCCCGATCAGGACCGGCCGAATGAGGGCGTGTTCTCGTTCCAGGACGACGACGAACAGTGGCTGTCGCTACGCTACGATTTGACTGCGCCGCTCGCGCGTTACGTGGCTGAAAATTTTCAGAATATCTCGCGCTGCCCTATCGCAGCTACCGCTACGGCTGGGTCTTCCGCAATGAAAAGCCGGGGCCGGGCCGCTTTCGCCAGTTCATGCAATTCGATGCCGACACGGTCGGCGCCGCTTCCATGGCCGCAGATGCCGAGATGTGCATGCTGGCCGCGGACACGATGGAGACGTTGGGAATTCCACGCGGCAGTTATGTGGTGAAGTTGAATAACCGGAAGGTTCTCGATGGCATTATGGAGGCCGTCGATCTCGGTGGCGAGGCAAACGCCGTAAAACGTATGGCAGTGCTGCGAGCGATCGACAAACTTGATCGCTTGGGCGCCGATGCAGTTGCGCTGCTACTGGGACCCGGTCGGAAAGACGAATCTGGCGATTTTACAAAAGGCGCGGGACTAAACGACGTTCAAATCACGCGAATTATCAATTTTACGGGGTGGGGCGAACGTGGTTCGGGCTCCAAAAGCTTGGCGTCAGCTAATCAAGTCACGATTGCAAACTTCGAAACGGCGGTTGAAGGAAACGCGTTGGGCGCGCAGGGCGTAGTTGAGCTCACGGCCATTAGGGATATTGTTGCGGCCGCGGGATATGACGACGGCAGAATTGTTGTCGACCCTTCTGTCGTCCGCGGCCTCGAGTACTACACCGGCCCGGTCTACGAAGTTGAACTCACCTTCGAAATCAAGGACGAGAAAGGCCGTCCTGTTCGCTTCGGCTCGGTCGGCGGCGGCGGGCGCTACGACGGGCTGGTGTCACGCTTTCGCGGCGAACCGGTGCCGGCGACGGGTTTCTCCATCGGCGTCTCGCGCCTGCAAGCCGCCCTCACCCATCTCGGCAAGATCAGCGAAAAACCTTCGCCAGGCCCCGTGGTCGTAACCGTGTTCGACCGTGACCGCGTCGCTGACTATCAGCGCATTGTATCGGCGTTACGCGCCGCCAATATTCGCGCCGAGCTTTATCTCGGCAACCCGAAGAACAATATCGGCACGCAACTTAAATATGCAGACAAACGCGGCTCGCCTTGTGCCGTCATTCAGGGCGGCGACGAGAAGGCACGCGGAGAGGTCCAGATCAAGGATCTGATCCTCGGCGCTACGCTCGTCGACACAAAGGACCGCGATGAATATTTGAAGAGACAGGCCGAGACGCAGTTTCCGGTCAAGGAAGATGCGCTGGTCGAAGCCGTGCGCAGGCTGCTAGCCCGTCACAACCTGGCTTAAGGCCCGTCGCAAACTGGCGCGTCCCTTGCATCGGTTGGGTGCCATCAAGGGGTGAACAATGCGGCTTCTGACGGTACGCCACGCTACGACCTACCGCTATGCCCGAGCCGTCACGTTTGGCCCACACCGGCTTATGCTGCGTCCGCGGGATTCCCACGACCTGCGGCTGGTTGGCGCGGAACTGACCCTGTCGCCGCCCGGCAACATACGCTGGATGCACGATGTATTCGGAAATTCGGTCGCCCTGGTGGATTTCCAGACAGCAGCTGCCACGTTACAAATCGTGAGCACGCTCAGAATTGAGCGCTACGGATTCGAAGGCCCCTCCTTCCCGATCGCGCCTGAGGCCGAATTTTATCCTTTCATCTATTCCAGCAGCGACCGCGTCGACCTCGGACGCCTGCTGGAGCAGCACGATCCTGATCCCAAGGGCGTGCTGGCGCGCTGGGCCGACGGCTTCGTCACCTCGCGACCGATGCGTACCCTCGACCTGCTCGCCGTCATGAACGCATCGCTCCAGCCGCACATCGTCTACGCAGAGCGCCACGAATCTGGAACCCAGTCGCCGGCGGAGACCCTGGAGAAAAAGACTGGCGCCTGCCGTGACTTCGCCATGGTGTTCATCGAGGCCGCACGCTATCTCGGCTTCGGCGCACGTTTTGTCAGTGGCTATCTCTATGATCCGGCGCTCGACCGCGGCAACGCGACACAAGCCGTCGCGGCGACACACGCTTGGGCGGAAGTCTATCTCCCGGGCGCCGGCTGGATCGAATATGATCCGACAGACGTGCTGATCGCCGGCGAAAATTTGATCCGCGTTGCGGTCACGCGCGACCCATCGCAGGCGATTCCAATTTCCGGCAGCTATGCCGGCAGTACCGTAGATTTTACTGGCATGACAGTTGAAGTGACCGTGACTGCGCAGAGTTAGCTGCCACCTAAAGCCGGCGAGGCCTTGCAGCCTTCATACAGTGACTATATTGCCGTCAACTCGATAGCCGTCATACGCGTCAAGACTGTAGCCGAGCATCTGCTCAACAGCATCGAAACTGTCGATGATTGACACGTAGTCGATGACCTTTTCGTCGCGGAACTGAATGAAATGCGCGACGCGGTAGCTGATCGCGCGGCCGCCATCGCGTTTGGTCGCAGTGAGCTTGCCAAGCACCGCGGCGCGATCGCCATCCACCAACATGGTTTTTGCAACGAAGCGCCGGCCCGACAGCAACGTCGGGATATCACGCACCAGCAATTTCATCACGACGTCCTTGCCGACACGCTGGCCGCAGAACGGCAGGATGTCGACCGGGCCGCTGATGGTCCACGTCACCTGGTCGTCGAGAAAGGTCGCAAGCGTGCCCATGTCGCGGATCGACAGGGCATGGTAAAATGCCTCAACGACCGCGCGCGGGACCGAACTGCTCATTTTTCGTCTCCAGACGTCAGTCTGGCTCCGGTTGTATTGAGATTTTATTACTCGTCCTGCGACATGCGGTAAGCCTGCCGTAACCGCGGCCTCGGCGGGTCCCGACGACGGCTCGTGCGGTAAAATTTATTAACGACGACAACCATTTGACCGTCCTGGCCGTTAAGGCCAGCGGCCAAACGTCGTCGAATCCTTAAGGCCGCCATGCTAAAGGCCGCCTCCGAACCCCCGATTTGCGGTTGTTTTTGGAACAGCTTGGAACAGCAATGGACGCGAGTGTGACAACGCAGAGGCAAGGGCCCGACGCGCAGGCAGAGACGCTGGTCGCCTCCTACGAGCGCGCCGGCTACGTCCGTGTCGCGCCCGCGATGCTGCAACCGGCGGAGCCGTTCCTTGATCTCTCCGGAGAAGACATTCGCCGACGCATGTATCTGACCACCGCACCGGACGGCGATGAATTCTGCCTGCGTCCCGACCTCACTATTCCGGTGTCACGCGACTATCTCTCATCACCCGTCGCAGGGAAGCCGGCGGGCTACTGTTATCTCGGTCCGGTATTCCGCCATCGCCGCGATGCGCCGGCCGAATTTTTGCAAGCGGGTATCGAATCGTTCGGGCGCGCCGACAGAGCCGCAGCCGACGCCGAGATGCTGTCGCTTGGCCTGGAGGCGACCGCGCACTATGGCGTCGATGTGCCCGAAATCCAGATCGGCGATGTCGCATTGTTTGCAAGCCTTGTTGCGGGACTCGATCTGCCGCCCGCCTGGAAGCGGCGGCTGATCAAGGATTTCAACCGCAAGACCAATCTGGCGCAGGACCTCGACCGGCTCGTCCTTGGCGGCAACAATGCGCGCCCCGAATATCAGGGCGTACTGGCCGCACTCGCCGGCTCCGACCCGAAGGGCGCACATGCGCTCGTCACTGACCTTTTATCGATTGCCGGCATCAATGCTGTCGGCGGGCGCTCGGTTGGGGAAATCGCGGATCGCTTCCTCGAACAATCCGCACTCGGCGCCAGTGCCAAACTGCCGCGTGAAGTACGTGGACTGGTCGAGCGTTTCCTCGCCATTCAAGGGAACCCCGACGAAGCTGCTGCCGCTCTGCGCGCACTCGCGCGCGAGGCGAAAATGATGCCCGCGCTCGCGCCTGCGCTCGACCAGTTCGAAAGTCGCACCGGGTTTCTTGAGGCCCGCGGCATCGACGTGAAACGGGTGCATTTCTCGACCGCATTTAGCCGTGGCTTCGACTACTACACCGGCCTCGTTTTTGAATTGACCGATCCCAAGCGCACCGGCGATCCGCTGGTCGCTGGTGGCCGTTACGACGAGCTGCTCACGCGGCTCGGCGCAACCGAGCCAATTCCTGCCGTCGGTTTTGCGGTTTGGATCGAGCGGTTGGCTGTCTACGGAGGCGCATCATGAGCGCGCCTTTGGTTCTTGCAGTTCCGGCCAAGGGCCGCTTGCAGGAAAATGCGGAAGCGTTTTTTGCGCGCGCCGGCTTACCACTGATCAAACCGCGGGGGGCGCGCGACTATCGCGGTGCAGTCGCGGGCCTCGACGGCGTCGAGGTCGCCTATCTGTCAGCGTCCGAAATCACCGGCCAGCTCGCGGCAGGCGCCGTGCATTTCGGCGTCACTGGCGAGGACCTGATTCGCGAGATGATCCCGGACGCAGACAAGCGCGTTGTGCTCATCGAGGGCCTTGGCTTCGGTTTCGCCAATGTTGTAGTCGCCGTGCCGCAAGCGTGGATCGACGTTCGCACGATGGCGGATATAGACGACGTCGCCACTTCCTTCCGCCAACACCACGATCGTAAGATGCGGGTGGCAACCAAATACATCAGTCTGACGCGAGACTTTTTCTCCTCGCAGGGCATCGTTGACTATCGCATCGTCGAAAGCTCGGGCGCGACGGAAGGCGCGCCCGCCGCCGGCACCGCAGAGATGATCGTCGACATCACCACCACCGGTGCGACGCTCGCTGCCAACGGCCTGAAAGTCGTGGAGGACGGCACCATTCTGCGTTCGCAGGCAAATCTGGTGGCAGCGCGCAGCGCCGCCTGGGGCCAGAATGAACGCGATGTCGCCCGCGTGATCCTCGACAGGGTGGCGGCGCAAGCACGCGCCCGGGCTTTCCGTGAAGTTCGAGCACGGTTTGCCGCGGGCACCGATATGCTGATCGAAAACGCCAAGCGGAAATTCGGTATTGAGGCGCCATTCGGTGGGCCGACCTCCTCGGGTATGCTGATTCTGCATTGCCCACCCGAGCAGGTCTACGCACTCACCAGCTTTTTGCGTGAGAACGGGGCTGAATCTGTAGCAGTGGCCGACCTTGGTTACGTATTTTCGCGCGACAATCCGCTTTATGCAAAGCTGGAAGCCGGCCTTACCAGTTAGTTTTGCGCTATTCCACCTTGATATTGGCGGCCTTGATCATCGGCCACCATTTCTTCACTTCGGCCTGTTGATACGCGCCAAGCGCTTCTGGCGTCTGCTGCTCGCGCGGCGGAACGTCCAGCCCCGCTTCTTCCAGTCGCTTGCGCACCGCTGGATCAGCAAGCGCGTTACTCACCGCTGAATTTAGTTTTGCAATAATATCCTTGGGCGTTCCCTTGGGTACCCAAATTCCCGACCAAAGTTCGACGTGAAATCCAGGAAGTCCGGCCTCGTCGACAGTTGGTATCTCGGGGGCCGCTGCAAGACGCTTGTTCGACATGATGGCGTAGGCACGGATTTTGCCAGATTTCACTTGCGCCAACGAATTGGACGCTTGATCGACAATGATATCAATCTGTCCGGCGACAAGATCGAGCAAGGCGGGGCCGGTGCCGCGATAAGGGACAAACTGGAATTTCGTGCCGATCAACTGGCCAAAATAGACGCCCGAAAAATGCGAGCCGGATCCGACGCCGGCCGTCCCAGCCGTCACCTTGCCATCGTTGGCTTTAATCCAGGCCATCAACTCCTTCAGATTTCTTGCCGGAATGTCGTTCTTGGAAACGACCATCATCGGATTGCTTGCTATCTTGGCAACCGGCTCCAGATCCTTCACGAGATCAAAATTCAGAGGATAAATCGCGCCATTAACAACATGCGTTCCGAGATGACCGATGCTCAACGTGTAGCCATCCGGTGCCGCATGCACTGCGCGGCCAACGCCGATCGTTCCGCCTGCCCCGGTAACGTTCTCAACCAGGATTGGCTGCCCCAGCGATTGACGCATGCGCTCACCGAAGATACGCGCTAGCGCGTCGGTTGGACCGCCCGCGGCGAAAGGTACGATGATCGTGATTGGTCGCGACGGGTAAATTTCGGCGCTGGCTGGTGTGATAACCGCCAGCGCCGCTGCTATTGCGGCAGCGGCTAGCTTTTTCATTGCCTACTCCCCGGGCGCCCTTTTGCGCGCAGCAGAAATCATCCCCTCACAGGGAAGCAAAATCAATCGGCTTATGCCGGTCGAGCGTACGGTGCATGGGCGGCAGCGGATATTTAAGGCCGCTGGCGCAGTTAAACAGCACGACCTGATCGGTACGCTTCACCCGGCCATCCGCGAGGCTTTGCTTATAGGCGGCATAAGTCGCCGCACCTTCCGGACACAATAAGAAGCCCTCCTCGCGCGCCATTTCCTCAAGCGCGGTAGTGATCGCCTCGTCAGGTATAGCGATCGCGAAGCCTCCACTCTCACGCACGGCACGCAGAATAAGAAAGTCGCCGATGGCCTGCGGCACGCGGATTCCAGAGGCGATTGTGCGCGCGTTCTCCCAGCGTGGCGCATGCTCTTCGCCCGCTTCGAAGGCCCTCACCATCGGTGCGCAACCGGCGGCCTGCACCGCGATCATGCGCGGACGCTTCTTGCCGATAAAGCCGATCGTCTCCAGCTCGGCGAAAGCCTTCCACATGCCGATCAGGCCCGTGCCGCCACCGGTAGGATAAAAGATCGCGTCCGGCACTTGCCAACCCAGCTGCTCGGCGAGTTCAAGACCCATCGTTTTCTTGCCTTCGATACGGTACGGCTCCTTCAAGGTCGATGTGTCGAACCAGCCGACCTTAGTCTTTCCTTCACCAACAATCTTGCCGCAGTCGTCAATCAATCCATTGACGCGATAGACGGTCGCGCCTTGCAGCGCGATCTCGCTGACGTTCACTTCCGGCGTGTCCTCCGGACAAAAAATAGTGGTCTTGATACCGGCGCGTGAAGCATAGGCGGCAAGCGCAGCGCCAGCATTGCCGTTGGTCGGCATCGCCATGTGCTTGATGCCAAGCGCTTTGGCCATTGACACAGCCATGACCAGCCCGCGCGCCTTGAACGAGCCGGTCGGTAATCGCCCTTCATCCTTCACGAGGATGTCGCCGCCGCCGTACTTGGCCGACAAACGAGGCATGTGCACAATCGGCGTCATTGCCTCGCCCAGGCTAACGATATTCTCAGCCTTGCGAACCGGCAGCAATTCGCGATAGCGCCACAGATCGGGCGCCCGCACCGCGAGAGTTTCCTTGCTTAGCGCCTTGCGAACCCCTGCGAGATCGTAACGCACCAACAACGGTTTTCCGGCGAGCGACAAATTGTGCACTTGATCAGCTTCGTGACGCTCGCCGGTCATCGCGCATTCGAGGTGCGTCACAAAACACGGAAGCGCGGCCTTAAGGTTGTCATCGTATCGCATAATCGGACCCTGTTCTCTCCGCGCGCAGCTATCAGCTGCCGTCACGGCGTCCACGCACGCGGAACACCACCAAATGAGAAAGCGAGAAATTAACGGCGAAGCTCACAAGGATCGATACCAGCTTCGCAAGCAGTATAGGAATGAAGTACGAAAGCGCGAACAGCGTCGCCGTACTCGAAACCATGCCGGCGACTCCTGAAGCGACAAAACTTGCATAGTCGCGCCGCCGCAGAATGCGTCCAGATTCCGGGCCGAAGGTGATGAAAGAATTCATCACATATGAGCAAGTCACCGCCAAAAGCCAGGCCAACACGTTGGCCGGTACCAGCGGCCAATGCAGGTGCGTAGCGGCAGTCCAAAAAATGCTGAAATCAATGGCCGTATTGACAATGCCGACCAGCGCGAAACTGACTGCCTTGAGCGCAACAGCGCGCTCACGCCAGGCCACAGTGAGACGGTCAAAGATGTTCTGGAGGCGCGCCGGGATCATCGTCCGCTTTCGATTAGCACGGGAAATCATGTCCCGGTAGGCCGGACGCGACAGCGCCATCACGGTACGGTATAGATCGCCGGAAAGGTATGCGGCAGGTAGACCAAAGATGGCGGTGAAACCGACCAAAGCAGGCATACGCGCGCGGGTGTCGTCGTCTACGCCGACATTGTCGGTGGTCGTGCCTCTGTTCAACGAGGCCAAGGGGCTAGCCAGTCTGCACGAGCGCATCGCCGAAGTCGCGCGCTACTTGCACGTCAAGCGTGGACTGAGCCTTGAAGTCGTGTACGTCGATGACGGTAGTAGCGATGGGACCAGCGCCGTCGCCAAAGCGTTGCCCGCCATGCCGCTCGACATCCAGGTTGTCGCGTTGTCGCGAAATTTCGGCAAGGAAGCCGCTCTGCTCGCCGGTCTCGACCATGCTCGTCCCGGCGCCGTATTGTTCATGGATGGCGACGGACAGCACCCCCCGGATTTGATAGACACGCTGGTCACGCGCTGGCTCGATGACGACTATGACGTGGTCTACACTGCAAAGGCGACCCGCGAGAACGAATCCTGGATGCGGCGGACGGGCGTTCGCTCGTTCTACGCACTGCTCAATTGGGGCGCGCGGCACAAAATTCCGGAAGATGCGGGTGATTTCCGCCTTTTGTCCGCGCGCGCTGCAGCGGCGCTACGGCAAATGCCGGAACGCAATCGCTTCTTCAAAGGATTGTCGAGCTGGATCGGCTTTCGCCAAGTGCGGGTCGACTACGAGCCGGCGGTGCGCGAGCATGGTGTAACCACCTGGAATGCGCGGAGGTTGATCGGCCTGTCGATCGAAGGCCTTACTTCGTTTTCGGTGGCGCCGCTACGCGTCGCCAGCCTGCTGGGGGTACTGCTAGCCTTGACCGCTCTCTTTTTCGGCAGCTGGATCGTGCTGCAAACGCTTCTTTACGGTAAGGATGTGCCCGGCTATCCCTCGCTGGTGGTCAGCGTAATGGTGATCGGCGGCGTGCAGCTCATCTTGATCGGCGTGCTGGGTGAATATGTCGGCAAGATGCTATCCGAGATCAAAGGCCGACCGGTCTATTTCGTCGCTGAACATAGCGTGAAGCGCGCGAGCGAGTCGGCCAAGACTCGGCCGATGGCTTCTCGCGCAGCCGAATAAGCCAAGACGCCATGCGCACGGCTCCCCGCCGCATTTGGCTGTGCGCCGATGATTATGGGATTTCTCCGGGCGTCAACGCCGGCATCCGCGAACTGATCCTGCGCGGACGTATCAATGCGACATCAGTTATGGTGGCGGCGCCCCATTTCGACGGCGAAGAAGCGGCCGCGCTCGACACACTTAATTCAGGCGAAAAACGCGCGGCTCTGGGCTTGCATGTGACGCTGACGGCGCCGTTCAAACCGTTGACCGCGGATTTTGTGCCCTTAAGCGAGGGCAAGTTTTTACCGCTCAACAAGACATTGCGGGCGGCCGCCGCTCGACGCTTGCGGCCTGAAGCGCTGCTGATCGAGATTGCGACACAACTTCGTAGATTCATTGACGCCTTTGGCCGTCCACCCGATTTCCTCGACGGCCATCAGCATGTGCA
The DNA here is from genome assembly GCA_963742345.1 of uncultured Alphaproteobacteria bacterium. Taxonomy (GTDB): domain Bacteria; phylum Pseudomonadota; class Alphaproteobacteria; order Rhizobiales; family Xanthobacteraceae; genus Pseudolabrys. Next base: position 40,600 of record CAVULO010000012.1, read on the forward strand.
TCTGTTCCCGCAGGTGCGGGACGCGTTTCTGAGAGCCGTTGCGCAGGGAGCGCCTAACGCCTGGGTGAGACAATGCGGCCGCGCGCATCCGGGGCGGCGCCCGCACGATGGCAAGGCGCTAACGCTCGACATTTTGAGTGTGGGCTTTCGCCGCAAGGCAAAACGCCTGGGAATTCGTGTCAATCGCGCCTTCGCCGGAACCTATTCCTTCAACGCCAAGGCCAAATTCGCCAAGATATTCCCGCGGTTTCTGTCGGGCCTGCCCGATGGCAGCCTGATCATGTGTCATCCGGGCTTCGTCGATGGCGAGCTAAAGGCACTGGATTCCCTCACGACGCTGCGCGAGCGCGAATTTGCCTTCTTTAATTCCGATAGTTTCCCCAGAATGCTGGCTGAGGAGGGCGTCGCGCTTGCGCACCCCACTGGCGAAAATGGCAGCGACGCATAGATAACAGCGCCGGTAACGGGAGGGCATCATGACCCCGCAAGAACGCCAATTGATCGACGATCTGTTTGACCGGCTTGCGCAACTCGAAACGACCCCACGCGATGCGGCGGCTGAACGCGCGATTGCGGACGGTCTTGCTCGCGCGCCGCGCGCAATCTACCCGCTCGTCCAGACGGTGCTGGTGCAAGACGAGACCCTCAAGCGTGCGGATGCTCGCATTCGTGAGCTCACCGGCGAGAACGCCGGTGAGCTCGCCAGCGGCGGGTTTCTCGACAGCATGCGTCAGGCGCTGACGGGCCGTGCAATCGCCACATCCGTGCCAAGCGTGCGTCCGGACATACCCGACCCGCGCTGGAACAGCGGCGGTACTTTTGGCGCGGCCGCACCGCCATCAACGGGCGGCTCTTTTCTTGGCACCGCTGCGGCATCTGCGGCCGGAGTGGTAGGCGGCGCGTTGCTACTTAATTCGATAGGTTCGATGTTCGGCCACCATGGCAGCAATGCATTCGCGGCTGCGCCGCCAACCGGCTTACCTTGGGACAACAGCGCCGCCGGGAGTGACCTCGCACGTGAAGCGGGGCTTAATGACATCGGGAGTGGCGCACACGGCGATACGCAGCCCGCCGCGCTCTTCGAAAGTGACGACACTGGGGACGCGTCCGATCTCGACAGCGAGATGGGCGGGGATTTCGACGGCGACAGCGCCTGAGCCGGGACTACAACACCACGACCTTTGTGCCGACCTTCACACGTTCGTAAAGGTCGATGACATCCACGTTGCGCATACGGATGCAGCCGGACGAGACGTTTTGACCGATCGTCCAGGGCTCATTCGACCCGTGGATGCGGTACATTGTCGAGCCGAGATACATCGCGCGGGCGCCGAGCGGATTGTTCGGACCGCCGGCCACAAAGTGGGGCAGATAGGGTTGGCGCTTGATCATTTCGTCCGGCGGCACCCAATCCGGCCATTCCTTCTTGCCCGAGACCGAGTGTACGCCTGACCAGGTGAACCCCGGGCGGCCGACGCCAATGCCGTAACGCATTGCCTTACCGTCGGCCTCAACCAGATAGAGGAAATGGTTCGGCGTATCGATAACGACTGTGCCGGGAACTTCCTTTCCGTTGTACGCGACTTCCTGGCGCAGGAAGCGTGGATCCATGCGGTCATCCGTGCGCTGCTGCTCCTGCATCCGATCGAGCGGTGATGAGTTTGCATAAATGCGTTGACCGTCTTGCTCGCGATAGTAATCCTGCTGTGGTGGTGCGCCATACCATTGCTGCGACTGCCGTTGAGGCTGCTGCGCCGAATCGCCGAACAGGAATTCGATGAACCCGCCACCCATCCTGGCCTGCATTTGTGGCGCAGCCGCCACCATGGACGGCGTCTCGAACGGTTCGGGAGGCGCGAGCGACACCGGCTGTGCCGATGCGACGTTAGACAACAAAACCGCCACCGCGCCAAAGGCAATCGAACGCCACATAGCTACACCCTGCAATTTCATCGACCGCCTGGAGTAAAGAGCCAAACGCACACCGATTGGTAAATCGTCGTTAAACACGATGTGACATGGTAAACGAGCGGTTTCCACGCACTCGCAACGCAGCGTTAATGCTGCCTCGGTAAGAACAACCGCCGGAATGCGTGGGGCTTGAGGCGTGCAGCGCAAAGTATTTCGTATTGAGCAGATGGTCGGAGGCGACCGCGACACGAGTGTCGCCGGACAGCCCGATCACGGCCAGCCAGATAGCGCCAGCGAGTCACATCCCCGCTCGGAAGCCGGAACAATGCCGGCACATGAGCTTGCAGCCATTCATTCTGCGATCACCCGCAACATGCGTGAGCTTTCGGTACTCACCAACGAGGGCAATGACCGGCGAATGACGCGCGCCGCTGGTGAACTTGGCGTCGCCGTCGAAGGCATGGAGACGGCCACACAGAAGATCTTGTCGTCGGCTGAGGTTATCGACGATTGCGCGCGAGCCCTCGCTTCGGCCTTAAGCAACGATTATCACCATGGCTTGGCGCAGGATGTGCAGGACCACGTGGTCCGAATCTATGAAGCTTGTAATTTTCAGGATCTCGCTGGTCAGCGCATTGGCAAGGTAATCGCCACATTGATCATGGTCGAGGAACGACTTGTGGCAATGATCGAACGCTACAGTGACGCCGGTGAACAACCTGCTCAACCAACTAAGCCCTCCTCCGATAACGACCTTATCAACGGCCCGCGCCTCGACGGTACCACCGGTCACGCCAGCCAGCACGACATCGACGTGATGTTTGCCTAAGCTGGACGGCGGATCGCAACAAAGCAGATCAGCGCGATCGACGCGAAGCCGGCAGCGAGGGCCAGTGCCGCCGGATCAGACGTGTGTTCAATTACAAACGCCATCACCAACGGCGCGGCCGACTGCACCAGCAGGAAAGGCCCCGCAAGTCGGCCTATCAGGCGCCCGTAGCCGGAGGCGCCAAATAGCGCCAGAGGGACCGCGCCGCGCGTAATGGTAACGAGGCCGTTGGCACCACCGAACAACAGTGCGAATGCCGCCGCCGTGCCTGTCGATATGCCCAACAGCGCCAGCATGACGAAAGCGCACAACAGCGTGCTGAGTGCGAAGCGTACCACCCAAAGCGGATACAGATTTCGACCGAAAGCAAATTCGATGAGCCGCGCGCCGACCTGCGCTGGTCCAAACAAGGCGCCAATCCAGACCACGGTCCCGGCATCGATACCGGTGCGCCCGAAAATCGCCAATAGGTGCGCCGAAAGGCCGGAGGGAACGAAAGCGTACGATGCAAATGCCGAGGCCACCAGTATGAACGGCAATCCGTGCGGCGGCAGCACCTTGACTGGCTCCTCCCGCCCGTTTTGCGCTGGCACGACAGTTTCGAACCGGCTGCGCGGCAACGCCAGGGCATGAAGGGGCGCCGCAACGCAGGCGAGAAGCAGCGCGTAGACAAGATAGGTACCGGTCCAGCCAACATTTTCGATTAGCAAATATGTGACCGGCCAACTCACGGTCGAGGCAAAGCCGCCGGCGAGGGTAAGCGCGGTAATCGGCCTGCGCGCGCCAAGCCCAAATATGCGGCCAAGAGTAGCGAATGCGGAATCGTATAAATTTGCTGCCATAGCGACGCCAAGTAGCATCCAGACAGCGTAGTAAGCGGCCGGCCCGCCGGCGTGCACGATTAGAAAAAGACCGAGCGCCCCTGTCAGGGAACCAATCGTCATGACGACATGCCCGCCGAAGCGATCAATCGAACGGCCGACATAAGGCGAGACCAATCCGGCGACCAAAAGTCCGACCGAGAATCCGCCCATCGCAAACGAGATCGACCAGCCGCGCTCGGCCGCGATCAAAGGTACGATCAACACCGGCGTGTAGAAGATGGTGCCCCAGGACAGAATTTGGGTGACACCGAGCACCGGCACAGCGCGCCAGGGGCCCTCGATAAAATCACGCGCAGCAATCATGCAGCCGCCGTTGCAGACGAGATATCTCTACCTCTAGCACGCCGGCGCGATTGCGCTCATGTGTGCTGCGAGATGCAAACGATCACTGCGCGGGTTTCGGTGGCGGCGCCGTTCTCGGTTTTGGTTTCGGCTTGGTCGCAGCCTGTCTGGCGCCCTCCGCGCCGCAACGAACATAGACCATGGTGCCGTAGCGACCCTGCACTTCCGAATCCATCCAGCGCAGGATCAGTATGCGGCCGTTGAAGGAGACCACTTCCCGATCCTGAGCCCCGCCCGCCTCGCCGTCGGCCGGGCCGATATAGGTTTTGCCGCCGGGTCCGCCTCGCAGACGCAGCTCGGTTGGCGTCGCCTCATCGGCAAGATGCATCATGACGCCACCGCTCGGACCGAGCGTGATCACATAAGGCTGCTTGCACTGCCCGGCAGCCGCCGCCTCGGTGCGCGCGCGATCTTCGTCTTTGTGGTACGCCGCGAGCCCCCAACGCCCAACGATATCCTGTGGCGGGAAGGCCGGCGGCAGCGCCGGTCCACCTAGCGGCGCGAGCGGTTGCTCGGTTTGCGGCCCGGTAGCGCAGCCCGAAAGCCCCAACGAGAGCATCCCAACAACCAAAGCAGTCGACAATGCGAGGCGAGTTGGATGGGTCATTCCGGCTCCTTGGCAACGCAGGCTTGCGACTTTGGATGGCATCAGCGAACAGCGCAAGCATGCTTTGAAGCGCCGCTTCGGGATTTGACCGATCATTGCCTTGACACCCCGAAGCGGAGGCAATATTTCCCGGGTAGCGATTGGCACTCCCTCCTTGTGAGTGCTAAAATGCTGAAAAGGCTTAACTTTTTGTTTCACAAGACGCGCGCTAGCGCACGAGGGAGCCCATGGCCAAGACCAAATTCCGTCCCCTACACGACCGCGTGGTCGTGCGCCGCATCAACGCCGAAGACAAAACCAAGGGCGGGATCATCATCCCCGATACCGCCAAGGAGAAGCCTCAGGAAGGCGAGGTTATCGCCGTCGGACCTGGAGGCCGTGACGAAGCCGGCAAGCTGATTCCGATCGATGTGAAAGCGGGCAGCCGCGTTCTGTTCGGCAAGTGGTCGGGCACTGAGATCAAGCTCGACGGCGAAGAGCTCCTGATCATGAAGGAGTCCGACATCATGGGCGTGATCGCCTGACGTTCCATCCGAACTCAACGGAGTAATTTGAAATGGCTGCTAAAGAAGTAAAATTTTCTGGCGACGCGCGCGATCGTATGCTGCGTGGTGTCGACATTCTTGCAAATGCAGTGAAAGTGACGCTCGGCCCGAAAGGCCGCAACGTTGTGCTCGATAAATCGTTCGGCGCCCCACGCATCACCAAAGATGGTGTGACGGTCGCAAAAGAAATCGAGCTTGAAGACAAGTTCGAGAACATGGGTGCGCAGATGGTGCGCGAAGTTGCCCAGAAGACCAACGACCTAGCGGGCGATGGCACCACGACTGCAACTGTGTTGGCGCAAGCAATCATAAAGGAAGGTGCCAAGTCTGTTGCCGCCGGCATGAACCCGATGGACCTCAAACGCGGCATCGACATCGCCGTCACTGCCGTGGTCAAGGACATCGAGAAGCGCGCGAAGAAAGTCAGCTCGTCGGCGGAAGTTGCCCAGGTTGGCACCGTCTCGTCCAATGGCGACAGCAACATCGGCAATATGATCGCCAAGGCGATGCAAAAGGTCGGCAACGAAGGCGTCATCACGGTTGAGGAAGCCAAGGCGATGGAGACTGAAGTCGAAATCGTCGAGGGCATGCAGTTCGACCGCGGTTACATCTCTCCTTATTTCATCACCAACGCCGAGAAGATGCTGGCCGAACTCGAGGACGCCTACATCCTACTGCACGAGAAGAAGCTCTCCGGTTTGCAGTCGATGCTTCCTGTACTGGAAGCAGTGGTGCAATCGGGTAAGCCGCTCGTCATCATCGCTGAGGATGTCGAGGGCGAAGCGATCGCTACACTAGTGGTCAACAAGCTGCGTGGCGGCCTGAAGGTTGCCGCGGTGAAGGCCCCCGGCTTCGGCGATCGCCGCAAGGCAATGCTTGAAGACATCGCGATCCTCACCGGCGGCCAGCTGATCTCCGAAGATCTTGGCATCAAACTCGAGAATGTGACAACGGCCATGCTTGGCCGCGCCAAGAAGGTCATTATCGAGAAGGAAAAGACGACCATCGTCCACGGTGCCGGCAAGAAAGCCGACATCGAGGCACGCGTCGGCCAGATCAAGGCACAAATTGAGGAAACCACCTCCGACTACGACCGCGAGAAGCTACAGGAACGACTGGCGAAGCTCGCCGGTGGCGTTGCTGTGATCCGCGTTGGCGGAGCTACCGAGGTTGAAGTGAAGGAGAAGAAGGATCGCGTCGAAGACGCGCTCAACGCCACCCGCGCCGCGGTCGAGGAAGGCATCGTACCAGGTGGCGGCGTCGCATTGCTTCGCGCCAAGAAAGCGGTCGGCCGCATCCACGATGAAAATCCGGATGTGCAGGCCGGCATCAATATCGTGCTCAAAGCGCTGGAAGCGCCGATCCGCCAGATTGCAGAGAATGCCGGCGTGGAAGGCTCCATTGTGGTCGGCAACATCAGCGAGCATAAGTCGGAAACCTACGGCTTCGACGCCCAAACCGAGAAGTATGTCGACATGGTCGACGCGGGCATCATCGATCCGGCAAAGGTCGTGCGCACTGCCTTGCAGGACGCGGGCTCGGTTGCCGGTCTCCTGGTGACCACAGAGGCGATGGTCGCCGAACTGCCGAAGGAACCGGCTCCGGCAATGCCGTCCGGCGGCGGCATGGGCGGTGGAATGGGCGGCGGAATGGGCTTCTAAGCAACGACCAGCTTGCACGAACAAAAACCCCGGCCGCGAGGCCGGGGTTTTCCTTTGGCCGAGTATCAAAACGTCTTTGAATGGTTTGGTCGAGATCAAAAGCCGTTCGCTGGTCGACATCAATGATCGCTAGGGCGGAATTTAAGTGTCTTCGGCCCTTCCAGCACAACGCCTTCGCCTTCGCGCCGCCAGCCGGTGATCTGGGTAAGCGCCGCAAGCAGGTCCTCATCCGCCTGCATGCGTTCGGGCGTGCATTGCCCGGCACTCATCATCTCGGGCAGGCCTTCCGGCAATGGGCCCGCCTCGATCTTCATCGCGATGTCGGAAATTTCTATTCGTGCAGACACGGTTCTGCACCAGAGGTCAATTCTCGCATTTCCGTTAGGCTCGACGGTAAGAACCGGCATGCGTTTGCCGGGCCGCAGCGGTGCAGCATCGAGCAGGAGATCCTGATCGAATGGAAACGGCTCGGCCGGAGCACCTGCCCCACACATCAGCAACAGGAGAATCGCGGCAATGGCGCCGCGCGCAAGATTGTAGCGCGTCATTCCGCCTCGGCGAGTTGCTGTACAAGGGCCCGCGCAGTGCGCAGCAGTCGTTCATCGCGTCCAGGCGCCCCTACCAGCTGTACTCCGATCGGCAGACCTTCGGCGCTTTCCAGCAACGGCAGATTGAGCGACGGCAGGCCGGTCAGCGTCCACAGGCTGCAGAACACCGGGTCACCAGTAGCTCCGAGCCCTTGCGGCGCAGCACCCTTGGCGGAGGGTGTAATGATAGCATCGGCGAGCTGCTCGAAAATTCCCGACAGGCCGTCGGCATAGCGTCGCGCATCGCGCACCGCGGCCAGATATTGCACGGCTGTGACCTTGCGGCCTTCGGCAATCAGGTCGCGAAATGCCTTGCTGAATTCGCCACCCTTGTCGACGAACGCACCAAGATTGTGAGCCATGTCGGTCGCCATGATGATACGCTGCGCTTCCCACGCCGCTCGATATTCATCGGGCAGGTCGACCTCGCGGGCGCCCAATTCCTTGGCGAGATCCTCGATCGCGCTGCGCGTATCCGCGTCAGCCTTCTCCCACATCGGTGTACGTACCAGCGCAAAGCTCGGCGGAATCGGCGGTGCCTCAGCCGCTCTGACGCGGAAGCCCGGCGAGGCGCAGGGGCGCGAGCCGGGATCGGCCGGGTCCTGACCCACAAGGACATCGAGAATAAGTGCAAGATCTTCAATCGAGCGCGCGAAGGCGCCGACATGATCCAGCGCGCCGGATAACGTCAATGCGCCGGCGCGCGAAATCAGGCCATGGCTGGGCTTGATGCCAAATACGCCGCAGAACGCTGCGGGGCGGATCATCGAACCGTTGGTCTGGGATCCGATTGCCAGCGGCACCATTCCGGCGGCAACCGCCGCGGCCGACCCCGAGGACGAACCGCCCGGCGTTCGCTTCAGGTCGCGTGGATTTCGCGTCTTGCCCGGATGAAAATAGGCAAACTCGGTCGACACTGTCTTGCCGATAATGACCGCCCCCGCTTCACGCAGCTTGCGAACGGCAGTGGCGTCGGCGGCCGGCCGGCGGCCCGCAAAGATCGGCGAGCCGCACTCGGTCGGATAGTCGGCTGTATCGAATATATCCTTGATACCAACCGGGACGCCATGCAGCGGGCCAATCGAATATCCTTCGGATTTGTGGCGATCGAGCGCGCGCGCCTGTGCCAGCGCATGCTCCGGATCGAGATGGGCAAAGGCCTGGACCTCGCTCTCAACGGCCGCGATTCGTTCCAGACAGGCGCCCGTAAAATCCTCGGCCGAAATCACTCCACGCGCGATTTCGCCCGCGGCCTCGGTTGCCGTAAGTGCGGTTATATCGGACTGGGGCAAGCTGCAGGTTTCCTATGAAATAAGCGCGCCGATAAAACCATCGCCGGCGCGCCTAGTCCATTGTCGGTGTCGCCTCAACCGGCGGCGCCGTAGAGATAGTTCGGCAGCCACAACGTCATGCCGGGCCAGAAATACATGATCACCATGCAGACGACCACGATGATCATATACGGCATCATGCCGGCGAAAATCTGGTTGAGCGTGACGTGCTTAGGCGCGACGCCCTTGAGATAGAACGCCGACATTGCCACCGGCGGCGAGAGGAACGCCGCCTGCAGGTTCACAAACACCAGCGTGCCCCACAGGATGGGGTCGATGTTGAAGTGCTTGAGCAGCGGCAGGAAGATCGGCACAAAGATGATGATGATCTCGGTCCACTCCAGAGGCCAGCCAAGCACGAAGATGATCGCCTGCGACAGGATCATGAACTGAATGGGCGTCATGTTGAACGACAGCACCCATTGCTCGACCAGCGCCTGCCCGCCGAGGATGGCAAACACACCGGAAAACAGTGCCGAACCGACGAACAGCCAGCACACCATGGCGGTGGTCTTGGCAGTCAGGAACACCGCTTGCTTGGTACGCTCCCAGTCCAGAGTTCGTGCCTGGACCGCCAGCAGAAATGCGCCAGCGGCGCCGACGCCGGCGGATTCGGTCGCGGTCGTGATACCGAACAGGATGACGGCAAGTACGACGACGGTAAGAATGCCCGAGCGGCATCGTCGACGAACTCACGAGCCTCACGATCTGGAGACGCTCGGCGTTCATCCTGCTGTAGTAGCGCACTTGCCATAAGCGCGCAGACGGCGGCGATGCCCCAGAACCAATAATAGAAACTTGCCGACGGCCCTTCCGCGGCGGGGGTCGTTCCGCTCGTGTTTAATCCAGGGGTGCCGAGTTGCTGCACGCCGGTGACCACGGCTTCGGCGGCCACCTGCTGATGGATGACGACGTACCACCAGACGGTATAGAGCGAGCCGGCGACGATGAAAAACGGCACCAGCGCGTACATAAGGTTCGACAGCAGCATCACGTAGCTGACGCGCTTGCCGTCCGCTTCGATCTGCATTGCCTTTGATGGCGACAGCAGTGCCTTGACCAGAGCGACGAACATATTGGGCGAATAGGCCGCTAGGAGTTTTGGCGCCCACTCCGGGATCGGAACCTTCGTCTGCGACTCCGGCAATTGGCGGAGCGATCTTCGGATTAATCATCGCCCAGCCGACGATGTAGACGAGATAAAGGAACGACAAGAAGAAGCCGGGGAACATCGCAGCCGCGTAGAGCTTCACGATCGACTGACCCGCCACCGCTGCATAGACGATGATCATGACAGACGGCGGAATCAAAATGCCGAGCGTACCGCCGGCCGTGATGACGCCGGAGGCAAGCTTCACGTCATAGCCGGCGCGCAGCATCGGGTTAAACGCGATGACGCCCATCAGCACCACGACAGCGCCCACTAGGCCGCTGGCGATGCCCCAGAACGTGCACACGATCAGCGTGGCGACGGCGAGCGAGGCCGGGACGTTTCGGAACGCGAGCTGGATCGAGTAGAACATCTTGTCGACCAGCGCACCGCGTTCCATCACGTAACCCATCAAGACGAATAACGGGATGGAGATCAGAACGTCGTTGGTCATCGCGCCGTAGGTACGCTCGACAATCAAATCGAATACGCGGTTGTCGAACCACGGATGCGCTGGGTCGTAAAACGCGATGTAGCCGAAAAACATTCCCAAGCCCATCAGCGTAAAGGCGGTGGGAAAGCCCATCATGATGACAACCACGATGAGCGTCAGCATCAGGAGCCCGAGTGCCGGATCGCTCATGTGTTCATGTCTCCGCCCATGCCGCGCTGGCGCGCGATTTCGTCGATCCGCTGGGCGCCCTCAATCGCGATCTTGCGCGATTCCTCATCGACATATTCGCTGTGTGCAAGTTGCTGTTCGATGACGTCGATTTCCGCGACGTCGTGCAGGCGGCTGGGCCACGCGCCGGTCTTGAGGCAGACGACGCAGCGCACGATTTCGGCGATCCCTTGCAGCATCACGAACGCGCCGGCGATCGGAATGACCGACTTGAAGTGGTAAACTGGTGGACCGTTCGACGTCACATTCGAATGCTCGGCGATGCGCCACGAGATGGAGGCATAGTCGTAGCCAGCGTAAATGAGGGCCGCGATGCCGGGGATGAAAAACACGACGTACAACACGATATCGAGCGAGGCCTGCATGCGCGGCCGCATCGAGCTGTAGAGAAAATCGCCGCGGACGTGAGCATTCTGCGCCAGCGTGTACGCCCCGCACATCATGAACAGCGTGCCGTACATCATGTTGTCGACGTCGAAGATCCACGCCGTCGGCATGTTCATGATGTAGCGCTTGAAGACTTCGATGCAGACAACGGCCGTCAGCAAGATGATCAGCCATGACGCGGTCTTGCCGACCCAGGTGCTGATGCCGTCAATCGTGTGCAGAACGCTTTGGACGTTCATTTTATCGCTGCTTTATGGATGAGGGTTGTCAAGAACAAAGCACCATTCCGTTTCGTCGCGGAATGGTGCTTTGCAGTTCAGTGCGCCGTCAGATCGGCGATTTTGCGTTCGGGCCGAAGTAGTGGTCGAACGCCATCTTACGCGGTGTGATGTAGTCCTGCTCCCACTGCGTCGCCCGCTTGGCGAAGGCGAGCTGCGACGCAATGATCTCCTTGAAGAGCGGATTAGTGCCAATGTATTTCTTGGTGATCTCGTCATAAAGCTCGAGCTGACGCTTGAGGATCGAATCCGGCGTCTTGTAGAACTTCACCTTGTCCGTGGTCTGCAACGTGATGTAGTCCTGCGAATTGCGGTCGATCGCCTTCCACATCATGTCCGCCGACGCGCCTTCGACCGCTCCCTCGATGAGCGACTTGAGCTTTGGCGGCAGAGACGTTGAACTTCGTCTTGTTGAAGCTGATCTCAAGCTGCTCGGCGTTCTGGTGATAGCTCTGCAACATGCAGATCTTGGAGACGTCGGCAAAGCCGAGCGCACGGTCGGACGACGCATTGTTGAACTCGGCCGCGTCGAGCAGGCCGCGGTCGATCGCCGCGACGATTTCGCCGCCCGGGAGCGCGTTGACAGCGGCGCCCATGGCCGTGAACAGGTCGATCGAGATACCGACGGTGCGGTATTTCAGACCCTTGAAGTCGTCGGCGGTTTGCATCGGCTTCTTGAACCAGCCGAGGGGCTGCGAGTAGAGCGGCGCATACGGGAACGACACAACGTCGGCGCCGATGGTCGCAAAGATCTTTTCGAGCAACGCCTTGCCGCCGCCGTACTTATGCCAGGCGAGCAGCATGTTGGCGTCCATGGCGTAGCCGGGGCCGGAACCCCACAGCGCCAAGGCGGTGTTCTTGCCGTAATGATAGACGAGCACGCCGTGACCGCCGTCGAGCACGCCCTTCGACACTGCATCGAGGAGGCCGAAGGCTGGCACCACGGCGCCGGCCGGAAGCACCTCGATCTTGAGATCGCCGCCGGTCATGTCGTTGACCCGCTTGCCGAAGTCCTGCGCGTACTCGTGGAAGATGTCCTTCGACGGCCAGGTGCTCTGGAACCGCATATTGATTGGCCCCTGCGCCTTGACGACGCTCGGTGCCACAATCGCCGCCGTGCCTACTACGGCCGCGCCGGTCAAAAATTTGCGGCGTGACGCAGCCGCAGACAGTTTGTTATTGGGCATTTTACTTTCCCTCCCTTGGATCACTACCCCGAGAACATTTTTCGCCGGGTCTTATTCCACGATCCAGCCTTTCGGTCTGGATCCGGCAAACCCTTGAACGGCAATCGTACGGGCTGTGGCGACCGGACGCAACATTGGGCAGCTTTTGGGTCGCCGGCGCGCCGCACTTGGGGACGCCCTTGGGGACGCCCTTGATATGCCCTTTTTATGCGCAAACCCGGCAAAACAGATCGAATTCCGCGGGGCACTAGCCATTAGTAGATAGTGCCGGCCATATAACCTCCACTACTTACCAATTCCGACAGGAGACCTCCCGTGAGAGGCATGTTTTCGACGCTCGCCATCGTGTGGCGGATTGCCAGCCCGTATTTCTATTCCGAGGATCGGTGGCCCGGCCGCATTTTGCTGGCAGCGGTGATCGCGATCGAACTGTCGATCGTCGGGATCAACGTGCTGCTCAATTCTTGGAACAACACGTTTTACAATGCGCTGCAGGACAAGGATTGGAGCGCATTCGTCTATCAACTCGGCTACTTCAGCGTGCTTGCGACCATTTATATTTTGCTCGCCGTTTACCAGCTTTATCTCAATCAATGGCTCCAGATCCGATGGCGGCGCTGGCTGACAAGAGCCTATCTCGACCATTGGCTGGCTGGAGCCAATCACTATCGCATGCAATTGCTCGGTGACGCCGCTGACAATCCCGATCAGCGCATTGCCGAGGACGTCAAACAATTTATTGATTCCGGCCCGACCGGAATCGGCATTCTGCCGATTGGCCTCGGCCTGCTGAGCTCGGTCGTAACGCTCGGCTCTTTTGCCGTGATCCTCTGGAATTTGTCCGGAACAGCGCCTCTGCACCTGTTCGGAAGCACATGGGCAATCCCGGGCTATCTGTTCTGGGCGGCGCTCGTTTACGCCATCATCGGAACTATCCTCACCCATCTGGTCGGCCGGGCCCTTACGGCTCTCAATTTCCAGCAGCAACGTTACGAAGCAGATTTCCGCTTCAACCTGGTGCGCGTGCGCGAAAACTCCGAGCAAATCGCCCTCCTCGAAGGCGAACCGGCCGAACGCGACCAATTGCTGTCGCGGTTTAGCAATGTCGTGGCGAATTGGCGCGCCATCATGTCGCGTCAGAAAAAGCTGACTTTTCTAACAGCTGGTTACGGCCAGGTGTCCTCGGTGTTTCCATTTGTCGTCGTTAGCCCAGCCTACTTCGCCGGCGCAATCCAGCTCGGCGGTTTGATGCAAACGGCGTCGGCCTTTGGCAGCGTGCAAGGCGCGCTCTCGTTTTTTGTCACGGCCTACCGGCAGCTTGCCGAATGGAGGGCGGTGATCGAGAGACTCGCCGGGTTTGACGAATCGATCGCGTTGGCAAGAGCGGCCGCGACCAGACCACCGGTCATCACACTGGCGCCGGGCGATGCAAGCACCGTCAGTTTCAAGGATCTTGCGGTTAGGCTGCCAAACGGCACGCCGCTCGTGAATGCCAGCGATCTTTCGATCAAGCTCGGCGAGCGCGTGCTGGTGAGCGGCCCTTCCGGCTCCGGCAAGTCCACGCTGTTCCGCGCGCTGGCCGGAGTTTGGCCGTTTGGCAGTGGCACAATTACCGTACCCAAAAACGCACGCGTGATGATCCTGCCGCAGCGGCCTTACTTTCCGATCGCGTCGCTCGCCAACGCGGTCGCCTACCCGGCTAAGCCTGGCAGCTTTGACACCGGCAAGGTCGTGGAGTTGATCACCGCGGTCGGTTTGCCTGCTCTCGCCTCCCGCATAGAAGAAGAAGCGCACTGGAACCGCATGCTGTCGCTCGGCGAGCAGCAGCGGTTAGGGATTGTGCGCGCGCTCCTCTACGCGCCCGACTTTCTGTTCCTGGATGAGGCCACCGCTTCCCTCGACGAGCCGGCCGAGGCCGCGCTCTATCAATTGCTGGACCGGAGGCTTGCCGACGCCACCATCGTGTCGATCGGTCACCGCGCAACGCTTGCGGCGTTCCACCGGCGCCGGCTCGCATTCAATCGCGAAGGTGATCACTACGACGTGCGAGAGGCGAATCTCGCGTCCGCTGGGTAAGCAAAACCTGCAGGCCAGCAATGAGAAAAGGCGGCGACCGATCACGGTCGCCGCCCTTTCCGGGACAGACGAAGTTACAGTCTTACTTCAGGCTGCCGAGCGTGAGATCGGCAGACAGCTTGGCGATGAAGGACGCACCGCACCAGCTGGAGCTCGGTCCACCATTGATCGCGTTGAGACCGGACGTGCCGCGAGCTGTCGGATCGCTGGTAAAGGCATTGCAGTCACCCTTGCTTAGATCCGTGTCGCTGTAACGCAGATCGAGGGTAAATACCTTCCAGGTCAAACCGAAGCCAACGTTCCAGGTATTGTAGTCGGTATATGGGATGCCGTTGGGATTGTTTGCGAGGCAAAATCCACCATTCGCCAGCGACGCGCAGCCGTAGAACGCATCGCTGGTGCCAAGCCACTGATGGCCGAACTCACCCGACACGTACCAGCCGAACGGGCCAAGTGCCATCTTCTCCGGCGCCGTAAACTTGATGGTGCCGGAGAGGTATTCGCCATCAGCGCCGAGGTTCAGGAAGTTCGGCGAATAGTAGAAGTTCGCGCCGAACACCCAATCGGTCCAGGTATAAGCAACCTTGCCGTAGATTTCGTAGAAGCTCGCGACCGACTTGGCGACGTTAAAGTTCGTCGGAATTCCGCCGGCAACGCAACCCGGATCCAAGCTTTGCGTGGGACCCTGTCCGTAACACTGACCGCCCGGGTAGTAGTAGTACCAAAAGCCAAAATCGAAGGCCAAAGGACCGAAGGTCGGTCGGACGCCGCCGTAGAAGTCGATTTCTGCGGCCGCGTTGTTGGCGAACTTGATGCTCTCGCCGGAGAGACCGGCATAGAGTTGCCAGTTCGAATTGATGTTGTAGCGCGGTTCAAAATAAGCCGCGACCGAAGGCTTATGTCCCGATTGGGTGACGCCACGGAATATGTAGTCATTCATGATGGCGGAACCGAAGGCGAGATCCCATGGGCTCGGCGGCGGGGCCGGAGCTACCTTGGGAGCTTTTGACGGTAAGTCAGCCGCTAATGCGGGCGCCACAGCCGAAACCGCAAGCGCCGCGACAACCGACAACACAACTTTCTTCATTGAGTCTGCCCCTTTAAATTCGACCGACCTGAGGGTTGCAGCCGATCCCCTTCTGCGCGCCAGCCTGCGTACTGAGCCGTTGATGCCCCCGGCTGCGCTCGACCGGTACGCGTTTTGGCGTGCATTACGGTAAATTTAGACCTGTGACAGCCCGCCGCGGCAAGCCAAAAACGGTGGCAACTGCCGCCTTTTTAGGCGAATCGGCCTTGTATCGACAGAAAGCTGCTAGCTGTTGCGTGAATGTCACAAATTTGACCCGCTAAGCAATACTTCGCCCTTACGCAGGGTCGTCCCGGCATCCGTCGAGGCAGGTTTTCCACACCCCCACAGATACCGGCGGGCGATTCCGCAACCTGAGCGAGTCGAAAACCTGCTCAGGCCGCGGCCGCTTTTTTACGGTTGGCTTCAAGCCGAGAATCGACCAGCGCGACGATCCCATCGATCACGGGGTTGCTCAGGCCCTTCTGCTTGGCAATCAGCTGCACCAGCTTGTCGGCGCGCTCGATATTAGGCGCGCCGTTTTGCAACGCACGCGCGGCCGAGGCCGGACGCGTCAGACTCTGGGCAGCCGCAGCGTATTTTTCGAACGGCACAAGATCACTCGGCGCGGCGCCGAGCTTGACGCAGAGGTCAAAGACAAAATTGTAGACCGAACGTGACTCCTCGATATTCGAATGCACCGCCTCTTGCGCGGTACGCATGCCGTCCTTGGTGATGCAGCGATAATTTCCGGCGAGCAGCATTGACCATTTGGCGAGCGGCACAAAAATAGAATCGTGCACGCGCAATTTCACCGGCAGCTCGATCTTGCCCTCCGGCGCCTCGAAGCGAACGGCATCGATGTCCTTTTCAAGCTGCCGCAAAATGCCGGTGTGCATATCGTTGTCGAACTTGGCCACCTTGAAATTGGTCGGCAGCGTCACTTGCAGAACGTTGACCTTTTCCTCGGGCGGACGGATCGCCTGTGGGTCGGGACTGCACAATGTCAGAAGACCGGGAGCGAAATTGTCCCATACACTGGCATCGGTGTAGGCAGGTTTGAGCGCATCGTAGTTGAGCCCGGGAATGCGTCTTACGTAGGGAAGCGGCGGCATGTTCATGATCGACATGCAGGGCACTTTCGATTTCGCCACCGCGTCGAGCAATTCGCGCACGCCGGGCGAACGATATTGCGGCTCCTGCATCGCAAGGCCGACGAGGTCATAGTCTTTCGGATTGACGCCAGCGGCGCCTCCGGCGCTGACCTTGCCGGGCAACTTGCGTAAGTCGATCTCGATCTGATCCTTGCGGCCCTTGACCGGCATCCGTACGCGAAAGCCTTCGGCGTTGATCAAGTCGGCTTCGGCCGGCAGGCACACCAGATGGACCGAATGACCGCCATATAGAATCTTGGAGGCGAGCAGCGATCCGTAGGACGCGCCCATGATCAGAATTTTGTAAGTCGCCGGCATTGCGGCCTCCCTTATCGTTTGTTCGTAAAATTCGAAAGAGTTCCGGCCCTTAGGCCGTCATTCTCGAGGCCGTCATGCTATGCGGCCCGTCCTGTCGATGCAATCGGGCCGACATGCTGGCAATTCCAATTCACTTTTCAAACAGCCAAACACCAGCCAAGCGTCATCGCCCGTATTCTTTGCGGCGCCGGGTACGCCGTAGTCCCTTCCCTTGCCCCTCTCAAAATAGAGGGGATGGCGCGCCAAGTGGCGCAACCATTGTTCTTTTGTGCCGCGCTCCCTCTCGAGAACGCGGGGCGCCTCTCGGCGCGCCACCCAGACAAGCTTGCGCCGTCCGGGGTTATTTGCGGCGTCTTCCTTACTGCGCCGGGCCGCGCTTTGCGGGGGCCGTCCAGTCAGGCCTGCCTTGTCTCCGCCGGGTTTGCCATCGTTTCCGACGGCCTCTCCGGCCGAGCCCTTGGGCAGGCCTCAACGGCCGCCGTCAGCCAAGCTCCTGGCAGGCGGCCCTTCAGTGGCCGCCGGGCGGAGCCCCGGCGCCGCCCGGGTGCGTGCTTTGCGAGGCACGCCCGCGGGCGCCGCATCCTGCTCCATCACCAAGACGCCTCTAGATGACGCCCTCTCAAGCGAGCAGGACGCACTAGGAATATCATCATATAGGATTAAAGTCAAGCGCGGTTTCGCACAAATGGCCGCCGCGAGTACGCACGCCGCCGTAGCCGTTGGTCTGTTAACCTGCCGATGCCTCGTTCCCGGCCAGCGCGGCAAGCGCTTCGGGCGCCGGCCCCCCGGTCGCCCAGTCGAGCAATTCGACCGTGTGCACAACCGGCACAGCGGTGCCGGACGCGAGCTGCATGATGCAGCCGATATTGCCGGCCGCGATCGCATCCGGCTTGAGCAGTTCGATGTTGGCAACCTTGCGCGCGCGCAATTGTTCGGCGAGCGCCGGCTGGAGAATGTTGTAGGTGCCCGCCGAACCGCAGCACAAATGACCTTCGGGTACGTCTTTGACCACGAAGCCCACCTTGCTCAGCAGATCCTTTGGTTCGCGCAGTACTTGCTGACCGTGCTGCAGCGAGCAAGCGGCATGATAAGCAATGGTGAGCGGCGTCGGGACACCCGCATTTTTCAAATTGAGCGTTGTCAGATATTCGGTGACGTCGCGCGCACGGGCGGAAATGCGAGCGGCCTTGGTCGCGTATGCTGGGTCGTTGCGCAGCATGAATCCGTAATCCTTGATGGTCGTTCCGCAGCCAGAGACCGTGACCAGAATGGCGTCGAGCCCCGCGCCTTCGATTTCACGCGTCCATGCATCGATATTGTTGCGAGCCTGTGACAGCGCCTTGTCTTCGTGGCCCATATGATGAAGGAGCGACCCGCAGCAGCCTTCACCGGCGGCGACCACCACCTCAATGTCATGGCGGTTAAGCAGACGGATGGCGGCCTCATTGGTCGAGGGCGCCAGCACTGGATTGATGCAACCGGACAAGAGTGCCACCCGGCCGTGGCGCGTTCCTTTTGCGGGATAAACTTTGCCGATGCGGTCGACCGGGGGCGCCGGCTTGCGATGGGGCGTAAGTCGCAACATCGCCGCCATCCGGTGCAGGCCCAGTAAATCGAACACCGGCGCCAGCGGTCGCGCGATCAGCCCGGCCACCACGGCAAGACGGAAGAGGCCCGGATCGACCAGCACGCGCGCGAGCAGCCCGCGCATGGCGCGATCTGCAATTGGACGCTTGTAGGTTTTTTCGATGCGTTCCCGCGCATGGTCAACGAGGTGCATGTAGTGCACACCGGATGGACAGGTGGTCATGCAAGCAAGGCACGACAGGCAACGGTCGATATGTTTGACCACTTCTCGTGTGGCCGGCTTGTCCTGTTCGAGCATCTCCTTGATCAGGTAGATGCGACCGCGAGGCGAATCGAGTTCGTCGCCGAGCAGCACATAGGTCGGGCAGGTCGCGGTGCAGAATCCGCAGTGCACGCAGGCGCGCAGAATTTTTTCCGAGGATGCGACCTGCGGGTCGAGCAGCTGCGTGAGTGTGAATGAGGTTTGCACTATCGACCTCGTGTCCCGGATGCGATGCAGCGCGAAGCGATGCAGCACTGATCCGTGACCGTAAAAGATTCAGTCTCGGTAACGATCCCGGGTCTGCCCGGGAAATATCCAATGGCGGCGTACGTCATCTTACACCCCGGCCCACATGCGCCCGGGATTAAGCACACCCTTGGGATCAAAACTCTCCTTCACGCGCTTGGCGAGCGCACGCAAGGCGGGTTCCTCCGGCGCGAATACGTCGACTGCGGCGCGCACTGCCGCGGGTGCGCGTATCAGTGTGGCATGGCCACCAACCGCGTCGACGGCGCTGCGGATCGCGGCGGCGTCGGGCTCATCTACGAAGGGCATCGCCACCCAAACAAGACCGCCGGCCCAGTCATAGAACATTTGCGCCGCCGGCGTGATGGCGGCGGCAATCTCGTGTCCGCGGCTGGCCGCAACGGAAATTCGCCAAAGCGGCCGCGCGCGCGCCGCTTCCGCGACGAAAGGCTTGACGTTCCGAATACTGCGCCAGAGGGCGCGCGAATTTTTTTCATCGAGCAGCACAACCGGCCCAAAGCTTTTCATCAGGGCAGCGAGCGCCTCCCTGCGGTGCGCAACTGAAGGTGCAAACCCTTCCAGCCGCAGCACGGTGGACGCCTCCGATCCGGGCAGGCCGTCGAACCAGGAAGCGACGTGGTCGGGCAAGTGCGCCGCGCCCGAGACGTCGCACGGCGATCCCATGGCAGCCGTCATAACGGCACAGGCGCGCGCGTCATCGAGACCAACGATCAATACCGTGGCCTCGGTCTCGCATTTGGGCAGCACTTTCACGGTAATGTCGGTCATCGCCGCCAGCGTGCCCCAGGATCCGGCCAGCAACTTGCAAAGGTCATAGCCGGTGACGTTTTTCACCACGCGGCCGCCGGACTTGATGGTTTCTCCGCGTCCGGTGACCGCCGTGATACCCAGGAAATGGTCGCGTGCGGCGCCGGATTTTATGCGGCGTGGTCCCGACAGATTCGCTGCGATGGCGCCGCCCAAGGTGCCTCGGTCTGCTTCGCCGCCAAGCAGCGGCCCATAGTCCATGGGCTCGAAAGCGAGCTCCTGGTTGTTCTTCTCGAGCAGCGCCTCAATCTCGGCGAGCGGCGTGCCGGCGCGCGCCGAGAGCACCAGCTCCATCGGCTCGTAAAGCGTGACGCCGACGAGGTCGGAGAGGTCGAGTGTCAAATCAGTCTGGCTCGGCCGGCCGACAGCGCGCTTGGTGCCGTGCCCGGCAAGCTCGAGCGGCTTATCGTTGCCGAGCGCCCAGCGTACGGCTTCCTCGACTTCCTTCGCATCGCGGGGTTTGAGCGTGTCAGTCATTACGCAACTACATCATTCCGCCGCGCGCGCGATTGGCTCATGCGCAAAGGCCGGCATGATCTCGCGCGCAAAGCTGCGCAGCTGGCCAACCCCGCCGGCAATCGTGAGCAGCACATAGGTCACGCCTGCGTCGCGCAGCGCTTCGATCATGCGCGCAATTTCGTCAGGGGTGCCATAAAGCGCGTTCTCTTCCGTGGCACCCGCCCTGTCGGCATAGGCGAGCACGTGCGACCCGGTTTTCGCCGACGGGTCGCGCGAAACATCGATGGTGCGTTTGGTATATTCAGCCTGACGGACCAGCGCTGCTTCCTTGTCGGCCTTATCTTTTGCCACGTAGAGCTGCCGCGCGACCGTCACCTGCATCGGATCGAACACCCGGCCATTTGCCGCGCATTCGGCTTTGTAAATGCCAATACGCTCGCCAAGCGTCGCCGGCGAGGCGTACTGGTCGAGGATGAGATTAAATCCGCGCGCGGCGGCCCGCTTTATCGAATGTGGATTGCCGGCGGCCACCCAGAGCGGCGGATGCGGATTTTGCGCTGGCGGCGGTTCCACCACGATGTCTTCGAAATGCCAGAAGCGGCCCCGGTGCGAGAAGCGCGCACGCGAGGTCCATGCACGCATCATGACCTCGACTGCCTCCTCGAAGCGCGCTTCGGCCTCTTCCGGCGCAATCTGGAAACCCTTGAACTCGCTATGGCGGTAGCCTTTGCCAATGCCGAGGTCGAGCCGCCCGCGGGAGAGAAGATCGAGCGTAGCCGCCTCCTCCGCAAGCAGCACCGGATTATGCCACGGCGGCACGATGACAGCGGTGCCAAGCCGCAGCGTCGTCGTACGCATCGCCAGCGCAGCGAGCAGCATCAAGGTAGCGGAGACCTGATTCCACCCGCTGAAATGATGCTCGACCGAAAAGCTCGAATGGAAACCGAGCGCTTCAGCTTCGACATTGAAATCGAGAAACTCGAAAAAGCCGCGGCCGGTCTCAGGACCGAAGCCTGGAACATCGGCTTTGGGCGAACAGAAAAGACCGAAACGCATTGTTAGAACCTTGGAATGTCGGGGAATGGCAGTTTGCCGGCGTGCACGTGCAGGCGGCCCAGTTCGGCGCAGCGATGGAGTTGGGGGAATACCTTGCCTGGGTTCAATAACCCTTTGGCATCGAAGGCGCACTTCAGTCGCTGTTGCTGGTTGAGGTCGATTTCGGAGAACATCACGGGCATCAGGTCGCGCTTCTCGACGCCGACGCCGTGCTCGCCGGTTAGAACGCCGCCGACCTCGACGCAGAGCTTGAGGATCTCGGCGCCGAATTCTTCCGTTTTCGTCAACTCGCCGGGAACATTGGCGTCGTAAAGAATGAGCGGGTGCAGATTGCCGTCGCCCGCGTGAAATACGTTCGCAACGCGCAAGCCATATTTCACCGACATTTCCCTCACGCGTTTGAGCACCAGCGGCAGCTGCGCGCGCGGGATGGTACCGTCCATGCAGTAGTAGTCGGGCGAGATGCGCCCCACCGCCGGGAATGCCGCCTTGCGGCCGGCCCAGAACAACAGCCGCTCTTCTTCCGAGCGTGAGGCCTTGCACGACATGGCACGGCAGTCGCGCGCGATCTTGTCGACGCGTCCAATCAGATGATCGACTTCGGCTTCCGGTCCATCGAGCTCGACGATCAGCAGCGCTTCGACGTCGAGCGGATAACCGGCATGGACAAATTCCTCGACCGCAGCGATCGCCGGGCCATCCATGATTTCCATGCCGCCTGGAATAATTCCGGCACTGATAATGCGCGATACACATTCGCCGGCATCTTCCGACGATGGGAAGCCGACCAGCATCGCGCGCGCAGTTTCCGGTTTCTTCAAGATACGCACGGTCACCTCTGTGACCACACCGAGTAGGCCTTCAGAGCCGTTGATCAGACCGAGCAGATCGTAGCCGGACGCGTCGAGATGCTTGCCGCCCAAACGCAGCACTTCGCCGGTTATCAGGACGATCTCGCAGCCCAGTACATTGTTGGTGGTCATTCCGTATTTGAGGCAATGCACGCCGCCGGAATTTTCCGCCACATTGCCGCCGATCGTACAGGCGATCTGCGAGGACGGATCGGGCGCGTAGTAAAAACCCGCATCCGCCACGGCATTGCTGACCGCGAGATTGGTGACGCCCGGCTCGACCACAGCGACGCGGTTATCGAAATCGATTTCACGGATTCGATTGAACTTGGCCATGCCAAGCAGCACGCCATCTTCGAGCGGCAGCGCGCCGCCAGACAGGGACGTGCCCGCCCCGCGCGGAACGACCTTGATGCCCTCGTCATGGCAATAGCGCAGGACTTCGGCGACCTGCTCGGTGGTCGCCGGCAGCACCACCACCATCGGCAGTTGCCGATATGCGGTGAGCCCGTCGCTCTCGTAGGGGCGCATCTCGCGCTCGGCCGCGATTACTCCCTCGCCGGGGACGATGGTCCGTAGCGCAGCAACGATGCGCTCGCGGCGGCCCAGGACCGTCTGGTCTGCTTCCGGCATTCGCACCGACATTGCGGCTCACTCCCGGTCGCTTGTTTTCACGTTCCCACGCGACGATACCAGCCATTTGACGGCTTACACATAGGGCTGGCAAAACCCACCGGAAACCGGCCAGCCCCACGGGCGTTGGCTCGGGGGCGACTTTAAGACGTCACAATGGGAGCAGTGTAATGAAATCAGTACTTGCGTCGGCTGTGGTCCTGACCGCGATGATTCAGGTCGCGCAGGCACAGGACGTGGCTGGCCGGCGAGCAGTCCTTCAAGAAGTGCTTCCCCTGCCATTCCATCGGGGAAGGCGCCAAGAACAAGGTCGGCCCTGTCCTCAATGGCATTGACGGACGTCATTCCGGGTCTGTTCCCGACTACACTTATTCCGACGCCAACAAGAATTCCGGCCTTACCTGGGACGAAGCCACGTTCAAGGACTACATCAAGGACCCGCGCGCCAAGATTCCGAATACCAAGATGATCTTCCCCGGCATCAAGAATGAAAAGGAGGCCGGCGACCTGTGGGCTTATCTCAAGCAGTTCGGGCCGGACGGCCAAAAGAAGTAAGATGGACTGAAAGATCAGGTCGAGACTGGAGCATCAAGGCGCGACAGACATTTGACCTTGGTCAAGGCCGCGATGGGTTGCGACAGGCATCATGACACTACGACCTGTGAGCGGCGTCGCTCGGTTAGGAGACTGACATCATGATCAAGGACATCGTCGTCAACCTGGGCCTCGGGGCGCAACGATCCGGCCGGCGATTACGCGGTTTCAGTGGCGGAAGCCTTCGGGTCTCACTTGCTCGGCATCGCCGTTTCCTACGAGCCGGTGATCCCCGGAACGGTGATGGGCGGCATTCCGCCGGAAATCATCGAAAGTCAGCGCACAGAATCAGACAAGAAGGCACGAGCGGCCGTTGCACGGTTCGAACAGGCGACCAAGCGCACGGGAGTTTCCGCAGAAACCCGCACCATCAGCGCCAGCATTTCCGGCGCTGCCGACCAGATCGGCCGCATCGGTCGCCGCTTCGATCTGGTCATCGTCGGACAGCCAGAGCGGCAAGAAGTCGCTGCCCGACGAAGTCGATCGACGAAGGCGTGTTGTTCGAATCCGGCCGTCCGGTGATCTTCGTGCCATTCATCCAGAAAGGCGGCGTGACGCTTGACCGCATTATGGTGTGCTGGGACGGCAGCCGCACCGCCGCCCGCGCCATCGCCGACGCAATGCCGTTTCTGAAAAAAGCAAAGCAGGTGGAGATCGTCATCGTCTCCGACAAGCCGGGCAAGAAGGACGAAGTGCCCGGCGCGGATCTTGGCCAGCATCTCGCCCGTCACGGACTTAAGGTGGACGTTAAGCGTATTACCTCGCCCGATATCGACGTGCCCTCCACCATCCTGTCCCATGCGGCAGATTCCTCCGCCGATATGATCGTGATGGGTGGCTACGGCCACTCGCGCTTGCGCGAGTTTGTGCTTGGCGGCGCCACACGCGGCCTGCTCGAGGCGATGACGGTGCCGGTGCTGATGTCACATTAACGGGCATCGATCCGCTCATTCCGGCGGGGGACGAGCGGGGCAGGATGCGGGAATGCTCGAACACCACGTCACATTGCGCGATGGCGAAAAGGTGCTGATCCGGCCGCTCAAGCTGGAGGATGCCGCGCTTTATCCCGATTTTCTCGCCGACGTGACGGCGGACGATCTGCGCCTGCGTTTCTTTGCCCCGATGCGCGAGGTCAGCCACGAGCTGATCGACAAACTCATTCACTACGATCCCGAACACGCCATGGCCTTTATCGCCATTGCAGAGGCGAGCGACCGCATGTTGGGCGTGGTGCGCCTGCACGATGATGCCGGCGACGACGGCGGGGAGTTCGCCATTCTGGTGCGCTCGCATCTCAAAGGCCATGGACTCGGCTGGCTGTTGATGAAGCACATGATCGCCTACGCCCAGGAGAAGGGCCTGGAAACTGTCCACGGACAGGTGTTGGCGGAAAACGCCACCATGCTGCAAATGTGCACCGAGCTTGGCTTTCATGTTGCCGACGACGCCGGCGAGCGCGGCGTGAAAGTTGTAACGCTGCCGCTTCACGAGCTGCCGGCACTCACCGCGCATTGAGCAAAAATCAATATTATGGCAGCACGCACTGCGCGACGAGGCCGCGCGCGCGCGCATCGACGACGCCAAGCGCGCGCAACGCAAGCAGCGTCATCGTCTGCACAGCCTCACGCGCCGTGCCGCCCGAGGGCGCCAACGGTCCGACCAGTCCTTCCAGCAGTGCGCCGACGACAGCCGGCGCGGCGACGCGCGCATCCTGATCGGGCAAGATGGCCGGCCGGCGATCGCGGTGCCGATGCGCGCTTCGAGTTCGGTCGCGAGCGCGCGTCGGAATTCCAGACGCAAGGCATCGATATCGGCGTCGACCGGCTCGGCCATCATCGCCCAGGCAAGCCGGCGCTCATGCAATCGCACGCACCGCGAAGGTCGCGATGCAGGCGGCGAGCGCCGACAGCGGCCCGGGCGCGGCATCGGCGGCAGCGCGCATGGCGGCAAGTTCGCGATCGGCGGCAGCGGCGATCAGTTCCGCGACGAGATCGTCTCTTGGAGGGAAAGTAGCGGTAGACGGTGCCCGCAGCGATATCGGCGCGTTGCGCCACCGGCGCAATCTGCACCGCGCCCATGCCGCTCTTCGCCGGCGATCGATTGCGCCGCGTCGAGGATCGTCTGCTCGCGCTCGGCAAGCCGACGAACCACGTTTTCGGTGCGGCGATAGGCCATGCAATGAGTGAACGATGATTCATGGAAGGTGGCAAGGCCGGAACTGCCGTCCCCAGCGGGACTCAGGTGAGCCCCGAACTTGAGTCCGGATCCCGCCAATGCGGGATGACGGAGCCATTAACTGCTCTCCCACTCCCCGCCACCCGCCAAGCGACTTCTCGCGGATGCCGGTAAGCGTCGCAGCTCGGCGTAATCGCTTCCGGATCGATCTTGAGATGGATGATCGACGGCTTGCCGGAGGCGCGCGCTGCCGCAAAGGCAGCCGGGAAATCCGCGCGTCTTTTCTACCACCGCGCCGTAGCCGCCGAACGCCCGTGCGTAGGCGACAAAATCCGGATTTCGCAGATCGGTCGCGATCACGCGGCCGGGATAGTCGCGCTCCTGGTGCATGCGAATGGTGCCGTAGATGCCGTTGTCGGCCACCAGCACGATCACCGGCAATTCATATTGAACGGCGGTCGCAAAATCCTGCCCCGTCATCAGGAAATCGCCGTCGCCGGCAACGCAGACGACAGTGCGCTTCGGATGCAACGTCTGCATCGCCAGCGCAGCCGGCAATCCGTAGCCCATCGAGCCCGAGGTCGCGCCGACGAGCCCGCCGAACTTGCGCACGCGATAGAAGCGGTGGACCCAGCCGGAAAAGTTTCCCGCACCTTGCGTGATGATTGCGTCGGCCGGCAGGTTGTCGCGCAGCCACACCATGATCTCGCCGAGATTGACCGCGCCGGGCACGGGCGTCGCCTTCTCGCCCCAGGCGAGATAATCGGCGTGCGCCGTGTCGCTCTCGCCGCGCCAGGCGATCTCCTTCGGCGGCTGCAGACTTGTCCAGCGCCGCGCAGAACGCGGTCGGCGCCGCATTGATGGCGAGATGCGCGTGATAGACGCGGCCGAGTTCGTCCGCGCCCGGATGCACGTGCACAAGCTTCGTCTGCGGCTCGGGGATGTCGAACACGGTGTAACTTTGCGACGGCATTTCGCCGAAGCGCCCGCCGATCAGCAAGCACCAGGTCGGCGCCCTTCACGCGCGCGAGCAGCTTCGGGTTCGGTCCGATGCCGAAATCGCCGGCGTAACAGGGATGCAGTGCATCAAACAAATGCCCGCGGCGAAAGGTCGTGGCGACCGGAAGTGCAAAGCGCTCGGCAAAACGCATCAGCGCGGCAGCTCGCCTGCTCTGTCCAGCGGCTGCCGCCGATCAGTGCGACCGGACGCTTCGCGGCCCACAGCAGTTTTTGCAGCCGGCTCATATCGGCCGAGCCGGGCCAGATTTCGACGGCTCGAAAGGTGGTGGCATCGGCACCGACGACGCGCTCGCGCAGCATATCCTCGGGCAAGCGCGATCACCACCGGACCGGGACGCCCGTTGCATGCCGTGTGAAAGGCGCGTGAAACGATTTCCGGGATGCGCGACGGGTCATCGATCTCTGTCGCCCATTTGGCCATCGAGCCAAATACCGCGCGGTAATCGAGCTCCTGGAACGCTTCGCGATCGCGCATCTCGCGGCCGACCTGGCCGACGAACACGATCATCGGCGAGGAATCCTGGCGCGCAATATGAATGCCGGCCGACGCATTGGTGGCGCCCGGCCCGCGCGTGACGAAGCAGATGCCGGGCCGGCCGGTCGTCTTGCCGACCGCCTCCGCCATGATGGCAGCAGTGCTTTCGTGGCGGCAGACGGTGAGCTTGATATCGCTGCCGTAGAAAGCGTCGAGCGCGGCAAGGTAGCTTTCGCCCGGCACGCAAAAAGCGTGACGCACTCCGTGGATCGACAATTGGTCGATCAGGATTTCGCCGCCGCTGCGTGCGTTGTCCTTGCCGCGCATCGAAGTTACTTCACGATCTTTGCCGGCGGAATCTTTGGCGAGAATGGCGCCGGCGTCATCAACCAGTTGGACTGCTCGATCACGTTACCGGCTTTCGCGTTCTCCGACAGAAAATGCTTCCAGTCCGGCATCCTGCATCATCTTGGCGCGCTTTTGCTCGCGGTCGGCGGCGCTCTCATAGATCCAGCCGTGCACCAGCGTGTTGAGCTGACCGGTTTCGCTGACCAGATAATAATGCGGTTCACCCATGTAGCGGAGCTGCACCGGATAGGCGAGCTTGCTGTAAAGTTCGAGTTGCGCCGGCACCCTGCCCGGCAGAATCCGATAAGTCCGATGGTCGATGAGCACTGAGCTCCTCCCTTGAAAAATAGCCGCCTGATCCGACGGTCAGGCGCGCACTCTTCCGGCAAGGCGCGCGCCGGTCAATAGGATCGAGTGCAAGCGCGATATTTGATCGCGTGAAATATCCCAGTCAGGTTGCGGGCTCGACCGACGCGACCTGATAGGTATGCATCTCCCCATCTTCGTTCCGAATTGAGACATATTCGCCCGGACGAAATGCGTGCGCGCCGAAGCGGTAGCCGCTTTCGTCGTCATCCTCCGCGGTCTGGTCGTAGTCGAACACCCAGCGAGCATGCTCGGGCCCGCCCGCCCGGTGCACCAGGAAGCCGTGCTCGTCTTCCTGGCCTTCCCAGAACCGGCGCACGCGGCAATGATCGCGATGCTGTTTCCATAGCGCGGCGTCGATATGGCTCTTGGCGTCGAGCGGCGCGACGAATTCATATCCATGCCGCGACGAGCCCTGGGGGAACTCCTTGGAGCGGGCGAGATTGAGCCTGATGCGTTTGAAAGTGTGCGGCAGCGTGGTCACGGCCTGGTCTCCTTGATCATTATAATGGTGGCCATCATGCCACAGGCCCGGCAATAGCCGTATTGATCTGGATCAGCCCGAAATCATTGGCAATGCGACTATGTCACAGGCATGAAGGGCGCGGCGCGATGACGGCAGAGGCCTCCGCAGCAGCCGGTGATCGACTTCTTGAGCGATCCCCGCCACGCATTGGCGGCGCGCCGGTCAAACGGATCGACACCCATGCCGCCTCGGTCTTTCTGGCCGGCGAGCGCGCATTCAAGATCAAGCGCGCAGTGCGCTTTCCGTTCCTCGATTTCTCCACACTCGAAAAACGCAAGGATCGCCTGTGCAAGCCGAGATTGCGGTCAATCGCGCTTTTGCTCCGGCGATCTATCGCGGCGTGGTCCCGATCACGCGCGAAGCCAGCGGCCAGCTTGCGATCGGCGGCAAAGGCGAACCGGTGGAATGGGCCGTCGAGATGCGGCGCTTCGACGAAAGCCAGACACTCGATCATCTCGCCGCGAGCCGGTCGATATCGACGACGCTCTCGCCGATGCACTCGGGCGCGCC
The DNA here is from genome assembly GCA_963742345.1 of uncultured Alphaproteobacteria bacterium. Classification (GTDB taxonomy): domain Bacteria; phylum Pseudomonadota; class Alphaproteobacteria; order Rhizobiales; family Xanthobacteraceae; genus Pseudolabrys. The sequence goes on from CAVULO010000012.1 coordinate 69,531, forward strand.
GTGGCGGCCGCGCACCGCGTGGCGCCAACGGTCGCGCGACGCACATTTCGTCGAGGCACTCGCCAAAATCATTGCGCAGAACGAGACCGAGCTCGCGGCCGAACCGGATTTACTTTCGTTGCAGGACTTGCGCGCTCTGGCCGACGCAACGCGTGACGCATTCGAACGCGTGAAGCCGCTGCTGTCGGCGCGCGAGCGCGCCGGGTTGGTGCGGCGCTGCCATGGCGATCTGCATCTGGGCAACATTGTGCTCATCGACGGCAAGCCGGTGCTGTTCGACGCCATCGAATTCGACGACCGCATTGCCACCGGCGACGTCTTTTACGATCTTGCCTTTCTGCTGATGGATCTGATCGAGCGCGGACTGCATCGAGCAGCGAATATCGTGCTCAATCGTTATCTGACCGACACGCAGCGCATTCACGATCTCGATGCGCTTGCCGCGCTGCCGCTGTTCATGTCGGTCCGCGCGGCGATCCGCGCCAAGGTTACCGCGGCACGGCGCCGGCAAGGCGGATCGCCTGCCGGAGCTCACACAAAGCGCGCGCGACTATGCCGCGCTGGCTCGAAGACTTCTGGCGCCGGCCAAGCCGCAATTGATTGCCATCGGCGGACTTGTCGGGCACCGGCAAATCGCTGCTCGCACGCACGCTGGCGCCGGGCCTTCTGCCGTCTGCCGGGCGCGGTGATGCTTGCGCAGCGATGTCGAGCGCAAGGCGATGTTCGGTACCGGCGAAACCGAACGATTGCCGGAGAGCAGCCTACGCCGCGGAGACCACGGCCAAGGTCTATGCCACGCTTGCGAGAAGGCCAAACGCGTGATTGCCGCCGGTCATTCGGTCATCGTGGACGCTGTGTTCGCGCAGCCCGACGAGCGGGCGTGACATCGCGAAAGCCGCTGCAGCGCCGCGTTTCAGGGCCTATTCCTCACACGCCAGCCTCGAAACGCGTCTGGCCCGCATCGGCAGCCGCACGCGACGACGCATCCGACGCCGACGCGAACGTTGCCCGCAAACAGGAGGAGTTCGACCTCGGCCGCATGAAGTGGGTCGAAGGTCGATGCCTCCGGCACGCCGGAAGAAACGTTCATCCGCGCCGAGGCCATGCTTGGCAGAGCGGATGAAGGAGCTATGCATTGTGCGCCTCGCTGTCCCGCCGCGCAGCCCCGTGACATGCGATACAAAACCGATGCATAGCTTGACCGACGACGCCTGCCCTGCTGGTTCCGGATAATGATCGCCGCAAGAAGCCCGACACGCGTTTGCCCTGCGGCTTGCGGCCGGCATCGCCGGCTATTGCACCTTCATCAATCTCTATTCGCCGCAGTCGATCTTGCCGCTGCTGTCGGAGGAATTCGGCGCCAGCGCCGCGGAGATTTCCACGATCATGACCGCGAGCACGCTGGCCGTGGCGCTGATTGCGCCGTTCACCGGCACGGTCGCCGACGTGCTCGGCAGGAAACGCGTGATCGTCGCCGCGATGTTGGTGCTGGTCGGTGCCGACCGTGATGGTCGGCCCTGGCGACCAACGCTGCACGCGCTCATCTTCTGGCGCGTTGTGCAGGGCCTGGTGATGCCGCCGATTTTCGCGGTCACGGTCGCCTATATCGGCGATGAATTGTCGCCACACGAGGCGACCACTGCCGCCGGTATCTACTCCTCGGGCTCGAGCCTCGGCGGCTTCAGCGGACGGCTGTTCACTGGCATTCTTGCCGACTCGATCGGCTGGCGCTACGGGTTCGTGGCGCTTGCAGCGATGACCTTCGCCGGCGCGATCGCGGTCGCGTTCCTGTTGCCGCATGAACGCAAATTCGTCCGCTCGGCGGGCCTCCTTGCCTCCGGCAAGCAGATGCTTCGCGCATTTGCGCAACCGGCAGCTGGTCGCGACTTACGCGGTCGGCTTCGGCGTGCTGTTCAATTTCATCGCGACTTTTACTTACGTCAGCTTTCATCTGGCCGCACCGCCCTACAATTTTTCAGCGAGCTGGCTCGGCGCGATCTTCGTCGTCTATCTCGTCGGCACCGCACTCACTCCGTGGACCGGTTGGGCGGTCGGCCGGTTCGGCCGGCGGCGATTTCATGGTGCGCATCATCGGCGTCTGGATCGCCGGGATCGCGCTGACGCTTGCCCGTCCGCTGCCGCTGATATTGCGGGCCTGACGCTCTGCGCCGGCTGCGGCCTGATCTGCCAGGCGATGTCGACCGGCTATGTCACCATCACCGCGCAAGGCCGGCCGCTCCTCTGCGGTCGGGCTTTATGTCTCGAGCTTTCTATCTCGGCGGCAGCTTCGGAGCGGCGATCGGCGGCCTTGCATGGACGATTCGGGGGCTGGGCCGCCTGCGTCGCCATGGTCTCGGCGATGCTGACGGTGATGGCGGCGCATCGTGCTGTTCGCCTGGTCGCGCACCGTACCGGCTGCGACCCGCCGAGCGCCAATCGAGCCGCCTTGACCTTAGTCCGCGCTCGCGTGCCAGAGCGGCGCGTAGCCGCGCGCCAGCACCGTCAAGAATCGACGGCGGCGTGAGCACGTCGACGTCGATGCCGCGCGGGCGCGGCTTTTGCTTCCGAATATCCTGCGGGTGTCCACCGCAGCAGCCGGTTGCCGCGAACGGCGAAGGCTTCCCCATTGAGTGCAATCATCGCGCCATCCGGCAGTGTGTCGAGCTTGCGCCGATGCATGCGCTTGGCTTTACCGTTCAAGCCGTTCGGCGTGCAGGATCTCATCCATCGACCGGCGCCGATGCGCGCATCTTCTTGCCGGAGAACAACGACGCAAAATGTTCGGCGTCCTTGCGGCGGCACTCGAAGCATGGCCGGTGGCCCGCGGCAAGGGCCGTCACCTCGTCGAGAAAGAACAATTCTGTGTAATAGCGGCCCCAGACGTCGCGCTGGCGGTTCTTGAATTCCAGCACGCAGCAGATCCACTGCCGCGACGCCCAACGGCGGCGGTCCAAGCGTTTTGCTCGTCGCGATGAAATCTGCCGCCGCGATTGCCCATCAGCGTGCCGCGCGCCGGTGTCGCAAACAAGCTCGCCGAACGGATCGACACGGTTTTGCAGCGGCATCGCCGATCCTCACAGCGCAAGCGCGCGCGCGAATGCGGCCGCTCCCATTCCGCAAACGACTGCCAAGAGATCGTTACGGCGCAACGCCATCACGACGAGCGAGGTGACAGACAGCAACGACCGCTGCGGTCCCGCCACGCGACCGCAAGCGGCAAAATCATTGACGCGATGACCGCCCCGGGCAGCGCGTTGAGCATGCTGCGCACGCGCGGCGTCAGCGGCACATAACCCAGCAGCCAGAAGCCACCCGCGCGGATCGCGTAAGTCACCGCTGCCATCGCGGCCACGACCATCCAGGCGGAATATGCCCAGATCGGAGTTCATTCGCTCTACTCGTCGACAAACCCGCCCGCGATGCCGCCCGTGATCGAGCCCGCCACGATGAACCACAAGCCGCGGCACCAGCGCGCTCGACGGCGACCGCCACGATTCCCCCGACAACCCAGCCCCAGGCGCGGCGCGCGCCTGCCATAGCGACACCAGCATCGCGGCGAAGAATGCCGGCATCACAAGGTCGAGGCCGAAACGTGCCGGATCGACAATGAAGCCGCCGAGGAAATAGCCCGATGCCGTGGCGGCAAGCCAACCCGTCATGATGCGTGGCGGCGGCGCCGAAATAGACCGCGATGTCCCGGCCGCCCTCCGCGCAGTAGCGCATGGCAATCAGCCAAGTCGCATCGGTGAGAAAAAACAGCCCGGTATAGGCTCTCGCCATGCCGGCACGCTCGCCGAACCAGGGCCGCATCGCGACGCTCATCAAGAAAAAGCCGCGCGCCAGATCAACGCCGTCAGCAAAGCGATCGTTACGATGGCGCCCAGGTGAGAACGTGCGGCCAGATTTCCAGGACGACGAGCTGGGCCATGCCGGAGCAGACCAGAAAATTCATCGCCAGGCTTTGGAAGAACGAAAGGCCCTGCCGCGCCGCCGCGGCGCCAACGACGAGCCCGAACGCCATGATGCCGGGCGCCACCGGAAGCCCGCGCCGCAATCCCAGCTGAAGCCGGACCAGCGCGCTTGTCAGATGCTGCTTCAGGTGCAGCGTCAATGTGCCGAGGTACCGGTCATGGCCGGGCTCGTCCGGCCATCCACGTGTTATCGCATCGCCTCAAAGACGTGGATGCCCGGCACATAGGCGGCGAAAGCACGCCGTCCTTCGGACGGCAGTGCCGGTCATGACGTTGAAATTGGACTGAACTAGCCCTGCGGCTGCGGGGCGACTTCGCCGGACGGCGGCATCAGGCCGCGGGCGCGGCTTGCCGGCCGGCGGCACTGCGGACGAACGCGGCGTGGTCGGCTCGATCACCGATTCACGCACCGGCCGCTTGCCCGCGATCAGATCGATGATCTCGTCGCCGGTGAGCATCTCGAACTCAAGCAGGCCCTTCGCCAGAACTTCGAGGTCGGCGCGCTTCTCGGTGAGAATCTGCGTCGCCTCGGCATAACCGGCCTCGACCAGCTTGCGGACCTCGGCGTCGATCGTCTGCGCGGTCGCTTCCGAAATATTCTGCTGGCGCGACACCTGGTAGCCGAGGAAAACCTCGTCCTGGTTCTCGCCATAGGCCACGGTGCCGAGCTTGTCGGACAGGCCCCAGCGCGTGACCATCAGACGGGCAAGCTTGGTCGCCTGCTCGATGTCGGAGGCCGCGCCCGACGTCACCTTCTCCCGGCCGAATACCATTTCCTCGGCGACGCGTCCGCCCATCATGATGGCGAGGCGCGAGGTCATCTGCTCGCGGCTCATCGACAGCTTGTCGCGCTCCGGCAACTGCATCACCATGCCGAGCGCGCGGCCACGCGGAATGATGGTGGCCTTGTGCACCGGGTCGGTCGCCTTGACGTTAAGCGCGACGAGGGCGTGGCCGCCTTCGTGATAGGCGGTCAGCATCTTTTCTTCGTCGGTCATCACCAGCGACTTGCGCTCGGCGCCCATCATCACCTTGTCCTTGGCGTCCTCGAACTCAGCCTGCAGTGACCATGCGCTTGTTGCGCCGCGCGGCCATCAAGCGCCGCTTCGTTGACGAGATTCATCAGATCGGCGCCGGAGAAGCCGGGCGTGCCGCGTGCAATGGTCTTGAGGTTCACGTCGGGCGCCAGCGGCACCTTGCGCACGTGCACCTTCAGGATGTTTTCGCGGCCGACCACGTCGGGGTTCGGCACCACGACCTGGCGGTCGAAACGGCCGGGGCGCAGCAGCGCCGGATCGAGCACGTCGGGCCGGTTGGTCGCAGCAATAAGAATAATGCCTTCGTTGGCTTCGAAGCCGTCCATCTCGACCAGCAACTGGTTGAGCGTCTGCTCGCGCTCGTCATTGCCGCCGCCGAGACCGGCGCCGCGATGACGGCCGACCGCATCGATTTCGTCGATGAAGATGATGCAGGGCGCATTCTTCTTGGCCTGCTCGAACATGTCGCGCACGCGGCTTGCGCCGACGCCGACGAACATCTCGACGAAGTCGGAACCGGAAATGGTGAAGAACGGCACGTTGGCTTCGCCGGCAACCGCGCGCGCGATCAGAGTCTTGCCGGTGCCCGGTGGGCCGACCAGCAACACGCCACGCGGAATGCGTCCACCGAGGCGCTGGAATTTACCGGGATCGCGCAGGAATTCGACGATCTCCTGCAAATCCTGTTTGGCTTCGTCGACGCCGGCAACGTCCTCGAAGGTGACGCGGCCATGCGCTTCAGCCAGAAGCTTCGCACGCGACTTGCCAAAGCCGAGCGCTTTGCCGCCGGCGCCTTGCATCTGGCGAGACAGGAAGATCCAAACGCCGATCAGCGCGATAAACGGCAACCACGACACCAGCAGCGAGACAAACCACGGGACATTGTCCTGCTGCGGCCGCGCGGTGATCGTGACGCCCTTCGAATAGAGCTTCTGCACCAGACCGGGATCATTCGGTGCGTAGGTCTGGAAGCTGGTGCCGTTCGCGAAGGTGCCGTGGATCTCGGGTCCCTGAATGACGACATCGCGCACGCGGCCCTGATCGACCTCGGTCAACAGCTGCGAGAACGAGATGTCTTGCGCGGTCGTGCGCTGGCCCGGATTCTGGAACAAGCGTGAACAGCGCCAGCAGCAACAGGACGATGATCACCCAGAGGGCGAAATTGCGAAGATTAGCGTTCATCAGGCGTCCTGACCCCGCCGCGCACGAGCCCCGCGGCCATGTGTTTTATGCATCCGTTTCGTGGCGACTTCACGTCGGACCCGCTCATCAATGTAGGCAGCAGTGGCCCCCAAGAAAAGGCCTCGAATCTTAATATTCTAGCGTGTTTTCGCATGGCTTAGCCGGCCGGGTCCGCGCTTGGTTAAGAGCTTGCGACGACGCGGCGGCGCCCGTTCGACAATGAGTTGGTGGCCCTCCAGCGTTACAACCGCCCCCGCCAGCGTGCGGCGAAAACGCCCATCAGCCGGTATTTCGGGCGGCATCGAGGGCGGATTTGAGTGCCTCGAGCTTGCCCAGCTCCACCGGGCCCTCATCGCCGACGCTGGCCACGGCACGGCCGAGCAGCCGAAGCGCAATTTCGGCGGGCAGATTCGCCAAAGCGGCGCGCCTCGATGGCGATCGAGCCTGCGGCCGGCAGTTCGACCGCCAGTTCGGTCAGCGGCGCGGTCGACTGCGGCCTCGATCGCGGCGTCGGCACGCTTGAGCCGGCGCGCAAGCTGCGCCAGCCGTGCGGCATCAAGACCTTCGTGCGCGAGTGCCTCCATCAGACCGCGCAACCGCACACGGGTGAAACGCGGATCACGATTGGAGGGGTCATCGGCATAACGAAATTTTCGCTGCACGCAGCGTAGCGACCAAGCCGTGATTTCGGAATGTCGAGCAGCGGACGCACGAGCGTGATCGCGCCATCCCCGCCCGAAGGCAACGCGCGACAACCGCGCCATCGCTCCCAGACCGGTCAGCCCGCTGCCGCGAGCTCATGCGGATCAGCACGGTCTCGGCCTGGTCGTCGAGCGTGTGAGCGGTGAGGATGTGAGCGGCGCCCGGCCTTGCGGGCGGCATCGCCGAGCAACCGGTAACGCGCCGCACGCGCGGCCTCCTGCATACCGGTCGCAGGCTTGCGTCCGTTCCAACGCAACGTGCGATGCGCGATTTTGAGTTTGCGCGCGAGGCGCGCGACGCCGGCCGCCTCGCGTTTGGATTCCTTGCGCAGGCCGTGGTCGATCGTGACGGCGATCAACTTCGGTTTCGTCTTGAGTGAATCGCGCCAGCGTGCGGCGAGCACCATCAGCGCGGTCGAATCCGGGCCGCCGGACACCGCCAGCACGAGTGCACGGGAAAAGCTTGCAGACCGGAGAAAGAGTGACTTTGGGCATACTTCCGATAACCGGTCGCCCCGGAGAGCCGAGGCTTTCCGATCGTACCTCAGCAGTGCGCACGCTTCTGTTCCTGCGCAACGCCGCGTTTCACACCGGCGGAGGCGCGCGGATATTTGCGCCCGACCTCGGCCAGCGTCGCGCAGGCGGCTTCCTTCTGATTCATCGCAGCGAGCGACTGGCCAAGACGCAGCAGTGCGTCGGGCGCCTTGCCCGCGCGTTCGAACTTGGTCGAAACACCCAGGAACGATTCCGCGGCGTCGCGATAGCGCTGTTGCTGGAAGAGGCTTTCGCCAAGCCAATATTGCGCGTCCGGCACCAGGCGCTCGTTCGGATATTTCTTGAGGAAATCGCGGAACGACTGCTCGGCGAGCGAATAGTCTTTATGCAGCACGTAGCCGTAGGCCATGTCGTATTCGTCCTGCGGCGAGGCCGACGGCGGCAAGGTCGCAAGCTGGGGAGCCGGCGGGTGCCGCGCTCCGTACTTGCGGCGGCGGCGAAGGCGCCGTCATCTGCGATGCCGGCACCGGCATCGCACTGGCCGATGCGACGGCCGAAGGCGGCGCGACCGTTTGCGGCGGCGGTGCATCATTACCGGCCAGCGTCGACAGATCGAGCGGCGCGCCAGCAACACGTCCACCAGGAGCGCCGACCGGCGATCCATTGTCTTGCGTTGGCTCCGGCGCGGCGATCACCGCTTGATTGCCCAGCGTTCGCGGCGCACCCGGTGCATTCGGGTTCTGCGCGGATCGAATACATCGGAGCGTCGTCCGGGATTGGACACAGGCGGCGCATTCCCCGGGACCGATTGGCGCAGCCTGCGGCGGTGGCGCGGCCCCACCTCTCGACCCCAACTGCTGGAAGCGATACTCGGTATCGTCCTGCATGCGCTTGAGCTGCATCTCGAGTTGCTGATTGCGATACTGAAGCTGCTCGATAGTGCCGGTGAGCTGGCGCAGGGCGCTTTCCATGCGATCGAGCCGAACTGAAATGTCGCCGGGATCGGACTGCGCCACCCTGCCCGACGGCTGCCGGTTGCGCTTGATGTCGCGCGATTGCGTGGCCGGCTCGCCACGGCTGAACAGATTGTCGAGGAAATTGCCGGACCGAACGCTGGTCCTGCGCCAGCGCAGGGCCGGCCAGAAGCAGCACGCGAAAGTGCGGCAAGCGCCGCGAGTTCGAGATGATGTTCGTAAGCGCGTCATGTCAGATGAAGACCGGCAGCGGCCATTTGCCCGATGAGGGTAACATAAGGCGCGCTGCGTCGAAATTGTGACTGTGCGCGTCATTCAAACCCGAGATCGGCGAGCGAGCCCGGTATCCATAAGCCGAGCGCTGCGACGTTGGATTCCGGGCCCGGAATGACGCTGTGATCAGCTTACGAGCTGACCCCGAGCACGGTGACCGCGCGGCGGTTCTGCGACCAGCAGGAGATATCGTTGCAGACCGCGACCGGCCGTTCCTTGCCGTACGAGATGGTGCGCATGCGTTGCGCCTGGATACCACGCGAGACCAGATAGTCACGCACCGCCTGCGCGCGGCGTGCGCCCAGCGCGATGTTGTACTCGCGCGTGCCGCGCTCGTCAGCGTGGCCCTCGATCGTGAACTGGCTGTACTGGCTATAGTTCGTGAGCCATTGCGCCTGTTTGTCGAGCGTCGCGCGCGCCTGCGTCGTGAGCTCGGTCGAATCGGTTTCAAAGAACACGCGGTCGCCGACATTGACGACGAAGTCCTGCTGACTGCCGGGCGTCGCCTGCGCCTGCAGCATTCGCCTGCGCGTCGTCGCCCGTCTGTTGGCACAAGCCGAGATCGCCAGAGCCGCAGCCAGGACCGCAGCGAGCCGGGTGACGTGCAACGTTTTCTTCATATCGAACATTCCGGTGCCTCCATTTCACGCGTACTGACCGGATCTTGCGTGTGGGTCTAGCAGGTCGTTCGTTAAGCGAACGTTCCATCAACCTTGATGGAACCTTGCGCAGACCCATTAAAACTGTCGGAGCCCCTTAAACCATTTCTGATGGTTAAGACAGGGTGAAAATATGGCCGGTTTACGACGGATCAAGATAAAAGCGGCGACCAGGCCGGATCCGAGGCGAAACTGGGCGTCGGAACCTTCAATTCGTTGCGGCCGGTGACGTCGATCGTAAAGAGCGCCGGCCCCTGCCCCACATCGCGGAAGAACATCAGCACGCGTCCGTTCGGCGCGAACGTCGGGCCTTCGTTGTGGAAGCCTTCGGTGAGCACGCGCTCGCCCGAGCCGTCAGGCTTGAGAATGCCAATCGAGAAATTGCCTCGCGCCTGACCGGTGAAGGCGATGTAGTCGCCGCGCGGCGACCACACCGGCGTCGAGTGGTGCCCTTCGCCAAAACTGATGCGCTGCGCCGGCCCCACCACTCGCCGCCATGACATAGATCTGCTGGGTGCCGCCGCGATCGCTCTCGAAGCAGATGCGAGTACCATCCGGGGAGTAGCACGGTGCGGTGTCGATCGCCGGCGTGTCGGTGAGCCGCGTTGTTTGCTTCGACCGCAGGTCCATCACAAACAGGTTGGCATTGCCGCCCTGCTGCAAGCTCATGATCACGCGCTGGCCGTCGGGCGAGAATCTCGGAGCGAAGGTCATGCCGGGGAAATTGCCGACGATCTCCCGTTGTCCGGTCTCGATGTTGAGCAGATAAACGCGCGGATCGCCTTGCCCGTACGACATATAGGTAATTTCTTGCGTCGACGGATTAAAACGCGGCGTCAGCACCAGATCGTCGCCGCGCGTCAGATAGCGCACGCCGGCGCCGTCCTGATCCATGATGGCGAGGCGTTTCACGCGCCGGTCCTTCGGCCCGGTCTCGTCCACGAACACGATGCGGCTGTCGAAATAACCTTTCTCGCCGGTCAGGCGCTCATAGATCGCGTCGGAGATAATGTGCGCGATGCGCCGCCAGTTATCGGGCGTGGTGAAATATTGCTTGCCGTCGAGCTGCTGCCCGGCAAACACATCCCAAAGCCGGAACTCGGCCTTTAGCCGTCCGTCGCCCTGGCGCGTGATGCGGCCGGTAACCAGCGCCTGCGCATTGATCGCGCGCCAATCGGGAAAGCGCGGCACGTTATCGCTGTTGGTGATCTTTTCGACGAAGGCCGCCGGATTGATCGGTGCGAACAGACCGCTGCGTTGAAGATTATTGCTGATGACGGCCGGTGACATTGCGTCCGGTATCGGCCGTTCGCGAGAATGAAATCGGGCAGCGCGATCGGCATCGGCTGCACATTGCCTTGTGTGATGTCGAGCTTGAGCACTGCGCCCGCCGGACGGGGGCCAAGAGCAGCGAGCGCGCCGGCACCGATGAGCAACCGGCGGCGGGTGAAGCCACAACGGAGAGACTGAACGAATATCTGGCTGATTGCACTACCTTGGCGGGAATTAGTTGCGCCGGAACATTTCTTTGGGATCGAAGGTGAACTCGATTTCCTTCCATTTGTCGTAGTGCTCCGGCTTAAGCATGTCGTAAGGGCTGACCGCAAACACCGCGCGCACGGCGCTGTCACGCGATCGCTTGCACCGCGACGCTGCTTGCTGCCGACGTGAGCGACAAGCGGTCCGGTCGCCAGACGTCCCGTCGCGGCTGAAGCCTGACGGCGACATTGATGACCTAGCTCTGATCGGCGTCCTGCACGCCAACCGGCGGGTTCCAAAGCGCCATCAGCCGGGCACGCAACGCGTCGATTTCGGACTGCGACAGCTGGGCGGCCGATGGCGGCGGGCACGCCCAGCGAAGCCACGGCGTTGCTCTCCAGGCCGGTCGCTGCACTGCGCTGCGGGTCGCGCTTGTCGAGCAGAGCGGCGATCTTGTCGGCATCGAATTTCGGCTGCGGCTTCTGCGGCGGCTTCTTCGGCGGCAGCGGCTGGTCGACCTTGGTCTGCTGTTTCGGTTCGTCCGGCTGTTTGATCTTGTCCGCGATCGGATCGGGCTTGGATTGCTGCGGCTCGGGCGGCGGGGCGATTTCCTTCGCCGCCTGCACTTCTTTCTTCTCGGTAGATTTTGGCTTTCGAATCCTCAATCGGCTTCGGCGGCTCTTCCGCTTTCTTTTCCACCATGGGCTTCGGCATTTCGACCTTGGGCGCGTCCTTCACGCCTTTGGTCATTTGCGAGAAGTCCTTTTCGCTGACCAGATCGACCGGCAGCGACTCCGCCGGAGTCGACCTCGAACGTCTTTCCGGAAAATGACAGCGTCGCCCACAGCAGCACCGCTGCGTGGAGGCAAGCCGAGATCGCTGTCGCCTTTCTCATCACTGCGCTTTCGCGCCCTGCTCGAATTCGGTGACCAAGGCTACACGATGGAACCCGGCCGACGACAGCCGCCCCATCACTTTCATCATGGTCCCGTAATCCACCTTCTTGTCGCCGCGCACATAAACACGGGCCTCGGTGCCGCCGCGCGCCTGGGCTACGGCCTGCATTTTGGGGACCAGATCGTCGACGGCAATCTCGCTATTTTGCAGAAAAATCTGGCCCTTTTCGTTGACCGAGACGGTGAGCGGTTCCTTGTCCTGCTCCAGGCTCTTGGCCTGGCTCTGTGGCAGGTCGATCGGCACGCCGACGGTCAGCAGCGGCGCCGACACCATAAAGATAATCAGCAACACCAGCATCACGTCGACCATCGGCGTGACGTTGATCTCGCTCATCACCCGAGCGGCGGTGATGCTTGCGCTTCCCGATGACCGGCGTGCCGGCATTGGCAGCCATAAGATGATCCCCTACCCGCGCTCGTCGATCTGCCGCGACAGAATCGCGGCGAATTCGTCGGCAAACCCCTCCAGCCGCTGGGCCTGCTTGTTAACCTCGGACGCGAACTTGTTATAGAAAATGGTCGCCGGTATGGCGGCGACAAGGCCAAGTGCGGTCGCAAACAGCGCCTCGGCGATGCCGGGCGCAACCACCGCCAACGACGTGTTCTTGGAGGCGGCGATCGACTGGAAGCTTGTCATGATGCCCCAGACCGTGCCGAACAACCCGACAAAAGGCCCGGCCGAACCGACGGTGGCGAGCACGAGAAGACGCTTTTCAAGCCGTTCCACTTCACGCGCAATGGTCACTTCCATGACCTTCTCGATGCGCATTTGCAGCCCGCCGAAGGACCGCGTGTTGCCCTCGAAACTGCGTTTCCATTCACGCATCGCGGCCACGAATAACGCCGCCATCGAATGGGCCGGACGCGCCGACAGCGCCCGATAGAGTTCGTCCAGCGACTGGCCGGACCAGAATGCCTGTTCGAAACGATCCATGGCGCGGCGCGTGCGGGTATAGAGCACGGTCTTGTCGATGGCGATCGCCCATACCCAGACCGAGCAGACCAAAAGCCCGACCATGACTGTCTTGACGACCCAGTGGGCGTTCCAGAACAGCGTGAACAGCGACAGGTCGGATGAGGTCAGCGGGAGCACCGACTGTGCCACGTCGGCAGGATTCATGGGCACGTCCTTTCCGCTTGATCCGGTTCCGTCGGTCGAACCGGCGCGGCGCAATTTCCGAAATCAACAAGCGCGCGCGACGATGCTGCCCACGCGCTCAGCCGAAAACCGAATGTCTCGCGAAATTCGTATGTCCCGTCCACCGGCAACCTACGAAATCCCCGCGAAACTTGGCCAAACTTGGGCGCGAAAGCGGGCTTTCAGCCCCTAAACAGCGCTGATTGTGGTTAAGGAGTCGTTACTTTCCGTCGAACGGGCCCAAGCCGGAAATGCAAAGGCCGCCCATTCGGGCGGCCTTTCTCGACGTGCAGTGGCGTTCAGTTCTGCGGCTGGCTTGCGTCCGGCGCGGGCCGGTTGCTGGCGCTCGGCCATGAACTGGTCGAACTCGGTCTTGTCCTTGGCAAAGCGCAGCCGGTCAAGGAACTCGCGGAACTCGCGCTGTTCTTCCTCCAGCCGGCGCAAGGTCTCCGTGCGATAGTCATCGAAGGCACGGTTGCCGCTTGAGGGCGCATAATTCCAGGGACCACCAGCCCCGCCCATTCGGCTGCGCATCCAATCCATCTTGGACTGCATTCGCTCCATTTTGTTCTGCCAGCGGCCGTAGCCGCCATGATATCCGCATCCCATTCTTCCGCTCCCGATGGTGAAGGCGAGGACGCCAAGGCCAAGCGGCCACCAGGCCATGAACCCAAGGATGATCAGAGCGATCCAGGCGGGTTTGCCGAATTCGTCGAGCTTTGCGGTGATTGGCATTGTCGACCTCGTGTGAATGTAAATAACATTTACATAACTAGGCCGGTCCAAAGGCCCTGTCAAGAAGCGCGAAAATTAAATTGGGGGCTCGCGGCGGAGATGCCAGCCCTGCGCCAGACCGCACATCCGGAAATTTTACGAGGTGCTCAGCGCCGCCCTGACGACGTCGCGCTAAGGCCAAGCCCGCGCAGGTAGATCAGCACGGCAGCTTCCAGCAGTTCTTCCGGCGGCATTGGCAATGCCCGCCGCGCCGCGTCGCCTCGGCCGAACAGCGAGGCGATGCCGTGGGTCATCGACCAGACATGCAGCGCCACCATCAGCGCCGGCGGCCGCCCTTGCGGCGGCATCAATGCGACGAGCTTCTTCCGCCGCTGCGCGCAATACTGCGAATGCGTTCTCGCTCGCCTCGCGCAAGAGCGGATCGGTGTCGAGCGGAACGCCCGCTTCGAACATCGCCGAGTAATAAGCCGGCTCGCGCTTGGCAAAGGCGAGATAGGTTTTGCCGAGGCGATCGAATGCAGTCATTACATCCGGCTTGCCTTCATCCCAGGCCTTCGCCAGCGCATCGGCAAAAAGCGCAAAGCCGCGCTGCGCCACGTCGGCGAGCAGCGCATCGCGGTCGCGAAAATGGCGGTACGGCGCAGCCGGGCTCACTCCCGCCCAACGCGCCGCGTCGGCGAAAGTAAATCCGGCCGGGCCCTTCTCGGCGATCAGCTCGAGCGCGGCGCGCACCAAGGCTTCTTTCAGATTGCCGTGGTGGTAGCCGCGGGCCGCATGGCCACGCTTACCCCATCTCATGTGAATCGCTTTTACATTAAGGCGGCGGCCGCGTCGATGCGGGCTACAAGCGCTGGCGACGTTTGGCAGCCAAAGGCAGATGGTCGAACAGCGTCGGCCCGTTCGGCTGCGCGCCTTCGATCGTCAGCAGTCGCAGCTTGCTGACGACGCCGCCCGGGGCCGAGAAGCCACCGGTCTTGCCGCCGGCGGCCAGCACGCGATGACACGGGATGATCAGCGGAATCGGATTTTGGCCGAGCGCCTGGCCCGACGTCGCGCGCCAGCAGCTTGTCGCCCAGCCGTTCGGCTATTTCACCGTAAGTGAGCGTGGCGCCTGCCGGAATCGTGCGCGCGATGTCGTAGACCTTGCGATTGAACTTCGGCAGATCGTCGGTATCGACGGTCACGTCGCTCAAATCGCGCATCTCGCCGCGCAGCAGCGCGACGATGCCTTCGATCGCGCGTTGCACGTCGGTTGGAGGTGTCGCTTCCTGTGCACCGGCAAAGCGGCGCAACAGACGCGCGCGGGTTAAGCGCTCATGCGCTTCGGGAAGTTGCACGCCGGCAATGCCACGCGCCGCTCCAGACGATGCCGCAGACACCGATCGGGCTCTCGAATAGCGAAAAACAATAGCTCGTCATGATCCGGCGACAGTAGCACGTGCCGGTTCAGGCGCCGCCGCCCGATTCCTGGTCTGCTTTCATAGCGATGCGCAACGGTTTCGGAATCGGCCTGGCGCGGCCGCCGGACACAAAGGCGACCTGCACGTGCGCCTCCACCAGAAGATCGTCGCCACGCATCACCTTCTGATTAAGCATGACGGAAGCACCCTTCACCTCTTCCGGCACGGTGACGATCTCGAGCACGTCATCCATGTGCGCAGGCTTTCTGAAATCGATACTCATGTGCCGGACCACAAAGGCAAAACCCGGGGCCTCGGCTGCCGCCTGCTCGAACAAAGCGCGATGGTCTGCACCGATCAGCCGCAGATAATTGGTGCGCCCACGCTCCATGAAGCGCAGATAGCTCGCGTGATAAACGATCGCCGGAGAAGTCCGTGTCTTCGTAGTAGATCCGCACCGCCTGGTAATGCCGGCCGTCGCGGATGTCGCCGTCGAGATGTGTCGTCGGATCCGGCATCACAGCGTTCGCGCCAGCGGCAGCACATGATCGCGCGTCAATGGCGCAAAGTGCAGATCGGGAAGCGCCCGCGGGTCGACCCAGACCACTTGATCAATTTCGGCTTTGGGATTGATCGCGCCCTCGACATCCACTGCATAGACGGCGGCACGCACCTGAAAGCCCGGCTCATTTGCCGCCGTGCAATCGAAAATACCGAGCGCCTGCGCGCTGCTTTCCATGACACGGCAACCCAGTTCTTCGGTGATCTCCCGCGCGAGCGCGGCGACATCGCTTTCGCCGGCATCTCTTTTCCCGCCCGGCTGCATGAAAGCCTGCGTCCCGCGCTTGCGAACCAGCAGGACACGGCCGCCGTTGTCGCGGATGAGCGCGGCCACCACGCTGATGATCCGCTCACTCATTCTTCGTCCCCTGGGAACAGCCCGAACTGACTGGGGTCGCGCGCCGGTTCAGGCAGGCCGAGATGCTGGAAGGCATGCGCGGTGAGCAGCCGCCCGCGCGGCGTGCGCTGGATGAACCCTTTTTGGATCAGGAACGGCTCGATGATGTCCTCGATTGCGTCGCGCGGCTCTGACAACGCGGCCGCCATGGTGTCGACGCCCACCGGACCGCCGCCGTAGTTCGTCGGCGATGGTCGAGAGATAGCGCCGATCCATGGCGTCGAGACCGGCCGCATCGACCTCGAGCGCCGAGAGGGCGCGGTCGGCGGCCTTGCGGTCGATGGTCTTGGCGCCGTCGACGTGGGCGAAGTCGCGCACGCGACGCAGCAGACGACCGGCAATGCGCGGTGTGCCGCGCGCACGGCGCGCGATTTCGTTGGCCCCGTCAGCTGCGATACCAATACCGAGCACGCGCGCGCCGCGATTGACGATCTCTTCGAGCTCCTTTTCGGAATAGAAATTGAGCCGCACCGGAATGCCGAAGCGGTCGCGCAGTGGATTGGTCAGGAGCCCTGCACGGGTGGTGGCGCCGACCAGCGTGAAAGGAGACAGATCAATCTTCACCGAACGCGCCGCAGGGCCTTCGCCGATGATCAGGTCGAGCTGAAAGTCCTCCATCGCCGGATAGAGGATTTCCTCCACCGCCGGATTGAGCCGGTGGATCTCATCGATGAACAACACGTCGCGTGGCTCAAGGTTTGTCAGCAGCGCGGCGAGATCGCCGGCCTTGGCAATCACCGGGCCAGACGTAGCGCGGAAGTTGACGCCCAGTTCCCGCGCGACGATCTGCGCCAGCGTTGTCTTGCCGAGACCGGGCGGGCCGACGAACAGCACGTGATCGAGCGCTTCTTTGCGCCCGCGCGCAGCTTCGATGAATACCTTGAGATTTGCGCGCGCCTGTTCTTGTCCAATGAATTCGGACAACCGCTGCGGGCGCAACGAAGCGTCGGCATCGTCGTCGCGCTTGTCGGCAGCCACCAGGCGGCGCGGGGTGTTCATTTCGCCAATTCCTTCAATCCCTGCCGGATCAGCGTCGCGGTGTCGGCATCCTCGCCGGCGTTACGCGCAGCGGCGGCGATGGCGGCAGCAGCCTGCGGGTGACCGTAGCCAAGATTGACCAACGCGGAGACGGCGTCGGCCACCGGCCTGGGGGCGCGGTTCTCGTCGAGGGCGCCCGCAAGATGCACCACCGCCGGATCGATATTTGCGAAGGCCGGCACTTTGTCTTTCAACTCGGTGACGATGCGTTCGGCGACTTTCTGGCCGACGCCGGGTGAACGCGCCACCATGGCCTTGTCGCGCATGGCGATGGCGGAGGCGAGTTCGGAGGGCTTCAGCGTGCCAAGCACCGACATTGCGACTTTGGCGCCGACGCCCTGCACGGTTTGCAGCAGGCGGAACCATTCGCGCTCGATGTCGCTTGCAAAACCGAACAGCTTGATCTGGTCCTCGCGCACATAAGTCTCGATCGACAACGTCGCAGCTTCGCCCGACGACGGAAGTGCCTGAAGCGTGCGCGCCGAGCAATGCACCTGATAGCCGACGCCACCGACGTCGAGGATTATGTAGTCCTCGCCGTAGCTGTCGATGATGCCCTTGAGCTTGCCGATCATGACGCCGCAACCCGCAGCACCGCGCTCGTCCGATGATGCGCGTGACAGACCGCGATCGCCAGCGCATCGGCGGCGTCCTCACTTTGCGGATCGGCCTTCGGCAGCAGCACGCCGATCATCATGCGGATCTGCGCTTTCTCGCCGTGGCCGGCGCCGACCACGGTCTTCTTCACGACGTTGGGCGCGTATTCGGCCACAATCAGACCGGCCCTGGCCGGCACGAGCATGGCAATGCCGCGCGCCTGGCCGAGCTTCAAGGTGGCGGCCGCATTGTTATTGACAAAGGTCGCCTCCACCGCCGCCTCATGCGGGTGGTATTGCTCGATCACCGCGATCAACCCGTCATGGATCGCCAGCAGCCGCGTGCCGAGGTCGGCGCGATCGCTGGTTTCCAGCGAGCCGCATGCGACGTGGATCAGCCGGTTGCCCTCGGCCTCGATCAGGCCCCAGCCCGTGCGGCGGAGCCCCGGATCGATGCCGAGAATGCGAATCGGGTGCCGGGCCATGGCCCCGTTGATAGCCCCGCCCCGCTTATTTTGCACGACGATCATTCCAGGTGCGGGGGCCTCCCGACGCCCACAATAGACAGCACGGCACGGGCCGCTATGGTTCGCGCCATGCCGGGTTCTTCCTCGCCGCGTCGCGCCAAGCGACGGGCCATCATTATTGGCGGCTCGATGTCGGGGCTGTTTACCGCCGCGTTCCTGCGCCAGATCGGGTGGGACGCGGACGTCTATGAGCGTTCGAGCGTGGAACTGGTCGGTCGCGGCGCCGGCATCACCGGCCATCCCGAACTCATGGAAACCCTGGAAGCGAGCGGCGCAGGCACCAAGGATCTCGGGGTCGAGGTGCCCAAGCGTATCGCCATCGATCGCGACGGCCGCATCACCGACGAGCGCCCGTTGCGGCAAATCCTCACCTCATGGGATCGCCTGCAGCGCCTGCTGCGCGCGACCATCGACGAGGCGCGCTATCACCTCGGCTGGAATTTCGAGCGCGTCGACCAGGACGAGCGCGGCGTCCGTGTGCAATTTTCCGGCGGCCGCGTCGAGCATGCCGATATTCTGGTGGCGGGCGACGGCATTCGCTCGAGCGTGCGCGCGCAATTGGCGCCGCAAGTGCAGCCGATCTACGCCGGCTACTACATCTGGCGCGGCGCGCCCAATGAAGCCGATCTCGAACCGGAAACCTTGAACAGCATCTATCCGCTGTTCACGTTTTACTTGCCCAAGCGTCAGCAGGTGATCACCTATCCGATTTCCGGATTCGATAACGATCTGCGGCCGGGCAAGCGCCGTTTCAATTTTATCTGGTACCGCGTTGCCGATGCCGATCAGCTTCGCGACATGTGCGTGGACGAAAACGGCATGCAGCATGAGCATTCGGTGCCGCCGCCGCTGATCCGCAAGGACCTGATCGCCGATATGCACAAAGATGCGCGCGCGATCTTGCCGCCTGCCTTGCTCGACTCGCTGATGAAGATCAAGCAGCCGTTCATCACGCCGATCTACGATTTCACCGCGCCTGCCATCGTGTACGGCCGTACCGCCATGGTTGGCGATGCCGCCGCGAATGCGCGGCCGCACATGGGCTTCGGCATGGCCAAGGCCGGCACCGATGCGCAGGCGCTGGCGAACAACTTGCGCCACCATGACGACATCGACACCGCACTCAAGGCCTACAACGCCGAGCGCCAGCCGATCGGAAACAATATCGTGCTGCATGGCCGCAAGCTCGGCACCCATCTCGGCGTCAATCTCAAAACCGAGGAAGATCGCCGTATGCACGATTTGCTGCAAAGCGACGGCGCCATGCTGGACTGGATCGCCGTGCCGAATTTTCTCGACGCCTACAAATGAGCGAACTGCCGAAACCGGATTACGCGCGCAACATGCGCATTGTCGGCCACAGCGACCAGGGCGGCCGGCCCGACGGCGTGCAGGTGATGGTGCATCGCGGCTTTGCCTATGTCGGGCATATGTTCTCGAAAGGCTTTTCAGTCATCGACGTGCGCGACGCCAAAAATCCGCGCGCGGTGAACTACGTCGCGGCGCCGCCCAATACCTGGAACATCCATCTACAGATCCACGACGATCTGCTGTTGGTGATCCACGCCAAGGACATGTTCGCGGCCGCTGAATTCGCCGACGAGCGCGCTTATTACAGCGGCGCGCTCGGCAAGACCGTCGGCACCGCAGAGGCGAAGCGCACGCGCGATTGGAGCGCAGGGCTTGCCGTTTACGACATCTCGAAGCCGGAGGCGCCGCGCCGCATCGGCTTCATGCCTGTAGAGGGCGGCGGCATCCATCGCGTCTGGTACACCGGCGGGCCATGGGCCTATGCGTCGGTGCTGCTCGACGGTTTCACCGACTATATCTTCATGACCGTGGACATGAGCGAGCCGACACAGCCGCGCGAAGCGGGACGCTGGTGGATCCCGGGCATGAATTTAGGCTCCGGCGAGACACCGTCATGGGCTCCCGCGCGCCGTTACGGGCTGCATCACGCGATCATCCATGGCGACACCGCCTATGCCGCCTGGCGCGATGCCGGCATGGTGGTGCTCGATATCGCCGACCGCAGCAGGCCGAAATCGATCGTACACAGGAATTGGTCACCGCCGTTCGGCGGCGGCACGCACAATTGTTTGCCGCTTCCGGATCGCGATCTCCTGGTTGTGCTGGACGAGGCTGTTCTCGATCATCAAGAAGACGGATTGAAGGTGATCTGGGTGTTCGATAACCGCACGCCGCAAAACCCGGTCAGCATCTCGACATTCCCGACGCCGGCCGAGGCCGACTATAAAAGCAAAGGCGGCCATTTCGGTCCGCACAATGTGCATGAGAACAGGCCGGGCAGCTTCGTCAGTTCGCAGTTGATCTTTGCGACTTATCAGAATGCCGGCATCCGTGTGTTCGACATATCGGATGCGTTCGCACCAAAAGAAATCGGCGCACTCGTGCCGCCGCAGCCGAAAACGCTCGCCGACACGCGGCCGAACCGCGCGCGGGTGATCCAGTCGGCAGATGTTTTCGTGGATGCCAAGGGGCTGATTTATGCGACCGACTACAACGCCGGGCTTTATATTTTGGAGTTCAACGGCGCGTAGCGATTACACACTCATTTTGGAAACCAGCGCATCCGACACTTCGAAATTGGCGTAGACATTCTGGACGTCGTCGCTGTCGTCGAGCGATTCCATCAGCTTGAGAATCTTTTCGCCGGCTTCGTCGTCGAGCGCGACCGTGTTCTGCGGTTTCCAGAGCATCAATGATTTGCGCGGCTCGCCGAACTTGGCTTCGAGCGCCTTGGCGACGTCATTTAACGTCTCCGGAGTCGTGATGACCTGATGGCCGTCCTCGTTTGACGTGACGTCCTCGGCACCGGCGTCGATCGCGGCCTCCAGCATTTGATCCGCGCTCGCGACCTTGGCATCGTATTCGACGACGCCGACATGATTGAACATAAATGACACCGCGCCGGTCTCGGCAAGGTTGCCGCCGTTCTTGGTGAAGATCGCGCGGACTTCGCCGGCGGTGCGGTTGCGGTTGTCGGTAAGCGCCTCGACGATCACCGCAACGCCGCCCGGCCCGTAACCTTCGTAGCGGATCTCGTCATAGTGTTCCGTGTCGCCGCCCGACGCCTTCTTGACGGCACGGTCGATATTGTCCTTCGGCATATTTTCGGCGCGGGCCGCGAGTATCGCCGCGCGCAGGCGCGGGTTAAACGCCGGGTCCGGCAGGCCGAGCTTGGCCGAAACCGTGATTTCGCGTGCGAGCTTTCCGAACAGCTTGGAGCGCACCTTATCCTGGCGCCCCTTGCGGTGCATGATGTTCTTGAATTGGGAATGACCAGCCATACCAACACGCGCGACGTTTATTGATGCCGGCGGCTATATAAGCCGTCCGCGCGGGAAAATAAATATCAGTGAGGCTGGTCCCGCGGGGTTCTACCCTCAGGCCGCCGCAACCGCGACGTTGCGCAGGATCGAACCGATGCGTGCGCCGACCTTGGCCACGTTGCGGTGGACACGGCCCTTGTAGCGGGTCACGGCATCCCGATCGACCAGGAAGAACTTCTGCTGCGGATAGGCGCGGCCAAAAATATCGATCAACATGCTGCGGAACTGACCGGTCGAGAGATCGGGTTGCTGCGTCGGAATTTCAGCATAGGCCGCAAGCTCCGCCGAAGTCAGCGCGCAAAGTAGCGCCGTCGGGACCGTCGAATAGACCTGCTTGTGCTGCTGAATGGTACCAATAGCGCGGTCGAGGGCGAGCTCCTGGCCGAGTTCGTCGTTGATCACCAGCGGCTCGTCGTTGATTGCCCGCGTGAGCGGAAATTGTTCGATCAGCCAGTCGCCGATATGAACGACGTTGTTGCGGCCGCGGCCGTACATCAGCACATCGTCCTCATAACGCGCGAACCATGTATCGAGTCGGTCGATCAGGCGGTCAAGCGTCGGACGCGAGATCAATTCCCGACCTTGCGCGCCGAAAATTCCAATTGCCGCCTTCGAACGCGAGACGACGTCGAGCACTTCCTCACCGAGAAGCGGCGGAAAGAGCCCGTTGCCGGTGCCAAGAATGACCAGATCATAACTGGCCCGTGCCGCACTGAGTGTGCGCAAGGTCAGATGATGGACTTCAGCCTCGCCCGGCAACAATGCGTTGATCATTTGGCAACCGAGCCGCGCGCCGAAATTTTCGCTGGTCTCATCGGTGATCACCGCAACGCTGCACGACACAGCCGGCGCGAGCCACTCCGTTGGCGTGAGCCGCATCAGCACCTGCATATCGTCGATCGGGCTCGTGCACTCGATGCGAAAGCCATAGCGGTCGAACAACAGCGCCAGATCGTAGAAGCTCAGGTGATTGGCAAAGCCAAGCGCAGCGCGGTCGAGGTCCTTCGCCAGGTCGGTCGCGCAATAGCTCAGGATGATGTCGCGTTTGCAGAAGCGCAGATGGGTGAACAAGTTCTCCACGTCGGCGATCCGCTCAAGCGCACCGAGCATCACGACGACATCGCATTGTGAAGCAGCCTCGGCCGGGAAGCTGCCGGCGCTCAAATCGCAGACCGGCGCCGCACCTTTCTTGCTAACGCGGACGGCCGCGCTGTAGCTGCAGCCGCTCGGCAATAGACGCTCTATGGTCGTGTTACCGCTCAGATCGAGCACACGGGCGCCTGAGGGTATGAACTGGGAGGCGAGCTCGGCGCGAGGGTCAATTTTCGTTTTTTGCGCCGGCGTTTCGGGCGCGAGATCGGGGGGCAGTTCCAGAGCCAGATTGCTATTGACGTGCAGATTCATGGGCACCCGTGCCGAGGTCGCTATGCCGGACCCAGCACATGCCGGCGAATCAACTTCACCTACCGAATCATCGCCGCGATTCGAGGTCAACAGTTCTCTGCTTTTGCGGTCAGCTCCAAAACGCCGGCTGCGTCTCTTGCAGGATGCCGCCAAGCCGCACAGCCCCGACCTTGCGCGCAAGACCGGTCACGTCGTCGGTCTCAACGGCAAGGGCACACAATGTTGCAGGGCCAGTTGACGCCTCGAATTTCGCGCCCGGCAGTTTGCGCAGGAATCGATTGAGCGGTTCGTCCTTGTTCATGCCGATGATGGAGTCGTAATCGCCAGTCATGCCGACATCCGACACAAAGGCCGTGCCATTCGACAAGATCCGGTCATCGGCTGTCGGCGCATGCGTGTGCGTACCCACCACGAGGCTCACGCGGCCGTCGGTGAAATAACCCATCGCCTGCTTTTCGCTGGTGGCTTCGCAATGGAAATCGATGATAATCGCGTCCGCGCCGGATTTGAGAGAACAGGCGGAAAGTTCGCGCTCGATCGCGGCAAACGGATCGTCGAGCGGGTCCATGAATATGCGCCCCATCGCGTTAATGACCAGCGCGCGCTTGCCGTTCTTTGTGTCGACCAACGCGGCACCGCGGCCTGGCGTGCCTTTGGGATAATTGAGCGGGCGGATCAGGCGCGGCGCCCGCTCGATGAACACCAGCGCCTCACGCTGATCCCAGGCGTGGTTGCCGAGCGTGACGGCGTCTGCGCCGGCGTCGATGAGCTCGTTGTAGATGACCTCAGTGATGCCGAAACCGCCGGCCGCATTCTCACCGTTGACCACGACCAGATCGAGCTTCCAGCCGGCGATAAGTCCTGGCAGCCGGTCGGTGACGATCGTTCGTCCGGATCGTCCGACCACATCGCCGATGAAGAGAATACGCATGCCGTCAAGTTCCGCGAAAATCGATGATCTCGCGCTCCGTTAGCACGAGATCGAGGCGCGCGTCGCGCTCCGTGGCAGGCACCGCCGGAATCTCTTGAGCGGCAAATGCAATTCCGATGGCGGTAACGAGCTTTCTGGCGCGTAGTGCATTAATTGTCATGTCGTAATAGCCCGCGCCGTAACCGATGCGGTGGCCCGCACGATCAAAGGCAGCCAGCGGCACGATGAGAATGTCGGGCGCAACTTCCGGCGCCTCCGGCAACGGCTCGCGGATGCCCCATTGGCCGGCCGCCAACGGTTCGCCGAATATCCATGCGCGCATGACCAAAGGCTTGCCGCGTCCGGCAATCGCTGGCAGCGCGAGGCGCGCCCCGGCATCGGCGAGCTTGCGCATCAGCGGCACCGGATTGATTTCGCTCTTCATCGGCGAGAAGGCGGAGACAATCGTGCCCGGCGCGAGCTTCACAGGAAACGCACGGCCTGCGATCGCCTCTGCCGCTGCCGCCCGCTCGGTCGCAGGCAAGGCGTCACGCGTTGCGAGCGCCCGCTGGCGAAGCCGGGCTTTTTGGTCAGAGATTGATGAAGAGGCCGATGTCGACACAGCTCGTGTCCCGGATTCGGTGCAGCGCGAAGCGCAGCGATGCACCGCCAATTCGGGACCGCTACAGATTGGAACGGTCCCGGGTCTGCGGCGGGACACGAAGCAGTACGGAGCCGCGATGGCCGTCGGAGTGTGATCCCGGGAACCTACATAAGTAGGTGGGCGCCATATGACCGAAACCACGGTCCCGGCCAGGGACAGCTCCCGTTAGGATCGTAAGGCCCCGGGGAATTTTCTCCGTCGCACCTCGCAGCCCCGCTTCGTCAATGTAGTCATTAAGCGGGCCGGACGCCACAGCACTCGTCACCGCATGCGAGAAGAGGTTAAAGCCGCCTCAACCGATAGCCACGCCGCCGTTGCCGACCGTTTGATTAAGCTTCTTGGTGAGGCCTTCGATGCGCTCGGCGGCGGAATTGAAAGCTCCAACCACCGCGTCGGACGCAGCTTTGGCACGATCGGCCGAGACGAGGCGAGCATCCTGCAAGGCGGCGACGTCCTCCTCCAGGCGTCGCATCCTGTGCATCGCTTCAACCAGCTCGTCGGACACCATCAGCGCTGCCATGACGGTCAGGCGTGTATCGCCGATCTCTCCGAACTTGCGGCGTAGATCGATGATGCGCTGGTCAATATCCTTGGCAAGCGCCTGCAAGTGATCTTCCTGACCATCCTC
Source organism: uncultured Alphaproteobacteria bacterium (assembly GCA_963742345.1). GTDB lineage: Bacteria > Pseudomonadota > Alphaproteobacteria > Rhizobiales > Xanthobacteraceae > Pseudolabrys. The sequence goes on from CAVULO010000012.1 coordinate 94,609, forward strand.
GCAAGCGAGGCGAAATTGACGGCCGGCAATGGTGGCGACGACTTGGGCCATGAATTTACTCGTGCAAGTCCAGCACCGACTGGATTGACGCGATCGCGGTGTCCAGCCGTTCGGCGATTTCGCGGTTTGTCGTCTCCAGACGCCGCGTGCGAGCTGTTTCACCGTCAAGCGCTGCAGCAAGTTGCGTGCGGTCGACACCGAGAGCCTGCACCTGGGCGGCGAGGCCCTCTTCGTTGCGGTCAGCCTGCCTTCGCCGTTCGACCGCGGCATCCAGCGCGTCGAGCGCGAGCGCCAGACGCTTGACTGCGGTATCGATTGCGCTTTGCTCCGTCATTGCCTTGAATCCGCACCAAAAAGTCTTGCGGCAGCAGATATTTAGGCAAAGAACTTTACGTGCTGCGCGACCATGCCGTCAACGCTTGGCCGACGATTTGCCCAGCTGTTTTCGTCACCCTGTGCATGGAGGATGCACATGGCGGCGGTCACATTGACTCAAAGGACTTACATGCTATCCACCCGCCAAAAGGCCCTTTCATGAGCGCAAAAGCCTCGCCGACGGCAGCCGCGGCGCCCACAGAGCGTCGCGAGCAACCGCCCGCTGGCCCCGCCATTGCCCACGCGAGCATGGCCAACGCAATCCGCGTGTTGGCGATGGACGCGGTGGAACAGGCCAAATCCGGCCATCCGGGGATGCCGATGGGCATGGCCGACGTGGCAACCGTGCTCTTCTCACGCTTTTTGAAATTCGACCCCGCCGACGCGGCCTGGCCTGATCGCGACCGCTTCGTGCTTTCGGCCGGCCACGGCTCGATGTTGATCTACGCACTGCTTTATCTGACCGGCTACGAAGCGATGACGCTTGATGAGATCAAGCGCTTCCGCCAGCTCGGTTCGACAACCGCTGGCCATCCTGAATTTGGCCACGCGCCCGGCATCGAGACAACCACCGGCCCGCTCGGGCAAGGCCTCGCCAACGCGGTCGGCATGGCAATCGCCGAGAAACATCTCGCGGCAGTATTCGGAGATGCCGTCGTCAATCACAAGACCTACGTGATCGCCTCCGACGGCGATTTGATGGAGGGCATCAGTCAGGAAGCGATCGCGCTCGCCGGCCATCTCAAGCTTAACAAGCTGATCGTTCTGTTCGACGACAACGGCATTTCGATCGATGGCGCATTGTCGCTCGCGGATTCGGTCGACCAGTTGAAACGCTTCGAGGCTGCCGGTTGGAGCGCATCGCGCATCGACGGTCACGATCCGGCGGCGATCAATTTCGCGCTTGAGAAAGCGCAGACGTCCGACAAGCCCGTGCTGATCGCCTGCAAGACCAAGATCGGATTCGGCGCACCCACCAAGCAGGGCTCGGAGAAATCACACGGCTCTCCGCTCGGCGCAGAAGAAATTGCGGGGACGCGCAAAACGCTCGGCTGGACGTCAGCGCCATTCGAAGTGCCGGCCGATATCCTGAAAGCCTGGCGTGCGGCGGGATCGCACGCAAAAAGCGCGCATGCGGATTGGAAGAAGCGGCTCGCCGCGCTCGATGGCGGCAAGCGCGCAGAATTCGAGCGCCGCATGAAGGGCGATTTGCCCAAGCAAGCACTCGCGGATGCCGTGCGCACGGTGAAAGAAAAGCTCGCGGCGCAACCGAAGGAAATTGCTACGCGCACGGCCTGCGAATTCACGCTTGAAAGCCTTATTCCGGCGCTGCCGGAAATGATCGGCGGCTCGGCCGACCTCACCGGCTCCAACAACACGCGCATCAAAGGCATGAAGGCGATTTCTTCCGCCGATTTCTCCGGCCGCTTCATCCATTACGGCGTGCGTGAGCACGGCATGGCCGCAGCGATGAACGGAATGGCGTTGCACGGCGGTATTGTTCCGTATTCCGGAACGTTCCTGGTTTTCTCGGACTACTGCCGTCCGGCAATTCGGCTTGCCGCGCTGATGGGCACGCGGGTTATCCATGTGATGACCCACGATTCTATCGGCCTCGGCGAAGATGGGCCTACCCATCAGCCGATCGAGCATCTCGCCGCGCTTCGCGCGATTCCGAACCTGCTGGTGTTCCGGCCCTGCGACGCGGTGGAAACGGCCGAGTGCTGGCAGCTCGCGCTCGAAGCCGGGGATAGGCCAAGCATCCTGGCCCTCACACGGCAAAACCTTCCGCAGCTGCGCAGCCGCTTCGACGCCGATAACATCTGTGCGCGTGGCGCCTATGAAATCGCTGGACCGGACGGCCGCTCGGAAGTCTCGATCTTCGCCACCGGCTCGGAGGTTGCGATCGCAGTCGACGGGGCAAAATTATTGGCGGAGCGCGGCATTGCGGCACGCGTGGTTTCGGTCCCCTGCTTCGAATTGTTCCTGGAGCAAAAAGAAGACCACCGCCGAGCCATTATCGGCGATGCGCGGGTCAAGATCGGCGTGGAAGCTGCTGTTCGTCAGGGCTGGGACGCCGTCATCGGTTCCGACGGCATCTTTGTTGGGATGACCTCTTTTGGCGCCAGCGCGCCGTACAAGGAACTGTACAAGAAGTTCGGGATTACCGCGGAAGCAATTGCCCATACGGCGTTAGCCAAACTTGGGAAGTTGTAACGAAAGACTATATGTGCCGTGGTACATCGTGACCGCGGCAGACTGACTGAACGAGCCGGGAGCGTTTTCATGACAGTACGCGTTGCCATCAACGGATTTGGCCGCATCGGCCGCAATATTCTGCGCGCCATCGCCGAAGCCGAGCGCAAGGACATCGAAGTTATCGCGATCAACGATCTCGGGCCGGTCGAAACCAATGCCCATTTGCTCCGCTATGACAGCGTGCACGGCCGCTTCCCCGGCGAAGTGACGGTGAAGGGCGACACCATCAGCCTCGGCAATGGCGCCATCAAGGTCATTGCTGAACGCGATCCATCAAAGCTGCCGTGGAAGGACCTCGGCATCGATATCGCGCTCGAATGCACCGGCCTCTTTACCGCCAAGGACAAGGCCTCGGCGCATCTTACCGCCGGCGCCAAACGCGTGCTGGTCTCCGCGCCCGCCGACGGGGCCGATCTCACCGTCGTCTTCGGCGTCAACCACGACAAGCTGACCAAGGATCACAAGGTCGTCTCCAACGGCTCCTGCACCACCAATTGCCTTGCGCCTGTCGCAAAGGTGCTCAACGACACAGTCGGGATCGAGACCGGATTCATGACCACGATCCACGCCTACACCGGCGACCAGCCGACGCTCGACACCATGCACAAGGATCTCTATCGCGGCCGCGCGGCTGCGCTGTCCATGATTCCGACTTCAACCGGCGCTGCCAAGGCGATCGGTCTGGTGTTGCCGGAGCTCAAGGGCAAGCTCGACGGCGTCGCCATCCGCGTGCCGACGCCGAATGTTTCGGTGATCGACCTCAAGATCGTTGCAAAAAAAGCGACGACCAAGGAAGAGGTCAACGATGCTATGAAGCGCGCCTCGGAGCAGCAGCTCAAGGGCATTCTCGCCTACACGAACGATCCCAACGTCTCCATCGACTTCAACCACGACCCGCACTCGTCGACCTTCCACATGGACCAGACCAAGGTCATGAATGGCACGCTGGTGCGCGTAATGTCCTGGTACGACAACGAGTGGGGCTTCTCCAACCGCATGGCGGACACCGCGGTGGCGATGGGCAAGCTGATCTAGCTGTTTTGTCCCGGGCGCCGCGCAGCCGAAGTGATAAGTGCGTCCGGACACGAGAACTTCCCGCATGGCAAACTTCCGCACCCTCGACCACGTCGACGTGAAGGGCAAGCGCATCCTGGTGCGCGTCGATCTCAACGTGCCGGTGGAAAACGGCGTCGTCACCGACTCAACCCGCATTGAACGCGCAGCTCCGGCGATCACCGAAATCGCCGACAAGGGCGGTAAAGTGATTCTGCTCTCGCACTTCGGCCGGCCGCGCGGACCCGATCCAAAGCAATCCTTAAAGCCCGTCGCCGCCGAGGTCGCACGCATTATCAAGCGTCCCGTAAAATTCGTCGACGATTGCATTGGCGGCCCGGCCGAGCGCGCGGTCGCCGCGATGAAGCCCGGTGATATCCTGTGCCTCGAGAACACCCGTTTCCACCCGGGCGAGGAAAAGAACGACCCGGCATTTGTCGCCGCCCTCGCCAAGCTGGGTGACATTTGGGTGAATGACGCCTTTTCGGCAGCACACCGTGCCCACGCCTCCACCGAAGGCCTTGGGCACAAGCTACCCGCGTACGCCGGACGCACCATGCAAGCCGAGTTGGAAGCACTCACCCGCGCGCTTGAACATCCCGAACGACCGCTGGCGGCAATCGTCGGCGGCGCCAAAATTTCGACTAAACTCGACTTGCTGGGCAATCTGCTCGACAAAGTGGACGCGCTGATCATCGGCGGCGCCATGGCCAACACTTTCCTGCTCGCGCAAGGAAAGAAGATCGGCAAAGTCACTCGCAGAAGCCGACCTGGTCGCCACTGCGCGCGAAATCATGGACAAGGCTAAAACTACGAAGCGCGAAATCGTGCTCCCCGTCGATGTGGTGGTGGCAGAAAAGTTCGAGGCGAACGCGCCCTCCCGCGTCGTCGATGTGGACAAGGTCAGCGCGGCCGATATGATTCTGGACATCGGCCCGCGCAGCGTCGAGCAGGTCATTTCTATGTTGGCACGCGCCAAGACGCTGGTTTGGAACGGTCCTTTCGGCGCCTTCGAGATGGAACCGTTCGACAACGGGACGGTCGAGGTTGCGGAAGCAGCTGCGGAACTGACTGAAGCGGGCAATCTTGTCTCGATAGCGGGCGGCGGCGATACGGTAGCCGCGCTCAATGTCGCGGGGGTTGCCGATCGGTTTACCTATGTTTCGGGAGCCGGCGGTGCCTTTCTGGAATGGCTGGAGGGCAAAAGCTTGCCCGGAGTTGAGGTGTTGCGGCTAAAATGACGGCGAACATTGATCGGCCGTCATCCCGGATGCGATGGAGAGAGCGATGAATCTCGATGAACTGAACAAGATCGCACAGGCGATGGTGGCGCCCGGTAAGGGCATCCTGGCGGCAGACGAATCCTCCAGCACAATCAAGAAGCGCTTCGACGCCATCGGCGTGGAGTCGACCGAGGACAATCGCCGTGACTATCGCGAGATGTTATTCCGCTCGACAGAGGGAATGAAACACATCTCTGGCGTCATCCTCTACGACGAGACCATCTGGCAAAAAGCGAAAGATGGCACGCCACTCGTGGAGTTGATCAGGAAAGCCGGCGCGATCCCCGGCATAAAGGTAGATGAAGGCACCAAGCCGCTGCCGAATTGTCCCGGTGAGGTCGTTACCATCGGACTCGACAAGCTCGCTGACCGGTTGCCGAAATATTATGAGCAAGGCGCGCGCTTTGCGAAGTGGCGCGCGGTCATCGATGTCGGCGCAGGGATTCCGAGTTACACCTGTATCCGCGCGAATGCTCATGCCCTGGCGCGCTACGCCGCGCTGTGCCAAGCAGCACAAATTGTCCCCATCGTGGAGCCGGAAGTGCTGATGGATGGCGCCCACGATATCGACCGCTGCTACCAAGTGTCCGAATTGGTTCTCAAGACCCAGTTTGAAGAACTCTATTTTCAACGCGTTGCGCTCGAAGGCATCGTTCTCAAGCCCAACATGGTCATCGCCGGTAAAAAGAGCGCCAAGCAAGCCTGCGTGCAGGAGGTTGCCGAAAAAACCGTGCGCGTGTTGAAGAATTGCGTGCCGGGCGCGGTGCCGGGCATCGCATTCCTTTCCGGCGGGCAGAGCGACGAGCAGGCGACTGCTCACCTCGACGCAATGAACAAGATCGGCAATTTGCCTTGGAAGCTCACGTTTTCATACGGGCGCGCGCTTCAGCACGCGCCGCAGACGGCCTGGAAGGGCAAAACGGAAAATGTCGCAGTTGCCCAGCGCGCATTCTCACATCGCGCAAAAATGAATGGGCTGGCCGCGCTCGGTCAGTGGAAAGCGGACATGGAGAAAAAAGCAGCCTGACGTGCAAAAGGCCGCGTCGTGACGCAGCCTTTTGCGTATCCCGTTGCGTGCGGATCAGTCGCAGTTGCTTTTTTGAATCGTCTTCGAACCGGTTAAGTCTTCCTCCTGCTAATAAGCTTCGCCTGTCAACGCCTCCCCGCCTCGCACGTTCCCATAGTTCCCACTTAAGGATGTGAATCGTGATTGATCTCTACACTTGGACGACCCCCAATGGCCGCAAGGTATCCATCGCCCTTGAAGAGCTCGGCCTGCCCTATACGGTGCACCCAATCGATATTTCCAAGGACGAGCAGTTCGCACCCGACTTCCTCAAGGTTGCTCCCAACAATCGCATCCCGGCGATCGTCGACCGTGAGAACAACATCGCATTGATGGAGTCAGGCGCGATCCTGATCTATCTCGCGGACAAGACCGGCAAGCTGATGCCGAAATCGGGCGAAGGTCGCTATCGCGTCATCGAATGGCTGATGTGGCAAATGGGCGGTCCCGGCCCGATGCTCGGCCAGGTGCATCACTTCGTGAAGTACAATAAAGGCAAGGCGCCTTATGCCGAGGAACGTTACCTGAAAGAAGCGCATCGCCTCTACAAGGTGCTCAATACCCGGCTGGAAGGCCGCGAGTTCGTCGCTGACCAATATTCCATCGCCGACATCGCGATCTGGCCTTGGATTTCACGTTTCGAATGGCAGACCATCGACCTGAAGCAATATCCTAATGTGAGGCGTTGGTACGAAGCCATCGCCACGCGCCCCGCGGTGCAGAAGGGTTACAAGGTGCCGAAGGATATGGGTCCGGTGCCGATGCCGTCCTGAGGGCACGGACCCGCTTGGACGCAGGCGCCACAAGCGAATAGTCTCGCGCATGATTCGCTGGCGGTAGCGCCGGCCTGGTGACGTTGCGTTCCATTTGCATTCGCAACGCCGTCGAGGCCATGCCTAAACCGCAGATTAAGCCACCATCCGCAAAACCCCAACTTGCCGACACGCTTCGGCAAGCCGTTGAGCATCACCAGCGCGGACAGCTGTACGAGGCCGAGGCGCTCTATCGGCAAGTGCTTGCGGTTCAGACCGGCAATTTCGATGCGTTGCACCTGTGCGGCGTACTCATGCACCAGCGCGGCCAGTCGGCCGAGGCGCTCAAGCTGATCGCTAGCGCGCTCAAGACCAACGCGAGATCGGCGGCCGCCCATTCCAACTACGGCATTGTGCTGGCGGTACTTGAGCGGCACGAAGACGCGCTCAAAAGCTATGAGCGTGCCGTCAAGCTCAAGCCCGACTATGCCGAAGCGCTCAACAACCGCGGCAATACACTGCGTGCCCTTAAACGTACCCAGGATGCATTGCTCAGTTTCGAAAGGGCGATCGCCGCCCGGCCCGACTATTCCGAAGCGCTGAACAACCGCGGCAACGCACTTGTTGAACTCGGCCGCAACGAAGAAGCCCTTGCAAGCTACGAGCAGGCCCTGGTGCATCGACCAAACTATCCCGACGCGTTGGTCAACCGCGGCCAATGCCTGGTCAGGCTCAATCGCCAAGACGAGGCGTTGGCAAGCTTCGACCGCGCGCTCTCCTACCAATCTCGCCATTCGGCTGCGCTAAAAGAGCGTGGTCATGTCCTGCGCGACCGCAAGCGTCTGGCGGAAGCGCTCCAGTGCTACGAACAGGCCCTCGCGATCGCGCCCGATGACGCCGTGACCCATGCCAATCGCGGTCTGGTACTGCGCGACCTCAAGCGCTTCAACGAGGCTTTCGACGCTTACGATCGCGCGCTGACTCTCAAACCTGATTATGTCGAGGTTGTCGTCGCGCGCGGCAACGTATTTTACGAGATGGGCTCCTATGACCAGGCGCTTAAGGAATACGAGCGTGCCCTGGATATGCAGCCCGATTTCGCATTCGGGTTCAACAATCGCGGCAACGCCTTGAACGCCATGGGCCGCCACGAAGAAGCGCTGGCCAGTTACGAACGCGCGCTCACGCTTAAGCCAGACTACACGGAGGCGCATAACAATCGCGGCAATGCACTCCTCGATCTCAATCGGCCGGCGGAGGCTCTGGCCGATTATGAGTCGGCGATGGCACACAAGCCATTGGCGTTCGCGCTGGTCAATCGCGGCAGCGCGCTTCGCTACCTCGATCGTGTCGAAGAAGCACTCGACAGCTTCGATCGTGCCATTGCGATTGACCCCCAACTGGCAGAGGCGCATTGGAACAAGGCGCTGCTTTGCCTCTCTCTCGGCGATTTCGAACGGGGCTGGCCCGGTTATGAATGGCGCTGGCGCGGCGCCACTGATCTCACTCCTCGCGACTTCACCCAACCGCAATGGCGCGGCGAGGATTTGACGGGCAAGACCATCCTGCTGCACGCCGAGCAGGGCTTTGGCGACAGCATCCAGTTCGTGCGTTACGTCCCGATGGTGGCCAAGCGGGGTGGCAAGATCGTTCTCGAATTGCCCGACAGTTTGATGTCGCTTATCGGAACATTCGACGGGGTCATCGGCATGTACCGCCGCGGCGATGCACTGCCGGCATTCGATGTGCATTGCCCGTTGCTAAGTTTGCCGTTGGCGTTCGGTACCACGATCGAGACAATTCCCGCGGTGGTGCCTTATTTGCATCCGCGCGCCGAACGTATCGAGAGTTGGCGCACACGCTTCGCTAGCCTCGGCAGACCGCGTATCGGTTTGGTCTGGTCCGGCAAGCCGACGCACAAGAACGATCACAATCGCAGCATCGCGCTGTCGCAGCTCGTTCCGTTGCTGTCGCTCCCGGGTGCCCAATTTGTCAGCTTGCAACGTGAATATCGGGACACCGACCTGCCAGTCCTCGATCGCGTTCCGGTCGTGCGCATTGAGGACGGTCTTGCCGACTTCGCAGAAACCGCGGCAGCGATCGCCGAACTCGACCTGGTGATCGCCGTCGACACCGCGGTCGCGCATCTCGCCGGAGCCATGGGCAAGCCGCTATGGCTCCTGCTGTCCCATATCCAAGATTGGCGGTGGCTGTGCCAGCGCACCGATAGCCCTTGGTACCCGAGCGCCCGGTTGTTCCGGCAGCCGCAAATTGACGAATGGCGCGGCGTAATAGCCCGTGTGGCGCGCGAGCTTGCCGAGTTCTCAAAGGTCTGCGACACAGCGGCCAAGTGACCGCACGGGTCAATTTTCCGCCCGATTAGGCTAGCATGCGGGGGCCATGGCTTCTCGACCCAAACAGGCGCCTCCGCGCCCTGCCCCACGTCTCTATCTGATCACTCCGCCGATCGCGGATGCAGCGGCGTTTTCCCCTCGGTTGGCGGCGGCGCTGGATGCCGGCGATGTCGCCGCCGTCCTGCTGCGCCTTGTCGAGGCGGATGAGCGCACACGGATCAATCGCATCAAGGCCTTGTTGGCCCCTGTGCAGGATAAGGGTGCGGCACTTTTGCTTGACGGCCATGCCGAACTGGTCGCGCGCGCCGGTGCCGACGGCGCGCATTTGACCGGCATCGCATCGTTCATTGAAGCAATCGAGCAGCTCAAGCCCGAGCGCATTGCCGGCGCCGGTGGACTTGTTACCCGTCATGACGCCATGTTCGCGGCGGAGCGAGGAACCGACTACGTGATGTTCGGAGAGCCAGACGCCGACGGTAAACGCCCGGCCTTCCCGGCTATCGAAGAACGCGTCGCGTGGTGGGCGGAAGTTTTCGAAATCCCGTGTGTCGGATATGCGGCATCGCTCGACGACATTGCACCTCTGGTCGCAGCCGGTACCGATTTCGTCGCGCTCGGCGATTTTCTTTGGCAAAACCCGCACGAAATCGCGGCAACGATAACCGAAGCCGGCCGTTATCTCCGGCTACCGGAGACGACAGCATGAGTGAGACGTCGCACGGTCTCATGGCGCTGGGAATACTTGCCGTGGCTGCTTTCGCCGGGCCGACAGCAGCACAAGTCACGAAGAACACACCACCGCCGCCACAGCCGGTTCCCAACGTCATTGCTAACGTTGATCAGTCGAACATCGACATCGCCTACGGCGCATTTCAGCGCGGCCTCTATATCACTGCATTCAACGAGGCAGCCAAGCGCGCCCAGCAGAACGATCCCGCTGCCATGACACTCCTCGCCGAAATTTACGCACAAGGACTTGGCGTCGGCCGCGACGATTCAAAGGCCGCGCAATGGTATAAGCTCGCCGCCGCCAAGGGCGACCGCGAGGCTCTGTTCGCGCTGGCCATGTTCAATTTCCAAGGCCGCGCTGGCGCGCAAAACCTGGAAGAAGCCGCACGCCTGCTCGATGCCGCCGCCAGGCTCGGCCACGCGAGTGCCGCGTACGATCTCGGCCTGCTCTATTTGCAGGGTCAGCAATTTCCTCAAGATTTCAAACGCGCTGCCGAACTATTCGTTGCCGCCGCAGACGGCGGCAATTCGGAGGCGCAATACGCACTCGCCACCATGTACAAGGAAGGCCGCGGAGTTCCGAAGGACGTGAGCAAAGCGATGCGGCTTATGCAGCAGGCTTCGGTCGGCGGCAATCTCGATGCCATGGTCGAATTCGCAATCGCCCAGTTCAACGGCGAAGGCGTCAACAAAGACGAGGCCGCGGCTGCCCAACTGTTTCTGAAAGCCGCGCATCTCGGCAGCCCGGTCGCTCAAAACCGTCTGGCGCGGATCTTGATGGCTGGTCGCGGCATGCCCGCTGACGCAACAGACGCCGTTAAATGGCACATGATTGCAAAGGCCGGCGGCGACAGCGACCCCGATCTCGACGTATTTGCTGGCAAGCAAAAGCCGGCGGTGCGTGAGGCCGCCGATCAGGGCGGCCAAGAAGTGGTTGTCGACCGTCGCGGCTGCCCGCCCTTGACGGCGTCTGCCTTCACGGGCAGACCGCACGCGCCATGCAGCATTCCGCACTGCTCAACGTCATGATCGCAGCCGCGCGCAAGGCCGCGCGCGCACTCAAACGCGACTTCGGCGAGCTGGAGAAATTGCAGGTCTCACTAAAGGGGCCGGCCAATTTCGTGTCTGCCGCCGATCGCCGCGCCGAGGAGACGCTCCACGCCGAACTGATGAAGGCAAGGCCGGGCTACAGCTTTCTCGGCGAAGAAGGCGGCCATCGCGAGGGCGCCGACAAAACCCACACCTGGATCGTCGATCCGCTCGATGGCACCACCAATTTTCTGCATGGCATTCCACAATTCGCCATTTCGATCGCACTCGAGCGCGAAGAAACCGTGGTAGCGGGTTTGATCTACAATCCTGCGAACGAGGAAATGTTCATTGCCGAACGGGGCAAAGGTGCGTTCCTTAACGAGCAGCGCATCCGGGTCGCCGGCCGAAAGCGTCTTGCCGACGCGGTCATCGCGTGCGGGCTGCCGCACCATGGTCATGGAGACATCGGACATGTCGCGAAAGGAAACGGCAGCGATGCAGGAACAGGTTGCCGGCCTGCGTCGCTTCGGCGCGGCTGCGCTCGATCTTGCCTGGATCGCGGCTGGACGGCTCGACGGCTATTGGGAGCGCGACCTCAAGCCGTGGGACATGGCGGCCGGGCTGATCATGGTGCGCGAAGCCGGTGGCTTCGTATCCGATTGCGACGGCGGCGACGACATCTTCGCTAAAGGCCACATCGCTGCCGGCAATGAGACAATTCAGAAAGAGCTGGTGACCGTGCTCAAAAAGGCCGGCAAAGCCTAGGCCACCGCAATTTCAACTCAATCGGCGGCTTAATGCAGAGGCCGTGGTTCCACCACAACTGCTTTTTCCCTGTCACGGGTCTGTGTCATAGTGCTCGGCAAGGGCTGCATTCGGTGTAACTCCAAACGCTCATGGCCAAAGAACTCGATCCACTCAAGCTGTCGTCTCCGCGCATCTTCCTGATCCGGATGATGGTGTTCGTCATCCTTGTTGGACTGGTTGCCTTCGTACTGCACAAGCAGATCGAGGTGGCGTTCATGGCCAACCCGGGCTTGAACGCGCTGATCATCGGCAGTTGAAGCAATCGGTATTGTGCTGTCGCTGCGCCAGGTGCTGCGGCTTTATCCGGAAATCGCGTGGGTCAACAATTTCCGCCTCGCTGATCCGGGACTTGCTGTCGATCGGCCGCCAATACTTCTGGCGCCGATGGCCGCAATCCTCGGTAGCCGTGTCGGACGCATGGCGATGTCGTCGCAATTGATGCGCGGCATCCTCAACTCGATTGCCACGCGCCTCGACGAAGCGCGCGATATTTCCCGCTACATGACCGGGCTGCTTGTTTTCCTCGGCCTGCTCGGCACGTTCTGGGGACTGATCGAAACTGTGAGCTCGGTTGGCGGCGTTATTCAGGGCCTTAAGGCAAGCGGCGACGCCGGCTCCATGTTCGACTCACTGCGCGATGGTCTCGCTGCACCGCTCTCGGGCATGGGCATTTCGTTCTCGTCCTCGCTGTTCGGGCTCGCCGGCTCGCTGGTGCTCGGCTTTCTCGATTTGCAATCGAGCCAGGCGCAGAACCGCTTTTATACGGAACTCGAGGATTGGCTATCCACGACCGTCTACGATCAGGCCGCCGAACCGACGCGTCGCGGCCGGCGTCACCGGCGAGGTCCGTTCGGCGGTCGATCGCCTGCGAGAAGCGGTCGATCAGGTTGAGGCCGGCAAATCCGCCTCCGCCGCTATGGCAAATCTCGCCGAGGCGATCCAGGGCCTTGTGCATCATATGCGCACCGAACAGCAGATGATCCGCGATTGGGTGGACTCACAAGCCGAGCAGCAGCGCGAGATCAAGAAACTCCTGGAGGTTATGGTGCGCGAGAACGTAAACCGTTGAGTTGAAACTATGGCGCTGGCACGATCGCGCCGCGGCGACAGCGGCATGAACTACTGGCCGGGCTTCGTCGACGCTTTGTCGACGTTGATCCTCGGTATCATTTTTCTTCTCACCGTATTTGTGGTCGTGCAATTCTATTTGCAGCAAGAAGTCGCCGGAAAGGACACCGCTCTCAATCGCCTGAATGCGCAGATCGCACAGCTCACCGAACTGCTGGGACTTGAGAAGTCGGGCAAAGCCGGTCTTGAAGACCAGCTCGCACAACTGCGCGCGACACTCGCCACCGCCGAAAATGAGCGCGACCGCCTGAAAGGGCGCAGCCGAAAGCGCGGGTGCCGGTGCTGCAGCGGCCCAGGGCAAGGTTTCCGAGCTTACCGGCCAGGTCGAAGGCGAGAAAAAACTTTCCGCTCGCGCGCTGGCTCAGGTCGAAGTGCTCAACCAGCAGATCGCGGCGTTGCGCCGCCAGCTCGCAGCACTCGAACAGACGCTCGACGCCGCCGAGAAGAAGGACAAGGACTCCCAAAGCCGTATCACCGAGCTTGGCCAGCGTCTCAATCTGGCATTGGCCGAGCGTGTTAACGAACTAAAGCGCTACCGTTCGGATTTCTTTGGCAAGCTTCGAGAAATCCTCGGCAACCGCACAGACGTGCGCGTGGTCGGCGACCGTTTCGTGCTGCAATCCGAGGTATTTTTCGACACCGGCAAGGCCGATCTCAAGCCCGAAGGCCGCGCTGAACTCGACAAGGTAGCGGATGCATTGCTCGAGCTGGAAAAGCAAATCCCGACGGATATCGCCTGGGTCCTGCGCGTCGACGGGCATACTGACGTACGGCAGATCGCCGGCGGCGGCGCGTTCAAGTCGAACTGGGACTTGTCAGCGGCACGCGCGATATCGGTGGTTCAATATCTCATTGGCAAGGGCGTGTCGCCGCAACGGCTGGTCGCCGCCGGTTTTGGCGAATTTCAGCCGATCGACCTCGGCAAGACCGAGGATGCCTACAAGCGCAATCGCCGCATCGAGTTCAAGCTGACCGAACGGTGAGCGAGAAAACCAGCACGCTGCGCCGGTATACTGCCGCCGACGAAGACGCGGCGATCGAGCTTTGGCGGCGCACCTGGGCAAAACACTATCCGCATCTCGATTTCAATGCGCGCGTTCCGTGGTGGCGCGAGCGCTGGCGCAAAGAGCTGGTGCCGGTCGCGCGTATTGTGCTTGCGGAACAAGGTGACACGCTTGTCGGCTTCGTCACGGTCGATCCAAAAACGATGTATCTCGACCAGATCGTGGTCGCGCCTGAACATTGGGGCTCGGATGTCGCACTTGCCTTGCTTGATGAAGCCAAACGTCTCTCGCCGAAAGGTCTCGACCTTCTCGTCAACAAGGATAATTTTCGCGCAATCCGCTTTTACGAAAAGCACGGCTTCATCTATGCCGGCGAAGACAAAAACCCTGTGTCGGGAATAGCGGTCAACAGGATGACGTGGCGTACCTTAGCCTACGCCATCTCGAACTGCAATTTCGCCAGCCGTGCATAGAGGCCGCCGGCAGACGGCAAGCGAGGTGTGGGTGCCCTCTTCGACGATGCGGCCGTGATCGAGCACCAAGATACGGTCGCAAGTCTGCACGGTGGCGAGCCGATGCGCGATCACGATGCTCGTGCGGTTGAGCATGAGCCGCTTAAGCGCCTGCTGCACCAAGGTTTCGCTTTCGGCGTCGAGCGATGAGGTCGCCTCATCGAGCAACAACAGTGGTGCCTTGCGCAAAATCGCGCGTGCAATCGCGATCCGCTGGCGCTGACCGCCCGACAATGTGACACCACGCTCGCCGACCGGCGTCTCGTAACCCAGCGGCAGGCGCCGAATAAATTCGGAAGCGTGTGCGGCTTCGGCCGCCTTGTCGATCTCGGCATCGGTCGCATCGGGCCGCCCAAACTGAATGTTTTCCCGCACGCTCGTGCCGAAAACCACGGCGTCCTGTGGCACCAGCGCGATGCGCGCGCGAAGCACCGCCGGATCCACGTCGGTGAGACGCACGCCGTCGAAGCTGATACTCCCCGACACCGGATCATAGAAGCGCAGGATCAACTGGAAGATGGTGCTCTTGCCCGGCGCCGGATGGTCCGACCAAGGCGAGCTTTTCACCCGGCGCGACCCGAAACGAAAGACGATCGAGAACCGGCACGTTCGGACGACCGGGATAGGCGAAGCTCACGTCGCGAAATTCGACTGCACCGCCTGCCGGCTTCGGCAGTGCCGTCGGGTCGCGGCGGCGCCTTGATCTGCGGCTCGACGTTCAGAATTTCGAAGAGCCGCTCGGCCGCGCCGGAAGCTTGCGCGATTTCTCCCCACACCTGGCTGAGTTCGCTGAGCCCGCCGGCTGCGAACACGGCATAGAGCACAAATTGCCCGAGCCGGCCGGGCGTGATGCTGCCCGCAAGCACGTCCTGCGCACCGACCCACAGCACCACGACGATGCTGGCAAACACCAGAAAGATCACGACGGCAGTCAGCACGCCGCGCGCTTTGATGGCGCCGCATGCGGCAGCATAGGCGCTGCTCGACTGCGGCGGAGAAACGTGACTGCGCCAGTTTCTCGTTGGTGAAAGCCTGCAGCGTACGCATTGCGCCGATGAGTTCGTCGGCGTAGCCGGACGCCTCGGCAAGCGTGTCCTGTGCCGCACGCCCGCGTTTGCGCACCGCGCGGCCGAAGCCGACCAGCGGAAGCACGATCACCGGAATTGCAGCCAGCACGAACAAGGACAATCGCGGGCTGGTGACGACCATCATGGCAGCGCCGCCCGATGAACAGCAGCAGATTGCGCAGCGCGATCGACACCGAAGCGCCGACAGCCGATTTGATCTGCGTTGTGTCGGCGGTGAGCCGCGACACAATCTCTCCGGTGCGCGCCGTATCGAAAAATGCGGAAGACAATCGCGTAAGATGCGCGAATACATCTGAGCGCAGATCGGCGACGATGCGCTCGCCCAGTGTCGTGACGAGGTAGTAGCGCAGCGCGCTCGAGACCGCGAGCACGGCGACGACAACAATCATCACCGCGAAATAGCTGTCGATCAGCTGCACGGCTTTGTCGGAGAAACCGAAATCGATCATGCGGCGAACCGCCACCGGCACGATCAACGTGGTGAGCGCGGCAACGATCAGCGCGGCCAAAGCGGCAAGTGCGCGGCCCGCGGTAGCGCGGCGAGATAGGGCACGAGCCGAGCAAGCGGTTTAAGCTTCAGCTTGCGCCGCTCCCCGGGCGCGGGCGCGCCGGCAACATCGAGGCCCCGTCCATCGCTCGAAAAACTCATGCGACGCCTCTGCCACCGCCCCCGTATCCTTAATGCCTTGCGGGCCCGATGGTGGTCAATTGCGCGACTTGCCGCCTGCGACGGCGTGCTGTATAGGAGCCGACCAAATTCAGCCCTTATCGGCGCATCTGCGCCACGGAAACCGAACGATGAAACAAGATATCCATCCCGGCTACCACACCATCAAGGTGGTGATGACTGATGGCAGCGAATTCACCACCCGCTCCACGTGGGGCAAAGAAGGTGACGTCCTGCATCTCGACATTGACCCGAAGTCGCATCCGGCCTGGACCGGCGGCCAGCAGCAGCTCGTGGACCGCGGCGGCCGCGTGTCGCGCTTCCAGAAGAAGTTCTCCGGCTTCCTGAAGACCGACGAGAAGAAATAGACGCGATCGGTCTGCAGGTAACGAAAAACCCCCGCATCATGCGGGGGTTTTTCGTTTCAGCCGGACGAGTGCTTAGACGCTTTCCGCTCCGAAAGCGGCCTTCAACAGACCAAGCTGACGCTCGACCGGATTGCCTAGTGGCGGGACGCTCGGCGGCGCCTCTGATTGTAGATCGTGGCGTCGAGGCGGCGCACCTTCGCGTACAGCTTTTGCGACCGCTCAATGAGTTCGCGCAGCGGCATCCGGCACCAGCTCAATATTGTCGGATCGTGAGAGTCGGCGGTCGCAAGCTTGACCTTGCTCTTTTCCTTGCCGGCCTGAGCGAGCGACATCTCGCCTTCCTTCACCGCGCGGTGAAGCAGCAAGCCACGAGGCAAGCTGCATCAGCCGGGTGGTGAGCCGCATGCTTTCGGTGGCATAAGCCAGCGCCGCGGCACGTTCGAGTTTCTTGGATTGCTGCCGACCGGGGCCGTCGAGATAGGTTGCGGTCTCTTCGACCAGCGCCATGCCGTCACGAAACAGGTCGGCAAATGCCTGCGAACTGGCGAGCCGCTCTCCGAACGACACCGGTTGAGTTTCGCTCAACGACTTTTCGGACATAACGCGACGCCTCACTTCACTGCGGAGCAGATACACGCCCCGTAAACGATTGGGTAAGCATGGCGCGCGCGAGCAGGCCTCTGTCCAGACAGCGATATGGTTAACATTGCGATATAGTTGCTGAGCAAACTTAAGAGAGCGTCCGCGCATTGCGGAGATGTTGACCCATATTGGGACAAAAAAAGGAGCCGCCGTTGCCGGCGGCTCTAAGGTGATAACAGGGAGGCGTCAAACAGAGTGGACAGGAGCCACTCAATGTCCACATGAAGATGGACAATGCCAGTAATGGTCGAGAAAGCTTAACGACACCTTAAGGACAAGGGCGCAATGCCAAATATTTTTTAGGCGCTCAGCACGGATACGCTTCGTGCCACGCAGCAAAGTCGATCTCGTTTCAGCGCTTGAAAAACTGATCGGCGGCCGCGCGCGACGCGCGCTTTTGCGTCATGTCGGCTTCGAGCCGATTGATCTCGTCGTGCAGCAATTGCACACGAGACGCGAGCTCTTCCACCGAAAGCAGTGTGAGATCCTGCCCAATCTCATGCGCGATTTTCTTTTTCGGTTTGTCGTCTTCGTCAATCGCCGGCATGGCTGGCCTCCTGAGAGCGAAACTTAGCCACAGCGGCTCCGGTTGTCACATCGATAGAGGCCCGCCTAAACAAGGCATCCCAATTTGCAGAAAAATCAGAGGAACCGATGGCTGCGCTTCCAACTCAAAATGACCGCAATCGGCATCAAGGCTGCCGGCGGCCCGGACATGCTCGTGCCTGAACAGCGCCCGGTACCAACCCCGGGTAACGGCGAGATTCTGGTGAAGGTCGCCGCTGCCGGCGTGAACCGTCCCGACGTCATGCAACGCATGGGCCTTTATCCGCCTCCGCCCGGCGCGCCGGATATTCCCGGACTCGAGATTGCCGGCGAAGTCGTCGGCGTTAGGCGCCGACGTCAAACGCTGGAAGATCGGCGATCGGGTGATGGCGCTCGTGGTCGGCGGTGGCTACGCCGAATATTGCATTGCGCACGAAAGTCATGCGCTGCCCATCTCCGGACTGTCGATGGTCGAAGCGGCAGCAATGCCGGAAACATTCTTCACAGTCTGGCACAACGCATTTGAGCGCGGCGGACTCAAGAGCGGCGAAACGCTGTCTGATTCACGGCGGCTCGTCAGGCATCGGCACGACCGCAATCCAGCTCGCCAAGGCATTCGGCGCGCGCGTGATCACCACCGCCGGTTCGCAGGAAAAATGCGAGGCCTGCCGCAAGCTCGGCGCCGATGTCGCCGTTAACTATAAGACCGAGGACTTCGTCGCGGCCACGAAGACGGCCACCGGCGACAAGGGCGCCGAGGTTATAGTGGACATGGTGGGTGGGGACTACATCGCGCGCAACTACGAAGCGGCCGCGGTGGAGGGGCGCATCGTGCAAATCGCATTTCAGGGTAGCCCGAAGGCGACGGTGGATTTCCGCCGCATCATGCTCAAGCGGCTGCACCATACCGGCTCGACCTTGCGCTCGCGTTCGGTCGCCGACAAAGGTGCAATCGCACGCGCGGTCGAGGACAATGTGCTGCCCCTGATCGCGGCTGGAAAGGTCAAGCCGATCATCTACAAGACCTTTCCATTGAGCGCTGCAGCCGCGGCTCACACGCTTATGGAAACCAGCACCCATATCGGCAAAATTGTGCTAACACTTTGACCTGGACGTGCGATTTCTTCGAAAGCCGCGAAATCGGCGCAATGTCGGACTTAAACTGAACAGGGTGCGATTGTTTGGAGATTTTCACCGTCGGCGAGGCCGAGAGCCGCAGGCTGCAAGGCGCTGCCACGGGCGGGGGTTTTGCTTTGACCATGACGCGTTGCCTGACGGCCGTAGCGGTTGCTGATCGCCGCTTCGCTGCTGGCGAGCTCAAACCGCGCGCGCGGTTGAAGCGGTGAACGTGCGGCTCGATGCCGCCGCCATCGATTTGACCGCCGCAACCGAGCTGCAAAAAACCGACGGCGACCGCATCCAGGTGTCCACCGCGCCCGGTCCGGATGGAATCGTGCGGCGCATCGAGGTGCGCGCGCGCGAAGGCAACAACAACTGGGCGGTGCTCGCGCTCACCAATAACAGCGACGAGCAGATCGACCGCCTGATCGTCGTGCCGCACTACCGCATGGTCGGCTCCGGCCTGTTCTGGCCCGATCTTGGCCTGTCGCGCATTGCAGCCATCACGCCCTCGACCGGCGATCGGCCCGTGCGTCAGGAGGGAACGACTGCGGATATTTTCCGCATTACGCTCGACCCCGGCACCGTCATCACCTTGGTCGCTGAACTGCGCACCGACAAACTGCCGCAGATCTATTTGTGGGAACCGGACGCCTACAAGGACAAGGTCAATTCCTTCACTTTGTACTACGGCATCGTCATCGGCATCGCCGGTCTGCTCGCACTGTTCCTCACCATCCTGTTCGTGGTGAAGGGCTCGATAATGTTTCCGGCCGCCGCCGCACTCGGCTGGGCGGTGCTGATCTATATCGGCATCGACTTCGGATTCTGGGGCAAGGTGTTCGACATGTCGGCTGGCGCCGAGCGCGTTTGGCGCGCCTGCGGCGAGGCAATCCTGTCGGCAACACTGCTGGTCTTTCTGTTCGCCTATCTCAACTTGTCGCGCTGGCATGTGCGTTACGCCCACATCACGATCGCCTGGCTTGCGGCGCTCGCCGCGCTGATCGCGGTCGCGGTGTTCGACCCCGCCGTTGCCGCCGGCATCGCCCGCATGTCGCTTGCCGGCATCGCGGTGCTCGGGCTTGCTCTCGTCATCTACCTCTCCACGCACGGCTTCGACCGTGCCGTGTTGCTGATCCCGACCTGGCTGTTGCTTGGTCGTATGGACCACAGCCGCCGGCCTCGCGGTCACCGGGCTGGTGACCAACGACATCATCGGCCCGGCGCTGCTTGGCGGCCTGGTGCTGATCGTGATGCTGATCGGCTTCACGGTCATGCAGCACGCGTTCGCCGGCGGCATCACCCACGGCATCGTTTCCGATGTCGAACGCCGCGCGCTTGCGCTCACCGGCGCCGGCGACTTGATCTGGGACTGGGATGTTTCAGCGGACAAGGTGTTCACCAGCCCGGAAACCGAACACATGCTGGGCCTGAAGCGCGGCACGCTGGAAGGACCGGCGGCGGCCTGGCTTGAAGTGCTGCACCCTCTCGATCGCGATCGTTTCCGCGCTTCGCTCGACGGCGTCGTCGAGCAGCGTCGCGGCCGTCTCACGCAGGATTTCCGGCTGCGAACCGCCGACGGACACTATCTCTGGTTCGCGCTCAAGGCGCGGCCGGTGGTCGGCTCCGATGGCGAGGTCGTGCGGCTCGTCGGCACGCTTACCGACGTGACCGATTTCAAGAATGCCGAAGAACGGCTGCTCTTTGACGCAGTTCATGACAACCTCACCGGCCTGCCCAATCGCGAACTTTTCATCGACCGCATGGAGGCGGCATTCGGCTTTGCGCGCGCCGAACCGCAAATCCGGCCGTCGATCGTGGTGATCGATCTCGATCGCTTCAAGCAGGTCAACGATTCCGTCGGCATTGCGGTCGGCGATTCGATCCTGCTCACCATCGCGCGACGGCTATCGCGCCTGCTCAAGCCGCAGGATACGCTGGCGCGTCTCTCGGGTGATCAATTCGCGCTGATCGTGCTGTCGGAGCGCGAACCGGCGCGCATCGTGGCCTTCGCCGAAACCATCCGGCGCACATTGCGCGCGCCGATTGCCTTCAACGACCGCGAGATCTTCCTGACCGCTTCGATCGGCCTGGCGCTCGCCGAGAACCACGCTCACCGCACCGAGGAAGTGCTCAAGGACGCCGAGCTCGCGATGTACTACGCCAAGCGCATCGGCGGCGACCGTATCGAGATCTTCAAACCGGCGATGCGCTCGCGCAAGACCGATCGTTTGACGATGGAATCGGAATTGCGCCGCGCTATCGAGCGCGAGGAAATCAAGGTGCTCTACCAGCCGATCGTAAGGCTGGAGGATCGCGCCATCGCCGGATTCGAAGCGCTGGCGCGCTGGGATCACCCAAAGCTCGGCCGCCTGTCGCCGGCTGAATTCATCTCCATCGCCGAGGAAATCGGCCTGATCGTCGATCTCGGTCTGTTTGTGCTCGATCATACCGCCCGACAGCTGGCTCAGTGGCAGGCAGCCACCCGCGCGCGCGAGCCGGTGTTTGCCAGCGTGAACGTGTCATCGCGGCAATTGCTGCGCCACGACCTGATCCAGGATTTGCGCAGCGTGCTGGCGCGCACAGCGCTCGGCGCGCGGCACGCTCAAGCTCGAGATCACCGAATCGCTGGTGATGGAAAATCCCGAACATGCCGCGCAAATGCTGACGCGCATCAAGGAACTTGGCGCCGGTCTGTCGCTGGACGATTTCGGCACCGGCCATTCCTCGCTCGCCTATCTGCAGCGTTTCCCGTTCGACACCATCAAGATCGACCAGTCATTCGTGCGCACCACGGCGCGCGGCACGCGACCGGTGATCCTGCGCTCGATCATCGCACTCGCGCACGATCTCGGCATGGAAGTTGTGGCGGAAGGCGCCGAAACCGATTCCGATGCGGTCGAGCTCTACCAGCTCGGTTGCGAATATGCGCAAGGCTTTGCCTTCGGCGAGCCGATGACGCGCGGACGCCGCCCGCGACCTGTTGATCGACAAGCCGACCCGGCTGCGCGCGCTCAAGATTGCATCTGAATAATGGAAATTGTCCGCGTGTGAGTCGGATTACGCCGGCTCTGCGTAAACGAACTCGAGCTCAGGCGTGACCGGCTTCGCTCGACAGCATGGCCGGGTCGATGCCGATCTTGCGCAAAGCTTTTTCATATTTGTGGTCGGTATCCTGGCCGAAGATCAGTTCAGGATCGGCGGCGCAATGCAGCCAGCCGTTTTGCTGAATTTCCTGCTCGAGCTGCCCGGGAGCCCAGCCGGCATAGCCCAGCGCAAGAATGGCACTGGCCGGCCCGTTGCCGCGCGCAATCGCCTTAAGAATATCGAGCGTCGCCGTCAGGCAGATGCCTTCATCAATCGGCAGCGTCGAATTTTCGATAAAGAAATCTGCCGAATGCAGGACAAAGCCGCGACCGGTTTCCACCGGTCCGCCCTTAAGCACTTTCACATCTTCAGCGCGGTTCGGCAACTGGATGCGTTCGGCAGCCGGAATCACTTCGAGCTGCACCAGCAGATCGGGAAATTTGATGTTGGCCGCCGGATGATTGACGATGATGCCCATGGCGCCTTCAGTCGAATGCGCACAGACATAGATCACCGCACGCGCGAAACGCTCGTCATTCATCGCCGGCATCGCGATCAGCATCTGCCCGTCGAGATAGCCGCGCCCGGGGGCTTGCTGCAGCCGCTTTGCGTGAAATCTTCATGGCAAAAGGTTACCCGATAGATCCGCCTTTGCAAACGAAGCTTGCGGCGGAAAGTTCAATCGTTCACCGTCATAATTCAATACGACAATTGTGGCAGCGACCTGCCCGGATCATGTTCAACGGCTGCTCACAATGAATTCAGTGGCGCGGCATGCCGTTACCAACTAGAGCGTCCGATGATGAACAATATTCACAGATCATTGTGCGTGGCGCTGGCCGCCTGCGGAATTGCCGCCATGTCGGGCGCGACGGCACATGCCGCCAGACGAATCACCGTGGAGCGAGGATGTCCGCTCGGCGATCAGACTGATCGCCGGCAGCAACAAGAGCGGCGATGCCCAGTTGCGCGCCGGCATCGAAATCAAGATGCAACCGGGATGGAAAACCTACTGGCGCTACCCAGGCGATTCCGGCGTGCCGCCGCATTTCGATTTTTCAGGTTCGGAAAATCTGAAAAGCGCCACTGTGCTTTACCCCGCGCCGCATTTGTTCACCGACGAGACTGGCCAATCGCTCGGCTACAAGGACAGGGTGATCTTTCCGCTGGCGGTTTCGCCACAGCAGCCGGGCAAGCCGGTGCGGCTGCGCGTGAAGATCGATTACGCGGTATGCGAAAAATTGTGCGTTCCTGCCGAAGGGCGCGCCGAGCTCATGCTTGCCGCCGGCTGACAGCACCCAAGATTCAGAATTGAGCGCCGCCGAGGCGCACGTACCCAAGCAGGTCACGGCCGCGCAGGTGGGACTGACCGCGCGCCGCATCAATGAGCGGAGCGAAGTCGCTGGTTGCCGTCGATGCTCGCTGCACCCGCAGGCCACCCGGTCGAATTGTTCGTCGAAGGCCCGACGCCGCAATGGGCCTTGCCCATTCCGAAGCCCGTGCAAGGCGCACGCACGCCGGTCGAGCCCAATTCAGCTTTGAACTTGACGGATTGCCGCCAGGCGTCGATCCCAAAGGCCAATTCGATTTGACTTTTACGGTGGTCACCGGCGAACACGCAGTCGAGGTCAAAACCCATCTCGACTAATCGGTGACAAGGGCGTAATTACCGCAGCCAAGAAACGAAAACTTCCACAACGCGAGAGGACATCCATGCCTATCAAGGTCGGCGATCGATTGCCCGATGCCAAATTCCGAGTCATGACGACCGAGGGTCCGGTCTGGAAGACGACTGACGAAGTTTTCAAAGGCCGTAAGGTCGCGCTTTTTGCGGTGCCCGGCGCCTTCACGCCGACCTGCAACAATCTTCACATCCCGAGCTTTCTGAACAACGCCGCCGCCATCAAGGCGAAGGGCGTGCACACAATCGCCGTGACCGGCGTCAACGATGTGTTCGTCATGGAAGCCTGGAAGAAATCGACCGGTGCCGACGGCAAGATCGATTTTCTCGCCGACGGCAACGGCGAATTCGCCAAGGCGATCGACATGGCTTTCGACGGCTCCGGCAATGGCCTCGGAACGCGCTCGAAGCGCTACTCGATGCTGGTCGACGATGGCGTGGTGAAAAAGCTCAACATCGAGGATGCGCCCGGGCAAGTGCGAAATTTCGGGCGGCCAGACGTTGCTGGCGCAACTCTAGAATTTTCAAGAACGATTTTAGCGATGGCCGGGCATGTCCCGGCCATTTCGTTTTCTGGAAACGCTATTCTGTCTTCATCGCGCCAATTGCGCCGGCGCGCGCCGCGACAAGACCTTCGCGCGCGAGTTCATCGGCGCGTTCGTTCATGGCGTGACCGGCATGGCCCTTGACCCAGTGCCAATGCACCTTGTGATGGCCGAGCGCCTCATCCAGCCGCTTCCATAGGTCGACATTTTTCACCGGCTTCTTGTCGGCTGTGCGCCAGCCATTTTTCTTCCAGCCGTGAATCCACGTCGTGATGCCGTTCTTGAGATATTCGCTGTCGGTATGAAGATCGACGGTACACGGCCGCTTGAGCGCCTCAAGAGCCGAGATTGCGGCCATCAACTCCATGCGATTGTTTGTCGTGTGCGGTTCGCCGCCTTTGAGTTCTTTTTCGTGGTCGCCAAAAGTAAGGATCGCACCCCAGCCTCCGGGCCCAGGGTTACCGGAGCAGGCGCCGTCAGTGTGAATGGTGACGCGCTGCTCGCTCACGCGAATAGTCCCTTGCGCGTAGACTTGACCCAAAAGCCGGCGCCCATTTCTCGAAATCATGCGCCGAGGCCGTAATCCTGCACGCTTTTCACCGACTGGTGAAAGCGCAGCTTGCGGTAATATTCCAGCGGATCTTTCGGCCGCACCAGCGCGCCGTCCGGCACCGCCAGCCAGTCCACCAGCCGCGTCAGCAGAAAACGCATGGCCGCGCCCCGCGCCAGTATGGGTAGCGCGTCCCGCTCGGGCGCCGAAAGCGCCCGCACTTTGCCGTAGGCGTTGAGCAACGCGCGCCCCTTGGTCACGTTGTAGGAGTGATCCGGCTCGAAGCACCAGGCGTTGAGGCAAACGGCGACGTCATAGGCGAGCGTATCCGTGCAGGCGAAGTAGAAATCGATCAGGCCGGACAGCCTGTCGCCGAGGAAGAATACGTTGTCGGGAAAGAGATCGGCATGGATCACGCCTTGCGGCAGCTCGCGCGGCCAGGATTTTTCCAGCGCATCGAGTTCTTTTGCGATTTCCGCACAAAGCCCCTGCCGCACGCTGTCGCCCCGCGGCCTTGGCATGCTCGTAGAGCGGCCGCCAGCTCTCGATCGACAGCGCGTTCGCGCGCTTTGGCTTGAAATCGCCGCCGGCGACGATGCAGCCGCGCCACCGCCTCACCCACCGCCGCGCAGTGGCCGGGGTTCGGCCGCCGGATCCATAGCCCATCGAGAAAGGTGACGATCGCTGCCGGCCTCCCGGCGATCTTGCCGAGCACGCCGCCTTGTTTGTTCTTCACCGGCTGCGGACAGGTGATGCCGCGCGCCGCCAGATGCTCCATCAGCCCCAGAAAGAACGGCAGGTCGCCTTCGGCGACGCGCTTTTCATAGAGCGTGAGAATGAAATTGCCGGTGCCGGTGTGCACCAGGAAATTGGAATTCTCTACGCCTTCGGCGATGCCCTTGTAGGATAGCAGTTCGCCGATGTCGTAACCGGAAAGAAAGCGGGTGAGATCTTCCGCCGAAACGTCGGTGTAGACCGCCATGAGAGCGTCACTCCGCCGCCTCGTGCTCGCGCAGCGGGCGGGGCAGCGGGAAGAACACTCCCTCCTCCGTCGCCGTGACGGTTTCGATGTCGAGTGCGTAGCGCTCGGCGAAGGCGCCCATGATCTCCTCAACCAGCACTTCAGGCGCAGAGGCGCCGGCGGTGATGCCGAGCCGCTTCACGCCGTCGAAATCGCTCCAGTCGATATCGGCGGCGCGCTGCACCAGCACCGCGCGCGGGCAGCCCGACTTCTCGGCAACTTCCTTGAGGCGCTGCGAGTTCGACGAATTCGGCGCGCCAACCACGATCATGGCATCGACGATCGGCGCAACGCGCTTGACCGCATCCTGGCGGTTGGTGGTGGCGTAGCAGATGTCTTCCTTGTGCGGGCCGGCAGATATCCGGGAAAGCGCCGCTTCAGGAGTTCGACGATGGCTGCGGTATCGTCCACCGACAGCGTCGTCTGCGTCACATACGCGAGCTTACTGGCATCGCGCGGCGTGAATTTTTCCACATCGTCGCAGCGTCTCGAACCAGCGTGATGCTGCCGGCCGGCAATTGGCCCATGGTGCCGACGACTTCCGGATGGCCGGCATGGCCGATGAGCACGATCTCGCGCCCGCGCCGGTTATGAATCTCAGCCTCGCGATGCACCTTGGTCACCAGCGGGCAGGTCGCGTCGATCGTGAACAGATTGCGCCGCGCCGCCTCCTCGGGGATCGCGCGTGCCACACCGTGCGCCGAAAAGATCACCGGGCGCATGGTCGTCGGGAACCTCGCTGAGTTCCTCGACAAAGATTGCGCCCTTGGCGCGCAGGCTGTCGACGACATAGCGATTGTGCACGATCTCGTGGCGCACATAGACCGGCGCCCCGTAAATCGCGAGCGCCCGCTCCACCAATTCGATGGCGCGCACGACGCCGGCGCAGAAACCGCGCGGCGAACACAGCAGCACCTTAAGGACGGGCTTTGGCGAACTTGATGCCATTATTAACCTCGAAAGCGCGCGATTTTAGCGCACATTTGCGGCATCGACATGGGCCGCGCCGGCCCTCCCTGTCAAGCGGAACGGTTGCATGACCCCGTCTCTGCCCCTATATTCCGCCCACTTTCCGATCATCATCGATGATCTGAAGCTTCGCCCAGGGGCGGGCGAAGCATAGAGGAGATTTTGCCATGGCGACCGCAGCACCCTTGATGCCAAAGGCGACCGCCGTCTGGCTGTTGGACAACACCGCGCTGTCGTTCGACCAGATCGCCGAATTCTGCAAACTGCATCCGCTGGAAGTGAAGGCGATCGCCGATGGCGACGCCGCACAGGGAATTAAGGGCCTCGACCCTATCCTGACCGGCCAGTTGACCCGCGAGCAGATCGCCGAGGCCGAAAAAAACCCGGAGACCCGCCTGAAGCTGACGGAGCCGAAAGTCGCGGTTCCGACCGACCGAGCGCGGCAAGAAAGGCCCGCGCTACACGCCTGTTTCGCGCCGCCAGGACCGGCCGAATGCCATTTTGTGGCTGGTGCGCAATCATCCGGAACTCAAGGACAGCGCGATCATGCGGCTCGTCGGCACCACCAAGTCGACGATTGCCTCGATCCGCGACCGCACGCACTGGAATTCGGCCAATCTGACGCCGATGGATCCTGTGACACTTGGCCTCGCCTCGCAGATCGACCTCGATCTCGAAGTGCAGCGCGCCAACAAGGAAAAGCCGGCGCCGGTCGATACCGGCGCGACCTTGCTGCCGGCCGCCGAGACCACCGCTCGCAAGGAGGCCGAAGTCGCCGCCGCCGCAGCGCGAGCCCGAGAAGAAAGCCTGGCGAGCTCGATGTCAGCGCCGTGTTCGCCAAGCTCAAGCAGCTCGGCGGCAAGGGCGAGAAGGAAGGCGAGTAAACGCGGCTGAAAAATTTTCATCGCTATTGCGAAAATTTCATAGCCATTGTTTTGTGCGCCGAACGCGCGCGGGTAGTGCGGTAAGGCACCTCACGCACTGATCGCAATAATGTGATCTGCTCAATGTGCGCGTATTGCGCGCGGAATTGCGATCCCAGTTCCGCATAAGTATTTTTGCGAATTCGAAATTAAGTTTGCCTTCACGGGTGAGGCCGACGATCGCACTCGTTGGACGAGATCGAGCGGCGACCAACTCACGACCATCAGCTCGACATGTGGCTGTGATGTCGCGCTCCTCACGGGCGCACTCACCCGGCCGCGCGAGATGCCGCTTCCCACCCGGCACCTCGCGCGGCCGGATTATTTTTCGGGATCTTCTCCGCGAGCGGAAGATGCTGGCTCCTCAATACCCCCTCGTCCCGTTGACCGCCGCCACATAGCGCGCGACGGATTTTTCCAGCACCTGCTTGGCATCTTTGGCGATCACGCGGTCGAAATAGTGGCCGTAGATCATGTCGAACTGGAACGGCGCCAGCGCCTTGCCGATGTGCTCGACCTCGCGCGCCGACAGCGGAATGAAATTCGGGTAGCTGCGCATGAATGAAAGCCATTTGCGGTCGGTGGCAACCGTGAGGATATCGCCGGCGCAAACGATACCGCGGCCGTCCGCACCGCCTGCCCAATGCATCACGGTGCCACCTGGAAAATGCCCGCCACACCGCACCAAAGTGACGCCGTCCCAGAGCTTGAACGTGTCGCCGTTCCACAACTTGATCGCGGCATCCTTGCGCACGATCCAGTCGCTGTCGGCGGCATTGAGATGGATCGGGCAATCAAAGGCGCGCGCCCATTCCACCATCGTCGTGTAGAAGTGCGGATGCGAGATCGCGATCGCTTTCAGCCCGCCGAGACCCTTGATCATATCGACGGTCGCGGCATCGAGCGTGGCGATGCAGTCCCACAACACATTGCCGCCCTCCGTGCGTACCAGCAGCGCGCGCTGACCGATGGCGAATGATGGCTGCGAGCCGATGCCGATGATGCCCCGTGTCGTATTCATGGAAACCGTTCATGTGGCTCTGCGACAGCGCCTCGAGCGTTGTCCAGGTCTGTCCACGCGGCGGCACGTATTGCCGTTCCTCTTCGCAGATGGCGCATTGTGCCGGCGCCTTCGCACTTTCCGGATATTGCGTGCCGCAAGCGGTGCAGATGTAAAGAGGCATGAGACATCCCGTTCACGAGGTCTGTCACGCGCGCCGGCGGCCGATCCAGTAGGCAATGATAAATCCGATCACGCCGCCGGGGACAATCGACAACGCCGTAATGACGAATTGCCGTAACGCGCAGCCGAAGCGATCTTCACCACCAAGGCCACACGAGCCGTAGAGGTTGTGTACATTTCGACGGACAGACGTAAATCGCGAGCGGCACCAGCAACGCACCGAGCGCCATTCCGCCGCACACCAGCCAGCCAATACTGACGGGTTTGGACGAAGACTGTTCGGCCTTTGTCATGGCACAGGTTTTCCGTGGCGCGCAGCGCATTGTCACAGGTCGCAAGATGTTTGCAACGCTCTATGAGCGGAGCTCGCTTGCTCAGGTCCCTGATTCAATTTCAAACAGCCAAGCGACATCGCCCGTATTCCCGCGGCAGGCGCCGAGAGACGTTTCCGGATTGGAACAGGTGAGGCGCCCGCAGGCGCGTCCCTTGCAAGCAAAGCAGGCGTCTGGAGATATAGGTTTTTAGTCCCGCCCGCCGGTCATAGGGAGATTTTTACGAGGCGCTGCACCAAGCTCTTACGTGTCTTTTGGAGGACAAAAATACCCGATTCGGGGCCAATCGCGTGCAGCGCAATATTCCAGCAACCCGTTAAAGCCTTTAAACAAATTAATGTGAGCGAAACCCGTCTTGTGCATGGCAATAATTTTGCTATCTCCACTGTAAATGCGGGGAAAATTACGAGGTGCTGACATGATATCGCGCAAACTGAAGTTTCTTTCGGCAGCCGTTGGCGCGGCGGCCCTGATTGCGACAGTGGCGGTTGCCCACACGGTCCATACGCACGCGGTTCCGGCCGATCAGGCGCAGGTGTCGAGCGGCAAGGTCATCGACACAGCCCCCGTCCAAGCGGCGCCTGGCCGGCGACACGGGATCATTGTTTGCGGCATGGCCATCGACTCGGATTGTGAAAAGATCGAAACGTTGATGCCGATGTGAACGCCCGGGAGGCCGTAAGGGGCGCACAAAGCGCGCCCCGTCAACGCGCCAGCCTGCGTCACGGCGACTTACCCCCAACGGAAGTCATCGAAAAAAATGAAAGGCCGCCATTACGGCGGCCTTTCAGAAGAAGCAACCGCAGCCTGTGGCGTTAACTGCAGCCGCCGCTCCTATTGCAGGCGCTTCAGCAGATCAAATATTCCAACGGCTGGAAGACTCGCTTCAAAGCCGCGCAGGAACGCATCACCGCTCGTGCAATACTTCTTGCCGGTAGCGCAGCAGTGGCGACAAGAGATAGCTCAGGATTGTGCGTGATCCGGTCTTGATTTCCACCGTCGTCGCCATGCCGGGCGACAGATTGACCATCCGTTCGTCGACCTGCATCTGCACACGGTCGAGCGAAATGCGCGCGCTGTAGTTCAGCTCCTGACCTTGAGGCTCGCTGGAGTCGGTCTGCGTCCCCAGACCGCGGTTGTCGGGGCGGTCTTGTTTGCGGTCACGGATGACGGCGTCCTGCGAAACGCTGAGCACCTGGCCATGCAGGAGGCCGTAGCGTGTGAAATTAAAGGTGTCGATCTTGATCTCGGCTTCTTGTCCCGCGCGGACAAAGCCGATGTCGCGGTTCGAGACCATCGCCTCGATTTCGAGCCGGCTATCACTCGGCACGATCACCAGCAGCGACTGCGCAGGCGTGACAACACCGCCGACCGTGTGGATCGCCAATTGCTGCACGATGCCGTCCACGGGAGCGGTCATTAGCTGAAGCCTGGTCTTCTGCTCCGCCTTGATCAGGTCCTGGGCCAGGCCGCTCGCTTTTTGCTCGGCCTTGGCGAGTTCGTCGGAGAGCGCGTGTCGATATTCGGCTTCGGCCTGGCCGCGCGTTTCACGAATCGCGGCGGCGGCCGCTTCCGCCTCCTGCAAATGGCTTTTCTGAACGCCGAGGTCCTCTTGTTGCTCGACCAGCGCCTGGAGGATCTCGAAATAAGTGAGCTTCGAACCCAGCTCTTTGTCCATGAGCGTTTTGCGGATGTCGACCCGCTGCTGGATGACCGGAATCGTCGTCTCCAGCTTATGGATCGTGGCCGCGATCGTGCCCTGCTCGGCTTCCTTTTGCGCCTGCTGACGGGCAAGGGCCGCCAGCTTGGAGCGGTGCTCGGCCACCTGGTTGAGCAAAAGCTGGCGCTGTGCTCTGATCAGGGCGGAGTCAGCATCGGCTGGCGGCGTGAAGCCGGCCACCGGATCATCTCCGCCGGCCAGTGCCGCACGCAGCCGTGCGATGTTTAATTGCTCGGCGAGAAGGTCGTTGTGCGAGTGATCGCGTTCCGCCGCGTTCACGGTCGGATCGAGCTCAATCAGCACATCGCCAGCCTTGACCGCCTGCCCGTCCTGCACCCGAATGGAGCGCACCACGCCGGTCTCGAACGGCTGGATGACCTTGGTGCGGCCGCTTGGAACGATCTTTCCGGTCGCCGACGCCACGATGTCAATCGTGCCAGCCAAGGCCCAGATCAGCGCTGCACAGAATAGCAGGATAATGGTCGCCCCGATTGCACGGCCAATCGGGGACGGCGGCGTTTCCACGATTTCAAGTGCGGCCGGCAAAAACGCCAGCTCTTCGCCATGTCTCCCGCGAAGGGCGCGCTGAAACGGAATCACGCGGCGCCGCACCGACCGCGCCATCGTTGCGGCTGACCTGGCGATCGTGGCGGCTTTAACGGACTTCATGAATGCCCGCCTGCAACCGATGCAACGATGCATAGCGGCCGCCGGTCTTGATCAGCACGTCGTGGGTGCCGTCTTCGACCAGGCGGCCGCGCTCGAGCGTGACGATGCGATCCGTCGCACGTACCGTGGAGAGTCGGTGCGCGATGATCAGAACCGTCCGCCCTTTGGCGATCTCCTTCATATTGTGTTGAATGATGCGCTCGCTCTCGTAGTCGAGAGCGCTTGTCGCCTCATCGAAGATCAGAATGCGCGGATCGGCGATGAGCGCGCGGGCAATGGCGATGCGCTGGCGCTGGCCACCCGAAAGAGTGGAGCCGCGCTCACCAACGATCGTATCGTAGCCTTCGCTTAGTTCGAGGATGAATTCGTGCGCCCCCGCGAGGCTTGCCGCCGCGATGACGCGCTCCATCGGCATAGCCGGGTCGGCGAGTGCAATGTTTTCGCGCACTGAGCGGTTGAACAGCACATTCTCCTGGAGCACGACGCCGATCTGGCGGCGCAGCCATGCCGGGTCGGCCATGGCGAGATCCATGCCGTCAACCAGAACGCGCCCGCTCTCCGGGACGTAGAGGCGCTGGACAAGTTTCGCGAACGTGCTCTTGCCGGACCCTGAAGGCCCCACGATGCCGACCATCTGCCCGGCCGGCACATCGAATGAAACATCGTGCAAGATTTCGCGTCCATCAACGCGATAGCGGAACGTGACATGGTCGAACGTGATGTTGCCGCGGATCGCAGGCAGCCGGGCGCGTGCCGCCATATAGGTCGGCTCCGCCGTCGTATTGAGGATATCGCCCAGCCGCGCCACCGATAGGCGCGCCTGGTGGAAGTCCTGCCAAATCTGCGCGAGACGCAGCACCGGCGTGTTCACCCGGCCTGCCAGGATGTTAAAGGCGACGAGTTCACCGACAGACAAACCGCCTTCGATCACCAGTTTGGCACCGAAATAAAGGATACTCGCGGTGACGATCTTGCTGATCAGCTGCACCACCTGACTTGCGGTATTGCCGAGGCTCAGGACCCGGAAGCTGGCGGCCACGTAACCGGCGAGCTGCTCTTCCCATCGCCGCTGCATCTGCGGCTCCACCGCCATAGCCTTGAGCGTCTCGATCCCGGTGACGCTCTCGACCAGGAAGGCTTGGTTCTCCGCGCCGCGCTGGAATTTTTCGGCCAGCCGCTGCCTGAACAGCGGCGTCGCCCCCATCGAGATCGCGATATAGAACGGGAAGGAGCCAAGCACGATCCAGGTCAGCAGCGGCGAGTACAGGAACATCACCGCCAGGAACACAAACGTAAAGAACAGATCGATGATGAGGGTCAGTGCGGAGCTCGTAAGAAAATTTCGAATATTCTCCAGTTCGCGAACCCGCGCCACCGAATCGCCGACGCGCCGCGCCTGAAAATAGGCCATCGGCAAAGCCAGCAGATGATGAAACAGGCGCGCGCCGAGCTCGACATCGATGCGATTGGTGGTGTGCGCGAAGAGATACGTCCGCAGGATTCCCAGAACGGTTTCGAAAACCGATATTGCCAGCAAGCCGACGATCAGCACGTCGAGCGTGCTGAGGCTGCGGTGGACCAGAACCTTGTCGATCACCACCTGAAAGAACAGCGGCGAGACCAAAGCGAACATTTGCAGGAAGAACGAGGCTACCAGCACTTCGCCCAGCAGATGCCGGTATTTGTGGATCGCCCCCATGAACCAGGTGATGTCGAAGCGGCGGGTCATCTCCGATAGTCCGGCGCGCCGGGTCATCAGAATGAGTTCGCCGTCCCAGAGCGTCAGGAGCTCGGCCTGCGTCATCAATGCGGGCCGGGACGTCTGTGGCGACTGGACCAGGACCTTGTCCTCAGTCGCCTTGGCAATGACCATGAAGCCGCCGTCACGCAGCGCCGCGATCGCCGGCAAGGGCGTTTTTGCAAGCCGCGACCAGTCGGTCCGGAAGGCTCGCGCCTTGAGCCCGAGATCCTTGGCGCACCGGAGCATTTCCGGCGCGCCAACTTTGGTTGTTCCCAACCGATGCCTGATCTGTTCGCGATCAGCCGCAACGCCCCGCAAATGCAGCAACGTCACGAGAAACTCGAGCCCCGGATCGGCTGGTGTCGCGCTGTTTGTTTCAGTGCTCACTCACGTTCTCCGGGGCTCGATGTCACCTCAAGCGTGTGGGTGTGCCAGGACCGGCTGCGGGTTTGCCGCCGCCGCGGCAATCGGCGCCGCGCCCTGGCCGTCGCCGGCCGTGACGAAGCTCGATGCCATGAACTGGCCCAGCAAAGCGGCGGCCTGCGAACCGACGCTCGGAGGGGCACCCACCGGGGACTGGATGACGACGCCGCTGCCGGATCCCTGATTAAGGACGTCCACACCCGGGCCGCCGATCAGGACGTCGTCTCCGGCATCGCCATTCAGGATGTCGTCGCCGGCACTGCCGATCAGGATGTCGTTACCGTCGCCGCCATTGGCGGTGAACTGCATGCCTGTCAGGCCGGAAGCCACGATCGCGTCATCGCCGCCGAGACCATTGATGACAAGATGATCATTGGCGCCGAAGTTGGAGATCGTCACTGTCTCCGCCAGGCCCGTCACCGTCACCACGCCGTTGTTGGTGGAGATCGTGATGGCGTCATTGCCTTCGGTGGCGTTGAGCACGACCGTATCGGAAATCGGCATCCGCGGCGCCGTTGATCCCGGCGAGATCGATGTTGACCTGGCTGGTATCGGTCCCGGTGAGATCGTTGACCGTGATGGTGTCGGCACCCTCGAGGGCGTTGACATTGATCGTTTCGATGCTGTTGAGGTCCATGCTCACAGGCCCGACATCACGGGTCAGGCTGACGTGTCTGCCATTGGCCGAGATATTGATGCTCTCGTTGCCGGAGGCACCATTGAACTGGAGGGTATCCACGCCAGCCTGGCCATCGACAGTGTCACTGCCGTCGCCCGGGTTCCAGACGAACACGTCGTTACCCGCGCCAAGCGATGCCACGTCAGTCCCTTTACCGCCGTTGACGACATCATCGCCGGCGCTGCCGATGATCTTGTCATCGCCGTCGCCGCCGTTGAGCGTCAGCTTGACCTGACCGGCATGGAGATGGGAGGCATCGATGGTGTCGTTGCCGGCACCACCGTTGACGACGAGCGTGTCGTTGAGCGGCTCGGCCCCGTTGACGGTGACTTGCGCTGCCAGACCGTTGACGACGATCGATGTTCCGCTGGTGGCGACGCTGATCTGGTCGTTGTTGGCCGTGCCGTTGGTAATCACCGTGTCGGCCGCGGCATCGCCGGTTCCGCTGCCAGCCGGAGATGACAGGTCGATGTTGACCTGGTTGGTATCGGTCCCGGAGAGGTCGTTGACCGTGATGGTGTCCGCGCCGCCCAGCATGTTGAGCTGGATGTGCTCGACACCGCCGAGATCCATTGTCACATTGCCGATATCGCGAAACAGGCGGGTGCGGGTACCATTGGCCGAGATATCGATCTTCTCGCCGACGCTGGCGCCGTTGAACAGCAGCGTATCGGTGCCGGCGCCGCCTTCGACAGTGTCGCTGCCATCGCCCGGATCCCACTGGAACGTATCGTTTCCAGCGCCGAGGATTGCGGTGTCACTGCCCTGATTGCCGTCGACGAAATCGTTGCCGTCGCCACCGATCAGGAAGTCATTGCCGGCACTGCCGAGGATCGTGTCATTGCCGCTGCCGCCATCGACCGTGAGCGCGAGCTGCCCTGCTGCGAGCCCTGCCGCATTGATGGTGTCATTGCCGCCGAGCGCGTTGATGTGCAGCGAGTCGTTGGCGCCCTCGATGCCGGTGAGCGTGGCCTGTGCGGACAATCCCGTCACGCTGACCGAGCCGCCGGATCCGGCGACCGTGATCTGGTTGCCGGCTGACGTTCCGTTGACGGTGACGCTGTCCGCCGCGCCGTCACCAACGCCGCTGCCGGCCGTTGCCGACAGGTCGATGGCGACTTGCTGCACGCCGGTGTTGCTCAGGTCATTGACGACGAAAGTGTCGGCGCCGCCCAGGGCGGCGATTTGGATCCGCTCCATGGTGCCGAGATCCATCGTCACGCCGCCGATGTCACGGGTCAGCGACGCGCGGTTGCCTTTGGCCGAGATGTTGACGGTTTCGGCGATGTTCGCATCGTTGAACTGAAGCGTGTCAAAGCCATCCTGGCCGTCAACGACGTCGCTGCCATCGCCGGGGTTCCAGACGAACGTGTCGTCGCCGGTGCCGAGGATCGCCGTATCGCTGCCACGGCCGCCGTTGATGACGTCATTGCCGGATCCGCCGAGGAGCGTGTCGTTGCCGTCGCCGCCGGTGATGGTGTCATTGCCGGCACCGCCATCGACTGTAAGACGAATGAGGTTGGCGAGACCATTGCCGGCAGTGAAGACGTCGTCGCCATCATTCATATTCAGAACTAAGTTTTCCGTTGTGCCGATGTCGAGGGAGAACGGCCCCGGAGTAGTGCGGTCGAAGCGAACGCGGGTGCCGTTGGGAGTAACCGTGAAGACTTCTGCGCCGTTTCCGCCGTTGACTTCGGCAGTATCCGTGCCGTCGCCGCCTTCGAAGAGGTCGGTGCCGTCGCCCGGATTCCAGATCATCCGGTCATTGCCGGCTTCACCGAACACCTGGTCGTCGCCTGCGCCGCCGATGAGCGTATCGTTGCCGTCGCCACCGAACAGCTGGTCGTTGCCGCCTTTGCCAAGCAGCGTGTCGTTTCCGCTTTGGCCGAAGAGCAGATCATTTCCGGAGCCGCCCGTCAGGGTGTCGTTGCCGTCACCGCCGAAAAGCTGTGCGGCCGGCATTGGGCCATTGGCTTCGTCGACCGTGATCGTGTCATTGCCGGCCTGGCCGAACAGCTGGATCAGGTCTGTGTTGGCGACGGTCGGGGTGCCACCGAGAACCGCAACGGCGCCGTTGTTGATCAGGATTCTTCCGGCCGCGTCGCGGCTGGCCTTGATGCTATTGCTTTGGCTGTCACCAAACACCGACAGCACGCGGGCGCCGGGTAAAAAGCTGGCAGTAATCGCCATGGTCTTAGTCCTCTCGAAGGTTTGGCCGCGGCGCATACGCGCGTTAGCTGTGAACGTGACCAGCCCATAACCGGACACATAGCCGCGGTTCGTGTGACAGGCTTGAACCCAGGCTCCAGACCGTCTTGATTTTTTCTTGAGATGTTCTGAACATTTCCGGAGCGGATATCGCGCCACCGGTCAGGTCGCCGCCCCGTCTTCGTGTGTCACTACTGGCGCGCACGGCAAACGCGCCGCGTCATAACGCGGACGCGCTCTAAATTCCGCTTGGCCGATTTAGAGATCAATATCGCGTGAACTTTGCTTGCCCTAGTCCCTTAAGCCAGCCTTCTGAAGTCCTAATAGAAAGCGGGAGCGGTCTGACGCGTTCGCGTAGACAGTATTATTCGCAACATGATCGCTCGAGAGATCGGGCTGAAGCGTGAGCGTGTGTGCGAGAGATTCGCTTGCTTCGTCGAGTCTCCCGAGCAACCCCAACGATACGGTCATCAAACGCCAGGCGCCGGCATGGTTGGGGTGCCGTGCCGCTATTGAGCGGCATACCGAAATCGTCTGCTCGTATTTCTCGAGAGCAAACAGAGCCATGTATTGTACGACCGGCGCATACATTGCGACGAACGGATCGAGCGGGCTGAGCCGCTGTGCCTGTTCCAAAGATTGCAGACCGCGTTTGGGCTGGCCGCAGCATGCGAAAGCATAGCCGAGCCCCGCGTGGCCAAGCGCAAAATTTGGATTTAAGTCGACGGAATTCGAAAGATGCTTTACGGCCTCCTCCGGTCGTCGCCGCCGCGCGTAACTAAGTCCGAGTACGAGATGGCCCCAATGGTCCTGATCATCGAGAGTCAGCGCCTTTCCGGCCGTGTCGAGCGCGCTGTCTGTCAGTTCGCTGATTGGCGTGTGCGAATCCAGGTTGAACAGGTTCACGTAAGTCCACCCCAGCAACGCGTGCGCATGCGCATACTCGGCATCGAGCGTGACCGCCTCCCGCAGCAACTCTTGCGCCAACCGCTGTTCATCCGTGTTCATGCGCCACATATGCGGGAGCGCCTGCATCACAAAGTCCCATGCGTTTATGTCTTGTGGTGGCTTGCGTCTTGCCCGCGCCGCCTCAGCCATGACGATCTGGGACCTCACCGAGTTCGATGACCCGGCTGGTGATTTGGTCCTGTCGATCGAAAATGTTGGCGAGCACGCTATCGTGTCGATCCGCCCACACGTGAATGCGTTTGTTTGCGTCGATCAACTGTGCGGTTACGCGTACACGGTCGGCGGCCTTGCGCACGCTGCCCTCAAGCACGTAACGCACACCCAGCTCGCTCGCCACCTTACGGACATCGATTGCCTCGCCTTTGAAGGCAAAGTTGGAATTGCGGACAATGGAGAACCACTGCTGACGTGACAGGCCCGTTATGATGTCTTCAGTCAGACCGTCAGCAAAGTATTTTTGCGCAAGATCGCCGCTCATGCTCTGAAATGGTAGGACGGCGATCGAGGGCCTGTCGGAAAGACACAGTGCCGGCGCCGTTGCGACCTTGCTGGCTGCGATGAGTTGTCGCGCGGGACGCACGGCGAGCGAATCAGGTAAGGGCGAATTGCAGTCGACGTTCCCGATGAAGCGGAAGCCCCGCTTATGATGCGTTCGAATAAGCATCTGATCGGCGCCATTGTCGCCGATGGCGCGTCGTGCGGCGCTGATGCGCGAGCTGAGCGCAGCCTCCGAGACGATGCGGCCCTTCCAAATGACATCGATGACCTCGCTCTTGCTGACAATCCGATTGCGATTCCGAACGAGGTGGACGAGCAAATCGAAAACCTGCGGCTCGATCGGGACCAGTTCGTCCCCTCGCCGCAATTCATACCGCGCGACATCGATTTCAAAGTCGTTGAAACGTAAATTCAAAGTGTCCCTCGCTCATCCGTGAGATGCAGGCTCGCGATCGACCTATCTTTCCATCATAAATTTTGGCGGAGTGTGATCGACCTCACACGGAGGAATGATTGAACCATTGAAAGGAGCTCGTTGCCGTCATCGTTGTGCATCGATCGAGTCCGTAATTATTGAGGAGAAGAGGCCGCCAATTCGCAGGCGGCCTCCTGGCAGTCAGCTCAAGCAGGGGGAAGGGAACGCTCAGTGCTGGCTGCCGATGCCTAAATCGTTGAACTCGCCAACCGACGCACCGGCCGGGGCATAGGCCCTCGCCTCGGCGGCATGGCGGTCCTGAACACGCTTGACCGCGACGTTGTGATCTAGCGAACCTACGTTTGAGGTATAAGCTTCACGCTCCAGCAGCGTGTCTTCTTCAGCTGCGAACGCCGGTCCGGCGGCCGAGAGTGCGAGAACAGAAGCAAACATAATCCGGGTGACAGTCTTCACGGTTCAGCTCCGTTGTGTTTGAGGCAAGATGAATTTCTTGCGCGCGCGCAGCCTTGTGGCCCGGCGCCGCGCTACTCTCAATTCACAACATTCGGCGTGCCGTTCACGTTAATGTCATGGAATAGAAAACCCGCGAAAACAATTGTTGGCAATCAGTGAGTCAGTTGCTGTGATCCGGTCGAAGCCTCGCTATCATGCAGAACCGCCATTACTGCAATTCAATATTGCTGTATCTGTGAACCTAAAGGAATGACTCAATTTCTGCACATAAGAACCAGCGCGCCCGCCATATCCACTTTGCGTCAAATTTAAACATTCAAATGCCGGTATATGAAATAGGAGGATAGACGGACGGCCTGGTGGCCTTTTTGCTATTCCGCCGCCACCACGGACTCGCCGCCGATATGCGCCGGCGCGTCATGCCCATGGCTGCGAATGGCGTCATCGCGCCGTTTACGTGCCAGCGCAGCCTCGCCGCCGGTGGTCTCGTGATAGAGGGACAGCCGCTCGAACTCGTCCGCTTGAGGCGGCGCAATCGCGATATCGCTGTACGTCCAACGATCGGGCGCGTCCAGCGTCTCGACCAGTACGGCTTTGAGCTCGCGATAGACCCGCAGGTAGCCCCAGACCTTCTTTAGTGTCTCCCATCCGTACCGCGGATAGAAGACGAGGGGATTCTCGATTTTCATGCCGACACGGCGGTCGCGACGGAATTTTAGCCGGAAAGCGCCGCCTTCAAGCGGATGCACGCCCTCGAACAGAATCATCAAATAGAACCACAGAATCGTTGAGAGCGTTGTGCCCGGCCGGCCGAGACTGCAGGCGGCGGAGCGGCGCAGGATCGTGCGCACGTGCTCGGGTGTATAGAAGGCAGCCCAAGCGGCGCGATAAGCCTCCTCCCATTCCGCGTCGGTCATCACTGAATGATGGGAGACGCGGTGATTGAGATCGTATTTATTCATGTCCGGATCCATCCAGATGCCTTTCTGCGAAAGCACCTTATGATCCTCGGAGCCGGGCAACGGTGTGAGGAAGAAGAACTCCAGAATATCGAGCGGCAACTCCCGCTTGATGATCTCAATATCTCGAACGATTGATTCCTTGGTGTCGGCGGGAAAGCCAAGAATATACCCGGCATAAGTGATAGCGCCGTGGTCGCGCCATTTCTGCAGCATCTCCCGGTACTCGGTGATCTTGTTTTGCCGTTTCTTGGCGGCAATAAGGTTGTCAGGATTGATGTTCTCGAGCCCGATGAAAACGCGGCGCACACCAGCTTGCGCAGCCTTCTCGATGAAGTTCGGGATTTTGTGGCAGAGCGTGTCGACCTGAATGGTGAAACCGAGTTTTGGGAACTCGGTCTGTCGAAGATGGATCAAGCGGTCGAACAACAACTCCCAATCGCGGTTGCGCGCGAAATTGTCGTCGGTGATGAAGAACCGCTTGATGCCCTGCGCGTGGTTTTCCCGAACGATCTTTTCGAGGTCGTCCGGCGTTCGGAAGCGGCTCTTGCGGCCTTGCACATTGATGATGGTGCAGAACGAACATTGATAGGGACAGCCACGGCCGAGGTCGATGCTTGAGAGCGAGCCCGACGTACGCTGAACGTGCTTGCGGGGCAAGAATGGCGGCGGCTCCCCGGTGAGCGCGGGAAGGTTGTCCATGTAATTGTAGAGGGGCTTGAGCGAGCCGCTCCATGCGTCGCGCAGGACCTCGTCGAGACGGCCTTCCTCGCTTTCGCCGGCGAAGAAGGAGATGCCAAGCGCCTGCGCTTCGCGAATGTCCTGCGGCAGTTCTGGCAACATGGCGATGCAGCCGGACACATGGAAACCGCCGATGCAGACCGGGAGGTCGGCCGCGAGGAACGGGCGAGCGAGATCGACCGCCCGCGGAAACTGGTTGGACTGCACGCCGACCAAGCCGATTAACGACCGGCCACCCTGCTTGCGGATCAGGTTTATGATGCGCTCGGGCCGAACCCGGCGGTTGGTCTCGTCATATGTGTGCAGGCGAATTTCCACATTCGGTCCCAGCACCTCACGGCGGCTGGCGTCTTCAGCGAGCGCGTTCAGGCAAGCAAGCGTATTGGAGGGAATTGCGGAGCGGACCCACTGGATCGGATAGCCGTCGTCATCATAGTGCGACGGCTTGATCAACACGAAATGAAATAGGTTCGGCCGCGGCTTGCGCTCGAGACGCTGAATACCGCTACCACCGACGCTTTGGCCTGGAGCCACGACCATTCAAATCACATTACCACACAAGCGCAGTTCCAAACCAATGATTTTGGAGTGCATGCGCGAACGGTCATTCAGTGCGTGAAAGCTGGTATTCCTCGGCGGTTCTTTCAAACAATTCAGTCGTGCTCTTAATCCGGTAGGACAAACGGTTGTCGCGTTCGATCGGTAGTTGGCGAACGATTTTATATTTGCCCCGCGACGCGTCGTTTCCGAATTGCGGCTCGTAATAGACGTCCTGCCCGGTAGAAAACTTATGGCTCATGTCCACCCTCGTGGGCTGGCTTCGGTTTGCGCACTCGAAGCGGGTTTGCGTGCGAAGGAGAAAAAACGCCCGGCGTGATGGCCGGGCGTTCGCCTATCAATATGGGAAGTCAGATCAGGCATTCTGTAGATTGGAGGCTGCCTGCTTGCCGCGCTCCGTCACGATCTCGTACGTGAGGCGCTGACCCTCATTGAGGGTGCTCATGCCGGCGCGTTCGACCGCGCTGATGTGCACGAACACATCACGCGAGCCGTCGCTCGGGGTGATGAAACCAAAACCCTTTTGGGTGTTGAAGAACTTGACGGTACCTGTGGCCATGATGGCATTCCTTGCGTTTAGACGCTGCTTTGAGTTGGGATGCGCACGAACGCTTATGGCTTCGTGCGATCGAAACATCCGAGTTTTTGGGGTGACTTGATAAGCGTCCCAAGTTCGGGCAGCGCAGCAAGACAAAACCGAAAACCTAGTTTCAACAAAATCAATATACTCTATTTAGGCCAATACGTCCAATTATCGTGCGTCACGGGCAGACATTGGCGGGACCCTCCGCGTATGTCTGATTTGGCTCGAAAGCTGAAGTTCAATTCTCGGAAAGCGGGTCAATCCGGAAATCTTCCAGTCTTTTGCCTGCCCGAATCGCACCAACTAGCCATCGCGGCTGGACGCCTCGGCCAGCCCAGGTCTCACCATTTGGGCCACGGTACTTTGGGGCGGCCTTCCTACGCGTCGGCTTAGATCCGTTCTGCCCACGACTTCCGATTTCGCCGCCGGTGACCCTGCCTAGTTCTTTGCGCAAAGCGTCGGCGCGACTTTCGAGCAGCTCCGCGATTTCATCGCGTAGCTTGCAAAGCGCCTCGTTGGAAAGGGTGGCGAGAGAAGATTTTTTTGGCACCATGGGTCGTCCATCGATAGTGAAGTGAAAGCAACCCACTCGGCGCTGAAAGTCTTCGCAGGTGGATGGAAATTACTGCTCGAATTTCTCTTCGATTTCCAAAGCGATCGTTGTCAGGTCAACACCTAACTCTTGCAATACTCGCGAAAGCTCGTCATGCGAACAATCGCGGGCCGTCGTTGTACACTTTTGTGCAACGGCACGAAGATCTTCGATAATGCTCTTTATCATATCTCGCAACCTGGTTCGCCCGCCCAGCCGCGGGTTGGTCGCTTACAGCCTGCAATTAGTTTTGTCT
The DNA here is from genome assembly GCA_963742345.1 of uncultured Alphaproteobacteria bacterium. GTDB lineage: Bacteria > Pseudomonadota > Alphaproteobacteria > Rhizobiales > Xanthobacteraceae > Pseudolabrys. Next base: position 137,169 of record CAVULO010000012.1, read on the forward strand.
TGTCATTTCCGGCCAAGAATTTGACGGTTCTTGCCAATGCCGGCGTCCGACTTCTGCGCTAAACGTGCCCGACTGCCCGATCGCTGCTGCTTGGCCCGCGCAGCGCGCGGGTTCGTCCCCGTCCACCGCTGAAACGCGCGCGTAAACGCTCCGATCTCGGAATAACCCAGAAGCCAGGCAATTTCGGAAATCTGCAGCCCGCGGTCCGCCAGGTAACGATGCGCCAAAGCCGATCGCAAACCACTTAATATTTCACCGAACGAATAACCTTCAGACGCCAATCTTCGCGCGAGAGTTTTCGAACTCATACCAAGCCTTGCCGCGACCTCATCGAGGCGCATTTGCCGGTGCGGCAGGAGTGCGGCGATTGCATTTTCGACCCGGACCTTCAACGGGCTCGCCTTCGTCCGGAGACGGACAAGCACTTCTTCGGCGCAATGTACACACAGTCGATTGAGGTAGGGGTCGGCCGTCAAGATCGGGTAGTCCCAACTGTCCGCAGGAAAAACGATTTCATCAGCGTCCGCTCCCATCTCTATTTCGCTGTCGATTAATTTTTCTACTTCACGAATTTCTTCTATCCTGGGGCGCATAATTCGGACGTAGATTGGTTTAAGATCTCGATCGGTCAGCTTTCGACAAATGCGAATGAGCGACGCCATCCAAAACTCAATCTGGTGCGTGTCCGTATGTCTTGCGACCCCGGAATATTGAAAGCGAACGTGAAGAAGAGGGCCTTTTTGTACAGTCAGTGTGATTCCGTCATTCACAACGGCGCTGTATCGCTCCGCTCTTAGCAAACTTTCCAACAACGTTTCAGCTGAAGCAGCTACGTAATACAGCAAGCCGATTTCGCGCGGGTCGTAGGCATAGGCAAGATGAAATCCAAGAATCCGATCGTGAATCGCATTTGCGACCAACTCGAGAAACTTGATTTGATTTCGAACAGGGAGTTGAGCTTCTTTGTTTTCAATGGCACGGGCTGTCAGCCCTGATTTTTGAAGCAGCGAACTGACATCAATGCCTTCTTGCCGGCCTCGCTCATACGCGAGACGCGACAGGAAGCCGCCGCAACTTCGCAATGCGCTGATCTGATTCAGACCGGACTGGGGCATCGATCCACCATTTCCGACCGCAGGCTCGGCAAGAGCATACCATTTTCGCAGGGCGCGTCATGTTGAAAGCGCGCCAGAACGCCGGCATCTCAGAAGCTTTAGGGCACAAGCACATCAGGATAACGGCATTGTGTTGTGTGGTTTCGAACGACATAATGCGTTGTCGAGTCGCTGTAAAAACTTCAAGCTTGAAGACAACTGACTACAAATACTGACAGCGGTTTCACGAATGCGCTTGCCTCCGCCACCGCGCGCAGAAGCAGAAATTTCAGCAGCGATACAAGATAGGTTCCGGCAGGGAGTTGCCTTGCATCAGCAAGGCAGATTTGCGGATGCGGAACGAATTTATCAGGAAGTCCTGCGGCAAGAACCAACCTACTTCGAAGCGTTGCACCTGCTTGGGGTCGTGGCACTTCAAACCCGCAAAACCCGGGAAAGCGTTGAGCTAATCACCAAAGCAATACAGCTCAATCCGAATGTCGCCGCCGCTCATACCAACCTGGGATCGGCATTGATCGCTCTGACGCGCTTCGCGGAAGCGCTGCCGAGCTTCGATAGTGCCATTGCGCTCAAGCCAGACTTCGCCGAGGCACATAACAATCGCGCAGCTGCTTTGAATGCGCTGAAGCGGTACGAGCAAGCGCTGGCGAGTTGCGACAAGGCGATCGCGCTCAAGCCGCATTACGCAGAGGCGTACAACAATTGCGCAGCTGCTTTGAATGCGCTGAAGCGGTACGAGCAAGCGCTGGCGAGTTGCGACAAGGCGATCGCGCTCAAGCCAAACTTTCCGGAGGCGCACAACAATCGCGGAAATGCGTTGAACGCCATGGCGCGCCACGAGGATGCAATCGCAAGCTACGATAACGCTACTGTACTCGCGCCAAATTATGCAGAAGCATACAACAATCGCGGAAACGCGTTGTATAACATCATGCGTCCCGAGCAGGCGTTGGCGAGCTACGACAAGGCTATCGCAATCAAGCCGGACTATGCAGAGGCGCACAACAATCGCGGAAATGCCTTAAGCTATCTGAAGCACTGCGAGGCGGCGATCGCGAGCTACGACAAAGCAGCTTCGCTAACGCCAGACTACGTAGAGGCGCATTTCAATAAGAGTCTTCTCCTGCTTCTCATGGGACGCTTCGAACAAGGCTGGCGGCTTTATGAGTGGAGGAAAAAGAAAGCCAATCCGGTCGCAACGCGACACTATCCGCAGCCGCTTTGGTTAGGCGAAGAGAGTATAGCAGGAAAAACCATATTGCTGTACGAGGAACAGGGCTTAGGCGATACACTTCAATTTTGCCGCTACGCGAGGCTGGTTGCCGATTTAGGTGCACAAATCATCCTAGAAGTGCCGCCGCAACTGACGCGTTTGCTTGGCAGCCTCTCTGAGACGATGCAAATCATAAAAACGGGAACGCAGCCGCCTGACTTTGACTATCAATGTCCCCTGATGAGTTTGCCGTTGGCATTCAAGACAGACATTTCAAATATCCCGGCAAATACCCCATACCTTAAGTCCGATTTGGAAAAATCCCTCTCGTGGAAGAAAACCCTTGGAGCGAAAGGCAAACTCAGAGTGGGTCTCGTGTGGTCGGGGGGTATCCGTCCCAATCAACCCGTGTCGGTGAATAAACGCAGGAACATCCCTTTGGCCAAGCTTGCTTCACTGAAACATCCAAATATTGAATTTTATAGCTTGCAAAAAGGTCAGCCCGGTGAGTCAGAGCTGGCTGAACTAAAACGTAGTAATTGGAGTGGCCCCGATGTTCTGGATTTCACCAGCCAGCTAGATGATTTTTCGGACACCGCGGCTCTCATGGACAACCTGGATCTGGTTCTGACCGTCGATACCTCGACAGCGCATTTGGCTGGAGCGTTGGGTAAACCAGTCTGGATTCTGAATCGCTTTGATACCTGTTGGCGATGGCTTTTGGATCGAACCGACAGTCCCTGGTATCCGACAGCAAAACTGTACAGACAACAGAAGGCTGAGGATTGGGAAAATGTCGTTCAGCGTGTCAAAACGGATTTGATCGATTTTCAACGCACCCGTCGTCACGGGTTAAGCTGATCGTTCGACGCACCCTTGCGAGCTCCGGCGATTAGTGGCCAGGCGATATCTGAACCGGGCTAACAACAGTGGCGTTGGTTTTAAAAGCTGGTTCGCCTGAAAACAGCGACGCACAAATTAGCGCCAGAATGGCGATGTCGGCACCGATAACCGCAAGCTTTTGCCAGAGGTCCTCGATTTCAACCTCCCTTTGCCCGCTTATGCCTGACTGCCGTCACGTTCATCCCCTCGCGGTCTTCAAACCGCTAAAGGGAAAACGCGCCACTTTCGTTGAACTTTAGATCGCACAGCCCATTACAAACTTGGACATATGCGACAATATTCTGGACAAAAGCGACAATCTAAGCGGTTAAAAGGTTGCGAACATTGTCCGCTACAGCGACCGTCGTGCCCGCTTTGGCCCGACATCGGACCAAATCAACGTCCGAATCCTGTTGCGTGGCCATTCTCAATCCCGGTCATAATCTGCTATGATCGAGCGCTACAAAAAGCGTGGTCCTAGCGGGGGGCACATGCAACGACGCAATTTCATTGTCCTTCTGGGCTGTGCGGCAGCAGGCTGGCCGCTCGCCGCCATTGCGCAAAACCAAAGCTTCACAATTGGGCCTCCGGCAAACCCTGCAGCCAAGCTACGCGCGCAGGAGAAGGCGGCTGCGGATAAACGAGCGAAACAAAAAGAAAAGAAAGAAGAGTGCAGAAAACGCGCAGTGACCGAAAAAATTGCACCTCGCGAACGAAAATCCTTCATAGCCTCCTGCGAGAAGAAATAGTCTGAATCGGTTTAAAGGCTCATCGAACCGACGTGTGAGTTGAGCTTACCGACTTACCATTGTGGTCAGCCGACACTTTACCCCGGCATCGGTGCGCCAGCCCGATAATACGGCGCAGCTCGCACGTTGATGAGCGTCGATCACGGACTTGCCGATAGCCCGCGAAAAAACTTGTTTTTGGAACTAGTCCGCGCACCCAAACCAATGCGTTTCCGATTCAGGAAGGTCCCCTTCCCGCAAATCAAACATCTCGAAATGCCGATCTCAATGCCGTAAACTTTTTGAAACTCTTTATCGTCCAGAATCATAACCGGTTTGCGGCAATCCTGAAAGGAACAGCTGATGGCGAACGGTCGTGCTGCGACGGCGGGCTCGCGCGGTCTCGCCTTAATTCTGCTCGTTCTGGTGATGCTCGCGGGCCTTCCGGTCGCGGTCTGGCTGGATTTGCGCAATCTGACGGAGACCTCGCTGCTGCGTCAGGCGCGAGACCTAAACTCAGTGGTCAGCAGTGTGCGCGCCTACTACGCAACCAACGTGGTCGGCCGGGTGCTCGCTTCGCCCGGCTCGACCAAGGTGGTCCACAACTATGAGACCATCCCTGGCGCCATACCGATCCCGGCAACGCTCTCGCTCGAACTCGGTCGGGTGATCAGCGAGCAGCAACAGAACATTGCCTACCGATTCGTGTCAGATTTTCCCTTCAAGAACCGCGCGCCGCACGAGCTTGATAATTTCGAGACCAACGCGCTCACAGACTTGCGCAAGCATACAGACCAGCAACTGACAGAAGTGTCGGCGTCGGTCTTCAGTGATCACGTCCGCCTGGTTGCGCCCGTGATCATGGGCCCTGCCTGCGTGAACTGCCACAACGCGCATCCGGAAAGCCCGAAACGGGACTGGAAGGTCGGCGATGTGCGGGGGATCCAGGAAATAACCATCAGCCAGGCGATCGCGACCAACATATTTTCATTCAAGTATCTGCTGGCTTATTTCGTCTTTATGGCAGGATCTGGAATTACTTTTATCGGCGTGCAGCGGCACCAGGCCGCAACGATTCGTGGCATGAACCGGGAACTCGAGACCGCGAATGATTTCCTCGCCACGTTATCGATGAAGATCTCGCGCTACCTCTCGCCGCAAATCTACAAGAGCATATTCAGCGGCCAGAAGGACGTCACGATCCATACTGAGCGCAAGAAGCTCACAATCTTCTTTTCCGACATCAAGGATTTTACCGCAACGACAGAACGCTTGCAGCCGGAGCAGGTCACGTTGCTGCTCAATGAATATTTTACCGAAATGTCCAACATCACGCTCAGGCATGGCGGCACGATCGACAAATTTGTCGGCGACGCCATTCTGATCTTTTTTGGCGATCCGGAATCAAATGGAGAAGCGGAAGACGCCAAGGCTTGCTTGCGCATGGCGGCTGATATGCAGCATCGGCTCGCCGAACTGAACGTGAAATGGCGCAATGACGGCGTCGAGCATCCCTTCCGCGTCCGGATGGGCATCAATACCGGCTACTGCAATGTCGGAAACTTCGGCAGCGCCGACCGGATGGACTATACAATCATCGGCGCGGAAGCGAACCTCGCGGCACGCCTGCAATCAATCGCCGAACCGGGACATATTGTGGTCAGCTACGAAACCTATGCTTTGGTGCGGGACATCCTAGTCGCGCACGCGATGCCGCCAATTACGATGAAGGGGATCAGCCGCGAGGTCGTTCCTTATGCGGTCGAAGGCTTGCTCGACGCGACGGGCCAGAAGCTCGTAATCTTTAGCGAGCACATGACAGGGCTTGATTTTTACCTGGACCCCAGCATGGTCAACGTCGGCTCCGCGGAGCGGATTCGTGCACTTTTACAGGAAGCAATCGCGGCCCTGGAAAAATACGGCGCACGCCCGATATCGCAAACACCGACGACTTGATCGCCATGAACAATACAAAGAGGCCTTAAGAGATGCGCGCTCACTTTTTGGGTATCTTGGCATTCTTGTTTGCTGGCGTTGTCGCGCCGGTTTCCTCCCACGCCCGCGAAATGGTTCACCTCACTGGCTATTCGTCGGGAACGATCATCGTGAAAACCAACGAAAGACGTCTTTATCTCGTTTTGGATGGGACCCAGGCAATTCGCTACCCTGTAGGTGTCGGTCGGGCTGGCAAGGCCTGGTCGGGGACTGCCTACATCAATGGGAAATACATACAGCCGGGCTGGTCGCCGCCGGCCGAAATAAAGCGCGATAAGCCATCACTGCCCGATCTCATACCGGGCGGGAGTCCAAGAAATCCGATGGGCGCCGCTGCCATGACGCTGAGCGAAGGCGAATATGCTATTCATGGCACCAACAATCCCGCTTCGATTGGCGGATTCGTCTCATACGGATGCATCCGCATGTACAATCAAGACATTATGGATCTGTATCAGCGTGTCAGCCTCGGTACGAAAGTTGTGGTGTTGCGGTAAATTCAAAGAGGAGACCATGAACCCGCAAATAATGATTCTCCTGCCGTTTGGCGCCCTCGTCGCGATAATTGCCGTGCTGGTAACGCCGGCATCGGCCTATTGGCAATTTATCGAACGCCCCCCGGGTGTGGAGGTAAAGCCGTCGCCACGCTACAGCACCCAGAAAGAGTGTGAGGCCGCCATCAAGAAAGCCGAGGCCGCGCTCAAAAAGGCATACCCGGATCGCTATCCTCTGGTCGGCAGCTGCGAAGAGTATCGCTGACGCATGCCCTCGGCCCCGAACCGGGCCCTTATTACGGGCTAAAAGTGGCCGGTTTTCCCAAACACACCAGGCGGAACGTTCTGATTGGAATGGGTTTTCAAGAATGTGGGGGAGTGTGACTTTTCCGCACTAGCTGATGATCACCAACGGCGATAATAAAATGCATTACTAAAAGACCAAAAGTTGGGGTGGCTCATGAAGAAGTTCTTGGTTGTAATCTGCTCAGTATTCCTCGCCTTTGGCCTTACGGGTTGCATCGGCAAAGGCAAAGCGCCGGTCGGCAAGGGCAAGGCTCCGGTCGTTCAGACCAAGGGCTAAGCTTAGCGCCTGATTGATGAGACTAGGTCCGCATAACCTGTCGGACCTTCTCTCTATTCGCGTGTGGCTGGATCCTCGGACCCTGTAAGGCAGAATGTCGGAGAGTTGCTCCGGTATTTCGTGGGCGCCTATAGTCGCAGCAGGGCGGGCAGCCGAGCTTCGAGAGTAGGGAGCCGAACATGCGGGGATATTTCGCGTTAAGCCGAAGCATTCGCACCCTCATGGCCGGCGGTTTAGTTGCGATCTCCTTCGCGCTAACAGCCTCGCCTTCCCGCGCAATTGATGCGGCGGGCTCTGCACCGGCCTCGACACAGCCGACGACCTCCAAACCAGCCCAAAGCTCGTACAAGCCGTATTTCGTCGAATTCCGCGCACGATCCGCCGCGAGCTACGGCCACATGTATGTGCTCTATGGCCAAGTGAATAGCCACGGTGAAATTGTAAAGAGCGACATTGCGGGTCTGCATCCAGCGGGAGATGCAAACGATTGCGAAAACTGCAGCCTTCTCGCCTGGACTTTAGGTCATCTTGTATTTGTACCCTCCGAAACCGGAGCCAGCGACGGTGATCTTGAAGAAAAATACGTCACCGCGCGTTATCGCGTCATGGTGGATCCGGCGACATTTAAAAAAGTGTCTGCCCACATCAGCAAGCTGAAGGCCGACAAGCCAATGTGGCATGCGCTTATTAACAGCTGCGTGACATTCGGAAATGGTATTGCCGAAAACATGGGGTTGAAGACGCCCGCATCTGCTTTTCTGGAGCCGAAGGACTACGTAGAATCTCTTCGTGATTTAAATGGCGGCAAACCACAAAAGGCTCTGAGGTTTGCTGCACCTTCATCGGGTTCGGCTCAGCCGGCGAAGCCGGGAGATCCGCCGGTGCCGAGCAAACCAAAAAAACAGCCAGTGGCGAACTTACCGCCCTCACAGTCTGTCGGGGTTGCCTCTGACGCCAGGCACTAAAGCCGCGTCTCAGAACTCATAGATAACGCTTTATCGCCAGCCATCACCGGCTGGCTTACTTTCCGATGTTTGGATTTATCCGTTTAGCTGCCGCCACGTCGGCTTCCGCACCAGCCTTGTCCCCCATGCGTTGCTTGTCGAGACCTCGGTACAAGAGCGCATCTGCGTCATTCGGATTGAGCCGGACGGCCTCGTCGTAGTCGGCGATGGCACGTGCATAGTCCTCCTTGTTTTCGTAAGCGAGTGCGCGGTTATAGAAGGCGATAGCGACGTTTTCTTGCAATTCCGTGCCCGATTGAATCAGCGCGGTACAGCTCTTGATTTGCTGATCCCAATCAACCCCCGGATTTCCTGTGCAAGCCTGCCAATGTGAGGAAAGCTGTGCGGCGGCGGAAATTATCGACGCTGTTAGCGCGACGATTCCTGCGATCCCGCGCGCCGGAACAGACACTTTTGCTCTCCTTATACTCGCGCCGCCTCGGGCCAAAGGCCCTTACGCTAGCATACTGAAAGGGAGGGTGGGTTTGGAGCGTTTGGCGGCCACCGGGGTCTGCTCTGGATCGGGCACTCAATGGCAATTTCGGGCTCGGCCCCCATCGAAATTTTTAATGCTCAATTTACGTTTCGCGCAGTGCGGCTGGACCTACAAGCTTTCAGGGGCGTCAGCCGGAGCGGAACCAATGTGGATCATGGGTGTCTATGTTTTAGTTGTCGTCGTCAGCGAATTGATCGTAGTCGCAATCGGTTTGGTTCTGGACGGAATTTACCCGATAGCCAGTTTGCCCGTTTCCCTATCGCTGTTCTTCGCCGTTCTTTGGTTTGGTTGGCTTGTCGCGGTACGCCTGACCGAACCCAAGCATGCAAAAAAATCAAAATTCCTGGCCGAGAACTAAATCTGATTGGCGGTGCGTGCGAGGTTCAATAACGATGTGACGAGCTTAGGCAGACAAGGATGTGGAACCAAATATACAATCCACTCGGCAATACAGTTTTATCGACCGGGGCGGCAGCACTGCCGGTCGTAACGCTTCTTGTTCTCATCGCCTCGAATAAGGTCAAGGCTCACATCGCGGCGGTCATTGCGCTTATCGTCGCGAATCTGGTTGCCATCGTCATCTTCACTATGCCGGCTGACATGTCGCTGCGCGCAACCGCGCTCGGCGCAGTCACCGGCTTTTTCCCAATCGGCTGGATCGTCCTGAATGTCATTTTCCTTTACCGGCTGACCGTGGAAAGGGGCGTATTCGAGACCCTCCAGACCACCATCGGCGGCGTCACCGAGGACCGCCGATTGCAGTTGTTGCTCATAGCGTTCTCCTTTGGTGCATTCTTCGAAGGGGCGTCTGGCTTCGGTACGCCGGTTGCAGTGACCGGTGCAATCCTGATCGGACTTGGTTTCTCACCCCTTGCAGCATCCGGCCTGTCGCTGATTGCCAACACGGCTCCCGTCGCCTATGGCGCCCTCGGTACGCCCATAGCGGGCCTCTCGAGCGTCACCGGCATCGATCCGTTTTTGCTCGGCGCGATGGTTGGCCGCCAACTCCCGTTTTTTTCGCTGATCGTGCCGTTCTGGCTAATCTGGGTGTTCGCGGGATTTCGCGGCATGAAGGAGATCTGGCCGGCGATCCTGGTGACCGGCGTCTCCTTCGCCGTCCCTCAATTTCTGATCTCCAACTTCATCAATCCCTGGATTGTCGATATTGGCGCATCGTTAATCTCGATGGCCTGTCTGATCGCCTTTCTGAAAATGTGGAAACCTAAAGTCATCTGGACCTCCCCTGCCCTTCGCAGCCGTGACGATTCAGCCGCCACGATGGGAAAGAGACCGGCGAAGTCATCAAAAGTGCCTACGACCGCCGAGGTGTGGTTCTCGCTGCTTCCCTGGATCATTGTTTGCGTCATCTTGCTGCTTTGGGGCACCAACGCGGTGAAGGGAATCCTCAACGCCTACGCGACCTGGAATTTCCCGGTTCCTGGCCTGCACAACATGATCAACAAGGTCGCGCCCGTCGTGCCGGCGCCCACCAAAGAAGGCGCGGTGTTCGCGTTCACCTGGTTGTCCTACACAGGGTCCGGCATGCTGATCGCAGCGATCATCTCCGGCTTGCTGATGGGATTCTCGCCGGTGCGACTGGTGACGGAATATGGCAAGACCATCAGGATTTGCGCCTATTCGCTCGTCACAATTTCGGCGATGCTGGCGATCGGCACCCTCACCCGGTTGTCTGGCATCGACGCCACGCTCGGCCTCGCCTTCGCCGGCGCCGGCGTGCTCTACCCCTTCTTCGGCACCTTGCTGGGCTGGCTTGGCGTTGCCTTGACGGGGTCAGATACCGCCTCGAACATCCTGTTCGGCAACCTGCAGAAGGTAACCTCCGAACAACTGGGCCTTTCACCCATTCTGATGGCAGCCGCCAATTCCTCCGGCGGCGTCATGGGCAAGATGATCGACGCGCAGTCAATCGTCGTCGCATCGACCGCCACCAACTGGTTCGGGCACGAAGGATCGATCCTGCGCTTCGTGTTCTTCCATTCTATTACGCTGGCTTGCCTGGTCGGCGTGCTGGTCATGCTCCAGGCCTACGTCTTCACCGGGATGATCGTGCAGCCATAAGCGTTCCCCACTGCACTACAACGCCCTGCATTCTTCGATGCAGGGCGTTGTTTTGATGCAGGAGACGGGACCTACGCCACGCGCAAGCTGGTATCACCTTGCGTTGCATCTGCTGGTGCGCCGACGATGGCTGCATAGTGCTGAAATATACTTGGGCAACCTGCAAAATGCAGAAAATACGCCTTGGAGAGTTCGTTGATGAGATGAGGCCAGATCGCCTCTACGTCCGATCGCGATGCCGTTCTGCCGAAAAATTCAGGAAATTGCATGACAACGAACTCGAGCACGCCCCAATTGAACCTTGGCGAAAGCCTTTGGTGCGCGCCTTCCATCAACAGCGCGTGAGACAGAAACGGTTGTTCGTAGAGGCGGCCATGATCTTCGTTATCGTAAACATGAAGAAGCAGTGCGTTGTGGAATAGCGGTGAAAGGACGAGAACACCGGCGCCGAACATGATCCCCGTCTCGTTTTTAATGCCATACGACACATAATTATTTTCCTGAAAAAACTTCCACATCAATACGGGATCAACATCGCCGTAATCTATCTTAAGGAGCCGTTCGACATAGATCAGTCGTTCATAAGCCGACAATTGATCGCTACATTCACAGATTCCCACTCTGCGATGATCCGGCATGCTTTTCAAAATGTCCGGAGCCGTCTTTGAAAAGACGATGTCCGAATCCACCCAGACCAGGCGCTCATAGTCGCGCGCCCACGGTTGGTTGAGAATCAGGAGCTTTTGCCAGGATACCGAGCGAGTGCGGGCACGTTCGGAATCGTCGAGGTGGCACTGAATGATGATGATGTCATAGCCGTATTTGTCGGCATAAGCGGTCCATGTGTTTTTGCAGGCCGCGTCCCAGGCCGTCTGGTAGCGGTCGCCCATCGCAATGCTGACAATAGCGTTTTTGCCGCGGGTGCCCGGCGGTAAAGGCTGGTCCCTGTGATTCAATATCGTGATCATCCGGCAGGCCCCCTTTACGGATTCAAAAAAACGCCCCTCGTCCTGAAATACTGCGTAGACTCTGCAACTGGACTGCGAATCAGTGCACTGGGTTGATAGGTAAAAAAGCAAAACTGAGTCGTCCAGAGAATTAAGTTTGTCTGCACCCTGACATCCAGGATTCACAGAATGCTCGACAAACCCAGCACTGCCGTTGAACCGGTATTCCCTGCCGGCGACTATGTTTCCGCGGGCTTACGTCGGGTGCAGCCCGATGCCTGTTTCCCATTCATGGCGATCCACCCCGACCGAGCATCAAATCCGTGGCCTTGGCTGCGCAAAAGCATTCCTCACAACTACTATTCCGACCGCCGGTCTCCGAATATCGGCTTCGTCAGCCGCGACGAGGCCCACATCCTGTACAATACGGCGCTGCTGTTTCACGGTCAGCGTGCACTGGAAATTGGTTGCTGGCTGGGATGGTCGGCGTGCCATCTGGCGCTCGGCGGTGTGGAGCTTGATGTTGTAGACCCGATACTTGCCGACCCCGACTTTTACGGAAGTGTGACGACATCGCTCTCGGCGGCGGGCGTCAACAACCAAGTGCATCTCATTCCCGGCGGCAGTCCGAGTGAAGTGTTACGTCTGCACAGCCATGAGCGCCGCAGTTGGGCGTTGATTTTCATCGACGGCAATCATGAGCGCCCCGGTCCGTTGCAGGATGCAAAGGCCGCACATCTGGTTGCGGCACCTGATGCCCTGGTGCTGTTCCACGATCTTGCATCGCCGGACGTAACCGAGGGACTGAGCTACTTACGGGACCAAGGTTGGCAGACAATGATCTATCAAACGATGCAGATCATGGGGGTCGCCTGGCGCGGCCAATGCCGCCCCTTGCCGCACTTGCCAGACCCGGCAGTCAGCTGGCCGCAACTACCGGACCATCTCAAAGGCTACAAGGTCAGCGGCTGATTATCCGATGACAAATCCAGCGCTCGCCGATCAGCCGCTGTGGGTGAATGAAATTATTGCCCGCGTTCGACCTTACACGATGACAAGCCCCGAGCGCATCGCATCTCTCTGTAACGCCGTCGAGTACATCATCCGCTGCAATATCCCCGGCGACATCGTCGAATGCGGGGTTTGGAAAGGCGGAAGCATGATGGCGGCGGCGCTCACGCTGTTAAAATGCGGCGAAAAGCAGCGCAAGCTACGCTTGTTCGATACCTTTGAAGGAATGTCGGCTCCCACGGAGAAGGATCAAACTCGCTACACCGGCAGTCAGGGCGTGATCTCGGCGGCGGATCTTCTGGCGCGTTCCGATCAGTCTGAGCATGTTTGGGCTCGTTCGCCGCTGGAAGAAGTCCGGCACAACCTGTCGAGCGTCAGCTATCCGGATCATCAAATCGAGTTTGTGAAGGGGCGGGTCGAGGACACGCTCCCGACTCCGACGATAAGCCAGATCGCGTTGTTGCGGCTGGACACCGATTGGTACGAGTCAACGCGCCACGAGTTGCATCCATCTCTATCCGCTTTTGATGCGGCGAGGAGTCCTGATCATCGACGACTATGGACACTGGGAAGGTGCTCGCAAGGCAGTCGACGAGTACATAACGACCAATAGTCTGCCGCTGCTTCTCAATCGAATTGATTATACCGGCCGCATCGCTATCAAGCCTTGAATCTTGCCGGGCGTGACGATAACCACTAGGCCGGTTGAGATAGTTGAAACCTATCCGCCGCCACGTGTGTCTAGACCGAGGGCTACAGCCGGTGACCGAAAAACGCGAAACTTCGCGTAGGCGTGTGCTCAAGACGGCCTTTATTATCCTCAGCGATAAAGCGCCCAAGATTGAATGCACTATCAGAAATATTTCTGAGACCGGCGCGGCCCTCCAACTATCGACAACGGTCGGTATACCCCAAAACTTCGATGTCATTGTTGACGGCACACGCCGTCATTGCTGCTCGCAGTGGAGAACCGACACAAAGATCGGGATCATGTTCGAATAGGCAGGATGGCATCGGAGAAGTTTACTGTATCCGTCTGGCCCGTAGCCTTCGTGCGGCTTCGGACCAAAGCCCTGGCCCGGCCCCTCTCGCCCGCGGCAATAATTATGGCCGGACCCTATTCGGATGCGGAGCGCGACGACCAGCGCCGGTGCGAATAATGATGCACGCGCCGCTGGTAGGCATATGCGTGCGAACCCTGACGGAGGGGTCGTGCCCCGCTGTACGGTTTGCCGAAGCTATCGCCGGTCGCGGGAGCGTTGGGGCCGTAATTGGGCAGACTTTGCGCCAACGAAACGGTCGTCGCGCTCAAGAGCACCGCAGATGCCGAAAGAAGCGTCCTCAACCTCATGATTAAATTTCCTGTTTTAACGCTTCTGGCGTGACCGGCGCGTCGGTCTTTGCTTGCTTCTCGACGGTTTCCTTTTCGGGACCGTCTTCTTTTTGCTTGCTCTCCGCTTGGCTGCTTTTCCGATCGCTTGTTTCATCGCTGGACTGGCCCGCCTGAGCCTTCTCCGCCCGAACTCCAGAGCATGGACAGTCAATTCAAGTACAACTTCCGCAGCCGCCTTGGCAGCCGCACCGAACGCATCTCCGGCAATCGACTTGACGCCTCTCGCACTCCGTTGAGCGGCGTCGGTAACCGCGTCCTTCGCCCTCGTTGCTACAGTTTTGACCATCGTTGCGTCGCTCCTTGTCACGTTGACAATGCGAACTGACCTGCGGAGTTCCAAAATTGTTTGAATGAAGGCCCGGCGCGGCGTCTAAGGGCGTGCAATCACGTGGCCCCGAGACTGCCATTCGGCTGACGCGGCGAGGCGATTGCCTTTGCGGGAAACGATCTCATTCAACACGCGTCGCGCGCGTGGATCGTGTGATCCTGTGCGCATGCCGATACTAATTCATAACGGCGCGGCAGGCAGGATTGAGCCTATTCCTGTTATCCAGCAGACAGAAAAACACATCGTTGCGATTCGGAATGGCCGCCCAGCACACCCTGAATGCATCGCCTATGCAGGCTTGCCGCTCCTCGGTTGTTTCGGCGAGCGCTGCCGGGGACAAGAGAGCAATCGCTAAGATCGTAGGTGCCTGAACCAGAGCTTTCACCGAGATACCCGATTGTCTGGACTGCGCATGGAATCCATCGGTTTTACTCGTTCCGATAAGCCGGCGAAGACGCATGCTGGTCGGGGGGAAGCGGAAGGAAGCGGTCCCAGTCGTCGCGGTTGTGGCTTACCCGCCCGCCTGGTGACCGCTTCAAGCAGCGCGCCCCCCGCGCCCGCCTGAGAAACACCGTAACGCGTCGCTGGTACCGGCCCTATGGCCGCCGCGCCACAGTGGATAAAAAAGAGCACACAAAAGTTCCGATACGATTCCGTATCGCTATTGCCTGTAGTTCCACAGGAATCACTACGTTGAACGGTCCGCTTACACGGTCTCCTCCGGAGGCTTGATGTGGCGGAACGAAAACAGCAGGGCGATGTCGTAAGCAATCTTCAGCGTTCCGCACAGAATCAGAGGCAGACCGAGAAATGACGTCGTCAGCAATGCCCCCGCGAGCGCTGGGCTGAGCGACGATGCAAGGCTGCGTGGAACCGCAGTGACGCTAGCGGCTGCCGGGCGCTCGGGTGGCGTCACGACAGCCATGACATACGAACTGCGGGTCGGAACATCCATTTGCGACAGTGCTGACCGTACCAGCAGGAAGCCAAGTGCGACCGGCAGATTGGGAGACACCGCCGCAAAGATGAGGCAGACGCTGGATGGAATGTGCGTGAACACCATCGTGTTCACCAGGCCGATATATTTGGCAATGCGTGCCGCAAGAGGATAGGAAAAAGCGCTCAGTAAGCTCGACCAGAAGAAGAAAACGCTCGCCGCCGTCAGCGACATGTCGAAGCGCCGGAACAGCCAAATCGCGAGCAGCGACTGGACGACAAAGCCACCCGCAAAGGCATCGAGACTGAAGAGAGCGGCAAGCTTGTAGACCACGCCGCGCGAGGCCTTCAGCGGCGCAGCGGCCGGCCTTTGTTCGATATGGGCATGCGGCAGGCACAAATAGATGGCAGCGCTCGCCAGCCCGAGCGCTGCATAACCGTAGAACATCAATTTGAACGCACTCACCCGCTCGATGCCCAGTGTGACCAGGACATCGGGAATTGCCGCGCCCAAGGCGCCCACCGCCATTGATAGCGCGCCGATCAAACTGTAGCGCGCAAAGGTGCGCGTACGATCCTCATCGGTAACGCCATACGTGAGCATCGCATGCTCGATGGGGATGAGAACGCCGATATCGCCCGTCGATGGATTCACGCTCCCGAAAAATGCAACGGCGATGATAAAGCCAATGGTTTCGACCTGCGCGAACGCCAATCCGGTGCAGATCATCAAGGCCGCGCCCACGATCAGCATATTTCTCAAATCGTAACGCGGCGCGACAAAACCGATCGCGAGCGTGAATACCGCAGTGCCGAACAAGGCGGCCGCAGCGACGAGGCCTACCTGCGCGGCATCAAATCCGATCACCGACAAATAGGCGGGCAATACGACAACGGCAAAGCCGTCGCCGAATCCGCGCAAGGCGCGCGCCGCATAAAGGAGAAGAATATTGGAAAATTTCCGCTTGTCGTCCATGCGCAATCACCTCGAAACCCGAGCGTTGCGCAGCACTTGGACGGTATCGCCGTCTACCGGGGAGACTGCGTATCCCCATGATTTGTTCAGGTTAGCGATCCGGGTCAACCGCCACAAGGTTTTGTTTGCGCGGATTTTGCGCAAGCAGGGAACCCGCCGAAGGAAAGCGAGTTGATTTACAGATCAAAAAAGGGAGGCCGTCATGGGCTTAGGAAGAGGCGCTTTACTTTGGATACTCGGCATTCCTCTGCCGATCATTATTCTCCTGGCGCTGTTCTGGCACTGAGTTCGTATTTGTCCGTTTGTCGAAACGGACGCGCATGCGTGCTTTCGTGCATTGATTTCCAAAATGCAGATATTGACGGCCGCGGGCGAAACGCTCGCGGCCTTGCATGCTATTGAAGCAGTCTCGCGCATATAGGCCGGGGCTCAGGTGTTCGTTCTGGAGACCTCGGTAAATGCCAATCCTTGCGAGCCCGGGAGGGCAACATGAAATCTGGCCGCCGTTTGAAAACCCGCCTGCGTAACAACAATGCGCGTCCGTCACGAGCTACGGCCGAGAATGCCGTTCGAACGCTAATTCAATGGGCTGGTGATGATCCCCGCCGGGAAGGGCTTCTCGGCACGCCCGCCCGCGTTGTTCGTGCCTATGAGGAGTGGTTTGCCGGTTACTTCGAAGATCCGCGTGCGTATCTTCAACGAACCTTCGAGGAAGTGGCCGGCTATGACGAAATGGTACTGTTGCGTGACATCCGTTTCGAATCCCACTGCGAGCACCACATGGCCCCGATCATTGGCCGTGTCCACATTGGCTACCTCCCGCGCAAACGGGTTGTTGGCATTTCAAAGCTCGTGCGGTTAGTTGATGTTTACGCTAAAAGAATGCAGGTGCAGGAAAAAATGACCGCCGAGATCGCCGCCTGTCTCAACAGCGTACTGAAACCGTTGGGCGTGGCCGTTGTCGTAGAAGGCGCGCACGAATGCATGACGACGCGGGGAGTCCACAGATCGGACGTGACCATGGTGACAAGCCGGATGCTCGGCGTGTTCCGCACCAACTTTAAAACTCGGCAGGAATTCTTCGCGGCGATAAAGCTCAGGCAGGGCGTCGACGCCAGCTCAAACTGATCGATGAACCGAATGAGCGCCAGCCACGATCGTTTGAGTTTGGCTAGTGAATGACATCAAGCTTGACGTTTGCAATACCCCGTTCGACAATTCCTAAGGTTTCAGCCGCAGAATATGAGACGTCGACAATCCGTCCGGGAACATAGGGACCGCGGTCATTGACGCGGACGGTCACGGACCGTCCGGTCGCCACATTTGTCACACGCAGGCGAGTGCCGAATGGCAGCGTAGGGTGAGCGGCGGTTAGTTCATTCGGATTGAAATTTTCGCCGTTCGCAGTCAGTTGTTCATCTACGTAGAAACTGGCAACGCCATGCGACGCAAATTGCGCTTTGGCCGCATTTCCGTCCGTCGCAAACGGCGTGTGTTTTATTAGCTTAACCGGTACGCCCGTACGATCATACTCGGCCGACGCCTGTCGACTGGCGGCACGCAATTCAGATTTGCTGCTGACAACGGACGACTGAGCGCAGGCCGCAAGCGTTGCTGCCGCCAGACTGACCCCAACCAACCGAACAAAGTTCCGAAACGAGGCTGAAGGCACGTCAGGTAAACTGACAAAAGACATGTTGCGATCCCCGTTCGCCAAATCCGACAGGCAATCAGGGCAGCACCGTGGCCGGATTGCAGCAAAGGCAACCCGTCAATCGATTTTCATTTTTCGTGTGATCGTTTTGTCACGCGCGGTGGCATTGATTGGAGCGCATTGTTCCCGCGCGGTAGCTAGCAACCGGCAGGATTGGCTGGGGACCGCCAAATAACGCAGGAACCGCATTAGCGGCGCCTTAAAATCTCAATTTCTTCAGCATCTGTTCGAGGGCCGCCTTGCCCTGCAGATTCGCAGAACTCAGCGACTCGAAATAATCCTCCGAATGGGCGATCGGACTTGTCCGTCCGGCCCGGTAGATTTCCCACCGCCACGGCTTGGGCATGCGAGCGCGGTTTTTCACCACCACCGAATAATCGGTACGATCAAGACCGCCCTTCATGGCGCACGCGAATTCGTAGCAGGGATTGCAGCCGGTGCCGTCGCTTTATCCTGCTCATGGACTGCAGCAAGATCAGCGGGTTCGACAGTCACCATTTCGATGGAGGACCGGCGCACGTCCAACGGCAGCAAGATCATCGTCGCTACCCGGCGGTAGACCGGGAACGACAATTCCTCGATCAGTTCCTCGTCAGTCACCACTTCATAATCGCCGGACGCCAGGCGCCGGTCGATGCCTTTGAGCGAAAAGGGGTGCTGAAACGTCAGCGTCACGCGTTTCGTGCGTGTAACCATTATAATGTCCTCGATAGCAGAGCGACTGCATGATCGCGAGCCACGCCGGCGGCGCGCTCACCAAATAAAAACCGCGAGGACTATTCCGGCCGAGATCAGTAATCCCAGCCCCCAGAAGGAATAGGTCACCATTCTGTCGATTGCGTCGCCATGCATCGTATCACTATGCGCGTTTTGAGCGGCAATTGATACAGGTATATTGAGCAAGGGGCGGATGCCCGGCTCGTGACGAAGACACGATTTCTACTGGCCCACCCCGTGCCCCTTCAGCGCACTCCCGATCTCATCCAGAATCGCCGGATCGTCGATCGTTGCCGGCATCGTCCACACCTCGCCATCGGCAATCTTCTTGATGGTGCCGCGGAGGATTTTTCCCGAGCGCGTCTTCGGCAGCCGCGCCACCGTAATGGCGAGCTTGAACGCTGCCACCGGGCCGATCTTTTCGCGTACCAGAACGACAATTTCCTTCTCTATCTCGGCTGGCGGGCGGTTGACGCCGGCCTTGAGCACAATGAACCCGCAGGGCACCTCGCCTTTCAGGTCATCCTTGATGCCAAGCACTGCGCATTCCGCAACGTCCGGGTGCGCGGCCAGGACTTCCTCCATACCACCGGTGGAAAGCCGGTGGCCCGCGACATTGATGATGTCGTCGGTGCGGCTCATCACGTAGATGTAGCCGTCCTCGTCCTTGTAACCGGCGTCCGCGGTCTTGTAGTAGCCAGGAAACTCCGCGAGGTAACTTTCCTTGAAGCGCGCGTCCTGCTGCCACAGAGTCGGAAAGCATGCCGGCGGCAGCGGCAGCTTCACCACAATCGAGCCGATCTTGTTCACCGGTTGTACCTTGTTCGCCTCATCGACAATATCGATGGCATAGCCGGGCATCGGCACGCAGGCCGAGCCGTAGCGCACCGGCAGAGCACCCAGGCCGACCGGATTGCCGGCAATGCACCAACCTGTTTCGGTTTGCCACCAATGATCGATTACCGGCACGTTGAGCACTTCCTCCGCCCATTGGATGGTTGGCGGGTCGGCGCGCTCGCCGGCGAGGAACAATGTGCGGAATTTCGACAGGTCGTATTTTTTGAAGAATTCGCCCTTCGGGTCTTCCTTCCTGATGGCACGGAAGGCGGTGGGCGCGGTGAACAGCGACACCACACCGTGCTGCGCGATTACGCGCCAGAACGCGCCGGCATCGGGCGTACCGACAGGCTTGCCCTCGTAGAGAACCGTGGTGCAGCCGTGGAACAGCGGCGCATAGACGATGTAGGAATGGCCGACCACCCAGCCGACGTCGGAGCCCGACCACCACACCTCGCCGGGCTGGATTCCGTAGAGATTCGACATCGACCATTTGAGCGCGACCAGATGTCCGCCATTGTCGCGCACCACACCTTTCGGAATGCCGGTCGTGCCAGACGTGTAGAGAATGTAGAGCGGGTCGGTAGCGGCGACCGGCACACATTCGCTGGTCTTGGCATAGTTGACCGCGTTCTCCCACACCTTGCGCCAGTCGTGGTCGCGGCCGGCGGTCAGCGGCGCCTCGCATTGCGGGCGCTGAAGGATCATGCAGGCCTGCGGCTTGTGCTTGGCGAGGTTGATCGCGTCATCCAGCAGCGGCTTGTAGGGCACAACGCGCGCGCCCTCGATGCCGCAGCTCGCGGAAAGGATCACCTTCGGCTTGCAGTCCTCGATGCGGGTGGCCAGCTCTTTTGCCGCAAAGCCGCCGAACACCACCGAGTGAATTGCGCCGATGCGCGCGCAGGCAAGCATGGCAAACACCGCCTCCGGCACCATCGGCATGTAGATGATGACGCGGTCGCCCTTCTCCACGCCTAAATCGCGAAGCATGGCGCCGAGCAACTGCACCTCGGACAGCATGCGGCCGTAGGTGAAGGTCTTCACGGTGTTGGTGACGGGGGAATCGTAGATCAGCGCAGCCTGGTCGTTACGGCCAGCGAGGACGTGGCGGTCGAGTGCATTGTAGCAGGTATTGCAGGTGGCGCCCGTGAACCAGCGGCCATAAATACCGGCGTCCCTGTCGAAGATCTTCTTCGGCTTTTCGTACCAGTGGATGTCCGCCGCCGCTTCCGCCCAGAACAGCTCCGGGCTGCTTTGCCAATGCGAATAGACGTCGTGATAGCGGCTGGTACGGGCGTCCATTTTCTCCTCCCCGGCTGCCATTCTGCGGTCGTCGCGCAGCTTTGCAAAGCCCGTCATTGCCGGGCTTAGTCCGGCAATCCGTGATGCAAAGAAGATTAGCCTCCCGCGTCAAGCCCGGGGGTGACCTAGATCAAACGTCCACTTGCTTGACTACGCCGCTCTTGCCCTGAAGATGAGGCGATGCTGAGTCTGAAACCGGCCTCCGCCGAGGCGACGCCCTGCAAAATATGCCGGCAGCCCGCACCACTTTTCGGCCTGGTCGACTTCAACAGAAACTGTCAGATCCCCGATTGCGTGAAACTGCCGCTCACGGGTACCCCTGTCTATTACCGACGCTGCGGCACCTGTGGCTTCTTGTTTACCGACGCGTTCGACGGCTGGAGTCAGGACGACTTTAAAACGCACATCTATAATACCGGCTATCTTGCGGTCGATCCCGGGTACGTGGAGGTACGACCGCGTAGCAATGCTTCCCTGGTGCAGCAGGTGTTCGGCGCTCACAAGGCGACATTGCGTGTGCTCGATTTCGGCGGCGGCAACGACGTGCTGTGCTCCGAACTGCGGGCGGCGGGATTTCCGGTCGCCACGACCTATGATCCGTTCGTACCGGAATACGCGAAGCCGCCTGAGGGCAAATTCAACCTTGTCACCTGCTTCGAAACACTGGAGCACGTGCCCGATCCGATCGCAGGCATCGGTGCAATTGTGGCTAATCTGGCGGACCCAGGACTGGTTCTATTTTCGACGCTGGTGCAACCGCAGGATTTCGACAAGCTCGGCATGAACTGGTGGTATGTCGGCCCGCGCAACGGGCATATATCGATGTTCAGCCGCGACGCACTCAACAAGGCTTGGCGCTCCCACGGCTGCCAGACCGGCTCGTTCAACGACAACCTGCACGTGGCGTTCCGCACAATGCCGGATTTCGCCAAGCATCTACTCGGGAAAACCGCCTCGTGAGCCGCGGCCAGGCGCTCAGTCGCAGGCCATCTTGAGGAATGAGCAAAACCGGCCCTGAAGACTAGGGCAAACAATGCGGCGATTGATCACTGGCTGCCGTCTTCGCTACGCTACGCCTGAGCGGGGACACCACGGACATGGCGAAATCGCCCTACGACACCGATCTCGACCGCAATCCGGCCAACTATCAGCCGCTGACGCCGCTCGGCTTTCTCGAGCGCGCGGCCGCCGTCTTTCCCAACCATACCGCCATCATCCACGGGCCAATGCGGCGCAGTTACGCCGAGTTCTACGCGCGCGCGCGGCAGCTAGCATCGGCGCTTGCGAAGCGGGGCATCAAGCGCGGCGACACCGTCTCGGCGTTTCTTGCCAACACGCCCGCGATGCTGGAGTGCCACTACGGCGTGCCGATGTACGCAAGGCGTGCTCAACACGCTCAACACGCGGCTCGACGCGCCGATCATCGCCTTCTCGCTCGATCACGCCGAGGCCAAGGTGGTGATTACCGACCGCGAATTTTCCAAGGTGATGAAGGAGGCGCTCGGCCTCTGCAAAGTAAAGCCGCTCGTCATCGACTACGACGACCCGGAATACACCGGCGCCGGCGAGCGGCTCGGAAAAATCGAATACGAGGAGTTCGTTGCGCAGGGCGATCCCGGCTACGTCTGGAAAATGCCGGACGACGAATGGGACGCGATCGCGCTCAACTACACTTCGGGCACCACCGGCGACCCCAAGGGTGTGGTCTATCATCACCGCGGCGCGCATCTGCTCGCGGTCGGCAATGTCGTGACCTGCTCCATGGCCAAGCATCCGGTGTACCTGTGGACGCTGCCGATGTTCCACTGCAACGGCTGGTGCTTCCCGTGGTCGATCTCGGTCGCGGCCGGCACACATGTATGCCTGCGCGCGGTGCGCGCCGCTGCAATGTATGATGCGATCGCCACACATAAAGTAACGCATCTTTGCGGCGCGCCGATCGTGATGGCGACGCTGCTCAATGCGCCGGCGAGCGAGAAAATGCCGCTGCCGCACGTGGTCGAATTCTTCACCGCCGCGGCGCCGCCGCCCGAGGCCGTGCTCGCCGCGATGAAAGACGCCGGGTTCAATGTCACGCATCTTTACGGTCTGACCGAATCGTACGGGCCGGCCGTGTCAACGACTGGCATACCGAGCTGGAACGCACTCTCGTCCGCCGACCAGGCGGTAAAGAAGGCGCGCCAGGGCGTGCGCTACAGTGCGCTGGAGGCGCTCGATGTCCTCGAGCCCGAGGCAATGACTCCCGTTGCGCGTGACGGCGAAACACTGGGCGAAGTGATGATGCGCGGCAACGTC
Organism: uncultured Alphaproteobacteria bacterium; assembly: GCA_963742345.1. Taxonomy (GTDB): domain Bacteria; phylum Pseudomonadota; class Alphaproteobacteria; order Rhizobiales; family Xanthobacteraceae; genus Pseudolabrys. The sequence continues at coordinate 160,214 of CAVULO010000012.1, forward strand.
GTGATGAAGGGCTATCTCAAGAATAAATCATCGACCGAGAAGGCCTTCGCCGGCGGCTGGTTTCACACCGGCGATCTCGGCGTCATGCACGCCGACGGCTACATCCAGCTCAAGGACCGCTCCAAGGACATCATCATTTCTGGCGGCGAGAACATCTCGTCGATCGAAGTGGAGGACGCGCTCTACAAGCATCCCGCGGTTGCCGCAGCCGCAGTGGTCGCAAAACCCGACGACAAATGGGGCGAGACACCCTGCGCCTTCATCGAACTAAAACCGGACGCAAAGGCGAGCGCGGACGAACTAATGCAGTGGTGCCGCAAGCATTTGGCTTCCTACAAATGCCCGCGCTACGTCGTGTTCGCCGAAATTCCGAAAACGAGCACCGGCAAGATCCAGAAATTCAAGCTGCGCGAAATGGCGAAGGCGGTGTGAAACATTGTGCGTATACATCACCTTGTCCATTCTTAGGCCATGACATACGCCTGCCATTCTTGTGCGCCACCGAGTAACCCATGCCCGACATTCTCATCATCAACGAAGGCCCCGTCCGCAAAATCCGGATCAACCGGCCAGAGAAGAAAAACGCGCTGACGCTCGCGATGTACGAGTCGATGGCGGCGGCGATCGAAGATGCCGGCGCGGAGCGAGGCCGTGCGATGCCTGCTGATCGCCGGCACCCCGGATATTTTCTGCGCCGGCAACGACCTCAACGATTTCGTCGCGATGGCACGAAGCGGTGCACTCGGTGCGCCGATCGTCCGCTTCCTGCATGCGCTGGCCCGTTGCGAAAAACCGCTGGTCGCGGCAGTCAGCGGCGCCGCAGTCGGCATCGGCACGACCATGCTCTTGCATTGCGATCAGGTGATCGCGAGCGATACCGCGATGCTGCTCACGCCTTTCGTCTCGCTCGGCCTGCTGCCGGAGGCGGGCTCCAGCCTGATCGCACCGCGGCTGATGGGACACGCGCGCGCATTTTCGCTGCTGGTGATGGGCAAATCACTCTCCGCCGAAGAGGCAAAAACGGCGGGGATCGTCACCGCGGTCGTACCCGCCGCCGAACTCGACGCACAATCGCTCGCTGCTGCACGCGATATTGCGGCATTGCCACCCGAAGCCGTAGCCACCGCGCGCCGATTAATGCGCGGCTCCGTCGAGGAGATCGTGGCACGCATCGACGAAGAGGTTGACGCCTTCAAGACGCGGTTGGCTTCCCCCGAGGCGCAGAAGGCCTTCGCGGCGTTTCTGAATCGGAAACGGTGAAACGTCGAGACGCCCTCAGCGGCCTTCGCGGGCGTAGGGGTCGAACAGGTTGTTGGTATTGTAGCGCTCGTTAAACGAGCGCTGCTGGCCGAACTGGAACGTGGTGTTGCCCTGCTTGACCGAGGTCTGGCCGTTGTCGGTGTTGAAGGGCGAAACCGGCGAGTGGCGGTCCGGCGCCGCGGTTGGCTTGTCCAGATCCGTGAAGGCCTGTCCGCTCCGTGCGCCACCCTGGTCCTCGATCGTGAAGGCCTGCGCGCCGGATGCGACGTAGAGCGCCGCGAGGAATCGCAGCGGCTGCGCTGAATGCCGAGGACGTTGCGCGGAATTTCATGGTGGCCTCGACGGTATACTTTTGCGGTTGGCGAATCCCAGCAGGACAATATGGCTGCACGACGGCAGCACGCGACTCTACATCACGCCCGAGCGTTTTCACAGCCCCACCTCGTCCTCGCGAATGCAGGGATCCACCCCTACTCCACTTTAAGTCCCAGCTTCTTCACCAGCCCGCCCCACTTCTTTTCGTCCCCGTCGACATCCGCGGCGTAGGCCTCCGGCGTACCTGGCAGGGATTCGGCGCCTTCAGTTGCAAGGCGCTCTTTCACGTCCTCCGTCGCAAGCGCGGCGTTGAGTTCCTTGTTAAGCCGCGCGATGACTGCCGGCGGCGTACCGGCGGGCGCCATCAGCCCATAACGCAGCGCCGCATCGAAACCGGGCACGCCGCTTTCGGCAAGCGTCGGCAAATCGGGCAACAGGCTCGATCGCTTCGCGCTGGTGATCGCGATTCCGCGCAAGGTTCCTGCCTTGATATTGCCGAGCGCGACGGGAATCGGAAGGAACATCATCGGAATATGGCCGCCGAGCAGATCGCTTATGGCCGGACCATTGCCCTTGTAAGGCACGTGCTGAAGCTTCAAACCCGTCTCGCTCGCAAGGTATTCGACGGCGAGATGGTTGACGGTGCCGACTCCGGGCGAGCCGTATTGCAGCGGCGCGGGGGCCGCCTTGGCATAGGCGATCAGCTCGGCAATCGAATGCACCGGCAGTGACGGATGCACTACGAGCACATTCGGGGCAAAGCCAATCATGCCGATCGGCGTGAAGTCTTTGCGCGGGTCGTAGCCGGCGTTGGCGTTCATGGCGGGCGCGATCGCCATCGTGGCAGTGTAGCTCAGCAAAATGGTGTAGCCATCGGGTGCGGCCTTGGCCACAAAGCGGGTGCCGATGGTGCCGCCCGCGCCGCCACGATTCTCCACCACGATCTGCTGGCCAAGCGCAGCCGACAGTTTGTCAGCGACGTTGCGCGCCATCACCGTGGTGCTGCCGCCTGGCGGAAACGGCACGATCAGGGTGATCGGACGGTTCGGATAGTCATCGGCGCGAGCAAGATCCGAATGCTACCAATCAGTGCGCCGCAGACGGCTGCTACGAGTGTCAATCTCGGGACTGGGCGAGGTCTTGGGCGATACATGCACCTACTCCACCTTAAGCCCAAGCTTCTTGCACCAGCCCGCCCCACTTCGTTTCTTCCTTGTCGATATCGGCGGCATATTCGGCCGGCGTCGAGGTCATCGGATCGCCGCCCTCGTTGTGAATTTGCTTCTGCACCTCGGGGGTATCGACCAGCTTGCGCAGTTCCTCGTTGAGCCTGTCGACGATCTCCTTCGGCGTGCCCGCTGGCGCCAGCAGACCGTAATGCAGCACGGCTTCGAAGCCGGGCAGCCCTGATTCATCGAAGGTCGGCACATCGGGCAGCAGCGAGAAGCGCTTCTTGCTCGTGACGGCGATGGCGCGCAGCTTGCCGCCTGCGATATTGCCGAGCGCCGGCGGCAGCACGCCGAACGCGATCGGCACGTGGCCACCGAGCAGGTCGTTCATCACCGGCGCCGTGCCCTTGTACGGAATGATCGCAACATTCACACCGGCCTCGGCCTTGAACAGCTCGGCACACATGTAGCCGCCGGTGCCGAGCGCCGAGGTGCCGAGATTGAGCTTGCCCGGGTCTTTCTTGGCCAGAGCGATGACGTCGGCGATCGATTTTGCCGGAAACGAGGGATGCGCAAGCAACGCCACCGGCATCGACGCGACCAGCCCGATCGGGGCAAAATCCTTGCGCGGATCGTAGCCGGCATGGGCGTAGAGACTGGGATTGATCGAGATGGTGCCGGTGTGGCCGAGCAGCAGCGTGTAGCCATCGGGCGCCGCCTGCGCGACCACGCGGGTGCCGATGGTGCCGCCGGCACCGGGCCGATTGTCGACGATGAATTGCTGATGAAAGGCGTCGGACAGCTTTGGCGGCGACCACGCGCGCCATGGCGTCGACGCCCCCGCCCGGCGGATAAGGCACCACCAGCGTGACGTTACGCGCCGGATAGTCGGCGCCGGCAGCGTCGACCACGGCACGCCAGCACTATGGCAAACGCCGACACTGACGGCAGCGGCAAATCGGAACATGGCGTTCTCTCCCCGCACGACGGATAGTTTTATTGTCGGCAATTATAACGCAAAATCGCTGCCTCGCGGGGCTGAAGTCGGATGTTTCTGATCCAGGGAAATAAAGGGCTTAGTCGGATGCCAGCTTCGGCCCCTGCAAAAAATAACAGCCAAACTCGGGTATACCCGAGTTCGGCGCGTAGCAAAAAATTTGGCCTGAGATCGAGCCGGTCAGTGCACGCTGGCGTGGCCGTTATGGCGCAGCCGTTCGATCTCGTCCTTCACTTGCAATTTGCGACGTTTGAGTTCCACTATTCTCAGATCATCGACCGCTGGATGGGTCAGGCATTCGGTGATTTCGTCTTCGAGTGCCTGATGTCGTCTTTCCAATTCCGCAAGGTGCGATTGCATCGACATGCGGTATGTCTCCTCAATCAGTGGCTCTCTACGATTTAAGTGTAGCGCAGACTCACCACAAGAGCGACGGTACACCCGCCTTCGCGCTGCGGCAAACCGGCGCAAAGCCTTTGATTGGCGTCGATTTTCCGACACGCTTGAACGCCCTTGTGGAAAACGCAATAATTGGCGCGCTTTTGCCGAGACGGCCCGGCCAAGCAAGCAAACCAGCGGTGGCAATGACTGACGAGGAAGAACGCGCGTTGCGGGAGCAGCTGGCGCGCCTGCTGCAGGAACACCGCGACCTCGACGCGGCCATCGCGGCCCTGATTACCTCTCCCGGTTCCGACCTTATCCAGGTACAGCGGCTGAAGAAGCGCAAACTGGTCTGCGTGACAAGATCCGCCGTATCGAGGATCAGCTCACGCCGGATATTATTGCGTAGGGATTGCCACTCGAGTCCGTCACCGTGGAGGCGCGACGATAGGCGAAAGCGGCTACCCCCTTCTTTCGTCCTTGCGCGCGTACATCGCACGATCGGCGGCTTCGATCAGTCCTCGGCGGTGGTGGCGTCCGGAAGAAGCGGCGCCGTTCCCACGCTGGCGCCGACCTGGACCTGCGCCTTGCCCGTGCATAACGCCAACCTTTCCGATCAGCACTTCCAGCTCGCGCGCTTTCGCTGAGGCTTGCACCTCGTCGACCCGCCAGATCAGCTACGCCGAATTCGTCGCCGCCCAGCCGCCCGACGACGTCGGAGGCACGCACATGGGCGACGAGCTCTCGCGTTACCGCCTTGAGCAGGGCGTCACCGGTGCCATGGCCATGGCGGTCGTTGACTGCCTTGAAGCCGTCGAGGTCGATGAACATCAGCGCGGCCTGTGTGCCGTAGCGCTTGACGTACGCAAGCGCGCGCTTGAGTTCGCGCTCGAACCCGCGGCGGTTGAGGATATCGAGCAACGGATCGATATCGGCACGCGCCTCCAGCTCCCCAATGCGCGCGCGCGCAACGGCAATCTCGCGCTTGAGCCGCTCGATCTCGGCCAGCAGTGGAGCTGCTGGCGGAAATTCGTCATGTGCACCGTGCTTCGGCGTGCTGAAGAGCCCATGTTTCAGCCCCTCGCGAATCTTAACCTTGCGACCGAGAATACCCCTTTCGCCTTGCCAGCGGGGAGCCTCAACCTATAATCCGCCGCTTCCTTCCGCAGGGGTATAGCGGATTCGGGGAGCAAAATGGCGTCAAAACCGGTCGCGATCATCATGGGCAGCCAGTCCGACTGGGCCACGATGAAGCATGCCGCCAAAAGCACTTGATGCGCTCAGGATCGGTTACGAAGCGCGCATCGTCTCCGCGCACCGCACCCCCAAGCGGCTCTACGATTTCGCCGGCAGCGCGCGCAAAAACGGCTTCAAGGTGATCATCGCCGGCGCCGGCGGCGCCGCCCACCTGCCCGGCATGGCTGCATCGATGACACCGCTGCCGGTGTTCGGCGTGCCGATGAACACGCATGCGCTGGAGGGCAAGGATTCGCTGCTGTCGATCATGCAGATGCCGGGCGGGATCCCGGTCGGTACGCTCGCCATCGGCAAGGCGGGCGCAATCAACGCCGCGCTGCTTGCGGCCGCCGTGCTGGCGCTGTCGGATGCAAGGATCGCCAAGCGGCTTGACGCCTGGCGCGCGCGCCAGACCAAGGCCGTGGCCAAACGGCCCAAAGATTGAACCTTGCTCAAGCCCGGCGCCACCATCGGTATTCTCGGCGGCGGCCAGCTCGCGCGCATGCTCGCACTCGCGGCAGCGCCCCTGGGCTTGCGCTGCCACGTTTATTCGCCCGAAAAGGACTCCTGCGCGTTCGATGTGGTACATGCGGGCACCTGTGCGCCTTACGAAGACGAAGCCGCGCTCGGGCGCTTTGCCGGCGCTGTCGACGTCATCACCTATGAATTCGAGAACGTGCCGGCCAAGACCGCCGCATTCCTCGCCCAGCGGAAGCCGGTGCTGCCTGACCCGCAAGTGCTGGAGACGACACAGGACCGGCTCGTCGAGAAGAATTTCATCAGCGCGACTGAAGATTGCGACCGCGCCCTACGCGCCGGTTCACAGCGCCACGCAATTGGCCGACGCGGTGAAAGCGGTCGGCTTGCCTGCTGTGCTCAAGACCCGCCAGCTCGGCTATGACGGCAAGGGCCAGGCGAAGATTGCCAAAGGCGGCGATGCGGTCGCGGCCTGGCGCTCGGTACACAATGCGCCTTGCATCCTGGAAGGCTTCATCGATTTCGAGCGCGAGGTTTCAGTGGTCGCCGCACGCGCACGCGACGGCAAGGTCGAATGTTTCGAAGTGACCGAAAACGAGCATCGCGATCATATTCTGAAAATCTCGCGCGTGCCGGCGAAGGTGACACCGGCGCTCGCGCGCGAGGCGCGCCAGATCGCGACCCGCATCGCCAAGGCTTTCGACTATGTCGGCGTGCTGGCCGTGGAAATGTTCGTGGTGCGCAAGGGCCGGCGGCGGAGTCGTGCTGGTCAATGAGATCGCCCCGCGCGTGCACAATTCCGGCCACTGGACGATCGACGGCGCGACCGTCTCGCAATTCGAACAGCATATCCGCGCGATTGCAGGCTGGCCGCTGGCCAAGCCCGTGCGGCTCGGCCAGCGCGTGGAGATGGTGAACCTGATCGGCGCGGAAGTGAATGACGCCGCACGCTGGCTGACCGTACCGGGAGCCTCGGTGCACATCTACGGCAAGGGCGAGGCACGCCCGCGGCGCAAGATGGGGCATGTCACACGGGTTTGGTCGCGGTGAGCTGCTGGCAACCGCTAACCCCTCTTCCCATATAGGAAATGACCGTACGGCAGGCACCGTTGACGCCGCTCGAATGGACTCTTAACGCCTTTTCTGCTAGAGCCGCCCGACTCAAAGCCCCCGTTTTCGGGGCTTTTGCCTTAACCCGTCGGACCAACAACGAAGGAGCAAGCGTGCAAGTTCTCGTTCGCGACAACAACGTCGACCAGGCCCTGAAGGCGCTGAAAAAGAAGATGCAGCGCGAGGGCATTTTCCGCGAGATGAAGCTTCGCGGTCATTACGAAAAACCATCGGAAAAGAAGGCACGGGAAAAGGCGGAAGCGATCCGCCGGGCCCGCAAGCTCGCGCGCAAGAAGATGCAGCGTGAAGGCCTGCTGCCGATGAAGCCCCGCGTCGTTCCCGGCGCCGGTGGTGCTGGCGGCCCTGGTGGTGGCGGCCGTGGCCGTGGCGGCCCACCGCGTTTCGGCTGATCGCGGTTTCGCTTCAACGATTTCGAGTTGATGGTGGCGCGGGCCTCAGGCAGCCCGCGCTATTGTTTTTTGGGCCTTTTTCGTCTCAAAAATTGGCAATAAACGCTGTGCATCTGCGCGGCCGGTCGATTCAGGCTCATTCACGCAACTGTTTATTATTTTTGTTCACGTATCCCTCGCCTCGGATATGCGGGCGCGGCATGGACTCATTTTCTGGCCGGGCAACGACCGTTTGTCCTCGCAGGAGGCGGCCGCGTGGAACGTGTCGATTTCGACCAATATGCCGGGCAATACGAGGCCATTCTCGCGGCGCAGACGAATTTCTTCGACGGCGACAGCAACTATTTCGCCCGTTACAAAATCGAGCTCGCACAGCAACTGGTTGGCCAGGTCGATACTGTCCTCGATTTCGGTTGCGGCATCGGCCGCAGCATGCCGCACCTGCGGGAGATTTTTCCGGGGGCCGACATTGTCGGCTGCGACCCTTCTGCCGAAAGTCTCGCGATCGCACGCGACCAAAATCCGACCTGTCGCTTCGTGTCGATGGAAGAGCTCAGTCCCGATTCAAAATTCGATCTGGTGATTGCTTCCTGCGTCTTTCATCATGTCCCGCCGCAGGATCGGCAGATAGCGATCCGCTATTGCTACCGGCGCCTGAAGGAAGGTGGACATTTCATCATCTTCGAGCACAATCCGATCAATCCGGTCACGCGTCATCTGGTCAAAAATTGTCCGTTCGACTCAGATGCTGTGCTGCTGAGCATGCGCGAGACAATCGCTCGCATGCGTAATGAGCATCTCAACATCGACGAATTGAGCTATTGCCTGTTTTTCCCGCAGCCGCTTGCGGCGCTTCGCCCGTTTGAGAAATATCTTCGCTGGCTTCCGATGGGAGGGCAGTACTTCGTCTGCGCAAGCAGCCCAAAACCAGATCAGACCCGCGCCGCTTAAGCCCACGCTTAGCTAACGCTTCGCGAGAAATTCCTTTACCGCCGCCGCGGCGCCATGGTCGTCAAGATCGACATGTCCGCCTAGCGGGAAGCGCACCATTCGTTTCGGCTCGTTTGCAAGCGAAAAAAGCTTTTCACCGAACGCTATCGGCACGACACGATCGCGCTCACCATGCAGCACCAGCACCGGCGCTTTCACATGGGCAATGCGCTCATCCGAGTGGAAGGCATCCTTGATGAACAAGCGAACCGGCACGAACGGATAGGCGGCCGCTCCGACGTCGGCAATAGATGTAAAAGGCGCGTCGAGAATAAGCCCGCCGATCTCGCGTCCGGCGGCGAGAGCAATAGCAACCCCGGTTCCGAGCGACTCGCCCCATAACACGATCCGTTCCACCGGATAGCGGGCGGTAGCAAAATCGTAAGCCGCCGCGGCGTCACTGATCAGCCCGGCTTCGCTTGGCGTACCGGTCGAGCCGCCATAGCCACGATAGGAGAGCGCCACGAGGCCGGTGCCATCAGCGATCAACCATTTGAAGCGCTCTGCGCGTAGATCAAGCGCACCGGCATTGCCCTGAAAATAGATCACCACCGGCTCTGTCCCCTGCGGAGGCACGTGCCAGGCGATCAGCTTTTCACCGTCGGTGCTGGTGAGAGTCATTTCCTCGGCTTGCGCCAGGCCGGTTGCAGCCGGCGGCGTACGAGCGGAATCGGGAAAATACATCAGCGCGCGCTGGAACATATACATCAATGCCAGCAATCCGCCGTAGGCAAGTGCAGCGATCAAAAGGAGCCATTTCAGAGTGCTCATGCTTTTCTCATAACACGGGAGTTTGCTGTTCGGGTTGCCGCCGCCACCCGATCCTCCTAGCCTTACGAAAACCGCCCGGGAGGCCCACCATGCCGCGTCTGCGCTACATCGAAGAAAATGAAAAGACACCCCATACTCGCGAATTGATCGAATCCGCTAAGCGCACCGGCGCGCCAGATCCACGCGTCGTCAGCATCATGACGCGCAGCCAGGTCGGCACAGGCTGGGTCGAATACTGGAATAAAGTGCTTTACCAGGGGGTACTTCCGCACAAGCTCAAGGAAATGTGCAGGATCAAGATTTCCGTTGCGCACCAGTGCGGTTATTGCTCGACCGTGCGCTCCAACGTCGCAAAGACCGAAGGGTTGACCGAGGAGATGATCAACGACCTGTTCACCTATGAGAATAGCAAGCATTTTACGCCGCGCGAAAAGGCTGCGCTGCGTTACGCTGATTTGTTCAAGCAGGGCGAGCACGCCATCGACAAGGATGAAGTTTACCAGGACCTATCTAAACATTTCAGCGACGAAGAGATTATTGAGCTTGGTTTGTTGTGCGCCCAGACCGACGGCGTCGGCAAGCTCGTGAAGTCGCTCAATGTTCTCAGCTGGGAAGAAGCCTGCGAGCTCAATCCCATGCTGGCGCATGGAGCGGTGCACGAGGCGGCCGAGTGAGCGTGATTTTTTCACCGCATCTCGCGCATGACGGTGCGAGCGACGCCGGCTGATGATCCGCGTCCCGCGCATCGCCGGCACAGCCGCATTCCTGGCCGCATGGTTGATGCCGTGGCGTCCGGCCTTCGGGGTCCGCGCGGCCGGCTCGCGTTTGAAATTTTTCGTGCACTACCGCGACTTGATCGGACGCCATATCGCCAAATACGGCACGCACGAACCGATCCCCAGCCGCTGGCTCGAAAAATATCTCAGCGGCGCGCGACCGGGAATTTTCATCGACGTAGGCGCCAATCTGGGGTGGCATGCCGTACATGCCGCACAGCATCCTTCGGTCGAGACCGTGGTGGCGTTCGAACCCGATCCGTTCAATGCCTGGTTGCTTGAGCGCAATCTAACCGCGAACGGTATCGAAAATGCCATTGTCAGCAATGCAGCCGTCGGCGCCCGATCCGGCAACACCCGCCTGCACCGCTACAAGTCTTCCAATTACGGCCGTCACTCGTTGCTGACCGACTACGGCTACGGCTCACGTATGGTGCCGATCGTCGACCTCGACAATGCCCTCCACCAACTGGGCCTCGCCGACCGGCCGGTGAGCGTCCTCAAGATCGATGTCGAGGGGTACGAGCCGGCCGTCATTGCCGGGGCGGTGAAAACACTTGAACGCACCAATGCGGTGATCCTGGAATATTCTCCAGATCTCAGCAGCGCCGGCGGGTTAGCAGGTCATGACATGCTCGACCAGCTTTTCAATGCGGGGTTCCAGCCGTATGCGCTCGACGAACAAGGAAGCGCGGTCCCAATTTCCGCCGGAGAGTTGCGGTCCTTCAACGGCCAGATGGACCTGGTCATGATCAAAACGGCCGCTCCCTGACGGCCTTGCGTAATGCTGATCCGCCCCTCCGAGGCCCGCGACGACGACGCCATCTGGCGCATTTTGGAACCGACTTTCCGCGCCGGTGAGACCTACCCGATTCCACGTGACATCTCGCGGTCCGATGCGCTCGCCTACTGGTGCTCACCCGGCCACGCCGTATTCGTGGCCGATGACGCCCGTAAGATTGTCGGGACCTATTACTTGCGCGCCAACAACCGCGGCGGCGGAGCCCATGTGGCCAATTGCGGTTACATCGTCGCGCCGGAGGCGTTTGGGCGCGGCATTGCGCGAGCTATGTGCACGCATTCGCTGGAGCAGGCGCGCGAGCGAAACTTCACAGCCATGCAGTTCAATTTCGTAATCGCGTCGAACGATCGCGCGGTGCGACTATGGCAGAGCCTCGGGTTCGCCATCGCCGGGCGGCTGCCTGGGGCTTTCCGGCACCCGCGGGTGGGCACCGTCGACGCCTATGTGATGGTACGAAGTCTTTGATCGCACTCAAATTCCTGCCACCGGATGCGGCTGTGCAGAGTCTATTTAGGCTACGCCACCAAACGGCTGAAAATTTGCCTCGAAGCACGCAACCTTTTGACCAGAGGCGAGTTTCCGCTATGGGTCGATAGATTGCCCAGTATGAAGCAATCAGACCTTGTATTGCGTTGCGGGGCCCCTGCGGAAATGGACCAGGCGATCGGATTTCTGGAAAGCGAATTTGACCGGGCTGTCGCGGGGTTCGGCGAGGCGGCGCCCGGAGACAACGTCGTTACGATCGAAAGTGCACGTTCGCAGGCGACGTTGCGGGAACGCGAACGCCGGTTCCGCGAGCTGCTCGATGCGCTGCCCGCGGCGGTCTACACCACCGATGCCGCCGGGCGGATCACCTACTACAACGACGCCGCCGCAGTTTTGTGGGGCCATCGGCCTCGGCTCGGCTCAAGCGAATGGTGCGGTTCCTGGAAGCTGTTCTGGCCGGACGGCACCCCGTTGCCGCACGACCAATGCCCGATGGCGGTGGCACTCAAGGAAGATCGCGCGGTACGCGGCATGGAGGCTGCGGCTGAACGGCCGGACGGAACGCGCGTGCCGTTTATCCCCTATCCGACCCCAATTCATGACGAGGCGGGTAAGCTGATCGGGGCTGTGAACATGCTGGTGGACATCACCGATCGTAAGCACGCCGAGGAACAGCAGGCCCTCCTGATCCGGGAACTGCATCATCGCGTCAAGAATACGCTCGCCACAGTGCAGGCGATCATGGGCTCGACCGCACGTGCGGTCGATAACATCGAGGATTTCAAGACAGCGCTGTTCGGCCGTATACAATCGCTTTCCAAGACGCATCTGCTTCTTGCCGACGATCAGCGCGCGGTCAACTTCGGCGACATTTTGCGGAGCGAACTCGATGCCTTCGATGACGGCAGCAACGCGCGCATCGTGCTAAGCGGACCGGAAGTTCCTCTGTCTTCGCAGCTCGCTGTATCACTCGGCATGGCGATCCACGAGCTCACCACCAATGCGGCGAAATATGGCGCGCTGTCGGTTTTTGGAGGCAAAGTCGAAGTGACGTGGAGTGTGACGATCGACGCCACCCGCCGGACGCTTGCCTTCGACTGGGTGGAAAGCGGCGGACCGCCGGTCGCGCAACCCCTCCGGCAAGGATTCGGCTCACGGCTCCTGGCTTTCGTGCTGCCCGGGCAAATTCAGGCCAAGAGCAAAATCGATTACGCACCGGACGGAATTCGCGTGCATTGTGCGCTTCCGCTACCCTCGCAAACGCCGGTCTGACCGCAGGCGCGGCTCGCGCGCGCATTTGTGATCAACCGTCGTAGTCCGGGCGCGCTATACTGTTTGCGGATGGCTCATGACGTGATGCGATCAAGAGCCGGTAAATCAGGTTCCGATTCCGTCTCAAGGCGCCACGCCGTCCGGGCCACGAGCCGCGGGAGGTGACGTCATGGCATATTCAAATATCCTGATTGGCGCCGGGACACGACCCGCGCAACCTGCGATCCGAAAAATCAGCGTGGCTGACTTGCGCGATGCCTTGGCCAAGGGCATCGACGATTTTTATGCGATGCCGACGCATGCCATGTTCCTTTGCATTGTCTACCCTGTCGTCGGCTTCGTATTGGCGCGGCTCGCGTTCGGCTATTCGGTACTCCCGCTGCTCTATCCACTGGCGAGCGGGTTTGCCCTGGTTGGGCCGGTCGCCGCGCTCGGCCTTTACGAGTTGAGCCGCCGCAGGGAAGCCGGTCTCGACACGTCCGCAGCGCACGCCTTCGACGTATTTAAATCGTCATCGATTGGCGCCATCGCCGCGCTGGGATTTCTGCTGCTTGTTATTTTCGGCATTTGGGTGGCGGTCGCGAACGCAATCTATATCGCCACTTTCGGCTATGCATCGCCAACCTCGATCGACGCGTTCCTTCACGACGTGCTCACGACGCGCGCCGGCTGGATGCTTATTATTGTCGGAAACGGCGTGGGTTTGCTCTTCGCCACTTCTGGTGCTCACGATCAGCGCGGTGTCATTCCCGTTGCTGCTCGATCGCGACGTCGGTGCCGCTGTCGCCTTGCTGACGTCGATTCGCGCGGTCGTTCGCAATCCCTTGACCATGGCGGTGTGGGGCCTGATCGTCGGCGCCCTGTTGGTCGTCGGCTCGATTGCCATTTTTTATTGGGCTGACGATAGTGATGCCGGTGCTCGGCCACGCCACCTGGCATCTCTACCGCAAGGTCGTCGAACCGCAGGGAAGCCCGCCGCCAACGCTCCCGCCGCAGAGAGAAAGAGCGCCGCTCTGCGGCCGATTTCCCGGCCGTCCTGTTTCCCTGGGCAAGAAGATAGCGGAACGCGGCGCGCCGGAGCTGCGGTAGGCGTCAAGCCACCGCAGGCGTAGCGGCGAGCCAGCATCGCCCGCTCGAATTTGCGAGGCGCCATCGGCTTGGCAAACATGTGGCCTTGCAGCAGGTCGAAGCCGAGATCGCGAACGACGAGAAAATCCGACTGCGTCTCCACGCCTTCGGCCACCGACCTGGCGCCGGTGTCGCGCGCGATCGCTACAATTTCAGCACAATGCGCCTGCTTGATCCGATCGTCGGCGCAACCGCGAATGAATTTGCGATCGACCTTCATCTCGACGACCGGCAGTTCACGGCGGCCGGCGAGCGATGCGCCTTGCGCATCAATGTCGTTGATGGCAATCCCGATATTTCGCGACGCGAGTTGACCGGCAATGCGCCGCACGAGTGCGAGATCGTTGACCAGATCGACGCAATCAACCGCGATCAAAAAGCCATTCTGCCGGACTTTTTCCGGAAGATGCTCCATCATCCGGTCGATGAATTGCATATCTTCCAGCGCCAGCAACGGCAGCGGTATGGAGATTTGAACCTGATGATTGGCGGCCGCGAATTGCATGGAATCCGCAAGCGCCCGCGCAATAACAAACTGCGACAGCCCATGAAGATAGGGATCGTTGGCAGCCGGTATGAAATAGGCCGGCGGCACGACGCCCCAGGTGGGATGACGAACGCGAACGAGCGCCTCGGCGCCGCCCGGCACCAGCGACTTTGGATCGATCTTGGACTGGTACCACAGTTCCAGCCAGCCGTTGCACAGCGCCTCATCGACATCGATCGGTAGCGGTGGTGCCGGCCGGACCGGCAAGAAACCGTGCAAGATTTGTATCGAGGTCGCGCTTGCGAAACGGCGTTCCCAGCGGAGGCAGCATTGCCAGCCCTGCCTGCTCGCCGAATTCATGGCTGCGGATGAGAGCCGCCGAGCTGCGGCCGCCGAATAGCATGACCGCACCACCGTAGTTTTGCGCCTGCAGCGTTCGTAGAAGCGACCGCACTTCGAGCCCAGCCGCCGAGCGGTCCGAGCACAATCAGATCCGGCCGGAAGTCACGCAGCGACTGCCCTGATATCGACCGTGTCGGCCTCGCGCGCGATGAAGCCGAGCTCGTCGAGCATGTCGGCCAAAAACATCCGCACATGAGTCTTGTTCTCGACGACGCAGGCACGCGGCGGAATTGGCCTGCGCCCGAATTGAACAATCTCGCCCCGACGTTCGTCGTTGTTGTCGTCGATCATGGTCCCGTCCCTCCCCGAAATCTGCCGTTGCGGCAATTTCCAGAGCCGCATAAAACATTTATTGCACGACGGTCGTCTACACCTCGCGACGCACAATCCTCAGACGAGCTCCTTCCGCGGTTAACGAGACGATTGCGTGACTTTTCAAATTTGAATTAGTTTGAAGAATTCAGTGCGGCAGCGAGCGTTCGCTCACATCGCCTTTACAATGCTTTCGGTCATTTTCTTGGCGTCGCCGAGCAGCATCATGGTGTTGTCGCGATAGAACAATGGATTGTCGATTCCAGCATAGCCGGACGCGAGCGAGCGCTTGATGAACATCACGGTGCCGGCCTTCCACACCTGCAACACCGGCATGCCGTAGATCGGCGAGGATCTTGTCGTCTTCCGCCGCCGGATTGGTGACGTCATTGGCACCGATGACGAAGGCGACATCGGCTTGCGCGAATTCGGAATTGATGTCCTCAAGCTCGAACACTTCGTCGTAAGGCACGTTGGCTTCGGCAAGCAGCACATTCATATGGCCGGGCATGCGGCCCGCCACCGGATGAATGGCGTATTTCACTTCAACGCCTTCCTTCTTCAGCTTGTCAGCCATCTCGCGCAGCGCGTGTTGCGCCTGCGCCACCGCCATGCCGTAGCCAGGCACGATGATGACCTTCGACGAATTCTTGAGAATGTACGCAGCGTCCTCGGCCGAGCCGAGCTTGACCGGCCGCTGCTCGGCGCCGGCACCCGGCCCCGCCGTCTCGCCGCCGAAGCCGCCGAGAATGACCGAGATGAAGGAGCGGTTCATGCCCTTGCACATGATGTAGGACAGGATCGCGCCCGAGGAGCCGACCAGCGCGCCGGTGATAATCAGCGCCGAGTTGCCGAGCGTGAAGCCGATGCCTGCGGCCGCCCATCCCGAATAGGAATTGAGCATCGAGATGACGACCGGCATATCGGCGCCGCCGATCGGAATGATGATCAGGATGCCAAGCGTGAGCGAGAGCGCGACAATCAGCCAGAAGTCCATAACGCTCTGCGAAACGAAGAAGCCATAGACGAAGAAGATCAGCGCCGCGGCGAGCGCGAGATTGATGAAGTGGCGGCCGGGCAGCGTGATCGGCTTGCCGCTCATGCGGCCGGACAGTTTCAGGAACGCGATCACCGAGCCGGTGAAGGTGACGGCGCCGATGGCAACGCCGAGCGACATTTCGATCAAACTGGCGCCGTGAATATGGCCTTCGTGCCGATATCGAAGGCGGCCGGGGCATAGAAGGCACCGGCCGCGACCAGCACCGCCGCCATGCCGACCAGCGAGTGGAAGGCGGCCACCAGTTCCGGCATCGACGTCATCGGCACGCGGCGCGCGATCACCGCGCCGACGCCGCCGCCGACGCGCGATACCGCCGATCACCAGCCCCCAGGATAGCCCATCCGTCGGCGGATGCGCACCGAGCGTGGTCAGCACGGCGATGGTCATGCCGATCATGCCGAACAGATTGCCGCGCTGGCTGGAATCCGGGCTCGACAGGCCGCGCAGCGCCAGGATGAAAAGGACGCCGGCGACCAGATAGAGCAGCGCGACGAGGTTCGGGCTCATGCTGCTCTCATTTCTTTTTCTTCTGGTACATCGCCAGCATGCGCTGGGTGACCAGGAAGCCACCGAAGATATTGACGGAAGCAAAGACCAGCGCGACGAAACCGAGCGCGCGGGCCCACAACGGGCCGTTGTCGTTCGCGACCAGTGCGACACCGACCGCGAGCAGCGCGCCAACGACGATCACCGAGGAGATCGCGTTGGTCACCGACATCAGCGGAGTATGGAGCGCCGGCGTCACCGACCACACGACGTAGTAGCCGACGAACACCGCCAGCACGAAAATCGAGAGCCGGAACACGAAGGGATCGACCGCGGTTGCCACATGTTCCATGTCGGATCTCCTCAGGCCGCCGTCTTCGGCTGAAAATTCGGGTGCACGATCGCGCCGTCGCGCGTGAGCAGCGTCGCCTTGACCAGTTCGTCGTCCCAATTGACCGCGAGCTTCTTTTCTTTCTTGTCGATCAGGGTCTCGACGAAGGTCAGCAGATTCTTGGCGTAAAGCGACGAAGCGGATGCCGCCAGCCGTCCCGGCACATTGAGATGACCGACGATCTTGACGCCACCGACTTGCGCTACCTCGCCGGCACGCGCGCCTTCGACATTGCCGCCGCGTTCGACCGCAAGATCGACAATCACGGAGCCCGGCCGCATCGATGCAACCATGTCCTTGGAGATCAGGCGCGGGGCCGGCCGTCCCGGGATCAGCGCCGTGGTGATGACGATGTCTTGCTTCTTGATATGCTCGGCGACTAGCGCCGCTTGTTTGGCCTGGTATTCCTTCGACATTTCCTTGGCGTAGCCGCCGGCGGTCTGCGCATTTTTGAATTCCTCGTCCTCAACGGCGAGGAACTTGGCCCCAAGGCTTTCCACTTGTTCCTTGGTGGCGGGACGCACATCCGTCGCTGTGACAATGGCACCGAGGCGACGCGCGGTCGCGATCGCCTGCAGGCCGGCAACGCCCACGCCCATAATAAATACCTTCGCGGCGGGTACGGTCCCGGCCGCCGTCATCATCATCGGCAGCGCACGGCCATACTCCTCGGCGGCATCGATCACCGCGCGGTAGCCTGCGAGATTGGCCTGGCTCGAGAGCACATCCATCGACTGCGCACGGGTGATGCGCGGCATCAGCTCCATCGCGAAAGCAGAAATGCCGGCATCGGCCATCTGCTTGAGCGCAGCTTCGTTGCCGTAAGGATCCATTATCGCGATGACCAGCGCACCCTTCTTGTAGGTCGGCAATTCATTGGGCGCCGGCCGCCGCACTTTCAGGACGATATCGGCGTCCTTGGTGACGCCGTCGGCAATTTGCGCGCCGGCCGCTTCGAATTCGGTATCCGGAATTCCGGAAGCGATGCCGGCTCCGCGCTCAACCGCGACGTCGGCGCCGAACGATTTGAGTTTCTTGACCGTGTCCGGTGTAGCCGCGACGCGCGGTTCACCGCCGTCGGTTTCTCGCGGTACGGCAATTCGCATTCGCGCCTCCCCGCCCGGCCGTAAATTCCGTCAGTGCGGCGACAGTCCGGTGAAGGCAAAGATCAGAAAACAGATCACGAAGGCGACGTAGCTCGGGGTCGTCGCTCCGCTGAGCAGACCGGGGATGACGCCCAGCAACCCGATGACGAAGATCGACGCCGCCAGAAACCAGTGCCCCATCACGCCGCCAGTCGCCAGGCCGAAGAGGATGGTCACTACATAGAGGATGCCGACAAGAGTGAAATGGACGAAGCGCTCATAAGCTTTGCTCATGCGCGGAATAGTCGTTGCCGGTGGCGGTGGCGTATTCGACGGTGCCGTGGTCGGCCATGGGGGAAGCTCTCCGAGTTGCACAAAAAGGCGGGCGCAGAGGGGTTAGCGCAATTAGGGCTCAAGGGCAACGCCGCCGGACTCAGCCTTTGGTGGACGGTTGCAAGCCAACCTTGGCGAGCGCGGCGCTTTGCCGCGCAGCCACCTCGTCGACCGCAAAGCGCTCGATCGCCTCGTTGAACAAGCGGTAGAAATTGAGTTCCGCTGCCAGGTGCAGGAAAACCGCGCCAAGGCCGATGGCCGCACGGTCCATGAAGACGAATTCGCGCGGCACCGTAACGGGGCCTCTGGCTTTGAGCGCCTGGTGCACCCGAAAGGCTTCCTTGCGGCCATATGCGGAGGGCTTCACACCATCGGCGATGGTCCGCACGCGGTCGTCGAGAAGCGGGCCGTAGATGAACCGTGCCCAGATATTGAGCGCATCGATCAGCTCACGGTTGAGCCGCTTGAAGCCCCAAGTCTCGTAAGCATGCACCACGAGATCGTCATCGCCATGTAACAATCCGCGATAGAGGTCGACCACGCCGCCGACAAAGCTCGGAGGGAAGATCCGGATGCAGCCGTAATCGAGCAGGTTGATGCCGGCGGGTTTTCCCTTGGCATCGTCGAAGACGGTATAGTTGCCAAGATGCGGATCACCATGAATGATACCGAAGCGGCTGAATGGAAACCACCAGGCAGTGAACATCGCTGTGGCAAGTCGGTTGCGCGTTTCGAGCGCATTGCCCTTGTGTTCGAGCAGCTTGCGCCCGGTGAGCCAATCGAGCGTGAGTAGCCGGCCGGTTGACAGTTCGGGCCAAACTTCCGGCACGCGGATCGCGTCTTCGTCCTTCAGCATGTTTCGGTAGAGTGCCACGTGCCTCGCCTCACGGACATAGTCGAGCTCCTCGCGCAGACGCGCCGCGATCTCGACCGCGATCTCGCTGGTATCGATGGCCGGATCGAAGCGTTTGCGGATGGCGAACAGTAACTGTAACTGCCGAAGATCGGCCTCGACCGCCGACTGCATGTCCGGATATTGCAGCTTGCAGGCCAGCTCTTTGCCGTCGAGCGCGCACGCGCGATGAACCTGCCCGAGCGAAGCGGCGGCGGCTGGGTGGTGTTCGAATTCGGAAAATTTCTTCTGCCAATCGGCTCCAAGCTCGGCGCTCATGCGCCGCTTGACGAAGGCCCAACCCATCGGCGGCGCCTGACTTTGCAGCTTGATCAATTCGTTGGCATATTCCGGCGGTAGCGCATCGGGAATGGTGGCGAGCAGCTGCGCCACCTTCATGATAGGGCCCTTCAGCCCTCCCAGCGCCGCAGTAAGTTCGAGCGCATTGGCCGCTCGATCAAGCGGCACGCCGAAGAACCGCGCACCCGCAAAGCGTGCAGCAGTGCCGCCGAGCTGGGTGCCGACCTTAGCGTAGCGCTTGGCGCGGGCGGAGAACCGGTTCTTTTCGCGGTCTGTGGGAGACATGGGTGGGTTCACCCCCATCATCTAATCAGCTTCAGCTGCAAAGATAAGGCCCGCCCCGGCTATTCCAGCGCCTCCAGTTCACCGATCAGACTGGCGATCACGCTCAGCCCGCCGTCCCAGAACTTCGGATCGCGCGCATCGAGACCGAACGGCGCCAGCAATTCGGTATGATGCTTGGTGCCACCAGCCGAAAGCATCTCAAGATAGCGCTCGGCAAAGCCGCTCGCGGATTTCTCGTAGACCGCATAGAGCGAATTCACCAGGCAATCGCCGAATGCATAGGCATAGACGTAGAATGGCGAGTGCACGAAGTGAGGGATGTAGGCCCAAAAAGTTTCGTAGCCGGGCTTGAGCTCGATCGCCGGCCCCAGGCTTTCAGCCTGCACCGACATCCATAACTCACAAATCTTGTCGGCGGTCAGTTCGCCGTTGCGGCGCTCACCGTGCACCTTGCGCTCAAAACTGTAGAACGCATCTTGCCGCACCACCGTGTTGATCATGTCCTCGACCTTGGCGGCGAGCATGGCCTTGCGCTGTTTCTTATCGGTCTGCGCAAGCAGCTTCTTGAAGGTAAGCATTTCTCCGAACACTGACGCCGTTTCGGCGAGCGTAAGCGGTGTCGGCGCCATCAGGGGGCCATTTGGCGCCGCCAACACCTGATGCACGCCATGGCCGAGCTCATGTGCGAGCGTCATCACGTCGCGCGGTTTGCCCATGTAATTGAGCAGAACATACGGATGTGCCGATGGCACCGTCGGGTGCGCAAAGGCGCCTGGCTGCTTTCCCGGACGTACCGGGGCATCGATCCAGTTCCGTGTAAAAAACTGATCGGCGACCTCAGCCATCTTTGGGGAAAAGGCGCCGTAGGCAGTAAGAATTGTAGCGCGGGCATCGCTCCATGGAATTGTGCGCTGGGCGACCTTTGGCAGCGGCGCGTTACGGTCCCAATGCGGCAGAGCTTTTCTTGCCGAACCATTTGGCCTTCAGTGCATAGTACCGGTGCGACAGTTTCGGATAAGCGGCGCGCACGGCCGCTACCAGCGCTTCCACCACCTCGCGTTCAACCCGATTCGAGAGATGGCGTGCGTCGGCGATGTCCTTGAAGCCACGCCAGCGATCGGAAATTTCCTTGTCTTTGGCAAGGGTATTGGTGATCAGCGCAAACGGCCGCAAATTTTCCTTGAAGGTCTTGGCCAGCGCTTCGGACGCCGCCTTGCGTTTCTTCCCGTCCGCATCTTGCAGCAGATTGAGCGTTGGTTCGATCGCCAGCGATTTTCCGGCGACCTTGAAACGCAAGCCTGCGATGGTCTCGTCAAACAGCCTGTTCCAGGCCGAATAGCCGGTCATTGATTTCTCGTGAAAGAGTTCCTCGACCCGGTCTTCAAGCTGATAGGGCTTTTCCTTCCGCACATCTTCCAGCCAGGGCCGGTAGTGCCCGAGCGCGGGATCGCGCATCGCTGCCTCGAGTTGCGTATCGTCGACGCGGTTGAGTTCGAGCGTGAAAAAGAGGAGATGCAGCGAAGCAGCGGTGATGCGTTCCTGAACGTCGCCATAAAACTTGGCACGAACAGGGTCGGTGGTGTTACCGGCATAAACGAGCGAAGCATAGGAGATCAGCCGGCCAAGACGGTCGTCGATTGCTTCGTAGCGCCTGACCGCCCCGGCAAGCGAACGTCCCGCGCCCTCGCCGGTCGCCATTGCAGCGAGACGCCCTTTGAATTCCTGTTCGAAGGCCGCGCAGTCGCTGTCGGCCTGCTCCAGGTCGCGCTTGATTTCCGGACTGTCGAGACCGGGATAGAGATCGCTCAGGTTCCACTCGGGCAGGGCACCGAGCTTCGGTTCTTTCATCGGCTTTTGCCGGGACGAGGTTTTTGGCATGGGGACAATCGTTCGGGAGGAATACCAATTTATGGGATGACATCTAGACCGCCACTCATGGCGACGCGATGGCAGCCTGTGAAAATTCCTCTCATGTATCGCCCGCGAGCCGTGCCATTGCAACGCGTTGGCAGGGTCGGATTTGGTGCTATAGCCTTCGTTCGACCTTGAGCAGAAATGGAAATGACAGAACCTTATGGAGTGCGAACGCCCGGACGGCTCGATCGCGCCATCATCGCCGCAACCAGCCGCTTGCCGGACAATTGGCTGGGATTGCGCCTCGCTATTGGTTTGCGCCGCGTGGTCACCATGCGGATCCCAGACGATGATGGATTGGACGTCATACGTTGGGGGCTGCGGATGCGGCTGCACCCGCGCCGCAACGGATGCGAGAAAGGAGCGCTCTTCACGCCGCAAATGTATGAAACCGGAGAGCGGACGGAATTATTCGCGGAAATCGACAAAGCCAACGCAGCCTTTCGACCTTTTGTGTTCATTGATATTGGCGCCAATGTTGGATTGTTCTCTCTCCTGGTTGCTTCGCATGCCGGCGGACGGGCGAAAATTGTCGCCATTGAACCAGAGATCTGAAAATCTCAGGCGCCTGCAATTCAATATCGCCGCGAATGCCAGAATCCCAATTCAGGTAGTCCCGGTTGCGCTCGGAGAAACTGCTGGAACGGTGGCCCTAAATGTCGGGCGGAACGACAGAGGCGGGACTTACGCCCGACCACTGACCGCCCAGGACGAGGCCGATGCCACCGTTGTAAAGGTTGAATGCCGCCCGCTATTGGAGGTGCTGAGACAAGAGAGCATCACACGGATTGATGCGCTTAAGATCGACGTTGAAGGCGCCGAGGATCGAATTCTGATTCCCTTTTTTAATGAGGCAGAAGAATCACTGTGGCCAAAACTCTTGATTATTGAAGATGCTCGCACTTCATGGCGCAATGACCTTTTTTCTACGCTTTCCAAGTACGGCTATGCAGTTGCGGCGCGGACGAGATTGAACGTGATGATGCGGCGCCCGGCGAGATAACCCATTGTCGAGCACATTTCGCCATTTGATCTAATTTTTCGACCGCGTTCCCCACATCAAATTTTTCACGAGCTGCTGGTTTGTGCTGGCTTTGTTGCTCAGACCGGCGATTAGCCGGCCACGGTCAAAACAGGAATGGCGGCCCGCCCTTTCGTTACACTTCTTAACACCCCCTTAAGCCAGAACGGCGACATTGCACCAATTCGGCACAGTCTGTGCGTGAGGGGTCCCATGCCCGAAGTCGTGCTCATCGTCGACGACGATCCGGTTCAACGCCGCTTGCTTGAAGCTATGGTCCAGCGTTTCGGCTATCAGGCGATTGTTGCCGAGGGTGGCGATGCCGCCGTCAACCTGCTGAACGGACCCGATGCTGCGCGCATCGACGGCGTGGTACTCGACCTGGTGATGCCGGATCTCGACGGCCTTGGCGTGCTCGCACGCATGCGCGAGACCGGTCTGACAATTCCTGTAATCGTACAAACTGCCCATGGCGGCATCGACAATGTGGTGTCGGCAATGCGCGCAGGCGCGACCGACTTCGTGGTCAAGCCGGCGAGCCCCGAACGCTTGCAAGTGTCGCTGCGTAACGCCCTCACAACAAAGGTGCTGGCGGGCGAGGTGCAGCGGCTCAAACGCAAACACGGCGGGATGCTGACCATTGCCGATGTAGTCACCCGTTCAACAGCCATGCAGCCAGTGCTCAAGGCCGCCGAGAAAGCCGCGGCTTCAGTCATCCCTGCCTTGATCGAAGGCGAGTCCGGTGTCGGCAAGGAATTGATCGCGCGCGCTATCCACGGCGGCGGCACACGGCGCGCAAAAGCGTTCGTAGCGGTCAATTGCGGTGCGTTGCCGGAGAATCTGGTCGAGTCGATCTTGTTCGGGCACGAGAAGGGCGCCTTCACCGGGGCGACCGAAAAGCACACAGGGAAATTCGTAGAGGCCGATGGTGGCACGCTGTTCCTCGACGAAGTCGGTGAATTGCCAGGGCCCGCGCAGGTGAAACTGTTGCGTGCCCTCCAGGAGGGCGAAGTCGAACCTGTCGGTGGGCGCAAATCAGTGAAGGTCGATGTGCGCATCATCTCCGCGACCAACCGTGACCTCATAGCTGACGTAAAGGCCGGCCGCTTCCGAGAGGATTTGTTCTACCGCTTGCACGTCTTTCCGATATCGGTGCCGCCACTGCGGGCGCGGCGCGACGACATCCCCGAGCTCGCCCGTTATTTTCTTACGCGTATCGCGGCAGAAGAAGGAAAGCGTATACGCACCATCAGCGCCAATGGCATGGCGCTGCTCGCCGCCTACCATTGGCCCGGCAATGTGAGGCAGCTCGAAAATGCGGTCTTTCGTGCGGTGGTGCTCGCCGACGACGAGGAAATTGGTATTAATGAGTTTCCACAGGTCGCGGCGCAGGTCTCCTCCGACGCGGCTTTAACTCAGCCTCTGATAGAGCCTTCGCCCGCAATGGTCTCATCGTGGCCGGAGCCCGCCGCTGACCAGTACGCTTGTGGGGGCATAACGGCCGCGCATTCGCTGCCGTTGACGGACCCGCGGGGTGACGTGCGGCCCCTCGACGATATCGAGCGCGATGCCATCCGCTTTGCCATCTCGCACTATCGTGGGCAGATGTCCGAAGTCGCCCGGAGGCTAAGAATCGGGCGCTCGACCCTCTATCGCAAACTGGAGGGGCTTGGCCTCGACGAGGACGTGACGGCGCAATAAGCCTGCTTCGGGTCGAGGCTGAAACGCTGCAGGGGCCGGGGTTTAGCCCCGGCCCTTCCCGTTTTGGCACGGCAAATTTCCCGGCGAAGTTCCAGAAATGCCCAGCTTTCGGCCAAATTCCCAGCATAGTAAGGGCCGGACGGGGGACCGGGCGCTAAGCTCACATTAACCGATCCCGATAACACTCACGGGGTTGCCGTCATGGCAGCCCGAGGGGGCGTGGCGGCTACGTGGGACGGACACTTTCACGGAACCATGCTGTGGCTATAGACGCGGCGCGCGAGCGTTCTCTCGTTGTGACTTTGGCGCGCGCCGGGGCCCGTTTGGGTATGGCCGGATTATTCATGCTCGGCGCCAACGACGCGCTGCAAAACGCCAGCGCCGAAGGCGACACCCGCACCCTCTCCTTCCATCATCTCCACACCGGTGAAGACATCACCGTCACCTTCAAGCGCAATGGCCGTTACGACGAGACTGCGCTCAAGAAGCTTGACTGGTTCATGCGCGATTGGCGCAAAGAACAACAGACCCACATGGATCCGCATCTGTTCGATCTGTTGTGGGAAGCCTATCGCGAAGTCGGCGCGAGCCAACCGATAGATGTTGTTTGCGGCTACCGTTCGCCGGAAACCAATTCAATGCTGCGCGCACGTTCGAGTGGCGTCGCGCAATTCAGCCAGCACGTCAATGGCCAGGCGATGGACTTCTTCATCCCCGGCGTGCCACTGGAAAAAATTCGTGAGGTCGGTCTGCATCTGCAGCGTGGTGGCGTCGGATTTTATCCGACCTCAGGGTCGCCGTTCGTGCACATGGACACCGGCACGATCCGCCACTGGCCGCGCATGACGCACGATCAACTGGCCAAAGTATTTCCCGATGGCCGTACAGTGCACATTCCATCCGACGGCCAACCGTTGCGTGGCTATGCCCTCGCCCTGGCCGACGTTGAGCGGAATGGCGGCAGGCCTTCCGAAACTTCGTTGGAAGCAGCACGTGAGGCAGGCGTGATCACGGCCAATGCCGAGATCTCGACAGGACAGCCGAAGCGCAGCCTGTTCGCCCGGCTGTTCGGTGGCGGCAAGGACGCCGACGAAATCAGCGAGGACCCGGCGCCGAAGCACGCGCGCACTCCCATGGCAGTCGCGAGCCTAAGCCCACCCAAAGCTAACCCGGTGATCGTCGACCGCATCGTGCCGCTGCCGACTGCGCGACCTAAGCCGGTTGCAGTCGCCGCAGCCATGCCGAAACCGCTTGCGCACCCCACCGTAACGGCGTCGCTCGGCGGCAACCTTTTCGACAATCGCGGCTACTGGGGTGGCGCTGTGCCAAACGGCCCGAACTTGCCGGCAGCCGCGGCCGCACCGACGACGTATGAGATTGCTAGCATCGAGCCAAGCAGCACTGGCAGCACCGCCCTCGCTTATGCCGTTGAATCAGAGACACCGGCACCGGCGCGAGCCCGCCCGATGGGCTCAAGTTTGCCGCGTTTGCCGAAAGAAGCCAGCGTCATGCCGACCCAGGGCAACACCACTGTCGTGGAAAAGCCCCCGCTGGCGGCAGCCCTGACGAGCACCGAACGAAGTATTGAAAGCCCGTGGTTGCGCGCAGCAATGATCACGCCGAGCTTCAGCACCTACATGACTGCGACGCGGCTTGGCGCAGTCGATATGCGGCCACTGCAAGAGCTTCTGTACAAACCGTCGCTGTCGGTGGCGATGACATTCTCGACCGATCCGCATCTCGGCATGGTCGCCAGCCGCTTCAACGGCCCGGCGGTGGTGTTCCTGGCCACCACAACGTTCACCTTGCAGTCGACCGCGTCGCTGCGCTGATCCCTAGTTCGCCATTCCGAGCGCGTGCAGGTAGGTGTCGAGCACTTCCTGCTGCTCGCGGCGCTCATCCGTATCCAACTTGCGCAGACGAACGATCGTGCGCAGCGCCTTTGTGTCGAAACCGGTGCCCTTGGCCTCGGCATAGACGTCGCGGATATCGTCCGACGTCGCCTTTTTCTCTTCTTCAAGCCGCTCGATGCGCTCGATGATGGCTTTCAGCTGATCCTTGGCGAAGCGAGTGGCTGCTTGTTCCTTTTCAGCCGCGGCGGTGGCAGGCATCGACGTCTCCTTGACTACGCACGGCGGGAAAGACCGCCATTTGCCAAGAAGCTTTCTGAATTGGACGCCCTCAGGTCAAGGCGAGGACGCCGTCATCCACGCTGTTCACAAGCAAACGGTGACAACTAGTGCCGGGGGCTAGACTTTTCGAATGTCGCTTTCTGGTCGGGCGAGGCTTCTTTCTGGTGTTTCTTGCGCCATTCTTCATATGGCATGCCGTAGACGATCTCACGGCTCTCGTCCTTGCTCATGGCGAGGCCTTTGGCGTCGGCAGCATCTTTCATCCAGTTCGACAGGCAATTGCGGCAGAAGCCGGCGAGATTCATCAGGTCGATATTCTGCACATCGGTGCGCGAGCGCAGGTGCTCGACCAGGCGCCGGTAGACGGCGGCTTCCAGTTCGGTGCGGGTCTTGTCGTCCATAGTGGTGTCCTCCACTGTATTGAAGATAGACACACCCTGCCCGCCTTTGAAGGGGCCATAACGGCCCGGTGCAGGGACTTGAGGAGATTGCATAGTGAAGTTTGCCCATTTTTCCCATGTCTGGGGCAAGCCAGGCATGAGCCCGCACCAGCGTTATGAGGAGTTATGGCGCGAGCTCCAGTTATGCGACGAACTCGGTTTCGACTATGGCTTTTGCGTCGAGCATCACTTTCGTCCCGACGAAAGCTGGATTTCATCGCCCAGCCTGTATGTCGTCGGGGCCGCGGCGCGCACACGCCGCATGCGCATCGGCCCGATGGGTTATGTCGTGCCGCTGTATCATCCGCTGCGTCTGGCGGAGGAAATTGCGCTCGTCGATCAGATGGTGGGCGGGCGCATGGAGCTCGGGCTCGTGCCGGGGATCAACCCCGACTATTTCAAGCCCTTCGGCCTCGACTACAATCTGCGCAAATCGCCAACGCTCGAATTTGTCGAATACCTGCGGGCCGCCTATGGCGAAAAGCAGCCGTTCTCGTTTCACGGCGATGTCCATCACACCGAGAGCGCTCGGCTTGCGGTGCAGCCGTTGCAGAAGCCGCATCCGCCGCTATGGATGATGAGCCGCGATCCGCAGACGCTCGAATTTTGCGCGAGCCATGGAATCAATCCCGGGTATTTTCTGGTTTATCCGCGCGCCGACGCCGCGCCGCGCTATCGCAAGTTTCTCGCGGACTGGACGACGGCCGGCTGGCCGCAACCGCCGAAGATTGCCTATTGCACCATCGTCTACGTGGACGAATCGGACGAGAAGGCGCTCGACGTCGCGCTGGCGCGCGCCGCGCGCGCCTATGAGGGCTTCCTGCCGCCGCCGAAACCCGGCGAAACGTTCGAACAGCGCGTGCGTGAGCACGCCAAAAAATACATCGGCCGCGGCGAGCCGGGCGCATCCGAGATCATGGCCAATCTGTTCGATGCGGATTACCTGATGAAGCACGAGCTGGTGTTCATCGGTTCGCCTGATACGGTCGCCAAGAAAATTCACGCGACGGCGCAAGCCGGCCTGTTCAATGTCTTCATGGGCGAGTTCAATTTCTCCGACCTGCCCGAGGCCGACCTCATGCGCTCGATCCGCCTGTTCGGCGAGAAGGTCATTCCGGCCTTGCGTAGCTTACGAGCCGTTTTGACAAAATCGCCTCCGCCGAAAAGCGGCGAGGCGATTAGGCGATCGATGGAATAGTCCGCAGCTATTGCGCCTTGACCAATTCCGGATGCGCTGCCAAGACGCGCGGTGTTGAGCCGATGGACCGCGAAAGCAAACGACCGCGCCCGGCCACGAACGGCAGCGCCGACCACATATAAAGTTGCTGCACCGGCATGCCCGATGAACAGCGCGCCGACCAGCGGGCCGACGATCGACCCGATGCGTCCGATGCCCAATTGCCATCCCGAGCCGTTGGCGCGTAGCGAGGTCGGATAGACCAGCGCTCCGACGACATTGATGCCCGGACTGGATGCCGAGCACGAGGAACCCGGCAAAAAATGTCGCGATCAGCAACGCGGATTGCGAGGTCAGACCGGCAAACCCGATCGAACCGACCACCGGAACGGCAATCGCGAACATGATTGCGATGGCCAGAAAACGATGCTTTTGCAGCCACCAGCACAGCAGACAGGGCGCCGACCGTGCCGCCGACCTGCAGCATCGCCCCGGCAAGCGCCGCCGTCGTCGGCGGAAGCTTCGCGGCCGTCATCAGCGTCGGCGTCCAGCTGATGAGGAAGAAGTAGCCCATCAAGTTCAGTGCAAACAGCAGCCAAAGCAGTGGCGTGATCAGCGCAAGTCCCTGTCGAAAGAGGTAGGCCGGATTGAAGCCCGGGAATTGCTTTTCATCCTCGATGACGAATTTGGCATTCGGCCGGCACTGGGTAGCCAGGACTGGATCGCACTTGATCAAACGCTCCATCTTGCCGCGCTGGCTTTCGTGCAGCGCCATGTACTTGATCGATTCCGGCAGGCCGATCAGTGCGGCGATCGCAATCACGATCGGCACGATGCCGCCGATCATGAAGAGGATCTGCCATCCGTGTTGCGGCACAAGCGCCGCAGCCACGAAGCCCGGAATGGCGCCACCGATCGGTACGCAGCCGACCGCGATAATCGCGAGAGTTGCGCGCAATTTGCGCGGCGCGGATTCGGCGTTGATGGCAACGACATTGGGGATGACGCCGCCGATGCCAAGGCCCGCCAGCAGCCGCAACCAGAACATCTGATCGAGGTTGGTCGAATAGGCGGCGGCCAGCGTGAAAACGCCGAACAGCAAATTCGACCAGACCAACGCCGCCTTGCGCCCGTAGCGGTCGCCGACCCAGCCGAACAATGCCGAACCAAACAGAATGCCGATCAGGCTCGCGCTGAATACGGGCCCGAGCGAACCCGGCTTCAAAGCCCATTCTTTGGCCAGGCTAGGCGCGGCGAAGGCGATCGCGGCGATGTCGTAGCCGTCGATAAGAACGATGAAAAACGACCAGATAATCAGTTTGATCTGAAATGAGCTCAGCCCGCGTTCGTCGAGCAGCCGTGAGACCGGAACGACCTGGTCCGCCATGATTCCCTCCCCTGGGTCGATTTTTTGTTCGATTGGCCGTTACGGCCCTTGAGCGAATGCTATGCCAGCGATGGCGCCATGGAAAGCCGGTCTCGACAGCATCAAGATGGCGCAGGCGACACCGGCAAAATCAAGTTCGGACGGATGCGCCGTCACCGTGATGGATCGTGTCGCTTCCGATCTTGTCCGGCCGGTAGTAATGCGACCACAGAATCTCGGTCGCCGGCGAATCGCCGTTGACGATCTCAAGCCGCAGCCGATGCCCTTGCTTGATGAGATAGGCCATCGGCTCGAGACTGATCTCGAATTTGTAGATCTCGTTCGGCGTCAGCGGCTGCGGATCGGAGTGGCTGTGATACGGCACCATGTCGGTGCTGCGCGACGGCATCGAGCGCGCGGTGCGATGCGCGCAGCCAGCCGCGCGTGATAAGTTCAGCAAACGGATTCAGTCCCTTGCCGCGATCATCGGCAGACTGAGGAAATTGGTCGGAGAGCTTGATGAAGAAATCGGTGTCACGCGCGCGTCGACGATGCATAAAGGATGAGCTTGATCGGCCCGCAGATTTCCATGTCACTCTCGAGCGGCGCGGTCGTGAAGGTCAGCACGCGGCGCGCGGGATCGAAGCCGCCGGACGGTCCCGCGGGACCAAATCCGACCACACCGGACACCCAGCCGGGATTGGGATATTTGTAAGTCGTCGAGGCCGCGCCGCTCGCGGGCTGCGGTGACAGGCCGCCATCGTTCAACGAGCTGACGCTGCCGGACGGCGAGGCGTTGAGATACCAGCGCGTATAGCGGATGCCCGGCGGCGGCCAGCTATCGGCTTTGCGCACGACGTTTGAGCCCCGCACCGCGTATTCGACATTCGGACGGGCCAGATAGTCGGTCTGCTTGCCTTTGAGATAGTGATCGTAGAACGGCAGCAGCACGTTTCGATGAAATTCGACGCTGGAAAATTCCGCCGCCGCCGCCCAGGCATTCGGCACGCCGGACATGCGCAGTTTCTTCGGGCCGGCCGCGCGGCACATAGCCGTCGATGTTGCCGCGCGTATGCAACTGCATCTTGGCCCAAACGCCACTCGAATAGAGCGGGACCTTGATGCGATCGAGCACTTCCCAGGCGCTGCGCTCGCGCCAGAAATCGTCATAGGTCGGATGCGCGGCGACCATTTGCGGTCAGGTCGGTTTCCTGATCGCGCGCCGGGCCGCTGGCGGGAAAGCGATTGATGAAGCGGTTCTGGTACCACCAGTAGCCGGGGAAAAAATCGCACGGAATGCCGCCGTGATAGGTGCCGGCGCGGTAGAGATCCGCCAATCCGTCGTGCGCGGCAATACAGGCAAGCGATGGCGGCGCGAGCGCGCCCATAAACCATTGCAGCATGCAGAAATACGACTGGCCGATGCCGCCGACCTTGCCGCTGCACCAGGATTGCCGGCCGATCCATTCGATGACGTCGTAAAGATCCTGCTGTTCGCGGCGGCCAAGAAATTCGAAGTCGCCGCCGGAGCGGCCACTGCCGCGCACGTCCATGTGGACATAGGCGTAGCCTTGTTCGACATACCATTCGATCGGGCCGGTCTCGCGCCAGAGAAATTGCGCACTCGCCGGAAGACTATTGTTGTCGAAACGGTAGGGCGCCGCGCCGAACAAGGCCGGATAAGGACCGGCGCCATCGGGCCGATATATGCGTGCACCTATCGACGTTCCGTCACGGACATCGATTTGAACAATCTCGTCGATCACTGGCGGCAATCCCCGGCAATTATAATGAAAGTCGTACGCCAGAATTCTGTTTTTATATGCGACATAAAGCTTAGTAGACTCAATGCGCGAGCTTCAAGGACCAATTCGAGCCATAATTATTCACGGATGCTAGAGCCGTCACATTCCTCTCGGGCAGGATAACGCTGGTCGCAGCATGAACGCCCAACTGCGCTCTTTCCTCGCAGACTTGTATCGCACTGCGGTAGCCGACGGCACATCCGGCGTCCTGCCTGCCTCCGCTGCTACCGCCCCCACCATCGGGCCGGCTCATTTTGCTCGCCGCAGGCAAAGCGGCGGGCTCGATGACCGAAGTCGCGGAAGCGCATTACCTCGATCAGCTGCGAATTGCGGCCGAGCGCTTGAGCGGCGTTGCGGTCGCACGCCACGGTTACGGGCGGCACCTGCGGCGCGTCCGCATGATCGAAGCGGGCCATCCCATTCCCGATGCAGCGGGACTGGAGGGCGCCGACCGCGCATTGACACTAGCCGATGCCGCGGATGCAGAATGATCTCGTGCTGGTGCTGATGTCTGGCGGCGCTTCGGCCAACTGGATCGCACCGGCTGACGGCATTTCGTTCGAGGACAAGCAGGCGGTTACGCGCGCGCTTCTACGCTCGGGCGCGACCATCGGTGAGATCAACACGGTGCGCAAACATCTCTCGCGCATCAAGGGCGGACGTCTGGCGCGGCATGCTCATCCGGCGAAGCTTGTGACCATCGCGATTTCGGACGTGCCGGGCGACGACCCTTCGGCGATCGGTTCGGGGCCGACCATTCCTGATCCGACGACGCTCGCAGATGCGCGCGCAATCGTTGCGAAATATCAATCTCAATACTTCCCGACGCGGTGACGCGCGCGCTCAACGATCCAAAAAATGAATCGCCCAAGCCAGGCGATCCTATCTTTGCCGGCAGCCAACTCATACTGGCCGCGCGACCGGCCGACGCGATGCGCGCGGCGGAAGCAGCGGTCCGCGCAGCGGGCTACGATTGCATTTCGCTTGGCGACCGCGTCGAGGGCGAAGCGCGCGATGTCGCCGCGCTCACGCCCGCCTTGCGCGCGAGCTGCGTGCGCAGGAAAAGCGCGCGGTGATCATTTCCGGCGGCGAATTGACGGTGACGATCCGCGGCAAGGGCCGCGGCGGACCTAATCAGGAATATGCCCTGGCGCTTGCGATCGAACTTGCGGAGATGCCGGCGATTGCTGCACTCGCGGGCGACACCGACGGCACCGACGGCGGCAGCGGCGCAGCCAGCGACCCTGCCGGCGCACTGGTTGATGGCGAATCGGTGGCACGCGCCAAAGCTCGTGGCCTCGATCCCGCCGCCTTTCTCGCCGACAACAATTCAACCGGCTTCTTTGAGGCCCTCGGCGATCTACTGGTGCCAGGGCCGACTTACACCAACGTGAACGACTTCCGCGCCATCATCGTTGACAGGCCGTGACCGATCACGCCACAACCGCGCATCGTTCGGAACCGGCGACAATCGTGACCGCATTGCCACTCATCGCCGCCAGGCGCCACCTTTCCTCGTATCCTCGCCCGCGCCGCGGTTCCCGCCGTGCTGTTGCTGGCGGTTTCGACACATCCGGCCAAAGCCGATTTTCGGCTGTGCAACAACACCGGCAGCCGGGTCGGCGTCGCTATCGGCTATAAGGACAACGAGGGCTGGACCACCGAAGGCTGGTGGAACGTTTCATCGCGCTCTTGCGAAACGTTGCTGCGCGGCGCACTGGTTGCGCGTTACTATTACATCTATGCGGTCGATTATGACCGCGGCGGCGAATGGTCCGGCAAAGCCTATATGTGTTCACGCGAGAAGGAATTCACCATTCGCGGCACCGAGAACTGCCTGGCGCGCGGCTATGACCGCACCGGCTTCTTCGAGGTCGACACCGGCGAGCAGCGCTCCTGGACGGTGCAATTGACGGACGCCGCCGAGCAAGCGCCCGACCGACCGCTTGCCGCCGCGCGCGCCGCTCGGGCCCTCGCGCCCGCCGACAATACTGTCGCCGCCTCCAGCCGGAGGCGCCAAGCAATGAGACGACTACGCCGCGCCAAGATCGTCGCCACCCTCGGACCTGCTTCATCCAGCGCCGATATGATCGCAAGCCTGTTTCCAGGCTGGCGCCGACGTCTTCCGCATCAATATGAGCCACACCAGCCAGGAGCGTATGCGCGAGCTGGTCGGCATGATCCGCGCTGTCGAGCGCGACACCGGACGGCCGATCGGCGTGCTGATCGACTTGCAGGGGCCGAAGCTTCGTCTCGGCACGTTCATAGGCGGCTCTGTCACTGTGAAAAACGGCGACAGTTTCGTGCTCGATGCTGATGCAGCGCCCGGCGACGCGACGCGCGCCTATCTGCCGCACCCGGAAATTTTTGCCACGATCAAGCCCGGCCATGCGTTGTTGATCGACGACGGCAAGGTAAAGCTCACGGTTACCGAAACGGACCCCAAGCGTATTACCACTCGCGTCGTCGTCGGCGGCAAGCTGTCCGACCGCAAGGGGGTGAGCCTGCCGGACACCACCATTCCGTTCTCGGCGCTGACCGAGAAGGACCGCTCCGACCTCGAAGCCGCGCTCGAAACCGGCATCGACTGGGTGGCGCTGTCGTTCATCCAACGGCCAGAGGACATCGCAGAAGCAAAAAAGATTACCCGTGGACGTGCCGCGGTGATGGCCAAGATCGAGAAACCGCAGGCGGTAAACCGGCTGGCCGAGATCATCGATCTCGCCGACGCGCTCATGGTAGCGCGCGGCGACCTCGGCGTAGAAATGCCGCTGGAGAAAGTGCCTGCGGTGCAAAAGCAAATGACGCGGGCCAGCCGCGCCGCCGGCAAGCCGGTTGTCGTGGCGACGCAAATGCTGGAATCGATGATCAACTCGCCGGTGCCGACACGCGCGGAAGTCTCCGACGTCGCCACCGCGATTTACGAAGGTGCCGACGCAGTCATGCTGTCGGCGGAATCGGCGGCCGGACAGTATCCTGTGCAAGCGGTTGCGACGATGAACCGTATCGCGGAGGAAATCGAAAGCGACCCGCTCTACCGCACTATCATCGCAGCGCAGCGCGCCGACCCGGAGGCGACCGGCGCCGACGCGATCGCAGACGCGGCACGCCACATTGCCGATACGCTCGACCTGGCAGCGGTCATCTGCTGGACATCGTCCGGCTCAACCGGCCTGCGAGTGGCGCGAGAACGACCGCGACCTGCAATTGTCGCACTGTCGCCCAATATCGCCACCGGACGCCGACTGGCAGTTGTGTGGGGCGTGCATTGCGTCGTCACCGAAGACGCGCATGACCAGGACGACATGGTCGACCGCGCCTGCCGCATCGCTTTCAAGGAAGGGTTCGCCAAACCCGGTCAGCGCGTTATCATTGTGGCTGGCGTTCCGCTCGGCACGCCCGGCGCGACCAATATGTTGCGCATCGCTTATGTGGGCGCGGAGACGGCGGGGGATTAGCGGCAAGCGCGCCGCGTCCGCGGGCAAAGTTGGACTTAGATATCCCGCCCTTCGATTTTTTCTTGCAACGTCTTCACCAGGTCGGGAATGCGCTCCATGCGCGGATAGAGCGCGAGCGCGCGGCGATAGACTTCCAGTGCCTGCTTATCGTCGCCGATGTCCTGGAGGATTAGTCCAAAACCCGCCAATGCACCGAAATGACGCGGCTCACGCTTGAGCACCTGGCGGATATCCGCAAGCGCGTGACCGTAGTCCTTCTTCATGTAAAAGATGGTTGCGCGGCGATTCCAGGCTTCCACATAGTCCGGTTTTACCTTGACGATCGCATCGAGCAGCCTGATCGCAAGATCGAGATCCTTTGCCTCTATCGCGGTCTTGACTCGCGTCATCAGCAGATTGGCGGTGTCACTATGCGAGGCGGTCCAGAGCACCCAGATGCGCTCTTCAATCGCTTTCGCAGTCACATCGTCGGGTGCGACCTTCAGCGCGCCAAAGAGAAAATCGAGGTTGTTCGTGCGATCGCCGCGCGTCATCTGCGGCGGCTTGGCCGATGGCTCGCTTCGCTTGCTCGATTGCGCGGCGACCGGCGCGCCACCTGCAGCGACCAGTGCGGCGGTGAGAAACGCTACAAGGAATCGAGTGCGCATAGGCGGAGTGTAACCTCTCCGCGTTTCGTGGCCAATATGCGGCGATGGAACGGGCGCCGGCGGCGCCGGGATCAGCCCTGACGGGCTTTGAAACGGCGATTGGTCTTGTTGATGATGTAGACCCGGCCCTTGCGACGCACCAAACGATTGTTGCGATGGCGGCCGCGCAGGGATTTCAGTGAGTTACGGACTTTCATGACTGTCTCTGGCTGCTGTTTGCCGGGTACATACGCAGCCCCTCCCCGCATGTCAACGCAAGCCGCCCACCGGTTGGTTACTGGCAATGGGCTGTTCTAAAGTCAGGAGACCGGGGAGTTCGAGCCGTGCAACGCAGTCTTGACCGTTTTCTGACCACGCATACCGGCAGCCTGCCAAGACCGGATGACCTCATCCGCATGATGTACGCCAAGGAAGAAGGCGTTCCGGTCGATGCGCAAGCGCTTGTCGACGCGCGTACGCGCAGCGGTGGCCGAGGTTGTCCGAAAACAGGCCGATGCGGGCGTCGATCTCATCAATGACGGGGAAATGTCGAAGCCGAGCTACGCGACCTACATCAAAGATCGGCTCGACGGGTTCGGCGGTACCGGCAACACTTTCGTCTATCAGGACCTCTCCGACTTCCCGCGCCTGGAAAAACGCGTGTTCGGCGATCCCGGCCGCTCACGCCGCAAGACGCCGGCCTGCAATGCCCCGATTAGCGTGCGCGACAAGCAGGCGCCTCAGACCGACGCTGACAATCTCAAGACCGCACTGAAGGAGGTGAAAGCTGCCGGTGGCTTTATGAGCGCCGCGTCGCCCGGGGTGGTGTCGCTGTTCTTCCGCAACGATCACTACAAAGATTTCGAAAGCTACATGTACGCGATTGCTGACGCCATGCGGCACGAATACGAGACGGTCGCCAGAGCGGGTCTCGTCCTGCAGATCGATTGCCCCGACCTGGCCATGGGTCGGCATATTCAATATGCGGACTTGAGCCTCCCGGACTTCCGCAAGCGTGCGCAGCTGCACATCGAGGCGCTCAATCATGCGGTCGCCAATATCCCGGCGGAGCAGCTGCGCATGCATCTCTGCTGGGGCAATTACGAAGGCCCACATCATCGCGATGTGCCGCTCGCCGACATCGTCGACATCGTGTTTAAGGCAAAGCCAATCGCAATTTCGCTCGAGGCTGCCAATCCGCGCCACGCGCATGAATGGATGCTGTTCGAGAAAGTGAAGGTGCCAGACGGCAAGGTGCTGATCCCCGGCGTCATCGAATTGAAATCGAATTTCATCGAGCATCCCGAACTGATCGCGCAGCGCATCGGCCGCTACGCCAAGCTGGTCGGACGCGAAAACGTCATCGCGGGCTCGGACTGCGGTTACGGCACCTGGGTCGGTCAGGCGGCAGTCGATCCCGACGTGGTATTCGCCAAACTCAAGGCCATGGCGGAAGGAGCCTCACTCGCCTCGCGACAATTCTGGAAATAGGAAACCAATATGGCGCTCGAAATTCCGCGGGCGAGTAAACTTGAAGATGTCGGATTATCGTCGCAGCGACTGCGGCGCCTGCACGATGCCCTACAGTCGGACGTCGATAAAGGCATCGTCCCGGGCGCTGTGGTGCTGGTCGCGAGGCACGGAAAGATTGCCTGCCTCGACGCACTCGGGCTTCGCGATCGCGAAGCTGGTGCGCCGATGGCTCCGGATACGATCTTTCGAATTGCTTCAATGACGAAGCCATTCACCTCGGTCGCCACCATGATGCTGGCGGAGGAAGGCAAATTACTGATCACCGATCCGGTCGGACGCTATCTGCCGGAATTCGCCGATCTCAAGGTCGCCGTCGACTCCGACAATCCTTCGGCAAAAAAACTCACAAAAGAATCGCAGCAGCGCCAAATGACGGTGCAGGATCTGCTGCGCCATACCTCAGGTTTGAGCTACGCGCATTTGGCCGGTCCACTGCTCAAGAAGGCCCTTGAGGCCGCCAACCTTGTCGACGAAAAGCAGACCAACGCCGAAATGGCCGCCAAGCTCGGCAAGCTTCCCCTCGCCTATCAGCCCGGCACGACGTGGCAATATGGCATGTCGACCGATGTTCTCGGCCGCGTGGTTGAGGTCGCGAGCGGCATGGATCTTGACCGCTTTATCGTCGAGCGCATCTGCAAGCCGCTCGGCCTCGCCGATACGGGGTTCGGTCCGATCGATGAGGCTCGCACCGCGCAACCACAGATCGATCCCGCCTCCGGCAAGCGGCCGCCGATGCGCAACACCGCCATTCGGCCGAATTGGATCTCGGGTGGCAGCGCGCTGCTGTCGACGGCGGGCAACTATGTGCGGTTCTGCCAAATGCTGCTCAACGGGGGCGAACTCGGCGGTACGCGTCTGCTTTCACCGACGGCCGTAGCGC
This sequence comes from uncultured Alphaproteobacteria bacterium, assembly GCA_963742345.1. Classification (GTDB taxonomy): domain Bacteria; phylum Pseudomonadota; class Alphaproteobacteria; order Rhizobiales; family Xanthobacteraceae; genus Pseudolabrys. The sequence goes on from CAVULO010000012.1 coordinate 197,880, forward strand.
TGATGACGTCCGACCATCTAACGCCGGAAACGCGCCGCAGCCCGTCGACCCCGATGTTGTTTGGGGCTCTGGCGCCAATGCCGGAACTTGGGCTCGGCTTCGGCCTCGGCTTCGCGGTGCGCACCCATACCGGTCGTAATCCGTTGCCGGGCTCGGTCGGTGATTTTTCCTGGAGCGGCGTGAGCGGCACGTACTTCTGGATAGACCCAAAGCAACAACTGATCGCTGTGCTGATGATGCAAGCCCCGATCCAGCGGCTGCACTACCGCTATCTCATGCGCACGCTGGTGTATCAGGCGATCGTCGAGTAACGGCGAAAGAAAGATGGTGGGCGCGACAGGGATCGAACCTGTGACCCCCTCCATGTCAAGGAGGTGCTCTTCCGCTGAGCTACGCGCCCTTCAACCGTGATTGATCTATCGGCTCCAAACCGGCGAGGCAAGGCCGCGCAAAAGCGCTAGGCGGCCAGCATTTTCTGCACTTCGGTCACAAGCTCGCGCAGGTGGATCGGCTTTGACAATACCTTGGCGTGCTTGGGCGCATTGGAGTCGGCATTGAGCGCCACTGCGGCGAAGCCGGTGATGAACATGATCTTGATATCGGGGTCGAGTTCGGCGGCTCTTCGGGCCAGTTCGATACCATCCATTTCCGGCATCACGATATCGGTCAGCAGCAGCTCGAACGGTTCCTCCCGTAGCCGGTGATAGGCCGAAAGACCGTTGTCATAGGAGGTCACGTCGAAACCAGCATTCTGCAACGCCTTCACGAGAAAACGGCGCATGTCGGTATCGTCTTCAGCCAGCAGGATTTTGGACATGCTACTCAACACCCCGTCTGGCCGCCTTGAGGCCGCCTCAACCGGTCGATTAAGACTTATGCCCGGTAAATAACGAGTGAACCAAAAGCATGGCTTGGCTTTGTGGCCCAGCCATGAAAAATAGACGGTATAACGAGGTGTTAATGCCCGTCCGACCACAAGGGTATTCCTCTCCTATGGCCTGTTCTTCATGAGCGAAGTCCGCGACGAGCTTGATCCACCATTCGAAGTCCTGGAGCCCAAAGCGTGCCAGGGGCCGGTATTGTTCAATTCCCCGCACAGTGGCTCGATTTATCCACGCCATTTCCTGGCGGCTTGCCGGCTCGATATCGCCACCCTACGCCGCTCGGAAGACAGCTTCGTCGACGAGCTAATCGCCGGCGTGGTCCAATGCGGATATCCGCTGATGCGCGCGCACTTTCCGCGCTGTTTCGTGGACGTAAACCGCGAACCCTACGAGCTTGATCCGCGTATGTTCGAAGGCCGGCTACCGTCCTTCGCCAACACGCGTTCGATGCGGGTGGCGGGCGGCTTGGGGACCGTGGCGCGAGTGGTCGGCGACGCCCAGGAAATCTACGATCAGCGCATCCCGATCGACGACGCACTTCGGCGGATCGAGAGCCTTTACAAGCCTTATCACCGCGCCCTGCGCCGCTTGTTTACCCGTTTGCATCGGGATTTCGGCGCCGCTGTGTTGATCGATTGTCACTCCATGCCTTCGACCGCAGGCCATAGGGATGAACGGCCGCGGCCGGAGTTTGTGCTTGGTGACCGTTATGGCACCAGCTGCGTTGGCGTCGTGGCGGAGACGGTCGAAAAGACCTTACGGGCGCTCGGATATACGGTCAGCCGCAATAAGCCATATGCTGGCGGCTTCATTACCGAACACTACGGCAATCCGGCTGCAGGACTGCATGCCATCCAGCTTGAGATCAACCGCGCCCTGTATATGGACGAGCGCCGGTATCAGCGTTCATCGACATTCGATCGGCTGGCAGCGGATATGGAGACATTGGCCAAGCGCCTCGGCGAAATCCCGTTTGAGCAACTTCGGCCCTACCGAGCCGCTGCCGAGTAATCAGCCGCTGCATAAAAAAAGGGCCGCTAGCGGATGCGAGCGGCCCAAGTCTAGGGAGGAAACGCCCAAGGAGGGCAGCAGTAGCTCTCGCTACCGCACTGCAACAAGCTACATCGCGACGCACAAAAATCAAGGTTCAAAGGCGTATTCCCTATGCTATTTTTGCATAGCTGCCGCCCGTCTAAACTCTCCTCCAGCGCACCCATGCGAAAACAATCTAGGTGGAACTCCGCAGCGCAGCAGAAAATCTTCCCAAGTTTTGTCCCTACCCCAGATGGCGGTTCGAGTTTGGCGTGCGCCGACAAGCTGACCCGGCGTTAGGCAGAAGACAGACAACAGGCAGGCATGACAGCCATCGACTTCAGCAGCTTCGTCGATCAGCTCGCCAGCGCGTCGGGCGACACAATTCTCCCGTTCTTCCGCACCGCCCTGGCGATCGAGAACAAGCAGGCTGGTGGATTCGATCCCGTCACGGCGGCAGACAGGGCGGCGGAGCAGACCATGCGCGCGCTCATCCGCAAGCAGTTTCCCGATCACGGTATCCTCGGCGAGGAATACGGCTCCGAGCGTATTGACGCCGAATATGTATGGGTCCTCGACCCGATCGACGGCACGAAGTCGTTCATTTCCGGCATGCTGGCATGGGGCACGCTCATCGGCCTGATGCGTTTTGGTGAGCCGGTGTTCGGCATGATGAACCAGCCGTTCACGCGCGAGCGTTTCTCTGGTGACGGGGGTGCTGCGCGGTATCGGGGACCGCCCGGCAACCGCGATCTGCATGTTCGCGGATGCACAAGCATCGCCGATGCACTGATGTTTACGACGAGCCCGTTGTTGATGAACCGCGATGACCGCGCGGTTTTTGGAAAGCTCGAGGACAAGGTGAAGCTCTCGCGCTACGGCGGCGATTGCTACGCCTATTGCATGCTGGCGGCAGGGCTGATCGACCTGATCATCGAAACCGAGATTAAGCCGTATGACATCGTTGCGGTCATCCCGATCATCGCCGGCGCCGGCGGCATTGTCACCACGTGGGAGAATGGCCCGGCGCAAAGCGGCGGCCGCATTGTCGTCGCCGGCGACAAACGCGTGCATCAGGCGGCGCTCGAAATACTTGCCGGCTAAAACCGCGGCGTGCCAGGCACGAAAGCGTCGAAAGCCGCCCAAAATTGCCCGCGATAGTGATCCTGTTCCTGCAGGATCTCATGCTTGGCGCCAGCGAGGATAAGATGGCGGCCGGCAAGCAGATGCTGCCCAAAGGCTTCAATTGCTGGCGTAGAGACAACCTCATCGCGGCCAGCCGCTACCATCAAAATTGGCTGGCGGATGCTCGTTGAATATCCAGGTTCTGCAAATTGTCTCATCTGTCGCAGCGCGACGTCGGCCCAAGCCACGGTTGGCGCCCCGAGACCGAGCGCGGGCTCTTGCTCCAGTACGGCGGCGTTGCGCGCATACCGTACCGGATCCGAGGTCAGCACGTTTCCGATGAAGGATTCGGTGCCGGTGGCGACGGAATCGCCGGTCGGAACATAAGCACCTCCGCGTCCGATGATTCGCATGAAGCGCGCAAGCGGACCGGCGACGCGCGTAAGACGCCCGGGCGGTAATGCGATCATCGGAGCCGATAGCACGATGCGTTCGAACCAGCGGCTACCGTCATGGCAGGCGCGGATCGCCACCGCCGCACCCATGGAATGGGCGAGTGCAAAAATGGGCGGCGGACAATCGGGCAGCACGACCTGCGCCATTACTGCTTCGAGGTCGGTAATGTAATTTGAGAAATTCCGTACGTAACCCTTTTGGCGATCGGACAGCGCACGGTCGGAAAGGCCCTGCCCGCGCCAGTCAAAGGTCGCCACCGCGAATCCCCGCGCGTGTAAATCGCGCACGGTCTCAAAATATTTTTCGATGAACTCGGCGCGGCCCTGCAATACGACCACGGTGCCCTTGCGTCCCGGCGGCGGCGCCCAACGAGCGAAACGCAAATTGACCCCGTCCGGGGTTTTAATCGCGCCGGCCACCACGTCGTCTGGCACCGGATTGGCGGGAATGGAGACGAGTTTCATGAGGAGGAAAAGTCAACGGTGCGCAGCGCTTCGGGCTTATAGCAGGGTGGCAAGCGCGCTCAATCCGAGCCCGACGTTGCGGCATAAAATATAAATATTTCAATATCTTACCGACAAGTACGTAAGACCTTGCGGGCCCAAATGTCGCTACCATATCAAGCACGCGCAGGCCTTATGGCTGCGCACGGTTAGGTTCGGCCATTCGGCGGACCACCGCATGTCGCTCAACAAAGGAGGATATGCCATGCGAACTTTCGATCTTGCTCCCCTTTACCGTTCTACCGTCGGGTTCGACCGGCTGTTTTCAATGCTGGACGGATTCGAAGTCCACTCCGGGCTACCCGCCCTACAATATCGAGCGCACCGGTGAGAATGACTACCGCGTCACCGTTGCGGTCGCCGGGTTCAGCGAGAACGAACTTTCGATCGAGGCGAAAGAGAACACGCTGACGATCAAAGGCAGCAAGCAGGTCAAGGAAGAACAGACGGGCGAGGTGCTCCACCAAGGCATCGCCGCGCGCGCTTTCGAACGCGTCTTCCAGCTTGCCGATCACGTCCAGGTCAAGAACGCGAGTCTCGAGAACGGGTTGCTGCACGTCGATCTTGTGCGCGAAATCCCCGAGGCAAAGAAACCGCGCCAAATCCCAATCGGCAACGGCCAAGCCAAGGCCCAGGTCATCGACACCAAGGCGGCCTGACCCAAAGCCAGGCTGTGAGACGGCAGCGCCCCGGAGTTCCGGGGCGCTTTCGTTGTACCGGCCGGCTATTTAGGCCCGCTCGCCTCCGCAAGTGCGCGGCCTCCGCGTAATGGCATTGCGCGAATTTCGCGTCCGTGGTCCTGTTCTTGCTTGGTTTAGGAGCGCCGCCGCAACAAAAGGCATAGTTCCACCCATTCCGGCGTGGACCAGCCTTGTGTGGCGAGGCAAAATTTGGCATGGTCTATTAGGACAGTAATGCTGTCCTAATAGTGGTGGCCTCGGTGGCAGCCTTAGAAGCGGAGGCAGACATCGGTGGCGCCCGACAGGGGGACAGCCCCGGGCGGCGACAAGCCGGACAAGGTTGTCCTTTCTCGAGATCAGTTAGGCGTTGACCGCGAGAGCCCATGGCCTCGCGGACGTGGTGAGTGCGCCGGAGCATCAGCCGCGCCGGCGAGGCAGGACGAGATGAGCGAGGAGAAGCGCAGCGCAGGATTCGCCGGACGCGGTTCAACCGCTGATCCCGGCACACCGCTCGCGCAGGGTCTCTATGATCCCGCGCTCGACAAGGATTCCTGTGGCGTCGGTTTCATTGCCGATATCAAGGGCCGCAAGTCGCATCGGATCGTCGAGGACGGGCTGCGCATTCTCTGCAACCTCGAGCATCGCGGCGCCACTGGTGCCGATCCGCGTATGGGCGACGGCGCCGGCATCCTGGTGCAGATACCTCACAAGTTTTTCGTGAAAGAAGCCGCTCGCATTGGCTTCGCGCTGCCGAACGCTGGCGAATACGCGGTCGGCTATCTGTTCATGCCGCAGGATGCGAACTGGCGACAGATTATTCGCGACATCTATGCCGAAGTGATCGCGCGTGAAAAACTCACGCTACTCGGTTGGCGCGACGTGCCAACTGACAATTCGACGCTGGGTGAATCGGTCAAGCCGACCGAACCCAAGCACATGCAGGTGCTTATCGGCCGCGGCAAGAAGAAGATGTCCGAGGACGAGTTCGAGCGCCGCCTATACATCCTGCGCAAGTCGATCTCCAACGCGATCTATCGCCGTCGCGAACGGCGCACAGCAGGATATTACCCGGTATCGATCTCGTGCCGGACCGTGATCTACAAGGGCATGTTCCTTGCCGACCAACTCGGAGCTTATTATCCCGATTTGCACGATCCGGATTTCGAAAGCGCGCTCGCACTCGTGCACCAGCGCTTCTCAACCAATACTTTCCCGACCTGGTCGTTGGCGCATCCCTACCGCTACATCGCGCACAACGGCGAGATCAACACGCTGCGCGGTAACGTCAATTGGATGGCGGCGCGACAGGCTTCAGTATCTTCGCCGCTTTTCGGCAAGGACATCAATAAACTCTGGCCGATTTCCTACGAAGGCCAGTCCGACACCGCCTGTTTCGACAATGCGCTCGAATTCCTCACGCAGGGCGGCTACTCACTCGCTCACGCGATGATGATGATGATACCCGAAGCATGGGCGGGAAATCCGCTGATGGACGAAGAGCGTCGTGCCTTCTACGAATACAACGCCGCGCTGATGGAGCCGTGGGACGGCCCAGCGGCGATGGCCTTTACCAATGGCCGTCAGATTGGAGCCACGCTCGACCGAAATGGCCTGCGGCCGGCACGCTATCTCGTTACGCGTGATGACCGGATCATCATGGCGTCAGAGATGGGCGTGCTGCCGATCCCGGAAAAGGACATCATCAAGAAGTGGCGTCTGCAGCCCGGCAAGATGTTGCTTGTCGATCTCGACGAAGGCCGTCTCATTCCCGACGAGGAGTTGAAGGCGACCCTGGCAAAAAGCCACCCGTACAAAGAGTGGCTCGGGCGCACACAGATCGTGCTCGAAGAGTTACCGGGCACAGCCAACGAGGCGCCAATCTCGAACCTCGCTCTGCTCGATCGCCAGCAGGCCTTCGGCTATACGCAAGAAGATCTGAAATTCCTGATGACCCCGATGGCGACCACCGGTGAGGAAGCCGTGGGATCGATGGGTAACGACACGCCGATTTCGGCGCTGTCGGACAAGCCGAAATCACTCTTCACCTATTTCAAGCAGAATTTCGCGCAGGTTACCAATCCGCCGATCGATCCGATCCGCGAGGAATTGGTGATGAGCCTTGTTTCGATCATCGGTCCACGCCCGAATTTGTTCGACCTCGAAGGCATGTCAAAGACCAAGCGCCTCGAGGTGCGTCAGCCGATCCTGACCAACGAAGACCTGGAAAAAATTCGCTCGATCTCAGAGATGAGCGGCGACCATTTCAAGTCCAGCACTTTCGACATTACCTTCCCCGCTGAGCACGGCGCCGATGGCATGGGCTGGGCACTCGAGGAACTGTGCGAGCGCGCCGAGGAAGAAGTACGCAACGGCTGCAACATCATCATCCTGTCGGACCGCAAGACCGGCGTCGACCGCATTCCGATTCCGGCGCTGCTCGCCTGTGCCGCCGTGCATCATCATCTGATCCGAAACGGGTTGCGCACCTCGGTCGGCATGGTGCTGGAGACGGCGGAGCCGCGCGAGGTCCATCACTTTGCGTGCCTTGCAGGTTACGGTGCTGAAGCTATCAATCCCTATCTCGCCTTCGAGACTCTGATCGACATGAAGGACGATCTGCCGCAGAAGCTCGAAGAAAAAGAGATCATCAAACGCTATATCAAGTCGATCGATAAAGGCCTGCTCAAGGTGATGTCCAAGATGGGCATTTCCACCTATCAGTCTTATTGCGGCGCGCAGATCTTCGATGCCGTCGGCCTACGGCAGGAGTTTGTCGATAAGTATTTTACCGGCACTCACACCCGCATCGAGGGCGTCGGTTTAGCCGAGATCGCGGAAGAGGCGGTGCGGCGCCACCGCGACGCGTTCAGCGATTCCCCGATCTACCGATCAATGCTCGACGTCGGCGGCGACTACGCAGTGCGCGTGCGCGGCGAGGATCACGTCTGGACCGCAGAAACCGTGTCGCGGCTACAGCACGCGGTCCGCGGCAATTCGCAGGACCATTATCGCGCTTTCGCCAAGATCGTAAACGAGCAGAACGAGCGGTTGCTGACCATTCGCGGCATGTTCCAAGTGAAGACGGCGGAGGAAGACGGCCGCAAGCCAATCGCCCTCGACGACGTCGAGCCGGCCAAGAACATCGTACGGCGCTTCTCCACCGGCGCCATGTCGTTCGGCTCGATCTCGCGCGAAGCCCACACCACGCTTGCCATCGCCATGAACCGCATCGGCGGCAAGTCGAACACCGGCGAAGGCGGCGAGGAATCTGATCGCTTCAAGCCATTGCCGAATGGCGACTTTATGCGTTCCGCGATCAAGCAGGTGGCCTCGGGCCGCTTCGGCGTCACCGCCGAGTATTTGGTCAACTCGGACATGATGCAGATCAAGATGGCGCAGGGCGCCAAGCCTGGCGAAGGCGGCCAGTTGCCCGGCCACAAGGTCGACAAGACCATCGCCAAGGTGCGGCATTCGACGCCCGGCGTCGGCCTGATCTCGCCGCCACCGCACCACGACATCTATTCGATCGAGGATCTGGCGCAGCTGATCTTCGACCTGAAGAATGTCAACCCGACCGGCGACGTATCGGTCAAGCTCGTTTCCGAGGTCGGAGTAGGCACCGTGGCTGCCGGCGTTTCGAAAGCGCGCGCCGACCACGTCACCATCGCCGGTTTCGAGGGCGGCACTGGCGCGAGCCCGCTCACTTCGATCAAACATGCCGGTAGTCCATGGGAAATCGGCCTTGCCGAGACCCATCAGACGCTTGTGATCAACCGCCTGCGTGGCCGCATATCGGTACAGGTCGACGGCGGCATCCGCACCGGCCGCGATGTGGTCGTAGGCGCCCTGCTCGGCGCCGATGAGTTCGGCTTTGCGACCGCGCCGCTGATCGCCGCCGGCTGCATCATGATGCGCAAGTGCCACCTAAATACCTGCCCGGTCGGCGTCGCCACGCAGGACCCAGTGTTGCGCAAGCGCTTCAAGGGCCAACCCGAGCACGTCATCAACTATTTTTTCTTTGTTGCCGAGGAAGTGCGCGAGCTGATGGCTGCGCTCGGCTTCCGTACTTTCGATGAGATGGTCGGTCAGATGCAAATGCTCGACCGCCGCAAGCTCGTGGAGCACTGGAAGGCCAAGGGCCTCGACTTTTCCAAGCTGTTCACCAAGCCGCCGGCCGAGAAGGGCACCGCCATCTACAAATGCGAGCCGCAGGATCACAAGATCAAGGATGTCCTCGACCGTAAGCTGATTGCGGAATCGCAGGCCGCGCTCGACCGCGGCGCGCCGGTACGATTGCAGTCCGTCATCCACAATACCGACCGTGCCTGCGGCGGCATGCTTTCGGGCGAAGTGGCCAAACGCTACGGGCATGAGGGTTTGCCCGACGGCACTGTGCATGTTCGCTTCACGGGCACCGCGGGACAGAGCTTCGGCGCCTGGCTGGCGCGCGGAATAACCTTCGAACTGGATGGTGAGGCCAACGACTATGTCGGCAAGGGCCTGTCGGGAGGCCGCCTGATCATTCGACCGCCGGCGGACTCAGGGATCGTGCCCGAGGAATTGATCATCGTCGGCAATACCGTTATGTACGGCGCGATCGAGGGCGAATGCTATTTCCGCGGCGTAGCCGGCGAGCGTTTCGCCGTGCGCAATTCGGGCGCTATCGCGGTGATCGAAGGCGCCGGCGACCATTGCTGCGAATACATGACCGGCGGCGTAGTGGTGGTGCTCGGCCGCACCGGACGCAATTTCGCCGCCGGCATGTCGGGCGGCGTCGCTTACGTGCTGGACGAAGACAGCACCTTCAAGTCGCGTTGCAATATGGCGATGGTCGAGTTGGAACCGGTTCCGGATGAAGAAGAAATCGCCGAGAAGGAATTCGGCCTCCACCAGGACCTCGAAACGCATGGCCGCGTCGACGTCATGTTGGACCTGACCACCAAGGACGCCAAGCGGCTCTATATGCTGATCTCCAACCATGCGCGTTTCACCGGCTCCAAGCGCGCCGCCGAGATCCTGGCCGACTGGAGTCGCTACCGCCCGCTGTTCCGCAAAGTGATGCCGGTCGAATACCGCCGCGCGCTCGCTGAGATGGCAAAGGAGAAGGCCGCCACGATGCAGGCTGCGGAGTAGGTATGGGTAAGGTCACCGGATTTCTGGAAATCGAACGCGAGGACCGCGACTACCAACCGATCGCGGAACGCGTAAAGCATTGGCATGAATTTATCCTCCCGCTCCCGGAAAAGGAAATCCGCGAGCAGGCAGCGCGCTGTATGGACTGTGGCGTGCCCTATTGCCATGGCACAAGCCGCATCACTGGTGCGCCCACAGGCTGCCCCGTCAACAACCAGATTCCGGACTGGAACGATCTGGTCTATCGCGGAAATTGGGATGAGGCCGCCCGCAATTTACACTCGACCAACAATTTCCCGGAATTTACCGGGCGCGTCTGTCCGGCGCCGTGCGAGGCCTCTTGCACGCTCAATATCGACGAGAACCCGGTCACCATTAAATCGATCGAATGCGAGATTGCCGACCGTGCCATCGCGCAGGGCTTGAAGGCCGAGAAAGCGACCCGCAAGACCGGCAAAAAAGTTGCTGTCATTGGCTCCGGACCGGCGGGTCTTGCTTGCGCCCAACAACTCGCCCGTGCCGGCCACGACGTGCATGTTTTTGAGCGGTGGGCCAGGGCCGGCGGGCTGCTCCGCTACGGCATTCCCGATTTCAAGATGGAAAAGGTTCACGTCGATCGTCGCGTCGAACAGATGCAAGGCGAAGGCGTCGTTTTCCATTACAACGCCCATGTCGGTGTGAACGTACCAGCCGACAAGTTGGTCAATGATCATGATGCCGTCGTGTTGACCGGAGGTAGCGAGAAGCCCCGCGACCTGCCTATGCCGGGTCGCGAACTCAAGGGCATCTACTTTGCGATGGACTTCCTGCCACAGCAGAATCGGCGTGTGAGCAATGAGCCCCAGGGCGGCGTCGAGCCGATCCTCGCCAAAGGCAAGAAAGTCGTCGTCATCGGCGGTGGCGATACCGGATCCGATTGCATCGGCACCTCGATCCGCCAGGGGGCAGCGTCGGTTACTAATTTCGAGATCATGTCGGAGCCTCCCGAACATGAGAACAAGATGCTCACTTGGCCGGACTGGCCGCTCAAGCTGCGAATTTCCTCAAGTCACGAGGAAGGGGTGACCCGCGAATTTGCCGTGCTGACGCAAAAATTCACCGGCGAGAACGGCCAGGTCAAAAAGCTGCATTGCGTGCATGTCGACGAGAAATTCAAGCCGGTCCCCGGCACCGAATTCGAAATCGAGGCCGATCTGGTGCTGCTTGCCATGGGTTTTGTGCACCCCGTACACGAAGGAATGCTTAAGGCGCTGGGCGTAGCGCTCGATCAGCGCGGCAATGTGTCCGCAGATACCAATGCGTATCAGACGTCGCTGCCGAAGGTCTTCGCTGCCGGCGATATGCGTCGTGGGCAATCATTGGTCGTTTGGGCGATCCGAGAAGGCCGCCAGGCGGCGCACGCGGTCGATAAATTCCTGATGGGATCGACCCTTCTGCCGCGTTGACGTCTTACGTTTTCAGCATCGTTCTTTAACGGAAAAAGCCGAAGGGACTGCCGCTTGAAGGGAAAATCCCCCGCGGCGGACGCGGCACATCGTCTTGCTTGGGCGGCTGCGGCGGCTTGGGCTTGGCGTTGTTGATCTGCGAGGTCTTGCTGACGCTTCCGCTCTTCGGCGGGGCCGCTTTCTTCTCCGGCACAGGCGCTGACTCGATAGGCGCGGCATCAACCGGCGCTGACGCCAAGGCGCCCGCCGGTGCCGTTGCAACCGGCGGAACATTGGCATCGCTGCCTCGCTGCAAAGCAAAATCGTCGGCCCGGCCTGGCGGCGCGGTAACGGCCTCGCCTTTGACCAAAACTCGTGTCGCGATGGCATCACCATGTGGAGAGCTGTTACCGGCGCCACCGAGCAATTCGTCGGAGTTGCCGGGCGTTACAGTCAAAGGAACCACAGGCCCCGCGACAGGCCGCGCTGCCGGTTTGTCATCGGGAGCCACAGGCGTGACCGGGCCTGAGGGCAAGGCGACGGGTGTCACCCGGCTGTTCATGTAGCGACGGATTTCGCGTTCGACATAGTGCGCAAGCTTCAGCGCGCCAGATTTTGTAAAAAATACGCCGTCGTTCGAACGTAGCCGCCGCATCTGGCCTTCGTAGTCGGGGCCAAAGTTCGAATATTTGCCGGCTTCGTCGACAAATCCGTCCCACACGTCGATGTAGACGGCGCCGGCGCGTTCTGCGCGCGCGCGATAGAGATCATTGAGATAGACCGCATCGGCAGTGGACTTGGTGCCGCGGATTGAGGGTAAGCCGACCCAGAACACCGGTACGCCCTTGCTTTTGAGCGCCGCGATCGTCTCATCGATACGCTTCGAATAAATCTCAGCCCATTGGTCGGTGCGGAACTCAATAACGCCGTTGACCTTTTTTCCGGGCTGAGATTCTGGCGCGGCAATCGTCGCTTGCTCCTGCTCGTCGACCTGGTTTTTGCTCTGCGCATCCTTGTCGGCGCCCGCCTTGTCTGCCTGATCCTTGCCCTTCTTCTTGTCGGCTTCACTGGCGAGATCACGCTCGCGGATATTCTGCCGGTCGCTGACGCCGAGCATCATCACTACATAGTTTGCCTTCTCCTGATTGAGCGTGTCGCGCGCAACATGCCACCAGTCAAGATCCCCCTTCGGCTCGTAGCGCAACAAGCCGGAGTGAACCTTGTTCTTCCGGATGATGGCTATCTCCGGAGAATCCGAAAAGGCATCTTCGAGGCCATAGGCGAGCCAATCGGCCATACCGTCGCCGAGAACTACAACCGAAGTCGTCGGCGTGACCGGTTCGGCCTTCAAATCGGGTTTGCGCGGAGGCGGCGCACGCGAGTTGTCGACTGGCGCCTGCTGCTCGGGGTTCTCATAGGAGCGGTCGGAGCCTCCCCAAAAACCTCCAAAAAAGCCCCCGCCCGAGCGCGGACGCTGTCTGCTTAGAAACGGAAACCGATCATCGCGAAATTGCGCCTGGGCGGGCGATGTGAGTGAAAACTCAACGGCGACAAGGCCCGCACAGTCGACTGCGGCCAAAAGAGCCGCCCCGACGAGCCAACGCGAAAAATGGTTTTTCCCAGTCATGCCGATGCCCAGTTGCCGCATTGGCCTAAGTTGCTGAATGGCGCACACTCACGACCCATCGCCATGGACCAATAGCGCTCAAAAAATGTCAACTCAAAGGTCGCCTAAACAGCATGCCTAACGGGCACGTAGCTGATCAAGGACACCCGTAGACGCAAAACCGTCGGGAATTCGGCCATTTTTGGCTTGGAAATCGCGAATTGCGGTACGAGTCTTAAGGCCGAGATGCCCATCCGGCTCGCCGACATCGTAACCGTGACGTGTCAGCAATTGCTGCAATTCCAGCCGCTCTGTGCGTGACAACACGCGCTCGTATCGTGGCCACTCTTGCACGAAGGGCCCGCCGCCGCGCAAGCGATCGGCCAAGTGGCCAATGGCAAGCGCGTAAGCCTCGGCCGGATTGTATTTCATGATGACGCTGAAATTCGCCAACATCAGAAATCCTGGTCCCTGAACGCCGGCCGGTATCAGCAAAAATGCATTGTCCTCCGGCCGTGGAAACGGTTGACCATTTGGGCGCCTGATTCCCTGCCGCTCCCACTCACGAATGCTATTTGGCCGCGCGTGATCGGCGAGCAAAAAATTGAATGTCGCCGGCACTACCACCTCGTAACCCCAGGTTTGGCCTATAACCCAACCGTCTTTTTTAAGGTTGTTGGCAGTGGAAGCAATGACGTCAGGCACGGAGTCGACGACATCGCGGCGACCGTCACGATCGAAATCCACCGCATATTTTTTGAATGCGGTCGGCATGAACTGGGTGGGCCCGAATGCCCCTGCCCACGAACCGACCAGACGATCAGGCCGGACGTCTCCGCGTTGGAGAATCTCTAACGTAGATAGAAACTCTTCGCGAAAATAATTCTGCCGGCGGCCAATGCAGGCGAGCGTAGCTGTGGAACGCACTACCGAACGGTCCCCCGTCAACGTGCCATAATTGGTTTCGACACCCCAAATGGCAGCGATTGTGTAGCGATCCACTCCGTAGGTGCGCTCCACGGCGTCGAAGGCGCTCCGGTACCTTTCCAATAAAGCGCGGCCCTGCTCGATACGCTCGTTAGTCACCAGGATGTCGAGATAGTCCCAGAAGGATTTGGTGAACTCAGGCTGGTTGTCGAGCAGGTCCATAATCCGCAGGTCGGGCGTGAGCGAAGCGGTATAAGTCTGGAACACGCTTCGCGAAACGCCGCGCCGCGCCGCCGCCGGCCACAACCGATTGATACAGTCATGAAAATTTGCGGCCGCCGCACGAATTGCCTCAGCAGTCATGAGCGGGTGGCCGGACGAGCCCGCTTCCCCGCTCCACTCCGGTACTGATTGGGTGGCCGGGGAAAGGGCTCCGGTGGTGACCGGATTGTGGCCGCCGCGCACATCTTGCGCCGCGACAACGCCACAAGCAGCCGCCACGATGCCTGTAGCGATGCCTGCAGCAGTGAGAATAGGCCACGCCCTGCGCATGCCGGTCCCCGTTTCCACCCAGAACCCCCAAATCTATGGGAGTCCCGATATCATTTCTGCGGCGTTAATGGTCTACTTTCTTCAAGTCGCATCTGGACCCCCGCCGCCGCATTGTGTTCTGTGCCGCCAGACGAATTCACGATTCGCCCGACAATGAAGATTCTCGCATGACCCGCATTCGTAAAGCCATATTTCCCGTGGCCGGCCTTGGAACCCGCTTTCTGCCGGCAACCAAGGCCATGCCAAAAGAGATGCTGCCGGTCGTAGACCGCCCGCTTATCCAGCACGTGGTGGATGAGGCGCGACAAGCCGGCATTGAGCATTTCATCTTTGTCACCGGTCGGAACAAGAGCGTGATCGAAGATCATTTCGACCGCCAGTTCGAGCTCGAGTTAACCTTGATGGAGCGCGGCAAGAAGACCGAGCTCGCCCTCCTGTCGGAAGATCTGCCAGAGGCCGGAACCGTGAGCTTTACACGCCAGCAGTCGCCGCTCGGCCTTGGGCACGCGGTCTGGTGCGCACGGGAGCTGGTCGGTCATGAACCATTCGCACTCCTTTTGCCGGACATGCTGGTTCAGCATACGCCTGGTTGCCTCGCGCAGTTGATCGACGCTGCGACGGACCTTGATGGCAACGCCAATATCATCGCCGTTGAGGAAGTGCCGAAGGAGCGCGTGCATATGTATGGTGTGGTCGGCGTCGGCGCGCCGAAGGGCAAGGCATTTGCGATCACCAAGATGGTCGAGAAGCCGAAAGCGAGCGAAGCCCCATCCAATCTCACTATTACCGGCCGGTACATCCTGCAGCCGCAGATCTTTGAACTACTGGAAAAACAGGCTGCCGGCACAGGCGGGGAAATTCAGCTCACCGATGCCATGGTGACGCTCTCGCGTTCGCAGCCATTTTATGGCCTTAAATTCGAGGGCCGCAGTTTCGACTGCGGCTCCAAGATCGGCTTTCTCGCGGCAAATCTCGCCTACGGGCTGGAGCGCGCCGATATTGCACCTGAACTGCGCGCCGAGATGCGCCGCATGCTCGGCGAGAAATAACTAGCGCTGTAGCCGCAGCCCCAACATGAAGACACTCTCCGCGTAGGCAACACCGGCAACGTTTGAGGTCAGCCAGTTCTGGCGGAACTCGCCTTTGACCTGGACCGAGCGGTTGAGCTTGTAGGTCAAACCGGCGCCGACGAGGTAGCGTTTGTCGATGCGGTCGAGCCCCACATAGTCGTCGACACCGAAACCGAATTTAAGGCTGCCGATCAACCAGCGTCTGAAAGAGTGATCGAACTGCACACCCATATCCCGGTAGAGCACGCCAGACACACCGGGGACGGTCGATTCTCCGATCGTTGATGTAGCTATCAACTTCACATTGGTGAGTGCATCGACGGTCCATAGCAGCGATGCGCTGCCAACCGGTGCGCTTATGTTCGCTAGCCGCGGGTCTTCGTAAACACGCTGGGTATAGCCGAGTGCGGCTTCGCCAGTGATGAGGCGCGTCAGTTCGAATTTCGCGCCGGCTTTCCCCGTTATTCCATTGGAATTTCGCTGATATCCCGAAGAATCGGTGTTGAGGTCGTGCACGCGCGTATCGACGGCAACTTCGGCGAACGGCGTGAGCCCCGGTGAGAGTTCATAGCCGCCACGCAGCACACCGCTATATTGGTCGTAGTTGCGGTCGTCATTGCTGGAAGTCGAGCCATCGGTCAGTGTCGACTGCTGATAGATCGTGCGTTCGAAGTCGCCCTTGATCGAAAGATCGAAGCGGTTGAAACGCTGCCCGAGGCCAACAGCGCCTCCGCCAACGACATAGATCGGGAGCTTGGCAAGCCCTGCTTGCAAATTCGGACTACCGGGATTGTCGGTAGAAACGAGCACGCGCCCGCCAAGATCAATACGTGTATCGGTGGCGACGTCGACACGACCGTCAATTTTGCCATTGAGATAGGGGCGGCTCAGCGACGGTGTTTCGTCGGGGCTATACCCGATGTAGCTGCCACGCAAATCGAGTTTTAGATCATGACGCGACCAGTTCGACTGTCCGCGTAATTCCGGCGCGATGGCATAGAAGCGCGCGCCGGGCCCGCCGGGCTCATGACCCGGATTCGTATCGTAGCCGCCGATGAATTCCACCGCTGGGTATAAATCGAACGCCCCGGTGCGAATGCCCAGCGGAGCGTAAGGATCGTCAGGCTCGGTGTGCGCCTTGCGCTTTTTCGGAAATGTCCGGATCGGACCCAGCGCCACCGGCGGGGTGCCCGGAGCACCGCTAGCGAAGCTGCCGGTGATGTCGGCGCGTTTTTCGTATGGCGAGACGGCGGAAGACGCAGGAACACCGGGCGCAATCGCTTGCGCGCCAGGCGGCTTCTTGGATTTTCCCTTAGCTCTTGCCTTGCGGGTGTTGGTTGAATCGAAACCGCTCGTGCCAGCGCCGGAAGCCGGTGCCGTGAATGTCGGGGGGGTTGCTAGCTGCGCAAGGGCCGAACGGTCAAATTTCTGAAATCGGGGCGAACTGCGCGGGTCGGTTTGCAGCTTCGGCGTCAGCGGATCCGTATATGGCTGGCTCGCCGTCTGCGCTGAAGCTTCCACGCAATGGAGCATCATGCAGGCGACGACCAGCATACCGACGCCGCGCGGCGCGGTCGGACGAACATTGCGATACGGCACCACCGGTGAAGGTTCTCCTGGTCCGAGCGTCGCCAAAGTCCGCGCACGCCGGTGCGCGCCCATGCGAGCGCGCGCCCGCCGAAAGCGGACGTTGGTTAACGGAAGTTAAAATCTTATGGTTAACGGGGCGTTGATCGGCTTGAAGACCGCATTCTGCGGGCTAAACCCAGCCTTTGAGCTCGCGGGTAGCGACATCGCGGATCACCGTCATTCCGCCTGGCGTGTCGTTGAGGCAGGGGATCGCCACGAAATTTTCCCCGCCCGCGTGCCGGAAGATTTCAGCATTCTCCATGGCGATCTCCTCCAGCGTCTCGAGGCAGTCGGCGGAAAATCCGGGCGTAATGACGGCGATATTTTTTACGCCGCGCTCGGCGAGCGATTTCACGGTGGCGTCGGTATAGGGCTTGATCCACTCAGCCGTCCCAAACCGCGACTGGAATGTCATGATCAGCCGTTCATCGTTGAACTTGAGTTTCTTGCGAAGAAGCGCCGTCGTCGCAGCGCACTGTTTGAAATAGGGATCACCTTTTGCGACATAATCTTCCGGCATGCCGTGATAAGAGGCCACGATCACCTCCGGCTTGAACGCGAGCTTTGCCAGCGCTGCATTGAGCGAAGCTGCGAGCGCGTCAATATAGACCGGTTCGGCATAGTAAGGCGCGGCGACGCGCAGTGTCGGCTGGAATCGCATCTTGCCAAGTGCGCGGAAGACTTCATCGCATACGGTAGCGGTCGTCGCCGCCGCGTACTGCGGATACAGCGGTACGATCAGGATTCGTTCACAATCCTGTGCGGCGAGTGCCTCAAGCCGTGAACGGATCGATGGATTGCCGTAGCGCATCGCCCAGTCGACGCGGATGCGCTTGTCGACCTTTTCCATTAATTCATCCAGCTTGTCGGATTGAGAGCGTGTGATGGTCTTGAGCGGCAACTCATCCCGTTCCCTGTTCCAGATCTTGTCATAGTCGCGCCCCTTGCGGCCTGGGCGAACGGTCAAAATTATCAGATTGAGAACCAGCCACCATTTCAGGCGGTTCTCCTCGATTACGCGCCGATCGGAGAGAAACTCCTTCAGGTAACGCCGCATGGCCCAGTAGCCCGTCGAGTCGGGCGTACCTAAGTTGACCAGTAGCACCCCGATCCGGCCACCAGCCGCCGGAACCATGTCCGGGCTCATGGCTTTCGCTCGTCGGCGATCAGCTTGCCGTCATTCGGTAGCGAACCTGGCGCAACCAACTTCACGATACCCTTGAGCTTGGTAGTTGACTGCAATGTTGCGGCGACCGCCGTTTCGAGCGCGGCGTTGGGCGGCGCATACTCCGCCAGCAACGTCATTGTGTCCTGCTCAGCTGCCCGGTCGACCACGAGGCGAAGACGTTTGAGCTCGGGATGACGTGCAGCTATCTCGGCGATCTGCCTGGGGTGCACAAACATGCCCTTCACCTTCGCCGTCTGATCGGCGCGGCCCATCCAGCCTTTGATGCGCATATTGGTGCGCCCGCACGGAGAGACACCCGGCATCAGCGCGGAAAGATCGCCGGTACCAAGACGAATCATCGGATAATCCAGGTTGAATGAGGTAACGACGACTTCTCCCACCTCACCATCAGGCACAGGGTCGCCGGTGCCAGGCCGGACGATCTCAACGATCACGGTCTCATTGACAATCATGCCTTCGCGGGCCTCGCTTTCATAAGCGATGACGCCCAGTTCGGCGGTCGCATAAGATTGCAATACAGCGACACCGCGGTGGCCAAGTTCCTCGCGCAGCGAAGCCGGCAGCGCCGCACCCGACACAAGGCCGCGCTTGATCGACGATGCGTCTTTACCGGCCTTCTCGGCCGTATCCAGGAGGATTTTCAGAAAATCCGGTGTACCGACGTAACCGGTCGGCCTGTAATGCGCGATCGCCTCAAGTTGTTGCTCGGTATTGCCGACACCGCCTGGAATGACCGCGCAATCGAGTTTACGCGCGCCCGATTCAAGAATGAACCCGCCAGGTGTGAGGTGGTAGGCGAAGGAATTGTGCACGATATCGCCAGCGCGGAATCCAGCAGCATAGAGAGCGCGGGCCGCCCCCCACCAGTCGTCGCCCTCGCCTTCCGGTTCGAATATCGGTCCCGGTGACATCAGCAGCCGCCGCGCTTTGCCCGGCGCAGTGACGTTGAGGCCCCCGAATGGTGGATTTTCCTTTTGCAACGCCGATATGTCCGATTTGTGCAATACGGGAAGCTTTGCCAACGCAGCCCGAGACTTGACTGCAGTTGGATTTACACCGGACAAATATTTAGCCCAACCCGGCGCTGTCATAGCGTCGGCAATGATGGCGCCCAGGCGCGCAAACTGCTCGCGCTCGCGCACGGCCGGATCGCGGATTTCCAGGGCGTCGTAATGTTCAGGCATGGCTTACGCCAGCCACCTCTTGCGCCGGCGATAGTGTTTACCGTCGCGGAACGATTTGCGCCGGCCTTCGGAAATCCCAAGGTAGAATTCCTTGACGTCCTCGTTCTCGGCAAGCGCTTTGGCTTCGCCATCCATCACCACGCGGCCGTTTTCAAGGATGTAGCCATAACGCGCAAAACGCAGAGCCATATGAGTGTTTTGCTCTGCCAGAAGGAACGAGACACCTTCCTTGTCGTTGAGGTTCTTCACGATTATAAAAATTTCCTCAACAATCTGCGGCGCAAGACCCATCGACGGCTCATCGAGCAGTATCATCTTTGGCCGCGACATCAGCGCGCGGCCAATCGCGCACATTTGTTGCTCGCCGCCTGAGGTGTAGCCGGCAAGCGAGTCCTTTCGTTCCCTGAGCTTCGGGAAATAGGTATATACGAGATCAAGATCGCGCTTGATCAGTGCCTTGCCGTCACGCCGCGTGAAGGCGCCCGTAAGCAAATTCTCCTCGATGCTCAGATGGGCGAAGCACTGGCGGCCCTCCATGACTTGAATGCAGCCGCGCCGCACCAACTCATTGGGCGAGAGATCCTGCACTTCGGCGCCGTCAAACACGATTGAGCCCTTGGTGACATCGCCACGTTCGGCGCGGAGCAAATTGGAAATGGCCTTCAATGTGGTCGTCTTGCCGGCGCCATTAGCGCCGAGTAATGCGACGATTCCGCCCCTCGGCACGTCGAGCGAGACGCCCTTGAGCACCAAAATAACGTGGTCGTATATAACTTCGATATTGTTGACCGAAAGAATCTTCTCCGCCGTGACGGAAGCCGTGGTTTCGGTCTGCGTTGCCGCCGACATCGTCGCTCCACGAATGACCCTCTCCCCGCCGCCTCACGGCGAGGAGAGGGATTCTTCAAGTACCTACGATGACTTGTCGCAAGGTTCTGTGCGTTTCGGCCAGCCGGCATTGGCGGACGAATAGTCCTTGGCCGCTGACTCGATCAGCGGACGGACTTTGGTCTTGAGGGGCGCGATCCAATCCGACCCTTGCGTCCATTTGGTGCCGTCCCACTTGGCCATATAGGCGGAGTTGTGGCCGTTGTGATCTTCGCATGCAACCTTCATCGGCGCGGCAAAACCATCGGCGCCGATTTCCTTTAGCCTGGCTTCGGTGATGTTCAAGGTTTCCAGACCGCGGCGCATATCTTCGCCGGTGATCATCTTCTTACCGGTAATTTTCTGCGCGTTGCGAATCGCTTCTGCGATGATGATTGAGTTGAGCACGCCGCGATTATAAAAATTTTCGCCAACCTTGTCCTTTGGCGTCTGTGTCTTGCCTTTATCCACGATGTACTTCTGGATGTCCTTTATGACGGGGAAGTTGGTCCCTACCTGATTGAAGTCGAGCGATAGATAGCCCTTGGCCGCATCACCGGCGGGACGTGCGTCGTCATCGCTTCCGGCCCACCAGTTACCAATGAGGTGATCCATCGGGTAATTGTTTTTAGCCGCTTCCTTGACTGCGGTTGGATTCATCGTGCCGAAGCCCTGGATATAGATCCACTCTGGACGATCGCGGCGGATGTTGAGCCATTGCGACGACTGGTTCTGCATCTCGGCCGCAGGTACCGGGTAGAGCTTGAGCTCGAAACCATAATCCTTGGCGAGCGCTTCAAGCAGCGGGATCGGCTCTTTGCCGTAAGGCGCGTCGAGATAGATCAGGCCTATCTTCTTGCCCTTTAGCTTGTCGAGACCGCCTTCCTTGCTTCCGATATAGCGGATGAACATAGAGGCGCCGTCCCAGTAGGTCGCGGGCGGATTGAAGATCCACGGAAACGTTGTGCCGTCCGCCGAAGCCGAGAGGCCGTAGGCCATCGACAGGATCGGGATCTTGTCCACCGCTGCCTTCGGGATGATTTGCAGCGTGATGCCGGTTGAATATGGATTGATCACGACCGGATTCTTCGGATTTCACCTGCTCATAGCACTCGACACCCTTCTTGGTGTCGTAACCGGTCTCGCATTCTTCGACGACAATCTTCACGCCGCCGATGCCGCCGTCACGTTCATTGAGCATGTTGAGATAGTCGGCCATGCCGTTCATGATCGGCGCGCCTGAAACTGCAAACGGACCGGTGCGGTACGACAACAATGGAACGAAGATGCCGTCGGCGGCACTCGCCGTGACCGGCGCAAACGACAAGCCGGCAACTACGGCAAAGGCCGCTCCGAGTAGACGATGATACAATTGCATTTGTCTTCCTCCCTTTCGATTCTTAGGCGGCATTGCCACCTGTCATCTCACGGCCAGTAGCGCAGGCGCTGCGGACCGCCCCCGTTCTGGCCGGGGCGTTGGTTGAGATTGTGCCTTGTTAATAGGGGAAAGGCCACACCCTCAATTTCTGCTTGCCAATCTGCCACAACCGCGCGAGGCCAGCCGGCTCCGCAATCAGAAACAGCACGATCAGCGCACCAATGATCATGTATTGAATGTGCTCAACCGTCGCAGGGTGAACCGGGATGCCGAGCTTCGGCGGAAAATAGCGAAGCGCGATTGGCAGTATGAAAATCATTGCGGCGCCAAAAAACGAGCCGGTCAGGCTGCCGAGCCCACCGATGATGACCATGAAAAGAATAAAAAAGCTCAGATTGACGTCGAACACTGCGGGCTCGGCACCGCCATACCAGAGGAAAACCAGAAGCGCACCGGCGACGCCGCAGTAGAACGAGGACGTCGCGAATGCCAGAAGTTTGGTTTGCAGAAGGCGTATTCCGACGAGGTCGGCGGCGAGATCCATATCCCGCACCGCCATCCACATCCGTCCGATCCGGCCATGCACGAGGTTCGATGCCATCCAAGTCATCACGACGACGAAGCAGAGCACGACAAAGTAGCGCGTTGTGTCCGTCGCGGTCGCACCGGTGATCGGTACACCGAACAATGTGCGGGTCGGCACCTCAATTGCGCCGGACGCATTGTAGTTATAAAACCAGGGCTGCCGGATGAAGCACCACGACAAGAAGAATTGCGCGGCGAGCGTTGCTACCGCCAGATAAAATCCCTTGATCCGCAGCGAAGGCAACCCGAACAGAACCCCGACCGCCGCCGAAAAAAAACCTGACGCAACGATCCAAATCAGAATGTTCACCCCAGGGAAGTAGGAGGTGAGCTTGTAGCAGGCATAGGCGCCAACGCCCATGAACGCGCCCGTCCCAAGCGACAAGAGCCCGGTATAACCGGTAAGCAGATTGAGCCCGATGGCGGCGAGCGAAAAAATCAGGAAGGGGATCATGACCGCCTGAATCAGAAACGAACCACCAAACCAGGGAATGATAACCGCCGCGATAAACAGGATGACAGCCAAACCGATCCGATCCTGCAGTATCGGAAATACGGCTAGGTCGGCCGCGTAGTTCGTCTTGAATTGGCCGGCCTCGCGATAAAACATGATCAGATCCGCTCGATAATCCGTTCGCCGAACAAGCCTTGTGGACGAAACAGAAGAAAGATGAGGGCAATCACGTAAGCGAGCCAGGATTCGATGCCACTTCCCAAGAGTGGACCCCAATAGAACTCGCCCAGTTTTTCGCCGATGCCGATAATCAGTCCTCCAACAATAGCGCCCGGAATCGAGGTGAGGCCTCCGAGAATGAGCACTGGCAGCGCCTTGAGCGCGATAACTTCGAGCGCAAACGAAACGTCCGAGCGCGCGCCCCACATAATCCCGGTGGTGAGTGCTACAAGGCCCGCGGCGAACCACACGATGACCCAGATTTGCTCGAGCGAGATACCGACCGAGAGCGCCGCGCGGTGACTATCGGCGACCGCACGCAACGCGCGGCCAATACGCGTTCGCTGGAAGAAAATAGCAAGCGTCGCTACCATAATCGACGCGATGATGGCCGCCGCGATATCAATTTTCTGAAGCGAAACGAAACCGCCCGCCATCTTGACGTCAATTGCGCCACGCGGAAGCAGAAGCTGGTCGGCAATCATGACTTTCGTCTCACCACCAAAGATAAGCTCGCCGAATCCGATCAGGAAATACGTCAGGCCGAACGTCGCCATGAACAAAATAATATCGGGCTGATTGACCAGCGGTCTGAGGATCAAACGCTCGACCGCGAAGGCGAGGCCCAGCATCACCCCGATCGTCAGCGCCAACGCCAAATAGGCGGGAACGCCGTGTTCGTGCAATCCGACCAATGTAAGCGCGGCAAACACAACCATGATGCCTTGCGCAAAATTGAACACGCCCGAGGCCTTGAAGATCAGAACGAAACCAAGCGCGATCAGCGAGTAGAGGACGCCGGCGACGAGGCCCTCCCACAGGGTCTGTACGAGCAGGTCGGGCGCCGCACCCATCTGTACAAAAGGATCGACGAAGATTTTGTAGAGGATGTCCATGCGTCCTCAGTGCGCCACGCCGAGATAGGCATCGATTACCGCCTGATTGCGTTTGACTTCGTCGGGGCTTCCATCGGCGATCTTGATGCCATGATCGAGCACGACCACGCGGTCTGACAGGTCCATAACAACACCCATGTCGTGCTCAATCAGCGCGATCGTGGTGCCATAGTAGTCGTTCACATCGAGTACAAAGCGCGACATGTCCTCTTTTTCTTCGAGATTCATTCCGGCCATCGGCTCGTCGAGCAAAAGCAGTTCGGGTTCCATGGCGAGCGCGCGGCCGAGCTCCACCCGTTTTTGAAGACCGTAAGGGAGCCGGCCCACCGGCACGCGGCGGATTTCCTGAATCTTGAGAAAATCGATGATCTCCTCGACGCGGTGGCGATGCTCAACTTCCTCGCGCATGGCCGGGCCGTAGCGCAGAAGTTGCCAGAAGAAACTCGTGTGCATTTTCAGCGTGCGGCCGGCCATGATGTTGTCGAGGGCGGTCATGCCACGAAACAGCGCTACGTTCTGGAAGGTGCGCGCGATGCCGCCATAAGCCGCCTCATGTGGCCGCATGTTGGTGCGCGTCTCGCCCTTGAATGTTATGCGTCCCTGCTGTGGTCGATAGAAGCCGTTGATGACGTTGAGCATCGATGTCTTACCGGCACCGTTCGGCCCGATAATTGCCCGTATTTCTCCTTTGCGGATGTCGAAGGAAACGTCGGTTACCGCCTTCACCCCGCCGAAGGACAGCGACACGTTCTCCACCGACAAAAGCACATCGCCAACCGCAGCTTCGGGGCCGCCCGTTGCTCTCATGCCGCTTTCCCCATGACGGGAACGGGCTCGCTCTTCATATCGCGGATTTTGACGCGGGCGCTAATCGTGCCCTTGCGGCCATCCTCAAAGGTAACTTCGGTCGAAATATCGGCCTCCTTCGAGCCGTCATAAAGCGCCTTGATCAGCGGGGCATATCGCTCGGCGATGAAACCGCGACGGACTTTTTGCGTGCGGGTGAGTTCGCCGTCATCGGCATCGAGTTCTTTGTGCAAAATCAGGAACCGTTTGATTTGCGCACCCGCCATCACTTTGTCCTCGGCGAGCGAGCGGTTCACCTCCGCAACATGTTTCTCGAGCATGTCGTAAACGAGCGGATGCCCGGCAAGCTCCTGATACGAGCCGTAGACAACATTGTTACGCTCGGCCCAGCTTCCGACCGCGGTGAGATCGATATTGAGCATGACCGTGGCAAAATCGCGCTTGTCGCCGAGCGCCACCACCTCGCGGATATTGGGATAGAACTTGAGTTTGTTCTCAATATACTTCGGCGGAAACATCGTTCCGTTGTTAAGTTTGCCAACATCCTTTGTGCGGTCGATGATTTTCAGGTGGCCGGTCTTCTCATCAAAGAAGCCGGCGTCACCGGTCTTTACATAACCGTCCGGCGTCATAACTTCGGCGGTCTTGGCATCGTCCTTGAAATAGCCGGAGAACATACCCGGCGACTTGAACTGGACCTCGCCATCCTCGGAAATGCGAAGATCGACGTTGGGGCAAGCAGGCCCGACTGTATCGGAATAAATCTCGCCGTCAGGCTGTGCGGTAACGTAAAGGAAGGCTTCGGTTTGCCCATAAAGCTGTTTCAGATTCAAACCGATCGAGCGGTAAAAACTGAATAGATCCGGCCCGACCGCCTCGCCCGCGGTGTAGGCAACGCGCACCCGCGAGAAGCCGAGCACGTTTTTGAGAGGTCCATAGACAAGAACATTGCCAATCGCATAGAGCAGCCGGCCGACGAGGGGCACCGGCTGACGGTTAAGGATGCGCTCGCCGTAGCGACGCGCCACGCCAATGAAATAGTGAAACAGCTTGCGCTTGATAAAGCCGGCATCTTCCATGCGGATCATCACACGAGTGAGCAGTAACTCGAGCGTGCGTGGCGGTGCGAAATAAAAGCTTGGCCCGATCTCACGCAGATCGGTCATGGCGGTGTCCGGGCTTTCCGGACAGGCGGTACAAAATCCGGAGACCATGCCTTGCGCGTAATTGAGGTAGTGGTCGCCGACCCAGGCGAGTGGCAAATAAGCGAGCGCCACGTCGTTTTCGGTCAGCTTATCGAAGGCCACTGTATCGGCTGCGGCATTGATCGAACGTTCGTTGGTAAGGACCACGCCCTTGGATGTGCCAGTGGTGCCGGACGTATAAAGAATGATGGACGGATCAGAGCCTTTGCCGGCTGCAATCTCCTTATCGAGCCAATCGGCTACCGTGGTATCCGCGAGCGCCTTGCGTCCTTCGTCGATGACATCGTCCATCGAGCGCAGCCGGCTGTGGTCGTAGTCGCGGAGCCCTCGCTTCTCGTCGTAAAACATCAGCTCAAGTTTGGGGACGCGTTGTACAACCGACCAAATCTTGTCGACCTGCTCCTGGTCCTCGACTGCGGCAAAGCGCACGTCGGCATGGGCGAGCACATAGGCGAGTTCGTCAGCCACCGCATCGGCATAGACCGGAACGGGAATTGCGCCCACCATCTGTGCCGCCATCACAGACCAATAAAGCTTCGGCCGGTTGCCACCGACGATGGCAATGGTTTCGCCTCGCTTGAGCCCCAAACGGTGCAGGCCCACGGCATAGGGGCGCACGATTTCGAGTACCTGACTCCAGGTCCAGGTCTGCCAAATACCGAGGTCCTTATGCCTCATGGCCGGCCGCGACCCATACAAATGGGCGTTGCGAACCAGCAGCTTCGGAAATGTCTCGGCCAGCCCGACGACGTTCGGCGCCACAGCCCATTCCTCCCGTGCGGCCACGCTTACAGGCGCGGCTCTCAACCCCTCGCCGTCTCTTGTGGACGATCTTGTTGTCTCGATATGAAAACACCGCCAGAAGGCGGTCAAGTATCAGATCGGATGTAAATTGGTTGCAAAAGGGCGGTTAAGCTATTCCGCCGCCCTGAGAAATGCCCCCGCGCCGGAGCCGAATTGCTCCCGAAGGACCGCTTCCTCGGCCTTAGCCGCGGCCAGATGCCGCTGTTTGACCGGTCCAAACCCACGGATCTTCTCCGGAATCATCGCAAGCGCAACCGCGACTTGATGATTGTCCGGTGTCAGACGTTCGACGATTTCACCAAGAAGTTGCTCGTACTCGGAGACCAACCGGCGTTCCATTCGACGCTCTGCCGTATAACCAAAGGGATCGAACGCAGTACCACGCAAGAATTTGAATCTTGCCAGTATCGCAAAGGCCTTCAACATCCAGGGGCCGAACGACATCTTTTTTGGCTCGCCGGTTTCCGGATTGCGCCGCGCAAGCAGGGGCGGCGCCAGATGAAATTCAAAGCGCAGCTTGTCCCCGTCGAACGTCGATTTCACACGATCGACAAATGACGTCTCGCTATAAAGTCGCGCCACTTCGTATTCATCCTTGTAGGCCATCAGCTTGAACAGGTAGCGCGCCACCGCTTCCGCAAGCCCACAGTGTCCCGGCGCTTTTTCAGCTTCAACCGTGCGCACCTTCTCCACCAAATTTCGATAGCGCCGCGCATAGCCCGCGTTCTGATAGGCCGTCAGAAATGCCGTACGACGCTCCACTGTCTCGCCGAATGATTGTGATAACTTGAGAGAATCGTTCTGTTCCTGCGGACGCGGTTCGATCAATGCCTCGAGCGCTTTGGGATCAACCGCAGCGCGGCGCCCGTAACGAAACGCCGAAACGTTCATCAGTACCGCTTCACCGTTCATCTCGATCGCACGCTCGATCGAATCCGCTGATAGGGGCAGCGCTCCGAGCTGATAGGCGTAGCCGAGCATGAACATATTGGCGCCGATGGAATTGCCGAGCAGCGCCGTTGCCAGCCGGCCCGCATCGACGAAATGGCTTCGTTCGCGACCGGCGTGGCCGATGATGGCGCGCTTGAGCCGTTCCGTCGGCAGAGAAAACTCCGCATTGCGCGTGAAGTCACCGGGCAGGAACTCGGCCGTGTTGACGATGACGCGCGTACTGCCGACTTTCATGGCACCGAGCACCTTCTTGGCCCCGACTACGACGATATCGCCGCCCAGAACCAGATCGGCGCCGCCAGCGGCGACACGGATGGCGTGGATGTCATCTGGGGTATTGGCAATGCGGATATGGCTGGAGACTGCGCCACCCTTCTGCGCGAGGCCGGCCATATCGATAATGCCAACGCCTTTGCCTTCGAGATGGGCTGCCATGCCGACGATAGCGCCAATCGTGACAATTCCGGTGCCGCCAATGCCGGTGACAATGATGCCGTAAGGATGGTTGAGCAGCGGCGCGTTGGGCGACGGTAGCGCAGGCCACTCGCCCGGCTCCGCGACGCTTTCTCCTCTCTTCAGCTTAGCCCCGTGCACCGTGACAAACGACGGGCAGAAGCCTTTCACGCATGAGTAGTCCTTGTTGCAGCTCGACTGATCGATGGTCCGTTTGCGACCCCATTCGGTCTCCAGCGGCTGCACTGATACGCAATTCGATTTCACGCCGCAGTCGCCACAACCTTCACAAACCAGATCATTGATGACCACGCGCTTGTCAGGGTCTGGGAACGCGCCGCGCTTGCGGCGGCGCCGCTTCTCGGCGGCACAAGTCTGATCGTAGATAAGGACGCTCACACCTGGCACGGTGGCGAGCTCACGCTGGATGGCGTCAAGATCGTCACGATGATGCACGGTCAGCCCGCGCGGCCACTCGGTGCCTTTGGCATATTTCCAGGGCTCGTCAGTGACCACGACCACGCGCTTTGCGCCTTCGGCGGCGACCTGTGCGGCGATCTGCGGCACGGTCAGCCCGCCGTCATTCGCCTGCCCCCCGGTCATCGCGACGGCGTCGTTGAACAGGATTTTGTACGTCATTGTCACGCCGGAAGCGATTGCGCCGCGGATCGCGAGATAGCCTGAGTGATTGTAAGTGCCGTCGCCGAGATTCTGGAACACGTGCTCGCGGTTGGAGAATGGCGCCTCGCCAATCCAGTTGGCGCCCTCGCCGCCCATCTGGGTGTACCCGAGAGTTTTGCGATCCATCCATTGCGCCATGTAGTGACAGCCGATACCGGCATAGGCACGGCTGCCCTCCGGCACGCGCGTGGATGTGTTGTGCGGACAGCCCGAGCAGAAATAAGGAATGCGCTGGGCAACGTCAGCTGTTTCGGACAGCGCCCGTTGCGCCGCCTTTAGCCGCGCGACGTTGGCGGCCAGCTCTTCGTTCCCGCCATAGCGCAACAGCCGCTCGCCGATACAGATCGCGATATCGTTCGGATCGAGCGCGCCTTTGACTGGAAATAGCCAATTGCCTTGCTCGTCCCTCTTCCCGATGCAGACCGGCTGATTCGGTGTGCCGTAGAGTTCCTCGCGCACCTGCACTTCAATCAGCGAACGCTTTTCCTCGACCACGATGATGAGGTCGAGCCCCTGTGCGAAATCGGCCAGCTCCTGCCGGCCGATCGGCCACACGCAGGCGATCTTGAATAGTCGCAGGCCGAGGTCGTTGCATTTGATCTCGTCGATCCCGAGTTCGTCGAAGGCCTGGCGTACATCGAGATAGGCTTTGCCTGTGGTGATGACACCGATTTTCGGCGCCCGCCCGCCCGACGTGATGGTCTTGTTTAGATTGTTGGCGCGCACGAAGGCGAGCATTGCGTCGCGCTTGTAGTCGTGCAGGCGTGCTTCCTGCCCGAGGATGGTATCGACCAGGCGGATATTGAGTCCGCCCTCGGGCATACGAAAATCCGCAGGCGTTATGATCTTCACGCGATCAAGGGTGCCATCGATCACACCGCTCGATTCCACAGTCTCGTGCATGCATTTGAGTGCGGTCCACGTGCCGGTGAACCGCGACATCGCCCAACCATAGAGCGCATAGTCGACGATCTCCTGCGCGCCGGCCGGATTGAGGATCGGCATCATCACGTCGACGAAGTGGAATTCCGACTGATGCGCTGTCGTCGATGACTCAGCCGTGTGGTCGTCGCCCATCAGGGCGAGCACGCCGCCGTTCTGCGAGGTGCCGGCGAAATTGGCGTGGCGAAACACGTCGCCAGAGCGATCGACGCCCGGACCTTTGCCGTACCACATGCCGAACACGCCATCGAATTTGCCCTCACCACGCAGCTCGGCCTGCTGCGCGCCCCAGAGTGCCGTAGCGGCGAGCTCCTCGTTGATGCCAGGCTGGAACTTGATATCTGCGGCGGCGATCTGGCGGCCGGCGCGAATGAATTGCTGGTCGAGGCCCCCCAGCGGCGAGCCGCGGTAGCCGGTGACGTAACCCGCTGTGTTCAGCCCCGCACGGCGATCGCGCTCCTTCTGCATCAGGCAGGCGCGGATCAATGCCTGGTATCCTGTCACGAAGACGTGCGACTGGCTGAGGTCGTATTTGTCGTCGAGGTTGACGGATCGAAGCGTCATGATTGGCTTTCGAAAGCGGCGCCCGGGCCCCACTCATATAGGCTCGCCGTGCGCGACGCAAAGCGTCGAACCTTCCACAAACGCTATACCGAAGGGGCCTGGGGTCAATTTCGTTGTTGCCGCGCGTTCTAGAAGGAAATTTCCGCAAACGCCACTGGCGCGCATTTTGGCGCAACGCAACAGACAGAGCTGACCCTCGCCAATATGGGTGGTCAAATTCTGTGCGGCCTGCCAGAAGAGTGGCCCGCCGGAACTTCCCCATAATGTTGCAGCCGCCGTTTTCCTCGGTCGAGACCAAAGCTTCCTGGGCTGTCGCTACGGTGGCGCTCGTTACCATGTTGATGGCATTCGGCGCCGCGTGGATCACAGCGGTTGCGCTCAAGGATATCGCCGCCGAGGTGGGCGGGGTCCGCTCGACCCCGGCGCTGGCCAGCGCGCTGGCCTGGCTCGGCTCAGGCATAGGCGGCATCCTGATGGGACGGATCGCCGACAAAGTCGGCACAAGATGGACCGTGATCTTCGGCTCGCTGATGATCGGCCTAGGCCTCGCCATCTCGACGTTCGGGCCGCCTTGGCCGCTGTGGATCGGTCACGGACTTTTCATCGGCCTCATTGGGCTCGGCGGCATCAATGCGCCCATGTACATCTATGTCAGCCGCTGGTTCGATCGGCGGCGTGGTTCCGCGCTAGCGCTGATCTCAAGCGGCAGTTACCTCGCCGGCGCCATGTGGCCTCCCGTGTTCGAGCGCGTCATCGCGGCGTTCGGCTGGCGCCAGATGATGCTTTGGTATGCCATCGCAGAGATCGTCGTGATCGTTCCGCTGGCGGCAATTTATTTTCGTGCGCCACCGGAGGTCATTCACCACGCCGCAGCGATCGCAAACAACGGCAGATCGGCACGCGTGCTTGGATGGCCACCCAATTTCGTGTTCGGCATGATGTGCGGCGCCGCAGTGCTGTGCTGCATTCCGATGGCGATGCCGCAGGGCCATTTGGTCGCCTTCTGTAGTGACCTCGGCATCAGCCGCTCGATTGGTGCGATGATGTTATCGGTATTGCTGGGCACTGCTTTTTTGAGCCGGCAGATTTGGGGCGCGATCTCAGATCGCATAGGTGGTCTCGCCACGGTTTTGATTGGCTCGGCATGGCAAGCAGCGTCGATGACCGCGTTTCTGTTCACACAGAACGAGGCCGGACTGTTCACCGTTGCCGCCGCTTTCGGTCTGGGATTTTCAGGCATTATTCCATCCTACGTGCTCGCCCTGCGCGAATTGTTTCCGGCTTCGGAAGCTTCGTGGCGTATCCCGACACTGCTCTTGTTTAGTGGCTGCGGCATGGCACTTGGTGGCTGGCTCGCCGGGCTACTCTACGATCACTTCGGCTACTACGCGCCGGCCTTCGCTGCGGGCATCGGTGCCAATATTCTCAATTTGCTTGTGGTCGGAGCCCTGGTCGGGCGGCAGCGCCTGGCCGCGACCTACGCGTAGCGCCGCGTGACTGCGCGCGAGGGGCTGGCTAACCAGACGCCGGCCAGGATGCCGAACGCGATTGCTGCCGTGCCGAGTGCGGCCCAGGTTTGCGAGGCCGCCAGCGCCGTCGTCGCTGCCCAGGCAATCGATGAAAAGGCCTCGGCGAATGTAGCGAGGCGCGATGAGGTCTGCCTGCGTCGAAATTGGCTCCGCCGCGCCTGCACACGAAAGCAAAGCTGGATGACCGTCGCCGCCGCGGCCGCCGATAGAATGCCAATGGCGCAAACAATTCCGGCGAATACCGCGTCGAGCGTCAACACGGCCACTATCGGCGCGAACAAAAGCGCCACCATGCCAATGACAGCTTCGACCTTGGCCCATAGGACGCGATGAGAGGTGATCGGCGCGGTGGCGACGAGGTCGGGCGCGTCCTCGCCCGAGATCGAGAGCCAGGCAAGCCCGCCGGCGAGTTGCCCGGCCGCCATCACCACCACTGGAATCAATACCACGAACGAATCATTGCGGTCGCCGAACGTAACCCACAGAAGCAGCGCGGGCGGGAGCAGATAGAGAATCTGCATCAGCGTCTGCGAGATAAGCCACGGATCGCGCTGGAGCAGCGTCCACTCCTTTTGCCGCAGCACGCGGCTTGGGGAACGTCGGCGAAAGCCGAGCGACCACCGGCGCTGACGCACCGTGGCGCTGCAAACGCCGGCGGCCGCTACGGCATGTTCGCCAAAGCGCCTTGAAAATAGCGCGATCGACGCACAGAGCACGCCGATGCCGAACGTCACAACGCCGGCCAGCGCGACATAGTCGCCCAGCACAGCGCGTGCCGGCCACCAGAAGGCACTGGCGGTGTCAGGCGAGTGCGCCAGCATCCAGTCCGATTGCAAGGCGGCGAAGCGGGAAATGCTGCCGGCAGAAAAGATCGCCGCGATCTGTAAGCCGATAACAAAGGCGGCGCCGATGACCGCCGCCACGACCTGCGCGATCAAACGCGTGCGCTTGGCGCCAACAATCCGGAACAAGGCGACGGTCAGCGCCAGCGCCGCTGCGGTCGCCACCGCGCCCATCGCGGCGACGACACCGTAGGCGGCGAGCCAGCGGCTGCCGCCCAGTATGACCAATACATTGATGAATGGCGCCGCCAGCAGCACGGCAATCGCGACGGCCGCAGCCGCAATGCGGCCCATGCGCACCGCAAACACTTTGCGCGCGGAAGCCGGCGAGGTCAGGACAAGGTCGAGGTCAGAGCGCGAATAAAACGCGCGTGTCACTGATTCCATTGCCTGCGACAACAGCAGCGACCATGAGAGTACGAGCGTGCCAGTGATCCCGACCAGCGCTGCGGTATCGGAGGCAAGATTGGCGTCGGCGTAGCTGGCGACGGTCCAATACGCGAACACATGCATGAAGGCCGCAAAGACAATCAGCGCAATGATCGCGTTACGTGCGCGCGTACGTCCGCCCGCGGTCATCAGCGAGGCCCAATCGCGCCAGCCGAGCCGCAGTTCGTGACTGGCCAACCAGGTCAGGGAAGCCGGTTGACTCACGCGGCCACGACCTGTTCGGCCACCAACGTGAGGAATGTGTCCTCGAGACTGGTGGCGGTCGTGCCAGTCTGTCGGCGCAAGTCGTCGAGTGTACCTTCGGCAATGAGCCTGCCCCCGGCAATCACGCCGATGCGATCGGCCATGCGTTCGGCCACTTCAAGGATATGGGTTGTCATGATGATGGTGCCGCCGGCGCGCACGCGTTCGCGCAGAACGTTCTTCACCTGCCGAGCGGTACCGGCATCGAGGCCCGTCAACGGCTCGTCGAGGATGATGAGTTTCGGGTCGTGCACTAGCGCACCGGCCAGCGCCACCTTCTGCCGCATACCCTTGGAAAATCCTTCGCAGCGCTCATGCGCGTGCGGCTCGAGGCCTAACCAGCCAATCAGATCGCGTGCGCGCGCTTCCGCGGCGGTTGGTTCGATGCGCCATAGGCCTGCGACGAATTCGAGATATTCGTAAGGCGTGAGCTTGTCGTAGATCATCGGCTCGTCCGACAGCCAGGCGGTAATTTGCTTCGCGGCGACGGGATCGGAGAGTGCGTCGATGCCTTCAATGCAAATCGAACCGGCGTCAGGCCGCAGCAGCCCCACCACCATGCGCAGGGTCGTGGTCTTACCGGCGCCGTTCGGACCGACCAGCGCGTAAAACTCGCCGCCGTAGACGGTGAGATCAAGTGTATCGACCGCAGGACGGTCAAAGCACTTGCTGACGCCGCGGAGCGCGAGCGCAATGGGATAATTCTGTTGGTTCATTCGGACGCCCGCCACTCGATAAAGCTATCGCTACTCTTTTTACCGGCGGAGTCGTTTCAGCGGCGTAAACCGTTGAATTGCAACGAGTGCATTAAACATTCGGTGAGCATAATCGTGCGCCTACCCGTCAGGCCTTCGGCACCATTTTGAACATCGCATCGCCGTAGCTTTCGCGGGCGTCCGCAAGCAGCGGCTGCACTGCTGCGACGAAAGCATCGTGTTCCCGTGGCGTCAGCGCGTTGATCTCGCAACCTTGGGCTACGATCGCTTTGTACGACTGATCATGCTCCTCAACTGCGAGCTTTCGCTGATAGGCGACTGCCTCCGCTACCGCCGTCTGCATGGCCCGCTTAAGATCGTCGGGCCAACTCTCGAAAGACGTTCGATGCAGGAAGATCGGCCGCGAAATATAAAAGTGATTGCTGAGGGTGTGGAACTTGTGAAACTTGTGCACGCCATAGGTCACCGTGTTGGCGAGTGGATTTTCCTGCGCGTCCAACGTGCCAGCCTTTATCATGGCAATGGCTTCTGTGAGGTCCATGCGCATAGCGACCGCGCCCAGGAGCTCGAATGTACGTTTATGTATCTCACTCGGCAGCACGCGAATTTTCATGCCCTTCATGTCGGCTGGCATGTGGATCGGCCGCAGGCGATTGGAGATGTGCCGAAAGCCATTTTCGAACCAGCCGAGGATGCGATAGTTGATACGCTCCTCCGTCTTGTGCGCGAGAAATTCGCCAAGCGCTCCGTCCATCGCAACGCGCGCCTGAGTGTTGCTGCCGAATAAAAACGGCAAATCGACGAAGCCCAATTCCGGCACGCGATCGGTCAGATAGCTCGACGACTGATAGCCCAGCGTCATCTCGCCATTCTCGACCAATGTGAGAATATCTTCGGCCTTGTGGCCGTGATCCATGATGTTGAAGACGTACTCGACGGCTACATCTTTGCCGAACTTCGCCTCGAGCTTGTCGCCAATTGCTTTGAGCGATTTGCTAAAACCAGTGCTTGAAGGGCCGTAACCGCCCATGCGGATCTTGATTGGGTTGCTCATTTTCTCTCGCTCGTTGCGGCATTCTCTATACTGACGTAACGCGATCTGGCCAAGCGGCAGCGGTGTGATAGAGTGCCGGTCGAATTCACGGAAGGACAGCGCCGATGAATAAACTTGCCAGCGTTTCTAAAATTTCACGGGATGGAATTTCACCAGCTGAATGGCAGGCGCGCGTCGATCTCGCTGCGGTCTACCGTCTGACCGCCCATTACGGTTGGGACGACGTGATCTACAACCACTCCTCCATGCGGGTGCCGGGTGAGCCGCGCATGTTCCTGATGAAGCAGCACGACCTGCTTTACACGGAAGTGACCGCCTCCAATCTTGCCAAGGTATCGATGGACGAGGACCTGGACGAGAAGTCCGGCGTAAATCGCCCCGGTTTCACATTGCATGGCGGCGTGCTGGCGGCACGGGCAGACGTGAACTGCGCGATGCATGTTCACACCGAAATCGGGATGGCCTTCGCGGGACTCAAGAGCGGTCTGCGCATGCTGTCGCAGCCCGCGGTCCGCTTTTACAAGCGTATCGGCCATCACGCGTATGAAGGCATCACCGAAGATTTCGGTGAGCGCGAGCGGATCAACAAGGACCTCGGCCAGAACCGCGCGATGATCATGCAGAATCACGGCCTGCTCACGGTCGGCAAGACCGCGCGGGAAGCTTTCGTGCTGATGTCGCATCTGCTCGAAGCCGCGCACATTCAGCTGATGATGGAAGCCACCGGCAACCCATTGATCGAGATTCCGCCGGAGGTCTGCGCCAAGACCGCAGAACAATACGAGCACCACGACGCTGGCCGCGGTAGCCACGACTGGGCGGCCTATCTACGCATTCTCGACAACATCGACACCAGTTATCGCAACTGAAATAAGCTGTGGCCAATACCAACCGCATGCAGGAGCGCCTGGCGCGCGGCGAGGTGGCGCTGTGCATGGCGACGCGGCTCGCCCGCACCGCCGAGATCGCCATGATCGCGGACTCGTGCGGGTTCGATGCCTTTTTCATCGACATGGAGCACTGCACGATTTCACTCGATGATGCGGCACAGATTTGTGTTGCGGCTTTGCCGGCGGGCGTGACCCCGCTGGTCCGTATCGCTGGCCATCAATTTGAGGACGCGACACGTCTGCTCGACATGGGAGCGCTCGGCATTATCTGTCCGAATGTCAGCACGCGCGCTGAAGCTGAAACCCTTGTGCGCGCCTGCCGCTTTCCGCCATTAGGTGAGCGCTCGGTTGCCGGGGCCGGCCCACTGCAAGGCTATCGCGCGACGCCGCTCGCCGATGTTAATAAGCAGGGCAATGCCGCGACAGTGCTCATTGCGATGTTGGAAACGCCGGAAGGCATAACGAATGCCGACGCCATCGCCGCGGTGCCGGGCATCGACGTGCTGCTGATCGGCTCCAACGATCTTTGCACCGCCATGGGCATTCCCGGCGAGTTGAAAAATCCGAAACTGCGGGCAGCTTATGAAGCGACGGCAAAAGCGTGCAAGGCGCACGGCAAGCACCTGGGCGTCGGCGGCATTCGCGGAGATGTCGGGCACGTTGCAGAGTTGGTGAAGCTGGGCGCGCGTTTCGTGATCGCAGGATCAGACGTGCAATATCTGATGAAATCGGCGGCCGACGAAGTTGCCGCCCTGCGCAAGGCGAAGGGCGCTTAGCCCCACTTCCAGAAGTCGCGGCCTTCCTCGCGCATGAAACGCGCCAGCACCATCTTGTGCACTTCGGACGCACCATCAACGAGTCGCGCCGAGCGTGCGTAGCGGTAGACCCACTCAAGAATAGTGTCTTTGGAATAGCCTCGCGCACCGTTGAGCTGGATCGCCACGTCGGCCGCGTTATGCAGTGCATCGGCAACCTGCACCTTGGCCATAGAAACTTCCTTGCGCGCGCGCGAGCCTTTCTCGAGCTTCCAGGCCGCATGCATTGTGAGCAGCCGGCCGATCTGAATCTGCTGGGCAATTTCGCCGAGCTTGATCTGCACGCTCTCGCGATCGGCGAGCTTCATGCCGAAACCCTCGCGCCGGCCGACATACTCCTGCGCGATCTCCATGCAGCGTTTGGCGAAACCAAGCCAACGCATGCAGTGCGTCAATCGCGCGGGGCCGAGACGGATCTGCGTTGCGCGCAGGCCATCGCCCTCATTCATCAGCACGTTCTCAAGCGGGACTTCGAGTCCGTCGAATTCGAGCTCGCAATGGCCGCCATGCTCTTCCGGCCCCATGATCGGAATGCGGCGTAAAATGCGCCAACCTGGCTGGTCCTTGTGGTAGAGGAGCGCAGTGAGGCCGCGGCGCGAATCGTCGGACGTACGTGCCACCAGAATGAAGTGGGAGGCGCCGTCCGCCCCGGTGATGAACCATTTACGCCCGCGCACGATGTAACGATCGTTTCGCTTTTCGGCGCGGGTGAGCATCATTGCCGGGTCGGAGCCCGAACCAGGATGTGGCTCGGTCATGACGAAAGACGAGCGCACTTTGCCTTCGACGATGGGTCGCAGCCACCTTTCCTTTTGCTCGGGGGTGCCGACCTTGCTGAGCAAATTCATATTGCCGTCGTCGGGTGCCATGCAATTGATGGCCAGCGGGCCGAAAATCGATCGCGCAGCTTCTTCGTAGATTGCCGGCCAGGCGACGATCGGAAGCTCCATCCCGCCGAATTCTTTTGGCGACTGCGGCGCCCAAAGGCCGGCTTTCTTTGCCCTCTCGCGCACTTTGGCAAGCCGCGCCTCTGGGATGTTCTCATGCTCGGAGAAATTTTTCGGATCGGCTTCCAGCGGCAGAACGTGCTCTTCCACGAAAGCACGCACACGAAGGCGGATGTCCTCGATCTCAGGCGCAAGCGTAAAGTCCATGCGTCGTCCCTCTAGCCCTTGATCTGCACCACTTGTCCGCCATCGACCACGATGGTGGCACCGGTAATATAGCTGCCGGCATCGGATGTGAGCAGCAGGAGCGCACCGTCGAGATCGCCGGGATTGCCGAAGCGGCCCATCGGGATCTCGCGCTTGATAGCGGCGCCGGCCTCTCCTGCGAGATAGTCATCATTCATTTCAGTGACGAACCAGCCTGGCGCGATGGCATTTACGCGCACGCCCTTGAAAGCAAGTTCAACCGCAAGCGCCTTGGTGACCTGGACAACACCGGCCTTGGCCGTGGCGTAGGCGACGGCGCCTTTGGAAACTGCAAGCCCCAGCACCGATGCAATATTGACAATCGCGCCCTGCTTGTTCGCCGCCAGCATTCGGCGCGCTCCCTCCTGCGCCCAGAAGAAAACGGCGTCGAGATTGGTCGAGAGTACCTTGCGCCATTCCTCCGGCGGCATTTCAACAGCGCGGCCGCCATGCGCAATTCCAGCATTGTTGACAAGGATCGTCACGGTACCGAAAGTTTTCTCCGCGGCATCAAAGGCGCGTGCCATGGCCGCGCGGTCGGTCACGTCAGCCTCGATAGCGATCGCCTTGCCGCCCTTGCCTTCAATGTCGTTTTTCAGTGCTTTGAGGCGATCGGCGCGCCTCGCTACCAGCGCTACAGCCGCGCCGTTGTCACCAAGCGTCTTGGCAAATTGCACGCCGAGGCCACTCGAAGCGCCCGTCACCAGCGCCACGCGGCCTTTCAGGCTGAACATATCGGCGGCCTTCATACAGTAACCTTATACACACGCGAACCAAGCACATGAATAGACTATGAAACTCAGGCCGCCTATTTTGCCCCAGAACATTTACCGGCCCGGATGGATTGCGTGAAAAGGCTTTGGCAGGCCGCGATCAATAGCTGGAATGGCCTGGTTGCGGTGACGCAATCGGAAGCCGCATTCCGGCAGGAGCTGGCGCTTCTGGCGGTCGGCGTTCCCCTCGCATTTATTCTGACCACCGATGTGGGCAAGCGTTTTGCGCTGATCGGTGTGATCGTCGTCATCCTTATCGTCGAGCTGCTCAACACCGCAATCGAGAAGCTGTGCGATCGTGTCACCCGCGACAACGATCCTGCCATCAAGCGCGTCAAGGACATGGGCTCTGCCGCGATCGGGCTTTCACTGCTCGCGGCGGGCATCGTGTGGCTCTGGATCCTGATCGAACGATTGTGGCCTTAGTGGCCATAGAGCGTGTGCGGCAACGCCGTCGCGAGACCGGGCACGAACCAGAGCACCACAAGCGCAAACAACTGGATCAATACGAACGGAATGATGCCAACATAAATATGCCACGTAGTGATCTGCGGCGGAGCAACGCCGCGTAAAAAGAAGAGTGTCGGCCCGAGCGGCGGGTGGATATACGACGTCTGTAAATTTACCGCCATCATGATACCGAGCCAGACCGGATCAACACCTGGCAAGGTGAGAAGTGTGGGCGCGACTATCGGCACAACCACGAAAATTATCTCGAAGGCATCCATCACAAAGCCGAGCAGGAACATCGCCAACATCACCACCAGTACCGCGCCCGATGCTCCCCCCGGCAGATGCGAGAGCGCGCGATGCACCATGTCGTCGCCCCCGAGCGCACGAAACACCAGGCTGAACATGGTGGCGCCGATCAGAATCAGGAAAATCATGCTGACGACTTGTGCGGTCTTTTCGCAGACCGGTCCAAGCAGTGCGGTGAGCGGCGCTTTGCGCGCAGCCAGCACGATGGCGCCGACCGCACCGATCGATGCAGCTTCAGTCGGCGTTGCAACGCCGCCGAGGATCGAGCCAAGCACGGCCGCGATCAGCAGAAGCGGCGCGATGAGCACCTCGGCGAGGCGGCGACCCAGCGCGAGACCGCGCGGCGCTTTTGGGTCCGGTGGCAGCGCCGGCGACAACTTTGGCCACACGATCGCAACCACGATCAGAAACAGAAGATAAAGCGCAACCAGCGCAAATCCCGGCGCCAGGGCGCCAGCAAACAAGTCACTGACCGTAAGCGAACGTGGGGCGAAAGTGCCCTTCGAGAGCTGTGCAGCCTGGTAGGCGTTTCCGAGCTGGTCGCCGAGCAGCACCAACACGGTCGCCGGCGGAAAAATCTGCGCGAGCGTCGCAGTGGCGGCTACCGTTCCGGCAGCAAGTCGCGGGTCGTAGCCGAAACGCAACATCGCCGGCAACATGATCAGGCCCATGGTCACCGTGGTAGCGCCGACCACTCCTTTTGCCGCGGCAAGCAGCGTCCCGACGATCACCACAGAAATGCCGAGGCCCCCACGTAGCGTGCCGAACAGGCGACCCATTGTCTCGAGCAGATCCTCTGCGATGCGCGAGCGTTCCAGCATCACGCCCATGAATATGAACAGCGGGATCGCCAGCAGAACTTCATTCGTCATGACTCCAAAGATGCGTTGCGGCAGCGCGCCCAAGATCGCAAAGCTCATGACGCCGAGTGCGTTACCCGCGACCGCGAAGATCAGCGAAACTCCTGCAAGCGTCAGCGCCACCGGATAGCCGGCCATCAGCGCGGTAACGACTGCGGCCACCATCAGGATCGCGAGAGCCTCGGCGAGCAGCATCAGCGCGCCCTCGACAGCGCCGCCGCGGCGCGAATCGCTTGAGCAACTCCTTGCAATGCCATCAGCAGCGCAAAGATCGGAATGAGCGTTTTCAGCACGAACACGAGCGGCAGGCCGCTCGTCTCCTGCGAATGTTCAAGGATTGCCCACGAACGCGCGGCATAAGGGATCGATAGCCATGCCAGCACGATCATAAAGGGTAGCAGGAAAAGCACCGCGCCAATGAGTTCAATCAATGCCTTGGTGCGCGTGGAGGCTTCGCTGTAGAAAATGTCCACGCGTACATGGCCGCCGGCGCGCAATGTCCAGGCCGCAGCCAGCATGAACAGGGCAGCGTGGGCGTAGATCACTGTTTCCGTGAGCCAGATCGAGCCGAGCCCGAACAGATAGCGCGCGACCACCAACACGAATTGTAAAAGCACGACCGCGAGCGCCAGCCACGCGACGGCGCGGCCGGTCACCGCATTCAGGCGGTCTACGCGGTCGGCGAAAGCGGTCATATGCATAAAACTCATGGCGCCGATGATGACACAAAGGCGGCCCTTTTGCTTATAGTGGGGTCATGTCCGGGCACGACCACGAAAACGATCATTCCGAGCTGTCGGAAACCCAGTTGCGGGTGCGCGCGCTGGAAACCGTGCTGACTGAAAAAGGCTATGTCGATCCTGCTGCACTCGACCTGCTGATTGAGACCTACGAAAAAAAAGTCGGCCCGCGCAACGGCGCCCGCGTCGTGGCAAGGGCCTGGGCTGATCCTGCCTATCGCGCCCGGCTCTTCAAGGATGCAACGCCGGCGATTGCCGAACTCAGCTACGCCGGCCGCAAAGGCGAGCACATCGTCGCGCTCGAGAATACGCCAAAACTGCACAACATGGTCGTCTGTACGCTGTGCTCCTGTTATCCTTGGCCTGTGCTCGGCTTGCCGCCGGTCTGGTACAAGTCGGCGCCTTACCGCTCGCGCGCGGTCGCCGATCCGCGCGGGGTGCTGGCCGATTTCGGCGTGACACTGCCGAAGGACACCGAAATCCGCATTTGGGATTCGACCGCCGAGATTCGTTATCTCGTGGTGCCGATGCGCCCTCCTGGCACTGAGAGCTGGAGCGAGGCCAAGCTCGCAGAACTCGTGACACGGGACTCCATGATTGGTACCGGCCTTCCGAAGTCGCCGAAGGACCTGAAATGAACGGCGCGCAGGACATGGGCGGCAAGCACGGTTTCGGCCCAGTCAAGCCGGAGGCGGACGAACCTGTGTTCCACGCCGAATGGGAGAAGCGCGCCTTCGCGCTCACGCTCGCCATGGGCATGCCGGGCGGCTGGAACATCGATATGGGACGCTTCGCGCGCGAGAACCGGCCGCCCGTCGAATATCTATCGATGAGCTACTACCAGATCTGGTTCGCAGCACTCGAACACATGATAAAGGAGCGCGAGCTGGTGTCAGGCGACGAAATCGCCGCCGGCCGCAGTTTGCGTCCGCCGAAGCCCGTCAAGCGCGTGCTATCGCCCGGCGACGTCGCAAAGACACTGCATCGTGGCGGCCCCACTGGGCGCGAGACCAACACGCATGCCGCATTCAAATCCGGCGACCGCGTACGAGCGAAGAACATTCAGCCTCTCACGCATACCCGCCTGCCCGCTTACGTGCGCGGCCATATCGGCACCATCGAGCGCGTGATCGGCTGCCATGTTTTCCCTGACAGCAATGCCACCGGCGCCGGCGAAAATCCGCAATGGCTCTACACCGTGCGATTTGACGGACCCGAGTTGTGGGGCGCCGACGGCGATGCGACTGTGAAGGTCTCGGTCGACGCCTGGGAGCCTTATCTGGAGCCCGCCTGACATGGGCATTGATCCGCAAGCGGCAATGCACGCCGCGATCGCGGTACCCGGCGTCCCGCGCGATGCGGACGGCCCGGTGTTCCGCGAGCCGTGGGAGGCGCAGGCTTTCGCGATGACACTGGCACTTCACGGGCGCGGCGTGTTTACGTGGCCGGAATGGGCGGCTGCGCTTGCAGCGGAAATCAAACGCGCCCAGGCCGACGGCGATCCCGACACGGGCGATACTTACTATTCTCATTGGCTCAACACGCTTGAGAAACTGGTGGCTGAAAAGGGCGTGACCACCCAAGACACGCTGCACCGCTACCGCGATGCATGGGACCGCGCCTGCGACCGTACTCCGCACGGCCAACCGATCGAATTGCGCGCCGAGGACTTTGGTTAAACGCCCAGGAGGCGCTCGCTCACCATGTAGCCGGTGAGCAGAGCCACGCCGAATATTACGATGATAAGCGCCGCCGCCGTTTCCAATCCGCGCACGAGAATCATTCCGGCGCCCGGCTTCGCCTTAGCGAGCCGGCCGGCAAGCCCTCGCGCGCCAACAGCAAGCGTGGCGATGGCCGCGACGGTGATCGCGGTGCCGAGCCCCATGAGGAAGGTCGAGGCAACGCCGATCCAGAACAGCCCCTGCGCCAGCGCAAATACAAGCACGATGATCGCGCCCGAGCAGGGCCGCAAACCGACGGCGACGATCGCCGAAAGCCCACGCCTCAGCCAGTGACGGCCGGTTAGCTCCTGCGGCTCGGGCGCGTGCGCATGGCCCCAGGCGGACGCCTCATCCTCATGGTCGTGGCTTTGGTTATGGTGATGATGGCCATGGCCGCGTGCATTGTCATGGTGATGATGAGCATGATCGTGCGCGTGATGCTCATGCTTTTCGCCACGCAGCAAATAGAGAAATGCGCGGCCCTTCACCCATAGCAGACGCAAGCCGATCAACACGATCAGTGCATAGCTCACGATTTCGATCACACGAACCGTGTTACCCATCG
This sequence comes from uncultured Alphaproteobacteria bacterium, assembly GCA_963742345.1. Lineage (GTDB taxonomy): Bacteria > Pseudomonadota > Alphaproteobacteria > Rhizobiales > Xanthobacteraceae > Pseudolabrys. The sequence continues at coordinate 241,230 of CAVULO010000012.1, forward strand.
CCTTGGCAGTGGCGCCGAGCATCGCGGCCGCGACGCCGACAATGGCGATAGCCGTGAACGCCTGAAGGATCGCCGAGGCAAATGACAGCACGACACCGCGGCGCCAGGTCTCGTCGTTTGCGACCAGATAGGACGAGATCACCGCCTTGCCGTGGCCGGGGCCGGCAGCGTGGAAGATGCCGTAGAGGAACGAGACGCCGAACAGCGTATAGGCGGCACTACCATCAGCCTTGGCGGCCCGGATCAGGCCCGACAGCATGCGGTAGAACTCAGCCTGTTTCGCGAGCACCCACCCGGCAAAACCGCCGACCTCAGATGGCGATGCGCCGCGCGTTACGCCAAACGGCTGCGCCAGCGCGGCGTCGATCACAGCGGACAGGAGAAAAATGCCGAGGACGATTAGCGCACATTGCGCTATGGGCCCGCGCCGGCTTGACGAGGTCATCGCAGAAACCCTTGTACACGCACGTCGCCCTGCGCAGCCATACGATGCAACTGACTTAAGGACAATGCACCATTCATGAGATCGGCCAGCAGCGCGTGCAGGTTTTCCTTCAGCGCGTCGACTTCGAAATTCGCCTTGCCGATCGTGCAATGCACGATGCCGGCCTTGTCGTTGCGGAACTTGACCTGGCCCGCCTTGGCGTTCTTGATCGCGGTGACGACGTCGGCCGCGACCGAGCCGTCCTTCGGATTCGGCATCAGTCCGCGCGGACCGAGCAGCTGGCCGAGCTTGCCGACCACGCGCATCGCATCCGGCGTCGCGATGACGCGGCCGAAGTTGAGATCGCCGGCCTGCATCTTCTCGGCCAGATCTTCCATGCCGACGACGTCGGCGCCGGCGGCCTTGGCCGCTTCGGCCTTTTCGCCCGGCGGGCAGAACACCGCGACGCGAACCGTCTTGCCGGTGCCGTGCGGCAGCATTACCGAGCCGCGCACGCCCTGGTCGGACTTCTTCGCATCGATGCCGAGACGGATCGCGACGTCGACCGACTCGGCGAACTTCGCCTTCGCGCCGTCCTTGACGAGCTTCAACGCTTCGTCGATGCCGTACGCCTTGCCCTGCGTGACCTTGTCGCGCAGCGCCTTGTAACGCTTGCTGATCTTGGTCGTCATGTCTTAGCCCTCCGAGACCAGGCCCATGCGAACGGGCGCTGCCTGCGATCGTGCGAACCGCGGCGTCGAGATCGGCCGCGGTGAGATCGGGCATCTTCGCTTTCGCGATGTCCTCGAGCTGCTTGCGCGTGACCTTGCCGACCTTTTCGGTGTTCGGACGGCCCGAACCCGACTCGATGCCGACCGCCTTCTTCAACAGCACGCTCGCCGGCGGCGTCTTGGTGATGAAGGTGAAGCTGCGATCGGAATAGACCGTGATGATGGTCGGGATCGGCAGGCCAGGCTCGAGCTTCTGCGTGGCGGCATTGAACGCCTTGCAGAACTCCATGATGTTCAGACCGCGCTGACCGAGGGCCGGGCCCACGGGCGGCGACGGATTGGCTTGCCCCGCCTTGACCTGCAGCTTGATGTAGCCGGTTACTTTCTTTGCCACTTGGTTCTCCTCGGAGTTCTAGCGTCTGCACGTCGCTCCGCGGCTGCGGGACTCCTCCGTCTGCGGTTCGAAGCTCGGGAATGCGAGATTCGGGACTCGGAGAATCGTAGAAGCGCGCTACTTACGACTCCCGATCCCGCAAGTCCCCATTCCCAGCTCCTTACGCCTTCTCCACCTGGCCGAATTCCAGCTCGACCGGCGTGGAACGTCCAAAAATCAGCACCGCCACGCGCAGGCGGCTCTTTTCGTAGTTGACTTCCTCGACGACGCCGTTGAAGTCGTTGAACGGACCGTCGGTGACGCGAACCATTTCGCCCGGCTCGAACAACACCTTCGGCCGCGGCTTGTCGACGCCTTCCTGCACGCGTTGCAGGATGCCGTCGGCTTCCGAATCCTTGATCGGCAGCGGACGATCCGCCGTGCCGCCGATGAAGCCCATGACCTTCGGCGTTTCCTTGACCAGATGCCAGGATTCGTCGTCGATCTTGAATGCCTTGCCTTCGTCGTGCGTCTCGATCTGCACCAGCACGTAGCCGGGGAAGAACTTGCGCTCGCTGCGCCGTTTCTGGCCGCCGCGCATTTCGATGACTTCCTCGGTCGGCACCAGCACTTCGCCGAACTTCGCGTCCATGCCGGCGCGCGCGATGCGCTCCTTGAGCGAGCGCGCGACCGCATGCTCGAAGCCCGAGTAGGCGTGGACGACGTACCAATGCTTTGCCATGCCGTCTCGCCTCAACGTCCGAGTTTGAGAAGGTGATCGAGCACGACCCACTTCAGAATCACGTCGATGAGCCCGAGCAGAAGGCTCAGGATGATCACGACGACGATGATGACCAGCGTTGTCCGCAGCGTCTCGTCGCGCGTCGGCCATACGACCTTGCGCAACTCGAACTGGGATTCGACGAGATACTCGCGCATCGAGCGTCCCGCCTTCGTGAAGGCGCCGACGACGACGCAGCCGACGATGCCGGCCATCAGCACGCCGAAGCGCGCCACGCCGGACCAGTCGCCGAAGTAGTAGTAGGCGAAGACACCCGCGATCAGCAGCAGCACGGCGAGCGTCGACATGACGACGTCGATCGCGTTGCCGGCGCCTGCTTTTTCGACCTTTGCGTTCATATCGTTTGACGTAGTCCGGTGCCGGATGGCTGCTTCTCGATCTGCGCGCCATTGCCGCCGACGATCGTCATAAGTTCCTATGATGGCACGCCAGGAGGGACTCGAACCCCCAACCTGCGGTTTTGGAGACCGCTGCTCTGCCAATTGAGCTACTGGCGTGTGGTTCGGTTCCCGCGTTGTACGAGACGACGCTTCGAGCCGCTTCGATTCAGGATCAGGCCGACTCTCCCGACTCTTGCGGCGAGAGCGGTATCGCGGTCCCGAGTGGCTGCTTACTCCAGAATCTTCGCCACCACGCCGGCGCCGACGGTGCGGCCGCCTTCGCGAATCGCGAAGCGCAGGCCTTCTTCCATCGCGATCGGTGCAATCAGGCTCACCACCATTTTGATGTTGTCGCCCGGCATCACCATCTCCACGCCCTCCGGCAGCTCGCACGCGCCCGTCACGTCGGTCGTGCGGAAGTAGAACTGCGGACGGTAGCCCTTGAAGAACGGCGTATGACGGCCGCCTTCTTCCTTGCGAGAGGACGTACACCTCCGCCTCGAACTTCGTGTGCGGCGTGATCGTGCCCGGCTTGCACAGCACCTGGCCGCGCTCGACGTCGTCGCGCTTGGTGCCGCGCAGGAGAATGCCCGCGTTGTCGCCGGCCTGGCCCTGGTCGAGCAGCTTGCGGAACATCTCCACGCCCGTGCACACCGTCTTCACCGTCGGCTTGATGCCGACGATCTCGATTTCGTCGCCCACCTTGACCACGCCGCGCTCGATACGCCCGGTCACCACCGTGCCGCGGCCCGAGATCGAGAACACGTCCTCGACCGGCATCAGGAACGGCTTGTCCAGGACGCGCACCGGCTCGGGGATGTACGCTATCCAGCGCATCGACCAGCTTGATGATCGAGGGCACGCCGATCTCGCGACTGATCGCCCTCGAGCGCCTTCAGCGCCGAGCCCTTGATGATCGGGGTGTCGTCGCCCGGAAAGTTGTACTTGCGTCAGCAGCTCACGCACTTCCATCTCGACGAGCTCCAGCAGCTCGGCGTCGTCGACCATGTCCGCCTTGTTCATGTACACCACGATGTACGGCACGCCGACCTGGCGCGCCAGCAGAATGTGCTCGCGCGTCTGCGGCATCGGGCCGTCCGCGGCCGACACCACCAGGATCGCGCCGTCCATCTGCGCGGCACCCGTGATCATGTTCTTGACGTAGTCCGCGTGGCCCGGGCAGTCCACGTGCGCGTAGTGACGGTTCGGCGACTCGTATTCGACGTGCGCCGTCGAGATCGTGATCCCGCGCGCCTTCTCTTCCGGCGCCGCGTCGATCTGGTCGTACGCCTTGAACTCGCCGCCAAACCGCTCCGCGCCCACCTTCGTCAGCGCCGCCGTCAGCGTCGTCTTGCCGTGGTCCACGTGACCGATCGTGCCCACGTTCACGTGCGGCTTGTTTCGCTCGAATTTTCCCTTGGACATGCGCTGAAACCCCGGATAGCTAGGTTGTGGTTGAACGGTTATCGAAGACGCATCTTCGAAGAACTGGACAAATGGGGACGACTTGCAAAAAATCGATGAGACGGACGCCGATCGAGAACCTGGTGCTCACGACTGGAATCGAACCAGCGACCTCCTCCTTACCAAGGAGGTGCTCTACCGACTGAGCTACGTGAGCCTGTACTTGTGTCGTCCTCCATGACGACAAAGAACAGAACCGGCATCCATGCGGGACTTTTCTAGACAGCTCAAGAATCTCACAATTGCTTTCGCTAGTAGTCTCAGTGGAGCGGGAGACGGGAATCGAACCCGCACAATCAGCTTGGAAGGCTGAGGTTCTACCATTGAACTACTCCCGCGCCGGAAAGGACCTGCTTGGGTATCGCGCCGACGGCAAAACCCTGTCGTCGGTTTCAAAATCTGGTGGATGGATCCGGGCGTCCTGCCCTTCGCGCTCCTGTCGCGCCGCATGCGTCGCGTACGTCCTGAAGCTGGTGGAGGGAGGTGGATTCGAACCACCGAAGGCGTAAGCCAGCAGATTTACAGTCTGCCCCCGTTGGCCGCTTGGGTATCCCTCCGGAATCTCGATGTCACGACAGCGATGTTGCAGCCCGCCACCCGGAGGTGGATTACGCGAATGTCCTGCCTTGGCCTTGCGGCACGCGCCACTTTCGCGTCGCGTTCGGCGCGCGGATCAGCCCTCCGGCACGGAGCCGCGTATTGTCGGGTTGCGCGACTCCCACTGTCAAGGTTCGGAAACCGCCGGAAATCAGAGTCGTGCGGGCGACCGTGGCCGCAGGAAAATCGCGTTCAGACAGGCGGTCGCGGGACGAGCTTGAACTCGGCGACCTGCTGTTCCATCGCCTTGGACAGATCCATCATCCGCTGCGCGTAGTCGGCGAGCCGCCGGTCTTCTTCGCTGTCCGGCTGCCAGGGCGGGACCGCCGTCGGCTTGCCGTCCGGCGAATCCAGCGCGACGAACACGATCACGCAGCTGGTCGCCAGCCGTTCCTTCTGGCTCTTGAGGTCGCAGGCGCAGTACATCGACCGCGAAATGCATGCTCGAATTCCCGGTATAGATCAGCTTGCAGCGCACGGTGACGAGATCGCCGATCAGGATCGGCTCGCACGAAACTGGATGCCGCCGACCGCAACGGTCACGCAATACAGGCCGCTCCAGCCGACCGCGCAGGCATAGCCGGCCTGGTCGATCCATTTCATGACCATGCCGCCGTGCACCTTGCCGCCGAAATTGACGTCGGTCGGTTCGGCGAGAAAGCGGAAGGTCACCTCGCGCTGCTCGCCCGGCATGGTGGTTCCCTGGATCTCGAAGGCAGTGATTATGCCGCGACGCCGCGCCATTGCCGGTCGCCGATCGGGCCCGGCTCGTCTGTAGACCATTGGCGCCGCGACCACGCCGCCCGACCCTTTCACCAGCGTGCGGCCGGTCCTGACGAAGCCCATCCGCTGGTACGCCGGGATCGCGCAGGCCGACGCATTCAGCGTGAACTTGCGCGTCCCTGCCCGCCTGCGGCAATCGGTCAGAGCGGCGCGCAGGAGCGCGCGCGCGATGCCGCGTCGCTGGAAGCGCCGCGCCACGAACAACCGGAAGATATGGCGATCGTCGCGCGTCGCGATGACTCCGACCAAGTCGCCGCCGAGCTCGGCCAGATGGTAGCGATGGCCCGCGAGGATGCGCTGCCGCTCGGCCCGAGCGCTCATCGTTTTCATCAGGTAGGCCCCCGCCGCTGCGGTCTGGTCGGGAAGGACGTCCCGCCGAACCCCGCGCCGCACCAGGACGCCGATCGCTCGCGCATCGTCGACGGTGGCCAGCCGGATGCGCAGACGCGGTGTCATGAGCGGATCACACCATCAGTCGACGCGGCGCACAACACGCCCGGCGCGTCCTTGTGTGACCGCCATCCCGTCACACCGACGGGCGCCCGTAGGCTTACGCTGCGCGACTCGGCGTGAGCACAGGGGCACCGCCATGCGTTCGGCATTCTGGCTGCCGGTAGGGATCGCGATCGCGGTGACGGCGGCCGCCAATGAAGTCACGATCCAGAACGATTCGCTGGCCAACGGCTCGTCGGGCACGATCCAGGCCGGCTTCGTCGCCGGCGAAAAAGCCGCGTCGTGGCTGACCACGCCCTGCGACGGCAACATCGTCGCCGCGCAGGTGTTCTGGCGCTCGCTGTTGGGCAACGCGCCGATGACGATCGAGGATTCGATCGATATCTACCGCTCCGGCACGTTTCCCGACCCCGGCGCCCTCGCCCAGGAAATCGGCGGCCCGGTGCTGACGGACGGCGTCATCAACGAGTACCGCTACCTCGACGAGAACGACACGATTCCGCTGATCGTGCCGGTCGTCCAGAACGAAACGTTCATCGTTGCGCTGACCTTCGCCGAGGCGCCGGATCCGTCGCAGGGGCCGAGCGTCGTCGAACGACGAAGACGGCATCGAGCCGAACCGCAACGCGATCTACGCTTCGCTCGGCGGCGGCAATTTCGCGCTGGTTCTCGAACACGGCGCTCGGCGTCACGGCGACTGGGTCATTCGCGCCGTCGTCGATTGCCAGAACGACATCGACCGATGCCGATGTCAGCGTCGCAATGTCCGCCGATCCGCCGCAATTACACGGCAGGCGACGCGCTGACCTACACGATCACCGTCAGCAACGCAGGCCCCGCCGCGGCCAACAGCACGACCGTCGTCGACGCATTCCCGTCCGCCTACACGGGCGTGACGTGGACCTGCGTCGCTAGCGGCGGCGCGAGCTGCACGTCGAGCGGCAGCGGCACGATCGCCGCAACGGTGACGCTTCCGGCCGGATCGCAGGTCGTCTACTCGGTCGATGGCATCGTCGCCGCCGGCACGACCGGCACGCTGACGAATTCCGCGACCGCGGTGGTCGCGCCGCCGGCGAGCGATCCGGATACGACGAACAACACCGCGACGCTCGATCTCGATCCCGCGCTGCCGAACGACGTCATCTTTGCGGACGGCTTCGACGGCGGATGAGCGCGTCACGCGACGCGCGCCAGGCTCAGCTGCCGTCGAATCCGTTTGCGAAGATCAGATCAGGCGGGCTCACGGGACTCGTGAGTACGGTCGCCGAGTTGTTCGAGGGATTCGGATCGCTCGCCGGCGCATCGACCACGGCGCTCGCCGTATTCGCGAGCGTGCCGCCGGTGCCGTCGGCCACGGTGCCGTCGATTGTGAAGACGACCTGCCCGCCGAGCGGCAGCGCGACATCCTCGTCGATATTGTCGTTTCCGCTCGCCGCGCAGCTCGCGCCACCCGTCGCGACACACGTCCACGTCGCGCCGGTGTATGCGGATGGAAACGTGTCCGCGACCTCAGCGCTCGCGGCGTCCGGGCCCGCATTGGTTACGGTGATCACGTAGGTCAGTTCGGAACCGGCGGTGTATCGAGTTGGATCAGCCACGAGCGTAACCGCGACATCCGCTTGCGGCACGACCGGCGAGGTGTTGACCGACGCCGTGTTGTTCGACGGATTCGGATCGATCGCCGGCGCGGCGACCTCAGCCGTCGCCGAATCGGTCAGCGTGCCCGTGGTGCCGTTAGCGACCGTGCCGTCGACCGTGAAAACGACTTGCCCGCCGGCCGGAAGATCGACGGACTGGTTGATCACGCCGTTTCCGCTCGCCGCGCAGCTCGCACCGCCGCTGGCGACGCAGGTCCAGGTCGCGCCGGTGTACGCGGCTGGAAATGCATCGGTCACGTTGGTTCCGGTGGTGTCGTCAGGACCGGCGTTGGTGACGGTGATCGTGTAAGTCAGCGCTTCCCCGGCCGTGTACTGCGGCGGGTCGGCCGACAATGCGACGCCGACGTCAGCCAGGGTCGTCTGCGTGCCGCCGTTGTTGCGCATCACCAGGATCTCGTCGAGGTTTTCGTCGGCCAGCGCCAAGTCGAGCGTGCCGTTGTTGTCGAAGTCGTAGAGGGACGCGCATGACGCCGCGCCGCCGGGATCGGCCGGTATCGTCGCCCACTTCGGTGAACGAGCCGTCGCCGTTGTTGTGCATCACTGACCAGTGCGCCGAACCGTAGTTCGACACGACCCAGTCCAGATAGCCATCGCCGTCGAGGTCGCCGAGCGCGGAGCCGACCATGTGCCCGCCGAAGCCGTAGATCGTGGCCGGCTGCAGCGTGCCGTCGCCGTTGCCGAGCAGGATCGCGCCGTTCATGCTCGGCCCGTTCACGGCCGCGACGTCGAGGTTGCCGTCGTTGTTGACGTCGCCGAGCGACGAGCTTCCAGACGCTGCCGCCGCCTGAGACATTCCCGCCGCTTTGTCCCGGCGGCACAGGCGACGGCACGTTGAACGTCCCGTCGCCGTTGCCGGTCAGCACGATGACGCGGCCGGTGTCTGCATTGCCGTCGCCGTAAGCGCCGACGACGAGATCCATGATGCCGTCGCCGTTCATGTCGCCAGCCGCGAGCGCATATTCGCCTTCGCCGCGACGAGGCGAAATCCGCGTAGTGGGCGAAACGCCCGGTGCCGTCGTTCTTGAGCAGCGTCACCACGTCGCCGAACTGGGTCGCGACGGCGAGATCGAGATCGCCGTCGCCATCGATGTCGAGCGCGGCGATGCCGTGCGGAGCGCCCGGGACGTCGACCGACTGCACCGAGGAAAACGTGCCGTCGCCATTGCCGAGCGCGATGCTGACCGTGCTGCCGGACGTGTCGGAGTACGTGTTGCTGACGGCGACGTCCATGAAGCCGTCGTTGTTGAAATCGGCGACGACGCTCGGGCTCGGCAGCGGACCGATCGGCGTCGGCGGCATCAGCATCGGACCGAACAGGCCGCTGCCGTCGGCCGTGTTGAGCAAGACGCGCAAGTCAGCGCTGACTTCGTTGACGGCAATGTAATCGAGCCAGCCATCGCGATTGAGATCGGTGATGGCACCGCCGTAGATTTCGGTGTGACTGCCGTTGTTTTCCGTCGACACGGTCGGGATCCGCGTGAACGTCATCGAACCCGCGCCGGTGCGTGTCTGGAACTGGAACGCATAGCCGGCCGGGCGCAGCGTCGACGAATCGGCGCCAGTGATCGCATGCGACATCAGGATCGAGATCCATTCGCCGGGAAAGTACGTGCCGGACGGCGTGAACGTGAGCGTCTGGTTGCCGTTGGAGAACGCGGTCGTGCCCGCGAGCGGACCGCTTTGCGCGCCCCACACGCGGAAACTCGACGCATTGATCGACGCGGTCGACAGCGGGCTGTCGAAGTCGATGACGATGCTGGTGTTGCGCGACACGTTGTTGGCGTTGAGCGCCGGCGAGGTCGACGTGACCGCAATGGCCGCAGCCAGGGCTGGGATGCACGACAGGATGGCTGCACAGACGGCAGCCGAAACGCGCGAAGCACGACTCGACATACATCTCCTAAGCGCGATCCGTCGACCGCAGTCCAGCCTGTCCACGCCTTTGTGTTGCGCCACCTCCGGCGATCGGTTTCGGTGGCCGGAATTCCGCCAGCGTCGATCCACGGGCGGGCGCAGAGGCTAGCACGCGCCCCGACCCGGGCCAAAGTGAATATCCGGGAAAATTCGTCCGCGCGAGCTAGACGCGCAAATACGCCTGCAAACGTTCGAGCTGCGCCTGCCAGAACGCCTTCGCCTTCTGCACCGCTTCGGCGTCGGTGAGTTTCATCGTATCGACGACGACCTGGCATTTGTCGGGACCGGCATCGGTGAATCGAATGTCGAGCAGCGTGCCGTCCGGCCAGCGCGCGCGGATGTTCCTGCCGACGTTGAGCTTGGTGAAATCGAGATCCCGGCGCTTCGAGCCAGTTGCCCCGCAGGCCTTCGTCGGCCCAGGCCGCAAACGCGGCGAACAGCGGCACCGCGAACGTCTTCGATGACGTCGACTGGAACGCGCCGGCGGAACTCTGGTTTTTCTCGCGAAGACCGCGCACGCGTTCGTAGCCGACGCTGACCATCTGCCCCCACCAGCCCGCGGATTCCGGCAATGCCCGCATCGCGAGCTCCCAGATGCGCTGATGATCGAAGCGCCTGCTTCGCCGCGCCGGCGGCATCGAGCAGAGCCAGCCATTCGTTCCAGGTTTTCCCGGTCGCGGCGCGGACCGCGGCATCGCCGCAAGGAAACAGCGAAACATCGACCGCCGCCTGTACCGGTACACGGCGAGCGCTGCGCTTCGTGCCCCGCGGGCGCTGCCTTGGGTTTCGGCGACGCACGCGGGATTTTGGGCGCGGCCGGTGCCGTGACTTTCTTTACGACCCGCGCGCTCGGCTTTGCTCGTTTGACCGGACGCTTCTTCGCGACCGCCTTTTTTGCTTTGCGCGCGGGCGGCTTCGGCGCGGCGGTTTTTTTTCTCGCTAGGCTGTTTTTTTCGAGCGTGGTCGGCGTGCCGGCGCTTTCTTCGCCGCGCGACGGGATCGTTGTACTCGACGCGTCTTCTTCGTGGCCATGGCGGCGCCTCCGATTCTGCTGACGCCGCGGCGACGCGGCATCGGCGAGTCTTGCTCCGCGCGCCGGCGCGGTCAACCCACTCGCCGACGCGTGAACACGATCTTTCCGAGCGGCCGTTCCTTGCCGCTCTTCGCGCCGATCGCGGTCATCGTGAGCACGCGCGTATCGCCATGGAAGGTCTCGGTCATGCGGTATTTCACGGCGGGATAGGGTTTGGGCTGACGCAGCTCCGACCACCACGTCATCGTTTGCGTCGCTTCGTCGAAGGTGCCTTCGTCGATGCGGATGTAGTCCTGATTGCTGTCGACCCAGATGCCGACGTATTTGCCTTTCTCGGCGTCGTAGCCCCAGGTGCCGTGGCCACCGTACTTCGCGTCGACGCTGAAATCGTTCTTGATCCAGCCGTTGCCGGTCACGAACGTGTTGGTCTGCACGCCGCGCGCAGTGGTCGGCGCGGCGCCGGGCGTTTCCGATGGAAATTCGATCGCGGCGTCCCAAACGCCTTCTTCGAGCTTCAGCACATCGAGTTCGGAACGGTGCGACGCGGCGACGGACGTGGCGGCTGAAGTCGCATCGGCCTTTACGCGCTCGCGCGGGTGAACCGCCGCCGCGGCGACGATCAACGTGCAGATCAAAAGGAAACGCATCAGAGATTCTCCGTTGGATGGCCCAGCTGGACCACGCTCTCGCACCCCACGCCCACGACGCGGGCTGGCGGACAGCGCCTACCAATACGGAAAACCGCGGCGAATCAGGACTTCGCCGTGTCTCTAGACGTTGAAGCGGAAGTGCAGCACGTCGCCTTCCTTGACGATGTAGTCCTTGCCTTCGAGTCGCGAGCCGGCCCGCGTCGCGCGCGCCGGATTCGCCGCCGTACTTGATGAAATCGTCGTAGGCGACGGTCTCGGCACGGATGAAGCCGCGCTCGAAATCGGTGTGGATCACGCCCGCGGCCTGCGGCGCGGTCGAGCCGCGCTTGACCGTCCACGCACGCACTTCCTTTTCGCCCGCGGTGAAGTAGGTCAGCAGGCCGAGCAGCTTGTAGCCGGCGCGGATCACGCGGTTGAGGCCCGGCTCGTCGAGGCCCATGTCGGCGAGGAACGCGCCGCGATCGGCGACGTCGAGCTGCGCCAGCTCTTCTTCGATCGCCGCGCATACGGGCACGACTTCCGCGCCTTCGCTCGCCGCGCGCTCGCGCACTTTGTCCAGATACGGATTGTTCTCGAAACCGTCTTCCTTGACGTTGGCGATGTACATCAGCGGCTTCAGCGTCAGCAGAAACAGATCGCGCACGCAGCGCCTTTCTCGTCGTCGTCGAGTTCCGCCGAGCGCGCCGGACTGGCCTTCGTTGAGCACGTCGCGGACTTTCTGCAGCACCGGACGCCGCGCGAGCGCTTCCTTGTCGTTCGCCTTGGCCGCGCGCTCGACGCGGTTCAGCGCCTTGTCGACCGATTCGAGATCGGCGAGCGCGAGCTCGGTGTCGATGGTCTCGATGTCCGAGATCGGATCGATCTTGCCGGCGACGTGCACGATGTCCGGATGCTCGAAGCAGCGCACGACGTGCGCGATCGCATCGACCTCGCGGATGTGCGCGAGGAACTTGTTGCCCAGCCCTTCGCCTTTCGACGCGCCGGCGACGAGGCCGGCGATGTCGACGAATTCGATCGAGGTCGGAATGATCTTCTGCGGCTTGACGATGTCGGCGAGCGCCTGCAGGCGCGGATCCGGCACCGGCACGACGCCGATGTTCGGATCGATCGTGCAGAAGGGAAAATTCGCCGCCGCGATGCCCGCGTTGGTCAGCGCATTGAAGAGCGTCGACTTGCCGACGTTCGGCAGTCCGACGATGCCGCATTTGATGCCCATGAGTGGATCCGGGAACCGAGAACGGGAATTGGGACATCGGGAAGTGGCGAGACAGCGAAGTCGCCTTGTCGGCTGCAGCGATTGCCCGTCTCGCCCGTTCCCGATTCCCTTCCCGGCGTATGCAACTGGTGCATCGCCTTTTCGAACTCACCTTCGACGATCAGCGGCAACACTTCGAACGACGCCGCGATCGCGTCGAGAATCGCCTGCTCGTCCGCCGCCGATGGACGTCCGAGCACCCACGGCGTCACGCGATCCCTGTTGCCCGGCCCCGGATGCCCGATGCCGAGCCGCAGGCGATGGAACTGGCCGTGGCCGAGGTGCGCGAAAATGTCGCGCAGCCCGTTCTGGCCGCCGTGGCCACCGTCGAACTTGAGTCGCGCGGCGCCGGGCGGAAGATCCAGATCGTCGTGCACGACCAGCATTTCTTCCGGCGCGATCTTCCAGTAGCGCAGCGCCGCCGCGACGCGATGCGCCGCTCGCATTCATGTACGTGATCGGCTTCAGCAGCCAGAGACTGCGACCGTCGTAGTGGATCTTCGCGGTCTCGCCGCGCAGCTTCGATTCGACGCCGAAACGCCCGCCGACCTGACGCGCCAGCGCGTCGACGAACCAGAACCCGGCGTTGTGCCGGGTCCGGAGGTGTTCGGCGCCCGGATTGCCGAGGCCGACGATCAGGCGCAGAGCGGCCATCGGTTCGATCGACGGCCCCGCCGGCCGTGAAGCCGGCGGAGCACGACGACGCGTTCCTTACTTCTTGTCGTCCTTCTTCGCCGGAGCTGCACCCGCGGCCGGCGCGGGAGCGCCCGCGGCCGGTGCTGGGCGCCCGCGACCGGCGCTGCGGCTGCTGCGCCGCTGCCGCTGCTGCATCGGCTTCCGACACGACCGGTGCTTCCTCGATCTCTTCCTTGATCTCCTTGGCCACCGCAATCGCGTGATCGTGTTCCTTGCCGAGGCGCAGCTCGGGAATTTCGACGCCGGCCGGAAGCTTGAGGTCGGACATGTGCACGATGTCGCCGAGGTTGATCTCGATGAGATCGACTTCGATGAACTCCGGCAGATCCTTCGGCAGGCACGAAATCTCGTTGAGGAAGGCCGCCGCGGCCGCCAGCCCGGCGCGGGCCTGGGTCTTGACCGCCGCCTGCTCGAGCGCGGTGGCCACCTCTTCGTCCGGCCCGGTGGCCGCAGCCGCCAGGTGCCATACCCGACGATCCGGATCGATTCGGGCATCGGTCACCTCGGCGAGCGTCAGGTGGGCGGCGCGGCGATCCTCGGGGGATCCGGCGGTGTAGACCGCCGACCGTACTAGGGGATGCCGAAATCGCACTTGAGTGCCGACCTGCGAGCAGTTGTTCGGACTCGGCCGCGATCGCCGCATCCGTGGGGCACCCCCAGCGTCGTGCGCCCCGCCACAGCAGCGTGGCATCCCCGGTGGGGTCGGCCGCGGCCAGCAGCATCAGTCGCTGGGTCGGCTCCGCCAGCGCCCGACACGCCGCTGCAGGTAGTGGTTCTCGAGTGACCGGGTAGGCAGGCTCGCCGTGGGTGGCACACCAAAGCCACCGGCCAGTTCGGCCGGTCGCTCATCCCTCTCGCCAGCTCGAGCAGCGCCAGCGGGTTTCCCGCGCAGTCTCCGCGACGATCCGGTCGCGGACCCGCTCGTCCAGATGGCCTGGGACGGTCGCCCGTCAGCAACGTGCGCGCGTCTTCGTCGGTGAGCCCTTCGACCGTCAGCGCCGCGAGGCCAGGAAATATCTGCTCGTCGCCCGTCTCCCGGACCGCGAGGAGGAGCAAGCTGCTCGGCCAGCAGTCGCCGTCCGACGAATGCGAGCACCTGGCTGGACTCCTCGCAGCCACTGAGCGTCGTCGACGAGGCAGACGAGCGGCCGCGCGGCGGCGACCTCGCCGAGCAGGCCCAGCGCGGCCAGGCCCACCACGAACCGGTCCGGAGCGGCCCCGTCGCCAACCCGAACGCCACCCGCAACGCGCGCTCCTGTGGCGTGGGCAAGCCGCCAGGTCGCCCAGCATCGGCGCGCAGAGTTGGTGCAGCGCCGCGAACGGCAATTCTATCTCGGACTCCACGCCGGCGATCTGCACGATCGACATCCTGACGCTTGGCGCGCGCAATAGTGCATCAGCTCGGTCTTGCCGATCCCGGCCAGCACCGCGGATGACCAGCACCGCGTCTCTCACCGCTACGGACCCGGTCCAGCAGGCTGTCGAGGACTTCGCGCTCGCGTGCCCGCCCTCTAAAGGCCGGCGCCTGTGCGGCCATATAGTAATGATACGGTCAAGAATTGGGCACGGGAATACCCTGGTTCGAGGCGCAGAGCTGCCATCCAGACTCGTGCTATGAGCATCCCGCTCGACGGGCCGCCTGCGGGTCGCGTGGCAATCGTTACCGGAGGGTCCCGCGGCGTTGGCCGGGCGGCGATCCGCCTGCTGGCGGCCCGCGGCTACGCGGTCGTCGTCAACTACCTCCATAACCAGCGTGCGGCGGAGTCGACTGTCGAAGCGATCCTTGCCGGCAAGGGCGCTGCCGTGGCCGTCCGCGCCGATGTCGCTGACGATCTGGACGTGCAGAGGCTCTTCGCCGAGACGATCGCGGCGTTCGGCGGCATCGATGTCGTTGTCCACGCCGTGGGCAGCCCCGTCACCACCGCTCCTGTGGCCGAGGTCGATCTCGACGTGTTCGACGCACTGGTCCGGATCAGCGCCCGGGCTACCTTCATCGTCAACCGGGAGGCAGCTCGTCACCTTCGTAATGGCGGCGCCATCATCAACCTGACCAGCCCAGCCGACAGTTTGGCTCTGATGGCCTGACGGCCTCTACGCAGCGACCAAAGCCGTCACAGACGTGCTCACCCGAGCGCTCGCAGTTGAGCTGCGTGAGCGCAGCATCACCGTCAACGCGCTGTGCATCGACCTCGGCACGCCATGTGCACCCAACCGGTTGCTGACGTCGTCGCGTTCCTGCTCAGCGACCATGGCCACCGCATCACCGGCCACGTGCTCCAGGTTTCTGATTCCAGACCGGCATCTTAGGTCCCCGCAGCAGCGGGTGATCGTCGCCCGCCACCCGCTCCGGCCGCTGGCCGGTCCGCTCGCGCCGCGAGATGAGGAACTCGCGGACCTGGGCTCGGTTGCCCATGCCACCACGGGAGATGCGCTGCCGATCGTGGTGGAGGTTCTGGCATTACCTGGAACAGCAGGCACTCCCGACGATGCAGGTCAACGCCTTAACTAGATGGCGTGACAAACTCCAGCGACCGCGGCCGGCTCTGGCTGGGGCACGGCCGCGACATGCCCGCCTACGAGCAAGCAGTCGGCATCGTCCGCTCCGGCGGCGTGATCAGCCGCGTCGGCGTGCCGCAGTACGAGAACGCTCCCGTCGGCTTCGGCAGCCTCTTCGGGTCCAACATCACCCTTACCGGCGGCCCCGCACCGGCCCGCGCCTACATCCAGACGCTCATGCCAGGCATTCTCACTGGCCAGGTCAACCCCGGCCGAGTCTTCGACCGCGAACTCACCCTCGACCAAATCCCGCAGGGATACGAGGAAATGGACAGCAGACAGGCCCTCAAGGTTCTCATTCGCCCCTAACCAGCGCTCTGGCGGGCCTGCCACACCAAGTACGACCAATACCGCGCAGCCATCGTCGGTCAGGTCACCGGACCGGATGCGTACGCCGTCACCGTCCGCTTGACAAACCCGGTCAGCAAGAAATGAGGAAGTCATGAGCGACGTCACTGTTGTCATTGGCGCGGGGCAGATCGGCCAGGCGATTGCCCGCCGGGTCAGCGCAGGCAAGCACGTGCTACTTGCCGACCTCCATAAGGCCAACGCCGACGCGGCGGCCGAAGTGCTGGCCAACGCCGGCTTTGACACGCGCACCGCGACTGTCGATGTGTCCTCGCGCGAGTCGGTGCATGCACTTGCCGAAACCGCTGCGGCGCTCGGGGCCGTTACTGGTGTCATCCACGCGGCGGGGGTCTCCCCCAGCCAGGCCAGACCCGAGGTCATCCTGGCCGTCGACCTGTACGGAACTGCGCTGGTGCTTGAAGAGTTCGGGAACATCATCGCGTCGGGCGGCTCCGCTGTCGTCATCGCATCGCAGTCCGGTCATCGTCTTGGTGCCCTGACCGCCGAGCAGGACGCAGCTCCGCCACGACTCCAGCCGACGAACTGCTGTCCTTGCCCATGCTTCAGCCAGACCAGGTCACCGATACCCTCCATGCCTATCAGCTCGCCAAGCGCGGGAACTCACTGCGCGTCATGGCCGAGGCGGTCCGTTGGGGCAGGCGCGGCGCCCGGGTGAACACCATCAGCCCTGGCATCATCATCACCCCGCTGGCCAGGGATGAGCTGACTGGTCCCCGCGGCGAGGGCTACCGGCAGATGATCGACCT
>CAVULO010000013.1:0-99847 GCA_963742345.1 uncultured Alphaproteobacteria bacterium
CATGCGCATCATCGGTCTCGCCGGCTGGAGTGGCTCGGGCAAAACCACGCTGATTACCAAGCTGATTCCACGGCTAATTTCGCGCGGGATCAAGGTGTCACGCTCGAGCACGCCCACCACGGCTTCGATCTGGACCAACCGGGCAAGGATTCCTTCTTCCATCGGGCCGCTGGCGCCACCGAAGTCATTATATCGTCGGCAAAACGCTGGGCCATTCTGCACGAACTGCGTGCGGAGCCGGAATGGGACTTGCGCGCACTCGTGAGCAAGATGTCGCCGGTCGATTTGGTTCTGGTGGAGGGCTTCAAGCGAGATGCCTTTCCCCAAACTGGAAATACATCGCGTCGCGAACGGCAAACCACTTATTCATCCGGACGACCCGCATATCGTCGCGATTGCATCGGACGTCGCGCTGCCGCAGGCAAAAATCCCTGTCGTCGATCTCAATGATATTGACGCAATTGCTGACCTGTTGCTCAAGCGTGCCGTGACGCTTTCTGCTGCGGCCGCCACCGCCCGGAGCGGATAATGGTGCAGCTCACCGATGACTGCTTCGCATTTTCCGGCCCACTTCTGCGGCTTGAGGAGATGGAGCGTCTGATTGATGAGCGTATTGCGCCGGTCGCCGAGACCGAACATGTGCCGTTACATGGCGCGCGCGGCCGAGTTGTCGCCGGCGATGTGAAAGCGCCAGTCGATTTGCCGCCATTCGACAATTCGGCGGTCGACGGTTACGCCGTGCGCCATGCGGATCTACGTCCGGATGGCGACACGACGCTGACCGTCTCAGGCGGACTCACCGCCGGTGCGCGCGCGCAAGCCGCACTTAATCATGGGCAAACCATTCGTATCTTTACCGGCGCGGCAATGCCCGAGGGCGCCGACAGTGTTTTCATGCAGGAAGACGTGACGGTCAAAGGCGAACACGTGACCGTGCCAAAAGGACTAAAGTTAGGGGCCAATCGTCGTCTTGCGGGTGAGGACGTACCTGCCGGCGCGGTCGTTCTGCCGGCCGGTACGGTGCTCGAGCCCCAGCACATTGCGCTTGCCGCGGCGCTCGGCCTGACCGGGTTCGTCATGCGGCGGAGACTAAACGTTGCGATCTTTTCCACCGGCGACGAAGTTGTTGAACCTGGGGCGGCTCGCAGCAGTACTGCGATCTATGATTCTAATCGCGTTCTCCTCACGGAACTGCTGGCACGGCTCGGCACGGCTGTGACCGATCTCGGTATTCTTCCTGACGATCCGGACGCGCTTGCACGCACATTAAAGAAGGCTGCGGGCCACGACCTTGTAATTACCTCGGGTGGCGTATCAACCGGTGAGGCCGATCACGTGCGCAGTGCGGTCGAGCGAATTGGAAGCCTCGTGTTCTGGCGTGTTGCAATAAAACCTGGCCGGCCGGTAGCGATGGGGGTGATCCGGGGCGCCCAGACAGGCGAGAGCGCAGCGTTTGTCGGCTTGCCAGGTAATCCTGTCGCGGTGTTTGTCACCTTCGTGCGGGTGGTGAAGCCACTGCTGCGCAGACTTTCCGGGGCGCGGCCAGACAAGGTCGTGCCGTTGCCGGTGCGCGCGGCCTTCGCCTTCAAGAAAAAGAAAGATCGCCGTGAATACGTGCGTGTGGCGCTCAAGCGCGGCACCGATGGCGAGATTGAGGCGGTCAAACATCCGCAGGACGGGGCAGGCATCCTTACGTCGCTAACCGAGACCGATGGGTTACTGGAATTTCCCGAAGACGTGACGGCAATCGAGCCGGGGACCCGCGTCGGCTTCCTTTCCTACGCAGCGCTCATCGGCTGACCGGCCGGAGCTTATGCGCCGAGACGCACGGCGTTCGTGGTAAACGCCTCGTCCACCGGTTCCTGAATAATGTTGAGACCTATGGCGCCAATTACGGCGACAACGACGGCAACCACGCAAGCGATGATGAAGCTCTTCATTGAATTGGCTCCTCTCCCGGACCCATAGAACCTAGTACAAATAAGAACGCCTGACGATGGTGATCATGCGGGCGCAAATTCTCACGTATGTTGCAACGCAATGCGTTCGGCTCGCGCCGCATCTTCCGGCGTGTTGACATTGAAGAACGGGTCAATCGGCTGATCCGGCCAATCGGCGATCGCAACACCATGCCGGGCGGTCCAGATTTCGATTTTGCGGAGGTCCTCCTCGATCAGCGCCTTGCGCAGATCTTCGCGTAACGCCAGCGGCCACAAGCCCACGACCGGATGACGCCATTCGCCGGACCGTGCACAGGCGAGCGGCACGCCCGCGCCCATCTTGCGGCGAGCTTGGTGCAAGCATTCGACAAGGTCGTCTGGGAGGAAAGGGCAATCGCCCGGGACGCTGACGATCCACTCTACGCCGTTCTTCTGCTTCGCCAGCCAATCGAGACCGGCAAGAATCCCGGCCAGCGGCCCGGCAAAGTCCGGCACGGTATCGGGCACCACGGTCAGGCCGGTATCGGCGAAACGCTTAAGGTCGCCATTGGCGTTGATGATGATGCCGGTGCATTGCGCGGACAACGTTGCCAGCACACGGTCGAGAATGGATACGCCGCCAATCTCGATGCGCGCTTTGTCACCGCCGCCCATGCGCCGCGCGAGTCCGCCGGCGAGAACGAGGCCGAGAGTAGGGGGAACAGGAGTCGTCATCCTACGTGCTCGCAGCTCAGGGCGGCGGCCGCTAAAAGTCGATCATCACTCATCATGCACCGCCGCTTTGCGCCGGTGCCTGGTGCTTTCCTCTTCAACGACGGAGAGGTCCTGGTCAAACACAATGCGATCTTCGCCGGCAAGCGCGACGAAGCGCTTGCCACGCGCGCGTCCGATCAAGGTCAAATTTGCCTTGCGCGCCAGTTCGACGCCCCAGGCGGTGAAGCCAGACCGCGAAATGAGAATCGGAATGCCCATGCGCACGGTCTTGATAACCATTTCCGAGGTGAGCCGCCCGGTGGTGTAAAAGATCTTGTCTGCCGCCGGAACTTTCTGCTTGAACATCCAGCCCGCGATCTTGTCGACCGCATTGTGTCGACCGACGTCTTCCATATAGACGAGCGGTTCATCGCGCAGTGCCAGTACGCAGCCGTGAATGGCGCCGGCTTCTAGATAAAGCGACGGTGTCGTATTGATTTTGTGCGTGAGCGCATAGAGCCAAGACGTGCGAAGTTCCGCCTTCGGCAGCGAGACGTTCTCCAGCGCTTCCATTAAGTCGCCGAATACAGTGCCCTGCGCACAGCCGGAGGTCTGTACTTTCTTTTTCAGCTTTTTCTCATAGTTGGTTTTACGCTTGGTACGGACCACGACAACCGAGAGTTCCTCGTCGTAGTCGACGTCTGTCACCACATCGTCCGGCTTCAGCATGTTCTGGTTGAGCAGGTACCCGATCGCCAGATATTCCGGATAATCACCGATGGTCATGGCGGTTACGATTTCCTGGCTATTGAGGAAGATCGTCATCGCGCGCTCGACGGTGACCGACGTCTCGATGCGCGCTCCGGTTTGATCGACGCCGGCGACACGCTCGGTCAGCCGCGGATCGAGTGGATTGGGCCGGATGATGTAGCTGTCGCGGTCTTTGCTCATTGTCCAACTATAGCAGACATTTTGGCACAGCATGAAAACTGCCCATCTTAGGTGGGCAGCGGTGCTCGTTTTGTCCATGTCCCATGCGGTGAAATTGCGAAGATGGTTTCCAAGCGGCGCGGCATGGACATAGACTGGTGCCAACGACAATGCGCCCCGGGGGAGATGCCGACCATGCTTCGCGCCACCAAAGACATTATGTTGCCGACCACGATTACCGGCTCACTGCCGCGGCCGAGTTGGTACACCCAAAATCTTGGGACTCGCAGCTTCCTTGATGCGATGGTGAACAACCAATTTCGCGAGCAATACGTCGATGCGGTCTCCATCTATTTGCACGAGCAGGAAATAGCCGGGCTCGATATCGTCACCGACGGTGACGCCCATTTTGATTCCGATGTTGGCGGCCAAAGCTGGACTAATTATCCGCCGCGGCACATGGGCGGCTTCGATCGTAACCCGCAGCCAATCCCGGCCGGGCAGGGCGGACTTGGATTTCCGCCGGGCCACATCCTGCACGACTACCTTAAATCGCGTGTGATGCCCAGCATCAGCGGGCCCGTCACACGTGGCGACCTGCAATATGCCGCCATGTGGAAGGTTGCGCAGCGCATGACCAAGAAGCCGGTCAAGTTCGGCACGATTGGACCTGAGCTGGTCGCCTTCGCCGTGCAGGACAAGCATTACAAGTCGCTGAAAGATCGCATTCTTGGTGTCACCGATGCATTGAACGCGGAGTTGCACGACCTCGCCGACGCCGGCTGCCCCGTTATTCAGTTCGAAGAGCCGCAAATCCACTTGCTCGCGGTGCGCAATATCGTCGACGACGTGATCAATCCCGCGTTCAGCGTCGAGGTTTTCAACCGCACCGTAAAAGGTCTGCGCGCGAAAACCGAAGTGTGGTGCCACACCTGTTGGGGCAACCCTTCGCAACAGCGCATGTTCAAGGACGTACAAAGTTATAAAAGCGCGCTGGAGATGTTGAACAAGGTCGACGCCGACGTCATCACGTTCGAATCGGCGAGTGCCGGCGGCATGGACCTCGAAGCCTTCGGCAAGATCATCACCGACAAGAAAATTTGCATCGGCGTTATCGACCACCATTCGCTTCAGGTCGAGCGACCCGAGGAAATCGCCGAGCACATCCGCCGCGCTCTCAAATCCATTCCCGCCGAGCGATTGGTTCTTTCGTCCGATTGCGGGATGGGCCGCGAGGGCATGAGCCGCCGCCATGCCTACTACAAGATTGTGTCGATGGTGCTTGGCACGAACATGGTTCGCAAAGAGCTCGGCTTGCCGCAGGCGGATTGTTTGGCGGCCGATAAGCGCTATTCGCTGGTGGTGCCGGCCAAATAGACGCTCAGCTCCCAGTTAACGAAAGCTGAAGACACCCATCGAGGATTCATCGTTCGGCTTCGCGGGGTTTAAATAAAATTCGATATATGGTTGGCGTCGGGGGGAGGGGTCAGGCCAGGAGGCTTGACCATGCGTGTGCGTTTTGTTGCGCTGACCCTTGCAGTTTGCGGGGCTTGTTTATTCGCTATCCCGCAGCCGCTCGCGCCTGCCGAGCCGCAGCAAGCGGCGGCGATAGATTTCGATGCCTTGCGCGTGCAAGCCACGGCTGCGCTAGAAACGCTGCAACAGTCGCAAGAGCAGCGCGTCGCGTTGGCAATCAGCATGGAGTTCTGAACTGCGTTTGGTCGCCAACCTGTCTTAATCTGATTAGCTTGCCGCGAGGTCCGTCACGCGTTGTTATCGCTGGCGTTGGGATAAAACAGCTGCTCGCCGTTGATCTTGTAGCCGGCGATAGCCTTCTGGCCTTCGGGCGAAATCAGCCAATCAATAAAAGCCTGTCCCAGATCCTTTTTCACGTTCGGATGCTTGGACGGATTCACCAGCATGACGCCGTACTGGTTGAACAGCCGTTTGTCTCCTTCCACAAGGATTTGCAGATCTCCCTTGTTTTTGAACGACAACCAGGTGCCGCGATCGGACAGCACATAAGCATTGCTGGCACCGGCGGTGTTGAGGGCGGCACCCATGCCTTGGCCGATCGACTTGTACCAGGGACCCTTTTCCGTCTCGATGTCGATGCCTGCGTCCTTGTTCCAGAGCGCGAGTTCGGCGAGATGGGTGCCCGAGCGATCCCCGCGCGAGATGAAGGGCGCCTGTTTCTCCTTGATCGTCTGAAGCGCCCTGGCGACATCTTTCTTGCCTTTGATGCCAGCGGGATCGCTCTTCGGCCCGATCAGTACGAAATCGTTGTACATCACTGGGTAGCGCTTCACGCCTTCGCCCTCGGCGAGGAATTTTACTTCCGCCGATTTGGCATGCACGAATACGACATCGGCATCCCCGCGCCGGCCGGTGTCGAGCGCCTGGCCAGTTCCCTGCGCGACGACTTTCACCTCAATGCCGGTCTTTTGCTTGAACAGCGGCAGAATGTAGCCAAATAACCCGGAATCCTGCGTCGATGTGGTCGACGAAACCACAATCGTTTTGTCCTGGGCATGGACAGACGCGGTGAAGGTGGCAATGCCGAGTGCGGCAGCGACCATCACCATGCGACGATTGATCATGTGAACCTCCAATGTTTCTTCAGACAAGCAATTCGCCCGCGATGAACTTGCATGCTTCTTCGGTGTGCGGCGTGGCGAAAAATTCCGCGGCGGGCGCGGCTTCAATCAACCGCCCGCGATGCAGCAGTACAACGTCGGCGGCGAGCCGTTTGGCCTCGCCGAGATCATGGGTCGACATCACCACCTTGACGCCGCGCGCGCTCACCGCGCGTACGATGTCCTCGATCGCTTTGGTGGAGTATGGGTCAAGACTGGCCGTCGGCTCATCGAGGAACAACACAGTGGGATCGCGGGCCAGCGCGCGGGCCAGCGCGAGCCGCTGCTGCTCACCGCCCGACAACCGTCGCGCCGGGCGGTCACCGAGTTCGCCGAGTCCGACCAATGCAAGCAGTTCGGCGGCTCGCTCTTTGCGTCTCGCACGCGGGACATTGGCGGCAGCCAGTGCGTAGCGCACATTAGCTGCGGCTGTGCGCCGGAGCATGGTCGAGCGCTGGAACATGATGGCGCGCCTGGCCGGTGTTGCAGCCTCTTGGCTACCCCACGTAATGCGGCCACTTGTGAGGGGAACAAGGCCCATAGCGGCGCGCAGGAGCGTGGTCTTGCCGCTGCCGTTCGGGCCGATCAGGATCGTCGGCGGGCCTGCCGTAATCGTCAGCGTGATGCGATCGAGGATCGTGACCTCGCCGTCCACGATCCGGACTTCTGCGAGCACTAAGGGAAGATCGGAAGCAGGTGCGCGCATGCTCATGCTGCGTAACGTTCGCCGGCGTGGCGTATTCCCCACGCCAGGGCATTAATCAGAATCACGATAAAGATAAGGACCATGCCGAGGCCGATGGCGAGCGGCAGGTCGCCTTTGGAGGTTTCCAGCGCGATCGCGGTAGTCATGGTGCGCGTGAAGCCATCGATATTGCCGCCCACGATGATGATGGCCCCGACTTCCGCGGCCGCTCGGCCGAATCCCGCAAGCAATGCAGTGACCAGGCTGAAGCGCGCGTCCCAGATGAGCGTCACCACGCGCCGCGCCGGCCCGATGTCCATGGCTGCCAGTTCATCGCGATATTCGGCCCAAAGGTCTTCGATCGTCTGACGCGCAAGCGCCGCAATGATCGGTGCAACGAGCACGGTCTGCGCGATCA
The DNA here is from genome assembly GCA_963742345.1 of uncultured Alphaproteobacteria bacterium. Classification (GTDB taxonomy): domain Bacteria; phylum Pseudomonadota; class Alphaproteobacteria; order Rhizobiales; family Xanthobacteraceae; genus Pseudolabrys. The sequence goes on from CAVULO010000013.1 coordinate 7,303, forward strand.
CCATCGCCTGTGGCGTGAACAACAGGCCCCAGGATCCAAGCGGCCCGGAGCGCGACAGCAACAGGAAAACCGCCAGCCCCACGACCACCGGCGGCAGACCCATCAGCGCATTGAGAATGACAATTACCACCTCGCGCCCGGGAAAACGTGTGAGGGCCAGAAGCGCACCGGCAGGCACGCCGACCAAAGCTGCAAACAGCACAGCGCTCAGACTGACCTGCAGCGACAGCCGAACGATCGCGAACAGGCCCGGATCTCCGGTCAGCACCAGGTGCAGTGCAGATACGTCACCGGTCATTGGATATCCCGGGTTGATTGTGGGGCAGGACGGAAATCGCCGCCCCGCAGTTCTTCAGCCAGCGGATCGGGGCTACTTTGCGCATTCAGTCCGGTTTCGGTCAATGTTGGAAAATAAAACATAGATATGCTTATTAGATCGCAGGTTTTGCCGGTTTGGGAGAAGTTGCGGCCGGGTTGCCTGGCGCGTGATCGTGGTTATAGTGCGCGCCGCTTGCGGCGCCGCGCCTGCCCGCACCGGGCCAGGGCGAGATACTCTGGATAGAGCCGTCGACATTTTTAGATGCCGATTGGGAAAAGTGGTCGGCGGCTAAAATGCAAAAGAGCGCGCCGCGCGCTTTGATGTAAGAGACGTGGCCTTTATGAGGTCCCGATCAGGAGGGGTGGCCGAGTGGCTGAAGGCGCACGCTTGGAAAGCGTGTTTACGGGAAACCGTAACGTGGGTTCGAATCCCACTCCCTCCGCCACCTTGCGAAGGTTATTCAGAACCCCTCTCGTCGAATTATGAAGTCGAGTTATTGATCAGACCGGTGATCAACCAAACGAATTTGCGGTACCCACAAATCTACTCACGAAGCGTGAGCGAATATTAGAATAATGGCACTTCCCGCAGGCATCTGGTCCAGCCCGGGCGCCGAATTTAAACCGGCAATCCAAATGCATGGCAACCCACATGCACGATGTCGCTAATTGAAAATGTCCCAGTTTGAAAAGGCGGTTGCCCTTGGAACCGAACAAGGCTGATGGAACTTATAGTTGCGTTGGTCGCGTTTCGGCGATTGGAGCCAGTCAAACTTGGAGAATAGTTATGTCGGTCGGAACCATAATACTAATTATTTTGGTGATTGCCCTACTCGGCGGCTTTAGTGGCATTGGCGGTGGTCCGTTCTACGGTACTGGCTACTATGGCGGCGGCGGGCTTGGACTGGTCGTCGTAATCCTGCTGATCCTACTTCTGCTTGGAAAACTATAAGCCGTGTGAACCAAGCCCCGCGCCGCACGTTGTAGGGCGGACCGGTGGCTGTAGTTTAATGCCACAAGACTGGAGTTACCTGTCCGGAAGGGTCGCCTCACGGCGGCCTTTTCTTTGGATCAAAGCGGAACCAAACCTCTCATTGCGCCCTCTTTCGATTTCCCGAACCGTTTGCGGCCAAACGTCGCTGGTCGGCGGCGCAGAGGAAGTGAGGCGGCGATGTCTGCTTTTGGCCGCTCATAGGCTCCTTCGGCAAGCTGGGCTGGCCGGGGGTGGGAACGCAATCGCCCGTCGGAGCTTAGAGTATGCCCGTGGAGGTGCACCATGCCCCGTAGGATTATCGTTCTAACTACAGCGCTGACGTTATCAGCTTCGACAATCGCTTTTGCCCAGTCGAATCCAATAGACCAATCAACTACTGCCAACCCCAGCGGAAGCGTTATGCAGCCGCAAGGCAAGACCGGACCTATCAATACGAAGTCAACTGGCGGCGCACCTGCCTCTAGCCCGCAAGGAGAAACACCGCCGGGTATGCAATCTGCTCCGAAAGGCTCAGACAAACCGGTGCGAACTGACGCGTCAGGAATTCCAGAAGGCACTCCGAAAGAGTGAAGCTCGCTACCGGCATAGTTTCCATTCGAGAAAAAAAGCATTCGACCTTACATCTCGTGCGGCACCGAGCACTGTGAACACCGCTGCTCGTGGCTTATCCGATCTTAATGAGGACATGGGCACCCCATACCAGCCGAATTCGGCCAACCAGAGATACGCATGTTGAAATTTTGGTACAATTTAACGATGCTTTCCCTCGAGTCGCAGCGTGTCGTCCATCTCAGAACTATGAAACTCGCTATGGGTGGAAGCGAGGCTCAAAAAGAAGTCCAGCAGATGATAACCGAGAAAATATTTGCCTCCTTAAGAGCAGCCGAAACGTTTTTAAATGGGGGTTCCACCAATCTGATTGTCACGCAGTATCGAAGTCGCGTCCGATCGAATTCACGCCGGCTATCCCGGGGCTAAATCGAATAGCGTCGGCAAAAGAAGTGCAGGAAAGGCCCGGCGTTTGCCGGGCCTTTCCTTATACCTGGAAGTCCCACTTCAGCTCGTTAGGCGGCTTCCGCTTCCCGATTGATAGCGCTTTCGGCGATCTCAGTCAGTGTCGCATCAGTCTTCTTTTCTTCAGCGAGGGTTTGTTCCAGAAGCCGCGCTGCCTCGCTCAATCCGAGCTCATTGGCCCAGGTCTTGAGTGTGCCGTAGCGAGAGATTTCATAGTGTTCGACCGCCTGCGCCGCAGCGAGAAGACCGGCGTCGAGGGCGGGCGAGCCCTTGTATTCCTTCATGATTTCCGCGCCTTCGGCGGTAATGCCGATGATCGCATCGCAGGTCTTGGCTTGCGGCTTCTTGTCGATGGCCGCGAAGACCTTCTCGAGCCGGGCCACGTGCCCCTCGGTCTCCGTTTTGTGCTTGGCGAAGGCCCTTTTGAGCTCAGCCGCTTGCGCGGCTTTCTCCATTTTCGGGAGTGTGGTGAGGATCTTTTTCTCTGCGAAGTAGATGTCCTTCAGCGTGTCGTGGAATAGCTCATCCAGCTTTTTGGCTTGTTTCTTTGACATAGCAACGTTCTCCTTTTGCTAAGTCGAGAACGCTTCGCTGGCAGAATGTTTCCAAAATACGGCGGAACGAAAGTATTCATGGCCGCATTTTTAATCGTGCAGCGAAAACCAGCGCGCAAGACATCGCGAAAGGAGAAAAGACTTTGGTATTGTCGGGCCGGTACCCACTTTTGCTCTCGGCACAAAGCGGACATTTCCGGTGAAGAGCGGATGCTAACGAAAGCCTCGAGCTCGGCCATCGTTGTTTAGTTTGTGCGCCCAGTGAATAAAATCGTCAAAGTTATGTTTGACGACCTGCCACGGCGGCAATGCTTGGAGCCAGGTCAGCCATTCCGATACAAAATTGTAAACCCACGCGAATGCTTTAATCGTCATGAGCTTGTCTCGTCCAATATGAAATATCCGTTCTACAATAGTAATCTTGAGGACTTCGCCCAGAAAAAGGACCAGCATGCCGAATATGAAGTGTCCCGATGCAATGAAATAAGCGCTGAAGGGCTTGATGGGCTCTAACAAAATGAGAGGGACCACGAACAATGCAAGCGTGGGATAGGGACCAAGTGAGGCGATCCAGTACGCGATAAACTTAAAGAGTTTTAAGTTGGCAATTTTTCTCAAGATAGGTTTGAGGATCGATAAAGCCAGCGCGTCGATCACAAAGTAAATGGCCGCCACCGCGATGACGAAGGGTGCGAAAATAGTCTTTAGAATTGTTCGGCGGGTCATGGATGAGCCACGCGGTATTTCCTGATTGAATATCCGAGGCGCAGCAACGCAAGGGTCCAGTTTCTACAGGTGTTTACTGGGCGGCGGCATTGTTAAAGGCGCTCCTCGCCATTTCGCAGATCGCGGTCAGGGCGATCGACCTGGTTTTTCTGCAGGCGGTCGCGCTTGTTTGCTTCGTGACGTCCGATAGCGCAGCCGGCCGCTGCTCCCAATAGCCCATGGTGTCCTGAATAATGTCCTGCAATGCCACCGACGGCAGCGCCTTTAAGACACCCCTTTGCCTCCGCTGCCGTAACAGCTGCCAGTGCGATGACGAGAGCAGCACATCCAATAAGCGCCTTCATTTCCGCCTCCCAAAATCCGTCTCTAGTGACAATCCGCGCCGAGAACAATCGTTCCGGCGCGCGAACGTCTTCGGTCTTCGCATGAGTTGCGAATGGCTAGCCTTTGATTTTGAACCATATGCCCGCCTAGCGCGTCTCCACTTATTGTGGAGTGCGCTGTGCAACTTCCCGGCCTCAGTCCTGGCCCTTGTCCGCACTGACTGCGCAATAAAGGGCGTCGTCGATATAAATGGGACGCCCGACCTGAATTCCCGGGTTGAGACATTGGCGCAAATCAGCGGAAAATTGGGTTAGTGTTTACTGCCGCCCGGCGAACCCGCGGGTCGGCCGCGGATGCTCGTAATGACCCTTTGCAACACAAGAACTATCATCGATTGGCTCACGGACGGTGCGCGCTCGGCACCACTCCCGGAGGCGGTGCTTGAGGATTTGTGTGAGCGCCTCGTCCAGGCCGGCATTCCGCTCTGGCGAGTGGCCGTGTTCGTGCGGACCTTGCATCCGGAAATCATGGGACGCCGCTTCATCTGGCAGTCAGGTGTTGGTGTCACGATCACAGAAGGATTGTTTGACCTCCTGGAAACTGATCAATTCCTAAACAGCCCATTTGTCGCCGTCATCAAATCGGGCCAAACCATCAGGCAACAGCTGGCGCATCCGAGCAAATCCGATGAATTTTCTATATTCCGCGAGTTGCGCGCGGAAGGTGCGACTGATTACCTTGCCACCCCGCTGATCTTCACCAACGGTTCTGTTCACGTGGCAACGTGGTCGACGCAACAGGTAGGAGGTTTCACTGACGCACAAATTGCCGGCATCGAGACGATCGTAAGGCCGCTCGCGCGTGTTGCTGAAATCCGGGCATTGCAGCGAACCGCCACCAATCTGCTCGATACCTATGTTGGTCATGATGCCGGCGAGCGCATTCTGGCCGGACGGATCAGGCGAGGCCATACCGAAGCGATCCATTCGGTGATCTGGCTTTCAGATATGCGCGGCTTCACGTCTATGGCAGACCGGCTGCCACCGCAGAAGTTAGTCGATCTGCTTAACCGTTATTTCGATTGTCAGGTTCCGGCAATTCTGAGACACGGCGGCGAGGTCCTCAAATTCATCGGCGACGGACTGCTCGCGATCTTCCCTCTTGCTGAAGGCATAGCGGACACGCGCGAGACTTGCCGTTGCGCGCTCGCCGCGGCGCGGGAGGCGGAGACCAACATCGATGCCATCGACACGTTCACCGATACGCATGGCTTGCGCTTTGGTCTGGCGCTTCATATCGGCGAAGTTCTCTACGGCAATATCGGTAGCGGTAACCGGTTGGATTTCACTTGCATTGGACCGGCCGTGAACCTTGCGGCGCGGCTCGAAAAGCTTGCGGCCGGCCTCAAGCGAACGATCATTCTGTCCGCCGAATTCGCGCAACATTCCCAGGTCGATGTGGAGCCGCTAGGAGAGTTCGCGGTTGCGGGTTTCGCGGCGGCTCAGAAGGCGTTCGGCCTGCCGGCTAACTCCGCAGTGAAGTTAGCCGGTGCAGACGGCCTATAGCCACCTGAATACGGCGCCTCGCCTCGCAGCACGTTTCTTGATTGCCTCCGATAACCCCGACTATCGGAGCCAAACCAGGTGGCCACCGCACGGAGTCAATCTGTCCGGTATTGGCGGTAAAGTGGACGTGCCGAAGCAACAGCCGCCAACACCGTAGGTGGTATTATTTCGTGCCGCTCTGGCAATTTACTTGGCAAACCGTCATACAGTTGGCTCTACGGCTCGCCATCTCACATCTCTTCGAGCACTTTTCAAAACACGCTTGCGCGGACTTTTGCGCAAAAGCTGTATGCGAGACCAGAGGCGGTAAAATCACGACCGCAATTGCAATTGCACTGATCAGCAGCGTCTTGATGATCGTCCCCCTTGCTATCGTTTGAGTTATTTTTTGTATACGCGAGTACGATGGCATGACACCCGATCGCCTAAATACAATTTACGGGGAATTTGACGATTGATCGCCAATCCCATGTCCACTTTGGGTCATTAGCGGACATCGCGTTTGGCGAGCCTCATGTCCGCTTTTGACCCAAATTGGTCATCGGCTAGGCTCACGCAGGGGATGATGGATGAAACAATGGATCGGAGTTGTTGGAGCAGTCTTCATTGGAACGCAAGTATATGCCCAAAGCGACGCGACCAGCGGGACCGCATTTTACCCTAGTTGCTTGGCAGCCGCCGATATCGTTCAAGGCAAGCGTCCGGCGGCCAATTCAGAAGATGCCGCCAAGCAACTTCGACAAGCATCGGTATGCTTTGGGGCTGTAACGGCAATTATGAAGCTCGAGCCATTTTTAAAGCCTGAATTTGCTGTGTGTCCGCCGCCCGATATTCTCCCGGACAGTAAAGGCGCTCTTGCCAAAATGATCCTTTCCATCACGGCCTATCTAAAAAGCCATCCGGAGCAACGTTCCAACAATTTCCACCAAACCGCAGTGACCGCCTTAGTCGCGGCCTGGCCTTGCTCTAAATAAGAGCTCGGCCGCATGGTGCTACCTTCGCTGCTCGCGCGTGCCGATGAGGTGAATGAGTAATGCCGATATTGCCGTGATGCATGAGTCCGCTATTGGCACAAAGCGGACATTTCCTCCGATGCGAGGGACTTTTGCTACAACCTGCCAAATGACATGGTACGACCGAACTCAGATTCGTTTGCTTGATGATAATCTGCGATGCGACGCACCCTCATCGCCTCTATTCTTTTGTCGTAGATGCGGCTTTTTCATTCGCAGTCATGACTAGTGGTGCAAGACAGGCGTAGGCCGCCAATTTCGGGTAAATTGTCGCCATCATGGCATCAAGGCTGCCGGCCCGAAATGAGTGCCTTATCGAATTATACTGAACTATTCGATGGTCTAACGGAAAGCAGGCTTGCATTAGAACTTGCGAGCCTTTTGGCGAGACGACGTAGCCACAACTCCCCAAGGCGAGGACAAGTCGGTTTAATCCAACGGGGTAAGTTGACGCAGCGAAATCCGAAAGTTGTTGGGCAGTCGGGAAAGGCGCTGAAAATCCTCCGCCGTAAATGATCCCTGGCGCGATGCTTAATTCGAGCGGAACATCCATGTTATTGCCTAGGACAATAATGTCCCAGTCCTTAACCTCGCTGATCAAATCGGGGAGCCGCGCCTTGGCGTCACGGCGGACGACGGCATCATCCTCAAGTATGATAAAGTTTTTGGCCTGCTCCGAGCAACGTTGCCACAGCGTTAGGTGTGAGAGCGCATTACCGATTAGGCTGCGCCTAAACGGGATCGGACCAGTAACAATTCGATTTATATCCGCTTCACTGATCTGCGCCCCGTCAATCGCCTCAAAGTGACGAAAATTGATTTCACACTTTGCATTTTGCGCACAGAATGTCTCTAGCCTCTCCGGCGTGCGTTTGAGGCTAATGACGAAGCAATTGAACAGATTATCGAAGTCATTTCCCACTTTTGAACTCCGCGCGGCAAGTTGCGTGATTATAAAATATAATAAACACGTCTCTTGGCCACGAACAAAATAAAAGCCCCAAATTGAAGGCTAGGGCTCTGTTGTTCTTGGGTTCAATTCGGCGAATTGCTACTGGCATTTAACGGACATTCGGCTCCTGCCGGTTGTCGAGCTGCAGTTGACGGAATGAATATCTGCGCCAGATGTCTCGAAACTCGCTCGCGAAAGCGACATCGCGTCCGCAAGCTGCTAATTGGTCGCCGCTTTCCCTGTTTCTTGACCGAATAAACGTGCCGACTCTTTTGTCATCGAAAAACGTATTATGCCTGCGTCTAATGTCTTTAGTTCAAACAACAAAAGATCTGGGCGATCTGGGGGAACGGACGTGCGAAATCCCGACACAGCGTGGAAAAGGTGCCGTTCGTTCTGTTCATCGTCTGCCATGTAATTTCCTTCAACGGGACTTGTGGTGGATTTAGCACGGTCGCCCGCTTACGCCGCCACCGCAAGATCGCGCCGGATAAGCGGAGGAATGTCCGCGAATGGCCCGAAGCGGACGCCGAGTAACGGCGCTAGCAAAGCAATATGGCAAAATGGTACCCTTCACAAATCGGTGTGGGCTACCGTTTTTATTTTGGGCGGGCAAACAATACGTCGTATCCTTCGCTCGATCGGGGGTCCCGGAACGTGGGAGGGCTTCGGATGGCTCGAAGACTCTTGGCGGGTGTTGCCGTCTCATATCTCTTGATCGTCTATTCGACGGCTCCCATAGGCGCTCAGCCCTACGTGCCGGCACCTACCTTTGACTATTCTTTTGTCCCCAATTACGCGGCACCGGCACCACCAACAGGCTATGCCTCGCCAGGATATCAATGGAGATACGAGCGCGGCGCCGCCGATTGGCGCAACAATACTTGGCGCGAAGATCGGTTCGATGAAAACTGGCGCAACAGAAATTGGCAAACGCGGCGCGAACTACAGGACTGGCGAGAGCGCGAGGACTTCTCAAAAAGTAGAACACCTAACAACCCGTTTGAGCGGGGCTATGTGGAATGTGGCAAGGGTGCAGCAGGATTATCGTCACCCTGTGGCGACTATGCAACATTTGGAAAAAAACCAGAGACTACTAACGGATATGAAAAAGCGTCCGGTGACGGATATGAAAAGGGGCCCAGCGGCAATAGGCAAGTGACAAGAGGGGTTGAAGATTGCGGCCATGTCGCCGTTTGGAGGCGATGTCAGTAACGGGAGAATTTCAACGCCTGTGTCTCAATGTCCGCTTTTGGCACTTACCGGACATCGTGCGCCTCCGTCAAGACAATACAACGCAACATTGCCTGCACTCCGACTGACGCAAAGCTGTACTTCACTGCACATTCGGCCCGAGTTTTAGGCCTGACAGACTATGCACGGCTTTCGTCGACAAATCTTGAACGTGCTTACCCGATTTTGACCACGAGCGGCACATCGGGGATCTATGCCGTAAAGACACGTTCCGCAATCGCGTCGCTTTTTTCGGTTGATCGGTTTTTACGGCTCCATCGGCCGTCTGGAAACTATCAAACCGTGGTGCTGTCGGCCTATCAGTCCCCCACCTTTACGGTCTCTGTTTTATTAGCATTCGGTTGCGTGCTCGGAGTTGGCCGTTGAGGTCTCCCTGTCGCGACGATCCGGTTGGTCTTGGAAATCCTCAACTGCAAATCTTCCAAGAATTCCTTCGGGCTGCGGATGAACTTCACGTCGTTGCTCGCAGGAAGCCGAAGCGCGATAGCGATTTCCTTTACGAACGTCACGCAATTATGCGTATCAAGATTGTAAGATGGCTGAGGATATTTCCGCCAACGGTCCACGATAGCAAGCACAGAGCGATATTGTTCATCGCTGATCGGGAGCGAAAGATGCCGCCGGCTCATCGCGATGTAATCGTCTGGCATCGAGACGACTGCACCTTCTACCGAACCCCAAAGTATGGAAGGTGAGATCGTATCAGCGGTGAAGCCGAAATTGGCCTTGACTGGTTTGGCGTCCGCTCGGGTCGTTCCGCTCAGCTCGACATGTGCGTGGGGAAATGTGACGCCCAACCCATAAGTGCCAAAATGGTGCGAATAGAACGTCAGCGTGACTTCGGCATATGCACCTGAAGCCACGGCGAAGAAAAACAGCACGCTCAACAGCAATTGACGCACTCGAATGTTCCTCCGACAACTTTCGATTGGCGCCGTCCGAGGGCCAACCCTTCAAAATGAAACCGAGAGCATAGACGATACCATACGGCGGAGGCCCCCTGGGAACCGACAGGTGCACCCTGAAAGGGTTGCCCAATTCAGTGGCTTCTTTCCGTCTCGAGTCAAACTTTCGCATTGGACCCATGCGGAAATATTACGTCTTAAATGTTCGTCTGGGCTTGCCATTTCGTGATGTTTCGGCATGAACGCCGCCGCATGTACGTTGCCAGAGAGACGAGAGCCAAATAGTATGGAAATAGAAATTGTGGGGGCGTCGGGGTCTATGCAAAAGAACATAAAAGTAGCGATTGCCGGCGTTGGCAATTGTGCGAGTGCGCTGGTGCAGGGCGTGGAATACTACCGCAATCGCCAAGGTGCTGCGTTCGGCGGCATCATGCATCACTCCATCGGCGGCTATAAATGTAGCGACGTTGAGTTTGTCGCGGCGTTTGACATAGACCGGCGCAAAGTTGGCCATCCGCTGGAGGAGGCGATTTTTGCAAAGCCAAATTGCACCCGCATCTTCCAAAGCGCCTTGCCGGTATCCAACGTCATCGTTCAAGCCGGTCCGGTGCTCGACGGGGTTGCGGAGCATATGGCCGATTACCCCGACGATGCTGCGTTCCGTTCTGCCGATCTCGAGCCGACCGACGTTACCGCGGCGCTGCGCGCGTCAGGTGCCGAGATCTTGGTGTGCTACCTGCCGGTCGGTTCAGAGCGGGCCGTGAAGCATTACGCCCAGGCTTGTCTGGACGCACGCGTTGCCATGATCAATTGCGTTCCCGTGTTTCTCGCCTCGGATTCCGATTGGGCACAAAATTTTCGGGATGCGGGCATTCCGATCATCGGCGACGATATTAAAAGCCAGGTTGGGGCGACCATCGTACACCGGGCACTGGCGCGGTTATTCGCCGACCGGGGGGCCGGCCTCGATCGGACCTATCAACTCAATACTGGAGGCAATACCGACTTCCTCAACATGTTAGAGCGCGGTCGGTTGAAGTCGAAAAAGATCTCCAAAACTGAATCCGTCCAATCGCAACTGGACGAACGGCTCGACACACGGGACATCCACATTGGACCGTCAGACTACGTGCCGTGGCAAAAGGACAACAAGGTCTGTTTCATCCGCATGGAGGGTCGCGGGTTCGGGGATGCGCCGATTGAATTGGAAATGCGGCTGTCGGTTGAAGATTTGCCAAACAGCGCCGGCGTTGTCATCGATGCGATCCGCTGCGCGAAACTGGCGTTGGAGCGCGGCGAAGCCGGTCCGCTGGAGGCACCATCGGCCTATTATATGAAAAGCCCACCGCGGCAATTCCGCGACAGCGTCGCGCGCGAAGCCTGCGATGCCTTCATCGATGGCCGTGACTTCGATCTTCCTGCTGAGGCGGCGCCGGATACGAAGATTGCAGTCCATCCGGGCCGTTCATAGTAGGTTCGCAAATCGTGGTCGCGGGATCGCGGCGAGAAGTTTTTGAGCCGGCTCGATGCACGGGCGCGTAGCGTATGATGGAGCCAATCGAAACAGTGCTCTTCGACTTTGGCGGCACGCTCGATGCCGACGGCGTGGCGTGGAAGGAGCGCTTCTACTCGCTTTTCCGGTCCGAAGGACTGGATGTGACCGCCGACGTGTTCGCCCCGACTTTCTTCGCCGCCGATGATCCCCTTGTGGGAGGTCTGCCGCGGTCAAGCGGTTTGTCGGAAACGGTCAATGCATTGGCCGCCAACATTGAAGAAGAGCTCGTGCATCGCAGCGGCAGAACCGACGAGGTCGGTACCATTAATGAAATGACCAATGGTAATCGCGCCAGTCGCGTCGCGTCGCGTTTTCTATTTGAAGCGTCGGCCGCCTTCGAACGTAATCGTCCGGTCCTGGAAGCTTTGAATGAACGCTATCGGCTTGGCATTGTGTCGAATTTCTACGGCAATCTTGAAGCAGTGTGTCACAGCGCCGGTCTGACCCCGCTGTTCTCAGCCATGGTAGACAGCCATCGCGTCGGGGTTGAGAAACCCGATCCGGCGATTTTCCATGCGGCTCTCGAATTGCTTCATGCGAAGCCCGAGACAACCGTGTTCGTAGGGGATTCACTACGGCGCGACCGTGAGGGCGCTCGACGAACGGGCATGCGCTTCATCTGGATCGCACCTGAAGATGTTCAGGCTACCGAAGCCGAAAGTTCGGCGCATGCGATCAATCATGCGACGGTGACAGAGTTGCGTGATCTCATGAAGATCTTGAGATGACGAATCAGATCGTGCAAGGAGGCATCATCGCCGCCGGCATTGGGAGCCGGTTGCGGGCCGACGGGTATCGCGTTAGCAAGCCGATGGTGCCGGTCAGCGGCCGTCCTCTCATAGATCTGGCCCTTGATCGCTTCCGCGCCGTCGGGATTTTCCGATTGACCATCATCATCAACGACGCGAGCGAGGATTGCCGGCAATGGTTGAGTGACCATGGGGGAGATTTTGATCTCGACATAATTGTGCGTTCGACCCCGTCGTCCTATGCCAGCTTTCAGCTGGTGGCCGACCGACTGGTCGGCGCGCCAGCGGTCATCACGACTATCGACGCAATCATGCCGGCCAAAGATTTTATCACCTTCGTGAAATCGGCCACTAATATAGCCAAGGACGCAATGGTGCTTGGCCTTACCGACTATGTCGATGACGAAAATCCGCTGTGGGCCACATTAGATACCGCAGACGGCCGCATTCTACGGCTCGGCGGCAGCGAAGGCAGCCATGTGACGGCCGGCCTCTATTGGCTGCCGGCGCATCGGTCGGCAGAGCCGGTGACCGGCTTCAACCGGCTTCGTGACTATCTCGGGTGGCTGGTGGCCGAGCATCGGCTGGTTTACGGCGTTGTTTTGCCTCGCGTGTTCGACATTGACCGCGCACGGGACATTGTGGCGGCAGAATCAGCGTGGCTCGAGCTTAGGAACTCAGACGCATGACTGCGGCAAGGACCTGCTGGGGCATCTATCGCGAATTGGCGCATTCGCCTGGGCGTATCGATGACGACGGCGCAATTATGAAAAGTGTCAGTGAGGCATTGGTGGCGCGGGGCTTTAGTGTCGAGCTTGTCCCTCCCGACGCCGAGTTCGAGACCCGTGGCGCCAATATATTCGTGATGTGCGAACGCGGTGAAGTCCTCGATCGTCTCAAAAGCGCAGAGGAGACGGGTTCGATTGTTGTCAATTCCCCGGGTGCAATTCGCAACACCTATCGCCACCGCATGGTCGAACTCTTTGCACAACATCATGTTCCCGCGCCTGCCAGCCAGGTCGTCGCCAGCAACGCGAGGAAACCGCGACCAGCGGGCGGGGTATGGGTCAAGCGCTACGATTTCCACGCGACGGAGTCATGCGATGTCATGTACGCTGCGTCAGAAGATGGATGGCATGAGGCACTGGACGGGTTTGCCAAGCGTGGCATCCCATTTGTAGTCGCCCAAGACCACTTGGCAGGCGATCTCGTCAAATTCTATGGCGTGAGAAGCAGCACGATGACGGTGGATGCCAATTGGTTCGAATGGTTCTACCATCGCGATAAAGGAATGCTGGGTCATTCCTTCGAGGTCTCCAGCCTGCGTCAGGCCGCGTTTAACGCTGCAGCCGCGCTCGGCCTCGAGATTTTCGGTGGCGATGCCATCATCCAGGCCAATGGCGAGCCGATGATCATCGACATCAATGCCTGGCCGAGCTATGCGCTGTATCGCGACCAGGCGGCACAGGCAATTGCGAGCCACCTGACCGAGCGCTTCCAGCGGCGACCGCGCATTGTAACCTCGACGAAGAGTTGATCCATGAACGGCGCACCTCCCCGCAACGATGCTCAACGCCGCACCGTGCCCGGTCCCAAATCCAAAGCGATTTTTGATCATGAGGCCGAGGCAATGGCGCCGGGCCTGCAATCGATCGCTCTCTATTCACAGATCGCGGTCGACCGCGCCAAAGGCTGCACGATTCTCGATGTTGATGGGAACGAGTATCTCGATTTCATAGCGGGCATTGCGGTCGGCAGTCTCGGCCACTGTCATCCCCACTACGTTAAACGTCTTAAGGAACAACTCGAGCGCGTCACCCTTGGCAGTTTCACGACCGAAACGCGGGCGCGCTTTCTCAATCTAGTCAGCGGCTTGTTGCCAGAAGGGATCACCCACATCCAACTGTTCTCGGGCGGCGCAGAAGCTGTTGAGGCCGCCTTCCGCCTTGCCAAATCGGTCACCAAGAAATTCGAATTTGTTGGGTTCTGGGGTGGCTACCACGGCAAGACCGCTGGTGTTATCGGCCTCCTCGGCGGCAGCTATCGCAACCACCAAGGGCCCTTTCCGCCCGGAATGCACTTATCGCCCTATGCCAGCTGCTATCGCTGCCCCTGGAATCTCGAATATCCGTCTTGCGGCCTCGCTTGTGCGGAACATCTCCGCAACGTCATTAAGAACGATACGCAGGGCGAGGTCGCAGCGATCATCCTGGAGCCAATGCAGGGTACGGCGGGCAACGTAATCCCGCCCGACGACTTCATTCACGCTGTACGGGAAATCGCAGATGAATTCGACGCGCTGCTCATCGCAGATGAAATCCTGACCGGCTTCGGTCGAACAGGAACGATGTGGGCGTCCGAACAGTTCGACCTCAAGCCCGACGTCATGACAATTGGCAAAGGCATAGGCGGCGGCTTTCCCCTGAGTGCCGTCGCGTCATCGTATGAACGCATGTCGGCCAAGCCATTCGGAGAGCCGAGCGGGAGTTCGTCCAGCTATGGCGGAAATCCACTCGCCGCCGCCGCTGGCCTGGGCGCCGTCGAGGCGATTCTTGATGAAAAGCTGGTCGAGAATTCGGCCCGGGTCGGCGCTCTAATGCTCGAGGCTCTCAAGGGCCTCCAGAACAAATACCGGTTCATTGGCGACGTGCGCGGACGGGGTCTGATGATCGGCGTTGAAATGGTTGCCGATCGCAAGACGAAGGTACCGCTGGATAAGTCTATTACTCGCGCACTTTTCCACGAGGCATTGGAGCGTGGCTTGATCACGATGTCGTATTCCCACGTTATCCGTATTAACCCGCCTCTGGTCATCAGCGAGGACGAAGCAATGCGCGGCATCGATATCCTCGACCAGTCGTTCGCCGCCATCGCGCGCGAATTCAGGCTCGACTGAGGCGGCGGCGTGCTGCGAGGCGCACTGATCGGTTTCGGGAATGTCGCGGCGTTGGGGCATTTGCCGGGCTGGCAGTCGCGAGGTGATATGAAGATTGTCGCCGCGACGGATCCCGTCGGAGCGCGCCGCGCAACCTTTTTGCAGGCTTGCCCGGACGGTCGGTGGTATGGAAGCGTGGACGATCTGCTGTCCGGCGAAACGCTCGATTTCGTGGACATCTGCACGCCACCGAGCAGTCACACAAGGCTCATCGAGCAGGCCCTGGAATCGCATCTGCACGTTCTCTGTGAGAAACCCCTTGTTACCCGGGTCGACGATGTGCAGATCGTGGCTGAAGCTGCGAAGCGCTGCGGACGCGTTGTGCACACGGTTCACAACTGGCTCAAGGCGCCGATATGCCGCAAGATCTCGGCGCTCGTCGACGAAGGCGCGATTGGTGCCGTGCAAGCCGTTCAGTGGCGGACTTTGCGCACTCAGCCTGCGGCGGCTGTTATGCCTGACGGCGGCAAGAACTGGCGAGTTGATCCGGCGATAGCGGGGGGTGGCATTCTGTTCGATCACGGCTGGCACGCGCTCTATTGCGTCGTGCGCTGGGCCGGAATTCCTCGCGGCGTCACTGCATTGTTGGAAAAGCGCCGCTTCCGTGATTGGCCAATCGAAGACACGGCAACTCTCACTTTGGATATGGAGTCAGGCAGCGCCGACATCTATCTAACGTGGGCGGCCGATGAGCGCGCCAACCGTATCGAGATCGAGGGCGAGCGCGGCCGCATCCACGTCGATGATGACCGTGTCATCGTCAGGTCGCACTCGGGCGAGCAGAGGTGGTCCTGTCCGCCCGCATTGTCCGAAGGATCGCATCATCGTGACTGGTTCACCGGGGTAGTGGAAGATTTTTGGATGGCCGCAACGGGCGGCGGCAAGTGCAACCTGGACCAGGCGATATTGTGCGCGCGCCTGGTTGATCTCGCCCAGCGGTCAAGTGCGGGAGCCGGCGTACGAATTCCGCTAGTGGACTAGGCCTCGCGGATTGCCGGCTTTTTTGAAAACCGCTCGCGTGCCGCAAGAAACATCAAGAGGAAGAAAAATATTGGCGCGCCTACAGCGGCCAGAGCCAGAAACCAGTTCGACTTGCCGAATAGCGCAAGGATTACCACGAGGTAGATAAAATCGCGGCGAGACGCGGCATCGAGCAGTCGCGCGAGACCATGATCGGGCGCCGTGGAAACGGACGTAAAGAGCGGCCCGGAGTTGTCCTTGGGCCGCATCGTCCGCCAATAGACGAACCCCGCTGATCCCATGTTGCCAAGGGCCGCGGCCGCCCCCAGCAATAACGGCCACGCAGCGGCGATGGAGAGGCTCCAGCCAATAGCCATGCAGACAAAGGTGACAATGTGAACGACATTGTCTCCCCAATAGTCGATGACGCCCCCCAGTCGCGTTTGCTGAAATCGCAGCCTAGCCAACTCGCCGTCGCACCCGTCCAGAATCGAATGCGCCAGAAAGAGAAGGGCCCCAGCTGTCTGTAACTGCCAAAGTGTGGACAGAAAAAAGGGGGCGCCGGCCAGGCCGACGGCAACCGAGAAAAGGGTGATCTGATTTGGCGTTATCGCCGTGTGCGCCAGCCGGCGCACGATCCGCAAAGAGATCGGGCGCTCGACGTGGCGCGCCATGAAGCCATCCGTGTCCTTGACCAGGCCACGCAACAAACGCCATTCCGCGACGTCGACGTCGGTCGGAGACGTCACGACCATCGGATCGGCCGGAACCGCAATGTGGACCGGCGCCCCAAGCCGACGCGTGAGCCGATCCTCGACGGTTGCCAGATCGTATGCGCCTCCCTCGGCGTCGAGGACCGCAAGAGCCTGCGGCACCGCCGCCGCGGCCAGGATGACGACCCGGTGCGAGATCGTCGCCCAAGTCGCCGGCTCAATCTGCGCATCGTTCAGTCGCTCGAGCCATTCGCTTTCAGTGAGCACTGTCGCGGGAGCGATAATGAGCGCCGCCGGTTGAAGTGGCGCAAAGGCAGTGGCAAGTGCACGCCAGCTGGTGACGGAAGCAATGCCTGGCGGCGCGGACTGTTCGCTCGCCAGAAAATAAAACTGGCGGTAGCCGGCGCGGCCTGCAACCATAATCGTGCGTTGCATCAGCCCGAGCCCGAGCACCTTTGGGCCACCACCATGTACGGGCGCGGCCGCCTGGGGCGACGCATCTGAATGCGGCAAGAAGACAAGGATCGGTACAGTCGGTACGGCGGTAGGCAAATCCGCAGGCGGCATTGGATCCGGGATCAATCTTGGCGCAACTGGAGTGGACATAGGGCGACGTTTAGAGCAAGTGGCGCAATCGTACTAGCGCGGCGTCTTTGACGCCAGTCATGAAAAAACACGGAGAAAACTCATTCCTGCTTCTTTCATCATTTCCGGTTTTTTGGGGTTCATGCTTGTCGTCTACCTGATTGTTCACAGCGGCGCGGGTGAAGTGGCGAGCGCCATGTTGGTCATTGGTTGGTGGCTGCTGCCAATAACCCTTTATCACCTTGTTCCGCTTTTTCTCTCTGCTCTTTCCTGGCGCGATCTGTTGCCTCTTTCAAGCCGTCCGGATGTCTTCAGCGTCACCTGGATGCGCTGGATCCGCGAATCTATCAACGCGCTATTGCCGGTTGCCAGCGTCGGCGGCGACATCGCCAGCGCGCGTCTGGCGCATCTGCGCGGCGTACCCAGCACGCAAGCGGCAGCCAGCATGGTCGTCGACACCACGGTCGGTGTCATCACACAAATGGTTTTTGTCATCGCCG
This sequence comes from uncultured Alphaproteobacteria bacterium, assembly GCA_963742345.1. Taxonomy (GTDB): domain Bacteria; phylum Pseudomonadota; class Alphaproteobacteria; order Rhizobiales; family Xanthobacteraceae; genus Pseudolabrys. The sequence continues at coordinate 24,919 of CAVULO010000013.1, forward strand.
GGGTCATTTTGCTCGTAGCGCGGCCGGCCCAGCACGCTGCGTCCAATGTGGTGGTGTGGATCGTGTTGATCGGTATCGCGGTGTTTTTCGTGGCCGTTGCGGCTTTCGTCTTTTTTCAGCACAAAAATATGTTTGCCAGATTTGCCGGGTTGGCTCGTTTCATTTTGCCGGAAAAATGGCTTTCCCATTTCCTGGGCAGCGCGTCAGCAATGGACGATGCGGTGGTGCGCGCATATCGCAGCGGTGATGCCTTCTGGCGCGCAAACTTCTGGCGCGTTGCTGGGTGGGCCGCCGGCACGGGTGAGGTCTGGTTGGTGGCCCAATGTGTTGACCATCCCATGAGCATGATCGATGCGTTTATCCTCGAAAGCCTTTCCTCGGGCGCTCGCGCTGCAGGTTTCGTAGTGCCGGGAGCGCTGGGCGTTCTGGAAGGCGGCATGGTCTTGTTCGGCGCGGTGCTCGGACTACCAGCGGAGATAGCGTTGGCTATCTCGCTGACAAAGCGAGTACGCGAGTTGGCTCTGGGGCTGCCCGGCCTTTTTGCTTGGTATTGGATCGAAGGACACTATTTGCTTCTCCGGAAAGAGGATGAGAAGCGCTAGCGGACACGCTTTTCGCTTGGGCGGAATTTCCGGTCTCTTCCAGGGCGGTGGCTGGCGACTCGATCTCGTTTGGCAAGCCGACCGCCTCACGCAACTCTGCCCGACGCGTCTGGTAATAGCTCGAACGCAGGAAGCTGTAAAAATCGATTGAGGAATCTTCGGCTTGCTTAAACTGGCCAAGCCGCACAAGCGTGTCTAGGCTTGCGGTGGTGATGGCAACGCCGAGCTGCGTCCCAAACATCAGGCCAACCGGATCGGCAAAAAGATCGACGGTGGCACCCACCGCGTCACGCGTCGTGGTCGGACCCCAATAGGGCCGCATCATGTAAGGGCCCTCAGCAACTCCCCAGACGAACAACGTCTGGCCGAAATCGCCGCTCTGCTGCGGCAAACCCTCGCGGGTCGCAAGATCGACGAGGCCGCCAAGGCCGAATGTCGTATTCATTGCAAACCGGGCGGCTGTGTAAGCGGCTGCGTTGAAGCGGAGCTGCAGGACATTATTTACGAAGATCCGCGGCTCCTTCAGATTCGAGTTTATGTCATGCAAGCGGTCGTGCACTGGTCCCGGCGTCACTGCTTTGATAACTTCGGCAGCGGGGACCAGCATTTTTTGATTCATCGCCAGGACCTGGCGGTTCGCGTCCTCGTTAGGATCATTGAGCGGTAACGAGGAGTCTCTGGGCATCGCGGCGCACGCCCCCACGACGACAGGCAATAGACACGCGATCACGCATCTGACCCAAACTCGACCGCGACGCATCTACCTTTCCGTTCCTTTTCGGTCCCCGCGCAGGCGCGGGCGTCTTCGGAAAATTCAAAGCGAGCCGGCCCCGCAACGCACCGGAGGTCCGGCCTCGAAGGCAAACTAGCAGAGCTGCGCCAATATAACTGTTGCCTTTTTGCCACATCTTCAGTTTTAGACTGTTATTTGACAGCGGTGGCCTTGTTTTGTGTCGCCAGCAGAGCGGGTTGGAAGAGAACGGCCGCAGAAAGCGTCGTCAGCAGCGACAGAGCCATCAGCTTGCCCATGCTTGAGGTACCCGGGTGATGCGAAAACCATAGGCTGCCGAATGCTGTCGCCGTGGTGCATGCGCTGAACAGGACAGCGCGCGTCAAACTCGATTGCAGGAAGTTCGTTTCGCCGGAGCGCCACGCCATGATGTAATAAATCTTGAAGGCGACGCCGACGCCCAGGAGGAGCGGCAGCGCGATTATATTTGCAAAATTCAACTGCAAACCGATCACGACACAGGTCTCGAGTGTGACCACGATGGCAACGAGCAGGGGTACCAGCGTCAGCGCAACGTCGGTCCAGCGTCGTAGCGCGACGAAGAGAATCAGTGTGATCGACGCCACCGACCAAATGCCGGCCTGAAGAAACGCTTTGACGATGGTTGCCGCCGCCTCGATGACGAAGATCGGTTTTCCGGCGGCCTCGGGCGCAACGCCGCGCACTGCTGTGACGAAGCGGCGTAAAGTCTCGTTATCATTGCCATCTCCCGCCGGCACCACTTCAATCCTGCTCAGGCCATCGGCCGAGATCCAGCGCCTGGTCAATGAGAGAGGAAGGGCCTCGATGCTTACATGTTCGGCGGTGAGGAGATCCCTCACCTGGCGGAGCGTTGTCATCAGTGGAGCGACCAGGACGTGCTCCGCTTCATCCCGCGCCGATGATGGCCCCTTGGTTAGTGCTGCAAGCAGGCGTGCAAGGCGGCGCGCCTGAGTGGCGGCGGGAGTTGTGTCGAGGTCGTCTGCTGCACCAAGCAGATCACGGACGGTATTGTTGATTGCAAGCAAAGTTTCGGCTGGTGTCGGTACCGGTTCTATCTGGTCAGGATTGAGAGTATTTCGCAGGAAAAAACTTGCATCGTCGATGATGGCGAGCTTCGTATCCTGATCCTTCGGAACAAAGCTTTGCAGAGTGACTACCTTGGCGACCTCCGGCAGCTGGCGCAAATTTTCTGCAATCGCTGAGGTGCGTGCGATATTGCTTTCAAGAATGTCGATTGTGTTCGGGCTTGTGTCAGGGTCACCCATCAAGTCGAGCAACGTCGAGATCGACTCAGTGTCTTGGGCTCGCAGATCGAGAGGATTGAAGTCAAAACGCAGGCCCGCAAGCAGTGGCAAGCCGAGTATCGTTGCTGCCAGCGTTGTACCAACGACCCACTTGCGCCGCTTTTCGAGAAAACGGTCGACCGGCGCAAGCGCGGCATAACCGATTGCAGCCGGCTCGCCGGCTGGTTTGAGCACAGCGAGCAGCGCAGGCAGCAATGTTACGGTCGTCACGAGCGCGATAATCATGCCCGTTCCGGCGATCAGCCCGAGCTCGGACAGACCCACATATGCAGTCGGCAGGAATGAGTAGAACGCCGTGGCGATCGACGCAGCTGCAAGCAAAAGGGGCCCCGCAACCCCGCGCGCTGTCGCCTGAAGAGCGTCTTGGAGATCGAGGGATGCGTGCCGTTCGGAGCGATAGCGGACGCTGAATTGGATGCCGAAATCAACGCCGAGACCAACAAAGAGCACGGCGAAGGCGACGGAGATAAGGTTCAGGGCTCCTACCATCCATAGACCGATCGCGGCCGTAAAAATGAGCCCAGCGACGAGACTGATTAAAACCGCCAGAATGATGCGGGCCTTCTTCAGCGCGAGCCACAATACAAAGACGACAAGAAGAAGTGTCACCATGCCATTTAAGGCGGCGCCGTCGGCGATTGTTGCGAATTCCTCGTCAGAGAGCGCGACCGATCCCGTGAGGCGCACTTTCACTCCCCTCTCGGGCGTCAGTCCGAGTTTGGAGACTGCGGCGCGGATCGCCGCAGTCGCCCTCCGTCCGGGCTGCAGATCGTCGAAATCGAGAACAGGTTGAATGTTCACGAAACGACGAAGCTCTGACGGCTCTGGCGCGCGTCCCGTTATCAAACTGCGCCAGGAGAAGGTCGGATGCTTTTCGTCGGCGAGAAGCTCCAAGGCATCCGCGATGGCCGCGAGCGCCGGCCTTAGATCCTTGAGTTTCGACTTTCCCAGGCGCACGCCCTCGATCGATTGCGACAACGTGCGAAGGATGCCCCGCAGCGTCGGATCAGCTGCAAGCGTTCCGAGAAAAGGCTGGGCCGCGATTAGATCGGCCGCGTCTCGCCGCACCTCGTCAAGCGTGAGAAAAAGAATGCCATTCCGGGCGAAGAACTCGCCGCTATCGGGACGGGTCACGGTGCGGATCACGTCCGAACGAGGTGCGAGATCGTTCAAAAGCGCGTTACTCGCCTCCTCGGCAGCCTCCGGCGTCGTCGCATCGATGACAGCTATGATCTGGTCGACCCTCCAAGGGAAGGCCCGGTCGAGCGCGATCTCCTGTTGGCGCCACGGCAATGAGTTTGACAGAAGCTTGTTGCTGTCGGTCGTGATGGCAAAGTGGCGCGTGAAATACCCGCCGGAAACTATTGCAACGAACAGGAAGGCGACGATGACGAACCATGGAAAGCGGGTCGACAGGCGCACGGCCTGCGCAGTTGCGATGATCGCCAGCTGATTGACGTTCTTGCTCATGAGATTTGCGAAAGGAGCATATTAATTTCCGACTGTCCCGTACGTTCGCCTCTTGACGCGGCCTCAATCCAATCCCAAGAAAGGTCTTAAGATGCAAATTTGTCCTGCCCATCGAAAAGCAGCAGCTGCCGAGGCGAGTTGTCCCCAATCTGAGCGAGTGGACTATTTGCAATGAAGGAATTCAAACTTCGCCCGAGCCTTTTGATCCCGACTGCGGTGATGATGGCCGCCGCGTTGGTCATCCCATCCCCATTGCAGGCTCAATCACCGAGCCCGGCCGTCGCGCACATCCAATCGTATTATCAGCAATTGATGCCGACGATCCAGCAAGCCGGGCACCTGAGTGTGCGCGAGCGCGACAAGCGGTTCACGCCGGCCATTAGCTCCGCCTTCGATCTTGCGACGATGACGAGGCTGGCGGTGGGGTCGGCCTGGACGACCTTCTCGGCCGGCCAGCAGACGGCGGTGCGGGACGCTTTCGCCCAATTCATCATCGCGGACTATGCAAGCCAGGTCTCCGACTATTCGGGGGAAAGTTTTGTCGTCGAGCCAAACGCTGTGCCGGAGCCGCGCGGTGGCGGCGAGATTGTCAAGACTAAGCTGTTGCAGCCTGGCGGCCGGACCGTATCCATCAACTATCTGGTGCGCGGGGGACGCGTGATCGATGTCTATCTCAACGGAACCATAAGTGATCTTGCTACGCGGCGCGACGAATTTGCTTCGATCATCGCCGCGGGCGGGGCCGATGCTTTGATCAAGAGATTGCGCGATCGAACCCAGAAGCTGCTTGGGGGCTGAGCTCAAGCCGCTTCGGTGTCGATACGCTGATGGGTCAACGTGGTTCGAGACCCTATTCGACATATCGGACGCGCGAAACATGGGCAATAAGGAAAAGGTTCTCGTCACCGGAGCAAGCGGATTTGTTGGATCGGCCGTCGCACGCCGACTGGTCGAGTCCGGCTATTCGGTACGGGCACTCGTTCGCGGTACAAGTCCGCGCGCGCACCTCGCTGGGTTGGGCCTGGAATTTGTCGAGGGCGACATCCGCGATCGAAAGGCTGTCGAGCACGCGATCGCTGGCATCCGCTACGCATTTCACGTGGCGGCCGACTATCGCCTGTGGGCGCGCGATCCGAACGAGATTTTTGCCTCAAATGTCGAAGGTACCCGCAACCTCATGGAAGAGGCGATACGTGCGGGCGTCGAGCGTGTCATCTATACGAGCAGCGTGGCGACCATTGCCTTGCGATCGGATGGGGTGGCAGCGGACGAGACCACACCACTGCGCGAGAGTCTAGGGCATCGGCGCCTACAAGCGTAGCAAGATCGCTGCCGAACGAATGGTCGAGGCGATGGTGGCGGAACGGGGTCTCGCCGCTGTCATCGTAAATCCTTCGACGCCAATTGGCCCACGCGATGTGCGGCCCACGCCAACGGGAAGAATCGTTGTCGAAGCCGCCAAGGGGCGTATTCCGGCATTTATTAACACCGGACTTAATCTCGTGCATGTCGACGATGTGGCAAGTGGTCATCTCGCCGCACTGCATCACGGGAGGATTGGAGAACGGTACATTCTCGGCGGGCAGAATGTCATCTTCTCGCAGATGCTGAGTGACATCGCTGGCCTGGTCGGTCGCCGCCCGGCGCGAGTACGGCTTCCGTGGCGAGCCCTTGTCCCGGTTGCGTTTTTCGCTGAAGCCGTGGCCAACATTACGGGGCGCGAACCTTTTGCGACCGTCACCGGAGTTTACATGGCGAAACAATGCATGTTCTTCGATTCGATCAAAGCTGAGCGGGAGCTTTCATACCGTTCGCGGCCTTATATCGAGGGGATCGAAGACGCTGTGCGCTGGTTTCGCGACGCAGGATATCTGGGTTCCTAATCCAAACTTTTTGTACCCCAACGTCACCTATTGGTATCTGCGGCCTCGTACCCGTGCCCGCTCAATGTCCGCTTTTGGGGGGCAAAGCGGACACCAATCTGAGTGGGGGAACGTCGGCGCTCGCATAGCAAAAGTGCCCGGTATACCCGAAATGCCCTGGTTAAGTCGGCGCCGCTGCCTACGTCTAAAATCGAGTGTCAGGATTAGCTGGTCGGCGGCGAATGCTGACAGGCCGTTCGGTGTTATTAACAGCATAGACCATGGAGGTTGACGATGATCCGCATGATTTTTGCCGCCGTCGCTGCTCTTGCTGGCTTGGCCATCGATCTTCAGTCGGCCAAAGCCTATGAGGCTCCCTGGTGTGCGGTGATCTCGAAGGGCACGGGGAGTATGTATTGGGATTGCCAGTATCGCTCGATCGAAGAATGCCGGCCGAATGTGTTGGCAGGCGATCGTGGCTGGTGCAATCCAAACCCGTACTTCGTCGCCCAGCCTGGGCCGACAGAACATCGGCGCTACCGGAAACACCATGCGAGTGCGCATTAGCAGCGTCGCCGGACACGTCGCTATGTCCGCTATTGGCACCTAGCGGACATTCGACATTGGCCCCTAACGGCCTGTATCTCAACTCACGCCCGCGAAGCGATCCGCGGGCTGTCCTGGCGTACCCACAAATCAAACCGCAAATGCACATTGCACGCTAGGGCACGATCCGCTCTTCACGAAAGCGGTGGAGCAGCCGCACAAACATCGCGTCGCTATCGACGGCATCGTGGAAGCCGTAAAGCCGAGACTTGGTTACGTCCGACATGACGTCCCAGTCAGCGCCAAAGACATAATCCGCAAATGGCCAGGCGACGAGATCCGGGTAGGGGACGCGCTTGAGCTTGTATTTGCCTGTAATTTTCTCCCACATCGGACCCTTATCGGCCATCTGCTGCGTCAGGCAAATTGTTTGCGGATCTGCAATTGACATTTCGAAGACCGCCGCGATCTTGGGCCAAAGGTTCCGCCATCGGAAATAATCGCCATTCGTAATGTTGAAGGCTTGATTTCCGCAGCGCGGATCCCTCGCTGCCCACAACGCCGCATTCGCAAAATGGGTTGACTCAGTCACCTGATAGATCGTGTCGTAGGCACCAGACTTGCCCGGAAAGCGCAGCGGCAATCCGAGCTCTTTCGTTATCGCAGCGTAAACCGCGATTGCCGGAAGGATGCTCATTGGTGAGCCTGGTGCGAAGCCACAGAGCGTCTGGGGCCGGAGTTCCACCCAATCCCACTCCTTTCCGCGCTGGTACGCCGTGAGCCAGTCAATCTGATCGAAGTAATAATTGGGGGGCATGTGGCGCGGGTCGGTTTCCCGCATCGGCGTCTTCAGCGGCCCAAGGTGCACACCGTAGTATTTGGTGCCGGTGACAAGCACGACGCGTTTTAGATGAGGAGCGGCACGATCTATGGCGGCGATCGAGTTCACCAACATCTCGCGATTTGGGCCCGTATTGGAGGCGAAGTTCGATGCGTTTCCGGGAGCGGCCTGGAATGCCGCGTAGAAGACGTGTGTGACGTCCGTCAGCTCAGCAAGCTTGCGTTTCGTGTCTTCGGCATCAAGTAGATCGACTGCGATATGCTGGTAGCGTGGCCTGCCCGTCGTCTTTCGTCGTGACAGACCCACCACTTGCCAATCGGGCTCCTCGACGAGCCTCTCGACGATGTAGCGTCCAATGACACCGAGCGCACCGACAACGACCGCCTTATTCTGCATACTTTGCCTTAGGGGTAGCCTCGGACGTTAAGCCTAACATGCCAAAAACTTTCTGCGGAATTGGCTTAGATTTCGCACCAATCCTGAACCATCCGAGAATAGAGTTCGGTAGCCTGTTCGATACGCGACACGAAACAATATTCATCCGTCTGATGAGCCAGTGCCAGCTCGCCGGGTCCGATGATCGCGGTTGGCGGTGACCCAAGCGCCGGCGAAAGAACCGAGGCGTCGGTAAAGTACGGCGCCGCTCCAATTTCGTCGCCGAAACCAGCGATCTCGCGTGCGACACGGAAGACGTCCCTGATCCACGTGTCGTACGGATTGGTCCAGACGCTTTGCGCATCAAGCAGCGTGCTCAGTGCAACCTCCTCCCCGAGATAGCTCGACAATTGGTCACGGATCCTTCCGTGCTCCTGTCCCGGTATTGTACGAATATCTATGCCGATGACGGCGCGATCGGGAACCGAATTGATGTTTAGGCCGCCGTGGATCATGCCGACATTCAGTGTCGGGCTGCCAAGGATGTCGTGTCGTGCCAAATTGAAATCGAAATCCTGCAAAGCCGTGATTGCGCGCGCGGCCTTGTATACGGCATTGACGCCCTTCTCCGGCATCGAACCATGGGCCGTAAGGCCGCTTGTGACCGCCTCGAGCCACAGCGCGCCCTTGTGGCCAACAAGCGGCCGGTTGCCGGTTGGTTCCGCTACGACCAGCGCACCGACATGGGGAAGCCGTGTCTTGTCGCGGACGAGTGACTCGGCCCCGGAGCAGCCCGTCTCCTCGCCCGCTGTGATGACGAGCACCACGCCAGGCGTTCCCTCCAGCTTGTCTGCTAGCGCAATACAAGCTGTAACGAAGGCGGCGACACCACTTTTCATGTCAGATGAGCCCCGGCCGTAGAGCTTGCCGTCCACAATCTCAGCGGATAATGGGTCGACAGACCAGGGTTGCGCTCCAAGCGGTACGGTATCGAGATGGCCGGTAAACCCAAGCGGCAATTTACCGGGCATGCCGCCGATGCGCGCGACAAGCTGTGCCCGTCCTTCACCGAAAGGAACGAGGTCGACGGCAAACCCTGCACCTTTAAGCAATAGCGCGAGTCGCTCGGCGCAGGCGCGCTCGGCGCCTGGCGGGTTGATGGTATTAAACCGGACGAGATCCTGCGTCAGTTCGACCGAAGACTTCATGACTTATCCGAAGTAGGCATCCCGCACCTCTTGGCGGGCTGCGAGTTCTGCCGGTGTGCCGCTTGCCGCCACGAGGCCCTTCGACAGCACGAAGCCATAGTGAGAAATCGCGAGCGTTTGGTGCACGTTCTGCTCGACCAGGAGCACGGTGATGCCGCGCTCGTTGATGCTGCGAATGATGTCGAAGTTTTCCTTTACCAATCGCGGCGATAGGCCTAGCGACGGCTCGTCGATCAGGAGCAGCTTGGGCGCGCACATCAGGCCGCGCCCGATCGATACCATCGCCTGTTCTCCGCCGGACATGGTGCCGGCAAGCTGCGTGCGCCGCTCGGCGAGCCGCGGAAAGATCTGCAGGATTTCGGCAAGACGCGCCGAGGCGACCCTGTCCGAGGGCTCCTGATAGGCGCCGACTCGCAAGTTTTCCTCCACTGTGAGCTTGGGGAACACCTTGCGTCCCTCGGGAATGCAAGCGATGCCGGCGGCAATGATCTTGTGCGTCGGCAGCTGCGTGATGTCGGTGCCGTTGAACACGATGCGGCCGGCGCGTGGCGGCGTCAATCCGAGGATCGAACGCACCAAAGTAGTCTTGCCGGAACCGTTAGAGCCGAGCAGGCAGGTGATGCGGCCGTCCTCGACCTCAAGCGAGACGCCTTGCAGCACGTCGGCCTTGTCATAGGCCGTAAAGACACTTTCGATCTTGAGAGTGCTGGCCATCATGCTACTCCGAGATAGGCTTCTTGTACTTGCGCGTCGGCGGCGACGGCGCGGTAGGGGCCTTCGGCGATTTTGCGGCCGAAATTGAGCACCGCACAGCGGTCGGTGATGCGCTCGATCACGCCCATCTCGTGCTCTACGATGATGATGGTAAGGTCCTTATTTCGCGTGCGTACCAGCAGGATGTCGTTCATTAGTTCCGCGGTCTCCTCGTGCGTCATGCCGGCCGAGGGTTCGTCGAGCAGCAACAGCTTGGGCGCGCTGATCAGCGCGCGGCAGATCTCGATGCGACGGCGGTCGATCATTGGCAGGCCGCTGACTGGATCCAACAGGCGATCGGCTAGCGCGGGCTCAAACACCTCGACCAGCGCGCGCGCAGCCGCGTAACTCTGCTCGAACTCGCGCTTGAAATCGCCGCGCCTGACCAGATTGAACCAAAGCCCTTGATTGAGACGTTTGTGGTTGCCGATCATGATATTGTCAAAGATTGACAGTGGCAGCGACAGGCGCGAGCGCTGGAAGGTGCGCGACATGCCGGCCTGATAGACCGCTCGCCCGCTGGCATTCGTGACGTCGGCACCATCGAAGGTGACCCGCCCGGCGTCGGCGCCATAGATGCCGGTGATCACGTTGAAAAACGTGGTTTTGCCGGAACCGTTCGGACCGATCAGTCCGAGGATCTCATTCGGAGCTACGGCCAGATCAAGCCCGTCGAGCGCCAGCACGCCGCCGAAATGTTTGGACAGGCCTCGGGCTTCGAGCAACACGCTCATGGCCGCCATCCGGGGAAATAGCGGCGCACCGGCCGCGGCAGCAATCCCTCCGGCCGGAACAGCAGCACCGCGATCACCATCAGTGAATATAGGAGGAACCGGTATTCCTGGATGGTCTGCAGTTTCTCAGGCACGACCACGACGATGATGGTCGCTACCATCAGGCCCCAGGGGTTGCCGATACCGCCGAGCAACAGGATCGAAACCAGAATGAGCGAGTCGGCAAAGGTGTAGTTATTGGGTGCGACGAACCCGCCAACCATTCCAAACATTGCCCCGGCGACACCGATGAGGAAATTGCCGATCAGGAAGGCCGTCACCTTCCAGCGCGCGATGTCGAGGCCGAAGCAGCTCGCGGCCGTTTCGTCGAGCCGTAGGGCGTCGAGATTGAGCCCGATCCAGGAGCGCTCCAGCCGCCGTACTAATACGAAGGCGCCGACGAGCAGCAACAGGCTAACCACGAAATAGTTCATATAGAATGACAACGAGACGCCGCCGATTTCGATATTGTCGTTGAACGACCAGCCAAGAATGTTCATGCCCTTGACTTGCAGGCCCTGCGGCCCGCCGAGCACATCGTTGACTTCAAGGAAAGTCTTGAACAGCAAGGCAAACGCGATGGTCACGACCGCGGCATAGTGTCCGCGCGTGCGCAGCACCGGCAGGAGCAGCAGCGAACCGGCCAGTGCCGCTAGGAGGCCGCCGATCAGCAGCACAAGCAAATGCGGCAGCGCCGTCTGCGCATTGAGCACGGCCGAAGTATAAGCGCCGATGCCGAAGAAGGAGGCGCCCGCGAAATTCAACACGCCGGCATAGCCGAATTGGACGTTGAGCCCGAGTGTCGCCACCGAATAAAGCATCACGGTGATCACCAGCAGCAGCACGAAATGGTTTTCGTGGAAAAATGCCGCCATCGCGAGCGCCGCGATGATCGCACAGCCGCCGAGTGCGTCCTCATGGTCGGCAAAGGAGCCAGTCACGCTAACAAGCAGGCCGAGCCAAGCGGCAGCAATCACGGAGGCGATGCCGGTCACGAGCAACGCGATGATCAAGGCCTGTTGTTCCGCCGCCAGCAATGCGATCAGATAGGCCGTGGCAATCGCGAGCGCGATCACTCCCGGCCATACTGAGGCGGGCGCGTTCTTCGCCATTGGCCTAGACTCGCTCACTGATCTTTTCCTGGATCAGCCCGGTTGGCCGCCACGCCATGATGGCGATGACCACGGCGAAAGCGAACACATCTTTATAGGCGCTGGCGAAGGGCAGCATCACGGTGCCGGCGGTCTGCAGCCCTGCGAACAGAAAGCCGCCCAGGATTGCGCCATAGATGCTGCCGAGACCGCCGATGATGGCAGCGGAGAAGCCGATCACGCCGAGATAAAGGCCAATGCCGAAATTGATCTCATTGTAGTAGAGGCCGTTCATCACACCGGCGAAGGCGGCGAGCCCCGAACCGATGGCAAAGGTGGTCAAGACAATGGCGGTGAAATTTATTCCCATAATGCGCGCGGTTTCCTCGTCTTGCGCGACGGCACGGATAGCGAGGCCAAGCTTGGTGCGGTTAAGCAGGAATTGCAGGCCGACGATCACCAGCACGCCGGTGCAAAGCATGAGCACATTGTCGAGCCGCAAGTTGAACTCACCGATGTCGATTGCGCCGCGCGGCAACAGTCGCCGGAAATGGCTTTGGATTGGCACCCTGCGGATAGAAGAGCCGCACGGATTCGCGCAACACTGTCCCGAGCATTAGCGTGATTAGCAGCGTGTTGAGCGCGGGCGCCGAGCGCAAAGGCATGACGAGATAGCGCGCTATCGCCATGCCGAGCAGCGCCATGGCCAACGTGGCGAGCGCGACCATGACGAGCAACTCGAGCCAGTTCGAATTAATGCCTAACGCGCGCAATCCGACATAGGTCGCCAGCGCGGTAAAGGCGCCAACCATGAGCACATCGCCATGCGAGAATTTGATAATGTCGAGCACGCCGAAGAACAGCGTAAAGCCGACAGCCACCAGAGCATACATCATGCCGAGCATCAGCCCGTTCATGACGTATTGCGCGAACAGGCCTGCGTCCATGTCCGGAGATCTTGGGCGGCGTTAAAGAAATGCGGGACCGCGTACAACGCGGCCCCGATTGCGTCAGTTTATTTCTGCCCCGGCAGTTTGCGCTTGCCGCTTCCGTATTCGCTCTCGAACCATTCCACGAACTTGCCGTCCTGGACTACGTATTTCGTGATCACCGGCACCGTGTTCTGGCCATGATCGTCAAACGTGATCTTGCCGACGATCGAATCGCGGTTCTTCACGTCGCCGAGCGCGGCGATCACCTTCTTGCGGTCGGGACCGACCGTCTCGATGGTGTCCAGGATCATGTCCATGGCGGCATAGGCGAAGGCGCCGTAGGCCTCTGGCGGATTGTCGTATTTCTGCGCGGTGTACTTTTCCATAAAAAATTTTCCGCCCGGCAGCTTCTCGGTCGGCGCGCCTTCGCGAAAGGCGAGCGTGCCTTCTGCCAGCGGGCCGAGGCCCTGGATATAGGCATCGGACACGATGCCCGAGGTGCCGTCGAACACCGCCTTGATGCCGAGCTTGTCCATCTGCGAGCGGATTCGCACGCCGATCGGCGTGAGCCCGCCGAAGTAGATCACATCGGGATTTAGGGCCTTGATTTTGGTGAGTTCGCTGGTGAAGTCCTGTTGATCGGCGGTGACGCCAAATGTACCGACGATCTTGGTCTTGCCGATCTTGTCGAGGGCCTTGCTAAAATATTCAAGATGACCCTTGCCGTAATCGGTGGTGTCGTGGATTACCGCCACGGTCTTGTAGCCGAGCCGTGATATCAACTCGGCATTGGCATCATTCTGGTTGATCATGGTGCCGTTGACGCGATGCACCTCGTCGTACTTGTTGCGATAGGTGATGTCGGGCAGCACCGCGCCCCATACGATCACCGGGAAGCCGAACTTGTGATAGACGTCGACGGTGGCAATGGCTGTTGCCGAGCAGTAATGCGTGGCGCCCGCTATGACGTCCTTATCCGCGGCCATTTTGGTTGCGACCTGCACCGCAACGTTAGGCTTGCACTCGTCATCGAGCACAACCAGTTCGTATTCGTATTTAGCGTTCGGGTCGGCATTGCGCAGCCGCACGGCCAAATCGGCCGAATTGCGGCCGCCGAGCCCATTGACCGAAACGCCGCCCGTGAGCGGGCCGATGAAGCCGACTTTGACTTTGTCCTTGGCGTCGGCAGTCGCTGCCGCGACCGTAAAAATGAGTGCTGCGATACTGACCGTTGAACGCTTCGCAGTTTTTCTCATAAGTCCTCCATCGTCGATCGTTGTCACTCTCTAGACCCGTTTTTGCGCAAAGCCAGCTATATAGTTGCGCGGCAGGAGATTTACGGCAAGCCCGTATTCGGGGCCGCGCCACACACCTGCCGTTCTATTTTTTGCCCTTGTGAATAGGGGCAGACTGCAGCTCGCTTTACCCGAGTGGGCGATCGTTGGTAGGCTTTTGAGTTCAATGACGATCGTTCCGGGGAGGATAAAGAAATGATCACGGCAGTTCGTGCTCTCTTTGTTAGCGTCGCGGCGATCGGCCTTTTGGCGGTCGGCCAATCGACGCAGGCGCAAGATAAAACCATCAAGATCGGCGCGCTGTTTCCCATGTCGGGGCCAGGCTCCTATTTTGGCGCTCAGGATAAACAAGGCGTCGAGCTCGCGCTGGAGCAGCTCAATAAGATGGGTGTGAACGGCTACAAATTCGCTGTCCAGTATGAAGATTCGAGCTGTGGCCCCCTGCCTGCGACGCAGGCGGCTAAGCGTCTGATCGAACAGTTCAAGCCTGACGTCATCATCGGCGAAGAATGTTCGGACGCAACACTCGCCGTCATGCCGATCGTCGAGCAGGCGAAAGTACCCCTGCTCAATGCCGGCTCTTCCTCCATAAAGGTTACAGAGCCCGGCAACCCGTGGACCTTTCGCATCATGCCGAACGAGGTCATGCAGGGCATCAACCTCGCCGACAATGCCTATAAGCGGATGAATGCGCGCACCGCGGTGCTGCTGTTCGAAAACACCAATGCCGGCATCGGCAACGCACAAGTGTTCAAGGACACTTTCACCAAGCTCGGCGGCCAGGTCCTGGCGGAAATCGGCTTCGGTCGTGACGTCAACGACTTCACCTCGATTGCCACGCGCGTCGCGGGCCTCGGCAAGATTGACGTGATTCCGACTTATACGCTGGAAGGGCAGGGCCTGAAGATCACGCAGGCGCTAGCGCAAGCCGGGGTTACCAAAGGTGGCGGCGGCGCTGCAATTCAGATCGGCACGATTTGGCTGCCGTTCGGCTTCGAGCAGAAGGCCGGAAAAGCCGCTTTGGGCTATATACGCATCGTGCAGTTCGATCCGACCGAGACCCGCGATGCCGTGAAAAACTTCAGCGCTTCGTTTAAAGCGAAATATAATGCTGACCCGACGCACCTGAACGCTCACGCTTATGATCAGATCATGCTGATTGCGGACGTTGTTAAGCGTGGCGGCAAGGATCCCCAATCGATCCGTGACGGCCTTGCCGCCACCAAAAGTTATTCCGGCGTCACCGGCAGCGTGGAATTCGACAAGACCAACCAGAACACCAAGATGGATACCGTCCATTACATGGAAACCAAGCCCGACATGTCATGGACAAGCCTGAAGT
Source organism: uncultured Alphaproteobacteria bacterium (assembly GCA_963742345.1). Taxonomy (GTDB): domain Bacteria; phylum Pseudomonadota; class Alphaproteobacteria; order Rhizobiales; family Xanthobacteraceae; genus Pseudolabrys. The sequence goes on from CAVULO010000013.1 coordinate 40,085, forward strand.
GGAACTGACCCGCCGATGACAACAACGATCGTCCTCCAGCAGGCGATCAACGGCATCGTTCTTGGAAGTCTCTATGTTTTGGTGGCGTTAGGCCTGACGCTGATTTACGGCGTGCTCGTGCAGATCAATTTCGCGCACGCCGACTTCGTCACGCTCGGCGCCTTCGCCGCCTATTTCTTCATGCATCTGGTCGGCGCCGGTTACATCGTCAGCATCGGGGTCGCGTTCGTAGTCGGCGCTGCGCTTGGTTGGCTGATCAATGCGGCGATTTTCACACCCTTGCGTCGCAAGGGTAACGAACTATTGCCACTGATCGCTACGATCGGCGTTTCGGTCATGATGCAGAACCTGATGCTGGCTTGGTTCGGGCCGATCCCCTACGCGTTCGAGACACCATATAGCAGCCAGGTCATTCGTTTCGCCGGAATCTACGTATCCTGGCAAAACGTCATCATCATCGCGGTTTCGTCTGTAACCATCGCGCTGCTCTATGCGTTTATGAAATTCACATTTCTGGGCAAGGCGTTGCGCGCGGTGTCGCAAGACCGTGAGACTGCGGGGCTAATGGGTATCAATCCCAATCAGCTCATCATGCTGACATTCGTAATCGCGTCTGCGCTTGCCGGCATGGCGGGTGCGATGCTCGCCCCTGTGCTCGTCCTCACTCCGTTTGCGGGGACCTCAGTCATCGTGAAGGCCTTCGCCATCGTCATCATCGGGGGCTTCGGCAATGTGGAAGGAACGATCCTCGCCGGGCTCATTGTTGGCCTGATCGAAAGTTACACGACGCAGTATCTCGACCCTGGCCTGATCGATATCGTCGTTTTCGCGCTTCTGTTGGTGATGCTGGCGATCAGGCCGACCGGCCTGATCTCGGAGAGGCGCGAAGAGAATGTCTGACCCCGCGGTCTTGCAGCGGCCGGCGGAAGCGCGGACAGCTCTGCTCGGCCGGCGCATGGGATTATTACTCGCGGCGCTCGCTATCATCGCGCTGCCGCTAATTTTCAACGATACCTATTGGCGCACGAATTTGACGCTTTGCGCAATCAATGTGCTTCTCGCGCTCGGTCTTGATTTCATCCTCGGCTATACCGGTCAGCTTAATCTCGGCCATTCGGCCTTTTATGGACTCGGCGCTTATGTTTCCACGTTGCTGATTGTTAAGCTCGGCGCTCCGTTTTGGGGCGCGTTCGTCGCTGGCGTCGCTTTTTCCGGCCTGGCGGGCATGTTTCTTTCATTGTTCGCGGTGCGCCTGCGCGGTCACTATCTTGCGATCGCTTCGCTCGGTTTTGCGGTGATCATCTATCAAATCCTGCTCAATTGGATAAGTCTGACGCAGGGGCCACTCGGCATTTACGGGATTTTACCGCCGCCGGCACTTACTATCGGCGGAATACAGCTTGCCGACTTTCGCAACTTGACCGCCTTTTTTTATTTGGTATCTGGGTTCACGCTTCTCGTTTATCTGCTGCTCAGTCAGTTGGTGCGTTCTCCGGTCGGAGAAGCGCTGACCGCCATCCGCGAAGACGAAGTGTCTGCCGCCTCGCTCGGAATTAACGGCGCGGCCTGGAAGGTATTTGCCTTCGGCGTCGGCGCTGCGGTGGCCGGTGCGGCAGGCTGTTTTTACGCGAGTTTCGTTGGCACATTGGTGCCGGACGCCTTTTTCGTCACCGAGGCTTTCAATATCCTGGCCATGGTGATCGTTGGCGGTATGGGCACTTTGATCGGCCCGGTATTCGGCGCGATTCTGTTGACGCTATTGCCGGAGGTGCTGCGTGGGATCGGCGACTTACGCCTTGTCGTCTATGGCGCCTCGCTCACATTTGTCGTTCTGTTCATGCCGGGCGGCCTCGTTCAGGCCGCCCGCATCTTGCAGGAAAAGCTCAGGCTTGGCGGGCCGGGATCATGACCGTAGCCGCAGCAATTGAAACTCGCGCCTTAGCCGCGGGGGCGCCGCTTTTGCGCGCGCGCGGTCTAAACAAAAGTTTCGGTGGCGTGCGCGCCGTTTCCGATATCTCACTCGACGTCGAAAGCGGATCCATTTTTGCTATCATCGGCCCCAATGGCGCCGGTAAATCCACACTGCTCAACTTGATCAGCGGGGTCTATCAACCCGATTCCGGGTCGCTCTCATTCGACGGCCACGACCTCTCCGGCATGCCTTCGCATCGGCGAGTTCGACTTGGTCTCGCGCGCACATTCCAAAAGATACGTTTGTTCAAGCAGCTCAGCGTACTCGACAACGTGCTCGCCGGGTTTCATGTCCATCACCAAATTCCCGCCTGGCAATATGTTGTGCATGGCGCGGCTTTTGCGCGTGACCAAGAGCGTTGCCGCGAGGAAGCGTTTCGCTTGCTTGAATTCTTCGGCATGAGTTCCCGCCTGCGGGTGTTCGCGGGAGTCTTGTCTTATGGCGAGCAGCGCATGCTCGAAATCGCGCGCGCACTTGCGACCGGGCCACGGCTTTTGCTGATCGACGAGCCGGCCGCGGGTTTAAATGCCGCGGAAGTTGAGGTTTTGCTCGACCGCATCCGTATCCTCCGCGACCGTGGCATTACCGTCATAGTTGTCGAGCACAACATGGATCTCGTGATGAACGTTGCCGACCGCATCATGGTGATGGAATACGGCCGGCATTTGTTTCAGGGCGCACCGGCCGAAGTGCAGAGAAATCCCGCCGTGATCGCAGCCTATCTTGGTGGAGAATTGTCTTGAGCGCGCTGTTATCTGCCGAAAACATCGAGCTCGCGTACGGGCAGGTAGCAGTTTGCCGCAATATTTCGCTATCCGTCGAAAAGGGTGAAATCGTCGCGTTAATCGGCGCGAACGGAGCGGGGAAATCCACCACGCTGCGCGCGATCGCGGGTTTACTGCTGCCGCGGCGCGGTTCGATCGTGTTTTGCGGACACGACGTGACGGCGATGCCTTCGCACGAGCGCAGCACGCTCGGCATCGCGCTCGTCCCGGAGGGACGTCATGTTTTTCCATTCCTCACGGTGCGGGAAAATCTGGAGCTTGGTGGCTTCAAGAGCCGCAGCGACGGTCCAAAAGTTAGTCGAATGATCGGCGAGGTATTCGACATGTTCCCCCGGCTATCCGAGCGCGCCACGCAGAACGCTGGAACTTTGAGCGGCGGCGAGCAGCAAATGCTGGTGCTCGGGCGCGCTATGATGTCGGAGCCGCAATTGCTTTGTCTCGACGAGCCATCGCTGGGTCTCGCACCGATGATCGTACAGGACATATTCCGCACCATTCGCGCGATCAATGCGGCTGGCACCAGCGTACTCCTGGTCGAGCAGAACGCCCGCTACGCGCTGGAAACGGCGAGCCGCGGCTATGTGCTACAAACCGGATCGGTAATCGCGAGTGGGACTTGCGCAGATCTCAAACAAAATCCGCGCGTTCAAGAAGCATATCTCGGCCGGATCGCGACCGTTGCCGTTTCGTAGGAGCAATTGGTGGCAACAACCAACAAATACTCACTGGCAGGAAAATCGGCGGTTGTTACTGGTGCCGGCAATGGTATCGGGCGCGCGATTTCCCTAGCTTTTGGAGAGGCGGGAGCTGCCGTTGCCTGCGTCGATCTTGAGGCGCAAGCCGCTGACGCAACGGCCGCTGTGGTTGCGAAAAACGGTGTCCAGGCTTTGCCCGTGTGCTGCGACGTTGGCAACGAGGCTGGTGTGGAAGCAGCGACAAAGGCGATTTTGGCTAAATTCCCGGCCATTCAAATTCTGGTCAATGGCGCCGCCGGTAACGACCCGAATGGCACTGTGCTCGACCTCACTCTGTCCGACTGGAATCGGGTGTTTGCAGTCAATGTCGGCGGTGCATTTCTGATGAGCCGCGCCATTTTGCCTGCGATGATCGCGGCGGGCGGCGGCAGCATTATTCATATCGCTTCACAGCTTGGTAGCGTTGCCGCGCCGCGCCGCGCGGTTTATTGCGCGACCAAGGGCGCGCTGATCCAACTTGCCAAGGCGATGGCGACCGATCACGCTGCGCAGAATATCCGCGTCAATACATTATCGCCGGGTGCGGTCGAGACCGAGCGGCTGATAAAGCGCTTTGGTGACATGGAAACCGCGCGTCGCACGGCCGGTCCGAAACATTTATTGCAAAGACTCGGCCAACCAGAGGAAATCGCGCTCGCCGCGGTGTTTCTGGCGAGCGATGCGTCAAGCTTCATGACCGGCGCGGATCTTTTGGTCGACGGCGGCTATAACGCAACCTAACTTCCGTTCAACGCCCGAGAATGCTGCTCGCCATTGCGCGCGGGTCGCGCTTCGGCCACGCGCCGGCGTCCGCTGCCTGGAACAGGTCGGACAGATGCATGTTGAACAACGCCGGTTCCTCCAGATTGATGTTGTGACCGGAATTCGCCATTACCACTAACGCAGCAGTCGGGATGTTCTTTTTCATCAAAATGCCCGGTTCAAGACAGGGCCAATCCTCGTCACCGGTCATAATCAGCGTCGGTACGGTTATGGTTTTCATCTTATCAACCAGATCGAATAGCGACGGGCGGCGTTTCTGCACGCCGCGCATCGTCAAAGCCGCGCCTTCGGTCGAATGTTCGGCAAGTTGGTCCGCGAATTCCCGCCAGCCACGGGGATCTTTGTTCTGGTGCTGCACGCGAGTCGGGCCGAGCGCGTAGCCCTCCGCCGCCTTTTTCATCGTCAGCTCTTCGAATCGTTTTGCGGAGGCCTCCGCCTCCTCAGCAAATTTAGCGCGTTCGCCGGGCGCTGCCCCATAGCCGCAGCCCGCGATCACGATCGAACGACAGCGCTCCGGATAGGAGAAACCGAAATGAAGGGCGGCAAATCCGCCCATCGACAGGCCGACGATATGCGCCTTGTCGATCTTGAGCGCATCGAGCACCGAACGGATGTCATCCCGCGCGCGCTCCTGCGAGTAGCGCTCGCCCTCCTTCGGCACATCGGAGGGCGGATAGCCGCGCGCATTGAAGGTCACGCAACGGTAATATTTCGAAAAATGACGAACTTGCTGCTCATAAGAGCGGTAGTCGCCGGCAAATTCATGAATAAAAACGATTGGGATGCCCTTACCGGTCTCTTCGTAATAGAGCCTGATTCCATCGTCTGTCGTGAGATGTGGCATGAATTCCCCGTTTAGAATGCTTGGGCGCGCGCAGACAGTCCGGCGTCGATGGTGACAACCGAGCCGCTGGTATAAGCCGACCGTTCGGAGGCAATAAATGCGATGGCGGCACCAATTTCTTCGGCGCTGGCACCGCGGCCAAACGGGAGTGGCTTGAACAAGTCTTTCCAATTGTCGGCACTTCCGGTGCGATCGAGCGCCTTCTTTTTCATGAGGCCCACCAGCCGTTCGGTGGCCACCGGACCGGGGCTAATCGCGACAACGCGGATGCCATCCTTGGCGCTGACGCTGCCGAGCGACTGCGTAAAGGCGGTGAGGGCTGCGTTTCCTGCGACGCCGCAGATATATTCAGGGTCATGAGTATCGGCCGCGTTGCCGACCACGTTGACGATAACGCCGTGTTTGCGTTTCTGCATCAGCGCGTAAAAGGCGCGACACATATTAATGTAGCCGAACACTTTAAGATCCCAGGCTTTGCGCCAAGTCGCCTCATCGACGTTGAGCAGCGTACCGCCGGGAATGGCGCCGGCATTGTTAACCAGGATGTCAATGCCCGGATAGTCGCGCGCAAGCTTTTCGACGTTGGCGCTGTCGGACAGATCAGCGGCCACCGTATCAACACGCACGTTAGTCTTTTGCGCAATGGCTGACTTCGCCGCGGCGAGCGCGTCAGCGCTCCGCGACACGATGATAACGTTGCAACCTTCGCCAGCCAGAAGTCTCGGCAGCGGCGCGGCCGATCCCCTTGGAGCCGCCAGTGATCAAGGCGGTCTTGCCGGCAAGTTTTAAGTCCATAGGTGATATCCTCCGCGAAAGAACAATAGCGCAACTATGACCGCCGTACCGACGCTCGGCAACCTGCCTCGCCCGTGCGTCGCCTCGGTCGTACGGCGGGCTCGTTAGACAATTTTGCTGGCGTGAAAATCCGCGATTTCGGCATCGCTATATCCTGCACCGCGTAGAATCTCATCGGTATGAGTACCCGACTCTGGTAAAGTCGACACGATACTTGCCGGGGTGCGTGACAACGTGACCGGCTGGCCGACGACGCGGATGTCGCCGCGCTTGGGATGATGCAAGGGCACAGCGATGCCAAGATGCTTCACTTGCGGATCGGCAAAGACTTCGTCGAGTTTGTAGATCGGGCCTGCCGGAACCCCTTGCTGCTCCAGCTTTTCCAGCCATTGCGCGGCGCTTTTGGTCTTAAAAATTTCGGCCAGGAGGGCGGTCAGCCTCGGCCGATTGTGGAACCGCAGATCGAGCGTGGCATATTCAGGCACCTTGTCGAGATCGGGCCGTTCCAGTGCGATGCAGAGAGCGCGCCACTGGCCATCGCCGCCGACGCCGATATTGATGAAACCGTCGGAGGTTTCAAACACGCCCATCGGCGTGGAATAAGGATGATCGTTGCCTGCCTGTCCCGGCACCACGCCGTCGACGAGATAACGCGCTGCCTGAAAATCCATCAATGCGATTTGCGCTTCCAGCAACGAGGTTTGTACCCATTGGCCGAGGCCAGAGCGTTCACGCTCGGCGAGCGCGATCAAAATTCCCGTCGCGGCGTAAATTCCGGCCGAACTGTCGGCCACCGCGATGCCGGCGCGCATCGGTCCCTCGCCTGGCATTCCTGTCACCCACATAAGTCCGCCCATACCTTGCGCAATCTGGTCAAATCCAGCGCGCGTGCGATAAGGGCCGCTCTGACCAAACCCTGAAATAGACGCGAGAATGATACGCGGATTGACTGCCTTGAGTGCCTTGTACGCGATTCCCATGCGCTCTTTGACGTCGGGCCGAAAATTTTCCACCACCACGTCGGCGTCTTTAGCCAGCCGCATGAAGATTTCGTGCCCGGCCCGCTCTTTGAGATTGAGCGTCAGCGAGCGTTTATTGCGATGGAGATTGAGCATGTCGGAACCATCGCGCGCGCCGCTCATGCCTTCGTTCGGGTCGACGCCGGGGGGCGCTTCGATCTTGATGACGTCGGCGCCAAAATCGCTCAGGATCCGGCAACAGGTTGGCCCGGCGCGCACGCGGGTTAGATCCAGCACCTGGAGCTTCGCCAACGCGGTCGAAGGTTGTTGCGGAGCGCTCATTGCAGCAGTCCCTCATTTGAGGCTGTCACCAGATCGTCCACCGCGGTGGGAACACGCGCGTGCCAATCGCTGCGACTTTGCACTGCCGCGGCCAGTGCGATCAACGCATGATCGGAGTGTGGTTTGCCGACGATTTGCAGGGCGACGGGCAAGGCACGGTCGTCGAACCCGACAGGAATGGCAACCGCGGGAAAGCCGAGCATATTAACGAACCGCGTCCAGCGACTGAGCTGGTACAGCGTTTTGGCGTTGAACAAGGGCGAGCTCGGGTCGCATTCGGCAGCTGGCGGCGTGCGGATCGAAAGCACTGGCAAGACGATCGCCTCAGCTTTCTGAAATATGTGATCGATGAAATCTCTGGCCAGTTGCGGGCGTACCGAGACACTGGCCGCAAGTGTTGCGTCGTCGATTGTGAGCCCCTTCGCTAGCCGTTTCGTCAGGACCGGATCTAGCAATCCGGCTGTCATCAGCATCCGATGCGTGCGGGCCGCTTCCGCTTGCATGATCGTGAAGACGTGCGGATCAAGCGCTTCGATAGCGGCGACCGCATCGCAATGGCCAATCCCGATTCCACAACCGGCGATCGCGTCGATGCCGTCGCGGCACGCTCTGGCAATCGGCGCCTCAGCAAGAGAAAGTACGTCGCTGACGACAGCGGCTTTGGTAATCGGTTCAATGTGAACCGATTCAAGCAGCATCCGCGCGGCGGCACTCATATCCGATGCGTTACGGGCCAATATGCCAATGGTGTCGAGCGTCGGCGCGAGTGGCATCGCACCGCTGGTCGACACAGCACCATAGCTTGGCTTCCACGCGGTAACACCGCAACAATGTGCCGGAATACGCAAAGAACCGCCGGTATCGGACCCGAGGGCGATAACGACCGAACCGCTAGCAACAGCGGCCGCGGAGCCGGACGATGAGCCGCCGGAAATGAAATCAAGATTCCATGGATTGCCGACGCGACCATGCACCGCATTATAGCCAGACGGCTCATAGGCGAGTTCCGTCATCGACGTATAACCGATGCGACGGCCGCCTGCGCGATCGAGCAGTTCGAGCACGGCCGCCTGCGCGTCTTTCAACATCGATAAGGGCTGAGCAAGTCCGCCATGTGGCGTGCGCGTGGCTGACATAAATATGTCCTTTGCCGCGTACGGCATTCCGTCGAGAACACCGTGCGCGGGGGTAATTGCTCCACTTTCAAAGGCGGCAAATGCATTCAGCCGGGGCTCGAGCCGGCGCGCAAAATCGCGTGCGTTTTTGGAAAGCCGTGAATGCTCTGCGGCATCAAGCTGCGTCCAATCGCGATACCGCAAGGCCATGTCTGAGGCTTTCGAACGTCATAATTTCCGTACCATGACCAGTCCAATCTTCCGACTCAAGGTGGCAAGGCATGGCGATGGAAGCAAAGTTATTGATCCGACTCTCGACCGACCCACACGCCCGATGATGGTTCGGCGGAGAGGTTTAATCCGCCAATTTCTGAGAATTTCCCGCGCCGAGCAGCACGACACGCCGCGGCTCGACCGTCATGTAGACGTCCCGGCCAGCCGCAATCGGCTCCATCGCGGCGCAACGGGCGACAAGGCGTTGATCGCCCCAGGAGAGATGAACCTGGCTGAAATCGCCCTGGAAGACTGTCTTTTCAATTTTCACCGGCCACACGTTTCGTTCTCCCGCCGGCCGCTCGTGTGAAATCCGCAGGTGCACCGTGCGCACCGAGACGGTCATCTCGGGGCGGGCCGTGCGTCCATAAGCCATGCCGTAGATGAGCAGTCCGGTCGCGGTTTCCAGTGCCATTAGACCGTCGGCATCGAGATCGGGCCGGTGACGCCCACGGATTAAATTGGCGGAGCCGATGAAGTCGGCAACGAACTCGCTGCGCGGCAGGCTGTAGATTTCGTCGGGCGTGCCGGTCTGCTCCACTAGTCCGTCGCGCATCACTACGATGCGGTCCGACATCGCCAGCGCTTCCTCCAGATCATGGGTGACGTAAAGTGAGGTGATGCCGAGGCGATGCTGGAGGTCGCGAAGCTCGATGCGCATGTCGGCGCGCAGCTTGGCGTCGAGATTCGACAGCGGCTCGTCGAACAGCAGCACCGACGGCTGGAATACAAAGGCGCGTGCCAGCGCCACACGTTGCTGCTGGCCACCGGAGAGCTGCGACGCACGCCGGCCGCTGAATTCGCGCATCTGCACCATGTCGAGCGCGCGATCCACCTTTTCCATGATTTCCGCCGGGCCGGCTTTGCGCACCCGCAGTCCGTAGGCGACGTTGTCGAACACGGTCATGTGCGGCCAAATCGCGTAGGACTGGAACACCATCGACAGCCCGCGCTTTTCGGCCGGCATATTGATCTTGCGAGCGGACGAGAACACCGGCACACCGTCGATGCGAATCTCGCCGGCCGTTGGCCGTTCGAGGCCGGCGACCGCGCGCAGTGTCGTCGTCTTGCCGCAACCGGACGGTCCGAGCAGCGTCAATTGTTCACCGGGCATGACGTTGAAGCTGACCCCGCGCACCGCCGGCACGCTGCCGTAATAAAGCTCAAGGCCCTCGACCTCGATGTGCGGCGCCGCTGGCATGGGGGCGTTTCCTGACATCTTTAGTCGAGGGGTTGCGCGCTGACGCGGCGCGTGACGGCTACGAGCACGATTATGGCAAGTGCAACCACCAGCGTCTGGATCAGCGCCAAAGTGGCGGTGAGTTCCGAACTGGTGCCGAACCAGGATTCGACGATCGAAGGCGTAATCACCTTGGAATGCGGGCCCATCAGCAGGATTGAGGCGCCGAGCTCGCGCACGCTGGCGATGAACAGCAGCAACCAGGCGGCGACCAGGCCGGGCCTGAGCAGCGGGATTGTCACCGTGCGCACCCGGAACGCCCACGACGCGCCGCACATCTGCGCGCATTCCTCCAGGCTCTTGTCGATCTGCAGCATGACGCCGGCGATGGTGCGCACACCGAGCGGTAGAAATACCGTGAGATATGCGATCAACAAAAGCCACAGCGTGCCGTAGATCGGGATCGGGAAAATCACCCAAGCCCACATCAGGCCAAACGCGAACACCAGGCGCGGCACCGCTTGCGGAAACATGACGATATATTCGATCAAGCCGCTGCCAGGTAGCCGTGAGCGGTAGATCAGCCACGCCAGAAGCCCCATCAGGACGACGCCGATCGTGGCGGTGCCAAACGCGAGCAGCAGACTGTTGCTGAGCGCCGAACGCACGGCATTCATCGTCATGGCCATGCGGAAGTTGTCGAGGGTAAAGTTTTCTGCGGTCGGAAAGATCACGGCGATTTTCTGCAGCGAAGCGAAGAGTAGCGTGACCAGCGGCAGCACCACGGCAGCGAATAGATAGACCAAGCAGATGCCGAGCAGCACATAGCGCAGCCGCCCGACGTCGAATAACCGTGGCCGGAACGCTTTCCCGGTGATCGTCACATAACTTCCGGACATCACGACCCGCCGATACGCATACAGCGTGACGAACATCACCGCGAACAGCGACACACCCAGGGCCGCCGCTACCTGGATCTTAGGCGGATATTGCTGGATCATCTGATAGATCGCCGTGGTGATGACGTAGTAGCGGCTGGGCAGGCCGAGCACGAGCGCGACGGCAAAAGAGCCGAGCATTTCGGCAAAGACGAAAATGGCGGCGCCGAGAACGCCGGGTACGACCAGTGGCAAGGTGATGCGCATGATCGTGCGAATGCGGCTCGCTCCGATGACTTGCGAAGCTTCTTCGAGCGAGGGGTCCATCGATTTCATCAGCGCTGCGATCATGACGAAGGCGACCGAGCCCTCGAACAGCGCCATGACCCAGGCAATGCCGTACGCTGTATTGATGTCGATGAGGTGGCCCTGCCCGCCGAGCGCCCGCCAGAGGCCGTTGATGAAGCCGCTTTCAGGTTGACCGAGCAGGCTCCAGGCCAGCGCGCCCAAGAGCGGCGTCAGGTAGTAGGGCACGGCCATGAGCTGCTCGAACAAACGGCGTCCGGGCACGTTGGTGCGCGTGAGGATCCACGCCATCACGAAGCCGAACACCAAAGCCATCACGGTTGCGGCGAACGACACCGTAAGCGTGTTGAGCATAATCTGCGGGTATTGTAGCAGGCCGCTGAAATTGTCGACGCCGTAGGCGGTCGGCGGGCGAACTTGCGGGTCACCGACGTCGAAGGCGGCCTGCAGCAGAAAGTAAACTGGATAGAGGACGAACACCGCGGCAATCGCCGCGACTCCATACCCGGCCACTTTCTGCGCAGAAAACCAGGATCCCATCGATCCCACAGGCGGCCCCCGTCACAGGCCGAGCATGCCGTTCCATTCCTTCAGGAACATCGCGCTTTGCGACGCGTACTCATCCCAGTCGGATGGATAGAGCAACTTGAGATCGCTTAGCTTCACGCCGGTCGGCATCGGCGGCGCGTCCGTGCGCACCGAGCCATAATAGAGGTTCGGATTAGTCTGGTACCAGGCCTGGCCGCGCTTCGACATCGCCCAGTCGACGAACAACTTGGACGCTTCCGGATGCGGCGCCTTGTTGACCGCACCGACGACGAGCGGTGTTGCGACCAACCCGTCAGGCGGCGCGACAAATTCGACCTTGGCGCCTTTGCTCTTGAAAAGAATGTAGGCAGGATATTCGCCGATCGCAGTGATCATGTCGTCGCCCTTGGACAGGCGATCGAACAATTGCACGCGCGAATCGAAGGCGTGCGGCTGGAGTTTGGCGAATTCCTTCCAGAAGCCGTCACCGTAAATCTTGCGTAGCATATACCACTGCACGAACTGCAGGCCGGACGCGGAGATCTTGCAGCTGATCTTGCCCTTCCAGCGGGGATCGAGGATGTCCTTCCAGCCTTTCGGTGCGTCGGAGACCGCGACCTTCTCGTTATTGTAGGCGATGCCTGCAGGATCGACGCCGGTCCAGAAGAAATAGCCATTCGGCGCGCTGAGGTGGTCCTTCTTGTAGGCGGATGATTCCGGCGACACGTAGTGCTCGTAACCGCCTTTTTTCTGGAAATCGAAAGCCGGCGCGAGGTCGGACAGCTGGATCACATCGACATCGAAACGTCCGGCCGAGCGTTCCGACAGAATCTTGTTGTAGAGTGCGCCAGTCTGCGCGCGCACATAGCTGGTCTTGATCTTTGGGAAGTCCTTGTTGAAGCCCTCCATGATGCCGGCGGTACCGGCTTCATTTTCGTGGCAGTAGAACACCAACTGCCCTTCCTGCTCGGCCTTGGCCACGTCGGCATTGGTCATGAAGTCGAGTACCTTGGCCGGCGACTTCGAGGTGCCCTGCGCCAACACACCGGGCGCCGCAATCCCGAGAAATGGCAGTGCGGTTATTGCGGTCCCGGCTTTCAGCAGTCCGCGCCGCGTCAACTTCCCATTTATGAGCTCGGCCATTGTTACTCTCCTCCTGTGTTTTGTTTTTTGCCTTTTATCGCGGCGACGTTTCCTCTCTCGCGAAATGCGCTCCATGCCGAAGTCGCACAGTGGTTTCCGGCACAGCAGGCTAAAGACAGACTCTACGCTAAGACAAGAAGTCCGCGAAGGGCGGCCTCCGGCAACATCCAAGCGAAAACCACCACAGAACGGCCGAAACAGGGAATTCTTGGCGTGAGAACAGGTAATTTTATCGGTCCGGATTGCAATCATCGCCGGATGAGATTTTCGGCTACAAGCAGTCGGGAGCGAGCCCTGTCGCTGTAATGTATCGCGATTGACACGTTTTGATTCCGGTCGATAGCATCGTCAACGCTTGGTACAGTTGTACTGGATCGCGATACGGGGAGCCCGATGTCAGTCAATGTCGAAAGGGCGACCCTGGCCCGGTATGCGGCACGCAAAGTGCGTATTCGAGAACATCGTATTCCGAGCATCGGCAGTGCGCCTTACATCTGCATCGAAGGACCGGATCGCAATCTATGGTTTTGCGAAAGCGGCACCGCGAAGATCGGGCGCTTTGATCCGGGCAGCGCGGCATTCACCGAATTCTCACTGCCGACTGCTGGCGCCACGCCGATCGGCATTACGCTCGGCGCCGACGGCAATCTGTGGTTCGCGCAGAAACGCGCCAATAAGATCGGCCGGATGACTTCGAGCGGTGCTTTGACGGAGTTTGCGCTACCCACGGAAAACGCCGGGCCAGATGGCATCGCGCTTGGGCCGGATGGCAATGTCTGGTTCTCGGAAACCGACGTGAGTCAGATTGGCCGTATCACTCCGGACGGAAAAATCACGGAATTCAAGAGTGGCATCACACCCGGCAGCAAGCCGCTGTCTATAGTTGTGCGTGACGGCGCGCTCTGGTTCAGCGAGGCGGCCGGCAACCGTGTCGGCCGCATTACCGTGGACGGCACCGTGAGCGAATTCGACATCCCGAGCCACGACAGCCAGCCGCGCGCCATGGTCACCCATCCCGATGGCAACATTTGGTTCGTCGAAACCGGCGCAAATGCTCTCGGCCGCCTCGCTCGCGATGGCACGTTTCAGGAGTTCGTATTTCCAACGCCAAACGCGTCCTTGCGCGGCGTAACCGTCGGCGCCGATGGCAATCTGTGGTGCACCGAAAACTTCGCCAACAAGATCGGCCACATGGGGCCAGACGGGACCTTGATCGGCGAATACGACATACCGACGTCAGCGAGTGGCGCTCGCTGTATTGCTTCCATGTCCAACGGGCGACTTTATTTCACGCAATACGATGCCGGGCTGATCGGAGAAATCATTCTCGAACAGTGAAGATGGAGGGAAACGCGGGTGGCTGTCGAGCGGATCAACTATCAAGCGGGCAAAGCCGCCAGCACCGGCGCGCTCGTTTATGATAACCGCGTCAGCGGGCCGCGGCCGCTGCTGCTAATGTCGCCGAACTGGCTCGGTGTAAGCGAGGATTCCATCAAGCGCGCTGCAACTATTGCTGGCAGCAAATATGTAGCCTTCGTCGCCGACATGTATGGCGGGGGCAAAGTCCCCGACGGCCCGCCGGAAGCGGGTCCGCTTGCCAACGCATTGCGCGCGGACGCGCTCGAACGGCGCCAGCGTATCGCTGCCGCGCTCGATGCCCTGCGCCGCGAAAGCGCTAAGCGCAAGATCGGCGATCTCAAGCGCCAAGCGGCGGTTGGGTTTTGTTTTGGCGGCGGCAATGTTCTTGAGCTCGCGCGCGCGGGCGCCGACCTGCAAGCGGTTATCTGCCTGCACGGCGATCTAATAACGCTACGTCCCGCCAAACCCGGTGACATCAAAGCCGCCATCTGCGTGATGCACGGCGCAAAAGACCCGGTCGTGCCGAAGCACGACCGGGATGTTTTCGAAGCTGAAATGGAAGCCGCAGGCGTGAAATGGCAAATGTCGGTCTTCGGCGGGCTGCTGCATTCGTTCTGCGAGGTCGAATCCGACGCGCCCGGGATCGCCTGCTTTGATCCGGGCGCTGCGAGGCAGTGCTATCGCATGATCGATGACTTCGCGACTGCTGCATTCGACGGAAAACTATAAATCGAGGGAAGAACCGTCATGAAAAAAATCGGACGCATCGCTTTCGGTTTTGTCGTCGCGTGTTGCGCGGCATCTGCGCAAGCGCAAACCTATCCGGACCGGCCGATCCGGTTGATCGTCTCGATCGCCGCCGGCAGCGTAACCGACGTCATCATGCGTTCGGCTGCGGTCGAACTCACGCCGCTCTTCGGCCAGCCATTGATTATCGAGAACCGCGGGGGCGCCAGTGGCATCGTCGCAGCGCAGGCCTGCGCGCAAGCCGCGCCCGACGGCTATACGCTGTGCGTGATCTACCACAGCACGATGTCCTACAATCCGCTGTTGTTCGACAAACTGCCCTATGATCCGGACCACGATTTGGTGCCGGTGACGCGGCTGTTCTTTCTCAACGAAGGGCTGTTCGTGTCCAGCGGAGCTAGGCGTGAATTCTGTCGCCGAGCTCAAGGCGATGGCGCAGTCGAAGCCTGAATCGCTTAACTACGCCACACTCGGAGACGGGTCATTTCCGGACCTTTTCCTGAGATGGATGAACAACCAGTGGGGCACCAAAATCGTCGGCGTGCCGTACAAGGGCGGCGGCCCGGCTGCGCAAGCGGTCGCCAGCAATCAGGTTCAATTGACGCGCTTCGGCATCGGCAATTTTCTCGGGCTGATTGAAGCCGGCAAAGTGAAGGCGCTTGCGGTCTCGGCCGACAAGCGCTCGCCGCTGCTGCCGAACGTGCCGACCTTGACCGAAGCAGGCCTCGGCGGCTATCCGGGACAGGGCTGGTGGGGACTTGCGGCACCGAAGGGCACGCCGCCCGCGATCGTCAACAAGGTCAACGCCGAGTTCGTCAAAGTCTTCAGCGACCCGAAATTCGTCGCGTTCCTGGACAAGCAGGCGGTGGTGCCGGCGCCGACCACGCCGGCTGGCTTCGCCGCGTTTCTGCAAGAGGATCGCAAAGCGGCCGAGTCGCTAATCAAGATCGCGAACAGCAAGCGCGAAGAGTACAAACCGCAATAACCGCCACGGTTCGATGTGTCTGTGCCGGACTGTTTGGTATTGCCTCGAGAATGTAGATAAAACATCGCGGAGCGACGCGTCCTTAAACGTTGTGCCCTCTTCAGGGGAGTCCGTTCACATGATCGATAAGATCGCAGGCTTGGTGAACGCCGATCCCGGGCTTGTCCGCCGCGGCCGTTTTGTGAACACCACCTTCATGATCGCCATCGACGACTCGTACACCCTGCTGCGCGTGCAGGAGGGCAGGGTGACCAAAGTGGCGCCCGGACCATTCATCACGCCCGACTACAGCTTCTGTCTGCGCGCTTCACCCAGCGTCTGGGAAAAATTCTGGGAACCGCTGCCGCCGCTCGGCTACACAGACATCTTCGCGCTGGTGAAACAGAAACTCATGCGGGTGGAGGGTGATCTGCATCCATTCATGTCCAACCTGCTTTATTTCAAGGACGTGATGGCGGCCCCACGCCGGGGGGCCATGCGATGAGCCCGCGCTTCGAGCCGATCTGCGGCCGCTATTTGCACCTTGAGTTGCTGGGCAAGCCACATCGCGTCTATGTCGAGGAAGCAGGACAAGGCATCCCGCTATTGTGTCTGCACACGGCCGGCTCCGACGCGCGCCAGTTCCGCGGCTTGATGAATGATCAGCGCGTAACGGCGAATTTCCGCGTCATCGCATTCGATATGCCCTGGCACGGCAAATCTTCGCCGCCGGCAGGCTGGCAGGAAACCGAATATCAGCTCACCTCAAGCGACTACATGCGCATGATCCTCGAGGTCGCCGACGCGCTCGAGCTCGACAGTCCGGTCGCCATGGGCTGCTCAATCGGAGGGCGCATCGTACTGCACCTTGCACACGAGCATCCCGACCGATTTCGCGCCTTGATCGGACTTGAGTCCGCCGCGCACACCGATGCTTATTACGATCTGTCGTGGCTCGACCGCCCCGATGTGCATGGCGGGATGGTCTGCGCCGGCGTAATTTCCGGTCTGGTGGCACCGGTTGCGCCTACCGCGCACCGGTGGGAAACGCTGTGGCACTACATGCAAAGCGGCCCCGGCGTGTTCAAGGGCGACCTCAACTTCTACATGGTCGACGGCGACATTCGCGATCGTGTCGATAAGATCGACATCAAGCGCTGTCCGCTCTTCCTGCTCACCGGCGAATACGACTATTCCTGCACCAGCGAAGGCACCCTTGATGTGGCCAGGCGCACAGGCGCGTCCGCCACCATCATGCAGGGCCTCGGACATTTCCCAATGAGCGAGGACCCGGGAAAGTTCATCTCCTACCTGCTGCCAGTGCTGGAGAAAATTCGTCGCCACGATTAGCACAGGAATATAGTGTGGGCCGTAGCGCGGACGGCGGGGGCACTTGAATTCAAAAAGTCGCCGTCCAAAGGCGCCTAATGCCGCACAATTGACGGGTCAAAAGCGGGCATGAGCCAGTGCAACATCTGGCGTAGCAGCCAAAAGCGGGCATCGGTCATGACGCCAACTGCTGGAGGCGTATTAAAATGTGCTTACCAAGATGTCCCGAATTACCACCGCCTGCTTAGCGAGGTCCAAAGACCCAGGCGATAAAAGCGGGGCTACCCGATCACATTACCGTGGCAGTACGGAATATCCCACATGACATTCGCAGAGCAATGCATGACGCTCGCCGAGCACTATACGATCCTGGCGGCACGCCTTCGCGCTAAAGCGAACAATGAAAAAAGTCCAACAAGCAAAGCTGAGTGGGAATACTTGGCCGGTTGCTATGCCCGGTTAGCACAACAGTCCCAATCTTTCGACGACGCGCAACACTTGGCCTTAGGATCGCTGCCATGAATGAAAGGCGGGCCATCTCCCGGCGCCGGGCACTAAAGAACGGCCTCATCGTCATCGGTGAAAGGGCGCCGAAGATCGAATGCGCGGTCAAAAGTGTTTCTGAAACCGGCGCTGCTTTGCGGGTATCGACGACCGTCGGCATTCCGGCAAACTTTGACCTCCTGAGCGATGGCGCGCGTCGGCGTTGCCGCTCAGCGTGGCGGACCGACACGAAAATCGGAGTGACGTTCGAATGAGCTAATTTGTCACCGCAGCTGAAATTTTATCGGCCGCGCGGTCATAGATAAGAAAGGTTGCCGTTAAGGCGAGCGGAAATCAGTTGGCCGCGTTGCTATGTCCGCTAAGCGGCAATAGCGGACATAGCGCCTACTCGATCACCTCGTCGGCTGTGGCAAGCAGCGACTGCGGAATGGTCAGCCCGAGCGCCTTTGCAGTCTTGAGATTGATAATCAGTTCATACTTGGTGGGCGCCTGCACCGGCATGTCCGCAGGCTTCTCGCCCTTGAGGATGCGATCAACATACGCCGCGGCTCGCCGTAACGGATCACGCGTATTAGGTCCGTATGTGATCAGGCCACCGTCTACGGCGTAATAGCGATAAGGATAAACCGACGGCAATTTGTGGCGAGCGGCAAGACCGATGATGAGCCCGCGGTGAGCCGCCGAACCGCCTGCCGTTATGATCATGCCGCCATTGCCGGAACGTGCGAACGCCACCACGCTACGCTCGATTTCGTCGGTGTCGCGCACGTTCAAAGGCGTGAGCTCAACACCAAGGGACTGCGCCACCGATCGAACGGCCCCAAATTGCCCGATGCCAGCCGCAGAGGTGGGGTCACGAAGTACCAAGGCTCGGGTTACGTTGGGCGCGATTTGCTTGAGCAACTCGGCCCATTTGCCGCTCATGCTGTACTCGAAATTCGAGAAGCCGGTGATATTGCCGCCCGGGTGGGCCATGCTTTGAACGAAGCCAGCACCCACCGGATCAGGAACATTTACGAACACGATCGGGATAGTACGAGTGGCCAGTTGCAGCGGCCCAACCGACACACTGCCTACGCTAACGATCACGTCCGGCGCGAGTGCGATCAGCTCCTCCGCGAAGCGGCGAAGGCGGTCGGTATCGCCCCCAACCTGACGGGTTTCGATCGTCAGATCGCGGCCGACCGTCCACCCCAACTGCTGAAGAGCTTGCTCAAACACCTTGGTCCGTGCTTGCGCCTCCGGATCGTCCGATCCGAGGATGTTGAGCATGCCAATGCGGCGCACGCGTTCGGGCTGTTGCGCGCGGGCCGCAAGCGGCCACGTTGCCGCCGCGCCGCCAAGAAGTGCAATGAAATCCCGTCGCTGCATGTGCCCCCCGTAAGGACCACGCCATCTGCAATGGCCAAAGCCTAGCACTTTGCGACCGGGCGGCGAGGGGAGAAATGGCACACAACAGCTGACCGGGCCTAATTTCCGCCGGTCAAAAGCAGACATGGCCACCAACTATCCCAATTGTTCGGCGCGCCTCAGGCTGCTGATCATCGCGACACTGAGCAAATATTCGCGGGTCCGCGCGGGATCGGCGGCGATCTGTATGAGCCGCTCCCTGAATTCGCCCCCGGCGGATTCAAGGTTCTTCTTGTTCTGGATCGATTGTTTTTCGACATGTTCCTTGGTTACCAGCCGCCGCTGGCGGTCATAACGCTCGAAGTCGGCGTCCGGCTTCGTCTTGCGCCAGACTTCGATCATCCGCCCGGTTAAATTGACGGCGTCGTGGATACCGCCGTTCATACCCATGCCGCCCAACGGATTATTGATGTGCGCGGCATCGCCGACCAAAAACACGCGTGCGGCGCAAAACGTTTTGGCAACTCGTTGATGGACCCGATAAAGCGTCGTATGGGCGATCTCGTAGTTCGAAATTCCCGGTGCCACGGTAGCCATCAGCGATTGAGCAAAATCGGGCGACAAAGCGAGTTCGTCGCTCTCGTTCGACGACACCGGAAACATGATCCGCCACAGCTGTGGAATTTGCAGCAGGAAATGCCAGCGTCGCGGATCGGCGACGTAATTAACCGAGACGAGATCGGGAATGACGCTGTGAAAATTAAACGGCGTGCTAACGACCAGGAAACGCTCCGGCCAGGTGAAGCCCTCAAACTCAATGGCAAGCGAACGCCGGACGTCGCTGCGCGCCCCGTCTGCGCCGATCAGCCAGCGCCCAATTCGCTTTTCGGCGCTCCCTTCGCGATCGACCGTTACGGTGACGCTACCACTGTCCTGATCAACGTGGCGGACGGGGCTTGAGAAGGCGATATCGAAATCCGGGTTTTTGGCCAGCTGTGTGAGCAAAATACGAGTGAGTTTGGACTGCTCGCATTGCAGTCGGAAGGGATGCCGCGTGACGTCGGCAATACCGGCGAAATCAAATTGTGCGATCAGGCCATGTTGCTTCGATCGGTATTGAAATTTTGGTGCGAGCAATCCTTGCCCGATCAACGGTTGCGTGACGCCGAGATCGTCCAGCATGTCGAGCGTGGGCGGGTGAAAGGTCGACGCCCTGGATTCGTCGCTGAGGTCGGGCCCGGCTTCGAGCACAGTCACCGGAATGCCATGCCGCACCAGATTGGCGGCAGCAACCAAGCCGACCGGACCGGCGCCGGCGATCAGCACTCGTTCTGATGGCGCCATGTGCGTGCCGGTAAATCTGTGTGTGTTGTCGTGCCTTCGACGTGGCGCGATCGCTACATCGGCGGAATGTTCGCTTTGTTAATGATATCACGCCATTTGACGGTTTCCGATGCGATGAACTTTTCAAGCTCCTCGGGTCCCGGCGATACCGGCTCGGCGCCCTGTTCGAGAAAGCGTTCTTTCACTGTCGGGTCCTTCACCGCTTCTGCGAGCGCCTTGTAGATTCTGTTGACGATTGGCTTCGGCGTGCCGGCGGGTGCCAGCAGAGCAAGCCAACCGAAGGTTTCGTAGTTCTTCACGCCGGCCTCAACCGCGGTCGGCACGTCGGGCAGGGCCACCATGCGCTTGTTGCTGCTGACGGCGAGCGGGCGCGCGTCACCGCTTTTGATCAAGCCGAGCACGTTCGGCAGGAACTGAAAACCGAGTGGAACCTGGCCCGCGATAAAGTCGGGCGTGTATTGCGCGATGTTGCGATAGGGCACATGCGTGAGCTGGATCCCCGCGATCTGCTCGAAATAGACGGTGGCAAGATGCTGCGAGCTTCCCACGCCCACCGAGCCGTAGTTGAGCTCCTTTGGATGGGCCTTGGCGTAGGCGATGAATTCCGTCAGCGTTTTTGGGGGCAGTTTGGAGTTGATGACAATGACATTCGGGAGCACCGCGAATAGCGAAATCGGCGCAAGTTCGGTCTCCGGGTCGTAGCCGAGCGTCTTGAACAGGGTCTTGTTGGCCGCAAGCGGACCTGATGTGCTCATCAGCAAGGTGTAGCCGTCAGGCGCAGCCTTGATGGCGGAGGCCGTCCCGGTATTGCCGCCTGCGCCGGGACGGTTATCGACGACGAAATTCTGGCCGAGGGATTTCGACATCTCATGCAGCATGATGCGCGTGACAACGTCGCTCGCGCTGCCGCCAGCGAATGGCACAATCACCTGGATAGGTCTGGTCGGATAATCCTGGACCTGGGCGCGCACCGCTCCCGGGGCGCCAATGGACATCGCGAGCGCGATAGGCAAAATCTTCGAAAATTTGAGTCCCGTCACAGCGCTCCCTCCAGTCTCGTGTTTCACCGCTGTCTAGTATTAGTCGGCGACTGTTGCCAGCAGCCTTTCGCAATCCGACTTGTCTCGAATTGACGCCGATTTTTGCAGGTTTCTGGTTCAATCGGAATGGCGTTTTCTCAGTGTTGTCGCAGCATAAAAGCGCTAGAGAAAACCGCCAAAAGGGGCTATCGGATTCCAGCAGCGCGGCGCGTGTTTACCGCGACGGGATCATGGCATGGCCGTCACCGACATTCGTGAGAAAGCGGGCGCCGCCGCTTCGCCGCTGATCGCCGGCGGCAACAAACCGCAGCCAATCACGACGCTGCGCGACTGGCTCGATCATCTGGCTGCGCGCGACCGATTGGCTGTAATCCGGCCGGAGGTATCGCTGAAATACGAGCTTGCGGCGATCGCCAAGCGATTTGACGGCCACAAGGCGACGTTGTTTCCACGTCCGGGCGGGCATGCGATGCCGGTAATCTCCGGACTCGTGTCCGACAGGCAATGGATTGCCGACGCGATGGGTGTGGATTCGAGCGAAGTGCTGTCGCGCTTCCAGGACGCGATGCTCAATCCGCTGCCATGGAAAGAGGTTAAGTCCGCGCCGGCGCAGGAGGTCGTGCATCGCGAGATCGATCTCGGCAAGCAGTTGCCGTTGCCGACACATAATGAGCATGACAACGGCGCCTATATCACCGCGGGGCTGTGTATCGCGCGCAATCCGGCGACCGGCGTGCAAAATGTGTCGCTCCACCGCCTCCAGCTGAGCGGTCCCAACCGCCTGGGCGCTCTGCTGCTGCCACGCCACACCCATATGTTCTATGAAATGGCGGAGCGCAGTGGACAACCTCTCGATGTGGCCATCGTGATCGGCGTTGACCCACTCACGCTTCTTTCGTCGCAAGCGATCGCGCCGATCGACTTTGACGAACTTACGATTGCGGGCGCATTGCACGGCACGCCACTGTCGGTGGTGAAATGTATTACCAACGAATTACGCGTGCCTGCCGAGGCGGAGATCGTCATCGAAGGACGGGTGTTGCCGAAAGTGCGTGAGCTGGAAGGCCCGTTCGGCGAATTTCCGCAGTACTACAGCGAGCCGGCCAAGCGTCACGTCATCGAAGTCACCGCGGTCACGCAGCGTAAGGATGCGATATTCCACACTATTGTCGGCGGCGGACTTGAACATTTATTGCTCGGCGGTATTCCGCGCGAGGCAACTTTGCTGGCGCATCTGCGCCGCAGCTTTCCGAACGTACAGGATGTGCATCTCGCTCCCGGCGGGGTCTGCCGCTATCACCTCTATGTCAAGATCGCCAAACGACAGGAAGGTGAGGCCAAGAACGTAATGATGGGGGCATTCGCCGGCCACTATGACGTGAAGCAGGTGATCGTGGTCGACGAGGACGTCGACATCCACAATCCGACGGAAGTGGAATGGGCGGTGGCGACCCGTTTCCAGGCCGACCGGGATCTTGTGATAGTGCCGGAAAGTCAGGGATCCAAGCTCGATCCGTCGACCCGCAATGGCGTCGGTGCAAAGATGGGTATGGATGCGACCAAGCCACTTGATGCTAACGAGATGACGTTCAAGCGCATCCGCGTGCCGGGCGAAGACAAAATCGATCTCAATAAAATCGTTGGTCCGGTACCTGGTCAGTCCTGGCGCAGGGCGCTCGGTCAATAAACGGTTTTTTCAGCGGTGCGCCCAAGGCTCCTCGTCTCGCCTTGACTACACGCTCGATTAGTCCGAGTAGACCGGACGGACAAAACGCCAGCAGATCCGCATCGAAGACAAAGCGGCGAATATTCTTGCGGACTCGCGGATAGCTCAGCTTTTCCTCGGCGGGGATTTGGCGATGCCGGAGCGCGTATCATGATCCAGCCCAGGATGCTGATCGGATTGATCGGCGCGAACATCATGGGATCACTATCGCCGGCGCTTTTTGCCGATGCGTTTGCGGCCGCCGGAATCAATGGCTTCTATCATTTGATGGATGTCGATCGCCTGCCGGAGGTGCGACTGCCGCAACTGCTCGGCGCGCTCAAGACCGCCGGCTTTGCTGGCACAAACATCACCTATCCCTTCAAGCAGGATATCATCCCGTTGCTCGATGCGGTGGACCCTGAGGCAGCACAAATCGGCGCGGTCAATACCGTCGCGATTGCGCCCGACGGTCGTACGACCGGTTATAACTTTGATCGGCGGGGATGGCGCCACAGTTTCGAAGAAGTGTTTGGACGCAATAGCGCTCGCGGGGCGACGGTCGTGCTGGTTGGCGCGGGCGGCGCCGGGCGCGCGGTCGCATTTGCCTTGATGGATTTGGAGGTTGGCTGCCTCGTCATCCATGACCGCGACGGTCTACGCGGGGCCGCACTCACGGCCGATCTCGTAAAACAATACGGCGCATCGCGCGCCCGCATCTCAAGCGATCTCAAACGTGACATTGCGGGATCAGACGGTGTCGTTAACGCGACACAGGTCGGCATGCGTGGCTTTCCCGGCAACCCGGTGCCGGTTTCCGCGCTGACAGCGGCCCATTGGGCTGCCGACGTCATCTATACACCCATCGAAACGGTTTTCATTCGGGCGGCTGCCGCGAAGGGTGCTCGCGTGATGAGCGGTGGCGGGATGTGTGTGCACCAGGCGGTGGAAGCGTTCCGGCTCTTTACGGGCATCGAGCCTGATCTTGCGCGCCTACACCGCACGTTTGCGACTGCGCTGACCGCACGCGACGCGGCGATGACTGAAGCAGTTTGACGGGCTTCTCGTCGGCAACGTCTGCTTTCGTTACGGCCTATTTTCGTTCAGATGGCTCACTCGGTCCGCGATTGCAAGAATGAGCATGGAGACTGCGAATGCCAGCAGAATGCCAACAACCCAAGCTAACTTGATGTTGTCGGCATGCCGGTCGATGTCCATGAACCACTCCAATACATTGACCGCAGCAATAGCGGCGATCGAGCCCAGCAGCTTCTGCTTAAGGCCCGAAAAGCCAATTTTGATCAATCCCTCCGGCCAATCGGGATGCTTCTTAGGATCAATTTGTGTGAGAAAATTCTCATAGCTCGAGCAGATTACGATGACGATCAAGTTGGCGATGAGGGTGAGGTCAACGAGCGTAAGAATGCCGACGATCACGTCCGCGGGCGGGGCCGAAGGAATTTGCATGACGAAGTCAGATAGTTTGATGAGAAATTTAAACGCGAGCGCCGCGAGACCGACGACCAATCCCAATAAAAATGGTGCCACCAACCATCGGCTGTTGAAGACAATCGCTTCGACAAGACGAGCCATGCGTTGCACTTGAACCTCCTGTCGAGCCATCTTGAGAGGCGATGATCTGTTAGACGTTCGCCGATGTCCGCTTCGCATTGCACCGGGGCACTTTACGACAAGTCAGCGTTGCGGGCCGCACAGACTAAGCTCGCGCTCGGCGCGGAAAATATTGCTGTAGAGATTGGCGATCCACTGGCGCCCGCTCGACGTGACGTTGAGATAGCGGATCGCGCTCTGGATATGCGTCGATATGCTGCTCCAGTAGAACTGCGGATAGAGATCGGTGAGATCGGCCGGCGAAGCATAGCCGAGTTGCTTGTTCATTCCGACTTCTTCGAATTCGTAATAAAGCGCATTGGCTTTGCGCAAATAATGCGGATCGCCGAGCTGGCCGATGAGATCGGCGGCGCGTACCAGCATTCCTTCTTCGCTGGTGCCATCGTCGGCGCCATGAGTTGGCGGAAAGCGCGTGAACTCGATGGCATTGGCGACGCGGCTGGCGTCAAGTGATTTGATCTTGGACAAGCGATCCATCACGAAGAGCTTTGACCGGTCGACGTGATACGGTAATAGCGCGGCATCCGACGCTCCGCGTGGCAGCGTGGCCTTGGTGCCTTTGGCGTCAATTATGTAGCCGTCGGTGCTGTCGCCTTTGAGAATTCCACGAACGTAACCAATGTCGTGAAACAGACAAGCGACGACGAGATGCGCGAAATCGCTGGCGCTTGTCTCAGTCAAAAGCCTTCGCCCCCTTAAAATATCGTAGCCGACGAGCGTTACCAGCATCGTATGCTCGACGTTGTGATAGAGCGCATCGCTGTTGCCGATACAGTCGACGGCAAGTCTGGCGGCCGACTGGACGAGTTCTATTAAACCCGCGTCCGTCGAGCCAAAGCGGCGTCCCATGTGTTCGGCAAGATAAGATCCCAAGGCTTCCGCGGCCAGTTCGGGAATGGTAATCATAGCTCCCTCCCGCAACTCTCTAATCGTCATCGTGACGGTTAGTTTTGCACTTTACAACATGACGGGAAGATTTTTTGTGTTGGTGCCTCGGGCGCAAAGCCGGTTTTTGGAACGAAAATTGCCGCCAACGCAATGGCAACTAAGCCGGCGCTGAATAGGTCGCCATGTTAAAAGGCGATGAATGCTTTATGTGCCGTGAATTCTCAGGCTATCACTGGGGACTTGCGCTCGTTCACGCATACCGTAGTCTCTAATAACTCCTGCAACGCGTAGGCGATAGTTTGAAAAAATCTCGCCACGCCCTTTAGCTTGCGCTACGCGATGCTCATTGGTGGTGCGCCATGCCTGTACCGCCGCTTCATCCCGAAAAAACGAAAGCGACAGGATTTTTCCTGGCTCGTAGAGGCTTTCGAAGCGTTCGATTGAAATGAAGCCATCGATTTTTTCGAGAAGGGGCTTCAGTTCAGCGGCAATATTTAAATAGTCCTGCTTGCGGTCTGCCTTTGGCCAAACCTCAAAGATGACTGCGATCATTTCACGAGCTCCTAAGTCGCTGCTTGCCAGCATGCTCGCGCTGCTGCAGAACTGCACCTGATAAAATGGGTGCAACCGGCAATGCCCGAAGCGGTCCTTCGTAACGTTTGCATCAACTACGAAGTCGTCGGTAGCGGCGGGCAGTGGATTGCCCTCACTCCCGGCAGTCGTCGACCGTATAGCGAATTGGTCGACCTGTCGAAAGCCATCGCCGCATCCGGCTATCGCGTACTTCTGCACGACCGGCGCAATTGCGGCGCCTCGGATGTCGCCTTCGACGGCTCTGGGTCCGAGCACGAAGTATGGGCCGATGACCTCTACGCGCTCGGCAAACAGCTCGGCGCGTTGCCGATGTATGTCGGCGGTTCCTCCGCTGGCGCACGCCTGGCAATTCTGTATGCCATGCGGCACGCCGACGGGTTACGCGGTTTGCTACTCTGGCGCGTGACCGGCGGCCATGAGGCGGTCGATCGGCTGGCCGAGACCTATTATGGGCAGTTCATCAAGATCGCCCGCGCCGGCGGCATGCAGGCGGTTTGCGAAAGCGAGCACTTCAGCGGATGCATCAAAGCTCGGCCGTCGAATCGCGACCGGCTATTGAAGACCGATGCCGGAGAGTTCATCAAGGTCATGACTTACTGGCGCGAATGTTTCCTTCAATCGGCGAATTTGCCGATTGTCGGTGCCACCGAGGCTGATCTGCGCTCGATCAAAGTGCCGGCCTGCCTGATTGCCGGCAATGACGTGATCCACACACCGGCGACTGCGCGCAAGGCCGCCTCGCTGTTTCCCAACAGCGAGTTGCACGATGACGTGGTGGAAAAGCGTTCGGATAGCGACCTGCGCGAGGAATGGGACCGCAAGGAATGGCGTGATGCAGAACCGCGTATCGCCGCCATCTTCGCTGCATTCCTCAAACGCGCCGAGACAGAACAGCCAGTTTATTGATCGGGAAGAAAGCCATGAGCCTTGAAATTCGCCGTGTCGTGACCGGGCATACTACCGACGGGCGCGCCAAAGTCGAAATCGACGAGATCGCGAAGAACGTGATTTCAAACCGTTCTGGCGCGTCGTCTTGCGTCGTCTGGTCAACCAAGGGCTTTCCGGTCGACAATGATGGCTTCCGATCCGACTTCCGGCTCGTTCAAGACCACGGTCGAGGGCGGCACCGTGTTCCGCATCGTGCGCTACCAGCCGGGAGTAGCCCCGCGCAATCATCGTACCGATTCGATCGACTATGCCGTTGTCATCTCTGGCGCGATCGATATGGAGCTTGATGACAGCGTGACGGTGAAACTCAAGGCTGGCGACGTGCTGGTGCAGCGCGGCACGATCCACAACTGGGTCAACCGTGGAACCGAAGACTGCGTCATCGCCTTCGTGCTGATCAGCGCCAAGCCGGTGTCGGCAGCGGGCAAGCCGTTACACGCCCTCGGATAATGCGCCTCAGTTCGGCTCGATGCCCGCGGCCTTCACCGCGTCGCCCATCAGTTGGACTTCCTGGCGGAAGTATGCCGCGGTTTCGGCGGCGGTTCGATTATCGGGAATGTAGCCATCGCGCTGCATGATGGAGGCCACCGCCGGCGCCTGCAAAGCCGCGCGGACCGCCGCATTGAGTTTTTCAACGATCTCAGGTGGCGTCTTGGTCGGCGCAAAGAACATGCCCCAGGATCCGATGGGCTCGAAACCGGGCAGCATGTCCTTCATGAGCGGCACGTTGGGGAACGCCGGGAATGGTTTGCTGCCGGTGAAGGCAAGCGCGCGCACGCGTCCCTCGCCGATCAGCCCCATCACTGACGGCGGCGTCACAAACATGACTTCAACGCTGCCGCTGAGCATGCCGGTCATGACTTCCGATGCTCCTTTGTAGGGAATGTGCTGCATTTTGATGCCAGCCTTCTTGCTGAAAATCTCCGCAGCGAGATGAAGCCCGTTGCCCACTCCCGGCGAACCGTACACAGCGGGATCCTTTTTCGCGTGAGCGATAAATTCTTGCAACGTTTTGTAGGGCGACTTCGCATCGACCAGCATGAACAGGCCGTCGAGAATGCCGATAGTCGCTATTGGCGTGAGATCGGTGAAGAGGTCGTAGCCGAGATTTTTGTAGATATAAGGCGTCGGGGCAATTCCGTTCGAGGAGAACAGCAGTGTGTAGCCGTCCGGCTTTGATTGCACCACCGAACGCGTCGCGATCGTTCCGTTGGCGCCAAGCCGGTTCTCAACGAAGAACTGCTGCCCAAGGCTGAGGCTAAGTTGTTGCGCGACCGTGCGTGCCTGGACGTCCGGACCACCGCCGGCGGCATAGCCAACGACCACTTTAACCGGATGGTCGGGATATTGCTGCGCCTGCACCGTTATCGGCGTTAGGGGCAACGTCAGGGCCAAAAATGAAAATAGTCGAAGCATCTACGTTTCCTCGGTGCCTGCCGTTCATCGCGGTATTGATAGAAAATTGGTAGCCGTTTTCCTCTCTGGGGCAAGAGGGGTTCGCTTGCACCGTTAAATGGTTGTCGACGGACGCAGCAAAATTGGTAGTTTAGAAGGCATCTCTTGCAACGATTTCGAGTGGCAAAGAAGAAACTGTGTTTTGAATTTCGCCGGTGAAATTACAGTTGCTGCACCGCGAGAGGCGGTTTTCAAGGCGCTCAGCGATGCGCCGTTTTTTGCGTCTTGCATCGAGGGTGTACGCGATCTCAAGGCAATCGACGCCACCCACTACGATGCAGTGTTGGAGACCCGCATTGCCTATATGCGTTTCAACTTCAAAGTCACAGTGGAGATGAGCCGCGTGATGCCGTCCGAGGAGATCGAGGCAAAGGTCGAAGGCACACCGATAGGTATGGTGGGCCGGCTGACTGCAACCGCGACGACACGGCTCGCCGATGCCGAGGGGGGAACGGTCGTCCGCTATTCGATCGACGCGACGCTGACCGGAAAACTCGGTAGCATGGGTCAACCTGTGCTCAAGGCGAAGGCCAAGGAAATGGAAAAGCAGTTCTCCGCACGGCTAGCCGCTGCCTTCGCCGGCGAGCAGTCTGGGCCACCGCCATGATGGCTTTTGAACTGCTGGAGCCGGGCTCGCTCAAGGAAGCCATCGCGCTGATCGATCCGGACGATCCGGAAGTACGGCCGATTGCCGGTGGCACGGCGCTGATGTTGATGATGAAGGCCGGCGTATTTCGGCCCCGGCGCCTGGTTAGCTTGCGCAAACTTGGAGAGGCATTCGGCCGCATCGCCACGGCACCGACGGGCGAGTTGACCATCGGCGCGATGGCGCCGCTCAGCGCACTCGAGCATTCGCCAGCGGTTGTGCGTGGCGCGCCGGTGATCGTGCGCACCATGCGGCGGCTGTCGAATGTGCGGGTGCGCAATGTCGCCACCGTTGGCGGCGCGTTGGCTCATGCGGACCCACATATGGATTTGCCGCCGGTTCTGATCGCGCTTGGCGCCACCATCGCGGTTGTCGGTCCCGCGGGCGAGCGCACGATGGCGGTCGAGGATCTTTTCATCGGCTATTACGAAACGGCGCTTGCAAAGAACGAATTGATCACTCAATTGCGTATCCCGGCGCAAGGCGAAACCCGCGCAGCCTACTTCAAAGTCACCTCCGGCTCCGCCGACGACTGGCCGTCGCTCGGCGTTGCCGTCGCGCTGCATTCCGAAGGCACAACCGTCAAGTCTGCCCGTATCGTTGTCAGCGCAGCAACCGCCAAGGCGACGCGCCTGAAAGCCGCGGAAACGATGCTGATCGGCGCCGGGGCCGACGACAAAACTCTTAAAAAGGTGGCGGACGCCGCCGTAGACGAGGCCGACATCGTCGCCGATCTGCGCGGCTCGGCTTCATACAAGCGCGAATTGCTGCGGATCTATGCCGGACGCGCAGTGCGCTCAGCCATGCAGACAAGCGGAGCGCACTGATGGCCACGACGGCTGTATCCGGCGGACAGATCGGCCGCTCGCTACCGCGGCTTGAGGGGCGCGACAAGGTGACCGGCCGTGCCGAATACACTCATCTGATGCAATTGCCCGGCATGCTCCATGCAAAAATCTTCCGCAGCACGGTCGCGCACGGCCGCATCAAATCGATCGATACCGCCGCCGCCCGCAAAGTGCCCGGCGTTTACGCCGTTTATACCAGCGACGACGTGCGAAAAGTCATCCCCGATCCCTATTACGGGCCGGCATTCCACGACCAGCCGATCTTGGCCATTGGCAAGGTGCATTTTGTCGGTGAACCGGTCGCAGTGGTACTCGCCAGCGATCCGCATGTCGCCGATCAGGCCGTGCAGCAGATCGTGGCGGAATACGAGGAGCTGCCGGCAGTTTTCGACGAGGTCGAGGCGGCCGAAAACAAGACGTTGGTGCACGACGAATTGAAGCCGGCGGGCACCTTCGCCGATCTCAAGCATCTCAAGGGCCGCAAGGGCACCAATGTCGCGCTCGATTTCAGGCTACGGCGCGGCGACGTAGACAAGGCATTCGCGGTGGCTGCGCATATATTCGAGCACACCTTCCGCACCCAGAAAGTGCTGCACCTGCCACTCGAGCCGCACGCCTCGATCGCGGATTACCGTGACGACGGCGTGACCGTCTATTCATCGGCCCAAGGTCCGTCGTTCGTACGCACCGAGATTGCACGTCTGCTTGGCTGGCCGGAGAACCGTGTGCGCATCAAAGTGCCGTATCTCGGCGGCGGCTATGGCGGCAAGCTCTACATCAAATTGGAGGCGCTAGCGACCGCGATGTCTATGCTGGCGCGCCGACCGGTGAAGATTGCGCATACGATGGAAGAGCATTTCTACACGATTACCAAACATCCGACCACGTTCCGCATCAAAAGCGGTATCGACAAGGACGGCCGCATCATCGCTCGCGAATGCGAGGTGTGGTGGAACGGCGGCGCCTATGCAGATATCGGCCCACGCGTGACGCAGAAATCCGGTTTTACCGCTGCGGGTCCATACGACATTGATAATGTCTCGATCAATTCCTATGCGCTCTATACCAATCTGACGCCGGCCGGCGCACTTCGCGGCTTTGGCATTCCGCAACTGGTGTGGGCCTATGAAAGCCACACCGACATGATCGCGCGTGCGCTCAAGCGCGATCCGCTTGAATTCCGCAAGCAGAACCTGCTGCGCGACGGCCGGCCGCAGGCCACGGGTACGATCTTGAAGGACACCGCTATCGAGAAAGTCCTCGACCGCATCGCCGAGCGGCTCAATTGGAAACAGCCTTTCGATCGCGGCAAGGGTGTGGTTCGGCGCGGCCGTGGGTTAGCGGTCGCACTCAAGGCGGTGATTTCGCCGACGACCTCGGTGGCGATCGTGAATGTTTCGGCCGACGGCAGCACCACGCTGTATTGCGGCACCGTTGACATGGGGCAGGGCTCCGATACCGCGATGGCGCAGATGGTCGGCGAAGTGCTCAACATGCCGGCCGAGTCGGTTCGGGTCGTGCCGCGCGATACCGACGTGACGCCCTATGATATGGGCACGCTCGGCTCGCGCTCGCTATTCCACATGGGTCACGCCGTCCGGCTCGCGGCCGAAGAAGCGCGAGCCAAGATCGCGGCGCTGCGGCGTGAATTGGGCGAGCCGGACGGTAGCAATGCTCCGCTGGCCGATCTGTTCCGGAAGAAATACGGCATGCAGGCGGGCAATATTGTCGGAACTGGCATCTACAAGCCGGACTACATCCCTCCTGACGCCAATGGGCTCACCACCAACGCGACGCCGTTCTGGATGGTGGCAGGCAGCGGCGTCGAGATCGAAGTGGATACCGAGACTGGGCACGTGCGCATTACCCGCCTGATCAACGTCGCTGACGTCGGTAAACCGATTAACCCGAAGATCGTCGAGGCCCAACTGTCGGGCGCATCGTTGATGCAGCTCGGCTTCAGCATGTTCGAGAAGATGCATATCGACGGCGGCCAGGTCACCAACGCCTCGCTCGCCGACTACAAAATTCCGGGAATGCACGACGTGCCGCCAGTGATGGAGAACGAGGCCGTCGACACCTTTCAGACCAACGGCCCGTTTGGCGCCAAGGGCGTGGGCGAACTCGCGACCTTCGGTCTATCGCCGGCGATCGCCAATGCCATCGACGATGCCGTCGGCGTGCGCCTCACCGAATTGCCGTTGACCGCGGAGGCCGTATTCCGCGCGTTGCGTGCCAAAGACAACAAGCCGCTCGGAGATGAATGATATGAGCGCGGCGCCGACAACGATCAATTTTGTCCTCAATGGCCGTGGGGTTTCTGCCGAAGTAAAGCCGCACTACAACGTGGTCGAAGTCCTTCAAACGCAGTTCGCCTTGTTCGGCGCGCGAGAAAGCTGCGGGCAGGGCCTGTGCGGCTGCTGCACGGTGCTGGTGGACGGGCGGCCGGTGTCGGGCTGTCTTCATCTCGCGGTTTTTCTCGACGGCGCCGAGGTGGTCACGGTCGAGCATCTGGCTTCTCCGGGCAAGCTTGACCCGGTGCAGCAGGCATTCGTCGAATGCGGAGCCTTCCAGTGCGGCTATTGCACGCCCGGCTTCGTGATGATGACCAAGGTGCTCATCGGGCAGTACCCCGATCCCGACGACGAGCAAATTCGGGACTATCTGTCCGGAAATCTATGCCGCTGTGCCGCCTATCCAGAAATCGTAAATGCGGTCAAAATGGCCGCACGTAACAGCAAGCCGGGCTCAACCGGCTGATCCAAAACGCGACCTTGATGGAGGGGATCCCAATGACAACGGCGACTGTGACCGGTTCGCAACCGTGGTATCGCAGCCTCGACGCGAACCAATGGAAGACGATGATTGCGTCGAACCTCGGCTGGATGTTCGACGGCTATGAGACTTTCGCACTCATCTTGGTGGTTGGGGTGGCGCTTCGCGATCTGCTTGATCCGTCGCAGTTCGCCCAGATCCCGGCTTTTGCCGGCACCGTAATCGGTATCACGTTGCTCGGCTGGGGCGTCGGCGGTGTGATTGGCGGCGTGCTCGCCGATTATATCGGCCGTCGACGGACGATGATCCTGGCGATCCTCGCCTATTCGCTGACCACCGGCCTTTCGGCCTTCGCCTGGGATTGGGTTTCCTTCGCGCTGCTGCGCTTTCTGGTCGGCGTTGCCATAGGCTCGGAATGGTCGACCGGCGCGTCCATGACCGCCGAAGTGTGGCCCGATAATGCGCGAGGCCGGGGCGCCGGCCTGATGCAATGCGGGCTGGGTATCGGATTTTTTCTGGCCTCCTTCATCTGGCTGTTCGTGAGCGGTTATGGACCTGGCGCCTGGCGTATCATGTTCCTGATTGGTGTCCTCCCGGCGCTGTTCGCGCTCTGGCTGCGCACCGGTGTCAAAGAGTCGGGCCGGTGGGAGCAGTCCAACGAAAAGCGCAAATCCGCGCGCGCGAAGAAGAAAAGCGGAGCTGCGCTTTCGGCGGAAGACCATGCGTTTACCCGCTTCACATTCGCGGATCTGTTCGCAGATCCGGAAATACGCAAGCGCACCATCATCGTGTTCCTGATGTCGCTGACAACTACGGTAGCGTGGTGGGGCATCTCGACCTGGGTGCCGCCTTTCATAGCTGCCGCGGCGGGCAAAGCCGGTCTGCCACCGCAGACGTGGGCGAGCTATGCCGGCATGAGCTATAATCTCGGCGCCATCATCGGCTACATCGGCCTGGGCTTTCTTGCCGACAATTTCGGACGCAAGCCGATCGTGATGATCTTCTTTGCCGGCTCGTTGGTGCTCACCTTCGCGCTCTACATGTGGACGACCGACCTGCATCTCTTGCTGCTGGTCGCGGCGCTCAATGGCTTCTTTACGCTCGGCCAATATTCGTGGATGTCGGTCTGGCTGCCGGAGCTGTTTCCGACCCGCATGCGAGCCACCGGGATGGCCTTCGCTTTCAACGCCCCGCGCTTCATCGCATTTATGGGGCCGCTGTTCGCCGGCATGCTGATCGCCCAGTTCGGCGGCTTCAGCAAGATGGCGGTGGCGTTTTCGTTTATCTACGTTCTGGGCTTTGTCGTGGTGCCGTTCTTGCCGGAGACCAACGGAAAGCCCTTGCCGGCCTGAAGTCGGTGTAAAGTCGTACACAAACCAGCGGTGCAGCGCGAGCTGCGCCGCTTTATTTTCGTGCCTCGCATATAGGGAGTGCCGTAATGGCCAGCGACATTATCCTGACTAACCCCGACACCGTTGCAGCGCCCGGCGGCCATTACAGCCACGCCGTGACGGCCAATGGCTTCGTGTTTATCGCCGGTCAGTTACCGATCACGCGCGAGGGCACAAAACTTATGGACGCGGCGTTCGAGCAACAGGCACAACAGACTCTGGACAATATCGCCGCGGCGCTCAAAGGCGCCGGCAGCGCGATCGACCGGCTGGTTCAGGTGCGGGTCTACGTCACCGACATCGCGTCGTGGCCTGCCTTTAACGCCATCTATGCAAAATGGATCGGAACGTCGCGTCCGGCCCGCGCCGTCGTGCCGGTGCCGCAATTGCATTACGGCTTCAAGATTGAAATCGAGGCGGTTGCGCTGGAAGGCTTATCATAATGGCGCCCAAGGTCATCGCGCTCGAAGAACACTTCACGTCCCCGAAATTGCGCGCGTTGCGCGGCGAAAAGGACACGCCGATTCAGCGCAAGCTCGATGACCTTGGCGAGCTGCGTATTCGTGAAATGGACGAAGCCGGAATCGACCTGCAGGTTATTTCAGAAAATAATCCAGCGACCCAAAATCTTGATGCGGAAACGGCCGTCAAGCTCGCGCGTGCCTCCAACGATGTGCTGTACGAAGCCGTGCGCCGACACCCGGACCGGTTCGCCGGCTTTGCTACCTTGCCGACGCCCGATCCGAAAGCGGCGGCCGACGAGCTGGAGCGCGCCGTGAGCAAGCTCGGCTTCAAGGGTGCCATGATCATGGGGCTGACCCATGGCGGCTTCATGGATGACAAACGGTTCCGGCCAATCTTTGAGCGCGCCGTAGGCCTCGACGTACCACTTTATATTCACCCGACCCCGCCGCACCCTTCCGTGCAGGAGGCTTATTTTAAGGAATATCCGGCGCTTGCGGTCGCCCCGCTTGGTTTTACCCTGGAGACTTTGACCCACACCTTCCGCCTCATTGTCAGCGGCCTATTTGACGAGTTTCCGGCGCTCAAGATCATCGTTGGTCATCTCGGCGAGACCGCGCCATTTCTGCTGTGGCGGACCGACAACATCCTCAACGAGCGTACGCCGATGCCGCGGGCATTTGCCGACTACTATCGCAAGCACTTTTGGCTCACGACCAGCGGCGCATTTTCCAATTCGGCATTGGCCTGCTCGATTGCCGAGATGGGCGTGGAGCGAATTCTATTCTCGATCGACTGGCCGTTCATGCCCAATCGTGCCGGCCGCGAATGGATGGACGCGGCGCCAGTGAGCGATCACGACCGGACGCTGATCTTCGGCGCCAATGCACGGCAGCTGCTGAAACTATCATGAGCGTTAAGCCGGCAGTTGCGGCCGGGCAGATTTTGAGCAGCCACTGCGTTATGATGGCTGGATCATGAGATTGCTGACGCGTTTACTGCAGCGCCTGCTCATCTTGGGGCTAGGGATCCTTAGCGTCTGGTTGATAGTCTTTGTGGTCTTCGAATTTGCAGACCACAGGCTGCCATGGGTTCTGGCTTTGGCCGCCACTTATGGAATCGCAGCTTATATTGTCCTTCCGCGCACCGTTCGCATGGGTCTTAAAATCCTTCAGCGCAAACGGGTGCCTCGCTATACAATTACCGGCGACGGATTGCCGGGTGACCCCGTCAATCTCGTGCTCATAGGTACGCTCCAACAGCTTCACGCCGCCTTTGCAACCGCTGGCTGGTCAGAGGCTGATCGATTGGGACTGGCAAGCTCGTGGCGGATGATTCGCGCATTCGTATTTAACTCGCCCTATCCTACAGCCCCGTTTAGTACTCTCTATCTTTTCGGACGCGGGCAGGACATCGGTTTTCAGAAGGCAATTGATGACAGCCCGCGGAAGCGTCACCACGTTCGATTCTGGGCTTTGAGCATCGCGCGCGCCGAGGCCACATTGGGAACAGCCGCGTTCTGGCTAAACACCGACCGGCCACCGGAAGATGCCTGCGTTCTCTGGGTCGGAGCCGGCACCAGGGATACCGGTTTCTCCTTGACCCAACTCACATTCCAGATCACTCACGCGACTGATTCGGATACGAACGCCGAACGGGACTACATTATCGCCGAGTTGCGGAAAAATCGAGCCATCGGGGACGTGAATCAAATTCAATCGGGCCAACATATGCCCATCGAACAGGTCAACCACTACATTACTGACGGCGAAATTAGTTTGGCGAACCTGATTGTGGAAAACTGATACTTGGCCCTGTCACCGGTTCGGCCCCGGTTGGTTGGTCGTGCTTGAGGCTAAGTACCGGTGAAGCGTTCCGCCGGCGGTGCGATTTCCGTTACCAGATCACGCACCAGTTTTTTGTTGGGCAGCGGCGCCAGCGTCATCGCGTGCGGTTGCAGCCGTGCCGTGCAGGCATACGTGGTCTTGCCATCGATCTCGATCATGCACTCTTTGCAGGCGTTGGCGTTGATGCAGGAGAAGCGGATAGCCAGCGTCGGATCACGATGGATCCGGATCCAGCGTAAACCGTCGAGCACCGATTGGCCCGGCTCGAACGGCACCTCGTAGGTCTCCCAACCGCCGGCGCTTGCATCGGTGCCGCGCCAGATCCGGAGCGTGGCACATTCGGTCATGATGCGGCTGCCGTGCGGGTATGCGGGGATGCCCTCGACAGCACGACGCGCCCATCTCGCAATCCGACAAACTGATTGACCGCCCATTCCGGCGACATACTGGGATAGTCCTCGCGCTGCTGTGCGCCGCGGGTTTCTGTGCGCGCGAGCGCCGTTTCGGCAACGACGCCCCCCACCAACAGCATATTGCGTAAATCGAACCAGTCGATCCGCCGCATGTCGAAACGGTTGCCATCGCCGGGCGGCAAGTCGCCCAACTCTTTCGCCATTTGACCGATTTGGTCAAGCGCGCGCTTGAGCTTGGCCTGCGTTCGCAATGCGCCCACGTCGTCCTGCATCGTGGCCTGAAACGTTTGCACCATTTCGGCGGTGTTAAGACAATGTCCTGGCACGTCGGCAGTTATAAGATCCGCTATCGCGCCGGCATTGTCGGCGCGATCCGGCAGGGCAGGCGTCCGCTTGACATGCGCGGCCGCGCTGCGGCCGGCACGCCGGCCGAACACCAAAGCCTCGGTGATGGCGTTTCCGGACAGACGGTTGGCGCCATTTGCGCCGCCGACTGCTTCGCCGGCGGCGAATAAACCGGGCAGATCCGTTTGCATGTGCGCGTCGGCTGCGATGCCGCCCATGTGATAATGTGCGATAGGCGCCACCTCGACGGGCGTTTTTGTGAGATCGATATTGTTGGCGGCGAGTCGGTCGATCACTGGACCGAATGATCCCCGCAAGGCGGCTTCGGAACAATGCTGAAAGCTCAGGTAGACGCCACCATGCGGCGAGCCGCGGCCGGCCTCGACCTCCTTGAGGATCGCGTAACTGCCGACGTCACGCGTGATGACGTATTTGCCATGCTCGGCGACGCCGTAGTGTTGCGTGAATTCCTCCATGCGGTTGTTAAGCAGGCGGCCGCCGAGCTTGTAACGGAACGGGTCCCACATGATCGGGTCCATGCCGATCAATCGCGGCGCAAGATGGCCGATAGGAAAGAACTGCACGAACTCCATATCCACGAGCGAGGCGCCCGCGCGCAGAGCCAGCGCGTAGCCGTCGCCACCCATGTTGGCCGACGCGCTGTTGCGGCGATAAAGTCGCGTGAGACCGCCGGTTGCCAGGATGGTCGCCTTGGCCGACAGAGTAACCGGAGCACCCGATCCGAAATGCAGCGCCACCGCGCCGGTAATTTCGCCGTCCGTTCGCAAAAGATCGATAACGCAGAGGTCACCCGCCTTGCGGATGCCGCCGGTCCTATTCACGACAGTGCGCAGTGTCTTCGACACCGCCGGTCCGGTTCCTAGAAAATCTACGTAGGCGCAGCGCGGACGGTCGTGACCGGGCGCCATGGCTTGGGTGATACGCCCATCTTTCCGCGCCCAGCCAACGCCCCATTCGTCCATGGTGCGGAGACATTCCGGTCCGTCTTCGCACAGCAACTGCGCCAGCGGCTCGTTGCACAGGCCACGACCGGACGCGAGGGTGTCCTGATAATGATGGCTCCAGTGGTCCGGCGTCTCGGAGCCGAGTGCGGCTGCCACCGTCATCTGAGCCATCACGGTCGCGCCGCCGCGGCCGATCAGGCTGCGATCGGCGAGCAGCACCCGGCAACCCGCGCGGGCAGCCTCGAA
This sequence comes from uncultured Alphaproteobacteria bacterium, assembly GCA_963742345.1. Lineage (GTDB taxonomy): Bacteria > Pseudomonadota > Alphaproteobacteria > Rhizobiales > Xanthobacteraceae > Pseudolabrys. The sequence goes on from CAVULO010000013.1 coordinate 78,519, forward strand.
CGCCGCATACATGCCGGCGGCGCCGGAACCGATCACCAGCACATCAGTTTCGGCACGCATCGGCTCGTGCAGCATGAATGCCTCGTGGCGTGGATCCGGCTAATCCAATATCACTATTATTGGTGTAGCGCTCTGGCTGGCAGACATTGCGCGGTTTGACCACGCGACGTGTTTTCCGAAGTCGCTGCGCGCCCCCTTCCAGTGCTAGTTTAAGCAGCGCTTACCTGCCTGGCATCTGCCGGATAGCGAAGGAAACGTCATGCGCTATTGGGGAATATGGAGTGGCACTCTCGGTCTGCTGTTGGCAGCATCGGTCATTGCAGCCGTTGCCCAGGCTTGGCCGCAAAGGCCGGTGACGGTTATTGTTCCCTTTGCGGCAGGTGGAAACACCGACGGCACCGCAAGGATGACAGGTCAGCGGCTGAGTGAGGCGCTATGCTCGAGAAAGACATTGCGATTTGGGCGGAAGCTGTCGGCGTTGCTGGCTTGAAACAAAATTGAGCGTTCAACCCATGGACAGTGATCCTGTCCTCATCGCTGGCGCCGGGCCGGTCGGCATTGTAACGGCGCTTGCGCTTGCGCAACGAGGAATTCCCGTAAGGGTATTCGAAGCCGCTGAACACGTAAACGACGCGCCGCGCGCGTCTACGCTGCACCCTGCTACGCTAGAGATGCTTTCGGCTCTCGGGCTTTTGAACGACGTTATTGCCCAGGGTTTGGTTGCGCCGACGTTTCAGTTCTGGGACCGGCCCGCAAGAAAGCTCGTTGCGGAATTTGATCATGGAATTCTAAAAAACGACACCACTTGCCCTTTTGTCGTCCAATGCGAACAACACAAGCTTGCCAGACTTGGTATCGAGCGTCTGAAGGGTTTTCGCCATTCAGAGGTAAACTTCTCGTCCCCCGTCATTTCGATTGCGGAGCTGGATGAGGAGGTTGCGATTGAGGTTGGCACATCTTCGGGCAGTCGATCAGTCCGTGGAAAGTACCTCGTTGGGGCAGATGGTGGCCGCTCAACGGTTCGCAAGGGGCTGGATATAGACTTTGAAGGATACACGTTTCCCGAACGTTTTCTTGTGCTGACGACGCCGTTTGATTTCGCGCAGGCGCACGGTGTGGCGTTCCGCGCGTATTTCTCTGACCCGGATGAATGGGCAAACCTTTTCAAGGTCGCGGGCAATGACCTCCGTGGATCATGGCGTGCGGTTTTCCCGACACTCCCAGGACAGAGCGACGAAGAGGTCATGAGCGAAGCGGCAACGGAATTGCGGCTACAAAAATTCTTTCCCAAGGCAGGACGCTACGAAATCCTTCACCGCAATATTTATAGCGTCCATCAACGTGTGGCATCGAGTTTTCAAAAGGGCAGGGTTTTTCTGGCGGGCAATTCCGCCCATGTGAATAACCCGATCGGCGGTCTCGGCTTGAATTGCGGTATTCATGACGCCGTGCGGCTCGCAAGCTTGCTGTCTTCAGTGCTGCTTGGCGAGCGCCCGGAAAGCGATCTCTCGCAATACGACGCGATCAGGCGTCCAATGAATATCGAATACGTTCAGCAGCAGACGGTCGCAAACAAGAAGCGCCTCGAGGAGAAAGATCCCGCCACACGAGAGGCAAACTTTGAAACTCTTCGAAAAGCCTCTAGGGATCCTGCTGCCCACCGTGCATTTTTGATGCGGACGTCGCTTCTGGAAAGCGTCCGAAAGCAGATCGCCTTTTAGGAGCAGGCACCGATGGTTCTCAAGATTGCCGTTCCCGATCTCATTTCCAATTCCTATTTTCCTGCGGTCGCTGCGGTCGAACTGGGACTTCTGGCACAACAGGGGCTTGATTCAACGATTGAGTTGATCTTTCCCGTCAGCAAAGCTTATGCGGCCCTCCGGGAGGGCGCGGTCGATTGCGTGGCCGGTTCGGCACATTCGGCGCTCGCAGCGTTTCCAGAATGGCAAGGGGTGAAGCTCCTCTGCGCTCAAGCGCAGGGGATGTATTGGTTTCTGGTTATGCGTTCGGACCTGAACCCGGCACGCGGCGATGTCAGCATCGTAAAGGGACGAAAAATCGGTGCGGCGCCATGGGTCGATCTTGGACTTAAGCGCTTGTTGGTTGCCGCAGGCATTGATGAAATACTTGATGATGTGATCATCGCCCCGGTACCCAATACCGGGGACACCAGTACAAATTTCGGTCTGATGGCAGCGAAGGCACTGCAAGACCGCGCTATCGACGGTTTCTGGGCCAACGGAATGGGCGCTGCCGTCGCCATCGAAAGCGGGGCAGGGAAAATCGTCATGGATGTACGAAGAGGCGACGGGCCAAAGGCGTGTTTCAATTACACGATGGCCTCGGTTGCCGTAACCGATGCCTTTTTGGCGGAACGGTCAGAGGATGCCGGCAAGATCGTTGAAGCGATCGATGCGACGCACCGGGCTTTGACCAAAGACGTCGCGCTTGCGGAAAAAGTAGGTCGCAAGGTGTTTCCAGCAAATGAGGCGAGGCTGATCGCGGCACTGATTGAGCGCGATCTTCCTTTCTATTCCTCCGCAATTTCGTCGGAGTTCGTTTCAGGGATGAATGCGTTCGCCCGAGATGCCGGAATTTTGCAAGGAACGCCTGCCTATCAAGACGTGGTCGCTCAGCGGTTTTGGAAATAATCTCGCCGCGATTCATACGGACGGGAAAATCAGCATTAACGATTGTGAATGTCGGTCTTTGACTCCTAACCTAGGGCTCCGCGAAAGTTACCGGCTGGCCAAGTACTCGGTCGATCATCTGCCCCATGGCATAACCCGTTGCCGTGAGTTGATAGCGGTAGCGGTTGCGCAGATCGATCGTGATCCAGTTATTCGCGACTGCCTTGTTCATCCCGCGCTGGAAATCGCCGTCGCGTACGTCGAAAAAATTATTGCGCAAAAGCAAGCCGCTCGCAGGTACCCGGTGGCGCATGAAAACGCCGAGGATTTGGCGGCTGACTTCATCATCGGAAGGTCGGTCAAGCATGGGGCGCCTACATTCGAGACACGTGATCAACAGGAACACTAGGCCATAGCGCGCCTGCCGTACGGTGGCCCCGGTGCATTCTCGAAAGTTATCCCCTTTCCCGTTGAGCGATTGCACAGCTGATTGTGCCGCACCGTTGTCGGGCGGCGGAGGCATTTGTCACTTAACGGACATACCAGCCTATCCCCCGGATGCCGCTATTCTTGCCCTGCAATTAATGTTTTGCAGAGAACGATATTGGAGTGTCCCTCGGGCCACCCTGCAAACTCAGCGACACGCTTGAAGCCTGCCTTTTCATACATTCCTGGCGCTTGAAAGTCATAGCTCGCCACCCAGATCCGCCGAACACCCCGACTAGCAGCCTCAGTGACGAAAGCGTTCAATAGCTCCCGCGCGTAGCCGCGTCCTCGATATGCCTCATCGATCCACATCTGTTTGAGTTCGGATGTGCCTGCCCAAGAATATCCAGCGGCGACGCCGATCGTGCGTCCCGTCTCGTCTCGGATCACAAAGCCCAGTCCTCGGCCGTCATTGCACCCTATTGCACGTCGGTTGTAGTTGTAGAGACATTCTTCAATTGCATCGATTTCAACCGGCGAGAGATCGTGCTGGGGTTGTATAATTGCGGTCATCCTGAGCGCTCGATTTGTTGGGGCTGCATGTGTGTTTATAATAGCGACCGATCAATGTTCGCTATTGGGTGAGAGAGGGCAGCGCTACCCGGCATTTTTTGACTCAAATCAAGGGCGTGACCGTTGGTGTGTGTTAACTGATAAAAAATCACGGGTAATAATGCTATGTTCTTTCCAATAATCGCGGCAATGGTCACGTTAGTTGGAGCCGTCGGTCTGGTAATATCGAGTCTTGTCAGCGCGAGTGGCGCGGGTGACCTGGTTTTCAACGCTGCTGCAATTTTCATTGTGGTCGGCCCGCTTATTTTCTTTAGCTATGTGATGATCGGTCTGTGTTTGGAATTCGCAAGCACCAACCAGAAACCTGAAGTCAAGATTGCTGGGCCGGTTCGATCGTCTGACATTCTCGTGGCCCCGCTCAGTTACGGTGCCTTTGACGAACGTCTCCCAGAGGGCCTACGGCGCGAGCGTAAGGGACCGCTGAACCCCAGCACCGGACGCGCCAACAAAATTTAATTGTTTGACCGCTGCCATCGTGTTGTCCGGGAAACCATCTGCCAGCAGCGAAGTTATGCCGCCTTCATGACAGCGTGTTTCGCTTGGCGCGGCTACGTTTTCGTTTTTTGGCAGGACCTTGAAAGTAGTTGAACACGAATATGCGAATCGCAGACGATAGATTGATGATCTTGCGGCGGTTGTCTAACTGCGCCACCAGCGCAGGCACAGCCATCTTTTTATAGGCGGCGATTTCGAGCAACCCATACCAAAATTCGTCTTCAAGCGAGATGCTGGTCTTCTTTCCATTGATCTCAATGGATCGCTTGATGACGGCCGTCTTCATTCTGCAATCCCTGCACCGGCCGCGATTGAATGGCGTAACATGGCTCGAGCCATCTCGCGAACATAGTTCGCAGAGTGGATTGAGGTGGGGAAGGGTTACCTATTCACAATGTCGAGAATGGATGTTGAGGCGAGAACGCCGACCCATTGCAGCTAAAAAGTTAGTCGGGCTCGGCTGCGCGCTCTAGTCGTGCTGCATCCGCGGCCATTTGCTCATAATCGGCGGCAATAGTGAGCATTGCGGTGCGCGATTCTTCATCTTTAAGTCCGTCAGCCAAAGCGCGACATTCTTTCGCCCGCGTCATTAAGGTCGCACTGTCCAGGTGACGTCGCGTTGGATTGTGGCCACGGTCGGCCTTTTGCCTTCCCTCAATCGACCGAAAATGGTTGTAGACGAATATCCGAATAGCAGACGATAAATTGACGGTATTGCGTTGGCGGGCAATTTCTCCTGCCAGCTTTGCTGCGGTTGTGTTTTTGTATTTCGCGATCTCATGCAGGGCGTCCCAAAACTCGTTTTCCAGCGAGACGCTCGTCTTTTTGCCGTTGATGAGAATGGAGCGTTTAATGACGGCGGTCTTCATGACGTACTTCCGCGGGACCTCTGCGTCGGTTGCGTAGTACTTTGCCAGTGTGAGTGTTCGGCGCTTTGCGCCACGTCAAAAACTTGACAAAATTTCGACCGTGAAAAAACGTCGCGTCATATTCTTTCCACTACGGAGGTTTACGTAGCGTCGCACTTGAGCATCAATCGTCATCTTCTCCCGCAACCTTGCCGGTTTCCGGATTGACCAAATGCAGCTGCTCGCAAGCGATGCAGGTGATTGTCTCAAAGACATGACCGTTCTTGTCATTGTCTTCGGTGTGTGCCTGCACATTCCAGCCGGTGTGGGGACAGCGAAAAATAAAAATGGCCATCCGTTGCTAATACACGTCCGGCCGACCGGCCCCTTTGATCTCAAACAATTCGAGGCCCGAGAATATGTACCGCCCGAAAGCGCCTCGATGACGAACTCGAGCCTTTTCATGAATTAATCTAGGTCAATGTTGCTGTCCTAAATGCAAGAACCACCAACCCCGAGGCTTAATATCGAGCATCGTACATTTGTGCTTGAACGTGGCCGAGCATGTCGCTTGGTGGTTGTCCGGCCGCGAGACCGCGTTTGTAGGCGACATCGGCAACCGCCGCGGCGATTTGAGCCGACACCTCCCTGATTCTCGGCAATGCCGGATAGAGGCTGCCCTGCTCGATGTCCGCTTTGCTGACGAGCTGGGCCAGGGTGCGCGCAGCGGCCATGAACATCTCATCGGTCACCAGCTGCGCGCCACTCGCGATCACACCCAACCCGACGCCGGGGAAAATGTACGAGTTGTTCCCTTGGCGCGGCACGAACGTTTTGCCGTTAAGTTTCACGGGATCATAGGGACTGCCGCACGCGAACAGCGCGCGTCCGTCGGTGTGGCGGTAGGCCTCTTCGGCAGAGCATTCTGCCTTCGAGGTCGGGTTGGAAAGCGCAAAAATGATCGGTCGCTTATTAATCTCTGCCATCGTCCGCAGGACGTCAGGGGTGAATGTGCCACCGACCGCCGCAACGCCGATGATTGCGCTCGGCTTCAAGGTTTGGATCGCCGCCAGAAAACCATCGACCGGCGCGTGATCATGAGCATAGCGAAGCTTATGCTCATTGAGCGCGGAACGATTTTTTACAACCAGGCCACGCGAATCCACCAGCCAGACCCGCAGGCGTGCTTCGCCTTCGGTCACGCCCTCGGCCACCATCGCCGAAACCACCAGGTCGGCGATGCCGGTCGCGGCCTCGCCCGCCCCGAGAAATAAAATTTTCTGGTCGGAAAGTTTGCCGCCAGTCACCCGCAACGCCGAGAACAGTCCGGCGAGCGCCACCGACGCCGTCCCCTGGATGTCATCGTTGAAGGTCGGAATCTTGTCACGATATTTGTCCAGCAGATGAAACGCCGAATGATTGGCGAAATCCTCAAACTGGATCAGCACGCCAGGGAACATGGCGCGCGCTGCGGTGACAAATTCGTCGACGAATTCATTGTAGGCCGCGCCGCTGAGCCGCTTTTGGCGCAGGCCGACGTAGTAGGGATCGTTCAGCAGCGTCTCATTATTCGTTCCTACATCCAGCATCACCGGCAGGCAGAGCTTTGGGTGAATTCCGGCGCAAGCGGCATAGAGTGAGAGCTTGCCTACTGGAATTCCCATTCCATTGGCACCGAGATCGCCAAGACCGAGGATGCGCTCGCCGTCGGTTACCACAATAAGCTTCGCTGCGTATGGCCAGTTCGCAAGGAGTTCGGGGATGCGTCCGCGATCGTTGGCGCCGATAAATAGTCCGCGCGGCCGTTGGAAGATATGGCCAAACCTCTGACAGGCGAGGCCCACGGTCGGAGTATAGATCAGCGGCTGTATCTCATCGATGTTGTCGCAGACGATGCGAAAGAACAGTGCCTCGTTGCGGTCATGCAATGCGTTGAGCGCCACGTATTTTTCGAGATCATTCGGTAACCGGCGTAAATTGGTGATTACCCGCTTTGCCTGTGCCTCCATCGACAACACGTGGGCAGGCAGAAGGCCGCGCAATCCAAGCGTGTCGCGTTCCTGCTCGGTGAAAGCGGTGCCCTTGTTCAGCAACGGATCGCGCAAGAGCGCAATACCGCGGGGCGGATTCGCGTCGATTGCAAGTTTGGTTTGTTCACGCATGTTCATACCGATCTCCCACAAGGCGCCGAGAGAGGATCTCAAGCAGGCTTCGTTTCCCACGTCTCGGACAGAGGATGACTCATAATTTCGTGAAGCTTTTTGTCGTCTAGTTCACCTTCCCACCGGCTAATGACAACTGTCGCGACACCATTTCCGACGAGGTTGGTCAGCGCGCGGCACTCGCTCATGAATTTGTCGATTCCGAGCAGCAAAGCCAGCGATTGAATCGGAATATCAGGGACGATCGCCAGAGTTGCTGCCAGCGTCACGAAGCCCGCACCTGTAACGCCGGATGCTCCCTTCGATGTGATCATGGCAATGGCAAGAATGCCAAGCATCTGCCCGAGGCCGAGATGCGTGTTTGTTGCCTGCGCCAGGAACAAGATCGCAAGCGTCATGTAGATATTGGTGCCGTCGAGATTGAAGCTGTACCCGGTCGGAACCACCAACCCGACCACCGAGCGCGACGCGCCAAGCCGCTCCATTTTTATCATCATCTGCGGCAGAACAGTTTCGGATGAACTGGTTCCGAGAACGATGAGAAGCTCGTCCTTGATGTAGCCAATGAAACGCAGGATCGAAAAGCCGGCGAAGCGGGCAATCGTCCCAAGAACGAACAAAATGAAAATCAGGCTGGTGAGATAGAACGTTGCGATCAGTTCCACGAGATTCCACAGCGAGGCAAGGCCGTAGGCGCCGACCGTGAAGGCCATGGCGCCGAACGCGCCAATCGGCGCAACGCGTACAATAATCGCTATGACGCGGAAGAAGACCTTGGCCGCCATGTCGATGGCATGGGCGATCTGTTCGCCAATTGCGCCCAATTGCGATATGGCAAATCCGCTTAAGATCGATACCAGCAAAACCTGCAGCAAATCGCCCTTGGCGAGTGCACCGATGAATGTGTCGGGGATTATCGCCAGCAGATGATTGACGATGCCTTCCTCCTTGGCGCGCGAGACATATGTCGCTACGGATTTCGGATCGATCGTGGCGGGGTCGATATTGAACCCATTGCCGGGTTGAAGGACCGCGCCGACGATCAAACCAATCGCCAGCGCCAGAGTTGAAACGCACTCAAAATAGAACAAAGTCTTGATTCCGACGCGACCGACCTTTTTCAGGTCGCCCATCGAAGAAATTCCATGAACCACTGTGCAGAAGATGATCGGTGCGATCATCATTTTGATGAGGGAAATGAAGCCGTCGCCCAATGGCTTAAGAGCCTTTCCGGTATTCGGAAAAAAGTGGCCGATGAGAATGCCGATGGCGATAGCAACAAGAACTTGAATATATAGGATCGTGTACCAGGGCCGCCGCGGCTGCGCCGCAATCAATTCTGTTGACATCTACAGCCCCCAATCGGCGCTCTGTGCGAGGCGTAACTCGCACGTATTTCCACGCGGGGTGTTGAGCTAAGTCAAATAGCTTTTTGTAGGAATACTGCCGATACCGAATGCGGGCAACTGGATGCCGGCCGGGATTATTCTTTACGCTTGAGCTAGATCAAGGCGGCGATGCATGATTTGCACAATTCTGCATGGATGGAAAAGACCGTTTCCAATTCTAACTGGAATCCAATCGGGACGGCTCCCGCAGACGCAGAGTTAGAGCTGTGCATCTACGAGAATGGAGAGTTCCACGCACTGGCATTTCCTTGCCGGCGCAATGGTGTGGGCTGGTCCGATGTGCATCGCAACAGGATGGTGCCTGTTCGACCCACCCATTGGCGGCGATGGGGAAACCGGGCGTAAGTGAAGAGCTCCGCTTGAAGCGGACACATTGCTGATGCCCTTCCGTTCTGCAACCTTTCGTCCGCGATCCGGGTATTCGTCTTCAATCATTTTCGAGTGCGGTAATAACAACGCCCGTAGTCCGGATATTCTTTGTGCCGGCATGAGAAAATCACGGCGGCCCCTAATTTTGCAGCGTTTCCTGAATTCCCGGTCAACAAAGTTCGTTGTAGCGGTCTTCGTCGCTCACTCTGCGACCAGCGCTCGGCAGAGCGGCATATCGAGCTCCTGCCACACATCGACCATCGCGGCAGCAAGCATGTCGATAAGGGTGTTGTCGTGATAGGGCGATGGCGTGATGCGCAGCCGCTCGGTGCCTTTTGGCACGGTCGGAAAATTAATTGGCTGAATGTACATGCCATGCCGTTCCAGCAATAAATCGCTGGCGGCTTTGCATTTTTCCGGATCGCCAACCGCAACGGGCACGATATGCGTAACGCTCGGCATGACCGGCAAGCCGGCAGCGGTCAGGACGGACTTCGTCCGCGCAACACTTTTTTGATGGCGTTCGCGTTCCCATTGCGAATTCTTCAAATGACGGATTGAAGCGCAAGCTGCGGCGCAGATGGCAGGCGGGAGCGCCGTTGTAAAAATAAACCCCGGTGCATAGGAGCGCACCGCGTCGCAGATTTTGGCGTTAGCTGCGATATAACCGCCCAGGCAGCCGAATGCCTTTCCCAGCGTGCCCTCAATGATATCGACGCGCGACATTACGCCATCGCGCTCGGCGATACCGCCTCCGCGCCGCCCATACATGCCGACGGCATGGACCTCGTCGAGATAAGTCAACGCGTTATATTTCGCGGCGAGATCACAGATGGCGCCGATTGGAGCGACGTCGGCATCCATGGAATAAATGCTTTCAAAAACGATGAATTTGGGCCGGTCGCCGGCGGCTCTCAGCAGCGATTCAAGATGCGCCAGGTCGTTGTGGCGGAAAATCTGCTTCTTGCAGCCGGCTTGCCGAATGCCTTCTATCATCGAATTGTGGTTGAAAGCGTCCGACAGGATGAGGCAATCCGGCATCAGCCGCGCGATTGTCGAAATACCGGTTTCATTGGAAACATAGCCTGACGTGAAAACCAGAGCTGCTTCCTTGTGATGCAGATCAGCGAGTTCGCTTTCGAGTTCGACCAGGGGGTGGTTAGTGCCGGCAATGTTACGGGTGCCGCCCGCGCCAGTCCCCATGCGCGCTGCAGTCTCCATCATCGCGCCGATCACCGTCGGATGTTGCGACATCGCAAGGTAATCGTTCGAGCACCACATAGTTACTTCGCGCTTACCTTCCGGCGAATGCCAAATAGCATAGGGGAAGCGTCCAGCCACTCGCTCGAGATCGGCAAATACCCGATAACGCCGCTCTCGGTGAAGCTTGTCCAGAGCAGCCGAAAAGAAACTATTGTAGTTCATGTGCGCATCTACCGTTACGCTACCGTGCGGGCCTACGAGATTAATTGTCCTTGGCGCCCTGCCGAATCCACGTGCGGATGCTGCTCCGGTCGCAACTCGATAGTTGCTTTTTGCCGTGTGGCATGCGCAACGCCGGCGCGGCGCGCCAATCCAGCAACAACATCAAATTGCTGCTCTCCGGTTCGCGGGGGATAATCATGGGGCCGAATTTCGTGCCTTTCATCACTCCGGCGTAACTCGTCAAATCCAGACCACTCTTTTCATAGCCGGCGCCGCCGGCTTCGTGGCACGAGGAGCAGCGCCATTTCAAAAGCGGAAGGATGTCTTCCTTGAAGCTGACGATCTCTTCCGCCGCGCACGCACCTGGAGCGTTTATGATATCAACGCCGGTCACTATCCCCATACCCAGCGCGACCACACCTGTGAACAGCAGCGGCCGTCCTTTCATGTGACTCTCCTATTTCTTTTCAAGCTGCTGGCCACGATGGCCGGCCGATCGACGCGCCTTGGGTAGACAGCATTAGAAGTCATGTGACTCTTCAAAGGTTTGATTTGCATCAAGCGACTGCTCACATTTCTCTATTTGTATTCGCGGGTATCCGGCCGCGATCAGCCCTCCAGCCCCAACGATTTAACGAAATCGTCGAAGCGCTGACGCTTCTCAGTGTTGCCGCCGATGGCCTGACGCGCATCGGCTGCGGCACTTTTGGCTTTGTCGCGCTCGCCTAGCACCACATAGGAACGCACAAGCTGTTGCCAGCCGTCAAAATCGGAGCCGTCTTTTTTCAGCCGGTCGGCAAGACGCGCGACCATGCCGCGAATCATCTCGTTGGTCTGGTCGCCGGCCTGGGCAGCGGCGCGCGGCTCGGTGGGGGCGGGCATGGGCGCTGCGCTTGCGATCTCGTCGATTTTGAACCGCTGCAACGCGTCGTTAAACAGTTGCAGCCTGCCCGCATCATTGGCCAGCGCAGCACGAGCATCCCTGATGGCTGCGGCCGCTTTCTCTTTTTCGCCGAGGGTGAGATAGGAACGCGTGAGCATGATCCACCCCTCCGGATCGGAGCCTGAGTTTTTCACGCGTTCTGCGAGGCGGTCCACCATGCTCTGGATCGCGTCGCCCTCGTGTTCTGGCGGCGCAGAGGGCGGCTTGGCTGGTTGAATGGGCGGGTCCGCCGCAGCTACGACGGCACTGTCATCAAGTTCTTTGAGCGCGACGTCGAGCCGTTTTCGCTTGTCGGGGTCGTTTGCCAGAGCGTGCTGGGCATCGCCGATCGCTGCTTGTGCCTTATCCGGTTCTCCGAGCACTTTGTAGGAGCGCACCAGTCTCACCCACCCGTCGAGGTCGGAGCCGTCCTGCTTTAAGCGGGCTGCCAATCCGTCGACCATTCCGCGAATCATTGCGGTTTGCTGGTCCGGTGATTGCTTGGTGGCCGCCGCGATCTGCGTCGCGCTCGGACCAGGCGGTGGTGCGGAAGCGCTGGCCTCGACACGGGCGAGTGCGGCGCGCACATCACTGACCCAATGCGCGCCGGCTGGGGCTTCCGCAATGAGGTCGCGCCAGATTTTAGCGGCCTCCTCGCGTTTCCCATCTTGCTCGGCAGCCGTGCCCAGATAGTAGCGGGCGCTCACGGTTGTATTGTCGAGCGTTACAGCGTGCACAAAAGCATCTTTCGCGTCGGCGGTTACAACTCCGTTTGCCTCCGCCACCAAGGCCTCGCCGAGATTGGCTTCGCGATCCGCACTCTCTCCAAGCAGCGTCAACGTATTTCGCCAGGCGTTTACCGAATCCGTGTAGCGGCCGAGTTGCATGTAGACCGGTGCGAGGACCTCCCAGCCGCGGCCGTCTTTGGGGTTGTTTTGGAGATGGACCTCGACCTTGGCGACCATGTTTTCGATCGGTGCCTGCTGATCGGGCGCACCGCGCTGCGCGGCAAGAGGTTCAGATGCAAGTCCAGGCGAGCCTAGTCGAAAATAAACGCCGCCGGCCCCAATGGGCAGCAACAGAAGCGCAACCAGAGCGACCGCGCGCCGGTGCCACGCGGTTGTGCCCGATGTCACAGCAGCCGATGCCGCTTTGGCGGCGTCCGCTGCGGTAAGCAAGCGCCTGGAGATTTCAACGCGTGCTGCTTCCGCTTCGTTTTTTCCGATCGAGCCCGCCGCCAAATCGCGCTCGAGCTCGTCGAGCTGATCGCGATAAACCGCAACATCGCTGCCCGAACGGGCAGCCTTGCTATTTTGCGCGAGCGGCCAGATGACGGCGAAGATCGCTGCGCCGGTCATCAGCGCCAAGATCAGCCACAAGGTCATTTTTACTCTACCGAACTAAGAATGCAGTCATTCGCTCCACGCGCCAGATGCTCGCAGTATTTGGCGGCGTGTAGCTTACCAGCCCTGATTCATCTGGATTTCAGAAGAATGAATCCCCAAGCCTGCTACTTCACCTTGAAGCCATTGGCCTTGTACTTCTCGCCGAAGGCCTTGAGCTTGCCGCCCCCTGCCGGATTTGTGTGGCATTGACCGCACGGCAACCCAGTCTGAGCCGCAAATTCCGGTTTCGCATTTGCCGGTGTTGTGCCGACGACGGCGGTGGCCGCACCCGCCAACAGCGCAGTAACGATGCCGGCTGCCAAGTAAAGACCGGTCGACCGAATCGAATTGCAAATGCCCCGAATTTCCGAACAATTCATGAGAAACCCCCTTCTCGCCAGGACAAAGTTTAGCGCCGTTGAGCTGCCGCACAAGGGCAAGAATTGCGGGGTGGCCTGCGAGAGTAAATATTTACCGGAGTCTCCGTAACTACCTACCGCGGCTGCAGCAAAGCAACACCCCACAACATTTTTCGTGCGCGAGTTCCTTTAGCCTTTGCCCGCGATGATTTTTGAACGAGAATATTAGTGGGGGAATGGGGGATGTTTCGTTCAGTCGATAGGCGTGCGCTGTCGAGTGCGCGTGAGGGGCTCTTCCTAGACAGACGCATCCGTATTGAATGCCTTCGGCAACTGACAAAGTTTGCCGCGGCGAGTGCCGTCCTTTGCCTTGCGATGACCTCTTTCGCTGTGACGGCAAATGCCGCTGAAACGAATGTTCGAGATGACACTGTTTCCGCGTTGCGCGATTATGTTCAGGTGATTGACACAGGCCGCAAGTCAATCGCCGACGCCGGTCAATCTTCAAGCCAGCCCAGACAAGAATCCGCCGACGCCGCGTACACGGCATTGCGCGCATTTACGGAACGAATTGGCGTCGAACAGCCGGCGCCGATCGCGGGCCTGCCGAAATTGGCCGAAGCTGACAATCTGCTGGACTTTTTGCGTGATAGAGGCTCCGCCACACAGCCTTCTGCGAAACCAAAAGAGTCGACAAAGAGCAATGGTCCGGCCGCAGGGGGAACGAAGTCGGCCGCCCCCGTCGAAGCCACGTTTGTCGGCGCAAAGGTTTGCGCGACCTGCCATGCGAGCCAGGCGGAGGCGTTCAGTCACACGATCATGGGCCGGATCGGCAAGACGCAAAAAGGCAAATTTGACTGCGAGAATTGTCACGGTCCGGGTTCGGCACACGTGAAGGCTGGCGGCGGGCGCGGCGTTGGCGGGATCATTTCGTTCCGGCCAGAAGATCAATCCCGCACGGCAGCAGAGAACAATGCCATCTGTCTCACCTGCCATGAACGCGGTGAACGCACTTACTGGAATGGAAGCGTGCACGACACACGCGGCCTGATGTGCACGAACTGCCATACCGTCATGAAGCAGGTGTCACGCAAATGGCAATTACGGACGGCGTTCCAGCCCGACACCTGCTTCCAGTGTCACAAGGATAGGCGCGCGCAGATGTTCCGTGCGTCGCATATGCCGCTGCGCGAAGGCAAGATCACATGCTCGGACTGTCATAACCCGCACGGCAGCTCCACAGAAGCGCTGCTGCGCGAGAACTCGGTCAACGACAATTGCTACAAGTGCCATGCAGAGAAACGCGGGCCGTTCCTGTTCGAGCATACGCCGGTGCGCGAGAACTGTCTGAACTGCCACGATGCCGCATGGCTCGACGAATGAATACGCGCTGAAGATGCCGCGGCCGCGGTTGTGCACCGAGTGTCATGCGATCGGTCACGGCACGACGAGTGGTCCGTTGGCCGTGCAGTCGATCAGCCGTCAATGCCAGAACTGCCATACCGAAGTTCACGGTACCAATAGCCCGTCAGGACCGCTTCTGCACCGCTGACGGACGCGGTCGACGAGAGGCGTCGGCTTCGGTGGAGAGAGATAGTTGCCCGGGGGGCGCGCGATATGAAAAAGGAAATTGTCCTCTCAACGGTTGTTGGATCGTTGCTCTTGACAGCGACGATGCTGCCCGCCGCTGCGGCAGATGTTGCCGCTCCCGCGTCTTCCATGTCGGTTGCAGATACGTGGTGGGTCTTTCATGGCGAATTCGAAGCCGGCGGACGCTTCTTCCTTAACAACCCGCAGAAAAACGGGATCAAAAGCCAGAACGGACAAGCTCTCGGCAAATACTACGAATACAGCGACATCAAACCGGGGCCGTTCGGGCAATTCTGGCTGAACGGGCAGACGAAGGATGGTCTCTATAACTTCAACGTCTGGGGCGACAATGTCGGTTACAACGACCAACGTTACGAAGCCGACGCGTCAAAGGCCGGAGAACATTATTTCGATGTCATTTGGGATCAGACGCCCCATGTCTATAGTACCAATGCACTGACGCTTTATAGCGGCATTGGTGGCCCGGCCCTCGTTCTGCCGCCCGGGCTGTCGAACCGGATGTTCGACGATGCCGGATGCACAAGGGTCGGCGGCCAGGTGCAGCCCGGCGGCTGTGCCAGCGGTAACCCCAACGCGGCGCAACGTGCCGCAATCCAGCGCGACCTCACGAATAATCTTTATACAACAGATATCGGCATCCGCCGCGACACCGCAGCGGTCGCGTATCGTTGGACGCCAACCGATGCCTGGGACATCAACCTCGCCTATGCGAACATGCACCGCTGGGGTTCGCAGGTTGAAGGCGTCGTCTTCTCGCCCGGCACGTCCGGCGTTGCGGCACAGGTGCCAAAGCCCGTCAATGACACGACGCAGACTTTCGGCGTCAACGGCGAATACAAGGGCACATCGTTTTGGGGGAAGTCCTTCACCTTCAAGCTAGGCTATGCCGGCTCCATCTACGAAGATCACCTGAGTTCCTATACGGTGCAGAATCCATTCTGCGACGCCACAACTCCGCAATCTACAGCCGGGGTGGGCCAATGCGCGCGCAGTGGCTCAGCATCCAGCCCGTTCGCTCTGATGACGCTTTGGCCCAACAACTCCGCGCATGGCTTCAATTCGACCATCGGCGCCGACCTGCCGTGGAAGAGCCGCTACATGGGCACGGTCTCTTACACCTGGATGCGGCAGAATGATGCGTTTATTCCCTCGCCCTATACGCTTCTGTTTAATGGCGTGAACCCCGGGGCGCTCGTCGCGGCTCCGGGGCTGCCCGCCTCGAGCCTAAATGGAGCGATCAACACGTTCCTCTCGAACAACGTGGTGACGACGCAGATCACGCCCGAACTCAAATCGAAACTAAGCTATCGCTTCTACGACTTCGCCAATAATACGCCTGAGTTGTTTTTCAATAACTGGACCCTGACCGACGTCAGACCCGCAAGCAATGTGACCTCGACCTACGCGCCGGTGAGCAGCCTCTCGGTTTCCTACAACAAGCAGAACGCCGGCGCCGAGCTGGTTTGGTCGCCGAACCGGCAATGGAACCTCGGTACCGGTTACGGTTGGGAGCGCTACAACTGGACCCGGGCGGACGCCAACGTAACCAACGAGAATGCCGGCAAGGTATTTGCCGATTATAAGCCGTGGTCATGGTTGCTGGCGCGCGCGAGCTATTCGCTCTCCGACCGCCAGTACGACAACTATGACTACCGTGGTTACGTCGGCAACTTTCAATGGTCGAATCCATTATGCATTACACCTCAGCCGCCCCCCGCCCAAGGTTGCAATGTGCAGTACTCGCAGGCCATGCGGCAGTTCTATCTTGACAATCGCCAGCGGCAGATCGGCAAGTTCCAGGTCGCCATCGACGTGCTGCGCGGCCTGACGGTGACGCCGACCTTCGGTTACCAGGACGACAACTACTCGATCAGCGCGACCGAGGCCGGCCTGACCCGCTTGCAGGCGATCAAGAGCGGGGTCGAGGTCGCCTATGCCATCAATCCCGGGACCAACATCCTGTTCGCCTACATGAACGAATACTATCGGCAGAACCTGAAATATCACGACGGCAGTTAACATCCAGCCGATGACTCCCGCGAACACTTGGCACGCCGACATCAGGGACAACGTCAATACCATCATGGCCGCTGCAAATTGGGCGGCAATTCCAGAGAAGCTCGACTTGCGCCTGGCCTATACGATAACGATATCAAACACCGATCAGCCGCTCTTCGCGGACAGTGGCGCGCAGCCGTCGAGCGCAACGGGACAGCAATTTCCCAACATCAAGGGTCAATGGTCGCGGCTGGAAGCCCAGGCCAAGTACACCTTCGACAAGAGCTCGGTCCGTATGTTGGGGATCAACGGCGAGGCCTTTGCCAAACTGCGCTATGTCTGGGAGCGCAACAGCGTCAACAACTTCGATCAGGACATCATGCAAGCCTACATGAACCCGCTGATCAACAACACCGGCTTCATGACCTGGATGGCCTTCGACAACCCGAACTACAACGCTCAACTGTTCGGCGCTTCGCTCGGCGTCAAGTGGTAGGAGGGCATAGCCGGCCGCGTCTACTGGGTGAAGGTGCCGAGGGCGCCATCGCAAGGCAGTTTTGATCTCTATCAACTCGAATAGAAGGGTCTATCGACCTTCGGGTGGTTACCTCGGTTCTTGAAAGCGCTCTTGGAAATCGTCGTCAGGAATTACAATGAACGATCCAAACAATCCTGAGCCACGCAAGGGATTTATTACGCGTGTTTGGACGTTTCTCTGGCGTCCAAGCTCGCGGTTCTCGCTCGCAACATTGCTGATCGTCGGCGGTATTGGTGGAATTATGTTCTGGGGCAGCTTCAACTGGGCCATGGAACTGACGAATACCGAGGCTTTCTGCATCTCCTGCCACGAGATGCGCGACAACGTATACAAGGAGCTACAGCAGACTATTCATTTCAAAAATCGGTCGGGCGTTCGTGCCATCTGCTCGGACTGTCACGTTCCCCACGAATGGTTTTACAAAGTCAGGCGAAAGATCCAGGCCTCCAACGAAGTCCTTCATAAAATCCTGGGCACCGTCGGCACGCCGGAAAAATTCGAACAGCACCGGCTCGAACTCGCCCAGCACGTCTGGGCTTCGATGAAAGCGAGCAATTCGCACGAATGCCGCAACTGTCACTCCGCCTCGGCGATGGACCCGCACAAGCAATCCGAGGCCGCGCAGAAAGTCATGGCTGAGGGGTTCAAGGCCGGTCTGACCTGTATCGACTGCCACAAGGGCATCGCGCACCATCTGCCGAAAATGCCTGACGACGATGACGAACCGCCCAAGAAAGAGTAACGCGCGCCAAGGAACCCGAAAGTGTTTTGCTGCGGAGAACGAAAATGATGCATCGCAGGCCGGAGCGTGATTTGAGACCAGTGCCTGGTGTTATATTTGGATTGGCGGGAGCGTTGGCGACGGCAACGCTAGTCGCGTTGGCAGCTTTTACCGCCCCCCAACCGGCCGACGCGTTGCCGGCTTATGCTCAACAAACGGGCTTGGCGTGTGGCCGCTGCCACGTGAATCCGGCGGGAGGCGGTGCGCGCACCTCGTTCGGCAATGCATTCGCTGCGAATGGCCACAAGGTTCCCTCAACGGGAGCGAAGTCGGACAAAAAGAATGGCGGAGCGCCTTCTTCTCCTTCAGGGCCAACTCCACCGTCGTCGGCTCCCACCGCCTCTGGCTTTAACGGCGGCTACTATTCGTCGGCCGTTAACCCGACGTTCGGCTATGTACCGGAACTCGGCTATTCGAACTCGGTCGACTTCAGGATTTATCCCCACAGCGATTGATCCGGCGACCGTCCGCCGAGGGCTGCTCATCAAGAGTGTGAGGCCTTACGCCGTCAGCGTCCTCGCGACGACGGCGCTACGCCTTGCGTATTTCGCTGATACAGCCGGCAAGAAACCAACCAAGGAAAATGATGACCGCCGCCACCAGACAGATTTCCGCAGCCAATATCGTCCAATCGGCGAGGGGGGTTACGCCGAGAAATGCCGAAACAGATAAAAACAGGCCCGCTAGCACGGCCAGCACGATTGCGATCAAAGGCGCCCGCATGATCTCGCCCACAGCGTTTAAGCGCTACTGTTTCGCCTGCAGCAATGCGTTCAGTGTAAACGAGTTCGGACAGTAGTCACGAAAATTTTCGGCGATCACACCGTTGGCAAGGTCGAACTGGCATTGCCGTTTATCGGCGCAAGTTGTGCACAGGCGCTGGAGATCGCGCATGACCGATGGATCGTCATGTTCGAGACCCTTCGCGTCGACACCAAGAGCAACGAGCAGCTTTTGCAGAAGATCGGCGGCGTTCGGCCCTTTCTTTGTCAGGGTGGCCAGTTCACTCGGATGTACCTTTAGATCGCGCGCCATTCTGGCGACCTCCTCTGCGCCGCAATTTGCCAGGTCGTTACAAATCCCACGCGCATTGCGGTATTTCGTCATCCATTGTGCGATGGAATTGAGTATCGAATGGAAGCTCTCATAGTCCGGATGGACGGCGGGTTGCTGGTTCATGACCTCTTCCTCCGTTGGGCTAATGGAAACAGCTCCCTAATCGCCCACATTGATTTGCGTCAAAAGAGCCAATTTGCCGCGGCCCACTGCATCCCGGTCTTGCGTCCACTTAGGAGAATTGAGCATGACGGCTCACTTCATGGCGCGTGCTCGTGCGCGGCCAGACCGCCGGATGGAGATAATTCTGCCGCCGCGACGGACGGTCGCCATCGCGGGCAATTTGCGTCAGTCTAAAGACGCAATCGTCGTGAGGCGGGAGACCGCATTGTGCATTTCGCTCACAGCTACCGCAGCTGAAACGCGATAGGGGCCGCCGCACAAGGAGAGCCCCGACGGCTGCGAAAAGTTTTCGGATTGCTCTGGCACTGCGCATATTCAGCCCTGACGCTTGCATCAAATTTCGTTAGCGAAGAATTCATTTCTAAATCTCCGGCTGTCGCCTGCATTGATGCACGTCAATTTTTGTGCAGTGCATTGTTGGACGAATTGACGCAAATCAATGCCGCAACGATCCGAATTTTGAAATCTCCGATAATTATTAAAGGAGCAGGAAAATGAACGCGGCCGATGTTATGGTCACAAATGTTATTACCGCCCGCTCCGATGCCTCGGTGCAGGAAATTGCACAGACATTGCTGGCGAACCGGATCAGCGCGGTACCGGTGGTTAATGAGGCTGGCGATATGGTCGGGATCATCAGCGAGGGTGATCTCATTCACCGGGTGGAAGTGGGGACCGAGCGGCATCCTTCGTGGTGGCTTGAGTTTATGGCGGGGAAACAAGTATTGGCCCAGGAATTTATTAAATCGCATGCTCGCCGGGCAGCGGATCTCATGACCCGTGACGTGATCACCGTAAATGCGGACACGCCACTGAGCGAACTTGCAAGCCTGCTGGACAAGCATCGCATTAAGCGCGTGCCGGTAATGGATAGTGGGAAGATCATCGGGATAGTAAGTCGTGCCAATCTGGTTCAGGCGCTGATCAATCCGCGCCCGGAGATTGCTTCGGGCAAAGTCGGGATTCAGTCTTGCGCGGCAGTATACTTGCTCAACTGCGCTCAGAGCCGTGGTGGCCCGGCGGTGTTGACGTGATCGTTCATGATGGCGAAGTCGAACTGTGGGGCATCGTCGAATCCCAGGTCCAAAAGGACGCAATCAGGGTCGCGCTTGAGTTAGCGCCTGGCGTGCGCACGATTTCCAATAATCTATCGGTTCAGCAGCGGGTCCAGCATGCATTGTGAAAAATTGGAGCCGTGGACCGTCGGTGGCTAACCAGTGATTAAGAATTTTGCGCGAACATGAGCAAATGCGGGCACTCATTTGGATCGTTGGCGGGCTGGCCCTGGCGACTTCGCTGGATTCCTCGCTTTATAACGGCCTCTACACGAGGAGTTTTGCCCGCATGCTTTCCGACATGGCCGCTGGCTTCGGATTCATATAATTGGCCCGTGATAGGCTCGTCTGCCGAATGTCCGCTTCTTGCACAAAGCGAACATGAGGGTGGCGTCTATTCAATGTCAAAAGCGGACATGTGTGCCAGCTAATGTCAGCGGATGGTATTTTTGCGTCCGCCGTGAGATTGCGCGGCCGGGCATACCTCCGCGTCACAAAGTCATCACGGGCTGCCGGTCTTTGCCCCAAGTACCGGCCGCCTGAGGCGAATTAGCTGCGGACTTCGGGGGGCATTTTGAAATTGCAGCTATGGGGATCCAGCGCCCGGCGACCGGCTGGTCTTAGATATGTACTTCGAATCGAAAGCCGCCAAGGCTGTCGGCGCAAAATAATACCGCGCGCGACTACATCGTGCAGCGCGCCTTATTCCATCAATTAAATGAGAAGAATAACAAACCAATGTGAATTGCTGGTTCGTATTGTGCTCGCAATGGCCTGCTAATCCCGACGCTGGGGCACAAGCGAAAGGTGTCTATATGACCTTGGACAAAATAAAGCTTCTTTCAGCAGCCGTTGCTGCGACGGTCCTGATGGCTAGCCCGGCATTTGCTGCCAGCACGGTTCATAAAGGAAAGGTATCGCGTCCCGACGCAGCATCGAGTTCCTACGCGTATGCGTCCCAATCTCAACAACCGTATGGCGCCAATACGGTGGTCGGATGGGACGGGCGCGTACTCGGTTCAGATCCCGACCCAAACATTCGTT
>CAVULO010000014.1:0-32207 GCA_963742345.1 uncultured Alphaproteobacteria bacterium
GCGCGTCGCTTTCTGTCCATTGTTGACCTTGGCCGCAAGCACGAGGGTCGCGTGCGCCTGGGGTGGCTCAACCGAGCGGTCAACATGGCCATCAGACCGATGAGCGATTGGGCTCAGTACGGGTTTGCGGATTTCTGGGCGTCGCCGCTTCAAACGCTAAATAGCGAAGCCGGCGATTGCGAAGATTATGCAATCGTAAAATACGTCGCGCTCCGCGAACTGGGGGTTCCTCAAGACGACCTGCATCTTGTCATCGTTCAGGATGATCAGCACCAGACGGGTCATGCGGTTGTGGCCGTCCGGTTCGAACAACGCTGGCTGATCCTGGACAATCGAACGATGGCGATCCTCAATGCCGAAGACGTACGTCACTATCGGCCATTGTTCGTCTTAGATCAAAAAGGCACCCGAACAATTGCGACTGCCGCTCTTGATCAAATCACAGATCGATAATTTGACCTTCCCGCGCCGTGATCGTCCCGGCACGCTCGTCATTAGCTTCGGCAGCAAGCTTGTCCATGAAATCGTCGTCATGCGACGGGTCATGATGAAATAAACAAAGGTGCTTGACGTCGGCTTCGTTGGCAAGGCGAATACCGCGCGTCCACGTCGAATGACCCCAGCCCGCCTTTGCCGCTATTTCGCTTTCGGTGAACGTTGCATCATAAACCGCGAGGTCGGCGCGACGCGCGAGTGCAATCATCTCGGCGTCGCGTTTACCCGGAAATCCTTCGCCGTCACAAAGCAAGGCGAAAACACGGCCGCCATATTCAAGACGATATCCGTTGGTGCCGTCCGGATGATCGAGCAACGCGGTCCGCAGCGTTATATCGTTATGGGGTTGCAAAACATCACCCGACTTAAAGTCGCAGAAGTCGATTCTCGCCTTGAAAATTTCCATTGGCACGGGAAACCACGGTGAGCTCATAAGCCTTCGCATAACGTGTTCGATGCTATTCGAGGGCGTGAGATTCCCGGCCCAGAGGCGCACCCGGTAGTCTTCACGAAAAAATGGCGCGAAGAACGGCAAACCGGAAACGTGATCGAGATGACAATGCGTGATGAAGATATCGACGTCGCGTATTTTCTTGTCCTTGAGAAGCTCGATGCCGAGCGACCGCAATCCCGTTCCCGCGTCAAAGATAAGGACGCGTTCACCGCAACGAACCTCGATGCATGGGGTATTGCCGCCATAACGGATTGTTGCTGGGCCGGGACAGGGGATGCTTCCTCGGACTCCCCAGAACCGAACCCGCATAGACGTCTTTAACATTCAGTGTGCCTGAAAATTTATCCCGCAAGTATTATTTGGAATAAATGACAATGTCGAGCGGGTACGCAAATCCCGTATTTACTGGAAAAAGCTTCCCTATCCACTCTCTGCAGAGTGCGGATGAGCTACCTGCTCGATCAAAAAAATGAATTGCTTCTCTGTGTCCGTCTAACGTCAACAGCAGAAGCCGTGGTCCACGCCGCACGCCGTCAGCCGACTCCCTCCGTACCGACAGAGTATCGAAAAGGCGATTAGCCAGATGCATGTTGCCGAAAACGACAGCAAATGATGCCACAGGCGACAAAAAATTATTTTATAGATCCGCACATTTAAAATAGCGTGTTGTAATCGAGCTTACCGATCGGGACCTTGGAGTGCTCCTGAAGGCCGCGATGCTCAACGAGTAGACCTTGAATTGCCTGGACAGTAGATCTGCACATTCCGTCAAGCACAATCGACTCTGTGCGTCTCTCATAAAATGTACCAGCGGCAATGAACAAAACTAAAAAAGAGAGAATTGAAATTCATGATCACTCAATTGGGCCTCGTAGAGAATAACTCGACCACTCCGGCACAACTTACATGCACAATCTGTTCAGGTTTCGAACTAAATGTCTGTGAGGCGGCGTCACAAGCGGAATGGGCAGCCTCCGGTCCAGCATCAATTCCATTCCACCAGTCGGCTCACTTCGCAGCGGCCCGACGAATCATTTGCCGCGATGACGACCTGCACGATGCGGTGCCGGTTATCTGTGACGGGTGGGCGGCCTCAATTGCGACGCTGTCGGACAGCAGCCGACAAATCCTATCGTTCCTTTTGCCGGGCGACATCGTTTCAACGGCGCTTCTGTTCGAACCTCGGGGGCACTATCTTATCGAAGCAATCACAGATGTTCGCTATCGCATTTTCAGACGCAGCGAACTGAAGGCGGTATTGTTCAAGCGCCCCGACCTTTTGGAAAAATTTTCAAAGGTGTGGTTTGAAGAGAAATCGCGGGCAGACCAGTTAATTGTTGATCTCGGGCGCCGGACCGCTGATGAACGGATCGCACGGCTAATTTTAAACTTGGTTGAACGACTCGCCAAACGTGGCATGGCGAGCGGCGAGCCTATCGAATTGGATTTTCCTTTGCGTCAGCGTCACATTGCGGATGCTACTGGGCTCACTCCCGTTCATGTCAGCAAGGTACTGTCCGAATTCCGCCGCAACGCGCTGATCAAGATCAGTGAGCGGTCGTTGACGATTCTCGATTTGGCAGGCTTCCGACGCATCGCAAATACGCGCTGAACGTGTCCCCACGTGGCAATTTTTGGCTCCGAAATGCAGGTCAGGTTTATTTTCTGACTATGCGCGGGTGCGCGCAGCGATCGCCTGTTCGGCGGCGGCAACGCCAGTGATCCAACCGCCATGCGCGGTTGAGAAATCGGCGAGCGAGCAGGCTTCGCCGGCAAAGAACAGACGATCATCGACCGGAGCGGCTAATTTTTTGCGACAATCTGTCATGCCAGGAAGCGCGTAAGAATAAGAGCCGCGCGCAAACGGATCGATGCCCCATCGATGGATATGAATTGGCTTCACTCTTTGGACAAAAGCGCTGCCTAGTAGTCGAGTTAGTTCGAACGCGGCAAAATCGAAAAAGGCGTGCTCACCTGCAACTTCGAGTTCGGCAGCCAGGCGTCCACCAAAATACACCTCGATTTGCGGGCGGCCGAAAGGTCTAAAATGATACGTTGCGGTCGCAGTCCGGTCAGTCGCGCCGAACAGGCGGCTATCTTTTTCGAATTCTTCCGCATTCTCGAGGGACAAAAATAGCTTGTCGGCAAGGCCGAGCGGCAGTCCTCGTGCCGCCTCATACTTTAAGGGGAGGGCCGGTGCGAACAGTTGATCGGTCTCGCCAAGAACGGTGCTCGGCAGCGTGACGATCGCCTGATCGGCAGTAATGATACCTTGTGGCGTTTCAATCTTTAGTCGCTTTCCGCTGTGGTTGATCCGCCGTACCGGGCAATCGAGTGCGGCCGGAAAATGTTCACCACAAGCAGCAATTGTGGCGCCATAGCCTTCGACCACACGCCAGTTGACGCCGGTGTCGCCGAAGTTATCAAAATCGCGCGCGGAAACGCGCTCAAGCTCCGCGCCGCTGATATAGGTGCCGACCGCGTTGATCAGATTGTTCCAGCGGCATTCGGGCGCGAGCAATGCAGCCGCTGATACGTCCGGTTCCTTCTGAGCGCGTTCGCTCACCCGCGCAAAAAACTCTTCCTGTGCCTTGAGAAACTCGCGGTGATCACCTTCCGGTAATCCAAGAGGCAACGAGCGCCGCCGCCAGGGTGGCGGCGTTTTGTCAATCGTGCGGCACTGCTCTTCAGCGATTGCCACCCACGGATTGCGGTCGGCGGAGTGCAACCAGCCGCAGCCGAGATCGAGCGCAGACCTCACAGGTCCAGCGACCGTCCACGCGCGGCCGCCGAGACGTGAGCGCGCTTCCACGATCAAGCATCTAATTTTGGCCTGGTTCAGGCGGCGGGCCGCCGCGATGCCGGCTGCGCCGCCGCCGACGACCACGGTCTCGAAGTCAGTACTGGGCATTCCTGATGTCCGCGCTCCAGCAATCGTGGCTATACATAATAGTATCTAGTATCGCCTTGGCGGAAGGTGACGTTGTTCAACGTTGCATGCCCCAGAGATTGACGGTGCGCGCTTCGATGACGCGGAAGATCACCGACTCAACCAAGAGGCCAATTAGGATTACCGCGAGTAGACCCGAAAAAACGGTTGCGGTATCGAGATCGTTGCGTGCTTCGAAAATGTACCAGCCGATGCCGCCTGAACGCGCCGAGACGCCGAACACCAGTTCGGCGGCGACCAAAGTCCGCCAGGCAAATGCCCACCCGATCTTAAGGCCGGCGAGAATCGACGGGAATGCTGCCGGAATCAAAATGAGGCCGACATAGCGCGCGCCTTTCAACCCGACATTCCGGCCGCTCATGCGCAGGGTTTCCGGCACGCTGCGGAATCCGATCATAGTATTGAGCGCCACTGCCCACAGCACCGAATGAATAATGACGAATACCAACGACGGTGTGCCGAGTCCGAACCAGATGAGAGCCAGCGGTAAAAGCGCGATTGCTGGCAGCGGATTGAACATAGCAGTCAGCGTAGACAGTATGCGCGTACCGACACCGCTTGCGACAGCGAAAGTGGTCAGAAGTGCCGCCAGCGCCAGTCCAAAGACATAGCCAATCACAAGTGTACGCAGCGACGTAATGGTGCGGTCCACCAGCACACCATTGGCAATATCTTTCGAGAACGTCTTTAGCGTCTCGGTAAAGGTTGGAAACAATAGCGCGTTGTTAAGCCAGCGCGCGTACAGCTCCCAGATGACGATAAGTACCACGAGGATCGTCAGGCGCTGAACCGCCTCGTTATTTGTGATACGCTCGATAACCGTCAGTGGCCGTTCAACATCGCCGATCACGCTTGCCTCGCCGAGCTCAGTCTCGAATTCGGGGCGATTTGTGGACGCCGGCGTTTGCTCTGGATGCTCGCTCACGCCGAGGCCCGCTCGTGTGTGTGTTGTTGAGGGTCGCCGAACAGTAGATTGTGAATGCGCTGTGACAGGGCGCCGAATTCGGCCTTACCGATGCTGTTGTGGTCGAGGCCGTCGGCGTTGAGCTCAGCGCGCACTCGGCCGGGATGCGGCGAGAGCACCAGAATGCGCGAGCCGATTATGATTGCTTCATCAATCGAATGAGTGACGAATAGCACTGTGAAGCGTAGTTGATCCCATAGGGACAATAATTCCTGCTGCATCGTCCGCCGCGTGAGCGCATCGAGGGCGGCAAATGGCTCATCCATCAGCAAGATGTCCGGCTCCAATGCCATCGCGCGAGCGATCGCCACCCGCATCTTCATCCCGCCGGACAGCATGTGCGGGTAAAGATCGCTAAACTTGGTGAGGCCGACCTTTTCGACAACCGCATCGGCGCGCGCGGCTGCTTCTGCCGACGCGAACTTCTTTGTTACTTTCATTGGGAACAGCACATTCTGATAGACCGTTTTCCATGGCATCAGTTGCTCGAATTCCTGAAACACCATCATACGGTCGGGCCCAGGCGCCTTTATTTCGCGACCATGGATGCGGATCGACCCTTCTACCGGCGGCATAAAGCCACCCACCGCTTTCAGCAGCGTGGACTTCCCGCAGCCGGATGGGCCGAGAATCACGTAGCGGTCGCCCTGGTGAACGGAGAATTCCACACGGTAGATTGCCGTCACCAGATGGCGCGGCGTTTTGTACTGGAGGGTTACGCCATCGACATCGAGCAATGCAGAGGTCATCGGCCGGTGCCGTCAGCTGCTGAGCGGACCGTAGGTACGGCCGACCGACAAGTATTTCGTGATTGGAGTCATTGATTGTCCTCCCGGGGTAGGCTTGTTCTTCGTTCTGTTTGAGCCATCATCCCCCACGGTACGATAGCGTGGCAAGCAGCCATTCGGTCAAGGAGTTGTTCGATGTCGGGACCCGCCGCATTCATACAAACCGCATTTTCGGAACGTTTCGGCGAGCGGCTGGAAGTCAATGCTGACTTACCCGGTCTGGAGGAAATTGCCCGTATCGCGGCGCACCGCGTGCATCGCCGCTATCTTGCGCGCGACATCGCGCCCGACCTGATGCGATTGCTATGCGCCTGCGCCCTATCGGCGCCATCGAAAAGTGATCTTCAGCAGGCCGATATCCTGGTTGTGCGCGACAGGGCGAAAATTAACGCCATCGCCGAACTGCTTCCTGAAATGCCATGGCTGCGCGAGACGCCTGTATTTCTTGTCTTTCTCGCCAACGGCCGGAGGCTGCCGCAAATTTCCAAAATGCGTCAAAAGCCATTTCCCAACGATCACCTCGATTTGTTTTTCAATGCGACAGTCGATGCCGCCATCGTCATGACAACGCTTTTGCGTGCGGCTGAGGCAGTTGGCCTCGGTTGCTGCCCGATCAGCGTCATTCGCGATCACGCCGCGACCATCAGCGAAATGTTCGCTCTGCCCGAAAAAGTTATTCCGATCGCCGGCATGTGTCTTGGGTGGCCTGCGGAGAAGGGTAGCATCACTCCTCGGCTGTCGCTCAGCACGACCGTGCATGAGGAGTGCTTTACCGAAAAGTATCTTGAAGAGATCGCTGCCTACGACCGAAGGCGCGAGTCCACGCGCCCGTATCGCAATCAGCGCGAGCTTGAGCGCTTCGGACGTAATGACATCTACGGTTGGTCGGAGGACAAGGCACGACAATACTCCGTGCCGCTGCGCGCTGATTTTGGCACCTTCGTTCGCGCCAAGGGCTTTCACCTCGACTGAGGCGCGGCGTCAGGCTTTACGGATGCGAAAACTAAGCACGCCTTCCAGCTCGCTTTTTCCTTCCAGAGTGTCGCCGGTCTGGCGCAGTAGATTCGGAATGTCGATCGTCGTCAGCGGATCGGTGCATTCCGCCACGATCAGGTCTCCGGATTTCAACGCTGACAGTTTTTTGCGCACCCGCAGCGCCGGCAGCGGACATTTCAATCCTCGCAGATTCATGACCGTTTCAGTCATGCGCTAAGTGGGACCATCGACAGCTGCTTGTCGGTCGCCGGGATATAGGCTTCCTTGATCCCTAGTTCCTTGCGCACGATGTTGGTTCCGCGCGTGAGTGCCACCATTTTGTAGAACGCGTGCATCCTGCTCATTGACTGCCGGCCAAAGCCGCAGTCGCTAGTCAGGATGAGCCTTTCGGGTTCAATATATTTCAACGCTTTGCGAATGAGATCGGCCACTTCCTCCGGACGCTCCACTTGCAGCGTCCGGTGGCTGATAACCCCAAGTGCGATCTTCTTGTCTTTCGAAATCATCTTGCCGACATGTTCGAGGTCCATGCCACGGTTGAACGCGCCTTCAACGGTAAGCACGTCAACGTCGAGCTGGTCGAGGTAGGGCAGCGCCGCCTTGTAGGATTGATCCTTATTTGCGACCCGCTGTGCCGCAGGACTGCCCCAGCAGGTGTGGCACCACACTTCGCACTTTTTACGCAACCCCTTGACCTCGGCGTTGAAAGCTTCAATCCATTGCTCTGGCTTGATCGGTTGCTTAGGGTCGGCAATCACTTGGTGGATTGCGGGCTCCTCGATCTGCACGAGTGGAGCGCCGGCATCTGCAAGCGCGTGATACTCTTTATTGAGTGCGGTTGACAGATCCATCAGCAAATCAAGCCGGTTCTTGTAGTGCTCATTCGTGAGCATTAGCGCAAGAATTTGTGCCGAGATCGAGCCAATCTTCACCGGCCTGTCACTCATCGGTGCAATCGCTTTGTAGGCACGATCGAGCTGCAATGTCGTTTCGCCGATCTTGCCGCTCGCGGGCGGCGTCATGCGCGTTTCGATCACCTCCCACATCAAATCGCCCGGGCCTTTATCCGCCATGAAGCCGGCGGGCGGCACCTCCACGCGTGGTGCGCCGATGCCGGCAACGCGTTCGGTGACGTAGCTAACCCAAGCACGGCCGGCGACGTCATCATCGAGCCGGGTGTCACCATCGACGAAGATGTCAATACCTGCGCGGTGCTGGGCAGCGACATGGCAGGCGAGACAGTCGAAATGCTGCTCGCGATAGGCGAGGCGTGAAAATCCTTGCGAGAGCGGAATGCCACGGAGGTTCTCGGTGTACCAGGTTGGGCGGGGCAACGCTCCGGTGGTGGTAGTGAGAAGAGCCCTGTCTTTTGTGGTCGTAAACACGCCGGTTCTCCCGATTTCACCAATAGAAAGCCGCCTGTATCAACCGCGTTGTTGAGCTAAACTGAAGTCTCTGAGTGCAACAAGGTCAAGCACGGCAAATGGCGGTGTCCGAGGCAATACAAAAGATTTCACGGCTGACGCCGCTCGCCGATGTGCTGGTAATGATCGACGCGGAGGTGAAACCGGTCACCCAGCGGACCATCGAAGTGTCTTCGGCCGCAGGGCGCACGCTCGCCGCCGACGCATTGGCACCGGCCCGCCCCGCGTCAGCACTGGCGTTGCAGGACGGCTGGGCATTGAGTGCCGATGAAACTCTGGGCGCCGGGAACTATGCTCCGTCTCTACTTGTGGGCACGCCATCACGCATTGAGACAGGACAGGCGTTGCCCGCCGGAACTGACAGCGTCGCGCCGCTCGACACAGTGAAAGTTACCGGCGGACTTGCCGAGGCACTCATCCCAATTAATCCGGGTGACGGTGTATTGCAGGCGGGTGGCGATACTGATCCGGCAATTCCATTGCGGCGGGCCGGAGAGCGTTTGCGTGTCACCGATCTTGCCGCCTTCTCCGCTGCCGGGATTGCGCGCATTACAGTGCGTGAACCGCGCATTCGCGTTCTGCCAGTGCGCGGCAGTGGCATTATCAGCGCCACTGCCCGTCTGGTGACGGCTGATATCGAGCGCCGAGGCGGTACTGCGCGGCTGGACGATAGTGGCCGAGGTCTCGATGTTGCGATGGCCGCCGAAAGTGCGGACGCAATCGTTGCAATCGGCGGAACGGGCAGCGGGCGCAACGATAGCAGTGTGCAGACACTTACGCGCGAGGGGCGGCTCGCAGTGCATGGCGTCGCGCTCACGCCGGGTGAAACCGTTGCGTTGGGCTTCGTCGGCGCCCGGCCTGTGCTGTTGTTACCGGGAAGGCTCGATGCCGCGCTCAGCGTCTGGCTCGTGGTAGGGCGACGCATGCTCGATCGGCTCGCGGCCACCAAGAGTAGCGAAAACGAACCGGCCGAGACCTTGACGCTCACGCGCAAAGTCAGCTCGACCGTGGGTTTAGCCGAAGTCGTTCCTGTGCGCCGCAACGGGGGACAGGCGGAGCCACTCGCAACGAAATATCTGCCCTTGTCGTCGCTTGCTCGATCGGATGGATGGATTTTGGTGCCGGCGGACAGCGAAGGATATTCCGCCGGCACATCCGTTCAGGTAAGGCCGTGGCCATGAGTGTCAAAAAATGAGCGAGACCCGAAAGCTTCGACCGAGCGGAGAAAGCGACTTGATTGCACGTGTGCGCGCCGCGGCTCGACAGGAGCAGTTCCTTGAAGTTGTGTCGGTGGAAGAAGCGCGCGTTCGCTTCGAGCAGCATCTCGACCTCACGCCGCTCCCTGCCGAGGCCGTAACGCTTGCCGATGCGCGCACACGCGTGCTTGCCCAGGACGTGATCGCCGGGGTCGATGCGCCGCCATTCGACCGCTCTAACGTCGATGGCTTTGCCGTGCGCGCAGCCGACACGGTCGGTGCCAACGACGGCAATCCGAAAGTGCTCGTGCTCAATACGGAAGTCATTGCCTGCGGCTATGCGCCAGTTGTTACAGTCGCGCCCGGCACGTGTTCTGCGATCGCCACCGGTGGTGTCATCCCGCGCGGTGCTGACGCGGTCGTGATGATTGAGCAGACGGAACTGATCGAGGAGGGTCGTCCGCGCATTGAGCTACGCCGCGCCACTGCGCCGGGGCAGTTTGTTTCCTACGCTGGCTCGGACATCGCGCGCGGCGAGACATTATTGCGGCGGGGCACGCGCATTGGCGCGCGAGAGATAGGCATGTTGGCGACCTGTGGTCTCAACACTATCGAAGTGGTGGGACGACCGAAAATTGCAGTGCTCTCGACCGGCGACGAGCTGGTCGAGCCGGGCAAGCCGCTAAAGCCAGCGGGCGTGTATGATAGCAACAGCGCGATTATCGCGGCTGCCGTCTCCGAAGCCGGGGGCGAGCCGATTGTTTTCGGCGCCTATCCTGACAGTGCGCTGGAGCTGGAAAAGGCCGTGCGCGAAGCGCTCGCCGCGAGCGATATGGTGGTCCTCTCCGGCGGCACATCGAAAGGTGCGGGCGATTTGTCACATCGCGTTGTGTCGCAGCTGGGCAAGCCGGGAATTCTTGTGCATGGCGTTGCACTCAAGCCGGGAAAGCCGCTCTGTCTCGGCGTTGCCGGGGACAAGCCGATTGCGGTGCTACCCGGTTTTCCAACTTCGGCGATCTTTACTTTCCACGCTTTCGTTGCGCCGGTAATCCGCGCCCTTGCCGGCCTGCCGCCCGAGGCCGCACAGACGATCAACGCTCGCATACCAGTACGCGTCGCATCTGAGCTCGGTCGCAAGGAGTTCGTGCTGGTGTCATTGGTTGAGGGCGAGGACGGGACAATTGCATTCCCCACCGGCAAAGGCTCGGGGGCAGTAACCAGTTTCTCGCAGGCGGATGGTTTTCTCGAGATCGAATCGCTCGCATCGGTGCTCGACGCCGACAGCGAGGTGCAAGTAACATTGATTGGTAGCGCCGCGCGCGCACCAGACGTGGTGATCGTGGGTAGCCACGACGTGGCGCTCGATGTGGTGGTAGGGGCGCTCGCCGATCGTGGTTTCTCGGCCCGGACTTTGGCCGTCGGCAGTTTGGGTGGCGTGGCGGCCGCAAACCGCGGCGAATGCGATATAGCCCCGGTGCATCTGATCGATCCGGCAAGCGGACAATATAATAAGCATCTGACGGCGCCGGGCCTATCGCTGGTACCGGGTTGGCGGCGAATGCAGGGCATATTGTTTCGGCCGGATGATGTGCGTTTCAAGGGTCGCAGCGCGCAAGAGGCGTTGAAATTCGTGCTGGCCGATGCATCCGCCCTGATGGTCAATCGCAACGCCGGTGCGGGCACGCGCGTGTTGATCGATAAGTTGCTCGATGGCACGCGGCCGCCGGGCTACGCCAATCAGCCGAAATCCCACAATGCGGTTGCTGCGGCGATCGCGCAGGGCCGCGCCGACTGGGGTCTCGCCATCGAGCCGGTGGCCAAGCTCTACGGCCTCGGCTTCCTGCCAGTGTCGCCTGAGCACTTCGATTTTCTCGTCGTGGACAAACGACGTGAGCGCCCGGCGGTGCAGGCATTCCTCGCTGCGTTGCGTGATGAGAAGACACGCGCCCGCGTGCGCACGCTCGGAATGGATCCGAGCGACGACTAAATTCTGCCGCGCGGCTAATTATACTGGATAGTACGATGCTGTACTTGATCAAACGTCTAAGCATCAGTTTGCTGTTGCTGCCGCTGACGTTCGGTGCTGCGCAGGCCCAACTGCGCGGCCACGGCGGGCCCGTGCGGGCGCTGGCGATTTCACCGGATGGTATTCATGCAGTGTCCGGCAGCTTCGACACGTCGGCGATCCGCTGGTCGCTCGCACGCAATGCCGCCGAGCAGGTGTTACGTTTCCACGACGGCGCGGTGAACGCGGTCGCCTATGTGAAAGACGGTCGCATCGTCACTGCCGGCGCAGACGCCCACGTCGCGATCTGGACTCCGGGACACCAGCAGCCCGACAAGATTCTCGATGGCCACACTGGGCCGATTGCGAGCGTGGCGGTCTCGTCCGATGGTGCGATTCTCGCCTCCGCATCATGGGATAGCACTATCCGTTTGTGGCCGCTGGACGGCGGTGAAACACGTGTGCTTGAAGGCAATGCGCAGAACGTCAACGGAGTCACCTTCTCGCCGGACGGAAAGAGTGTAGTCAGTGCGGGCTACGATGCGACGGTGCGTATCTGGTCGCTGCAAGACGGCGGCGAGATTGTCCGCAACTTACCGACCCCGCTCAATGCTGTGGTAGTTGCGCCTGACGGGGAAATCGCTGCCGCCGGCGCAAACGGCAAGATCTATTTCTTGTCGCCGAAAGGCGAGATCATTGCCGAAGCCGAGGCATCGCCCACGCCAGTTATCGCTATCGCCATCTCACCCGACGGCAATCTGATCGCCGCAGCCGGTGTCCGCGGCTCGGTAGCGGTAATCGAACGCAGGACGCGCAAGCTCGCGCATACGCTGGTTGGCCCGGGCTTGCCGGTCTGGTCGGTGGCATTCTTTCCCGACAGTCGCACGTTATTGACGGGCGGCGCCGATCGAATCATCCGCCGGTGGGACGCAACGAGCGGTGAGCCGGTTGACGTGGTCGTAGTCGGCACGCC
Organism: uncultured Alphaproteobacteria bacterium; assembly: GCA_963742345.1. GTDB lineage: Bacteria > Pseudomonadota > Alphaproteobacteria > Rhizobiales > Xanthobacteraceae > Pseudolabrys. The sequence goes on from CAVULO010000014.1 coordinate 12,246, forward strand.
CGAGGATCCGCTGGCGGCTTTTGCCGGCGACCATGGTGCCGAGATTTTCCGCGCCTGTGTCGCCTGCCACACCTTGTCGTCCGATGAAGGCAACAAAGCTGGTCCAACGCTTTCAGGCGTATTCGGGCGCCGCATTGCGACGTTGCCGGGCTACAACTTTTCACCGGCGCTGAAAAAGCTCGATATTGTGTGGACGCCAGAAACTGTGTCGAAATTGTTCGAGATTGGGCCCGCCCACTACACGCCCGGCACCAAGATGCCGGAGCAAACGATCGGATCGGCCGAGGATCGTCAGGCGCTTGTAAAATTTCTCGCCAAGGCGACGAAGAAGAAGTAGCTAACCCTCGCCCTTTTCCTCGCGTTCGCGCAGATAGTCGTCCGTGGTGCGTGCCCGCAGCCGCTGCGGTGCGCCAAACGGATCAAATTGTTCTTCCGCCATTGCGGCGACGCGGCAATTCTCGCACATCCGGATTACATCGAGCCGTTTCATTGAGTCTTTGTACATCCAGTGTTTGCCTTCGAGCTTGGCGACGACCCGCTCGACAGAACTCTTTACGCCGAATGGCTTGCCGCACCGAATGCACTCGGCCGGATCCTCCTGCTTGATGATGCGGCTCATGGCAGTGGCGGCCCGGAAATCGATCTGCGGCGTCAGGCTGATCACCTTCTCCGGACAGGTTGCCTTGCATAGCCCGCATTGCACACAGGCGTCTTCGGCAAACCGCAGCATCGGTCGCTCAGGATCGTCAGAAAGTGCGCCGGTCGGACACGCCGATACGCACGACAGACATAATGTGCATCCCTCGATCTTGACTTCGACCGTGCCAAACGGCGCCCCTTCCGGCAGCGGTATGACATCGACTGGTGCGAGGGCGGCTGCGTGCAGCTCGCGAAGGGCCAGCCGCATCACCTCGCGCTTGCGGCCGGTCGCAGAAAAGGTCGCTGGCCTAGCCGTACCATCCAACGGAGCAATCGCGCGTAGCGTATCGCCGAGTACATCAGGGTCGTCAGTTTCGATTGTTGCTACACGTGTTCCGTTGAAGCCGAGTCCGGCCAGGATCGGTTCAGCCAGTGCAACTGTCTTGTAAAGGCCAGAAACGTCGTGACGTGGTTTGGAGCGAATGAGCAAGCGAACGGCCGTAGCGCCATAGGCAATTGCCGCCGCGACTGCTTCGAGCCCGACTTGCGTAACTTCATTTACCTCGACCGGCAGCACATTGGCGGGCAACCCGTCGCCGTGACGTGCAAGCGCGTCGATCAATTCACCGCCATGCTCGCCATCATGAAACAACAAGATTGCCGGTTTGCCGCCAGATTCGCGGTAGGCGGACAGGAGTGTACGCAACTTGCGCAACAGCGCATCGGACGGTGGCAAGGCGTAGCTGGCGGCGCCGGTCGGACATGCGGCAGCGCATTGTCCACATCCAGCGCAAATATGTGCATCGATAGCGACGTGATCGCCGGCCGGTGTGATTGCGCCAGTCGGGCAAAGATCGAGGCAACGGCGGCAACCAACGATCTTCGAGCGCGAATGCGCGCAAAGATCGTCTGTAAAGGAAATGTAGCGCGGCTTGTCGAATGTGCCGGTCAGATCCCGCGCCTTGAGCACTGCGCGCAAGACCGCAGCCGGATCACCCGGATCGGCGCGTAAATAGCCATCGCGCAGATCGGCGGCGCTGAACAGCGCCGGGCCGCCCGAGAGATCAATGAGAATGTCACAGCGCGATACCGCGCCATTGCGTGGCGGCCCGAATTCAAGAAATTCGCGCGAGGAGGGGCTCGGCGCAGCATATTCATCGACCGTGGCCTCGAACGCGCCCAAGTAACCTTTGGCAGTACGCACAGTGCCCTTCACCACCGGAAACTCAGTGACCCGCATTGGCGTGACTTTGGCTTCCGGCTTGATCAGCACGGTGACGTCGAGATGCTCTTTGAGCAAATTGGCGGCGTCGATTGCCCGCTCATCCTTGCCGTAGATGAGCGTCACGCCTTCGCTGTTGAGGCTGACGAACGGAAAGTCCGGCGTCGGCTCTGTGCTGGCTACGATCAGGGCCGCCATTTTCGGCCCTGCCGCCTTGGAGTCCTTCGACCAGCCGGCGGTCTCGCGAATATTTACAAATGTGATGGCGCCGCTACCTTCGATCCCGGCCGTGACTTCGTCAAACAAGGGGGCTTCTTGCGTGCAGGCGACGACCATCGGCTCACCGCCGGCCGCGAGCTTGCGGAAACGTTCGAGCTCGGCTCGGCAGAACTGGCGGCCTTCGACCACCACAGAGTCGCGGCAAACACGGCGCACCGTTTCGCCGTCGAGCGGCACGGTGTCTTCGCAGGAACAGATCAGGACGTTACGCGGCCGATCGGCCATCGGGCTCATTAACCTTTGCACTAACCCGCGAATGAAGGGCGATTTGCCGGTTGCGGCATCGCCTACACTATATACCTCGCCGCCGCGGGACTGGCCTCGGGGCCTTCTGCAGCTATAATTATAGGTATTCAAACAAGAAAGTAACAGCGAGGAACAATGCCGCTGGACACGCCGGCCCGCTCGCGACCGCAGCTTACGCCCGAATTGGCGCTGCCACCCCTATTTACGCCGGTGCGCTTGCGCGAATTGGGCGACGCCTTCGCGCACGCAACATCGATTGCGGGTGAGCAGGGCGCCGGCACGCTGGTTTATGTCGGGCGCTTCGATCTCGTCGAATTTGCCGTGGTGCTGGAGCCGGACGAGCCGCTACGCCAGGCGCGTCGTGCTTTCTATGCCGGAATGGTGGCGCTGGCCGATGCACTGGCGACATACGCGCAGCCGGAAACCGAGATCGCGATTGATTGGCCGGGTTCTATTTCGATCAATCAGGGGCTGGTGGGCGGCGGACGGCTAAGCTGGCCGCAAGGAATAAAAGAGGACGAAGTTCCGCCGTGGCTGGTGTTCGGCGCCATGATCCGTACCGTCTCGATGACCGGTACCGAGCCGGGATTGAATCCGCTAGTCACTGCGCTTGAGGAAGAGGGTTTCACCGACGTCTTGTCCAACCAATTGGTCGAGAGCTTCGCGCGGCATTTTATGGTCGCGATCGATTCCTGGCAGGAGAGCGGCTTCGACGCGGTGGCGAAGAGTTATCTGGCGCGTCTGCCGATCGAGAATGGCCTGCGCCGCGATATCGACAAGAACGGCGATCTGCTGGTACGCCGCATGGGAAAGGCCCAGGTTGAGCGGAAGGAGCTGGTGGCCCTACTCGGCAAACCCGGCTGGCTCGATCTCAAGACCAAGGGGCCGCGCGCGTGAAACTCTTGCGCACCATACGCCTCGATCCATCGGATACGTTCGTGTTCGAGCAAGCGGCCGAGCCCGGCGAATGGGCAGTGTCTGGTGCCTTCGTGTTTTGGAACACAGATCCCGCCACGCTCGAGGGCAAGGCCCGCTCCGCTTTCCGCAGCGGATTTCTCGGCGTGTCTTCGCTCGGCTGGTCAACGTTGGTGCAGATCGTCGAGGCCAACGAAGACGACCGGCTGGGGGCGATCGAATTGCTGGCCAAGCAACTGGTGGCGCACTTTGGCGCGCCCAGCGTCGCCGACGCTGTCGCGGCGGCGGAGGAAGAATTCGCGTTCGCTGCCTCGCTCTGCAATCATCCTACCGACACGTTGGTTGCCGTGCATCGTACCGTGGAGGACGGACGGCATTCATGAGGCGTTTCGGACGTTGCGCCCGCGCATCGGGCCAAAGCCGGCGCGCGCGTTTTCCTTTCTGGAGGTTGAAGGCGATGACGACGAGCAGGGAGCTGAGCCCGTCGATCTTGGTTGGCCTGGCGGGGCAGGAGCGCAAATGAAGGACTTCTGGATTTCCTGCGGCCATCATCTGCTTGATCGCGACCAAGGCGGTGGGCTGCTGGTCACCGATGAATTTCTGAAAGTTTATCTGGCGCGTCCGGAGCTAATTCCGCCACCGGAAGCCTGTGCGGTCGAGCGCACGCTGCACGGCGCGTTGCTCGCGAATCCACGCCTGGCGGTGTCGGCGTCCGATATCGCCGCAATTGCAGATGCCGACGCGCGCGAGAACTGGCAATTGTTGATCGCATTCCGCGATCTGCTGCTGCGCCATAAGACATTGGAAGCCGCCTATGCCGAGCTGACGCGCAACGGTGCCGGCAATACGCCGCCATTGTTCGTCAACCAGCTTGTGCACGCGATCCTGCGCAATGCGCTCGACGGCGCTACCGATGCGCGTGTGGTGCGTGCCGCCGAGATGTTTTTTCGCACCCAGCGGGTCACTTTGCACGAAAATTCGCTAATCGCGGCGGACGAAGAGACCATCGGTGGCATCAATACTACGCCAGTGACACCGCTCGTCTCGATGCTGGGAATTCCGGCCGAGGCCGAAATCGACATTCTCAACGACGAGAATGCCGAGAGTTATTGGGAGCGCAGCGACCAATTTGACATGGCGATCGATCTCACCGCCGGGCGCGCCGGGCTTGAAGCGCTGGCCGAGGCGATGCAGCGCTGGATCGCGCACGTGCTTGGCGTTGAGGTGACCATCGAACCGCTCACCGAGCTGCGGGAAGTGTCGCTAGCCTGGTATGTCGGGCTTGACGCCGATGCCACCAAGATCGGGGATATGATGTGGAACGGTGAGGAAATCGACGAGACCACCATGTCGCGGGTGGTCGGGCTGTTCGGCCTGAACTTCCGCGATCCATCGATCGTGTTGGACAGGGTCAGAGGCGAGCCGGTCTACCTGATCTTGGCAATGACATCCGACAAGACCATTCGCATGAAGCCGCAGAATCTGGCGACCGGCTTGCCGATCCGACATCTGGAGGCTGTCAGTTGAGCGCTGTGTTCGCTTGCGAGCATCTCCGTCGGCGTCGTGGTCGAGCGTAGCAAAAGCGCGAGTCCGTGGGCTGACTTTCACTGGCGTCCGGTCGGTGTGCTGATAGGTGTTCCCGACACGCCCTCATGGACCAAGCTGTCCGACGATGGCGGGCGTGCGACGTTCTACGTGGGCGCAACCGACATCGAATTGTATCGAACGGAAACGGCTAACTATCGCGACAATTTACATTCGGAAAAGCCGCTGCTGTGGATCATCCTGCGTCCGGTCGAAGGCGACCCACCTTACGAACTGGCAACAGTCACGGCTGATCCCGCCGAAGGTGAGGCTATGACCGAAACCGGCGTCAATCTGGTGGAGACCGTAGCGATGCCGAAGCCCATACAGGAAACGATTGCGGCTTTCGTCGCCGAGCACCATGTCGAGCAGGTGTTCGTGAAACGTAAGCGCGATCGTGCCAATCCAGAAGCGTTGGGACGGCATGGACCGTCTCTGCGCGAGGATCGCAAATGAGCGATCAGGAAAAATTCCTCTCCCGCTGGTCGCGCCGCAAGCGCGACACCGCCAACGAGAATGCGCAGGCCGGAGAAGCCGACAGCGGGAGCTGTGGACGGTCCCGCAACACAGGAAACCAAGCCCGATCAACGCCATTGCCGCACGCCCACTCGAGGCGGACGCCCCGCCGGCGCCGGAATTCGATCTAACAAAGCTGCCCTCGCTCGAATCGATCAGCGCCAATTCCGACATAACGGCCTTTTTTCAGCCCGGCGTGCCTTCAGCGCTCAAGCATGCGGCACTTCGTCGCGCTTGGACAGCGGATCCGGCAATCCGCGACTTCGTTGGACTGGCGGAGAACGCCTGGGATTTCACCGATCCCGAGGCCATGCCAGGTTTTGGCGCTCTTGATCCAAAGTATGATGTCAAAAAGCTTGTCGCCGAGATCTTCGGGGAAGGTCGAAACGGATGCCAAATTGCCGGCGAAAACACCTGCTGTGGCGCCGGCGGCGCGTCTGCCGGATAAATCAGACATGAGTGCTGACATTCCGGCGGCAAATGAACCGGCCAAGGCTGAACCACAGCAGGTCGGCGAGTTCGGAAAGCAATAGTCGGTCGCAACGCGACGAGGATGTTGCAACGCAACACGAATGATTCAAATGAATCATTCGATCAGTTCCGGGAATAAAACCGCGTCGTCACGGTAGCGCGATGCCGCAATGAAATGCCGGAATACCTGAATGCGGCTCTTATAGCCTCAAGCTATTGACCCACTCTTCGTTGGGCCGCTAGGCTTTCATTATAACTATTCGCAAGTGAGACGAGAGTCGGATGCGGGATCCGGGACTGTCCGAAGCCATTCGCGCCGCTGGCGGCGTCAGCGAGCTTGCGCGTCAGATCGGCATTTCCCAACCCTCGGTCTCAAATTGGATTCGCATTCCCGCCGAACGCGTCGTGTCGGTCGAAGCCGTTACCGGAGTCGATCGCGCTGTACTGCGGCCAGATCTTTACGGCGGAAAATGAGATGGCCGGCGACATCGACGAAGTCGATATCGCGCGCGCGCAGGAATATGCGCTGATCGCTGCGCTGCTGACGCGTGCGCCGGATGCGCACGCTGCTGTCCAGGTTTGTCCGAACTGCGCGCCGATGCCACACCGCTCGGCGTTGGCGCATGCCGCGCTCGCTGAAGCTGCCGAGCAAGCCAACGGTCGAACGCGTCGAGCGCGAGTTCTTCGATCTGTTCATCGGTCTCGGCCGCGGCGAGTTGATGCCCTACGGCTCTTACTATCTCACCGGCTTTCTGCACGAGCGTCCGCTGGCGCGGCTGCGCGACGATCTCGCGAACATCGGTATCGCGCGCGCTGAGGGCATCTGCGAACCGGAGGATCACGCCGGAATTCTGTGCGAGATCATGTCGGGACTGGCGAGCCGTCGTCTGCCGGCGCCGCCCGATTCCGACCGCATGATCTTCGACAAGCATATGGCGCCGTGGATCGGACGCTTTTTCGCCGATCTCGAGCAGGCCGGGGCGGCGGATTTCTACCGGCGGCTGGGAACGGTCGGCCGCATCTTCATGAGATATCGAGGCGGAAGCCTTTGAGCTGCCGAGTTGAGGCGAGCGAAAAGACGAACGGAAATTCCGAGGAGGGAACGGCGATGAAACAACAGGAAAAATCGAAGCTAGGCCGTCGCGACTTCCTGCGCGCGATCGGTGCCGGCGCGGGTGTTGCGGTGACCGCGGCGGCGCCGCTGGCGACCGAGGCCGTCGCCTCCGAGACCGACGCGGAAATGAAAAAGGCCCGCTACCAGGCGAACTCCGCCGACGTGCAGGCCTTCTACAAGGTCAACCGTTATCCGAGCTAAGGGAGGCTGAGCCGTGTTGATCAAGAGAACAGAACGCCAGACGCGTCGCAGCAGCCTTGCAGCGACGATTGGCAGTCAAACGGGCGGCGGTCTTGATCGCCGATCCTTCCTGCGCAAATCCGGTCTGGTTGCCGGAGGTCTCGCAGCCATCGGCGCGCTTCCACTCGCCAGCGTGCGCAAGGCGGAAGCGGCCGGCCCGAATGTCGCCGGCGCCACCATCCGCAAGAACATCTGCACGCATTGTTCGGTCGGCTGCACGGTGCTCGCCGAAGTGTCGAACGGCGTGTGGGTCGGCCAGGAGCCGGCCTGGGACAGCCCGATCAACCGCGGATCGCATTGCGCCAAGGGCGCCGCGACGCGCGAACTGGTGCACGGCGACCGCCGCCTGCGCTATCCGATGAAGCTGGTGAACGGCCAGTGGACGCGGATTTCCTGGGACGTCGCGATCAACGAGATCGGCGACAAGCTGATGGATATCCGGGCCAAGTCAGGCGCCGATTCGGTCTATTGGCTCGGTTCGGCCAAGTTCACCAACGAAGGCTCCTATCTCAATCGCAAGCTTGCCGCGTTCTGGGGCACCAACAACTCCGATCACCAGGCGCGCATCTGCCATTCGACGACGGTTGCCGGCGTAGCCAATACCTGGGGCTACGGCGCGATGACCAACAGCTACACCGACATCCGCAACTCGAAGACGCTGTTCTTCCTCGGCGGCAATCCGGCCGAAGCGCATCCGGTGTCGCTGCAGCACCTGCTCGAAGGCAAGGAGCTCAATCGGGCGAACTTCATCGTCGCCGATCCGCGGCTAACCCGCACCGCCGCGCACGCCACCGAATATGTGCGGCTGCGGCCCGGCACCGACATTCCGGTGATCTACGGAATGCTGTGGCACATCTTCAAGAACGGCTGGGAAGACAAGGAGTTCATCGAACAGCGCGTCTACGGCATGGACGACATCCGCAAGGAAGTCGAGAAGTGGAATCCGGAGGAAGTCGAGCGCGTCAGCGGCGTTCCGGGTGCACAGCTCGAGCGCGTCGCCAAGATGTTCGCGACCGAAAAGCCATCGTGCCTGATCTGGGCGATGGGGCAGACCCAGCACACCGTCGGAACGGCCACCGTTCGCGCGAGCTGCATCCTGCTGCTGGCCACCGGCAATGTCGGCGGTCCCGGCAAGGGCGCCAACATCTTCCGCGGCCACACCAACGTGCAGGGGGCAACCGATCTCGGCCTCGATATCGTGACGCTGCCGCTCTACTACGGCCTGGTCGAAGGCGCGTGGCGGCATTGGTCGCGCGTCTGGGAAGTCGACTATCAGTGGTTCGTCGATCGCTTCGACAAGTCGACCGCGGCGGACGGCAAGGTCACCAACACGATGAACACGCCGGGCATTCCGTCGACCCGGTGGTTCGACGCGACGCTCTACGACAAGAAGGATGTCGGCCAGAAGGACAACATCAAGGCGATGTTTGTCATGGGCCACGGCGGCAACACCGTGACGCGCATGCCGCAGGCGCAAAAAGGCATCGAGAAGCTCGAACTGCTGGTGGTCTGCGACCCGCATCCGACCACCTGGGCGGCGCTGGCCCCGGAGCGCAAGAACGGCACCTATCTGCTGCCGATCGCCACCAGCTACGAGACCAGCGGCTCGCGCACGGCGTCAAACCGGGCGATCCAGTGGGGCGAGCAGATCGTCAAGCCGATCTTCGAGTCGAAGGACGACAACGAGGTGATGTATCTCCTCGCCAAGAAGCTCGGCTTTGCCGACATGATGTTCAAGAACATCAAGGTCGAGAACAACGTGCCGGTGGCCGAGGACGTCCTCCGCGAGATCAATCGCGGCGGCTGGTCCACCGGCTACTGCGGCCAGTCGCCGGAACGGCTGAAGTCGCACATGGCGAATCAGGCGCGACTTCGACATGCGCACGCAGAAGGCCACGACCGGTCCGAACCAGGGCGACTACTACGGTCTGCCGTGGCCGTGCTGGGGCACGCCGGAGTTCAAGCATCCCGGCACGCCGCTGCTCTACAACACCAACCTTTCGATCAAGGACGGCGGCGGCACGTTCCGCGCCCGCTTCGGCGTCGAACGCGAGGAAAAGCTGCCCGACGGCAGCACCCGCAAGGTCAGCCTGCTCGGCAACGGCTATTACTCCAAGGACTCCGAGATCAAGGACGGCTATCCGGAGTTCACCTACGGCGTGCTCAAGAAGCTCGGCTGGGACAAGGATCTCACCGAAGCCGAACTCGCCGTGATCAACAAGGTCAATCCGACCACGCCTGACGCGGTGTCATGGTCGATCGACCTGTCGGGCGGCATCCAGCGCGTGGCCATCGACGCACGGCTGCATCCCGTACGGCAACGGCAAGGCGCGCGCCAATGCGTTCGGCTTGCCCGACGCCATCCCGACACACCGCGAGCCGATCTACACGCCGCGGCCGGAGCTGGTCGCCAAATATCCGACCTTGCCGAACGCCAAGCAGTTCCGCATGCCGAACGTCGGCTTCGATCGTGCAGAAGGCGGCGGTCGACAAGGGCATCGCCAAGCAGTTCCCGCTCATCCTCTCGTCCGGCCGTCTGGTCGAATACGAAGGTGGCGGCGAAGAGACGCGATCCAACAAGTGGCTCGCCGAGCTGCAGCAGGACATGTTCATCGAGATCAATCCTGCCGATGCCACCGAACGCGGCATCAAGGACGGCGGTTGGGTCTGGGTGACCGGCGCGGAGATGGACAGCGCCAAGGCCTGCCGCATGAAGGCGCTGGTGACCGAACGCGTCGGCAAGGGCGTGACCTGGTGTCCGTTCCACTTCGCCGGCTGGTTCCAGGGCGTCGATCAACGCGGCAACTATCCAAAGGGCGCCGATCCGATCGTGCTGGGCGAGAGCGTCAACACGCTCACCACCTACGGCTTCGATCCGGTTACCGGCATGCAAGAACCCAAAGCCACACTCTGTCAGATCAGAGCGGCGTAAGGAGCAACGACCATGGCACGTATGAAATTTCTCTGCGACGCCGATCGTTGCATCGAATGCAACGCCTGCGTCACCGCCTGCAAGAACGAGAACGAGGTGCCGTGGGGCATCAACCGCCGGCGCGTCGTCACCATCAATGACGGCAAGCCCGGCGAACGCTCGGTCTCGATGGCCTGCATGCACTGCACCGACGCGCCCTGCGCGGCCGTCTGCCCGGTGAACTGCTTCTACACCACCGCGGACGCGGTGGTGCTGCACTCCAAGGATCTGTGCATCGGCTGCGGCTATTGCTTCTACGCCTGCCCGTTCGGCGCGCCGCAATATCCGAAGGTCGGCAACTTCGGCTCGCGCGGCAAGATGGACAAGTGCACCTACTGCGCCGGCGGCCCGGAAGCCGACGGCAGCAAGGAGGAGTTCGAGAAATACGGCGCCAACCGTCTCGCCGAAGGCAAGCTGCCGCTGTGCGCCGAGATGTGCTCGACCAAGTCGCTGCTGGCCGGTGACGGCGAGATCATCGCGCAGATCTACAAGGAGCGAGTGTCGAAGCGCGGCTACGGCTCCGGCGCCTGGGGCTGGCAGACGGCCTATCGCGAGTCGATTGCAACCTGATTTCTGCCGGCGGCTCGCGGTTCTCCGACGCCGCCGGTTACGCCAATAAAAAATTGCAAGTCAAAGGGGAGAGGATGACATGGCGAAGCCTTTTACACATATCCGCTTCATCGCCGGCGCTCTCGCGCTCGCAGTTCATCGTCGCCGTTGCGACGCCGGTATCGGCGCAGCAGCCGAGTTCGGTCAATCCGACCGCGAGTTCGGTCAACGAGCAGCAGCTGCTCGAGCGAGCTCAGCAGGATCCAGGGTCGCGGCACTATTCCGGACGTGAGGTCCTACGTATTGGAGCAGCCGGCCGGACGCGAATGGCGTCACTTCCATGAAGTGACCTTGCGCTGGATCGGCGGCATCGCCGTGCTCGGCATGCTGGGGCTACTGGTGCTGTTTTATCTGTCGCGCGGCATGGTCAAGATCGAGAACGGGCGGTCGGGCCGCAAGATCGTACGCTTCAACGCCTTCGAGCGCTTCGTCCATTGGATGACCGCGAGCTGCTTCATCATCCTGGCGCTCTCTGGCCTCAACATCACCTTCGGCAAGCCGCTGCTGCTGCCGCTGCTCGGGCCCGGAGGCCTTCACCACCTGGTCGGAGCTTGCGAAATACGCCCACAACTTCCTCAGCTTCCCGTTCACCATCGGCGTGGTGCTGATCTTCCTGATGTGGGTCGGCGGCAATATCCCGAACAGTGTCGACGTCGAATGGGTCAAGCGCGGCGGCGGCATCGTCGGCAAGGACCATCCGCCGGCCTACCGGTTCAATGCCGGCCAGAAGATGATCTACTGGATCGTGGTGATCGGCGGCGGCGCCTCGGCGGTGACCGGCTATCTGCTGCTGTTCCCGTTCTACGGAACCGGTATCGAGGGCATGCAGATTGCCCAGGTCGTCCACGCGGTTGTCAGCGTGCTGTTCGTCGCCGCCATGTTGGGCCACATCTACATCGGCACCATCGGCATGGAAGGCGCCTTCGAGGCCATGGGCGAGGGCACTGTCGACGTCAACTGGGCCAAGCAGCATCACAGGCTGTGGCTGGAGGATGAAGTGGCGCGTAGCCCGAAGGGTGCGCGAACCCAGCCCGCCGAATAGCCCAAGCCTCTATGCGTAACGCCCGGCTTCAAAGCCGGGCGTTTTGCTATAAGGAGACCATGCGCATCATCGGTCTCGCCGGCTGGAGTGGCTCGGGCAAAACCACGCTGATTACCAAGCTGATTCCACGGCTAATTTCGCGCGGGATCAAGGTGTCCACTCTCAAGCACGCCCACCACGGCTTCGATCTGGACCAGCCGGGCAAGGATTCCTTCTTCCATCGGGCCGCTGGCGCCACCGAAGTCATTATATCGTCGGCAAAACGCTGGGCCATTCTGCACGAACTGCGTGCGGAGCCGGAATGGGACTTGCGCGCACTGGTGAGCAAGATGTCGCCGGTCGATTTGGTTCTGGTGGAGGGCTTCAAGCGCGATGCCTTTCCCAAACTGGAAATACATCGCGTCGCGAACGGCAAGCCACTTATTCATCCGGACGACCCGCATATCGTCGCGATTGCATCGGACGTCGCGCTGCCGCAGGCAAGAATCCCGGTCGTCGATCTCAATGATATTGACGCAATTGCTGACCTGTTGCTCAAGCGTGCCGTGACGCTTTCTGCCGCGGCCGCCACCGCCCGGAGCGGGTAATGGTGCAGCTCACCGATGACTGCTTCGCGTTTTCCGGCCCACTTTTGCGGCTTGAGGAGATGGAACGTCTGATCGATGAGCGTATTGCGCCGGTCGCCGAGACCGAACATGTGCCGTTACATGGCGCGCGCGGCCGAGTTGTCGCCGGCGATGTGAAAGCGCCAGTCGATTTGCCGCCATTCGACAATTCGGCGGTCGACGGCTACGCCGTGCGCCATGCGGATCTACGTCCGGATGGCGATACGACGCTGACCGATCTCAGGCCGACTGACGGCCGGTGCGCGCGCGCAAGCCGCACTTAAGTCCTGGGCAGGCCATTCGTATCTTTACCGGCGCGGCCATGCCCGAGCGGCGCCGACAGTGTTTTCATGCAGGAAGACGTGACGGTCAAAGGCGAACACGTGACCGTGCCAAAAGGACTAAAGTTCGGCGCCAATCGTCGTCTTGCGGGTGAGGACGTACCTGCCGGCGCGGTCGTTCTGCCGGCCGGTACGGTGCTCGAGGCCCAGCACATTGCGCTTGCCGCGGCGCTCGGTCTGACCGGATTCGTCGTGCGGCGGAGACTAAACGTTGCGATTTTTTCCACCGGCGACGAAGTCGTTGAACCTGGGACGGTTCGCAGCAGTACTGCGATCTATGATTCTAATCGCGTTCTGCTCACGGAATTGCTCGAACGGCTCGGCACGGCTGTGACCGATCTCGGCATTCTTCCTGACGATCCGGACACGCTTGCACGCACATTAAAGAAGGCCGCGGGCCACGATCTTGTAATTACCTCGGGTGGCGTTTCAACCGGTGAGGCCGATCACGTGCGCAGTGCGGTCGAGCGAATTGGAAGCCTCGTGTTCTGGCGCGTCGCAATAAAACCTGGCCGGCCGGTGGCGATGGGGGTGATCCGGGGCGCCCAGAGCAGGCGAGAGCGCGGCGTTTGTCGGCTTGCCGGGTAATCCGGTCGCGGTGTTCGTCACCTTCGTGCGCGTGGTGAAACCGCTGCTGCGCAGACTTTCCGGTGCGCGGCCGGACAAGGTCGATGCCGCTGCCGGTGCGCGCGGCCTTCGCCTACAAGAAAAAGAAAGATCGCCGCGAATACGTGCGCGTGGCGCTCAGACGTGCCGCCGATGGCGAAATCGAGGCGGTCAAACATCCGCAGGACGGCGCGGGCGTCCTTACGTCGTTGACCGAGACCGATGGATTGCTGGAATTTCCAGAAGACGTGACGGCGATCGAGCCGGGCGACTCGCGTCGGCTTCTTTTCTTACGCCGCGCTCATCGGCTGACGGCCGATAGCTTATGCGCCGAGACGCACACTCGTTCGGGCGCTGAAGGCAACTGCCACCGTATCCGGAATGCTGTTGAGACCACGCCGCCGATTACGGCAACGACGATGGCAGCCACGCAAGCGATGATGAAGCTCTTCATGGAATTGGCTCCTCTCCCGGACCTATAGCTACCTAGAACAAATATGAACGCCTGACGATGGTGATCATGCCGGCGTAAATTCTCACGTATGTTGCAGCGCAATGCGTTCGGCTCGCGCCGCATCTTCCGGCGTGTTGACATTGAAGAATGGGTCAATCGGCTGATCCGGCCAATCGGCGATCGCAACACCATGCCGGGCGGTCCAGATTTCGATTTTGCGGAGGTCCTCCTCGACCAGCGCCTTGCGCAGATCTTCGCGTAACGCCAGCGGCCACAAGCCCACGACCGGATGACGCCATTCGCCGGACCGCGCACAGGCGAGCGGCACGCCCGCGCCCATCTTGCGGCGAGCTTGGTGCAAGCATTCGACAAGGTCGTCTGGGAGAAAAGGGCAGTCGCCGGGGACGCTGACGATCCACTCGACGCCGTTCTTCTGTTTCGCCAGCCAGTCGAGACCGGCAAGAATCCCGGCCAGCGGCCCGGCAAAGTCCGGCACGGTATCGGGCACCACGGTCAGGCCGGTATCGGCATATCGCTTGAGGTCGCCATTGGCGTTGATGATGATGCCGGTGCATTGCGCGGACAACGTTGCCAGCACGCGGTCGAGAATGGATACGCCGCCAATCTCGATGCGCGCTTTGTCACCGCCGCCCATGCGCCGCGCAAGTCCGCCGGCGAGAACGAGGCCGAGAGTAGGGGGAACAGGAGTTGTCATCCTACGTGCTCGCAGCTCAGGGCGGCGGCCGCTAAAAGTCGATCATCACTCGTCATGCACCGCCGCTTTGCGCCGGTGCTTCGTGCTTTCCTCTTCAACGACGGCGAGGTCCTGGTCAAACACAATGCGATCTTCGCCGGCGAGCGCGACGAAGCGCTTGCCACGCGCGCGTCCGATCAAGGTCAAATTTGCCTTGCGCGCCAGTTCGACGCCCCAGGCGGTGAAGCCAGACCGCGAAATGAGAATTGGAATGCCCATGCGCACGGTCTTGATAACCATTTCCGAGGTGAGCCGCCCGGTGGTGTAAAAGATCTTGTCTGCCGCCGGAACTTTCTGCTTGAACATCCAGCCAGCGATCTTGTCGACCGCATTGTGTCGACCGACGTCTTCCATATAGACGAGCGGTTCATCGCGCAGTGCCAGTACGCAGCCGTGAATGGCGCCGGCTTCTAGATAAAGCGACGGTGTCGTATTGATTTTGTGCGTGAGCGCATAGAGCCAGGACGTGCGAAGGTCCGCCTTCGGCAGCGAGACGTTCTCCAGCGCTTCCATTAAGTCGCCGAATACAGTGCCCTGCGCACAGCCGGAGGTCTGTACTTTCTTTTTCAGCTTTTTCTCATAGTTGGTTTTACGCTTGGTACGGACCACGACAACCGAGAGTTCCTCGTCGTAGTCGACGTCTGTCACGACATCGTCCGGCTTCAGCATGTTCTGGTTGAGCAGGTACCCGATCGCCAGATATTCCGGATAATCACCGATGGTCATGGCGGTGACGATTTCCTGGCTATTGAGGAAGATCGTCATCGCGCGCTCGACGGTGACCGACGTCTCGATGCGCGCTGCGGTTTGATCGACGCCGGCGACACGCTCGGTCAGCCGCGGATCGAGTGGATTAGGCCGGATGATGTAGCTGTCGCGGTCTTTGCTCATTGTCCAACTATAGCAGACATTTTGGCACAGCATGAAAATTGCCCATCTTAGGTGGGCAGCGGTGCTCGTTTTGTCCATGTCCCATGCGGTGAAATTGCGAAGATGGTTTCCAAGCCGCGCGGCATGGACATAGACTGTTGCCAACGACAATGCGCCCCGGGGGAGATGCCGACCATGCTTCGCGCCACCAAAGACATTATGTTGCCGACCACGATTACCGGCTCACTGCCGCGGCCGAGTTGGTACACCCAAAATCTTGGCACTCGCAGCTTCCTTGATGCGATGGTGAACAACCAATTTCGCGAGCAATACGTCGATGCGGTCTCCATCTATTTGCACGAGCAGGAAATAGCCGGGCTCGATATCGTCACCGACGGTGACGCCCATTTTGATTCCGATGTTGGCGGCCAAAGCTGGACTAATTATCCGCCGCGGCACATGGGCGGCTTCGATCGTAACCCGCAGCCAATCCCGGCCGGGCAGGGCGGACTTGGATTTCCGCCCGGCCACATCCTGCACGACTACCTTGAATTGCGTGTGATGCCCAGCATCAGCGGGCCCGTCACACGTGGCGACCTGCAATATGCCGCCATGTGGAAGGTTGCGCAGCGCATGACCAAGAAGCCGGTCAAGTTCGGCACGATTGGACCTGAGCTGGTCGCCTTCGCCGTGCAGGACAAGCATTACAAGTCGCTGAAGGATCGCATTCTTGGTGTCACCGACGCATTGAACGCGGAGTTGCACGACCTCGCCGACGCCGGCTGCCCGGTTATCCAGTTCGAAGAGCCGCAAATCCACTTGCTCGCGGTGCGCAATATCGTCGACGACGTGATCAATCCCGCGTTCAGCGTCGAGGTTTTCAACCGCACCGTAAAAGGTCTGCGCGCGAAAACCGAAGTGTGGTGCCACACCTGTTGGGGCAACCCTTCGCAACAGCGCATGTTCAAGGACGTACAAAGTTATAAAAGCGCGCTGGAGATGTTGAACAAGGTCGACGCCGACGTCATCACGTTCGAATTGGCGAGTGCCGGCGGCATGGACCTCGAAGCCTTCGGCAAGATCATCACCGACAAGAAAATTTGCATCGGCGTTATCGACCACCATTCGCTTCAGGTCGAGCGACCCGAGGAAATCGCCGAGCACATCCGCCGCGCTCTCAAATCCATTCCCGCCGAGCGATTGGTTCTTTCGTCCGATTGCGGGATGGGCCGCGAGGGCATGAGCCGCCGCCATGCCTACTACAAGATTGTGTCGATGGTGCTTGGCACGAACATGGTTCGCAAAGAGCTCGGCTTGCCGCAGGCGGATTGTTTGGCGGCCGATAAGCGCTATTCGCTGGTGGTGCCGGCCAAATAGACGCTCAGCTCCCAGTTAACGAAAGCTGAAGACACCCATCGAGGATTTATCGTTCGGCTTCGCGGGGTTTAAATAAAATTCGATATATGGTTGGCGTCGGGGGGAGGGGTCAGGCCAGGAGGCTTGACCATGCGTGTGCGTTTTGTTGCGCTGACCCTTGCAGTTTGCGGGGCTTGTTTATTCGCTATCCCGCAGCCGCTCGCGCCTGCCGAGCCGCAGCAAGCGGCGGCGATAGATTTCGATGCCTTGCGCGTGCAAGCCACGGCTGCGCTAGAAACGCTGCAACAGTCGCAAGAGCAGCGCGTCGCGTTGGCAATCAGCATGGAGTTCTGAACTGCGTTTGGTCGCCAACCTGTCTTAATCTGATTAGCTTGCCGCGAGGTCCGTCACGCGTTGTTATCGCTGGCGTTGGGATAAAACAGCTGCTCGCCGTTGATCTTGTAGCCGGCGATGGCCTTCTGGCCTTCGGGCGAAATCAGCCAATCAATAAAAGCCTGTCCCAGATCCTTTTTCACGTTCGGATGCTTGGACGGATTCACCAGCATGACGCCGTACTGGTTGAACAGGCGTTTGTCTCCTTCCACAAGGATTTGCAGATCTCCCTTGTTTTTGAACGACAACCAGGTGCCGCGATCGGACAGCACATAAGCGTTGCTGGCACCGGCGGTGTTGAGCGCGGCACCCATGCCTTGGCCGATCGACTTGTACCAGGGACCCTTTTCCGTCTCGATGTCGATGCCTGCGTCCTTGTTCCAGAGCGCGAGTTCGGCGATGATGGGTGCCCGAGCGATCGCCGCGCGAGATGAAGGGCGCTTGTTTCTCCTTGATCGTCTGAAGCGCCCTGGCGACGTCCTTCTTGCCTTTGATGCCGGCGGGATCGCTCTTCGGCCCGATCAGCACGAAATCGTTGTACATCACCGGGTAGCGCTTCACGCCTTCGCCCTCGGCGAGGAATTTTTCTTCCGCCGATTTGGCATGCACGAATACGACGTCGGCATCCCCGCGCCGGCCGGTGTCGAGCGCCTGGCCAGTTCCCTGCGCGACGACTTTCACGTCGATGCCGGTCTTCTGCTTGAACAGCGGCAGAATGTAGCCAAACAGCCCGGAATCCTGCGTCGATGTGGTCGACGACACCACAATCGATTTGTCCTGAGCGTGGACAGACGCGGTGAAGGTGGCATGCCGAGTGCGGCAGCGACCATCACCGTGCGACGATTGATCATGTGATCCTCCATTGTTTTTGTCAGACGAGCAATTCGCCCGCGATGAATTTGCGGGCTTCTTCAGTGTGCGGCGTGGCGAAAAATTCCGTGGCGGGCCGTTTTCGATCAATCGGCCGCGATGCAGCAGCACGATGTCGCCGGCAAGCCGTTTGGCCTGGCCGAGGTCGTGGGTCGACATCACCACCTTGACGCCGCGTGCGCTGACGGCGCGTACGATGTCCTCGATCGCTTTGGTGGCGTATGGATCAAGGCTGGCGGTCGGCTCGTCGAGGAACAGCACGGCGGGGTCGCGCGCCAGCGCGCGCGCCAGCGCGAGCCGCTGCTGCTCGCCGCCCGACAGTCGCCGCGCCGGGCGGTCGCCGAGTCCGTCGAGTCCGACCAGTGTGAGCAATTCGGCGGTGCGCTCTTGGCGTCTCGGCGCGCGGGACGTCGGCTGCGGCAAGCGCGTAGCGTATATTGCCGGCGGTGCTACGCCGGAGCATGGTCGGGCGCTGGAACATGATGGCGCGGCTCGTCGGCGCTGCCGCCTCGCGGCCACCCCAAGTGATGCGTCCGCTCGAGAGGGGGATAAGTCCCATGGCGGCGCGCAGCAGCGTGGTTTTGCCGCTGCCGTTCGGACCGATCAGGATCGTCGGCGGGCCTGCCGTAATCGTCAGAGTGATACGGTCGAGGATCGTCACCTCGCCGGCGACGATCCGGGCTTCTACGAACATAAGGGCAGGTCGGAGGCGGGTGCGCGCATGCTCATCCCGCGTAGCGTTCGCCGACGCGGCGCGTGCCCCAGGCCAGCGCGTTGATCAGAATCACGATGAAGATCAGCACCATGCCGAGGCCGATCGCGAGCGGCAGGTCGCCCTTGGAGGTTTCCAGCGCGATCGCCGTGGTCATGGTGCGGGTGAAGCCATCGATATTGCCGCCGACGATGATGATGGCGCCGACTTCCGCAGCCGCCCGGCCGAAGCCCGCGAGCAATGCAGTGACCAGGCTGAAGCGCGCGTCCCAGATCAGCGTCGCGACGCGTCGCGCCGGCCCGACATTCATCGCCGCCAGTTCGTCGCGATATTCGACCCACAGGTCTTCGATCGTTTGACGTGTGAGCGCGGCAATGATCGGCGCAACCAGCACGGTTTGCGCGATCACCATGGCTTGCGGCGTGAACAGCAGGCCCCAGGATCCGAGCGGGCCCGAGCGCGACAGCAGCAGGAATATCGCCAGCCCCACCACCACCGGCGGCAGGCCCATCAGCGCATTGAGCATGACAATGACCACCTCGCGGCCGGGAAAGCGCGTGAGCGCCAGAAGCGCGCCGACGGGCACGCCGATCAGCGCCGCAAACAGCACGGCGCTGAGGCTGACCAGCAGCGACAGCCGCACGATGGCGAACAGCCCGGGATCGCCGGTGAGCACCAAGTGCAGTGCGGATACGTCACCCGTCATTGGATATCCCGGGTTGACCGTGGGGCGGCCGGTCGCCGCCCCGCAGTTCTTGCCTGCGGATCTGGGCTATTTGCGCACGTCGTCCATCACCGGTCAATAATTGGAATTAAAACATAAATGTGCTTATTAGGTGATATGGAATTCCGATTGGCGAGGCGGGGTGTTTGGCGTCGGACCGTGGCCATAGCCCCGGCCTATGGCCCCGCTGCCGTCCTTCCTCGCCGCGCGCAGACGAGATGGCCGTTCATGGTGTTTTGTGCCGATCGCGCCGTCGGTTTTGCCGTCGGGAAAAGTGGTCGGCGGCTGCGAAGAACGCGCATTGCGCGCTTTGATGTAATAAGACGTGGCCCGCCCGCGAGGGCCCGATCAGGAGGGGTGGCCGAGTGGCTGAAGGCGCACGCTTGGAAAGCGTGTTTACGGGAAACCGTAACGTGGGTTCGAAATCCC
>CAVULO010000015.1:0-574108 GCA_963742345.1 uncultured Alphaproteobacteria bacterium
AAAGCGGACATCGCTAGCCCCGGAATGTCCGCTTTGTGCCAATAGCGGACATCGCCGCTCACTCGATAACCTCGTCGGCAAGCGCCAGAATTGATGTTGGGAACACAATTCCCAAACTCTTTGCTGTTTTCAGATTGATAATAAGCTCGAACTTTGTTGGCAGTTCGGCTGGCAGTTCAGCGGGTTTGGAACCGTTCAATACCTTGGCTACGAGCGCTGCACCCTGACGAAAGACATTTGCGGGAGTTACGCCATAGGCCATCAGCCCACCGGCTCTCGCAAAATCTGGAAATAGTGTCACAGCTGGCAGTCGAAGTCCCACGGTCAGGCCCGCGAGGTGCTGGGGATTGGTTCCAAACAGTGGCGAAGACAACATTAAAATCGCATCGACACCCTTACGGCTCGCTGCGATAATGAAATCGTCCACGTTCGCGGAGGCACGAACCTCCAGAATTTCAAGTTTGATGTTCATTGCCCTACCTGCGATTTCGACACCCTTCATTTGCATAGGGCCGGTCGCAGGATCCCATAAGACGGCAACATTAGTGAGGTGAGGCATTGCCTGCTTCAGTAATTCCAGCCACTTTTTGCTGAATTCCGGAAAATCAAAAAATACGCCGGTTACCTGTCCTCCTGGCCGAGACAGGCTTTTGATCAAGCCATCAGCGACGGGATCGGACTCCAGATCGAACGCAACAATAGGGATAGTTGTGCTGGCCGATCGAGCTGCGTGCACGGCAGCCGGACTGACTGCGACGATGACATCTACCTTGCGCTCGGCCAGTTCCTTCGCGAACGGTGCAACCCGAGTGGGATCGCCCTCGGTTGATCGAGTCACGAGTTCAACATCCGGCTCTCGGTACCCTGCAGCTTGTAGCCCCTCGCGGAATGCCGCAATGCGTGAAGGTAAACTTGACGCCAAGCCGGGATAAAGGATGCCGATTTTCGAAATCTTAGGCAGTTGCTGTGCGTCCGCAATGGAAGACCACGCTGCCGCGCCGCCGAGGAGCGTTATGAACTCGCGCCGTCTCATTGCCTCTCCCGAGGTTCAGAACAAGGTATCGTAGCGGCACAAACTAGCACACAGAAAGGGGTCGAGCGTGCCGCCAGCGATGTCCGCTTTGGGTCAAAGGCAGACATTCGCACCGCAAAACGCCATGTCCGCTTTGCCCCCGAAAGCGACATTCTGAGGTCCGCTAATCTATTGATCATCCACGCGCGATTGCTCAACTTATTCGGCTTGGAGAGCCTGGCGTGTCGCTTCGCCGACATCAGAACAATCCGGCGCTGGGGCGCGCTATCCTGATTGCCCTGAGTCAGGCTCAGTCAACGGGAGACCTTTATGCTTCACAGACGAGCTTTCTGCAAAGCGCTCTCAGCCACTCCCATTTTTGCAACGCCGGCGTCTTTGCGCTCGGCCTTCGCCGACGAATTGGCAAGCATCGTGATCGTAAGCCAGCACGGTCTGCCGTATTTGCCGTTGATGGTGATGGATACGCTCAAGCTGGTCGAAAAGCATGCCGCCAAGGCCGGTATCTTTTCGCTCAAACCTGAGTACAAAACCTTAGGAGGCACGCAGTCGCTGATCGACGCTCTTTTGAGCGGACAGATGAATTTCGGCGTCACCGGGGTACCTGGCCTAGCGACGTTGTGGGACAAAACTGCCGGCACGGCGAACGAAGTGCGGGCGCTCTCCGCTGTGCAGTCGATGCCATTCATGCTGGTGACCAACCGCGAGTCGATCAAAACGATCAAGGACTTCACAGATCAGGACAAGATCGCGGTGCCCGCGATCAAAGTCTCAAATCAAGCAATCTGCCTGCAGATGGCAGCCGCCAGGGAGTGGGGGCAGGATCAATACGCTAGGCTCGATCCGTTCACGATAAACCGCCCCCATCCGGACGCCGCCGCATCGGTGATCTCGAAGGCCACCGAGGTTAACAGCCACTACTCCGTCGCACCATATTATTACTATGAGCTGGCGACACCCGGTGTGCACAACGTGCTTAAATCCTACGATACGCTCGGCGGGCCGACGACCAATGGCGTGATGCTGATGACGAAGAAATTCCGCGACGCGAACCCGAAGGTGACGGGCGCGGTTTTCGCTGCGCTCAGCGAGGCGGAGGAGTTTATCAATAAAAGCGCCGGCGAGGCCGCTCAGATTTACATCAAGACAACCAATGAGAAGCGCAGCAGCCTTGAGGAGATGATTAAGTTCATTTCCGATGCTGACAATGTGTGGACGACCACACCACAACAGTCGATGAAATATGCCACATTCATGCACAATGTAGGCACAATGAAACGGCTACCTTCGTCGTGGAAGGACATGTATATGCCGGAATCGCACGAGCTCACAGGCAGCTGAGTTTCGGTCGCTACTGCTAACGACTCAATTTGCCGAAAGCTAGATGTCCGCTTCCGGCACTAAGCGGACATCGCAGCTCACTCACCCAATGAAGTCTGGGCAAAAGTTCACAAAGACCCAAAGTGAGTTTTCCTTCAGAACTGATAGAGCCGCGCTGGATTGTCGACTAGGATCTTCTTGCGCGTCGTCGGATCGGGCGCCCAGACCGCGAGCTGATTCATGAGCCGTCCATCGTCGATCTGGAATAACGGTGTGATCTCGGTCGCCTTATTGCCTGACGACGAGTTGGGATGTGGCCAGTCCGTGCCCCAAATGATCTGATCCACGTTTGCGGCGATCAGTGCCTTGGCGAACGGTTCCACATCCTGATAGTCGGGGCTTTGCTTGGACGCACGATAGGCGCCAGAAATTTTGACATAAGCCTTGCCTGCGCGCACCAGCGCGATGAGGTCCGAGAATCCAGGCTGTTCCAGCCCAAGCGTCGCCTGGGTGCCACCGAAATGATCGAATACGACAGGAACAGGCGCCGCCAGCACCAAGTCTTTAATGCCGGAGATCACCGCCAAGTTCGTGTACATCTGGATATGCCAGCCGCGGGTCTTCATGCGGTCGACCGCGGTCTGGAAGCGCTGGCGGCCAACGTTGGGATCGCTGGTGCCACCGGTCGCGAGATTGAGCCGAATGCCGCGCATGCCAGCGCGCGCCATAGCATCAAGATCGCTTTCAGTTGTTTTGTCGTCGATTACCGCCACACCGCGAGCATCTGCACCGCGCGCTTTCATACCGTAGAGCGTAGCGGAATTGTCAGTGCCATACACGCTCGGGGTCACAATCACCACGCGCTTGATATGCAGCATTCGATGGAGCGCTGACATCTCTTCGGGTGACGCCAATTCAGGCGTGTAGACGCGTCCAGGAAAGAAGGGAAATTGCTGCGGGTCACCATGAATGTGTGTGTGGCAGTCGCACGCATTCTCAGGAACGGCGAAATTGACTGGTGTGGCGGGCTGGGATGCTTTGGAAAAACTTGTTCGGGTGCGCATGATAACTCCGGCGGTCATCGCACCAATCAGTGCGTCACGTCGCGTCAGCATCATTTCCTCCTTCTGCCGTCGCGGCGGGCAGCTCGACCGACGGTCGTGCCTTTTAAAATGTCGCGCCCGCCAAACCCCTGATTATCCACGGCGACCTCTCTCCGATGTCCATATGTACTGGCTCGGAGGAGTTAAGCATGGTGTTTTCCGACTATTCTCGCAAGGCAGCACAGCTCAGATGTCCGCTATTGGCGCCTAGCGGACATTCCAAAGCCACCGGTCGATGTCCGCTTTCGGGGGTAAAGCGGACATCAACTTAAATCGACGTCATGTCTGCTATTGACCCGAAGCGGACATTAGTCGTGCAGATTGTGAGCTTGGCCCATCTACTTTTGCGTTTTCATTTCTCGGCTATTTAGCGTCAGCAACCCAACACACCGGATTGCGAGCGATGCATTTGCTGCGCGCATCGTCGCGGCTCTTGCCGGTTTCGGTGCAGGATTGATGGGCGAAAGGACACGAGACGTCGAACTTATAGCCGGTGAGGTTTCGCCAGACGCGCTTGACCTTGTGCTTCAACGTTTCGTCCTTCGTTGCCTTGTCCTGCACTAGGATAATCGACGGGCCGCCGTCCGCACGTGAAAACCCGGCCGGGGAGACCGGGCCCGCGCCGGCGTGGCCGGCCGTCGCGAGCAAGAATATGCCGGTTGCCAATGGTATGAGATGTCGCATCGCCCCTGCTCCTCTTCTGTTGACATAGAACCCAGCGGAGACGGCAACGGGCCGATCGAGCAAAAGTTCCGGAGGAGCGGGCCGGCAAAGGCACTGGGGCTGGCGTGGGGAAAGTTCGTGGTGCGCTGAGGCGAACAAATTCCAATGAGTTAATGGCCCTTTTACCTCAAAAAGCCTCGCCCGTTTGGGTAAGGAACGTTTTCTTATCCCGGCTATTGTCCCTTCGAACCCAAATTGGAGCGAACGCTATGGGTAAATTGAGCGCTATTGTTTTGCTGGTCACGATCATGGCTCCGCTCCCCGCAATCGCCTATACGCAAGAGGATGCAGATGCATGTACGCCGGATGCGATGCGGCTTTGCCAGAACGCTATCCCCGATGCGAGTCGCGTAGCCCAATGTCTTGTCCAAAACAAACAGCAACTCAGCCCCGCGTGTACCAGCGTGTTCAATCGACCACGTGGCGCGGGTGTCGACCGCGAACGGCCGGCAAAGACCCAAAGCACTAATTATTGATCGAGTTAATTCGGATTCGGTAGGCGCAAATCGCGACGACCGCGCTAATTGACATCGGGGCCATCGGCCTCGGCTGACTTGCCCTGTTTTTCCAACTGGCGCTTACGCGCGTCGGCAAGTTGCACCCAGGTCTCGGCCATTTGTTCAAGTTGTTGTCGGTGCGCCGGCGGCGCGGTCCGCGCCATACTGCGGCATTCCGCGGCGTGTTGAAGGTATTCGTGCCGCTTTTTCACGACTGTATATCTCACTTACGGACGTTATGAGCCAGCATACGAATTCGAATAATCAAAAAGGAAAGCGTGATTCTGACCTCACTCCGAGGCAATGGGATAGCGTAGCCATCGCCTTACAAACGCAGGATCCTCTTTATTTGTTCCATCATGTTTGCGAGTTCTATTGAGAACTCGGAACTCTGCCGAGCGTTTATAAAGCGGGACTGGTCAATCACAGATAAAGCCACAACTGAGGTTGCCAATCCCGGAGAGGCCGTCCGGTCCCCGGCGGCCTTTCCTTTTAGAATTATGCACCGCAGCGTGGCGAAAAAATGCCATGCGCCAACCCCCGGACTGCGTCGTCCTTTGTGATTGAGCAGGAAGCTTGATCAATTTCTGTATGTAATTATTGTGAAATTAGGACAGCTAAATATGGAGATTCTGTCCATCTCTATGTGGCAATGCTGGGCAGATAGGGCCGCGCCGTGGCCGGGGATTTGCCAGGGCGCGGCCCGCTAATTTGTCGTATGATCCAGTAGGTACGGTCTCGTTTGAGATACAACGGCCATGAAGCCTAAGCCGTTCATATGCGTCGCGGCGACTTTGGCACTGCTACCCGCGGGCTCACTTTTCCACTCTGAGAGTGCAAGCGCTCAAGTATTTGATTTTGGTCAGATCGATGCATTTGAATCAATGGCCACAGGGACCCAACGTGGCGGGTCACCACCGAAGGTAATTGTCGATGATGGTGAAAGGCACACGGTATTCCTCACAATTCTAGAGTCCGATACCGAAGCCAAGATTTACTGGAAGTCGACGGATGGAGAGCAGACAACAATCATACGCGGACCAAGTGTGAAAGCATTTCAAACCATCGGGCAATTCAGGATAGAAGCTCTCGGCGACCAAAATCACAGTTTTAAGTATGGATACGTATTGGTTCGCTTGAAAAATAACAAAGGCATTTGAGGCGGCGACGGCGGGGTGACGCTTTACATCCAGAACGAATCCCCCGGCGCATGGCGGTGACGCTGATCGATGTCCGCTATTGGGGGGTAAACCGGGCATCGTGCTGACTTGCAGGAATGTGCACTTTTTACCCAATGACTTTCCCGGGCGGAATTGCGGTGCTGTTAATTTTTGGCCGGGTCCTTCACGTTCTCGATCTTGTCGATCTCGACGTTTTGGCCCTTGCCATCGATTTTCTCCACACGACGGATGTAGACATTCTGCACGATGTCGCGGGTGTCTGCGTCAATTGATATCATGCCACGCGGACTCTCCCATTTCATACCCTTGGCGGCGGCAATCAAGGAGTCGCCGTCCGCTTTGCCACCAGTCTTTTTAAGCGCCTCGTAGATCAGATGCATGCCATCCCAGCCGCCGATGGAGAAAACGTCGGGACTGCGATTGAACTCGGCGCGATAGGCTTTCACGAATGCCTCGTTCATTGCCGACTGGTGCTCCCAGCCGTAGTGAAACACCGTTCGAATGCCGATTGCGCTATCACCCATACTCTTGAGTGCATTGTCGTCCATCGTAATTTCACCTTGGCCAAGAATTTTGCTCGCAGGTATTCCGCGCTCCTGCATTGCCTTGGTCATGGCAGGCGGTTGCGCGCCGCCCGGAATGAAGATGAAAATGGCTTCGGGGTCGACGTCCTTCGCGCGTTGCACAAAGGCTGAGAAGTCGGGACTAGCGATCGGCATCCGTACCGATCCTACGATTTGGCCGCCGGCCTCGTTGAAGCTCTTTGTGAACCATGTTTCTGCATCGATTCCCGGCCCGTAGTCTGAGACCATCGTGTAGATCTTACGGAGGCCTGCTTTGTAAGCCCATCCCCCGAAAGAGTTCTCGAGTTGAGGAATCGTCAACGAGGTACGGACGATATAGGGCGACTTGGTCGTAATAATTGAGGTGGCCGCATTCATCACTACCATGAGTTTTTTTGCTTCCGCCGAAATGTCGCTGGCGCCCAGGGCTTCCGGTGTCAGCGTAAAGCCGGCGAGGATATCGACGCGGTCGCGTACGACCAGTTCCTGCGCTAGACGTTTTGCAACATCGGGATTCGGCCCACCGGTGTCCCTGCGAATGATTTCGATCTTCTGCCCAGAAACTGTGTCACCGTGCTGTTTGACGTAAAGCTTGATGGCATTGTCCATCTGCGCTGCGGTGTCGGCGAACTGGCCCGAATAAGCCATAATCAGGCCAATCTTGACGGTCTGCTGCGCGCCCGCAGAGGATGCCGCCAGCATTGCTGCCGCTACAAAAAACAAAGTCTTTCGCATGCAAGTCCTCCCGAGAAACGTTGCAAAACGTGACGGCTCGCCCTCCAGCTTAGCGGGCTTTGACGGTGGGGTCATGGAGCCCCCGGCACGTTGAATTTTGTGATCTTCGACCACCATTGACAGCAATGGTAAACCGCCGGGTTGATTTTTCGAAGACCGCCTGCATCCTTAAGAACTGATCGAGCAGCGCCACGTCCGCCAATGACCCAAAGCGGACATTTCACTACGACAACAATCGCGAATTGCCGTGCTAGCGTTGGACGAGTGTGCCGGGAACCTTTTGTTCTAACCCGCATCTAACGCACAGGAACCAAGGACATTGCCTATGGCTTTAACCCCGGTCCAACAGACCAGAGCCCACGTCCACACCGATGAGGAATTGGTGGCTCGCGCTCGCGCACGGGACGAAGCGGCAGTGCGCGCCATCACGACCCGGTACAACGGAGCGCCGGAAAAAGACGGTTAGCGCGATTGTATCAACACCGCTGACCCATTGATCTGCATCATTACGCATAGCGATTGAGAGGCTTTGACTGATCCACATGACGGCCGGCCCGACGAATGGGCGTTGGAGGATGCCATGATCTCTTTGGAGGATTGCATCGCCTTTTGCGGACTGGACCAAGACGAAGTCGCCGCCATTAGCGAGCACGAACATATTCCGGAAATCGCGGCCACCGCCTTGGCAGACTATCTGCTGAGGCAGCCCCATGGCGGCGAGACCATCCGGACCATGATCATTGATGACATTCATGCGGCGCTCAGCGCCGGCCGCGTGAAGCATGCGCAGGAATTATTCATGGCGCTGCGGCATTTCCTTGACCAGCATCCTGAAGCGCGCGCCGGCGTGGAGTTATGATGGCGCAGCCCGCAAACCGCGTGCGAGGATGATCGAAAGAAAACGCTTGCCTGCCCTGTTAAACACGCCCTTGGAACCCCACATTTAATGGGTTGTTCCAAAGAATTCTCATCGGCGGATAATCGGGAGAGCGGCGTGTACAGATTCAATTATAATGCACCGGCTGAGTTGTACCCTGGGCGCAATCGCAAGGGCGGCAAGAAGGTCAATTATCGCCGCTTTGATACGGCAGCCGACGCCATTCGTTTTGCGGTCGAGGAACTTCCGGAACCGTTGCTGCTTGGCGCGTGCATCGAGATCGACGAACGGCGTCTCAACCACCAGGATATTCAAGCGCTCTACGCGAGCGAGCAATATCCGCTCGAAAAGCCGGTGAACTAAAGAGGCGCGCCAACTGGTTTCGTGGTGCTCGTCGCCAGCAATACGGTGATTACTTCCGATAACTCTTGTTTTCGGAACCGCATTTCCGCGAAATTCCATGACCTTTTTTTTGGTCTGGCTTGGGAAACGAGTCTTTCTCGTCTGTGGGTGTTATCCGTAGAATTGGTTCCGATAACGGATTTTATTGCGGTCGGTGACTCGCCTTCGCGTGCCGGTGGGGAGATTGATGGCGCGGCACGCGAACCGCGTGCAAAGCTGCATTCACGCTGATGCAAAGTTGGTTGCTACAGATTATTTAGGCCACCAGCAGCGACGAAGAGAACGCTTCCACCGCTATGCGATCATTCGCCGACGCGATGCCCGCTGGAATATGTGCCTCACATTCGAACCGACAGCCACATTTTGCGCAGGACCAAAGATTGAGTACACGCTGTTCGCTTACGTATTCCGACCATTCGGGAGCAATCAGTGCCTCACCGCAATTAGCGCAGGTCATCTCGTATGCAGAGTTACCGAAGGACGCGACCGTTGTCATGACGACCTCCTTGGTTTTGTTGTTATTTTCCATTTAAAACTAGGAATTGGAGAATGTGTATTGTCGGACTTTAGTGCGCGGATTCGCATTGATTCAGATCAAAAGTGCTGCCGCGATGAACCGCTGTCCACTCCGAGGTAAGAGCGGACATCAGCCGGTGATCACCGACCCCGACTGAAGGTACATCTGGCAATGTCCGAGTATGACATCTGGAAGACTTTCTATTTATTCGAGGTAAGCTCAGGTCCAGGCTCGCTCCCGACCGAAGGAGAAGACAATGATAAATCGGTCCGTAATTATCGCTGCTTGCCTGCTAATTTTCGCGGTTGCTGCGCCAACGGCGCGCGCGGAATGGCCGGACCGTCCCATCCGCTGGGTCGTGGGCTTTGGGCCGGGTGGCGCGAACGACCTGATCGCCCGTTTTGCGGCCGAGGGCGTCAGCAAGCGGCTCGGGCAACCGATCGTCATCGAAAACCGGCCGGGCGCCGGCGCGGTGATCGCGACGGCTTTCGTCGCGCATTCGGCGCCCGACGGCTACACCTTCCTGGTCGGCGCGGCGAGCACCATTACCAACAGCCTGATGCTGAAAGATCTGCCCTATGCCGATTCCGATCTCGTGCCGGTCGGCATGATCGCCGTTGCCCCGTCGACCATCATTGTTCATCCAAGTGTGCCGGCGAATAACATGGCCGAGTTCATCGCCTGGGCGAAAGTGCAGGGCGACAAAGGTGTCAACTGGGCGACCGCCGGCAATGGCAGTACGCCTGAATTCGTCGCCGAGATGATCAAGGAGGCGACCGGCGTCTCCTTCACCATCGTTCCTTACAAAAGCGGCGGCGACGGTGTGAACGCCGTTCTGGCGAACAATGTTTCGGCGACGTCGGAAGCGAGCATTGTCGTGCTGCCCAAGATCCAGGCCGGATTGCTGAAGGCGATCGCAACGACTTACGAGAAACGTATCAGCGCCTATCCTTCGATCACGACCACGGCGGAGCAGGGCTTCCCGACCGTCCAAATCGGCCATTGGGCGGGCCTTTATGCGCCGCGCGGCACGCCGGAGCCGATCATTCAACGTATGAATGCCGAGCTGCAGGCAGCGCTTAAGACCGACGAGGTGCGAAACAAGCTCATTCCGACGGGGATCGAGCCTGCCGGCGGTTCGGTTGCGGATTTCGTCAATTTCACCAAGACCGAGCGGCAGCGCCTCAGCGATCTTGCTGCCAAGATCAAGGTCACCAAAGAAAAGTAGTCGTCAACCGTTGGCCAAAGCCTGGGCAATCTGCTCGGCCCGTGCCAGCTTTTCGGCGCCGAGCACGAGATTGACGAGGTCGTCCGCTTTGGCGTCGCCGACGATAGGCGTTGCGAGCTTCTTGAACTTTTGCACGATGTCGGCCTCCGACGCGAAACTGATTTCGCTGCCGCGCGGGGCCTCGACGGTCTGCTCAAGCTTCGCGCCGTTTTTCAGATGCACCCCGACCCGCACCATGTGCCGGTAGTTTGGGCCGCGCGCCGTGATTGACGGGTCGTGCACGACCGTGACCTTTTTCGATAACTCGATCCGCCGGTTGTCGTTGACGGCTGCTTCGGTGAACTGTTCGACGAACACATCGCCTTCAAGCAGCAGTGTCGCGACGCAGTACGGCAAATTCAATTGGGCTGAGACGAGGCCTTGCGGCTGATAGGGCCAGCCAACGTGCTCAACGGTCACCTGCGATCCATGCACAACAATCGATGCAATATCGTCCGCGCCGAAGGGCGTCTTGCCTTGCAAGCTTTTGATGGCATCAAGCGTCGTGTGGTTGCTGCCGACGCAGGAATAGAATTTCAGCGAAATGCGCATGGTCTCCCACGCGCGGCCGAGCTCCCATGACAGTTCGTCGAGATTGAACCGGTCGTTCGAACGCGAGAACGTCGAGCAAAAGCCGCCATAGGGGGATTCAAAGATATCGACGATGCCGGTGAAACCGGCTTCCGCGAGCAGCGCGCCATAAAGGCCGCTCTGCGCAGCGCGCCCGGCATGCATACGCTTGACCATCGCGCCATATTGGGCGGCCATCAGGCCCGACGATTGCGTGCCGGCGATGCCGAGGGCATGCACGGTTTGCTCGCTGGAGAGGCGCAACGCGGCAGAGGCGCCGGACACGGCGGAAAATACTCCGACAGTCGCCCCCGAATGCCAACCTTGTCCGATATGTTGCGGTCCCATGCATTTGCCGACGCGCGGCCCGATCTCGTAGCCGGCAACGGCCGATCGCAAGAAATCGCGGCCGCTCAGACCAGGGCGAAGCTCCGTGACCGCCATCAGCGGCGGAAGAGTGACCGCGCCAACGTGCAGTACGCCCTGACGATGAACATCGTCGAGCTCGAAGCTTTGAATGAGGGTGCCATTAACCAGCGCGGCATGCGGTGCGGACAGGCGTTCCGGCGTTCCCCAAACGCGGCAGGCTTTTGTGACGTCGAGCCCGGCAAGCGTTGTCCGCAGGATGCGGCTCCATTCGAGTGCACTTCCGTAAAGCGCGCACCCCAGCGAATCCAGAATTAATAACTTGATGCGCCCGATGACGTCGCCGGGAATGGCTTCATAGCTGATCTGCGAAATAAATTGGGCGATCGCGCGGGTGTGCGGATTGTTGCCTGAGCCTGACATGAAAAATCCACTCGACCGATCGGTCAGGAATATTTCTTTTCGAACGCGTCGTAACGTGGTTTTCCGACGAGCCGTTGACGCTCCTCGAAGCTGGCGAGCTCAGCTAAAACTTCGTCCAGCGATCCGTGCATCTTGAGGTGCTTCAGCACCTTCTGCATGCCGGCAACCGATGCCTGCAGTGCTGCATTAGCGTAGAGAATCATGGAGTATCCCATACTCTTGAGCTCATCGAGAGCAATCATGGGCGTTAGGCCGCCGGCAACGATGTTGATGAATTGCGGTGCCTTCAGGCGTCTGGGAATCTCAACAACCTGCTCCTTGGTCCGTGGCGCCTCGACAAATGTCATGTCGGCGCCGGCTTCGATATAGGTTGCCGCGCGCTCCATCGCGTCCTCGAAGCCATGGGTAGCGATGGCATCAGTGCGCGCAACAATGACGAGATCCGGGTCGATACGGGCATCGGCGGCGGCGCGAATTTTCTGAACCATGTCGGTAGCGGGAATGACGCTCTTTCCGGAGAAATGTCCGCACCGCTTGGGAAATTCCTGATCCTCAAGCTGGATGGCATTGGCCCCGCTGCGCTCGAGAACGCGAACGGTGCGTGTGACGTTGAGCGGGTTGCCGAAGCCGGTATCTGCATCGACGATCAAGGGCAGAGCGACAACGTCGCGCATCGCGCTGACGTGATTGGCAAGCTCCGTCATTGAGATCAGGCCGATATCCGGCACGCCCAGAAATGTATTGGTGACGCCGGCGCCGGTCACATAAACCGCCTTGAAACCGAGATCTTCGATAATGCGCGCGGTGAGGGCGTTCGATGCCCCTGGTAGCAGCACGGCTTCTTGCTTGCTCAACATTTCGCGAAGCCGCCGATTGCAGCTTTTATTCATCTGCTATTCTTTCATTATCGCCATCAACCGACGCCAGCTTCGCTCGCATCCTAGCCACTTTACGGCTCACATCGCACCCCCCTTGCGTCCGCCCTGCGCGCGGCGGCCAAAAAATGACGGCCTTTATCGATGTGCTGAACCAGATGCCCCAGTTGGCACTAGGCGGACATCCAGCTGGCATTTCCGATCGGTCCGGGATGTTGGCGAGCAGAGAAATTTTTCGACGCATTGATAGCGCGTGATAAAATTACACGTTAAGGCGGCGTTCGCGACATGGGCGTGCACTGCCGCAAGAATTTTAGTGCCGGATTTGGAATTGTTAGTCGGCTAGTTTGGTCTAGCCGATTTTTTACTAGCGAAGGTTGCGGTTGGCGGCACGTGGGTGGTCTTTAGAGCCTGCCTACCCTTATCGGTAATGAGAACCTTTGCTTCACGCATGGATGAGCCATTGGTCCTACGGACCAAGCCCTTAGCTATTGCTTCTTCCCAGACTGGCAGACGCGGGCACGAAGTACGCCATGCGTCGATGACGTCTCCGTAAGTTCGCGGGCTCGCTGCAATCCAATCAAGGAACTGCAGGGTGAGATAACGAACTGATTCATCTTCCCTCGACATGAGTGCTAGATACACCCGAAATTAGCTCGGCGCTACCCGAATGTCGCTATTGGGGGTACAGCAGACATGCGACGGACATCAGGCAATGTCTGCTTTTGACCCAAAGCGGACATTGGGGGTCGCAAGTGTTAACCTTTGATTTGCACACGGCGTGGTCCTTACGGGGAGTGGATGCAGCGGCGCGAGTTCATTACGCTTCTCGGCGGTGCGGCCGCAGCTTGGCCGCTCGCGGCGCGCGCGCAACAGCCGGCAAAGCCGGTCATAGGGATTCTCGGTGGTCCCACGGCTAACAGTTGGGCGCCGCAGGTGGCCGCGTTCCACAAAGGCCTGAGCGAAGCCGGCTACACCGAGGGCCGCAACGTGGCGATCGAAGCGCGCTGGGCGGATGGCCAATACGATCGACTGCCGGCCATGGCGGCCGATCTGATTCAGCGCCAGGTGACTGTGATTGTTGCCTTCACCACCCCGGCTGCGCGCGCTGCAAAGGCGTCGACGGCGACGGTACCCATTGTCTTCACCACCATCAGCGATCCCGTGCAGATCGGCCTTGTCGCCAGTCTGAGCCGGCCGGGCGGTAATGTGACGGGCATGAGTACGTTGAGCGTAGAAGTCGGGCCGAAGTTATTGGAAGTGCTGCACGAGGTGGTTCCAAAGGCCACTAAAATTGCTCTGTTCGTCAATCCAACCAATCCCAATAGCGAGACCGAATCTAAAAAACTACAGGCGGCGGCCAGCACGCGCGGGTTGCAGCTTCAAGTCCTGAATGCCAGCACTGAACGCGACATCGATACAGCCTTTGCGACGTTGGGCCAATTGGGGGCAGGTGGGCTAATCATCATCAGAGATGCATTCTTTCAGACCCGAACTGGACAGTTTGCTGCGCTGTCGGTCCGCCATGCGATGCCCACGATCTTCCAGGATCGCGCGTTCGCTGTGGCCGGCGGCTTGATGAGCTACTCAAGCAGCGATGAGGATTTGTACCGTCAGGCTGGCGTCTACACCGGCCGGATTCTCAAGGGCGATAAACCAGCTGATTTGCCTGTCGTGCAGTCAACGAAAGTTGAGCTGATCATCAACCTCAAAACCGCCAAGGCGCTCGGACTCAACTTTCCAAACACGCTAATTGGGCGCGCCGACGAAGTGATCGAATAGGTGGCGGAATGTCCGCTATTGGCACTTAGCGGACATGTTACTTGCCCGGACGAATGTTTGCTTTTGGGGGTGAAGCGGACGTCACGCAGACTTGCTGCTTATGTCTGCTTTTGACTCAAAGCGGAGCATGGTGGCGGTTAGGCATTATTCGCGATCCTCGTCAGGGCGCCAGATGAGGCGCAATTGGCCGACATTGTCTCCCTCCCATGTGAACATTTCTCTGTCGCACAAGACACACGTAGCGGGCCGCGTTTCCCTGGAGGGACCTTTGGTTTCGATCACCTCGTAGATCGCGCCGCAATTGCACGTAACTCTGAGGTTGGCCATGGGTGCAAACACGCTCCCGTTCGGCTGCGCCGCTAGCATATCACAATAACTGTCAGGCCGCGTGTTTCGCTTCCGCCAGCAAGTGCGCGGGGGAGGCCCACAACTGGGGGCCGCGCTTTGCCAGGGCGCTAGGACGCGGACCCGCTATTTTCTGCATGGCACTGGGCGGCCTCAAGCAAGCATTGTGTCGGTCGTCACAAAAAACCGCATTATCGTCCGAAGATGTGATCTGTCGCACAGCCAAACCTGCTTCGTCGGGCGAGGTTACCGGAGCGAGACGCCGATCCCTAATGTTCGACGGACCGTAGAGGGGCCGCTGTGTTTGCCACACGCAGCGGCCCTTTTTTGTCGCGAGCCCACAAGGCCACCCGCGCGTATGTGACGAAACTATATCAGATGGGGCGGCGTTATGTGGTTGCGGGATGCTGATCCCCCTAATCAGGGTGTCCATAAATTCAGCAGACCGCAGGGACCGCTGGATTGTTTGCACGGCGGTCCCTTTATTGACCAGCGGTGATGGCAGTACCTTGCACCCATTAGCGACTGAGGTAGGCAGCCATTGGTCCGATTCCTGCTAAGCTTTCTGTATGTGGGGCAGGGTTAGTATCGGGGCGGTCGTTGTCGTGCTTGCGGCAGTTTGGCTTGCCGCACTCTGGTTTTTGTTCGCTTATCCGATATTAAAGTAGCCACCCAAACATTTCCTGGATGAAATCGAGTACATGACGAATGTCCGCTAATGATCCAAAGCGGACATCACGCCCAACTTCAGTTTGTGCTAGTTTAGCGTACGACCGCAGTCCTTATGTGAGAAAGCGGCCATGAGACGGCGGGAATTCATTGTGGCTCTGGGGGGTGCAGCGGCGTGGCCGTTTGCTGCACACGCGCAACATGCAGTGCCGGTAATCGGATATCTGAATGGTGCATCGGCAGCAGTGTTTCCACATCTTCTTGCGGGGTTCCGCAGGGGCCTGACAGAAATTGGTTATGTCGAAGGCCGTAACGTAACCATTGAGTACCGTTATGCGGATGGGCGATATGATCGGCTACCGGAGCTCGCAGCCGATCTCGTTAGTGGCGAAGTATCTGTCATCGTCGCAACCGCTGGCACTCCCACGATCCGGGCCGCAAAAGCGGCAACTTCGAAAATTCCCATAGTTTTCGTGGTCGGCGGCGACCCCGTTGAATTCGGAATTGTCGCCAGCTTGAGCAGACCGGGCGGCAACATAACCGGCATAACTCTCGTCTCGAGCGAAACAGCAGCAAAGCGGCTCGGTTTACTGCTCGAACTCGTTCCCGCAAACGCGGTCATCGGAGTACTCGCAAATCCTAATAACCCAGTCAGTGAACCTCAGTTGAGGGAGCTGCAAACGGCTGCACGCAGTCTTGGCCGCGAGCTTTTTGTTTTGAAGGCGGTCACTGAGAGCGACCTTGCCACCGCTTTCGCAATGATCGAGCAGGAGCATATCGGCGGGCTTACAGTTGCTGCCGATCCGTTCTTTGACGACCGACGCGCACAGGTCGTTTCGCTCGCGGCCAAATATAAGGTACCGACGTGCTACGTGAGGAACGATTTCGTTAAGGAAGGTGGGCTCATGAGCTATGGTCCCGACGCGACCGATGCATTCCGTCAGGCCGGCATCTATACGGGCCGCATTCTCAGGGGCGAAAAGCCTTCCGACCTTCCCGTAATGCAACCGACCAAGTTCGCGCTGTCCATCAACCTTTCGACAGCCAAGAGCCTAGGCCTCACCGTGCCGCCAACACTGATCGCCCGTGCCGACGAGGTCATCGAATAGAGAGATGCGTGATCCGCCGCCGCTGTTGCCAATAGGGCCCTTTGGGCCTTGAATATACCGAACAGGAAACCGCTATAGCATTGCGTGCTGTCGCGTCGCTGGGGGCGATCATGTCGCGTTTCGCGTGTTGGGGGGTGGCCGGCCGCGTACTCACACCCACGCTGCATAAAATAACAAGGCCTGGTCGGACTCTGGCGGTGTCGCTCCTGGCATCGCGCCTCATTCACTGTCTCGTGGCCACAGTCTGGCTCAGCCTGCCGTCGGCGGTTGCCGCCGCCGAGAGCTATCCCAACAAGCCCATCACAGTGGTGGTGACAGCTGCGCCGGGCGGTGTGACTGATATTCTGGCGCGGGTGCTCGGGCAACGATTGGCCAAGAGCTGGGGCCAGCAGGTCATTGTCGAGAACAAACCCGGCGCCTCCAACCAAATTGGCGCGGAATACGTCGCCAAGGCGGCGCCTGACGGCTACACGTTGCTGCTGAGCCCCGAAGCGACTTTCGTCGTCAACCCTTGGCTCTACAGCAAGCAACCCTACGATCCGATGAAAGACTTCACGCCGATCACCGGTTTGGTCAGCATCAGCCAATCCTTGGTGGCTAGTCCGGATCTGCCCGCCCAGACCCTACCGGAGTTGATCGCGCTTGCGAAAAAACGCCCCGGCGAACTCAACTATGGAACTTTTGGCGTCGGCTCGACCGGTCACTTGAACATGGAAGTGCTGCAAAGCATGGCGGGCGTGAAACTGGTCGCCGTTCATTACAAAGGCGCCACACCCGCGCTCACCGATGTGATGGCCGGCCACGTTCAGATGATGTTCATCAGCACGAGCTCGGCGATCGAGCCTTGGAAGGCTGGGAAACTCAAGCTGCTCGCCGTTGGCAGCCGTCAACGCCTGCCGCAATTTCCCGAGCTACCGACCGCCGCCGAGAGCGGGCTTGCGGGTTTCGAGGCGGTGTCCTGGTTCGGGCTGTTTGCGCCCGGCGGGACGCCGCGCGCGGTGGTCGAACTCCTCAATGCCGAAGTGCGACGCGTGTTCAAAGATCCGGAGTTTCAGGAGAAAGTCCTCACGCCCAATATGTTTGAGCCGATGGTCTCTTCACCCGAACAGTTCTCCTCCTTCATCCAATCGGAGGCACAAAAGTGGGGTGATGTCGTGCGCAAAGTCAAAGTGAAGCTCGACTGAGCAGCGACAGCTGTACGGAGCGGCGGACTCGCACACGATGGACTTGCCGCCAGTCGTTTTCCCTTAAGGAGAGAGGTAACATGACGACATCGAGCAAAGACCTGCCCGAAGACCTCGCACGGTTTCGCGAGAGTTACGTAGAGCTCTTCGGAGTGTTGCCGCCGCTTCCGGCAGCACGCTTTGAATTTTCCGGCGAGATCAACCCTGAGTTTCTTAGGCTTTCCGAGCGTCTGCGCGCGCACGCCTTCTACTCCGAGGTGTTCGACATCAAGACGACGCATCTCATTCTGTTCGGAATGCTTCTGGTCGAGCATAACCCCGCCGCGCAAATGCACGCGCTGGCGGCACGCCGCGCTGGTGCGACATGGCAGGAACTGCACAAGGTGGTCGAACTCGCCGCTGCGACCAAATCGC
Source organism: uncultured Alphaproteobacteria bacterium (assembly GCA_963742345.1). Classification (GTDB taxonomy): domain Bacteria; phylum Pseudomonadota; class Alphaproteobacteria; order Rhizobiales; family Xanthobacteraceae; genus Pseudolabrys. Next base: position 17,953 of record CAVULO010000015.1, read on the forward strand.
TCGGACCGGCTAACCAGGGCGGTTTGATGCTCAAATCGCTGCGCGACCAGGAGCGGCAAGCCTAGTCTTTAGCCAAGCTTGCCGCCGACGGCGCAGAAAGGCACAGTTCGCGCTCTCGAAGGTGTAGGCATAATAAACAAAAGTATCTCTGGGAGGGATAAATGCGGCGGTCCCGTTGGCGGCATCAGTCTTGGCGATTAAGTCTTGCGATTCTGCAAGCCTCAGCGCTGGTTTTCTTCTGGATATTTGCAAGCCCGGCTTGGGCTGCCGATCCGGTAAAGATCGGCTTTAGCATGGGCATGACGGGTGCGAACGGACCAAACGGCAAGCAGCTTTTGGTCGCCCTCGAAATCTGGCGCGACGATGTGAATGCAAACGGCGGATTGCTGGGTCGCCCGGTCGAGCTGGTTTATTACGATGACCAAACGTCGCCGGCAAACGAACCTTCGATCTACACAAAACTCATCGACGTTGATAAGGTCGACCTTCTGATTGGACCCTACGGCACCAATCAGATCGCGGCTGCGCTTCCGGTGCTTCAATCGCACAACCGCACGACGATCGGGATTCTTGGCCTCGCCGCCAATGGCCAAGCCCACTACAAAAATTACTTTTCCATGATCCCCTTCGGCCAAGATCCTGCGCGCGAATTCTCGCGCGGATTCTTCGAACTCGCCAAGGTTCAGACGCCGAAGCTCAAAACGGTTGCCATCATTGGTGTTGACGCCGAATTCGGAAAAACCTCAACCGATGGCGCCCGAGCCAATGCCAAAGCGGCTGGCTTTACCATCGTCTACGATCAACTCTATCCCCCTGCGACGACTGACTTGTCGCCCATTGCCCGGGCGATCAAGGCCACCAATCCCGATGTCGTTTTCGCGGCTTCCTATCCCCCCGACACGGTGGCTTTCGTACGTGCGGCCAATGAGGCGGGAACTCGTTCCCAGTATTATGGGCGGCACGTTAATCGGAATGTTGGCAACGCCGTTGAAGGTACTCATGGGCCCGTTGATGAACGGGTACATCAACAATGCTGAGGTGTTTATGCCGGTCGCGACCATGAACTTTCCCGGCGTGCAAGATGTACTCGAGAAATATAAAGCGCGCGCAAAGGGACAAGGGATAGATCCATTCGGGTATAATTTCGTTCCTTACGGATACGCGACGGGGCAGGTGCTCGCTGGCGCTGTGGCGGCGACCCAGAAGTCTCGATCACAACAAACTCGCCGACTATATGCGCGGGCATAGCTTTTCGACGGTGGTTGGCGATGTCGCGTTCGGGGTTGATGGTGAGTGGCTAAAGCCCCGTTCGCTTGTCAGCCAATGGCGAGACCTGACTGGCAACGATCTCGGCCAATTGACCGATCCAAAAAAGTGGGTCCTCGTCTGGCCGCCCGAACACAAGACCGGTGAGTTCATCTATCCGTATAGCGCGGCAAAGAAATAAGCCAATTCGGCGCGGCGCGGATGGCAGGCGCGGCGACCGGTTGGTGGAGAATACGCCGGTAATTGACCATGGACTCTAACGCGAAACATCAATCGATTTCGGTCATCGTTTTTCCCGGTGGGTTCAATTGGCCGATCTGGGTTGCGCAGGAACGGGGCTATTTTGAACGCAACGGGATTACCGTGACACTCACGCCGACCCCGAATTCGGTCTTTCAATTGACCAACCTGATCGACGGCACGTTCGACATCGCCATGACAGCGATCGACAACGTCGTGGCCTACGATGAACAACAGGGGGAAGTCCCGACGGTTGCCAACCCTGATCTCATTGCGTTCATGGGGGGAGACAATGGCTTCCTGCGCCTCGTTACTGCGCCGGATGTGAAGAGTTACCCCCATTTGAGGGGAAAGCAGTTATCGGTCGACGCGCTGACAACGGGATACGCGTTCGTGCTGCGCAAGCTTTTGCAAGACAATGGACTAACAAGCACCGACTACGAACTGGTGAAAGCGGGCGGTGTCGTTGAGCGGTTTGAGGCTTTATGTCGAAAGCAGCATGCAGCAACCTTGTTGATCTCGCCTTTCGAGGTATTGGCCGAAGCCCAGGGGTTCAATCGATTGGCAAACGCCATCGATCAACTTGGCCATTATCAAGGTTTGGTCGGTGCCACCCGTCGCCGCTGGGCCGAGCAGCATGAGCCGGAGCTCGTGGCTTATATCCGCGGCTATCTATCCGGCCTGGATTGGTTGTTCGAGCCAAGCAATAAGACCGAGGCAATTTTGCTTTTGCAGAGTAAGCTTCCCAATATGCGCGAGCCTGTCGCGTTGAAGTCCTACGACATTTTGCTCGATCCGAAGAACGGGTTCTCGCGAAAAGCAGAGTTGGATCTGGAAGGGGTGCGCACCGTGCTCGCGCTTCGCAGCGAGTACGGAAATCCACGCAAATCCTTGACCGATTCTTCAAAATATCTGCAGCTGAGATATTACGAAATGGCCCGCTTGGCTGAATGATGAGGGCCAGCTCGCCGGTCGATTGAGATTGTTTAGCACAGCGGAGACGGTTCATGGAGACGATCGGGTTCATTGGTGTCGGCAAGATCGGACTCCCGATCTGCAAGCACCTCATCAAAGCCGGGCATCGCGTGCTCGGCTACCGTCGCGGGTCACTGGCCGAGTTCGAACGGGCGGGCGGCATTGCGGCAAAATCGCCAGCCGATGCGACTGCGAACGCCGATGTGGTTTTCACTTGCCTGCCGTCGGACGAGGCTTTGGATGACGTCGTGAACGGCCCGCAAGGGATCCTCAAGGCGGCCAAGCCCGGCCAGATTGTTGTCGAATTCGGCTCGCATGCTGTGCCGGTCAAGAAATCTTATATCGCGCCCCTCGCGCAGAAGGGCGCGATATTCATCGACGGTGAAGTTGGAGGCACGCCCGGCATGGTGGAGGCGCGCAAAGGCGTCATCTACCTCAGTGGCGACCGGAAAGCGTCCGACACATTGATGCCGATGACCAAGAGCTTTGCCGAGGTGACGCTCTATCTCGGCCCGTTCGGCGCCTCCACTACCGTCAAGGTCATCAATAACATCATGGTCGGGTTGCACATTGCCGGCACTGCGCAGGCGATGGCGATCGGGCTGCGCGCCGGCGTTGATGTTGACCTCATGATCAAAGCGATTGCCAACGGCAGTGGCGGCTCGGCCCAATTTGGGATCCGCGCACCCTGGATGGCTCAGCGCAAGTTCATGCCGCAACAAGGCTCAGCGCAAGCGCTCGCGCACTATCTTGAGCGCGGCAGAGAGCTTGGAAGGCAAGCAGGCGTAGACACTGCGCTGATTGACTGCCTGCTTGACATCTTCGACCGCGCCATGCCGCAGATTGGCGATCGCGATGTTGCTTCTATTATTGAAATCTTTGAACCGGAAACCAAAGCCAAAGGCTCAGGGCATTAATGCGGAGTAATGTAATGATTGGCGTCCGCAGGATTGCGGGGCCCGATGCCACCGGATGAGATAATGAAGCTGTAGGTATCCACTGGCTGGGTAGCGTGGGAGCTCGGGGATGGCGGTCAACACAATTCAAGCCGCGCAAGCGAGGGGTTCCGCAAAGCCGGGCGTGGACGAGTTGATGGACCGCGCCCGTGCAATTGGCGCACTGGCGCGCAAGCACGCTCTCGAAACCGAACGCAACCGTCAGGTATCGGCCGCGCTGGTCGGCAAAATGCGAGAGGCGGAGTTGTTCCGTGTCATGCAGCCCGCCCGCTTCGGCGGTTTCGAGTATGGCTATGACGTGTTCGTCGATCTGGTAGCCGCTGTTGCGAGTGGCGACGGTTCTACCGGATGGGTTTACAGCCTCGGCGCCGTGCATCCCTGGCTGATTGCCTGTTACGCAGAAAAGGCCCAGCAGGAAGTCTGGAGCCAGGATCGCGACGCGATCGCCGCCGTGTCCTACGCTCCGACTGGAAAGGCGGTGCAGGATAAAGACGGTTATCGTTTGAGCGGCCGTTTCAGTTTCGCTAGCGGCTGTGACAACGCGAATTGGGGAATTCTTGGAGGGATGCTGCCATTCAAGGATGGGCCGAAGCCGGGCTTTTTCCTTATTCCGCGATCACAATTCACCATCCACGATGACTGGTTCACGATGGGTTTGGCTGGCACGGGCAGCAAGACCATTGTTGTCGATGATCAGTTCGTTCCGGGCTATCGCACGGTCGCCTTCAACGAGATGTTGACGGGGAACGGACCAGGCACCCAGACCAATACCAATCCGCTTTATCGCCAACCAATGTTGGCCGTCGTACCGCACTGTCTTGTTGCGCCGGCCCTGGGTATGGCCCGCGGCGCGCTCGAAGCGTTCAAGGAGCAGGCGCTGGGCCGCACGACACGTGGCGCCGTGGCTGGCGGAAACAACAAGATGAGCGAATTCACGACTATCCAGATGCGCGTCGCCGAAGCGACGGCTTCAATTGACGCGGCGCAGCTGATGATCCATCGCGATATCAGCGATACGCTCGCGACCGTCACCGCCGGCAAGCCGGCGGATGTTGCGTTGCGTATGCGCAATCGCCTTACCCATACGTTCGCCACCAAACTTCTGGTCCAGGCGGTCGACGCCGTTTTTCTCGCCGCGGGTGGCTCCGCGCTCGGCCTGGAACATCCGGTGCAGCGCTTCTGGCGCGACATCCATGCTCTCAGTTCTCATATCAGCCTGAATTGGGATTTTGTCTCGGCCATGTATGGGCAGCATGTGTTCGGACTTGAACCGAAGGGACAATATTGACGCGCAGTACCATTAAATTCGAACGGCGAAATGGGCATCTGGCCGGTAAAATTCGCTGTTCTCGCTCCGAGCTGCGAAGCCCTTTAATGACGTCGTTATTTACGGTCACTGGCGCTCGCCCGCCACGCGGCGCTTTGAAGCGGACATGCCAAACACTCCGCCCGATGTCCGCTGTCGGCGGCAAAGCGGCCGCGTCGGGCGCTACGACCGTTTTTTGTTTGCAGAATGGAACTTGAGCCCTATCACGAGGCCCATCACCACAATCGCTGCAATCAAAACGATAATAAAGGTACCGGTGTCGAGAGCCATGGGGCGACCTTTTTCAATGCTCGTACCATGCGCTCTTTCAAGCTATTCGCCTAGCGCGTGGAAACTCAAAACTCAAACAGACACTACTTTTGCCGACGAGCGATCGAATGAATGATGGAAATTCCGCTTTCTAGGGTAAAGCAGGCATCGCGTGGGCTTTTTATAATGTCCGCTTTTGACCCAAAGCGGAAGTTGCGTGGCATCCAAGGTTGCGCCCAGCCCCTTCCAGAACGCTGGCTTGACCCGGTACGATGCTCTTCCTGGGCCTCGGGGGCGACATGCGGCGGCGCGACTTCCTTACCTTGACTGGCGCTTCTGCGGCTATGTGGCCGCTCACAGCGCGTGCGCAGCAACCGTCAAAGCCAGTGGTGGGATATCTCGGTTTAACCTCGGCTAAAACAGATGCCTACCTGTTAGCATCATTTCGCAAGGGCTTGGGCGCGGCCGGCTTTGACGAAGGCGGCAACGTCAGCATTTATGACCTCTATGCGGAAAGCGATGCCGGCCGATTACCGGCACTTACTGCCGAACTGGTTCGCCGCAAAGTTACAGTTATTCTTACGGGCACGACTGTTTCAGCGCTTGCCGCAAAGGCGGCGACTTCGACCATTCCCATCGTGTTCGCTATCGGCGCCGATCCAATCAAATCTGGTTTGATAGCCAGCCTAAACCACCCCGGCGGCAATCTTACCGGCGTAAGCTTCTTTACCAATCAGATGGAAAGCAAGCGGTTAGGACTGCTCCATGAAATAGCTCCCAAGGCCGAGCTTATTGGCGTGCTTCTCAATCCCAACAACCCGTTCTTCGATAATCAGTCGAAGGATTTGGAAGCGGCTTCTCGTGCACTTAATCTAAAAATTGGCGTTGAACGTGCCAGCAACGAGCGTGACGTTGCAGCCGCGTTCAAAGCATTCGCGCAGCAACGGGCCGGCGCACTACTTGTCGGCGCTGACCCATATTTCAATAGCCAGCGTCCTCTAGTTATTGTTCCTGCGCTGCAGCTGCGGCTGCCGGCAATCTACGAATGGCGGGAATTTGCGGAGGCCGGTGGCCTGATGAGTTACGGAACGAGCTTGACGGAATCGTATCGGCAGGCCGGCGACTTTGTGGCCCGCATACTTAAAGGCGCAAATCCTGCCGACTTACCCGTGTTGCAATCGACCAAGTTCGAATTCGTCATCAATGTGAAAACCGCAAAACTAATCGGCATCGACGTACCGCCCGGGTTGTCCGCGCGCGCCGACGAGGTGATCGAATAAGCAGGCGGAACGCAGGAGCGTACCGCTCGTTAAGGCAGTGCCCGTCACGCTCGCTTGAGGCGGCTCAGCCGATGCGCTGCCTCCGGATTTGCGGCCCCCGGCGGCATGCGCCCCGCGATGAGGTCCTTGACCTGATTCACTGTGTCGAAGGCTTGGTGCTCTGCGGCGTCCGGCGTCAGACCCGCCGTGTGCGGAGTGGCGATTACGTCGGCGCGCCGCGCCAACGCGAGCGAGGGCATCTGGTCCTGAGCACGGCCAACGTCAAGGGCAGCGCCGGAAATGCGCTTGGCGTCGAGCGCGCGGGCAAGCGCAGCCTCATCAACCAGGTTGCCACGCGACAAATTTATGAAATAGGCGGACGGCATCATTTGCGCGAAGGCTTCGGCGTTCATTAAATTTTCGGTCTGCTCGTTGGCAATGGCGAGGCATACGACGAAATCGGATCTTGCCAGCAGATCCGCAAACTGGACCTGTTTGAGCATTGGCCGGGTCACCCTTTTATGGGGGTCTGCGACCAGCACCGTCATGCCGAATGCGAGACCGAGCTCGGCAAGATGCTCGCCGATCGCGCCATAGCCAATGATGCCGAGCGTTGCCCCCTTGAGCTGGCGGCCCATGCGCGCTTCGGGAACACGCCCGGTGCGGTAGACGGACGTGGCCTCGGTGACGTGGCGCCCGCAATCGATCATGAAACCGATGGCCATCTCGGCGACCGAAGCAATGAAGCCCGGCGTTGCGTGGGTGACCAGAATTCCTTGGGCGCTCGCGGCGGCGACATCAACGTTGCGAATATCGACCGCGACCCGCAGGAACGCGACCAATTCACCCGCCAGCGGGAAGAACCCGGTCGGGCCAGCCGTTTGCCGGTCTGAGATTATGATCTCGCAGCCCTGCGCGGCTTGCGCCAGCGCCTTGGCGTCGAGCACCTGGCCGGTGTCGTTGAGCCGCACGTCGCCGAGCTTGCGCAACTCGGCGAGCGCGCGCTCTCCGTAGTAGTTCTTAAGCATATCGGGGATGTGAGTGAGAAAGATGGTGGGCACAGTCTTCTCCTGGCATACGGTGTGTCATTGCAGGTCCGCAACGCTGATTGCGCCCACGTCTACTTTTGACACTTAGCGGGCACTTCCGGGCCAGCGATCAATGTCCGCTTCCGGGGGCCTGACGTCTACTTTATTCCATACTTAGCGCATTCGTCTGCGATGTCGGCCTTGATGGTTTTTGCGCTCTCTATATCGGCGTTGCCGCCGGTGGCGTCGCCCTTCCTCAATTTGCTCACACCGCGTCCATAGAGCCAATCGGCATGGTTGGGGTCTTTCGTCAATGCCAATGCTGCATCGTAGTCGGCAATCGCCTTGTCGAATTGCCCGAGCTTCAAATAAACCAATCCGCGATAGCCAAAGATTTGTGGAATCTTTGGGCTCAGGCCGTTGGCCTTGTTGCAGTCATCAAGCGCCTCCTGCAATTGTTTGCCGACAACAGCGCGCGACCAGCAGCGTTGACCCCAAAGGCGTGAGTTATTGGAGTCCATCTTGATTCCTGTCGTGTAATCCGCGATCGCATGCTCATGGTCGCCCTTGCGACTATAGGTCAAGCCGCGGTTATAAAATCCATTGGCGTACGCGGGGTCGAGCCGGATTGCTTCGGTGTGATCGGCGATAGCGCGATCGAATTCGCCCTGGCGAGCGTAAGCGTTACCACGATGCATATATCCTGCGGCGTAAGTAGGATCAGTCCGGATCGCCTCGTTATGATCCGCGATGCCTTTCTCGTGCTCGCCCATGTGCCCCCATTGATTGCCGCGATTGCTATAGATGATCGCAAGATTGCGCGGATCGTATCGGCCCGAGTTAAGGGCACGCGTGCAAGCATCAATTGCGGTGTCGCCGGATGCTTTGACGCAAACCTCGCCGTCGTCGGCCGCCGCAGCGCCAACGAAGCAAGCGATGCCGATCAATCCACCGCAAGTCCAATTTCGGATGCCCCCTGCGATCCGCATGAGAACGCCCCCGTTGCCTGGTCGGGACTGTTTTGCCCCGAAGCGGAAAGTGTAGCCTTCGACACGTTCTATCAGCCACTTCTATGTTGTTGCCCGCAAAGACGTGAGGGCGCTCATATCCGCATATGACCTAAAGCGGACATCTCTTGGCTTCGCCGCCCGTCTATGGTTGCATTCTGCCGTCAGGTCAGTGGGGATAGGAATGAAACGGGCGGCTATCTGTATTGCGGTGGCGGCGCTGGCAATTTTAGCCTTGGCAGCCTCCGCGCAGACCAAGTCTGGCGTCGACAAACTTTACATCATCAATTGCGGCGAAGGCGTTGCCGGCGACATTTCTCGTTGGTCGCCGGGCGTCAATGTCGGCAAGTCGATGGACTTCGCCGATAACTGTTACCTCATTCACCACACGCAGGGTTGGTTGCTTTGGGACACCGGTGTCACCGACGCCATTGCCGCCATGCCCGATGGCCAGGCACCGCCGGATCCGCGCATGACGCACTGGCGACGGCCAAAGACGCTTGCCTCACAACTTGAACTGCTGGGCGTGAAGCCCGCCGACATCAAGTATCTCGCCGTGTCGCATACCCATCCCGACCACGTCGGTAATGTAGAGCTATTCCCGCAGACAATGTTGCTAGTGCAGAAGGCAGAATACGAGTGGCCGAACCCGCTCGGCGTGGGACGCTTCAAGCCAGAACATCCGGTGACCAAACTCGAAGGTGACCACGACGTATTCGGCGACGGTAGCGTGACAATCTTGGCGACGCCCGGTCACACGCCTGGCCACCAGTCGCTGCTGGTGAAATTGCCAAAGACCGGCGCACTGGTGCTCTCTGGCGATGCCGTTCACTTCAAGAGCAACTGGGAAAATCGCGGCGTTCCTTCAGGCAACACCGACAAGGACAAGACCTTGGCCTCGATGCAGCGTATCTCCGACGTATTGGCGAAGGAGAAGGCGCAGCTCTGGATCAATCACGACAAAGCGCAACGCGACAGCCTAAAGATGGCGCCCGCTTACTACGATTGAGGCTTGGCGTCATAAGCTGAGATCGCAACCGCCCGCTTCGATCATCAATCGAAAGAGCGGATGCCGCAGGAGAATTAAGCCATGACGCCGTCCATCGTTCGCGCCACCAGCCGCCGACGCTTTCTGCAGTTCATGGCGGGAAGCCCGCTGTTCGCGTCGGGCGCCGTCTCGGCTTACGCGGCGGAAACTCCCTCCAAGCAGCCCGATCCGATGATTTGGGCGCCGCCGGCCGACTTGATCAAGTCACCGAAGGAGGCCATCAACGTGTTCGATTTCGAGCCGGTGGCGCGCAAGAACGTACCGCCCGCGCACTTCGGCTACATGGCGTCGGGCATCGACGACGAGGTCACCCTCCGTGCGAACCGTGAGGGATTCCTGAAGTTCCAGCTGCGGCCGCGCCGGCTAAATGACGTCTCGAGAGTCGACATGAGCGTGGAGCTGTTCGGTACCAAATACGATTCACCGATATTCATCAGCCCGACCGGCGGCAACAAATTCTTCCACCCGGACGGGGAGTCTGCCGTCGCGAGGGCAGCGCGCGTGGGTAACCATCTACAAGTCCTTTCGACGTCGTCGAACGATTCCGTGGACGACGTCACCAAGGCGCGCGGGGCGCCGATCTGGTTCCAACTCTATGCCTCGCCGCAATGGGAAGTCGCGCAGGCGCTGATCAAGCGGGCCGAATCTGCCGGATGTCCGGTGCTCGCGGTGACGGTAGATCGTGTCAGCGGGCGAAATCAGGAAACCTCGTTCCGCATGAGCCGTAGCGACACCCGTGAATGCAACGCCTGCCACGATCGCGGCAGCTTCGCGAAACGAGTGGCCCGCCGACACAATTATGACGGCATCGATCTTTCCAACATTACCGGCAGCGGCGACTCCTCCAATTTGAGCTGGGACACCATCAAACGGATGCGCGACATCACCCGTATGAAAATCGTGCTCAAGGGGATCGTCACGCCGGAAGACGCGGAGCTGGCCGTGCAGAACGGGATCGACGGAATTCTCGTCTCCAATCACGGCGGGCGCGGCGAGGACAATGGGCGTTCCACCATCGACGCGTTGCCCGAAATCATCGCGGCTGTGAATAGCCGCATGCTGGTGATCGTCGACAGCGGATTCCGCCGTGGCACTGACGTGACCAAGGCGCTCGCCATGGGTGCGCAGGCGGTCGGCGTCGGGCGGCCTTATCTGTGGGGTCTCGGAGCGTTCGGCCAGGAAGGCGTCGAGCGCGTGCTCGATCTGTTGCGGACGGAAACCCGCGCCGCCATGCAGCAATGCGGCGTGCGTTCGGTGAAGGAGCTTAATCCGGGCTTCGTGCGCCGGGCGACGTGAGCGGCGATCCTGGCAAGCGGACGTGACATCCATCTGCCGAATGTCTGCTTTTAACCCAAGGCGGACATTCCGGGCGGTGACGAAACGCGCCCGCTGAGTCCGCGTAGTGACGCGTCAATGTATATCGAAGTTTGGCTGCGAGGCCGGCGTTAACGGCGTAGCATTGCCGGTACGCTCGCGCGCACGCTGGTGCGAATGTGCCGATAGCACATGCCTGGCTTTCGAACGTTGCGCGATTTGCAGCGCGGGCTTGGGTAATTGCGCCGCGCAGAAGCTATTGACGGCATCCACTACCGCCGCGCTGATCAGTTGCTGCCGCTCGGGCGAGGCCATCACCAATTCCTCGTCGCGGTGCGCGATCGAGCCTGCTTCAAGTAGTACAGCAGGGAGTTGCGTCTTCTTCAGCACGAACAGCGTGTCGTAGCGATAGACGCCGGCATTGGCGTCCAGGAGCGTGCGCTGCCATCGGCCCATGAAGCTCTCGGTGTAATGCGGCGTGTATTGCAAGCCCCGCGCCTTCAACTGCTGGCCAAGCATGCTGCCAAACAGCAGGCTGTCTTTGGGATCGAGATTGCCGTCGGAGACGAAGATCGAATGGCCTTTGAATCGGTCGCTGAACGTTGCCGGCTTGCCGTTGTAATCCCATTTTTCCAGAAAACGATTGGGCACCGAGTCGTGATGGATGGACAGCAGCAGATTTGCCGATAGCTCGTTGGCGCGTGCCACGCGCGCATACATGCTCCGGATCCCCGGCCCGTCGGTCACCATGAGGACCGTCTTGGCAAAGCCGGCTTCGAGGAGAGCCTGATCGATCTGCTTGGCGAGCCGCAGATTGAAATCAAATTCGTCAACTCCGCGCGCGCTTTTGGCGCCAGGCGATTTCGCGGTGTGGCCGACGTCGAGCACGACGCGAAAGTCCGAACGGGCGCAGCTCGCGGCGCCTGATTTCACAGGGATATCGGGCGGCTCGGCGTGGACAGCGCCGACCAGCAGCACGGACACGGCGGCCGCGAGCGATACCGAAATGGTGCGCCTATAGCGGATCACGATACATTCTGTGACATTTCCCGCTGACAAACAATTACTTCTGTGGAAGCTTTATGCCCAACGTCGAAATAAGGAAAACCGGTACCCATGAGCAACGATGACGACAGGCCGCACATGTACACTCGCTGGCGGAATTCGGAGGTAAGCAGAAATTTTCATCGGCTTGGGCTGCTTGTTGCAGCGATCATCCTCACGGCGGGCCTTTTGCTGATGGCAAAGGACGCACTTGGCCTCAGGCTGTGGGATTTGATCCCAGCCGATATTCCAATTCTCGCGGGCGGAATCGCTGTCGGCCTAACCGGCATCGGATTAACTTCATTGGCCGCATACGGCATTGTCCGTGCGATAGGTTGGGTTATTAACCAGTCTATCTAAAGTCGTCGCAACGTGACCACGAGCGACGCACGTGCAGGCACGTCCGCTTTTGGCACTTAGCGGACATTCGAGTGCTGCCGCTCAATGTCCCCTTTTTACCCGAAGTGGACCCGGCGGCTAGGTGCCGGTAGTCCTGAGAAACTGGTAGAATGCACATATGAACTCGACAGAGCGGTTTTGTATGGCGAGTCTCTTGCTGGGCACGCTCTCCGTGCTGCTATTGGTCTTTATCGGCATCGAACACGAGCTTCTCGGAAATACCGTCAAAACTGTCCTTTTTAATTTAGTCGCGATAGCGATACAGAGTTTGTCAACATTCGCCGCGCTCATAACCGGTATTATGTCGTTACGAAAACTTTCGAAAAATAAGACCGTGCCGGAAAAATTCACGGCAGCTGCTTGGGTAGGGACGATAATAGGCGGAGTGCTTTCGATTCCTGCTCTTATAGTACTTGTTGGTTTTGCGATGGCCTTTATTAGATAATCGGCGAAGAAGGCGTACTGCCGACGGTGCTCACGCGCCGACGAGGTGATCGAATGAATGGCGGAATTTCCGCACTGAAGCGGAAGTCAAATCCTGGCTACGGCGATTTCCAGTGGAAAGTTGTCAACGACCTCGTGTCCGCTGTCTGTGACGATGAACGTGTGACCAAGGAAGATGCCGAAAAGACCATCTGGCGTAATTGGATTTGGTTCCGCCATGATCACCATGCCGGGTCGCAATACTTCCTCGAATTTTTCGGCGGAAACGTGCTCCGCGACGATGTGCGGCTTGTCGGTGACCAGATCGATGCCGTGGCACTGGGTCGGCCGTGACTGATAGCCTTTCTCCCGGAAGAATTTGCTCGCGGTGCGCATGGCTTCCACAGGTTTTCCCGGCGCGATCTCCGCAATAATGCGTCGATAGCCGGGAAGCGTGATTTCATTCCAGAAGTTTTTCACCATTTCAGTTGGCTCGCCCACGCAGATGGGGGACCCGATTTGCGCGGTGTAGCCGCGATAACCGGCAGCCAGCTCCATATTGATGATGTCGCCCTTTTGCAGCACGCGGCTCGAGGGGCGCGGGTTGCCGAAAATCATCGTCGGGTTCGCCATCGGCGTTGAGCCGATGATCAGAAAATCAATATCGCCGCCGCCTTCGAGGATGGCTGCGCCCGCCGCTGCGCGCAGCTCGTACTCTTTCACGCCAGGACAAGCCCGCGCGACCATCGCGTCCATGGCATTGCGGCACAACACCCCCGCCTTGCGGACGCAGTCGAGTTCCTCGGCGCTATGGATGGAAAGCAACTCGTGCAAAAGGCCTTGGGTGAATACCAGCTTCGCGTCCGGCAGATTTTCGCGCAAGACGTTGTATTGGTTCACCGGCAGATAGTCCAAGTGTCGCGGATCGATCTCCATAAGGCCGATGGAGCCGCGCTCGAGTTTTAGTTCGCGGATGCGCTCGACCATGATGTCGGCATAGCGGCCATTGCGGCTATGACGGACATCCTTGACCGCGACCTCGACCTGCCGCCGCACGGCTTCCGCGTGGGTGCCGCCCATGGAATAGATCAACGTCGGCTCGCCTTCGAGCGGGACAAGCACATAGCTCGAAAGCGCGTGCCATTCCCAATGGCCGGTCAGCCACAGCATCCCGCCGCCAAAGCTCCAATGACTCGGGCCGCCAGGGACGATTAACAGGTCGAGTTTGTGATCCCGCATTTTCTGCCGCAGCGCGCGATAGCGACGGTCGTATTCGGCCTTGGAGAACTGCTCCCACACCGCATCGCGGTAATACGGGGTATCGCGCATGTTGGCGAACGGCAGCGACTGGTCGAGCTTGGTGCGCACGACATCCCAAGGCTGGGGGCCGATACGAGGCGGTCTGATATTCATCGTGAGTGTTCCCCAACGTTGTAAACGGCTATGCTCTGTGAAAGGAGCAAATTGAATTTGGCGGGTCGAAGCGCATGGGCCGCAGCTTAGTCGAGCGGCTTAACATCGGCTTTCTTCGCGAGCTCCACCGTCGCGTTTAGATCGTCTCTGAAGAACTTGCCGAATTCTTCGACACTCATCTGCGCTGGTTCTACCCCCAACTTGGCCAGTTTTTCGCGGAGGGCGGAGTCCTTCAGAGCGGTTTCGGTCACGTCGTGCAGCTTGTTTACGATGTCGCGCGGCGTTTTCGCCGGCGCCGATATTCCATTCCAGAAACGGAAGACGGCGTCCGGATAACCGAGTTCGACGACCGAAGGCACGTTCGGCAAGAGCGCGGCGCGTTTTGGTGAGCTGACCGCCAGCAAGACGAGCTTGTCGCTTCCCAGCGCCGAGGCGGCCGCCGCCAAGGGAATGAAATAGAAGTCGATATTTCCACCCATCACTTGCATAAGGCCACCCTCCCGGAACGGTACGTGGCGGACGTCAATGTTGGCGGCAAGACGGAATCGCTCGGCGGCCATGTGGGAGGAGGAGCCGATTCCCGCTGACGCAAAAGTCAATGTACCCGGCTTCGCCTTGGCGGCAGCCACGAGGTCAGCCACCGTCTTAAACCCGCTCTTGGCTGAAGCGACCAGCAAATTCGGCGATGTGCCGATCAAGACTACCGGAACGAAATCGCGGACTGGATCATACGGTAGCGTCTTGTGCAGGACGCTCTCGGTTGCCATCGAAGACGAGCTGGTCACTAGCGTATAGCCATCCGGGTCAGACTTGGCCACGGAACTGAAGCCGATGCTTCCACCGGCGCCTGGCCGCATCTCGATGACCACGGGTTGTCCGATAACCTGAGAGACCTGGTCCATCACAACGCGAGTGACAGTGTCCGAGGCACTTCCGGCCGGATAGGGGCTGGTCACCCGAATTGCTCTGGTTGGATATTGCTGAGCATTGGCCGACGCGGTTGCAGCGATAAGGATTGCTGGCACAGCGGCGCGGCATAGTCTGCTAAACGATATCAATGGTAACTCCCAAAGACGAACGATTTTCTCTTGGTAATCTCTATCTACTAGAAATTCAAAATTTAAACATCGCACTGACTTGTCGCAATGTCTGCTTTTAATCCAAACCGGACATTTTACATCCACGGCAGGCATCCGTTCTTGAGCCAACCGACATCCTACAGATCTTTGCGCGCTTTATTATGAGGGTAATCTGGGTCGTTGCCAAAGGCCGCACGGTAGCCATCGTATCGCAACCCTTTGTGCTCCAGAGCAATGCACAGCCCGAGGGCGACAAGCGCGGTTATCAGAATGACGCCTGTCAGCCCGGGCATCGGATATTGCATCAGGCCGGAAGCCACCGCGCCGACCGCAAAAAAACCTGCGAAATAGCCCGCGGTCTTGTGATAGGCCTCGAACTTGCGCCGGCGCGGCGTCATGTCGAAATGATCGCCATGCCATGTCGTGGGATCGTCCGGATCGGCATTGTAATAGTATTTTCCACCGTGAGATCCTCTGACCCAGGCCGAAGCAATCTGCAGACATCCCAAGATGATGGTGGTGAGTCCGAATATTGAATGCACGGAACCGCTGAAGCCGTGGCTGACCGTCAACGCCATGGCCAAGCCCACAAGTGAGAGGCCAATTGCAAGGTAGAAACCGAATTTGTGAACGCTGAACCACCACCAGGCTATGTTAGTAAGCCTGATCTCTTCCCTAATCCCATATTGCGTTGGTTTCGGTTTGCCGTATCTGATCGAGATAATACAGAGCGGAACCAATATGAACCAAATTCCCGCCATCAGGATGGCATGGTAACTCCAGTGAATTGGGATCGTTCGTCCTAGAAAATCGAGATAAACTTCCGTCGGAATGTGTAACTGACTCTCGTTCATCGTCATCTCAATCGAAGAGAGCACCTCGGCAGGTGACCCAAAAGACAGAATGTGGGCTGCGACGGACCTGCATCACTCAATAACCAAATTCAGTCAGACAAGCAGCGCGGAACCAAGAGCCAGTCAGCAGTTTTAGTTTCTGAGGGCCTTTTCGTAAGGAAAGATCGCTTCGCCACTTTTATATTGCGGCGGGTAGATGATCACCTCGGTCGTCAGGTCGCGGAAGTCGTCGATGCTGTTGCCCTTGATGTTCTGGAATTGGGCCGCCAGCGTGCGTTCCTCGGCCCACTCGCCCTGTTTGCCAAATTTCACGTCGCCGACGACCGTCTTGAACGTCGTCTTGCGAATATAGTCGGCGAGCACGTCGTCATTCAGGCTCTTGGTGGCAGCGATAGCGTCGCCGAGCACCTGCAGGTCGGCATAAGCCCACACCGGCATGTAGTAACCGAGCGGGTCGGTTCCGGCGGCCTTGGCGCGCTCCTGATATTTCTTGAGCAGCTCGAGTGAGCCGGGAAACATCATCGACTTGACCGGCAGCCAGGTCTCGTAGTTGACCACGCCGTTGAGGAGCGGGCCAAGCTGGGTCTTGAACACCGTCGCCTGCAGCCCGACCATCGCGCCACCCCACATTTTCGGCTTGAAGCCGACTTCGTGCATCGCCTTGACCATGCCGACGGTGTCGAGCGGATAAGAGCAGACCACCATAAGATCCGGATTCACGGCCTGAATCGCCCGCACGATCGGGGAGAAGTCGGTGGTGGAGGGCGGATAGCTCTTTTCATAAACAATCTTAAAGCCCGATGCCTGCGCATTTTGATGCGCGCCCTCGCAGGCGTTGCGACCGAACTCGGCGTCGGCCATCGCGATCGCAATCGTCTGCGGCTTCGGCTTCTGAGCTTCGGCCACCTTGAAGAAACCGCGCGTAAAGGCCGGCTTCGGCGTCGGGCCGTTCGGGATCATCGAGAAATATTTCGGATAGTTGAATGTCTCGTTGATGCCGGTGCCGAAGAGGCTGATGAACAACTTTTTCTTCTGGATCGCGACCGGCATCGCCGCCGCAATCTGTGTCGAAGCATACCCGCTGATAATCAGGTCGACCTTGTCGATGTCGAGCAGTTTGGCGTAGATGCCGGGCACCTGCGATGGATTGCTTTGATCGTCGTAGTAGACAAGCTTGACCGGCCGGCCGAGCAGCCCGCCTTTAGCATTGATGTCGTCTTCCCAGACCTGCATCGCCACCAGGGACATTTTACCATTGGCGGCCAGCGGACCTGTAAGTGACATGCCGAAACCGATTTTAATCGGATCGGCAGCTTTCGCCGGCGCTGAAGTTAAAATTAGCGCAGCAGCTAGAGAGGATAACGCCAAACGGATAATGCTAATCAATCGCGTTTTCATGGGCCCCTCTCAATTGAATCCCGAATAGTGGCAAGTTGACCGCAATCACTTCTGGTCAATCTTGATTCAGATCAAAAACCTTGAAGTTTACTGGTGTTGCCTTTGTCGCAGGTGTAGTGCTCGGTGCGGGTGTTGAATATGGGATTACCCAAAAGAGCGCGAAGTGTGGCCGTCTCTAGATCGCTGCGGCATCGCTCGACATCTCAAATACGAACTCAAAATCCAAGGATGAAACACCATGAATAAATATTCTGCCGGGATTACCGCAGGTCTTCTCCTGTCGATATCGACCGCGTCGGCGCAGGTTGAGTTATCCAAATATGCCGACGCGAATGGATACATCTACGTCCAGAAGCTGACGTGTGCTCAGCTCGCCAACACATACCAGGAAGATGCTGACTTCCTAGGTGTCTGGTACAGCGGCTGGTATAACGGTCTCGCCAAAAAGAACGCTATCAACGTGCCGAGGGTTAAGGAGGGAATTCATAACGTCATTGTTTACTGCAAGGCCAACCAGGATAAGCGGGTCATTCAGGCGATACACACTATCCTGAAGCAGGAGCAGCAACAGAAAAAGTGATGTCAGCCCGCCATCGCGGTTGACCGCCACGCGGCGGTCTTTCTTTTTCCGATTGGCACTTAGCGGCGCGCCATATGATGACGCCAACGAGTGTCCGCTGCCGGCGTAACAGCAGATATCAGTGCTGCCGGCCTGTGTTTCCGCAGAATATGTCGATCAGCCCTGATGGGGCGTTGTGGTTTGCGGCGGCCCCAAGTTGTTGAAACGTGCTTTCTGCTCATCGCTCAAAGAGGAATAGAAGTCGGCGAGGGCAGGGCGCACCGTCTTAATTGCCCCTGCCATCGCATCCAGACGTTTTCCGACAGCGTCAAATCTGTCCAAGGGTGTCTGCGGTGACTGGGTAGGGCAGGATGCCTGCAATTGATTGGCGGCCTCTGTTGAGGCGGCCTTTAATTTTTCCAGTGCGTCCTGCTGCTGTTGCGTGGGCTTCACGGCCTGTTCCACACGTTGCACAGGCAGTTGCGTGAAACTTTCCGTGCGGCTGCTGCACAGCGCAGCCAAATTGTCGCCCGAAGCGGATCCCCGACGGCTCGAACGTGCGCTTGAAGCCGGACCCAGCGCCGCAAAGCGCTGCCTCTGCTCGTCATTCAGCGAATTGTAAAAATTATCGAGCGGGGTGCGTATCATACCCCATGCCTGCACCATGCCGTCGAGTCGCTTTTGCACCGAGTTCGAGGCGCCCCAGCGGCGTCAATGAGAGTTCGCTTGAACAGGATGCCTTCAGAGCGCCGCTCGCCTGCGATGAAGCGGCTTTTAGTGCGTCGAGTGATTTGAGTTGGTCGTCGGTCAGGTGGATGGACTGCTGGATGCTGTCGATCGGAAGGTCGGTCACGCCCGGTGCGAGGCCACCGCAAGACTGTGCAAGATCCGCGCTGGCTACAGAGCCTGTAGTTTCGCGTTCGACATTACGGCGTGCGGTGCGTGTTCGTGCGGGGCCACCATATGCATACCCGCCATAAACGTCATCGTACCCTGGGCCGTAGGCGTATTCGGGACCGGGCCAGAACATGGCATCCCACACGAACAGATTTCCGTAAGCCCAGAATGGGTCGTAATAACCGTATGGCCAGAGCACAAAGGCAAAAAGATTGCCGTAGAAGTAGGGCCAGAAGACTGGTCCGCGCCAGCCGCCCCATCCATGGCTCCAGCCGCCTCTCCAGTTGGAATTGCCCCAGTGGTTCCAAGCGGCCCGGCCGCCTAAAGTGCCCGCGCCTAGTGCGCCGACACGCCCGCCGTTAACGCGAGCGAAGTTGCTGCGCGATGTTCCTGTGCGAGTGCTGCGGAAACTACGATTGCTGCCGCTACGGATGTTAGCGGCGCCTAACCGTGAAGTGCCGATGCGCCCGCCGTTGACACGTGCGCCACTAAAATGTCCTCCGCTACCACCAACATGTGCGGCACTAAAATGCCCTCCGCCGCCACCACCGTGACCGCCACCGCCATGGCCGCCACCGCCACCGCCACCTGATCGCGCCATGCTTGGTGCGGTTCCGAGAGTTAACGCGACAAACGCAACTGTCGCGACGAGCACTTTGACAATGTTGATTGTCATAGGGGGCACTCCTGTGCGAGACGCAAATTAGGGGCACTCTCGTGCGAAACGCGGAATTATAACACGGGCCAAGAGATTTTGTTCCTGCAAAAGTGGTGTCAGAGCGACGGTATCGCGCTAACGATCGGCGATTTTGGCGTCCGGACATGAAAAATCCAAACCGGCAGTCTTTGACGCTCCCGAAGCCGCGATTCACCCGCGTATCAAAGCTATAGTTGGCGGATGTGCCTGATTTTTTGACCCAATGCGGGCATGGCGCGTGATCAATTCCGAGGCCGGTTGGTGCCATTTCTCACTCGCCGCCCGGTCGCAAAGTGCTAGAGTGTCGGCATCGGACACGGCGTGGTCCGTATGGGGGCGCATGGAACAGCACGAATTCAGCGCATTTCGTGCGGTACTCGCCCGTGCCGGCGAGGGGACCGAATGAAGCCGCGTGAGTTGCGAGCGTGCAACGTTCTGCTGATCTACCCCCGTTTTGCAGCGGATACGTTTTGGAATTTTGCAGCGACATGCGAGCTTTTCGGGGCGAAATACCCGGCCGCGCCTCTGGGCTTGATCACAGTTGCTGCTTTGTTGCCTCCTACATGGTCGGTGCGTCTGGTTGACCGCAACGCCGAGGAGCTCACCGACAGTCAGCTTGAATGGGCTGATCTTGTGATGACGGGCGGTATGTTGCCTCAACAGCCCGATACGCTGGCGATTATCGACTTGTGTCATCTGCACAAGAAACCGGTAGCTGTCGGCGGGCCGGCTGTGACCTCGACCCCTCACATCTACGAAAAGGCCGATTTCCGAGTTCTCGGCGAAGCCGAGGGCGTCATCAACGACTTCATCGCCGCGTGGGAGGCAGGAACGCGCGAGGGATTGTTCGAGGCTGAAAAGTTCACGGTCGATGTAACAAAGAGTCCCATTCCTCGGTTCGACCTTTTGAATTTCGACCGGTATCTCCATATCGGAGTGCAATTTTCACGCGGCTGTCCGTTCACCTGCGAATTCTGCGACATCATTGAGCTTTACGGCCGGGTGCCGCGCGCCAAAACCAATCCCCAGATGCTGGCTGAGCTCGACGAGCTTTATCGGCTGGGCTATCGCGGCCACGTCGATTTTGTCGACGACAATCTCATCGGCAACAAGAAGGCGGTCAGAACATTCATGCCGGAGCTGCAGGCGTGGCTCGAACGCCACGATTATCCATTTGAGTTCACGACAGAGGCTTCGCTCAACCTGGCGGACGATGATGCCTTCCTGAAAGCGATGAGTGACGCCAATTTTGTCGGCGTGTTTGTCGGAATTGAAAGTCCCGATGCCGACACGCTTGTCGCTATGAAGAAGAAGCAGAACACCCGCCGGAGTTTGGTCGAAAGCATTAAAAAGATTTATGCGGCCGGCATATTCGTTACGGGAGGGTTTATCGTTGGCTTCGATAGTGAGAAGGGTTCAATCGCGGACGGCATGATCGAATTGATAGAAGACGCTGCGATCCCGGTTTGCATGGTCGGCCTGCTATATGCCCTGCCCAACACACAGCTGACGCGCCGGCTCGAGAAGGAAGGTCGCCTGCACCCGACGCCGGACTCATATATGCCGGGTACTGCGGATCAGTGCACCCAAGGCCTGAATTTTGATACAATGCGGCCGCGCCAAGAGATACTTCTCGACTACAAGCGCATTCTTGAGAAGGTCTACGATCCGGCAGCTTTTGCCGGACGTCTGGAACGCCTGACGAGTTTGCTCAACAACTCCAATCGAAAACGCCAGACCCGTGCAAACGACTCCCGGCACGGATTTAGCGGCTCAGAAATGGTTCACCGGATCATCAGCAACTTGCCAGAACCACGCGAGATCTTTTGGCCGGCATTTAAAAGATGTGTGTCGAGTAATCCGCAATCGGCCCGATGGATCGTCGCGCTAACAGCACTTTACCTGCATCTCGGTCCTTTCTCACGTTACGTGATTGGTCTGATCGAGCAGAAGATCGACGATCCTCAGACGAGCAACTTTGATGGACATGGGGAGGTCGGTCCCGGCCTGACCCAAACGGCAAAACTTGAAGTCGTCTAGAACGCCGTCAAAGGACGACCAGGTTTGTGACCTCGGGTTGCCGTTGCGACAGGCACATCGCGATTGAACGGCGTGACGTCCGCTTTTTGACCTGAACCGTTAAAATGCCCCGGTGCAACTTCAGGCTTTAGGCTTGCCTGTGCGCCTGCGCGTCTTCTCGCTTGCGTTCTTCAAAGCGCCGCCGACGCACATAGTTCGGGTCGCTAAGCACTACACGCCATGCCTCATCCAAGGCGGCATTTCTAGAGGCACGGATCCTCGCTTGCACTGTCCATATGATCCATACGACGCAGGCAATCAGAAAAAGTATGATGATCAGTTCCATCGTCGGCCCCTTCTGGCCACCACCCCGAATGGGTCAATGAATATCAGGTAGGGGCGTTGCGTAGTAGCCTAAGTAGCTGCGCTGGTCACTTATCGGCACATGGGCAAAATGGGAGAAGACCAATGAAAATTCGGTACGTAGTAACGTTGGCGGCTGCCATCGGATTGGGACTTGGATCCGTTGCACTTCAGGGTCTGCACGCTCAACCCAAGCCGCCAGTTTATGTTGTGATCGAGATTGACGAGATAACCGATATCGATGGCTTCAAGGCTCTGCTTAAAATGGCTCCATCCAACGTCGTGGAAGTTAAAGATGCAGACGGTCGCTATCTTGTGCGCACAGAAAATATAACCGCTCTCGATGGAACCGCGCCGAAGCGCTTTTTGATCATTGCTTTCGATAATATTGCGAAAGCAAAAGCCTTCAGTGATAAAACGAAAGAGACCGCCGCAATGCGTATCAA
Source organism: uncultured Alphaproteobacteria bacterium (assembly GCA_963742345.1). Classification (GTDB taxonomy): domain Bacteria; phylum Pseudomonadota; class Alphaproteobacteria; order Rhizobiales; family Xanthobacteraceae; genus Pseudolabrys. Next base: position 40,213 of record CAVULO010000015.1, read on the forward strand.
AACAACGAAATCGCGGTCGTTCATTGTAGAGGGCACGTAGAACATTATCCCGCACAAACTGTTACGCGCGATGCCGATAACGTTCCTGACTGATCTGCGTTTATAAGTACGCGCTCAGCGTGAATGCCCGCTATTGCCACAAAGCGGACACGCCGCGCTGGTTCAGCAACAGATCTGACAGAATGTCGGCCAACTAATGGTTGTGACTCTCGAAGCTAATAACTTTCGCGTCGGGCGTGGCGACTGCTGCAAAGAATACGCCAACCTACGTTGGAGGGTGTGCCAGAGTGGGGAGCATGGTAGAAGGGAGGCTTCAACTTCGTCCGACCGAGGAGAGTGACCATGTCCGCGGAACCGTTATCTCCTACCCGGCGCACTTTAATTGCCACCTCAGCCGCTGCGGGTGCCTTAAGCCTGCTTCCCGCGGAGGCTCGCGCAGCGGGCGAAGACAAGGCGATCCGCCCCTTCCGGATCACCGTTCCGGAAGAGCAGCTGGTCGATCTCCGGCGGCGCATCAACGCCACAAAGTGGCCTGAACGGGAAACGGTCACGGATGATTCGCAAGGCGTGCAGCTGGCGACGATGCAGAAGCTCGCGCAGTATTGGGCGAACGAGCACGATTGGCGCAAGTGCGAGGCGAAGATCAACGCCGTGCCGAACTTCATCACCGAGATCGACGGGCTCGACATTCATTTCATTCACGTGCGCTCGAAGCATGAAAATGCGCTGCCGATGATCGTCACCCACGGCTGGCCCGGCTCGATCATCGAGCAGATGAAGATCATCGAGCCGCTGACTAATCCGACCGCGCATGGCGGGACCGCAGAGGACGCCTTCCATCTGGTGATTCCGTCGCTGCCGGGCTACGGCTTTTCGGGCAAGCCGACGGCGCCCGGGTGGAACCCCGTTAGCATTGCGAAAGCGTGGGCGACGCTCATGCAACGCCTCGGCTACACAAAATACGTGGCGCAGGGTGGCGATTGGGGCAATTCCGTTTCGGAGGTGATGGCTTTGCAGCAGCCGCCGGGATTGCTCGGCATTCACACCAACATGGCGGCGACGGTTCCGCCCGATGTTTCGAAGGCGCTTTCCGCGGGCGGCCCGCCGCCCGCCGGCCTTTCGCCGGAGGAAAAGTACGCGTGGGATGGGCTCGCTGACTTCTATAAGAATGGGCTGGGCTACGCCAACGAGATGGCTCTTCGTCCGCAGACGCTCTACGGAATCGTCGATTCGCCGGTTGGTCTTGCGGGCTGGATACTCGATCACGACATTCGCAGCTACCGGATGATCGCCCGCGTTTTCGACGGCAAGCCTGAAGGGCTGAGCCGCGACGACGTTGTCGACAACATCACGCTCTATTGGTTGACGAATACGGCGATCTCTTCTGCGCGTCTCTACTGGGACACGACGCATAATTTGCCGCCAGCCGGCTTCTTCGACGCGAGAGGCGTCAAGCTTCCGGTCGCCGTGAGCGCGTTTGGGGAAGAAATTTATCAAGCGCCGAAGAGCTGGGCAGAGAAGGCGTATGTGAAGCTCATTCACTACAACAAGTTCCCCAAAGGCGGCCATTTCGCGGCTTGGGAACAGCCTGAGATCTTCATCTCGGAGATGCGGGCGTCGTTCAAAACGCTCCGCTAGGCCATCTGATACTAATGGCGCGCGCACGTTGCGCGCGCCGTCTCCTGTTCAGGGGCACATCGATCGGAATCCAAGAGGCATTCATCGATGCAAACGAACAAGCGCTTGGTTGCCGCGGTGCTCGCCATCGCAATCGGAGCACCGGTTGTGGTCTTTGCAGGAGACATGAACGTGCCGCAGCCGACGACATCCACAGGGGTGCGGGTTCCGTTCCTCCACGGGCTTGCCACTGACCAAACCGCCAGTCAGTCCGAGTTGTCTTCCGTCGAGCGCGCGGACGAGTGGCTCAATTCGCCGCCTCTGACGGCGTCGGCTCTGCGCGGAAAAGTCGTCCTCGTTCATTTCTGGACCTACACCTGCATCAACTGGCTGCGCACGCAGCCCTACCTTCGCGCCTGGGCGGAGAAGTACAAGGACAAGGGACTGGTCGTGGTCGGCGTCCATACGCCGGAATTCCAATTTGAAAAGAACATCGGCAACGTGCGCCCGCGGGTCAAAGCGCTACGGGTCGACTATCCCGTCGCGGTGGACAGCGAGTATGTGATTTGGCGCGCATTTAACAACAACTATTGGCCGGCACAGTATTTCATCGACGCGCAGGGACGCGTGCGGCACTCCCATTTCGGCGAAGGCTCGTACGAGCAGTCGGAGATGGTCATTCAGCGTCTGCTTATGGAGACGGGCGCCAGCGGAATCGGCGACGACCTGGCGTCGATCGATGCGCACGGTTTCGAAGCAGCCGCGGACTGGGCGAGCCTCAAGTCTCCGGAAAATTATGTCGGTTACGAGCGCACGGAGGGATTTGCATCGCCGGGCGGCGCGGCCCGTGACAAGCCTCGCGCGTATGAGCTGCCGTCACAGCTGCGCCTTAACAATTGGGCGCTGTCCGGTGAGTGGACGACAAAGTGCGATGCCGCCGTGCTGAACAAGCCCAACGGACGCATCGCGTACCGGTTTCACGCCCGCGATCTTCACCTCGTCATGGGACCGCCGGCGCCAGGAACATCCGTGAGGTTTCGCGTGCTGATCGATGGGCGGCCACCAGGCGCGGCGCACGGAATTGACGTTGACGAACAAGGCAACGGCACAGTTACCGAGCAGCGGCTGTATCAGTTGATCAGACAGGCGAAGCCCATCGCCGATCGACAGTTCGAAATCGAGTTTTTCGATTCGGGCGTGGAGGCTTTCGCGTTCACGTTCGGCTGATCTGTTGCGTAACCAGCGAAACAGGAAGAGTCACCAATGGACACCATTAAATTCGCAGAAGAGATAGATTTGCGCCGCCGTTACTTCGTTGGCGCTGCTGCCATGACCACGGCCGCGGCTCAGCTCGGCATAATTGGTTCGGCAGACGCACAACCGAACAAGACAAAGTTGCCTGCGGTCAAGCCAGGGACGCACACGTCCTTTGCCCCATTGAAGCAGATTGATGCCGGCGTGCTGAACATCAGCTACGCCGAGGCCGGCCCGCCCTCCGGTCCGCCGGTCATTCTTCTGCACGGGTGGCCCTACGACATTTACAGCTTTGTCGATGTCACGCCTTTGCTGGCATCGGCCGGGTATCGGGTGATCGTCCCCTATCTGCGCGGCTATGGCTCGACGCGCTTCCTTTCAGGTGAGACAGTCCGCAATGGCCAGCCGTCGGCGCTCGCTGTCGATGTCATCGCCTTGATGGATGCGCTCAAGATCGAAAAGGCGACGCTCGCCGGTTTTGATTGGGGGGCGCGGACGGCCGACATCATCGCGGCGCTTTGGCCGGAGCGCTGCAAGGCCCTCGTCTCCGTGAGTGGCTATCTGATCGGCAGCCAGGAGGCCGGCAAGATGCCATTGCCGCCAAAGGCCGAGCTGCAATGGTGGTATCAATTTTACTTTGCTACGGAACGTGGCCGGGCCGGCTATGACAAATACCGGCGCGACTTTTCAAAGCTTATTTGGCAGTTGGCTTCGCCGAAATGGAATTTCGACGATGCCACGTTCGATCGAACAGCGGCATCCTTCGACAATCCGGATCACGTCGCCATCGTGATCCACAATTACCGCTGGCGGCTTGGTTTGGCCGAAGGCGAGCCGAAATATGACGATCTGGAAAAGCGGCTTGCTGAAGGTCCGACGATCACTGTGCGGACAATCACCCTTGAAGGTGATGCCAACGGTGCGCCACACTTGGATCCTAGTGCCTACGCCAAGAAATTCTCGGGCAAATATGCGCACAGGGTCATCAAGGGTGGCATCGGGCACAATCTGCCACAAGAAGCCCCGCATGCCTTCGCCGCAGCGGTGATCGACGTCGCCGAAGTTTGACAGGCGATGGCGTTCCTCGCCGGTGAAAAGGAGAAAGCGCTAGGCGTTCGCCAACGCCAGTATTCGTGAGAGGGCGCCTATCGATATAGAGGATAGACTGGCCGTCCACTGTAGTGATTCTCTACTAGGAGATACCAAAGATGTGGGCGGTCCTTGGTTTCGTACTTGCAGCCTCGATCGGCTTGGTGGTGGTGCTCGCCGTGGGCCGTCGTGGCTTAGTTCAGGGCAATGCCTACCCATGGAAACTCTACGCCACGGCGAATATGCACGTCGGGATCATAGGCGGCCTCGCCGGCTTCGCTTTCACCGGGGTCGTGCTTGTCGTGACCCTCGCGCGAGACCGGCCCGGCACCGTGGCGAGTTCGCTCGATACAGTCATCGTGATGTTCTTGGTGGCCTACCTTTGGTGGGTCGGCAACGCCTTCCTTATTTCTTACATTCCGCACGACGAGACGAGCGGTGAGTTGGTGCCGCGGATCCATTTCAGCCTTGCCTCGACAATCGAATATCGCACGGTCTTTCTATCCTGGTTTGCGCTGTTGCCGCTCCTCGAGGCAAATGGACTTGGACGCCTCGCCTACGTGCTCTACTTTCTTTTGCCCGCATCTTTGCTTTTCGGGTCCGTCCTCATCGCAATGTGCGCCGATGGCCTGGGGCTGTTGCGGCTATGGGAAACGTATCTTTCAGCGGCCGTAGGCACGATTCTCGCGCTGGCGTACACCGCCATCGTCGTAGTCGCGGTCCCCGCCGCGCGGTCCCCATACTCCCCGCTGCACCTCGCGCTTGTCATCTTCTGCATCAACGGCTTGGGCTTCGCATTGGCGGCGCTCACGCCGCTTTCACCGCGATATGCCGGCATTAGGCGATTTTACAAACGACATGGCAGGCGCATTGTCATTGCCGATATGCAACTGACAATGGCGTCGCTCGCGTTCCTCTGGCTTTGTGTCGTCGGGGCAATCTGAAATGGATGCAAACCGAAGTGACAGCCAAAGTAATCGAGGCCGTGCGCGATCTTGCTGATATAAAAGGTCCACCGAATGTCGCCTATTGGCGAACGCCGCTGGCCATCGCACGAACTGCGGGAGCCTGAGGCCGTCGCGCCGTTTAATTTCGTATGGAAAGGCCGCTTATGCGAGCTCGGAAAGTTTGGCTGCTTTTCTCGCGCTGTAAAAACGCATGATGCGCTCCGCGGTAGGACGACGGAGAGCGATAAATTCCGCCTTGACCTGCGTTAAATCGTCGTGAACGACTTGGCCATCCAACAGGCGCGACCGATAAATTACATCCAGTGTCGCTAATCGGAAACCAATTGCCTTAAATATAACGGCAACCGGGCTTGACCAGGAACCCATAAACAGCCGTTCAATTTCGGTCGCCGAAAGGCCCGACAGAAGAGAAATTGCGACAATGACTTCTTCGAGTTTCTTTGCTTTCGCAAATTCATTTACAACCGCTTCGGTAAGCGGCTGGGATCTAACGACGAGCTCGGCCGTCCTGTAATCTTTTGGTAAACCTGCCTCGTTTCCGGTCGTCGGTGCACCGATAGGCAATATTTCTTTGATTGTTTCGCCAAGTTCCGGAGCATCCGCCGTCAGTCTTTGTCGAACGATCTCTGACGCCTTCGATATGAGTTCGCGAAGGTGATGCTCCGGAATATCAATCCTTCTGGCGACGCGTTCTGATAACCAATCATCGTCGACGCTTTTTTTGACGAGTATTCCAAAACCCAGATCGGAGATCGCAGCGCCTGGATTGCTGGCTAGAGTACGCAGAACTTTGATGCTGCCTTTTGTTACCAATTGATCACTGACTATTTCGCTAAGCTGGTTACGGGTCGCAATAGCAAGTAGATGCTCCTGCCCATTAATCGTTATGCAATGGGTCAGAGTTCTCATCGTCCAGCACATTGGATTGAGCGAGAACTGGCTCTGCCACCTCAATCGCATCGTCAAGTGCAAGTGTTCGGATTGTCTCGGCAGGTGCACCGTCAACCGGCGCAAGTCGTTGAGCAAGTTCCGCGCGAGCGCTGACTTCGACAGCAGCAATGAGCACTTTCAAAATGCCGTCGTACAACTCGAGCTGATCAGCGGTATAGCGCCCTGCATTTATGAGGAAGAGATCAGTTACCCGACGCAACATCGCTCCGGTTTCGACTGAGCGGGTCGCGACTGCGTTTTCAAGATCGGAAATCAGGTTCTGCGACAGCACAAGCGTACTCGGATACAAACACCGGAAACTGACCAAATTGATCGTATACAGGAGGTGTAAATTCTACCGTAACGCGAAAGCCTAATGAGCCATTAACTCGGGCCATGGATTACGCGCGACATCGCTATCGCAGCTTGATTAAGACGCGTGATCTAATTTCGAAGAGACCGTCCCAGGGCGGTTTTTCTTTTCGCGCACGTCATGTCGCGAATGTCTGCTTTCGGCACAAACCGGACGTCCGGAGGCGACCGATTGATGTCCGCTTGACCCAAAGCGGACACGTGCCGCCCGTGCGGGCCTCGAATTTCACGGGATTCGATGTTAGTGTTTCCCGGTCAGCCCGGCGGAAACCGCATGTCTTCTGACACGAGAGCAACCCTATCGGCGGCGACCAATGGCGGCGTCGCTCTTGGCGTTGAGGCGGCCGAGCACGAGCGCCAATTCCGCGAGTTACTGGAGTTCTGCCCCGCGGCGCTCATGGTCGTCGACGAAGACGGCCGGCTGCTATTCCACAATGCGCGGCTGCGCGAAATTCTGGGATACAGCAAGGACGAGCTCGATCTTTTTGACACCCGCATGCATTGGCATGATCTCGATCAGCGCACGCGGATCATCAACCAATTGCGAGAGCAGGGCGGCCAGGTTCTGAATGAAAAGGTGATATGGCGGACCAAGAAGGGCACGCTGGTTCATCTGCTGCTGTCATACGTGCAGGTGGCGTATCAAGGAGGGCATATCAGTTTTGTCGGGGGCAAGCGTGTGCTGTGGGTTTACGACATCACTGCGCTGACGAAACAGGAGACGCAAGTCGCTGAGCAGGAGCGCCAGCTTCGCGAAATTCTTGACTATAGCCCGGCTGCAGTGAGCGTGGTCGACGAGGATGGGCGCCTCCTGTTCCACAATTGGCGCCTGCGCGAATTGACCGGCTACGGCAAAGAGGAACTCGAGCTGTTCGATACCAAACGCTTCTGGCACGACCTCGATCACCGAGGGCGTGTGGTCGAACTGCTGCGAACGCGCGGCGGCCAACTGCTGAACGAGGAAGTGATCTGGAAGACCAAACAAGGCGAATTGCTCAACCTGCTGATCTCCTACGTCCAGGTCGCCTATCACGGTGGCCACGTGGCGGTTGCCGGCGGCAAGCGGCTTTATTGGCTCTATGACATCACGCCGCTGCGCCGCGCCGAGCAAGCCCGGTTGCGCAGCGAAAAGCGGCTCGGTGAGGCGATCGAAAGCATTTCAGAAGGTTTCGTCTGTTACGACGGAGAGGACCAGCTTGTCATCTGCAACTCTTGCTACCGCAATTTGCTCTACCCCGGACTGGACATCGATCTCAGTGCCGGCACGACGTTTGAAAGCATTATCCGCCGAGCGGCCGAGCGTGGTTACGTCAAGGATGCGGAAGGCCGCATTGAAGAATGGATTGCAGAACGGTTGCAGCAGCATCACAATCCGGGCGAGCCGCAGCTGCAGCAGCGCGGCGACGGCCGCTGGGTGATGGTGAGCGAGCGCCGCACCGAGGACGGGGGCACTGTGTCAGTCTATTCCGATGTCACCGAGCTCAAGCAGCGCGAGCAAGATCTCACCGAAAAGTCCAATACCCTGGCCGCGCTCTCGTCCAAGCTCGCAAAATACCTCGCGCCGCAGGTGTACGATTCGATCTTCACCGGCCAGCAGGACGTTAAGATCGTCAGCAAACGCAAGAAGCTCACGGTCTGCTTTTCCGACCTCGTCGGCTTTACCGAGATTACCGACAAGATGGAGTTAGAGGATCTCACCCAGCTCCTCAATCATTACCTGACCGAAATGTCGAAGATCGCGCTGCAATACGGCGCGACCATCGACAAATATGTCGGGGACGCCATTGTCATGTTCTTCGGCGATCCGGCGACGCTCGGCGTGAAGGAGGATGCGCTCGCCTGCGTTCAAATGGCGATCGCCATGCAAAGACGCGTCGGTGAGCTGGCGCATGAATGGAGCAATAGCGGTATCGATACGCCGCTGCAGTGCCGGATTGGCATTCACACCGGCTATTGTACGGTCGGCAATTTCGGCAGCGATGACCGCATGGATTACACGATGGTCGGCGGCACCGTGAACCTTGCTTCGCGGTTGGAGCATGAAGCGCCGCCCGGTGGGGTGCTGATTTCATTCGAGACCTACGCGCTCGTAAAAGACAACGTGCGCTGCGAGGAGCGCGGTCACGTGCAGGTCAAAGGCATTGCGAAGCCGGTCGCGACCTACGGGGTAATCGGGCTCGATCAGGATCCGGAACAGGCCGCTACAGCGCATCTACGGCTCGAGCTCGAAGTCGACCGCATGTCCGGCGACGAGCGCAAGGCGGCGGCGGATACACTCCGCCGCGCGCTCGGATTGCTCGAAAAGGGCGGCCAAGTCTGACATTCGAGCGGCGCCAGTGGGCCCCCAGATGATGCATTCGAGCGGATCCATATCGATGGACAAAAACGACGTTGATGCACTTCGCAAAGCTGTTCAGTTGCTCGAGCAAGCCAGCCTAGCCGCGCGCCTTGCCAACATGATTGGAAAGCCTGTTGAACTATTGGGCCGGGCTTTACCCGCGGGTGCTTCGCAAGCCATCGCTGTAGCCACAACAAAAAGTCTTGAAGCTGCCGTCACGGTCGCGCTCTTCACAATTCGAGGCGGGTCTCAAGAAAGCTCACAGATTCTGCACAGAGCGTTGGCGGTAGCCTCTGGTGCCGCTGGAGGGGCGTTTGGCATTTTGTCGTTGCCCTTAGAACTTCCGGTCTCGACCATCATCATCTTGCGATCAATTCTCGACATCGCTCGAAGCGAGGGCGAGGATCTAGCAGATCCGGAAGCGAGCCTGTCATGCGTTGAAGTCTTTGGACTGGGCGGTCGGACTGAGGCGGATGATGCTGCGGAAGGCGGCTATTTTGTTGTGCGTGGTGTTTTTGCGACTTCCGTCACGGAAGCCGCCCGCTTCATTGCTGAACGCGGCATCGTTGAGGAAGGCAGCCCCGTGCTCGTGCGATTGATTGCTCAGATCGCCTCTCGGTTCGGGTTCGTCGTTTCACAAAAGGCTGCAGCGCAGACCATCCCGGTCATTGGCGCGCTCGGAGGCGCTGCCATCAACTACGCATTTATCGACCACTTCCAATCGATCGCGCGCGGCCATTTTACCGTCCGACGACTTGAGCGAAAATACGGCAAAGATATTGTTTTCGCTGCGTACGAGCGCATTCGTCAGGATCGCGGAACGGCAGACTAATGCAAAAAACCCCGCCGTTTCCGGCGGGGTTGAGTTTGGGACTCTAGAGCCCGAGGGCTCCATCAAGCTGAACGCACCGTATTATTCAATATTCTGCGCGATGCGTCGCGTGCGCGGATCAACCAGCACAGCATGGTCGGTGGCCGATTCTTTGACTATCAATCACAAACGCGAACGCGCTGGATGTGGACGCGTCCGTACCCGTCTTCAACCTGTTGCCGCTCGGTGTGACAGCTACCGTAAACGGGTTGATAGCCCGATTCATAGTAACCTGGGCCGCCGTAATAACCGCGATTGGCCTGCGAGCCGATGATCGCGCCGACCGCCAGACCACCGACGACTCCAGCGGCGACCGCGCCGCCATTGCCACCCGCGAAGGCAGGCTGCGACGATGACGTGACCGCCAACGCCAAGACAGCAACGGCCGTAAGCGTGATGAATTTCAACATGTTTTATTCCTTCAACGTTGGGTGTTAGTCGATGATCTGAACAATGCGTCGCGTGCGCGGATCAACAAGCACGGCGTGGTTGTTCACATACGTGTAGCGGTAGCCGGTCACGTGGTAGTCGGTGGGAATGTCGTAGTAAGTAACGCCACTTTCCGGCAGCTCAGCGCCAACGACAAATTCATTCGTGTAGCGATAGGACGGCAAGCGCTCGCGAACGACATATTCGCGAAAGCGCGGGCGTTCCTCGACGCCGAGAATGCCACCGATCGTGCCGGCGACGGCGCCTACTGTTCCGCCGACGACGGCGCCGACGGGGCCGGCATCGCGGTCACCTTGTGCCGCGCCGCGTTCCATTCCGCGAACGGTGCCTTGCGCATGCGCTGCCATCGGCAGCGCCAGGAGGGCGAGAAGCATCGTCGGTACCAAAAGCCTGGTTTGCATATGTCGCTCCAAAGGTTGGGATTTCCAACCGCCTGGGGCTGGACGCAACACCAAGCTCCCGGCCAGGTCTTTCGTTCCCTCTGGGGGAACTATCTTTTGAGCGAATTGGCCAATTGCGGCGGCGCCGGGTGCCGCGCGCATCGTGCCGAACCTGCGGCAGCGCGAGGGAACCTATTCCGCATTTCGTCCATTGGTGTGGTGAGCCGATCCAAGGAGGCTCGTCAGATGTGGCTTTATGTCGTGACGTGGCTTCCTTTACTTTCGATCAGCTTGACCGCTGCCATCTGCTTTGGCGTAGCATCGTTTATTGTCGGACAAGCAAAACCTCGCACTGGCCCGTTTTGAGAACGATTTGGTTATCGGCGTTCTGTTCGTCCCTGCGCATCGCCATTGCCAAACGACCCGAGGAAGGTTGGGTAATGTCTCACATGGAGCTGCATTTCGCCGTTCGCTTTCTTATTATTGGCATCGCATTGATCTATGTACTGGGCCCGATACTCTGGCACTGGCGCGTAGTCTGACCGATGGTCCCTGGTCGCCAGGAGATAGTCTGATCACAGCGAATAGGCCGCAGCCGCCGCAATGCGGCCTCTCTCAGTTTTATATTGGAGCGCATTCGCCCGGGTGATCGGAAACCAGAGGTTGCTTTCAGACGTGCAGACCAAAGAAGCCTGCAACGAATAGTACGACGACCACGACGCCGATGATGTAGAAAATGTTCATTGTGTACTCCGATTGAGGCTTGTGCGACTTCAATATGAAGCAACGGCGCTCCAATCGAAAACGTATCGGCATGCAAGTAAGTTCCCGCATTACTTTTGTGTACGAATGCAATTTCGAGTTTCGCCAATCTGGTGCGGCAGCTATCGAGCGTCAGTCTGCGACGCAGGATGTAATCATGATCGGGGCGCCCCGTAATTTTCTGACGAGAGCACGGAGTCATGAAATAAGGACAGCTTTGGTCGGAACCGGCCTCCTCTAGCAGGCGTTCACTCATGATGATGAACCACGATCCACGCATGATGCGCGAGGAGCTAGAGCGGGTCCGCGAGTGGGCAATTGAACAACTCGCCGCGGGAAATGAGCCCCCATGGTCTTGGTATCAGTACATGAAATTGCGCGAAGCGGCAGAATCCATCCTCGCAGGGATGGACGTTACTCAGCCCAGGGCAATTTTCACAGGGATCGGCACCACATTGGAGCGCTTTTCTCCGACTGCCGGGCGCAGTTGATTTTGCGAGAGCCGCTCGGCCCGATTTAGAAAAGCTTAAATAACGCTGCCTGGGGATAATTTTGAGCCCTTTAATATTGCCGGGAGGGAACCGCGATGACGTCATCGCGTTCCTCCAAGTTGCTCCTATAATTTGAACAATAAAAGGATGAGTATATGCGCCTACTATTAGGAGTCATTCTTGGGTTCCTTCTGACCGTTGGATTCGCATACGTATATGACGCGTCGACGACCCATCCTTCCGAAAAGACGGCTCAGACCAGCATCGAGCAGCGACCGATGGTGAACTGGGATGTTGTCAGCGTGAACTGGCAGGGATGGTCCCTACACGTGCGTAATACATGGAATAAGCTAGCAACGCGGTAAGCTACTCACACCACGCGGCGCAACGAGCCGCGAAGGACCGCACTCGTTCAGGGAGAGACAAATGAATAAGCTTTTCGCTTCTGTTTTAATTGCTGCTGCTGTCAGCTTGTCGACGGCCGCCGCTTCGGCCATGCCGTTTGAGAGCAATCAAACTCAGGATAGTTTGGTCGTTTCAATTGCTGGCGGGTGCGGCGCTGGCTTCCATCGCGGTCCCAATGGCGGGTGCCGCGCTAACGTGGGCGGACCGGCGGTCGTGGTCGCGCCGGGAGCGGTTGTGGTAGCGCCTGGAGCGCCGTGCGGAGGCCGAGGACGGCACCAGGTCTGCAACGGAATGGGCGCCTGCCGGATGGTCTGCAACTAGTTCGGGACAAAATCCGACGACGCCGTTTCGCTTTGGCGGTGTGGAGAGGCCGCTGTTATCGCGGCCGTCTGATCAAAATATCTGACGGATTTCGGAGAGACCGCCGCGAGGCGGTCTTTCTTTTTCGCGCAGGCCATTTCGCGAAGGTCCGGCACAAAGCGGATATCCGCGAGCCGCCAGTTAATGTCCGGTTTCCGGGTAACAGCGGACACCCAGGGCCTGCGCCCCATTCTGAGTAGGGTGCGATATTGGACCGCGGTCCAACTCGATTTTGCGGCCGAACAGGAGGAAGCTTGCCGGTAACGGCAATAAACTGTCCATGAAAATCGAGACTCATACATCCGACACGAAACAAAACTCATTACGGGGAGAACGTTATGTCTGGCATGATCATCAATCTCATTGTTCAAATCGTTGCCGGGGCGCTTGGCGGCAATGCCGCTGGTGCAGCGTCTGAAAATCTCAATCTCGGAACGGTTGGCAACACGATCGCCGGCGCGATCGGTGGCGGCGTCGGGGGCCAAATTTTGACCGCTCTCCTGCCAATGTTGACGAACGCCGGTGGCGGAGTTGATATCGGCACGCTCGTCGGCCAGGCAGTCGGCGGCGGTGCGGCTGGTGCAGTCCTCACAGCGATCGTCGGCATGATCAAGAACAAGACTGCCTAAAATAGGTAAGCGCTATACCTCTCTTGCGCGTGCGGGAGGGCAGCTAAACCCAATTTCTAAATTCGGAGGCCGGACATGAAGAAACGATCGATGCTGATTGTATGCGCCATATTTATTTCTTCGGGCCTTGCGTTTTCCGCGACCCCTTCGTTCGCGCAGAAAAAGACCGTAAAGGCGTGCGAAGAGGAGTGGAGAGCCAACAAGGCCGCAAACGAAGCAGCCAAAATTACTGAAAAGGACTACGTTGCGAAATGTCGAGCCGACGGCGCAAAGCCGGCGGCTGCAATGACTGCACCCGCCAAGAAGCCGGCCGACCCCCAAGAGGCCGAACATGCTCGCGAGCGAGCCTGCGCTGCGGATTGGAAGGCTGAGAAAGCGGCAGGAAAAGTGCCCGCGGCAATGACCTGGCCGAAATTCTGGAGCGACTGCGATAAGCGCAAAAAGGCCGCAGGAATGTGAACCTGTGTGGCGGCAGTAGGTTCGCTGTCGCAGATATCAAAGACTGGATTGAAGTGTTTCAGGGCACGTCATTCGCGAATGCCCGCTTGTGGCACAAAGCGTACAATCCAACCGCGCCCGCGGTTGTCCGCTTTTGGAGAATAGCGGACAAAGTCGGATTTTGACCCGGGCCCGTTTGTCTGCTTTTGACCCAAAGCGGACATGGAATTGCAGTCCCGTCCCTTAGGGGCTATATCGTCGCCCATTAGGTTGGATTGTAATCCATGAATTCACACTCCTATCAGGAGCCTAAGATGTCTAGGTTCATAAAGATTGTTACAGCGCTTGGCATCTGCCTTGCGTCACTGCTCGGCCATGTGGAAACTTCTGGCGCGCAGCAAAATCCGGTGACCGCTGTCGATATTGCGCTCGAGCCGGACCAAACAATGATTCAACACGCTCAAGCGGATAATGGCCGCTTGCTCAAAGCCTTTCCGAAAGGCTTTGCCCTGGATGCAACTCATCATCCGCACGTCACGATGTTGCAGCAATTCGTCCGCACGGCTGACCTCGAAAAGATCTACGCCGCAGTCAACAAGGTACTGGCCGACGAGAAGCCGGCCAGTTGGAAGCTGAAGGCGTACAAGTACTACTACATTCCCTCGCCGCCGATTGGTCTTGCGGGCATTGTGGTTGAACCGACACCGGACTTGCTCAGGCTACAACAAAAAATAATCGACGCGGTTACGCCTTTCACGATGAAAACCGGAACCCCCGCAGCGTTCATGAGCACCGAAAATGGCCGCGACATCCAAAAGGCCTTGATTAGTTACGTAGCCAATTTTGTGCAGATTGGGTCCGGCAAGAAATTCAATCCCCACGTCACAATTGGTGTTGGCACTATTCCGTATCTAAAAAAGATGCTCGCCGAACCCTTCGAGGCGTTTACGTTCTCGCCCGCAGGAGCTTCGGTTTACCAACTTGGTGCTTTTGGTACGGCACGCAAGGAACTCAAGGCTTTGGCGCTGACGCCCTAAGCATTCTCTTCACATGCAAAGCCCGCTATTGGCATAAAGCGGAGATGCACAGTAGCGCGTAGAATGTCCGCTTTCGGGGTAAGAGCGGACATCACGCGGACATACATCCATGGAACTGCTCGGCAAAACCGTCATCGTAACTGGGGGAGGAAGCGGAATCGGACGCGCCCTTTGTGAGGCATTTCATCAAGCTGGCGCGAAAAAGGTGATCGTTGCGGATATTGACCTGCAGGCCGCCGAGGCGGTGGCGGTTAAGGTCGGCGCGGCAGCAGTACTCTGCGATGTGGCACAGGAAGCGCATGTCAGATCGTTAATCGAGAAGACCGAGTCTGAGTTCGGGCCGATCGACCTTTATTGTTCAAATGCAGGCGTAGCGCTCGGTTTCTATCCGCGCGTGGACAATGCCGCGGCTGGACCCGACGAGCTTTGGCAGCGAGCCTGGTCTATCAATGTGATGGGACATGTTTACGCTGCCCGTCACCTTATACCGCGCATGAAGGCTCGTGGTGGCGGCCATCTGCTCAACACCGTGTCGGCTGCGGGTCTGCTTACTCAAATTGGAAGCGCGATTTACTCAACAACAAAACACGCCGCGGTCGGCTTTGCAGAGAATATCGCAATTACTCATAAAGATGATGGGATCAAAGTATCAATTCTATGTCCGCAGGCCGTGGACACGCCGCTGCTACACCGCCTTCCTTCAGGGCCACAATCCGCAGACGGCATCTTGTCGGCGGAACAAGTCGCGCAGGCTGCAATCCAAGGGCTAAAGCGTGAGACGTTCCTGATCCTGCCTCATGCCGAGGTGCAGGGCTACATTCGGAATAAAATGGAAGACCGAGACCGCTGGATCGACGGTATGGTGCGGCTCCAGCGTCGCACCTACAGTTCCGAATCCTAAGTTATGTGCGGGCGGACAAGCCTGAGGCTCGACTACCTGACAGCGAATGGTGACTGGTACGGACGGCCGAACGGTACGCCGTTGATTACCGTCTGCACCGGTTTGAGAAAGGCGCCGCCGTCCCGCTTATTGTTACGCGTGTCAAGGAAAGACACCGGCCCTTCGACCAACTCCATGATCGCGATATCGCCTGGCGCACCAATCTGAAGCGTGCCGACTTTTGGCGCGCGATTGATGATCCTGGCGGGATTTATCGTAGCCATGGTGACGACCTGCTCCAATGTGTAGCCAAGCGTGAGAAACTTGCTCATTACCCAAGGTAGGTAGGGCATGCTCGGCGAGTTACCCGAGAACACGTGGATGTCGGACGAAATTGTGTCCGGCGGGCAGCCTTGTGGGATCGCGAATTCCGCGACGGTGAAATCAAAACTGCCGCCGCCATGACCCACGTCGAAGAGCACGCCGCGCTGCTTGGCAGCGAGCGCCGCAGGCAGGAGCTTTCCGTCCTTGACGATGTTCGTAAAAGCGCCGGCCATGTTCGGGGCACCAGAATACGCGTGCGTTAGCACGTCGCCTGGGCGCAACAGATCAAGAATGTTCGACATCAGCTCGGTGGTTTCCACGCCGCCGATGTGCACCATCATCTTGGCCGGCCAGCCGCACATTTCACAGGCCTTGATGGCGCGCTTGAGCGGTTCGATGCCGTGCTTGAAGATGACGTTTTCGGACATCCGCACCTTCACCCCGATCAAGAAATCGGGGTTCTCGGCCAAAGCCATGGCGCAGGCGTCAACCTGTGCATTGTCGATGTTATAGAGTTCCGCAACCGGGAAAGCGGAAAGTCCATTGTTGGCGATGTGGACGAAGGCATATATGCGCGAACGTGACTGGGCCACAATGTAGCGGCGCAGCGCGGCGAGGTTGTTGACGCCGGCATCGCCGGCAGAAACCACCGTGGTAGTGCACTGGCGCTCGACCAGCTCATCGGCTGGAATGCCGATGGCGGAGCCGTACGGATAGACGTGGCAGTGAAGATCGACGAGGCCGGGCGTAACGAGCTTCCCGCTCGCATCGATTGTTCTCGACGCACGTCCGGCCGGAATATCCGCCTCAACGGCTTCGATAAGCCCCCATCGGATGCCGACATCGCGTTTGCCTCTGAACGATTGGCTGGGGTCAAGAACGTCGCCACCCTTGATGACAAGATCAAACTTGTCGGTCGGTGCCATTGCCGCTCGTGCAGAATTTGTGAACGGCCCGGTCACCGTTGCGACGGCAGCCGAACCGGCAAGCGAAAGAAGGTTACGGCGCGAAAATGCGGACATTTGAAGCCCCCCTCAACTTTATTTGCGAAGATGATGGAACCAGCGTCCACTTTCCGCAAGTCTGTCGCAGGGAACGGGGCGGCGCGCCGGTCACGGACGAATTGGTCCAAAGTGGACATTGGGCCGCCGGCGAGCAAGTAAAGTCCGACCGACAGGCAGGTGATGGTGGCCCGGCTGGCTGGCACGCAGGAAAGGCCGTCTTCGTTCGGATCACCCCAAACCCTGACCGGCGGAATCAGGCTCGAACCCCAGAACACGAGCATGATAGGTTTTTTTATTTTTTGCTAGCGAGGCGTTAAGGCTTAATATCTAGTCCGCTAACGACCCAAAGCGGACATCTCACGCGTGACCGAGGGTAAAGATCGAGGACGCCATGATCAATCAGCTTACGAAACGCGATGTGCTTAGAGGTGTCGGGGCGCTTGGCTTTAGCGCCTTTGCCGGGCGGCGGGTCGCTGCTGCGCCTGCGGCGGAAGCGGTGACGCCGGCCTTGATTGAGGCTGCGAAAAAAGAAGGCAAGGTTTCTTTTTACACGGCGATGGACTTGCAGTTCGCGGAACGCCTCGGCAAGGCATTCGAGGCGAAGTATCCCGGCATTACTGTGCGCGTCGAGCGATCCGGCGCCGAGCGCGTTTTTACCCGCATCGATCAGGAATATTCCTCCAACATCCACAGCGTTGACGTCGTAAACACATCCGACCAGGCGCATTGCATCATCTGGAAACGCAATGGCTGGCTGGCGCCGTACCTGCCGGAAGAGGTCGTGAAGCATTACGACAAGCGGTACTACGACCCCGAGGGCCTCCATGTAACGACACGCATTCTGATCTCTCCGATCGCCTACAATACCAACCTGGTGAAGAAGGAAGACGCGCCGAAGGGCTTCAAGGACCTGCTCGATCCAAAATGGAAGGGCAAACTGGTCAAAGCACATCCAGCCTATAGCGGCACGATCATGAATTCGACGTTCGAGACCGCGCGCGATCTGGGGTGGGACTATTTCGTGAAGCTGGCGGCGCAGAATGTCATGCAGGTTCAATCGGCGACCGATACGCCGAAGAGAATTTCGCTCGGCGAACGCGCGGTCATGGTCGACGGCGCAGGCTACCTTGTCATCCGCTACAAGGAGGCAGGCCAACCGGTCGACATAATTTATCCTGAGGAAGGCACGCCGCTCGCTGGCGGTCCAAGTGCGATCTTCAAGGCTGCTCCCAATCCGAACGCTGCGCGCCTGTTTCAGAACTGGATGCACTCGCGCGAGGGCCAGCAGCTCATCATCGACGATGCCCGCCAGTATTCGCCGCACGCCCAGACCGTGGAAAAGCCCGGCGTCCGCAAGCTCGGCGACATCAAGCTGATGAAGGAGGATCCGGAAGGCGTCCTTGCACAAGCGGATGCGGTCAAGAAGCGGTACGCAGAGATTTTCAAGGTGTGACGACAATCATCATTCCAGCAACCTCCGCGCCGGCGCCTCCTGTTCGGTTGAGTAGTGAATGAGCATCGGAAGCCCTGTAACAACGTCATTATTTGCAGCCTCTGGCGCTCCCTAACCTCCCGGTTGGACGTCTGCTTTGGGTCAAAAGCGGACATTGCCTCACTCCGGAAAAATTACGTGACTATCGGTGAAGGGTTATTGCATTGCGAAATAAAAAATGGTGCAATGCAATAGCCGGGGATTCGGGGAGGCTCAAAATGGCTTCTGCGAAATTCTTTAGAAGACAGTCTGAACGGTGCGGGGACTTAGCAAGACGGACGCACGACGAAGACAGTCGGCAAAGGTGTGAGCAGTTGCAGCGCACCTATTGTTACCTTGCCGAAATGGAAGAGCAGCAAACCGGCGAGTTGAATGCACCTTCCGGAGATAGCGAACGTAGGCCTGCGACTTGACCACGCGTTTCTCAAGTCTTGCTCGCCACTGATGTCGGCAGGTTGACCTGCCGCCTGGCAATAAATTCATTACCGATGCGACGATCGCCGTTGACGGCGGGTATTCGATTTCAGGCTTAAGGAATAGGATCGCTCTCACCGACGGGGTAACCGAATGCCCGTTCGCCGTATCGATCATATTTTGATTGCGATGCCTGCCGGGCGGGAGGACGAGGCGAGGGCGTTCTATCATGGCATCCTCGGGCTCGTGGAAACGGTGAAGCCGCCGCAGCTGGCCGCGCGCGGAGGCTGCTGGTTCGAAAGCGGCGCATTGCAGGTCCATCTCGGCGTCGAGAAGAATTTTGTTCCGGCGCGCAAGGCGCATCCGGCTTTCATCGTTGATGACCTTGCCGGCATGGTGACGAAAGCCAAGCAGGCCGGTTACAAGGTCACGGCGGACGAGCCGATCGAAGGCTACGACAGGCGCCATGTCGACGATCCCTTCGGTAACCGGATCGAATTGATCGAGCCGCATGCTAAATGAGCTATGGCGGGCAGATATAGCCTGAGCCGTTCGGGCTTTTGAAGCAACCAACCAATTCCGGCAGCAGCAATTTAGGCAGGTACAGCACGATTTCCGGAAACAAAACTGTAAAGCCGATAGCGACGAAAAACACCACATAGATTGGCAGCGACGTATACATGGCGCGCGAGAATGGAACGCCGACGAATTTCGACGCCACCAAAAGCGATAGGCCGTAAGGCGGTGTGATCAGCCCGAAAACGAGCGTTGTAATCAGCACCACGCCCATATGGAGCGGCTGTATGTTGCCGAGCTCGTTGAGTTTGATGACGATCGGCATGAAGATGATGATGGCCGGCACCGCATCCATGAAGTCACCGATCACGATGAATAGCAGCACCAGCAATAGCATGATGAGGCGGCCATCGTGCCCGGCGAACAGCTCGATCCAGCCGGAAACGATATCTGGCCCGCGTAGATAGGCGAGCATCCAGCCGAAAGCAGACGCCGCCGCGACCAAGGCGAGCGGTATTGAATAGAGCAGACCGGTATAAACGAAGTCGCGCGGTAGATTTGGGATGTGGCCGCGGGCCAGGAGCGGCACGAGCACCAACAGGATATAGACCGAGGCGACCATGCCGGCCTCGGTTGGCGTGAACCATCCGGTCAGGATGCCGCCCATGATAATCACTGGAATCATGAGCGGTAGTATGGAGGCGCGGACCGCATCGGCGAATTCGCAGAGCGAGGCGCGCGGTTTTCTGAGACCGACCGGACCGAAAAAGTGTGAATAGATCATCAATCCGATGCCGACGACGATGCCAGGCGCAATGCCGGCCAGAAACAACCCGCCGATCGAGACATTGCCGGTCGCGCCATAGACCACCGCCATGATGCTCGGCGGAATGAGGTTGGCCATCGTCGAGGCACAGGCGATCAGGGCAGCCGTAAAGGCGCGGTCATAACCTTCCCGGGTCATTTCCGGCGCTACAGTGCGGCTCAACACCGCGACATCCGCCGTGGAGGAGCCGGAAATGCCGGCGAAAAACATGCTGAACAGGGTAACGACCTGCGCCAGCCCGCCGCGCATGTGGCCAACCATGGTCTGCGCCAACCGGATCATCCGATTGGTGACGTTGGCTGAGGTCATCAATTCGCCGACCAGCAGGAAGAATGGCACCGCCAACAGGATTTCGGAATCGATGCCATGGAACATCTGTCCAATCATCGATTGCATGCTGATCGGCGTAAGGACGCACGCGGCAAGCACGCCTGCCATCAATGCGAAAGCGACTGGCACCCCCATATAACCAAAGCCTAGAAAACAGGCCGTCATCAGTAGGAGGATCGCGCCGTTCGTCATTTCACGATCCCCGCAAAATCGTCGGCATCTTCCGGCCCCTCGAAGCCGTTACACCAGCCATTGACCAATTGCTCGACGCAGAACAACACGATCAGCGCGCCCGCGATCGGCACGCTGGCGGTGTAGGTTGCGAGCGGAATTAGCGAGGGCGCCCGAAAGCTTCCGAGATCGTTCATGAAGTTCTGGATGCCAAATACCAGCATCGCCAGGGCGACCAGCAGCACGATTGTGCGGTTAAATACTTCCATGAAGGTGCGCATGGGACCGCTCAGACGCTTGGTGATCTCGACCAGATTGAGATGGTCGATCCGGCGTGTTGCAGCAGCCATTCCGATGAAGATGCCCCAGGCGAAGAAGCCAGTGGTGGCGAGTTGCAGCCACAGGATTGGGATACCCATCGTGCGCGTCACGACGTCAAGAAACACGGAAAAAGTGAATCCTGCGATGGAAACTCCGCAAAACACCATCAGACACATGCTCGAGTGGATCCAGCGCCCGCCATTTCAAGTGCCGGTGGCGCGCGATCACGAGCGGTGGCTTGGTCAAGAATTTCCTCCGGTGGCATATCACGGGCGGCGGCGATTTCGCGCCACCGCCCGAACCGCAAGCTACGATTTGATCATTTCACGTTGCGAACGAGTTCAAGTATCGTCACCGCGTGCGGGCCGAGCTCCTTGGCGAGTTGATCCTGAATCGGCTTGGCATCAGCCATGAAACCCGACTTATCGACGTTTTCGACAACTTTGACGCCCATTGTCTTGAGCTTCGCGGCCGAATCTGCCTCAAGCTTGAGGCCGAGCGCGGGCTCCTTCTTGGCGACTTCGTCGGCAGCGGATTGCACCCACTGCTGTTCTTGCGGGCTGAGGCTCTTCCAAGTCTTGTCGCTAACCCAGATGCAGTTGTTGTTGGCCTCATGCTCGGTCATCGAGAGCACCGGGGCCACTTCGTAGTGCTTGTTTGCCATGTAGACGTTGACGCCGTTCTCCGCGATGTTGACGACGCCGGTCTGCAACGAGGTGTAAACCTCGCCGAACGGCATGTGTACGGTCTGCGCGCCATAAGCCGGGAAGTGCGTGTCCTCTGTCTTAGTCGCCTGGACACGGATCTTCTCGCCCTTGATGTCGGCGACCGACTTGATCTCTTTCTTCGAGTACATGTTGCGCAGGCCCATCGTGAGCAGGCCGAGCACGTGCGCGCCTTGCACCAAATCGTCGATCATCGCGCGGAATTCCTTCGACACGGCCGGATCGGCCAGCGTCTTGGCGAGATGATCCTGGTCGCGAAACAGGAAATGCAGTGAGAACACCCCGGCTTGCGGCGCCACCGTGGAGGCGTTGGCGGTCGAGGTAATGACGAAGTCGATGTCGCCGGTGCGAAGTTTTTGCAGCATCACCGGCTCTTGGCCGAGCTGCGCACCAGGGAATTGGTCGATGCTCAGCTTGCCGCCGCTCAATTCCTTGAGCTTGGCATCGAAGATATCGCCCGCGATGCCATAGGCTGTAGAGTGGGGCTGATCATAGCCGAATGTAAATTTGCGCTGAGCGTTGGCGTCTGTGGACATGCCAAACGCCATAACGCTAATGACGAGGGCCGCTCGCCCGAATTGTGTGATGGCACTTTTCATAGGTCATCTCCCCTTGTAAGTTTTTTATGTGCTTCAGTTGACTTGAACAACGGCGTTCAGAATGGTTTGTCTCCGACGATCGTACAGCGGCGCATCACGCGTTTGAGGCGCGCCTCGTCGAAGCCGGTGGCGCGGTGCAGCGTGCAGCGGTTATCCCACACTATGCACTGGCGTGGGGCCCATTGGTGCGTATAGACGCGCGCCTGCGGTGTGATCATTACGTTGAGTTGTTCGATCAGCGCACGGCCTTCGTCGTAATCCATGCCTTCGATGGTCTCGGCGTGATCGCCGAGGAAAATCGCCTTGCGGCCAGTCTGCGGATGCGTGCGCACGATCGGATGTGCAACCGGCGGCACCTTGGCCTTTTGCTCCGCCGTCAACGGATCTTCGCCGTGGCGACGTGTGCGCGAAAAGTCAAAATTGTGGATGGCACGACGGCCTTCGATCCTGGCCTTCATGGCGGCAGGCAGCAGGTCGTATGCGGAATACATGTCGGCGAATTCGGTTTCTCCACCCGCGTCCGGCACGATCTCCGAATACATCATGGTTGCCTGCCCGGTGCGCTCTTTCCAGGAACCGTCGGTGTGCCAGTACAGCGTGCCCCTGTCCGGGTGCTTGCCGCTCGGTTTGCCGTCCTTGTCGAGGTTGGAGAGCATGTAAATTTCGGGGTGGTCTTTGTAGCCGTGGTACTGGCTAAGCACGTGGATCTGCACCTCGCCGAAATTTCGCGCGAAAGCGACCTGCGTCGCCGGCGGCAAATCGACATCGCGAAACAGGATCAGTTCATAATCGAGAAAGGCTTCATAAACTTTGGCGAACATCGCAGGCGACACTGCCTGCGCCAGCGTGATGCCGGTGATCTCGCAGCCGAGCACTGGATGCAACGGATTGACCTTGAAAGGCCAGTCGCGGACGGCGCGTTCCGATTTAAGCTGGGGTTGAGCCATGGCAACCTCCCGGCAGGCGCGTTACAGCGCTGATTATGACAGTGCCCGCGCCCGCTTCCTAGGCTGACACGCCCTGGGCGGTGCCGTCGAGACGCTGTTCCAACGGCTGGCAGCTTCCTCGCGCGGAAGTTCTGTGACGCCGTATTTGCATCAATTCGGCCTCATTTCTTGCGTAATTTCAAAGATCGTGGAGGCGGCTACGATAATTTTTTCGTCCCTTTGATTGCTCGATGGGCCATTTTTTGAACCGGGAGTGTTTGGATGACTATGCAGGATGCGAGATTACGGAGCCGCGCCGCCGGTGGCACGGTGGGCCCATGCTAGTGTCTGTAGTGATTCGACTTACCAAGCTGTTGGCTGTTGTCGCCTTTGGCGCGAGTGTCGCTTATGCGGCGCCAGCAAGGGCTCAGACCCTTAAAACGGAACCAGATCCGAAGCAATTATCTTGCGGGGAAAAAGTCCTCGTTGAAAACAATACGTGTCCGGCGGGTCAAATTTTAGAAGTTACTGGCAGTTGCCTGTATACGAAACCCGCGGTTGATACGCAGCCAAGGGGAATACAATACAACTGCATCAAGTCGAAACGCGACTAAGCGCGCGTTTTCACGTCATCTGCAACGCAGACATTACTCGCCAATAAATATTTTCTCTTTAATATCGCGGCGCGATCACCTCGTTCGTCGAGGTAATCAATCAGGCTAGCGAAGTGGTGATGACGCTCAAGGTGGTCAGCATCATCGCCAAGCGCGCGCCGGCAGCTTAATCGAAAAATTGCCAGAATCCGTTTGAGCTGGTTAAGCCCTCACGTGATAATAATATTAGTTTACGGTTTTTGCGGTATCTGGTGTTCGCACCAAAATCCAAGCACTCTTTTGGCAGTCGACGACGACAATTTAAGATAGTCGCTTTTTAGTTTATTGAGCTCATCTTCCGAAGCCATTTTACCAAGTAGATCATCTTGTAACAGTGCCCGTAGTGAGGGCCACGAGAGTCCCGCAGCCTTGCAAGGGACCAATAGTGCTTCATTGCGGCCATCGTTCAGCAATTGTTTGATCATCTCAATCGGTGCAGAGCATAAGGTTGCGAGTGTAGTCATTGTTGCCGCATATTGGCGCGCTTTTGCAAACTCCAGCAGCGCAATCTGATCGAGTTCGCCATTTTCCTGCATCAGTTTGACAAGACGCTGCGCAGCCTCAAAGTCATGATTCAATTCTTCATTATTTTCGATGACGTCATTTGAAATGCTGGCCAGTATACTCTTAATATCATCTCGCTTTTCTGGCCTAGCTAACGCCAGGATCCGCGCTCGCACTGCCTCGGTAACTCGCTCCAAAAGACGGCGGAAGATATGTAGCGGGATGTCGAGGCGTAAACCGAGCTTTTCTAGAAGTGTTTCATCAGCCTCGGCTTGGTCTACAAGATATGAATACGCTTTTTCGGAGAATCGGGCGCCCTCATTCTCGGCTAGTTTGCTGATAACCTGCCAATCTCCACGTTCGATCAAGGTGTCGGTCAAGGACTCGCTGAGACTGCTTCGCTTGGAGATTGCCAGCAAATGGGGTTGGCCTTTGGCCAGAGCAATTTCTATAAGATCGGGTGTGGTCAGACGATCCGACAACGATAGAACTGGTCCGGCGATTGCTATTTCATCGTCGCAAGAAAGCGTGTGGACGGTTTTGATCGGAGCGTTGTTGATTGGCGCAAGACGCTCGCTAAGTTCGATCAGGGCCGTTGACTCCATTCGCGTGATCAGATGACCCAAAACTTCGTCGAATACCTGAATTTGCTCCTCGTTGAGCCGTTCTTTCTCACCCAGAAATAAATCCGTGACGCGTCTGAGCGTCTCTACGCGTTTTTCTCGGGAACCGCGCCGGACGGCATCTCCAAGTTCAGAAATCAATGATCTGTGTTGATACATCAACCGCGCTCTGACGGACCTGAATCTATTAACAGGAAGTAAATGCAATTTTACACGGAAAGCGTTTAACAAATTGACTTAGTGACTAACC
Source organism: uncultured Alphaproteobacteria bacterium (assembly GCA_963742345.1). Taxonomy (GTDB): domain Bacteria; phylum Pseudomonadota; class Alphaproteobacteria; order Rhizobiales; family Xanthobacteraceae; genus Pseudolabrys. Next base: position 65,162 of record CAVULO010000015.1, read on the forward strand.
GCGCCATCCGAAAATACGGAAGGCGCGCCAATGGTCACAAAATTGGGCCGTGTCCGCTAGGTTTCGAGGGCGGAGCCGTGGTCACGGTAGGCCCAGAGTGCATCACGCGGCAGCGATACCGGCACGTTGGCGCCGACTTCGTGGCGCGCTGCGGTACCGAGTTCGAGCGCCTCCAAGCGGTGGCCGGCGAGGTCGATGTCATAGGCGGTCTGCGTGCCCTGGTAACGGCGATCCAGCACGCGCGCGTCAAATGTATTCATGCCGCTGGGCGCGCCGAGCGCAATATTTTCCGGCCGCAACGCGATGCGCACGTTCTCGCCGGTCCCGACCCCCTGCAGCAGCGTCGCCTCGATGCGATTGCCGCCGCCGATATCGACTATCCCAAACGCGCCGTTACGCTCGAGCAAAGTGCCGGTTAGTTCGTTGGTAGCGCCGGTGAAGTTGGCGACGAACAGATCGGCTGGCCGATTGTAGATCTCGTCCGGCGTGCCCATTTGCAGCAGCTTGCCGTCGCGCATCACCCCAATGCGATCGCCGAGCACGACCGCCTCGGCCTGGTCATGGGTGACATAAAGCGCCGTCATGCCAGCTTGCTTGAGGATGCGCCGCAGATCGTCGCGCAGCCGCAGGCGCAGCTTAGCATCAAGATTGGACAAGGGTTCATCGAGCAACAGGAGCTGCGGGCGGTAGACGATGCTGCGCGCGAGCGCCACGCGCTGCATCTGTCCGCCCGACAGTGCGACCACGGGGCGGTCGGCGTATTCCGAGAGGCCGACCAACTCCAGCACTTCGTCCACCATGCGGCCAGCATCGCCCCGCCTGATTTTGCGGTGCTTGAGCGGATAGACGACGTTCTGGCGCACTGTCATGTGCGGCCATACCGCGTAGGATTGAAACACCATACCGATATCGCGCAGCCGTGGCGGCAGCAGAACGCCGTGCGCGGGTGACGACACCACACGGCCGGCGATGCTGATGGTGCCGGCGGTCGGGTGCTCCAGCCCGGCGACGCAGCGCAAGGTCGTGGTCTTGCCGCAACCCGAAGGCCCGAGCAGGACTACGATCTCGCCAGCCGGCACGACGAAGCTTACGCCGTCGATCGCCGGCCGGCCGACGGAGAACTGCTTGCGCAGCTCGCTGACATCGAGCGTCGCCGTCATAGCAAGTGAGCCGCGATCATTGGCGATAGCCGAAGATCTTGTCCCATTCTGCGACCCACGACCCGTGCAGATTTACATATTCGTCGAACTTCGGAAACCAGACCTTGACAACCTTTGGATCGAAGCCTTCGGGGTACGTCGGCGCAACCTTCAGCGAAGTCAGATTGCCGAGCTCCTTGATCATGAAGGTTTGGCCTTCCTTGGACAGACACCAGTTGAGGAACAGTTTTGCCGCGTTGGGATGGGCGGCTGTCTTCGGAATGCCGGACGCATAAGGATTGACCGGCGCGCCTTCGGGCGGGAAGAAAATCTTGATCGGTGCGCCGTCTTTCTGCTTCGGATAGATCGCGTTGTAGAGCAGGGGGCCCATCGCCACTTCGCCTCGGACCATCGAGTCCGACATCGGCGCGCCGGATGGATAGAGGATCGGGTGAGTCGCGGCCTGCTTCTTCCAGTAGTCTTCGCCCAGCACCTGGCGCTCGAACATGATGCGGGTCCAGGTAGTGCCACCGGATTGTGCGAACACCTGCCCCGTCATCTTGTCGTATTCGGGCTTGGTCAGATCCATCCAGGTCTTTGGCGGGTTCTTCACCAGCTCAGTGTTGTAGGCGATCGACCAAACCAGTGTCGCGCGCGGCCACAGCTTCGGAGAAATCTGCGCGTCCGGATTGTAGTCGGCGGCATTCGGCGGCGCATAATCCTGGAACATGTCGACCAGCGGCAGCATCAGCGCGCGATCGGAATGGTCGACCACGTCGGCGATCAGCTTGCCGGCCGCCGCTTCCGTCTTGACGCGGGTGATCAGCTGGCCGCCCGGCGCGCGCACCATCTCGACTGAGATCTCCGGGAAGCGTTTGTTGAATGCCTTGATGACCTGCTGTTCGACCTCGGCGAAGTTCGCGGTGTAGTAGACCAGCTTGCCTTCCTTCTTGGCCGCCGCGATCAGCTCGGGCGAACCGAATTCCTGCTGCGCCACGGCCGGCGCGGCGAGCGCGACAGCGAGGCCGGCAATCCCTGCTATTGCGATGCTTGTTTTCTTCATGACCAATCCTCCCTTGGTTACCTCTTACCCGGTGCGGGCAACACTTCCCTGAGCCGCCCCCCTCGACAGCCAGTTAGCGCCTCCAATCAGCACGCCCAGCAACACCGTCTGCACCAAACTGAATGCAGCGGTTTTCCCGAGATTGCCGCCTTCATAGTAATCGAGCAGCAGCACCGACATCACCATTGTGTTGCTGGTGTAGAGAAACAGCGACGAGCCCAATTCGCGGATCGAAAGCACGAACAGCAAGGTCATCGCGGCAATCACGCCGGGACTGGCGAGCGGCAGCACGACTGTGCGGATGGTGCCGAGGATGCCTTTGCCGCAAATCCACGCTGCCTCTTCCAGTTCGCGGTGAATTTGCAGGAACGATGTCGACAGCGACTTGACGGTGTCCGGCATGAAGCGGGCGATGAAAGCGAGCGCGAGGATCCAGATGGTCCCGTAGAGGCCCCCCGGAACCCCGATCCAGGCCCACAGATAGGCGACGCCGATCACCAGGCCAGGGATGGCGACCGGCAAGGTCGATAACAGGTCGATCGACCGCCGTCCCGGCGCGTTGGAGCGGTGAATCGTGTAGCCGATGGCGAAAGCGAGTGCGCCGCCCAGCAACGCGGTAATGATGCCGACCTCGACGGTATTGTAGATCGAATTAAGGGTGAGTGGATTGTCGAAGATACTATGGAAGTGGACCAGCGAGTATTGCCGCATGTCGAACAGGCTGGCGGCATCGCGGATGAACATAAATTTTCGGAACGCCGCCACAATCAACGCCAGCGTTGGCAGTATGGCAACCACGATCAGGTAAACGATACCGAAACCGAAGGTGAGCCAGCGCCACGAGCCGAGATCGAGATTGCGCGGGCGATAGGCCTTGCCGGCGACGGTGGTGTAGCTGCGCCCGCTCACCACTTTCTGCTGCGCAAAGACCAGCAGTCCCGTCACCATCATAAGAATGATCGCGACCGCTGCCGCAGTGTTGTAGAGCGGCGGCGACCAGTTGGTGAGTTTGAAAATGTAGGTGGTGAGCACGTTGATGTTGGCTGGAGCTCCGAGAACCGCCGGAATGCCGTAGATGCCGAGCATCACGATGAATGACAGTAGCATGCCGGAAATGATCGCCGGCATGATCAGCGGGAACGTCACCGAAAACAGCGTGGCAAAGGCGCTGGCGCCGGCGACCTCGGCAGCTTCTTCCAGGCTCGGATCCATGTTGCGCAAGGCCGAGGCGGTGAACATGTAGACGTAAGGCGCGTAGTAGATGCCGAACACAAAGACCAACCCCGGCAGCGAATAAAAATCCACATGCAAATCAAGATGCATCCATTTGAACATGGTGTTGATGAGGCCGGTCTTGGGCGAGCCGAGAATGGTCCAGGCGACGCCGGCGACCAACGGCGGGGCGAATAGCGGCAGGATGCTCGCCGCCGCGATGAAGCGCTTGAATGGCGTGTTGGTGCGCACCACGATCCATGAAAACGCCAGTCCGATTGTCACCGCGACCAAGGTTCCGCCGCCGCACGCAACCAGCGTGTTGAATAGCGCCTCGCCGACGTTCGGATTGCTGATCACGGTGACGAAGTTGTGGATGGAGAGCCGGGCCAGGCTGAAGCCCTCGACAACCGGATTGGTGTCAGTGAGCGCGCCGAGCAGCAGCGTGAGAACCGGATAAACGACCAAGAAGGTCAGGATCGCGAGCAGCAATAGCGCCCATGCCGCCGGCAGGGCGCTGCGGTACCCGCCCGCACGTCCTTTTCGCACCGCGCCATGCAGCAGCGTTGCCAGACCGTTCAAAACGTTTCCCCTGGGCGACGACTAGTTCTTGTTATTAAGTTGAATGTTATCCCACGGGATTTGTCCGGCCAATGTCCGCTTTTGGGGTAACTGCGGACATCAAATGGCTCATATATTAAGGGGAAGATTGGGCGGCGGCGATGGCAGCTATGACCCTTAGCGGAGTCTTCCGCTCTTCACGCTGGAAGCGTCACATCTAGCGTTTCTTGATTCCTGCCTTCTCGATCACCAGCGACCATTTGGCGACGTCGCTCTTGATGCGATTGCGCAAATCGTCAGACGACATGCTGCGCGCGTCCATTCCGGCCTCGTTTGAGAACTTCTGCACTTCGGGTGACTTCAGCGCGCGATCTACGGCGCTGGTGAGCAGCGCGACGATGCCGGCAGGTGTGCCCGCCGGGGCCGCGAGCCCATTCCAGCTCGTCACTTCGTAGCCGGCCACGCCGCTTTCGATCACGGTCGGAACGTTCGGCAGGTTGCTGGCGCGTTCGCGCCCGGTGGTGGCGAGCACAGTCATCTGGTCGTTGGTGATGGGTGACTGGAATCCGACATAATATTCGAATGCGACGTCGACATCACCGCGCAACACAGCGTTCGCCAGGTCCGGCGTGGTCTTGTAGGGGACGATGGTGACGTCGAGGCCGGCCAACGTCTTGAACAGCTCAGCGGAAAGATTTTGCGCGCTACCGGCGTTAATGGTGCCGAAGTTCAGGTTTTCCGGATGGGCTTTGGCGGCAGCGATTACGTCATTGATCGTCTTGTACGGCGAGCCGGCTTTGGTCGCGATCACGAGCCCATAGGAGGCCGTGGTCGAAATCGGCGTGAAATCGGTCTCGATATTGTAAGGCAGGGACTTGAACAACGCCTTGGCGATGGTGAGGCCGCCGCCGAGCATCACGAGGGTGTAGCCATCGCCCTGGGCTTCCTTTGCTGACTGCATGCCGACAACGCCGCCCGCGCCCGGCCGGTTTTCGATAAAGAAATGCTGGCCAAATTGTTGGCTCAGATTCTGCGCCACCATCCGCATGGTGACGTCGGCGATTCCGCCCGGGCCGTAGGGAACAATGATGCGCACTGGCTTCGACGGGTAGGTGTCCGCCTGCGCCGAAGTCGTCGCAACCGTCAGCGCCAGCGACATTACGCAAACGGCATGTGTCGTGCCTTGTAATAAACTGCTGGTGGCGCGCGTGACGGTGTGTAGCATTTTTGTTCCTGGGGTCCCTCCGGCGCGGACAATAAGTAGGCGTGACACAGGTGACAATATGCGCGCGATGCATCGCTGCCGTATGGTAATGCCGCTTTACGCTGACAGCCGGTTGCTCTACGCAAGGCGGCCGGACCATGACCACGATCGATATCCATCCGCACATCATCTCTGGCGACGCCACGCGTTACCCATTGGCGCCGCTCGGCGGCCACCAATCAGACTGGTCGCGCACGCGGCCGGTGTCGGTAGAGCAGTTGGTTGCCGCTATGGATGAGACTGGCGTCCAAAAGGCCGCGATCGTTCAGGCCTCGACCTGCTACGGCCATGACAACTCTTATGTCGCCGACGCGGTAGCAGCCTTCCCGCAGCGTTTCACCGGTGTGTTCTCCGTCGATGTATTGGCCGCGGATGCCCCGCAACGCATGCGGCACTGGCGCGACAAGGGGCTCACCGGTTTGAGGCTGTTCACCTTCGGCAGCACGATGTCGGAGCAGGCCAACTGGCTCGACGATCCGAAATCCTATCCAGCCTGGACCTGCGCAAGCGAGCTTGGCCTGTCGATTTGCCTGCAGATGTCGGCCAGGGCGATCCCGCAGGCGGCCGGCATGGCGAAACGCTTTCCGAACGTGCGGATCATTCTCGATCACGGCGCGCGGCCGGTGCTGGGGGACGGGCCGCCCTACAATGCCGCCGCCGGTCTGTTCGGCCTCGCACGCTACCCCAATATCTACATCAAGCTCACGCCGCGCATGTTCGCCGAATCTCGCCGGGGTCAAGCGACGCCTGAAACCTTTTTCCCGCGCCTGGTCTCCGAATTCGGCGCGCGGCGGTTGGCATGGGGGTCGAATTATCCATCCACCGAAGGCAAATTGCCGGAGCTTCTGAAGGTTGCGCGCGAATCCGTCGCCAGTTTGACGAAAGCTGATCGGGAATGGATCTTTGCCAAGACCGCGCAGGTGCTCTACCGGGTGCTGGCGGATTGAGGAGGCATGCAGTGACGTCGACTGCCGAAAAACTCCAACTGCATACGCTGCTCGGAAGTTATCCGAACGCGATGGCGCTCAAGAGCGGCGCCGTAACATCCGGTCTCATCGACTTTGATTTCGCTGACGTGAAAGTGTCGAACACCGCGTTCAAGCCGCTGGTGCGCGAAGCCAAGTTCGATGTCGGCGAGTTGGCGATCGTCACTTTTTTGCAGGCCAAGGTTTACGGCAAGCCCTATGTGCTTATCCCGGCAACAGTTCTCGGCCGCGGCCAGCACCACACTATCGCTTACAATCCGCAACGCGGTCCCCTGAGCGCGTCCGATCTGACGGGCAAGCGGGTTGGCGTGCGCGCCTATACGCAGACGACGGGCGCCTGGGTGCGCGGCTTCCTGGCAGACGACTACGACGTTGATACCGCGAAAGTCCATTGGGTGACGTTCGAGGATCCGCATCTCGCCGAATACAAGGATCCCGATTTCGTCACGCGCGCGCCCGAGGGCAAGAACCTGACGCAGATGCTGCTCGAGGGCGAACTCGATGCCGCCATTGTGGGCGATAAGCTACCCGATCCGCGGCTAGCGCCGCTTATTCCCGATGCCGATGCGGTAGCGCGCAAGTGGGCGCAGACGCACGGCGGCGTGCCGATCAATCACATGATGGTGGTCCGGGAGACGATCTCAAAATCCCGTCCCGATGCGGTGAAGGAGATTTACCGCATGTTGCACGACAGCCGGCGCGCGGTGCCGCCTCCACCCGACAATGGCGTGCTCGATCCGTGGCGTTTCGGGGTCGAGGCGAACCGCGCCTCCCTCGATATCATCATCGACTACAGTTTTCGTCAGAAGCTGATCCCGCGAAAGTTTTCGGTCGATGAATTATTCGACGACTGTACGCGGAAGTTGGTTTAAGTTTGCCAAGTGGTCAGTTGATGTGATGTTCGTGGGACGCCGATGCCTGTCGGCAAGCGCGGGAAGTTTTGCCGCGACTGCCCCGGGCGGTTACCTTGTCTTTGGCGTTACCCAGGGCCTCAGGGCCTTGTCATTGCTCCTGAAGGCCTCGATTGGCTCACGATAATTATCCGTGAGGTCGACATCGTCCCAGCCGTTCAACAGTTGATTGCGGCTGACCGGCTCAATCGTAAACGCACAGCTCCGGTTGGAGCAGCTGATCGTCTGCCGCTCCAGGTCAACGTTCATTTCCTGTGCCGGATTGGCCGAGACGGCAGCCGCGAGTTCGGCGACCTGTGCTGCGGTGACGACGGCGGTCAGCAACCCGTTCTTCACCGCGTTTTGCGCGAAAATGTCCCCGAACGATGGCGCGATCACGCAACGGAAGCCAGAATCATAGAGGGCGTACACGGCCGCCTCGCGGGATGAGCCGCCGCCGAAATTGCGCTCTGCAAGCAGGATCCTGGCGTCGCGATAGATGTTCTGATTGAGCGGGAAGTCGGATCGCTCATGGCCGTCGACATCTCGGCGAAAGTCGTAAAACAACACGCTGCCGAGGCCCTTTGAGCGCGGCCACTTGAGATAGCGCGCCGGCAGGATCTGATCGGTATTGAGGTTGGGTATCATCAACGGACAAGCCTTGGCAGTGAGGCGAACGAATTTCTCCATCTGCGCACCCTAAGGTTTACGTCCGGCCAGCAGGGGTCGCACATCCGCAAGATGTCCGCTGACCGCCGCCGCGGCCACCATGGCTGGCGACATCAGATGCGTTCGCGCGCCGGGGCCCTGCCGCCCGCGGAAATTCCGATTTGTGGTCGAGGCGCAACGTTCGCCCGATGGCACCAAGTCTCCATTGATGCCCACACACATGGAGCAACCCGAATCCGCCCATTCGAGCCCGGCGTCGCGGAAAATGCGGTCGAGTCCTTCCTCCTCCGCTTGCCGTTTCACCGCTGATGAGCCTGGCGAAACGAGGCCGGGCACTTTACTCATCCGGCCCGCAAGAACTGCCGCGGCTGCACGCAAGTCCTCGATCCGCGCATTGGTGCAAGAGCCAATGAAGACCCGGTCGACTGCGATATCAGTCAGTTTTGTGCTTGGCGCGATACCCATATAGTCGAGCGCTTCGCGCACATATTTGGCGCGTGTTGCGTCGGATTCTTTGGAAGGATCGGGCACTCGCGCGTTAACAGGCAAGGCGTCGTCCGGTGTAGTACCCCAGGTAACGATTGGCGCGATCTGAGTGGCATCGATCGCGACTTCGCGGTCGAAGACGGCATCCGTATCGGAGACGAGTGTCGACCATGCTTCGATGGCCTGCTCGAAGTCGGCGCCCTTCGGCGCATAGGGTCGGTCATTGATATAGGCAAACGTCGTTGCGTCCGGCGCGACCATGCCGCAGCGTCCGCCCGCCTCAATCGACATATTACAAAGCGTCATCCGGCCTTCCATCGACAGCGCCCGTATTGCAGTGCCGGCGAACTCGATGGCATGGCCCTGCGCGCCGTCGGCGCCGATGCGTGCGATGATGGCGAGTGCGATATCCTTGGACGCAATGCCGATAGCGGCCTTGCCGTCGACCACGATGCGCATGCGCTTCGGCTTCTTCTGCCATAGCGTTTGCGTCATCAATACATGCGCTACTTCAGACGCGCCGATTCCGAACGCATAAGCGCCGAAAGCACCGTGGGTGGAGGTATGGCTGTCGCCGCAGACGACCAACAGGCCGGGCAGGGTCAACCCCTGTTCGGGGCCGACCACATGCACAATGCCTTGGCGCGGATCGCGCAGGCCAAACAACATAATGTGATTTTCTGCTGCATTGGTTTCCAGATTGCGCACCATTGCCGCAATTTCGGCATTGGCGATGTCCTTTTCGCGCCCGCGCGTTGGTACGTAGTGATCGGCAACGCCAAAGGTGAGTTGTGGTTCGGCGGCGATGCGCCCGCGCGCTTTCATCTGACTAAAGGCGTGGAATGAGCCCTCATGCACGTAGTGCCGATCGACCCAGAGCAAAGCGGCACCGTCCTCGCGGCGCGCGATTTCGTGCGCCGACCACAACTTGTCGATCAGAGTTCGAGGTTCGCTCATGTCCGGTCGCGCCTGGCCCAGCTCACTGGGCTTGTCGAGGGTCCGCGATATTGTATGCTAAAAAATACCAAGTAAAGCGCCAGCCGGGCGGCGGGCGCTCGGGGTAGGGGGTGCGGCCTTGCGCGACTGGCTGGGCGAAGCGAAGGCGAAGCAAGTCTATCTGGTCTTGCGTGACCGCATCCTTAGTGGCGCCGTCGGCTTCGGCACAAAACTTCCGAACGAAAACAAATTGGCCGACTATCACGGCGTGTCGCGGGTCACGGTGCGGCGCGCGCTTGGCGAGCTTGCACGCGAGCGGCTGATCGAACGGCGGCGCAGCGCCGGAACACGGGTAACCTACCGGCCATCGCCGGCCCCGATGATCGCTGATATTTCCGGCGTGCTCGCCAATCTTGCGGATATGGGACGGCGCACCGCAGTGAAGCTGCTGTCTTTCGAATATGTGCCGGCAGAAGGCGTGGTCGCGCAAATGCTCGGCGTTGCGCCGGACCAGTTGCTGCAACGTTCGGTGCGCGTACGTTCAGTCGACGGCCTGCCGTTCTCTTTCTCACCACGCATGTTCCCGAGAGCGTGTCCGTGACCTTCACCCGGCAAGAGCTTGCCTCGCGGCCCCTGCTTGAGCTGCTCGAGCGGGCCGGCGTGAAAGTGGAGCACGCGCGCCAACGCATCAGTGCTGGGTTGGCGACACCAAGCGTTGCGGAGGCGCTTGGACTGCATACCGGATCGCCGCTGATCGAGCTTGTTCGCGTCGTCTACGACCAGTCCGGCCGCGGTGTTGAGCATTTGCACGCGCTTTATCGGCCCGATCGCTACGCCTTCGAGATCGATCTCGTACGCTCGGGTGCCGCCGACACCAAGGCCTGGGCGCCAGTGATCCGTCGTCCGGCCAATAGCCGAACGACAAAAATAAATTCGAGAACCTTGAACCAAAAAACCAAGCCGGCGGATATCGCGCCGCAACGCTAAACCAGGAGGGAGAAGTCACCATGTCGGATCAGAAATATCCGCTCAGCCGCCGTCGGTTCCTCGCCACTACGGCATTTGGCGCCGCGGCCGCGGCAACCGGCAGCATTGCCATGCCTTCCGTGCTACGCGCGCAAGGTGCCGCCGTGAAGCTCGGCGTGCTGCATCCGGTCACCGGCGCGCTGTCGTACTCCGGCCAGCAGGGTCGGCTCGGCGCAACCATGGCAATCGAGGAGATTAATGCCGGCGGCGGCATCAAGGGCCTGGGCACGATCGACGCCGTACTCGGCGACGCACAGTCAACGCCCGATGGTGGCACCGCCGAAGTCGAGAAGATGAATTCTGCCGGCGTTGCTTGTATCGTCGGCGGCTATGCGAGCAACATCTGCCTTGCTACCACCCAGGCTGCGGCGCGCTATGAGCTGCCTTACGTGGTCGATGTCGGCGTTGCCGACAGTATCGTCACCCGCGGCCTAAAAAACACCTTCCGCTTTGGCCCCGGCTTCGGCGTTATCGCCAAAACCGCGCTGGCCAATCTCGCCACCATCAACGACCAGGCCGGCAAGCCCGCCAAGACCGTGATGATCGTGCACGAGGACTCGTTATTCGGCTCCGGCCTTGCCAAGCTGCTCAACGCGCAGCTCCCGCAGCAGGGCTTTCAGATTCTGGAGACGATCCCGCATCCAACGCCTACGCGCGACTTCAATAACGTCGTGCTCAAGATCAAGGCGCAGAATCCCGACCTCGTCATTCCAGCCAACTACTACAACGAATACGTGCTGCTCGCGCGCACCATGCAGCAGCAGCAGGTGCGGCCGAAGGGCATCTATTCTGTGCTTGGCGGCGCCGCGTCCTCCTACAAGTTCGTCAAGGAATTTCCGGAAGCGGCCAAATATATCATGGACTGCAACCACTGGTTCGATCCGCGCAGCGAGAACGCGCAAGCATTGAAGAAGAAGGTCGAGGGCAAGGACCAGTTCTTCACCTACGAAGTCTATATGAACTACAGCTGCGTCTATCTGATCGCCGATGCGCTCCAGCGGGCGGCTTCCGCCGACCGTGCGAAACTCACCGCGGCGCTTGAGACATCGACCTTCTCAGGGCACGTGATGCCCTACGGTCCGACCAAGTTCGTCAACGGCCAGAACGAGGGTGCTGCGCCGGTCAATACGCAAGTGCTCGACAATGACATTAAGGTGATCCTGCCGCCGGCCTTCGCAAATGCGAAGGCCGTTTTCCCGATGCCGGCGTAAAGCGTCATGGCAACGCGGGTGGTGCTTTCAAGGCGCTGCCCGCGGCCATGACCTCCAAAGTGCTGCGTTCGTGCTGTCGCCAACCATTCTGATCCCTGCGATCCTCAACGGTCTGTTGACTGGCGCAGTTTACGCGCTCGTCGCCCTCGGACTGACGCTGATTTACGGCGTGCTGCACATTATTAATTTTGCGCATGGCGCGCTTTTGAGCGCGGCCTTGTTCGCGGCTTTCTTCGCCTATCGCCTGTTGGGCCTCGATCCATACGTCGCCGTATTCCTGCTCTCGCCTATATTCTTCGCGCTCGGCTATGCCTTGCAGCGCTTCATCATCGGCCCCGCTTCACATGGTGACGACCGAAATATGCTGCTGGTGACGCTGGGCATCGCCGTTGTCATCGAAAACGCGCTTCTCTTTGCATTCCGCGCCGATACGCGGACTATCGACGTCCCTTATGCGTTCAAGACCATCGATTTCGGGTTCACTTTTCTCGCTGTGCCACGCGTGGTCGGTTTTGTCGCGGTATTCGTCGTAGCGCTCGTGCTTTGGCTGATTATGACTTTCACTGACATCGGCCGGGCGATCCGCGCCGTTGCGAAGGAAAAGCTTGGCGCCGAGCTTGCCGGCATCGACGTCGCGCATGTCTATGCCGTGACCTTCGGCCTCGGCAGCGCCTGCGTTGCGGTTGCCGCGTGCCTGCTGATCCCGAACTATTACGTCAATCCGAGCGTAGGCAACGCCTTCGTGCTGATCGCCTTTACCATCGTCGTGCTCGGCGGGATGGGCTCGGTGCCGGGCGCGTTGATTGGCGCTCTGCTCGTCGGGGTGGTGGAGAGCCTGTCCGGCCTGTTCCTCGGCGAATCACTCGGCCAGATCGGCATCTTCGTCATTTTCATTGTTGTGCTTCTGGTGCGGCCCAGCGGGTTGTTCGGGGCTCGCGCATGAAAGGATTCGCGCCAATCGCGATAGCAGTGGCCGTGCTCGCAGCGGTGCCGTTGGTCGTACATTCCAACGCCACGCTCAATTTTCTCATTGTGACGTTGATGATCGCGCTGGCCGGACAGGGATGGAACATCCTTGGCGGTTACGGCGGACAATATTCGTTCGGCCACGCCGCCTTCTTTGGCACCGGCGCCTATGTCACCGCTGTTTTGCAAGTGCGCTACGGCGTCAATGCCTGGCTTGGCTTCGGCGCCGGCATTGCGGCTGGCGCCGCGCTCGGCAGCGTTATCGGGGCGCTCACTTTTCGATCGGGGTTGCGCGGCTCCTATTTTGCGCTGGTTACGCTCGCCTTTGCCGAAGTACTGCGCATTATCGCAAGCGTCGCCCCGATTACCGGCGCCGGCGTTGGCGCGTTGATCAAGCTCGATCTGGGCGCGCAGGGGTTCCAGTTTCAAAGCCGGGCCGTGTTCTATTGGGTGGTTCTGGCACTCGTTGCCGGATCGCTGGTGACCACTCGACTGATCGAGCGGTCGCGTTTCGGCGCTTGGCTAATTGCGGTGCGCGAAAATGAGGATGCAGCGAAAGCGCTCGGTGTCGATGTAAGAAGCGTCAAGACCGCAGCCATGGTCATATCCGGAGCCATTACCGCCGCTGCAGGATGCTTCTACGCGCAATATTTTCTATTCGTCGATTCCGGTATCGCCTACGGCACCTGGATCTCGATTGAGGCACTGCTGACGCCGATCATCGGTGGCGTCGGTACCGTGTTCGGGCCGCTGCTCGGCGCGCTGGTGGTTAAGTCGCTGGGCGAGGGCGCGAAGCTCGTGACCGGCGACGTCCCCGGCCTTGACTTGATTGTCTATGGCGCGGTGCTTGTGCTGGTCATCTGGTATACACCACGCGGCTTGATCGGCGGGTTTATGCAAGCGCGCAACTGGCTGACGCGCCCTGCCACGCCGACCGCCTCTTCTATCCCGGAGGCGGGCCATGGCTGAGCCCCTTCTCGTGGTCGATCGCGTCACACGCCGCTTCGGTGGTCTGTTGGCGGTGAACGCCGCGTCGCTTGCTGCTGCCGAAGGGCGCATTACCGCATTGATAGGCCCCAATGGTGCCGGTAAGACCACGCTCTTTTCCATCATCTCCGGTTTCCTCAAGGCGAGCGATGGCACCGTCCGCTTTTGCGGCGAGGACATTACTGGCGAACTGCCGCATCGTCTCGCGCGGCGCGGTATCGCGCGTACCTTCCAGATCGTGCAGCCCTTCGCGGGCCTGTCGGTCCGCGAGAACATCCTCGTCGGCGCGCATCTGCATCATCGTGCGCACGACGCAGCGCTCGCCGCCGCCGAAGAAGTCGGCCGCGAGATGGGGCTGAGCGATTTACTCGACCGGCCGGCAGACACGTTAACGGTCGCCGGGCGCAAGCGACTCGAGCTTGCGCGGGCGCTGGCGATCGAGCCGAAATTGTTGCTCCTTGATGAGGTGCTGGCGGGCCTCAACCCGTCCGAAATCCGCGACATCGTTCCGGTCATCCGTGGTCTATGCGGGCGCGGTATTACCATCATGATGATCGAGCATGTGATGCAGGCCGTGATGAGCCTCGCCGAGCGCGTCTTTGTGCTGGCGGAAGGCCGCATCATCGCCGAGGGTACGCCGGCACAAGTCGCCGCCGATCCCCGGGTCATCGAGGCCTATCTCGGCCATGGCGCCGCGGCAAAGCTGGGGGCGTCGCATGGACATTAGCCCGTTGCTTGCAGTCCGCGACCTGCACGCCGGTTACGGAGAAACGGAGGTGTTGCGCGGTGTCGATCTCTCGGTGAATCCGGGCGAGGTCGTTGCCGTGCTCGGGTCGAATGGCGTCGGCAAGTCGACGCTCAATCGCGCCATCTCCGGCATCCTGCGCGCGCGCGCCGGCTCGATTTTCTTCGATGGCGCCGAAGTCATACGCGAAAAGCCGCCGGCGATCGTTGCACGCGGCCTCATCCACGTGCCGGAAGGACGGCGAATTTTCCCCAATATGTCCGTGCGCGAGAACCTTGATCTCGGCAGCTATCGGCGCGGCGGCGCGCGCCGCGTGCAAAACCGCGAACGCGTATTCGCAGCCTTTCCGCGCCTCTACGAGCGCCGCACTCAGCGCGCTGACACTCTTTCGGGCGGCGAACAGCAGATGCTTGCCATCGGTCGCGGGCTGATGGCTGAGCCCAAGCTGATTATCCTCGATGAGCCTTCGCTGGGGCTCTCACCGCTGCTCGTCGAGGAGCTGTTTATGCTCGTCAAGCGCATCAATGCGGATGGCGTCTCTGTGCTGCTTGTCGAGCAGAACGTTGTGCAAAGTCTCGAAGTCGCCGATCGCGCCTACATCCTCGCCGATGGAAAATTCGTCATGTCCGGCAGCGCCGCGGACATTGGCGCCAATCCCGAGCTCAAGCGCGCATATCTTGGAATGTGACGCATGACCAGCATCAGCTTACGCGCCCGTCTCGCCGCCCCGCCGATCCTGATCGTACCGGGGGTATATGACCCATTCACTTCGCTGGTCGCCGAGCAGGCCGGCTTCGAAGCGCTTTACGTCTCAGGCGCGGCCATTGCCTATACGCGACTCGGCCGGCCCGACATCGGCTTAGTGAGCATGAGCGAGGTGGTGGAGACCGTAGCGCTGATACGCGACCGCGTGCACGCCCATCTGGTTGTCGATGCCGATACTGGCTACGGCAATGCGCTAAATGTCGAGCGCACCGTCCGCTTGCTCGAGCGCGCGGGTGCCAATGCCATCCAAATCGAGGATCAGGATTTCCCCAAGCGCTGCGGCCATCTCGATGATAAGACCTTGATCCCAGCCTCAGAGATGGTCGGCAAGATCAAAGCGGCCACGGATACGCGTCAGTCTCCGGATACGCTGATCGTTGCACGAACCGATGCGGTTGCGGTTGAGGGCCTTGACCGCGCGATAGAGCGTGCGCTGCTTTACCGCGACGCCGGTGCCGATCTCTTGTTCATCGAGGCGCCGAAAGCCCGTGAGGAATTGGAAAAGATAACGATCCGCGCTGGTGGCACGGTGCCCCTGATGGCCAATATGGTTGAAGGTGGAAAGACGCCGATGCTCTCCGCGTCTGAACTTGAAATGCTGGGGTTTTCGCTCGTTATCTTCCCCGGGGGAATCGTCCGCGCGCTGGCGAAAACGGCGACCGAATATTATGCCTCACTCGCCGCACACGGCAGCACGCAGCCATTCCGCGCGCACATGTTCGACTTTACCGAGCTCAACGAACTGCTTGGTACGCCGCGCATGATCGAGCTTGGCAAGCGTCTGGCCTCGATTGAGCCGGTTGCCTCGAACGATGCGAAACGCAAGCGTTGAAGGCCCACGTTACTCTAATTTCTGCCGTCTACCGATAGAATACCAGGAGAAATCTCGAATGGCGAAGATGTTCGATCTTGTGATCAAAAATGCCCGGGTCGTGCGACCAAACAAGACGTCAATCGATCGGCTCGACATTGCGGTCAAAGACGGAAAGGTCGTCCGGGTCGCGCCTGCGATCCAGACAGAGCACGCCAAAGAAATCTTCGATGCCAAAAATCTTTTGGCTTTCCCAGGCTGCGTCGATGCCCACATGCATGTCGGAATCTATCAGCCCCTGGCCCAGGATGCCGTTTCGGAAAGCAAGGCAGCGGCGATGGGTGGAGTAACTTCGAGCCTCAACTACATGCGCACCGGACAATATTATCTCAATCGAGGCGGTCCATACCGTGACTTCATGCCCGAAGTGCTCAAGCAATCCGATGGCCGATTTTGGGTCGACTACGGCTTTCACATCGCTCCGATCGAAGCGGCCCATATTGACGAGATGGAAAATCTCGCTCTCGCGTATGGCGTCACTTCATTCAAAATTTTCATGTTTTATGGGGGTTATGGGCTGCATGGGAGGTCGGACAAACAGAATGAATTCCTGATGATCGGCCCCGACGAGCGTTATGACATCGCTCATTTCGAATTTATCATGCGATCTGCCCAGCGATTGATGGCAAAACATCCTGAGCTTGCTGACCATATTAGTGTCAGCCTTCACTGTGAACTTGCAGACATCCTAAATGCATACACAAAAATCGTTGAGCGTGAGGGCAAGTTAACCGGTCTGAG
Organism: uncultured Alphaproteobacteria bacterium; assembly: GCA_963742345.1. Taxonomy (GTDB): domain Bacteria; phylum Pseudomonadota; class Alphaproteobacteria; order Rhizobiales; family Xanthobacteraceae; genus Pseudolabrys. Next base: position 81,680 of record CAVULO010000015.1, read on the forward strand.
TGCTTACAGTGCCGCCCGTCCTCCGCACTCTGAAGGACTTGCAATCTGGATCGCGTCCTATCTGGCCAATGAAACGAACTGTCTGAATATCAATCTGCTGCATCTCAGCTCGCGAAAGGCGGTGGATGCAGCGTGGACCATGCAACAGGTTTTTCCCCACATTGCATTTCGCCGGGAAGTCACAGTGGGTCATCTCCTCCTGGACACCGACTGCGAATGCGCCGTTCACGCGAAGGTCAATCCGCCGATCCGTCCGCGGGAGGACGTGGAGGCCTTATGGCAAGCCGTCCTCGACCGTAAGATCGACTGGATAGTCAGCGATCATGCCTGTTGTTCAAGCGAGCAGAAATGGTCAAAGGACGATCCGACCAATATTTGGCTCGCCAAAGCGGGCTTCGGCGGCACTGAGTACTTGCTCTCTGGGGTGTTGAGTGAAGGCAGCAAACGCGGCATGTCCTACAATCATATGGCCGAGCTACTGAGTTGGAAGCCGGCACAGCGGTTTGGATTGCTCACCAAGGGCGATCTTGCTCCAGGTTTCGACGCTGATATCGCTCTTATCGACCCGGAGGAAAGTTTTGTCGTGCGGGCAGCGAATTCTGAATCGGAGCAAGGATATTCGCCCTTCGAGGGCCAAGAACTCACGGGTCGCGTGAAGAGCACGTTCCTTCGCGGTAACTTGATCTATCATGCCGGCAAGGTCGTCGGGCCTGCACGGGGCCAATACTTGCGACGGCCTCTGAATTGGTAGCTTTGGCCAGCAAATAGAGGGGGCGTCGCGCGTGCCGAAAGAAGGCCTGCCGATCAATGGCCTGACCTGTTATTAATTCTGGCGGCTGTTGGAAGGGACAATTCGTGAGGGGAATTGTGTGGGCTGCGTTTGCGGGCGGGGTCATGGTGTCGGCGGCGTCTAAATTCCGCCCCCCGGTTGCTGGATGCCGGCCGCAGGGCTTATTCTCATGACAAGCAAAAAGAATATAGCTGTCCAGGAGGAGACCATGTGTTCCCGTCCGCTTGCCGCTGCTGTGAGCTTGGCGTTCGCGGTTCTGGTATCGGGCGCTGCCCTGCCGCAGACGCTCGCCACCGCGCTGACAGGCGTTGTCAGCTCCGCCGAGAATAACGCGATGGAGGGAGTGCTGGTCAGCGCCAGCAAAACGGGATCGTCCGTTACGGTGACAGTGGTGACCGGCAAGAATGGGCGCTTTTCCTTCCCCGCGGGCAAACTGGGACCGGGTCATTATTCCCTGGGAGTGCGCGCGGTCGGCTATGACCTCGACGCCCCCAAGGCAATCGAGATCACAGAACAGAAGACGACGGCACTCGACCTCCAGTTGCGCAAGACCGAAGATCTCGGCGCGCAATTGTCGAATGGCGAATGGTTGGCGAGCATTCCCGGTACCGACCAACAGAAAGGCCAGTTGCTCAACTGCGTCGGCTGCCACACGCTTGAGCGCATCGTGCGCTCTAAATATGACGTGAGTGCCTTCCTCACCCAGGTATTGCCGCGCATGCAGGGTTATGTGAACCAGAGCATACCGGCGCATCCGCAATTGCGCCGCGCCGAGCGCCTCATGGAGGAACGCGGTGATCAGCGTGTTCAGGTTTATCGCGCGGCGGCGGAGTATCTCAGCACAATCAATCTCAGCGCCGGCTCGCAATGGAGCTACGCGCTCAAAACATTTGCGCGTCCAACCGGCCGGGCGACGCAGGTTATCTACACGGAATACGCTCTGCCGCGCGAGACGATTTCGCCGCATGACGTGATCTTGGATGCAGACGGTATCGTCTGGTATTCGAGCTTCGGCGAGCAAAATCTGGGCAGGCTTGATCCCAAGAGCGGAAAGGTCACCGAATATCCGATTCCCGAGCACAAACCCGGCTTTCCGACCGGGGGGCTCGGCCTACGCGCGGACAAGGTCGGCAATTTGTGGCTTGGCAATATGTATCAGGCCACAATCATCAAATTCGACCGCAAGGCGGAATCGTTCCAATTTTGGCCGCTGCCGCCCGAACAGAACATCGACGCCGCGCAGGTCAATATGGTGAGCCCGCAAAGCTCGCATATCGACGGCAAAGTCTGGACGCAGAACAACGGCTTTGCCGGCGTGCACCGTCTCAACATCGCTACCGGCAAAATCGAAACGTGGGAGCCGTTCAAGAACGCTCCCAAGGGCGAACCGCACAATATCTATGACGTTATCCCTGATTCCAAAAACAACGTCTATTTCACCGATTTTCGCCATCAGCATATCGGGCGCATCGACGCCGATACGGGTGAAGTCAAGTTGTTCGAGCTTCCCACGGCTCGCTCTTCGCCCCGGCGCGGAAGCATGGATGCGCAGGATCGCCTCTGGTTTGGCGAGTACCGGGGTGATCGCATCGGGATGTTCGATACCAGAACCGAGCAGTTCAAGGAGTGGAAACTCAGCACGCGGTGGGCATCGCCCTATGACGTCACTCTCGACAAGAACGAGAACGCGTGGACCGGATCTATGATCACGGACCAAGTGACACGACTAGACACAAAAACCGGCGAGATGGTCGATTATCTGCTGCCGAGGTCAACAAACATTCGCCGAGTTTTTGTAGACAACACGACAACGCCGGTTAGCTTCTGGGTTGGCAGCAATCACGGCGCTTCCATCATCAAAGTTGAACCGCTGGACTGACCGACCGGCAGCCGTTGCTGACCGGGTTCGACGGCAGAAATTGGTAGTCATGTCCGCTATTGGCACAAAGCGGACATCACTGGGCCCTTCCAATATTCCTATTTCAGTCGCTACGATGTCCTACCGAGGGGCACATGAAGCGGCGCGAGTTCATTACTCTGCTTGGCAGTGCGGGGGCTGTGTGGCCGCTGGCGGCACTGGCGCAGCAAGCTGCGAAGATCCCCCGGGTAGGGCTTTTGTCACCTTTCACTCCCGACGATACCGCGCCCTGGCACCAGGCTTTTTTGCGCGGGCTCTCTGATCTGGGGTGGGTCGATGGAAAGAATATCGCCATCGAGTACCGATATTCTAATGGGAGAAACGATAGCCTTCCCGGGCTTATCGCCGATCTCATACGGCTCAAGGTCGACATCATCGTCACGGCCGTCACTAACGATACTCTGGCTGCCAAGAACGGGGCTGGAGGAATTCCAATCGTAATGGCTGCTGCGGGGGATCCGGTAGCGACCGGGATTGTTGCGAGTTTGGCGCGGCCTGGCGGCAACATTACTGGTCTGTCTCAGATGAACCCAGAACTGACCGGCAAACGGCTGGAGTTACTCAAAGAAATTGCTCCTAATATTTCCTCAGTGGCCGTGCTCTTGAATCCAGATGACCCAATTTCCATGCTTGGCCTTAACGAAGTCGAGCTTCCAGCGCGTAAGATGAAAATCGAAGTTCACCCGCTGGAAGTGCGGAACAGCCGCGACTTGGACAATGCTTTGCAAGAGGCGGTCAAATTGCGCGCGGACGCTCTTGCCATCATGCCAAATCCGGTATTCGTGACAAATCTCAAACTGATTGCAGACTTTGCGGTCCAAAACCGGCTGCCCTCGATGTTTCACTTGCGGGAATTCGCGAAAGCTGGCGGTCTTGTGTCGTATGGCGTGGACCGTATCGACTTGTTCCGGCGTGCCGCCGCGTTCGTCGACAAGATCTTGAAAGGGGCCAGCCCGTCCGACTTGCCGATCGAGCAGCCGACCAAATTCGAGCTCACCATCAACCTCAAGACCGCCAAGGCGCTCGGCCTGACGGTACCGCCGAAGCTACTGCTTACGGCCGACGAGGTGATCGAATGAGCCATCGATATCTGTTGCTAGCACGTAGCGGGCGAACGAAGGGTTGGAACTCTCAAATTCCACCCGCGCATCAAGGTTTGTACTAAGGGACTTGGCGCAATGCGCAATTTCCGGCGGGCAGCAATAATCTTCATTTTAGTTACATTGGCGCTTTCGTCTCCCGCCCATGCTGTCTGCGGCCCCGGACATGAAAGCTGCGAACCTTCAGCAGGTGAAGCGCGGGCGAAGGTAGAACAGCTACTCAATTCGGCTTTCCTGACGCCGTACTCGATAGTCAGATTGGACAACCTCGATGCTCGTGGCGTTGAGACGCAGGGCCACAAAATATATGAAATGCGGTTTTTAGCTGTATTAAATTATTCTGACGACAAGCTGCGGTGTCGAAAGAGTCTTTGCCCCGAGTTGCAAAACTATTTGGTGGAAGTCGATGGGGTTGAAAAGAAAGCAACAGTCGCGGGCTGGCTATTTTTTGAACAAACGGAACAAGGTTGGCGCTAAAGCGCGATCTTTGACGTCTGCTATTGACCGGAAAGCGGGCGTTTGCGCTGCTACTGCGGGCGAGCGCCATGCTTCCGGGGGCGCTTGGGTTCTTTCAGCCCGGTGACGTAGTACGGATTCGGATTGCACCAGCCACGATTTCCCGCCAGCACGTTCGATCGGCATTCTTCGAACGAGCGATACTGACAGTCCCAATACACACTATCTTCGGTCATTGAGATCACCGCGCACCAAGGGGGCTCGGAGGCAGCCGCCCGCAGTAGACCGAATACCAAAGCAGCAATCGTGGTGACTACCGCCAAAATCGTGCGGGCCATCTTCAATCTCCATAGTAGGCTGCTGGTAATAACACCAGACAGCCTGTCAACATTCCTGTTGACCAATTATTTCCCGCACACGCCTATCCGCGCTGCTGCAACGGCGCAAACGCGGTTGGCGCGATCGGGCAGGGGGTCTCAGCGGACTTCGAGCACCAGCTTGCCCTGGAGATGGCGCGCTTCGCTGACTTGGTGCGCCTGCGCGGCGTCGGCAAGTCTATATCGGACGATCGTGGGTGGCCGTATCGCACCGGCATCGAGAAGGGCCAGCATTCGCTCGAGATGGGCACGGTCGCGAATGACGTTGGGGCGCAACGTCTCGACATCGTTGCGGGCCGGATGAAATCCCTCCGGCGCTGGTGCAATCCACACGAGTTTGCCGCCGGGCTTTAGCACCGCGTAGGAGCCGGCTCGAACGTCGCCGCCGACGGTGTCGAATACCACGTCGCAGATGGGACCGATCTCGGTGAAATCCCTGGCGTTGTAGTCGATCACCTGGTCAGCGCCGAGGCCGCGCACATACGAGTGATTGCCGGCACTCGCAGTCGCGATCACCGTCGCGCCGAGGTGCTTCGCAAGTTGCACGCCAAATCCCGCGACGCCGCCGGCTCCTCCCTGGATCAAAATAGTCTGACCCGCGTTGAGTTGCGCCGTATCTTCAATTGCAGTGAGGGCGGTGAGGCTGGTGAGCCCCAGAGCAGCCGCCTCGGCATGGCCGAGGCGATCCGGCTTTTTGGCGATGATCGCGGCGTTGATGGCAATCTTTTCGGCGTAGGCCCCTTCGATGCCTTGGTCGGTCACACCGAACACGGCGTCCCCAACGGCAAAATCGGTGACGCCGGCTCCGACGTGTACTGACAATTCCGGAAAAATCCCGGCCAAGGATATGAGGGAACCGACTAAGATTGTACCGCCCTCGTCCCAGCCGCACCTTGTAATCGGCCCCGTTTACGCTGGCGGCGTGAATGTCGACTACCACTTCGCCGGGCCCAGCAGTCGGATCCGGCGCCTCGCCGTAGCGCAGCATCTCCGGTCCGCCGTGATTTATCAGTAGCACCGCCTTCATCACGTTCCTCGGCCGTGTGCGTGGAGTACTACTTTGGCGGTTCTGAGTTGCTTGCTCGAATGTTACGCCAGAGAACCTTGACCAGATATACGCTACCGGCTGCGAGCACGATCGCAAAAAGAAGCGTCGACAGCGCACTCACAATTACTATCTGGTCTTTGTCCGAGATTCCGCCAGAGAAAACCGTCGTTGGCAGATAGCGCGACACGTCGCCTGTCGCGGTGACGGCGAGCAGCGGAAAGAATGGTACCGTCACAAGCGCAATAATAAGATAATCCCAGATGCGCTCGGCCACATACCAAACCAGCCAGGTGGTAATTGCAAACATCAGGATGAGGCAGGCTGTTAGTATCACCGGCTTGATGACGTAGGTTTGGGGCGCTCAATCGGCCTTCATGTTTACCGCGTGACACGCGTTGCAGTGCTCGCGCAATTGCGCAATCAGAGGTCTGAAATCGGCGGCACGCTTGGCGCGGCTGGCACTCCAGGCGATCTTTGAAGCTTCCGTGGCGCGTTGATAGAAATCGGCAAAATTCGTCCACACCTCGGGCGACGCGAACGTGTCGGTCGCGGGATCGCGATCAGCGCCCGGTTTCCATTGATTGGTGGCCGGCGGGAACATGTGCGGAAACGCCATCAGCATGGTCGAGATCGTTTCTGCATGCTCCTGTGCATCAGCCAACTCGAGCTTACCTTCCGGCGCCAGCATGGTCTCGATCTCGTCCATGTTCATGTCGATGGCGCCCATCAGAATCTTGCGCGCGAAAATCGTGTCCTTGGCCGCCGGCAGCTCCTGAGCAGGCGTTGCACCCGTCAGCAATCCAACTGTTATTACCGCGATGGCAGTAGCCATTGCCACGGCACCTGAAAATTCACGGCGAAAACGCATGGTATAAAGCCCTAGAGCCTATTCGAGTCCGGGCTTTTCTTGCTCGCGGATGTTGGCGGTAAATACTTCACCAGTCGCAAGAACAGTCAATTTTTTCAAGGCGCCGCCCTTTTTATCGGCGTCGCGCAGTGGACTGAACACGACCTCGACCTTTTCGCCGGCTTTCACGGCGTCTCTGCGCCATCCGCCGGCGCGGACCAGATTGCCGGGGCTGGTCATTTCCATCAGCCAATCAGCCGGTGCATCCCCCTCATTGAGCGAGCCGTTGACTGTGAGGGTGACGTGCGGGTTGACCCAGCGCAATTCCACCACGGTGCCTTTGATTGTCATTGTCTTGGAATGATCGAACATGGTCGTGGAGTGGTGCGCCGCCACCGAAGAAATACCAATGGCAAGAACACCAATCGCGGCGATAGCGCCGGCTGACTTAATGAGTTGTCGCATGAACCCCCTCAATGACTTGTCGTTGCGGGTTATTTCGCCGGCACAGCAATGGTATTGCCCCAGGCCGATTTTTCCACGGGGACGAAAACATGGTCGCCGTCCGCATTGACTCGCTCGGCCAGATCGCCCTGCACGCATACGCCCTCCACAATATCGAACTTGCGCGCGCGCTGGCGAAAGAAGATACGAGTCGTCTTCCACGGTTTGGTCAGAATCTTCGGTGCAAAGATTTCGAGATCGACATGCAGGATGTCCTTGTCGGCAAGGTGGATGCGCTCGATCACCTTCATGTCGCCATTGTTAGGCAAACCGGCGGCTTCGCTGACGGCGAGGGGTGCTTGCGGAAGAATGTCCACCGTCTCGACCACAAGGGTGTCGCCTTCCCAATGTCCAATCGAATGTCCGTGGAATGTCGGATCCGAAATATCAGGATGGGCGCGGCCGTCGGTGTAGATACGGCGTATCCGATTGCCATCTGACTCACCGAGCATACGTTACGCGGCCAGGCGTGAAAAGGATTTCCATCGCGTTATGTGTAACCAGCATCCAGGACGGGTGCGCCTCGGGCAGGCAGTTGGAAAAGATGAGTCGGGGGCGCCCAGCCTTCTCTTCCGCGAACATGCCCTCGATTTTCTTTGCGGCCGCTTCATTCCAGGGCGGTGGATTGGTTTTGACCTGGGCATCCTGGTCGCTGATTTTTGGGTTCCACACACCGCTCCAATCCGGCAGCTTGCCGAGGTCTGCCCAATCCTGAGCGGTCGGTGGCGGATTAATGATTGATGGCGTTTTCTTGGGCGCTTGCGCGGAAGTCTGCGATGCCACTGAAATCGTCAAAACAAAAACTGCGTTGAATAAAACAAGTGAGCGGATTTTCATGGGCATCTCTCCGGTAGGAATTAGGCCCAACAATAGTAGCTAAAGTAGCGTCATTTCAGTGCATTGTGAAGCCGATCCCACGACCAAACGCGACTACCGTCATCCATAAAATCAACGACACGGCGGCGGCCGCTTTGGCTGGTAACGGCGTTTGCCGGGTGATGCCCCAACGCGCGACGTCGCCAATGCCGGCGAGGTGAAAGACAGCCATGTTGAGACCTGCCAGCGTGAGCAAGACGAGCTTTCCCTGGAAGAAGAAATTGTGGGCGTAGTTCACCGCGTCTGAGGAAAACATCAATGAGCCGGTGATCGCTGCGACAACGAATGCGCCCCAAGTATACGGCAGCACCTCGTTCATCAAGCGGCTGACCGCGCGATCGAGCGACGCCACGCCGAGCAGGCGCAGATCGACGATCGAAATCGTGCCGACCACCAAAACGATGGCCAGTACGTGAACAGATTCGATCCAAGGAAACAGGATTTCGTTCTCGCTGATTGCCTTGGCGACGGGCGTCGCCTGCAACCAGCCCAGAGCGCGATCAATCTCCACTCGAAACTTTCCTATTTCTCAGCATGTTGCCGACAGATTTCATCTGGTTAGGCGTAATAGGCGATCCACCGGCCGGCGAAGATGATCGCGGACCAGAGTACCAACGAGGCGACCGCTACCATTACCGCGGCGGCGCGCGGCCGGGATCCCGGGTCGCCAAACGCCGCATTACGCCGCCGGAAAAACTGAAAGAGCCCGGTGACAACAAGCGCCGCCACCAGAAGTATCATCTTGAGTTGGAACGCGGGGTTCTTAAGGGAGCGCGCGGGTTCACCGATGATCATAATTGCGCCGGTCGTGAACAAGACTAGCAAGGGCCACCAGACGAGCGGTAAAAACCGGGACGATACGTCCTTCATCGGCCGATCCGCCCAGAACACCCCGATCAGACGCAGGTCGATCATAAGCGCCGAGCTTGCCACGACGGCGATCGCGAGGATGTGAACAGTTTGCACCGCCGGCACGACCCAGTTTGTGACCTGAATGGCTTGGCTAAGCGGAGTCTGATCGATCCACACACAAATCGCGTTGAGTGACTTTATCAGTGTGGAGTTCATGTCAATGGATCAAAATCATCGGTTGATAAAACCTCACAACCCGTTGCGAGGCCGAGGACACGCATTCGAGGCCAAGCATGCTGCTTTCGGATTGGTCCGGCAAGATGAGGTTCGTTCACCAAGGGCATCGAAGCGTCCTTACCCAGAGATCCTGACGCAAAACCGAACAAGGCTGCTAGCGCGGCGGGATCTGGATAAACTCCACAAGCTGTTCCCGAGTAAGCGGCTTTTCCAGAAATTTTCCGGCAATAGCATCCTGCATCACCAGGTCGACATCGGATAACTTGTCCGGGTTCATCGCCGACTTCGGATTGAATTCGTTGCGTTGCAACTCGACCAGGCTTTCGGGCATGTGCATGCCCTCGGAATAATATTTCACCGCGAGTGGATTGGAGTACATCCAATCGAGGGTCTCGCGATAGGCTCGCATGAACCGCACCATGACATCCTGGCGCTCCTTCAATGCATTTGCATTGACGATTTCCACCCGCACCGTCTGATGGCGCATGGAAGGAACGTCGTTACCGCGCATCAGTACGCGGATAGTCTTGGCTTGCAAATCCTTCAGCCCGAACGGTGCTACCGACCAACCGATGTCGATCTGTCCTGACATTGTCATTGTGAACGTCCCCGGCGGTCCGCCAGTCGGTGTCGGCTTAGCCTTGAGACCGTAGTGGGCGATCAGCGCGCGCACTACGCTGTCGGAGGTCGAGCCGTTCGTCGAGTAGGCAATCGTATGCTTGTCGGTTATGTCTTTCACGTTATTGATCGGCGAATTGGCTGGCACAAACCAATAGATGTCTTGCACACCGGTATAGGCCGCGGCCAAGACGCGCACCGGCGCGCCCTTGGCGAAAGCGCGCATGGCACCGGGGGTGCCGACGCCGATGCCAATATCGGCACTGCCGGAGATCACCGCCTGTAGCGTCTCGCCGGCGCCTTGGGTGCCGTAATTGTCTAAAACGATGCCGTGCTTCTGAAAAATTCCGGCTTTCATGCCAAGGGTTGGCACCTGATTGGCCCAGGCATCAATCTGGCCGACCGCAACTTTAATCGTGTCTTGTGCGCCGGCCGGTGCGGCGATGCTACACGACGCGGCTATGGAAAGAGCCGCGAACAAGCCCCGCAGAGACCCAAGCGTATTGGTTTTCATGGCCTTTCCTCCCGCGGTGAAATATTCCCCAATTTCGGAAAATGCGGTCGAAGAGTGCAATGTCGACTATGTGACCGACGCTTTCAACGCGCGACACCGCAATTGTCGACTGATGTGTCCGCCAGCGGGGATTAATGAGGCCTGTTGCGCGAAGCTGGTCGCATAGTAACATCCCGGGCAACAGGCGGTCCTCAAATAACCGCCACATAGGGAGGTAGCATGCCGAATTGGTCGCGCCATTTGGCGCACTGTCTCGCGTTTTTCGCTGCAGTATTTGTTCTGGTTGCTGCCGCCGAGGCACAGACAAAGCTCAAATGGGCGCATGTCTATGAGGTATCGGAACCCTATCACACCCAGGCGCTGTGGGCGGCCGAGGAGATAAAGAAGCGCACTGATGGCCGCTACGAGATTGGGGTATTTCCCGCCTCCCAGCTCGGCAACGAGAACCAGATCAATGAGGGACTCGGACTAGGAACCGTCGACATCATTTATACCGGCGCATCGTTTGCGGGTTCGATCCACAAGCCGCTGTCGATCACGGGTGCACCGTTCATTCTTCGGGATTTCGACCACTGGAAGGCCTACCGCGACAGCAAGTTGTTCCGGGACATTGCCAAGGGCTACGAGGACAAGACCAAGCACAAGATCGTCGCGATTCTTTATTACGGCCAGCGCCACGTTACGGCCAACAGGGAAATAAAGAAACCCGAGGACATGAAGGGCATGAAGTTGCGCGTGCCGCCGGCGCCGCTGTTCCTGATGTTCACCAAATCGGTCGGCGCCAACGCGACGCCGATCGCCTTTGCCGAAGTTTACCTCGCGCTCCAGCAGGGCACCGTTGATGGCCAGGAAAATCCGCTTCCGACCATCATGGCGAAGAAGTTCTACGAGGTTCAGTCGCACATCATGCTGACCGGGCACATCACTGAATCTGCTGGTCACCATCGTCGGCAGCCACGTCTGGTCAAAGCTCTCCGATGCCGACAAGAAGGTGTTCGAGGAGGTGCTGATGGAGGCCAGCGCGAAGTCGACCGATCAGATTCGCGCGTCCGAGCTCAAGCTCGCCGATGAATTCCGCAAGCTCGGCAAGACTGTGGTGGAAGTCGATCGCGAAGCCTTCCGCAAGGCGGCGTTGCCGCTGCACAATGACGCCAGCGCGGGCGCCGGCTGGTCGCAAGCCGAATACGACGCGCTGCAGGCATTGAAATAACAGAACCGGCCGCGTTTTGGTCATGTCGCGCAACAGCGCGACATGACGGAGCGCGGCCTGCGGCGCGGGGGGCCCATGAGTAAAAAGAAGGCGCTTAAAGGCGAGCAACGTCTGATTCAGGCTGAAGACGCCGAGGTGGTGATCGAGCACTACCCGGAGGATTGGCTCGCGTTCGTTATCTTTTGGACGCTGGCTTTCATTGTCTTCCTTCAGTTCTTTACGCGATACATTCTTAACGACAGCCTGGCCTGGACCGAAGAAATCGCGCGCTATGGCTTGATGTGGGTGGTTTTCGTCGGCGGCATCATGGTGACCCGTCGTAACACCCATATCGCGGTTGAACTGCTCTCCAACGTGATGAAGCCGGGGCCGTTGCGGGCGATCCTCTTGGCCGCGGTCGATTTCGTCAAACTCGGATTCATCGGCCTGCTCGCCTATTTGTCATGGGCGATCATCGAGCGCATGGGCGTCCAGCGTATGACGGTGTTCGACCTGTCGATGAGTTATGTTTATGCCGGTGTAGCTTTCGGCTGTTTCGGGATGTTTGTCCGCCAGGCGACTAACGTATGGCGAAACGCGCAGCGTGGCTGGAGCCGGCCGGACGACGTCACACATCAGATCGCACCCGACTAAGAGCAGGGCACGCCGATGATCGTTATGGCGTTCATTTTTATTGCTGTGCTGCTCGCCGGCGTTCCGGTGTTCATCGCGCTCGCCGGTTCGTCGTTCATTTACACGCATTTCATCGCCGGGTTGCCTGATTTCGTCATTCTGCACCGCATGGCAGGCGGTATCGACTCGTTCCCGCTGCTGGCGGTGCCATTCTTCATTCTCGCCGGCAATCTGATGAATTCGGCCGGTATTACCAACCGCATCTACGATTTCGCTGTCGCACTTGCCGGTTGGACGCGTGGCGGGCTCGCGCATGTCAACATCATCGGCTCGGTGATCTTCGCTGGCATGTCGGGAACTGCGATTGCCGACGCCGCGGGCCTCGGCACGATCGAGATCAAGGCGATGCAGGATCACGGCTATGACACCGAATTCTCGGTCGGCGTCACCGCGGCATCCTCCACGCTCGGCCCGATCATCCCGCCATCGTTGCCATTCGTCATCTACGGCATGATGGGCAATGTCTCGATTGGCGCATTGTTTCTTGGCGGCATTGTCCCGGGCGCGGTAATGACGTTTTTCATGATGGGCTATGTCTATTATTGCGCGCGCCGCTACGGCATGGGCCGTGACCAGGCGTTCCGCTGGCGGACACTCGGGCTTACCTTTTTCGCGGCATTTCCGGCGCTGCTAACGCCGGCGATTATCGTCGGCGGCATGACGTTCGGCTGGTTCACGCCAACCGAGGCGGCGATCGCGGCTTGCGCCTGGGCGATTGTGCTCGGAATCTTCCTGTATCGCACGCTGTCGCCGAAACAGTTCTACAAAGTCACGATGGACACTATTGAGACTACTGCTGGTGTGCTGCTGATCGTCGCAGCCGCCTCGCTGTTCGGCTGGGTGCTGACAACAACCCGCGTCACCGAATACACCACGGAAGCGCTGCTGGCATGGACCAACAACCGCTATCTCATTCTGCTGCTGATAAACATTTTGCTCTTGGTTATCGGCTGCTTTCTTGAACCAGTTGCCTCTATCAGCATACTGGTGCCGGTGTTGATGCCCGTCATCGTCAAGGTCGGCATCGACCCGGTGCATTTCGGCGTCGTGATGACACTCAATCTGATGATAGGCCTGCTGCACCCGCCGCTCGGCATGGTGCTCTTCGTATTGTCCAGGATTGCAAAACTGTCGATTGAGCGGACGACGATGGCGATTTTGCCCTGGCTTATACCCCTCTTGCTGTCGTTGATTGCGGTCACGATGATTCCCGAGCTCACCCTGTGGTTGCCGCGGGCTGTTGGGATGATCAAATGAGCGGTGGACAGGAGAGTGCAGTGACAACGTTCGACCTGAAAAACCGCATCGCTTTTATAACCGGCGGGAACGGCGGAATTGGCCTTGGCATGGCCAAGGGATTGGCTGCGGCCGGCGCCTCGGTTGTCATTGCGGGAAGAAACAAGACAAAGGCTCAATCGGCACTATCAGAGCTGCGTTCGCTCGGCGCCCAGGCCGAATTTGTTGATCTGGATGTCCTGAAGGAGGCATCGTGTCACCAGGCAGTCCAGCGTGCGGTCGAGCGATTTGGGCGTCTCGATATCCTCGTCAATAACGCAGGGACAACCGTTCGCAAGCAACCCGAAGACCTGACCGCGCAGGACTGGCATCTGGTGATGAATACCAACCTCACCAGCGCTTTTCTTTGTTCGCAGGCGGCTTATCCGCACATGGTGCGTGTGGGCGGCGGCAAGATCATCAATATTGGATCGATGATGTCCGTGTTCGCATCGTCATATGCCACACCCTACGCAGCGAGTAAGGGCGGCATTGTGCAGATGGCGCGCTCGATGGCGGTCGCTTGGGCGAAGGACAACATTCAGGTCAACACGATTCTGCCGGGATGGATCGACACAGATCTCACGCGCAAGGCGCGTGAGCAGGTTGAAGGCCTGCACGACAAGGTGCTGGCGCGCACGCCGGCCCAGCGTTGGGGCGCCCCGGAGGATTTCGCAGGCATCGCGGTTTTTCTGGCGGCAAGCGCTTCGGATTTCATCACCGGCGCGGCTATCCCGGTCGACGGCGGATACTCGGTGCAGGCTTAAGAGACAAAATCGCAAGGCGGCTGCTGAGCTGGCAAAAAATATCAAATAAATGGCGTGCTAGCGCAAATCGCACCCGACAAAAGCCTGGTTACCGATCGAAAAAAACCCTGCTTGTGACGCCCATAGCGGCTCTCTCCACAAATGGAAGGAAGCCGTTATCGTGAACCGAACACGTCTCACTATTGTTGCTGCATTTTGCCTATCAGGCTTTTTCATCGGCGCTCTATCCATCGCCAGGGCCCAATCGGGAATCGCATCAATTTATTCAGGTGGCAGGACAGCAAATGGCGAGGTAGCCAGCGCAAGTGGCATGACCGCTGCTCACAGGACTCTTCCATTTGGGACGCTGGTGCGTGTGACCCATCAGCACAGTGGTCACTCAGTGGTCGTCCGAATTAACGACCGTGGACCATTCGTGCTCGGCCGGATCATCGATTTGACGCCGGCGGCAGCCCGCGCGCTGGGCTTCTCGGGTCTAGCGCCTGTGACGCTTGACGTTATCGAACGTCACGGCTGAAAGTAACAGCCCCCGCTGCGGCGGGGGCTTCGTCTGCTTGTAGCTACCGATGAACCTACGTCAATGACACGTCCGCTTCTCGCAAAAGCGGACATGACAACAGCGGACGTCCAGATGATGGGCGCTACGACACTGCGTCTTTGGCAGCCTTTACCGGCCGAGCCCTGACGATCTTCCGAGCCGGCTTCGCCTTGAAAATTGTCGGCTCTTTCGTGAACGGATTAATGCCGCTTCGTTCCTTGGTTGCCGGCTTTTTGATAACGACGAATTTGGCAAATCCGGGCACAAGGAATGCTCCTGATTTGTTGAGCTCCTTGTAACCAATCGTAGCAAGCGACTCGATCACGGATTTGACGTCTTTCCGCGTCATATTGTTCGATTGCTGCTCAGCGATTTTTTGAATGAGCTCCGACTTCGACATCATTTTGGCCATTGCCTCCTCCAATCTTTCGAATTGTACGTAGTTGAGTTAGTTAGTCGTCAGCGACGGTTGCCTGCTTTCGCGGGATGTTCTTCAACGGCGATGGCCAAGTCTGATTCTTAGCGCTCTTGCTTTTTGGCGCAAGGAACCAACGGAACGTTTCATCAGCCTTGAGATCTTCTTTACCCGCAACTTTTCCTTCGAATAACGCCTTAGCTCCGCCACGTGAGCCCTAGTCCAAGCCACTCGTTTTGTGCGCCGGCGTTTCGCTTTTCTGGCCATTCGATTCTCCATGCCACTGGAAATAACGGGTAGAATCAGTGCCAAGCATCATACGCTATTGATCTTCACCTTTCTCCTCAAGCGTCTAAGGCCTGCAACAACGCCATTATTTACAGGCTCCGGCGCTCCGGAAAGCACGATTTTACAAAATTCCCTGTAAAATTCCCCGTTAGGAGGGAAAACGGCCGGAGGGGGGTCTCTGCGTTGTCGTCCCGGTAAACATCTTGATTCGGTCAAGGTGGGGGCGGTCCAACGATGTGGACGATAATTGCCAATTATTAATTCCACCGTCATCTCTCGGCAACTTGGCGCTCTCTATTTAGCCGACCCAGCACACCGCTGGTGGCGCTACCAGTCAAAATGGAGACGCGACAATCATGATTCCAATAAATAGAAGGCGAATACTTTTCACGCACCGCCTTATCCTGCTTGCAACTGTTACCGGCCTTGCCGCCGCCACCCTGGTGGCTGGATCCCAGATTTCCAGGTCTGGCGTTCTCATTGTTTCCGCTGCCAACGCTGCCGAAAACACGCAACGACCGGTCGGCTTTGCGGATATCGTGGAAAAGGTGAAGCCCGCAGTGGTCGCGGTGCGCGTAAAAATGGACGCCAGCGCGAAAACGGCAGGCTTCGACGGCAATTCGCCATTCGCGCCGAACTCACCAATGGAGCAATTCTTTCGCCGCTTTGGAATGCCTGGCGGTAACGGCACTCCCAACGGTCAGGATCAGCCGCGCAATCATTCAGTGAGCGGCCAGGGCTCGGGTTTCTTTATCAGCGCCGACGGTTACGCCGTGACCAATAATCATGTGGTCGACAAGGCGCAGACCGTCGAGATCACGACGGATGACGGCAAAACATATGCCGCCAAAGTCGTTGGCACCGATGAGCGCACTGACATTGCTCTGATCAAAGTCGATGGCCGCAGCGATTTCCCCTTCGTCAAGCTTGCGGACAAGGCTCCGCGCATCGGCGACCTGGTCCTCGCGGTCGGCAACCCGTTTGGGCTCGGCGGCACCGTCACCAACGGCATCGTCTCAGCCCGCGGTCGCGACATCGGCGCAGGTCCTTATGACGACTTCATCCAGATCGATGCGTCCGTCAACAAAGGCAATTCCGGCGGTCCAACTTTCGACATGGACGGCAATGTCATCGGGGTCAACACCGCAATCTTTTCACCCTCTGGCGGCTCAGTTGGTATCGCCTTTGATATTCCGTCGGAGACAGTGAAGTCGGTAGTCGCTCAGCTCAAGGACAAGGGCACGGTCACTCGCGGATGGATCGGTGTGCAGATCCAGCCGGTCACGGCCGAAATCGCTGAGAGCCTCGGTATGAAGCGCAGTGAAGGTGCGCTTGTCGCCGAACCGCAAGTGGGCGGCCCTGCGGCAAAAGCTGGAATTCTTTCCGGGGACGTCATCACCGAAGTCAACGGCCGTGCAGTCAAGGATGCTCGCGAGCTTGCCAAACAAATCGGCGCCATGGTGCCGGGCAATACTGCCAAACTCACCGTGTTGCGCAGGGGTGAGATGAAAAGCATCTCCCTGACACTCGCGGAACTGCCGAAAGAGCGCGAGGCTCGGGCAACTTCATCCGACACCGGACCGGACGGCAGCGATGTGCCAAAGCTTGGCCTGATGCTCGCTCCCGCCGGGAAGGTCGCAGCCAGCGGCACCGAAGGAGTTGTCGTGACCAACGTCGATCCCAATGGACTTGCCTCCGAGCACGGCTTCAAGACCGGTGACGTTATCCTCGACGTGGGCGGCAAGAAGGTTGCTACCCCGGTCGACGTGCGTAATGCCATCAGTGGCGCCAAAAAAGATGGCAAACGCACCGTGCTGATGCGGTTGAAGTCGGATAACGCGATGAGATTCGTCGCGATCCCGATCGCCCAAGCTGACCGGGGCTAGGGCGTTCCTCCGGCATCCGGCGCACGGACCAGAGGGACGACGCCAGGGGCAGGCCTCACGCCTGTCCCTGGTTCCCGCTCAAACCGTGTTCGCGAATGGCACGACGAGCGCGCTCGGACGTCAGCAGCTCAATCTGGCGAGATCAACATTGACCTTGCATTTCCGAACAATTGAATGGACTGCACGCGCAAAGTCTGGGTCGGCCACCAACTGCTCATAGCTCATCCCGGCGACAGCCGCCCTGGCCGGAGCAGACACATTGAGGACTAGGGCGCTTACATTCAATAAAGTGAGCAGACCCAATAACGCTACCAAGGCTGTGATATTCTTCCGCGACATATCTGATCTCCGCTGCGACGTAATAATTTAAGGCTGCAAACTGCGCCGGCAAAGACCATTAGTTATGACGCGCTTGTACTTTCCGAGGCTTCTTGAGCGCAACCGTCTTAGGCGTGTACCAAGGGCTCGGATTGCAAAAGCCGCGATTGCCGCCCAACACATTCGGCGCGCATTCCTCGGCCGTGCGATATTGGCAGTCCCAAACGGCGTTGCCGGTGCCAACTGATACCACCGCGCACCAGGGTGCATCGCCGTAATAGGCCCGGCTCACGGGGACGTCGAAGCACCACGCCGCTGCTATGATAGCGAGCGCAAGCACCAGTCGCGTTATATTTTTCATTTGATTCACCCGATCACTGGCGAATGTTCACTCATACGCCGAAGGAACTTTTGGGTATTTGACTTGGGTCAGGGTCACCAAGCTTACGCGAGCTGTCGCAAACTCTATTCAATAAGCAGAAGGCTAATAGTGGGCTTAAGGGCAATATCGTCAGGCACGAGATTGGATTTAAATCCACGGATCTGAGTCCGCAGCATCGCGAGGAAGAAAAATCCATGAGTATGATCAATCCACTTCATGGTTTGATATCGAACTCGCGTGCGAAGTTTGTGTATGTATTTCTTTGATCGGCCAGAAAATTGCCGAACTCCGCACCGCAGAAGAGATTGATAAACATCCCCTGACCTTTAAGTCTGTCCGCGACGTCCTGTGACTTGACCGCGTCTGATATGGATTGCGAGAGCTGTGCCAGCGTCTCTTTCGGCGTTTTGGCCGGCGCAACGAAGCCGAACCATACCGCGGCGTCCAGATCGTTGAAGCCGCTTTCGGCCAAAGTCGGTACGTTTGGTAGTGGCTCAACTCGTTTTTTGGCAGGCACCGCTATCGGCCGCAATGCACCGGCGTCGATCTGTCCCTTGAGATCGGAGTAATTGGCCATCACCGCGGTGATTGTGCCGGCAAGCGTGGCGTTCATCGCGGGAGGTGAGCCCGGATAGGGGACATAGGTCATATCGACTTTGGCATCGCGCTTGAGGAGTTCGCCTGCGATGTGAACGATTGAGGCCGGTCCGGTGCTACCATAAGAGACCGCCCCGGGCTTTGATTTCGCCAGTTTCAGAAAGTCCGCCAGAGTGTGAATGTCGGACTGGCTGCTCACAGCGAGCACTGCCGGCGTCGCGGCAACATAGCAAAGCGGTTCGAAACTGCTTATCGGGTCGTAGTGGCCTGGAAACAGTATCGGGCTCAGGATGAACGGATTTTCGACGAGTAAAATAGTTGTGCCATCCGGTGTCGCGCGCGCCGCGAAGTCGCTGCCGACAATTGAGCTCGCACCCGGCCGGTCTTCCACGACGATCGATTGACCGGTCTTTTGTGTCACCGCCTGGCTTATAACGCGCGCAACCACATCGCCGGTACCGCCTGCGGCATATGGAACAACAATTCTGACGGTCTTGCCCGCAAGACTCTGCGCAAGGACCGGCCGAGCAGGCAATGCTAGCGATATTGCGAAAAGGCAAAGACCGATAAATCTGACGTTGATCATTTAGCTCCCCGTTTTATTTCGCCTAGACTGAAGCGGCCCAACCCCAGTTGCAAGACGGCTGATTAGTTTGAAGCAGCGGGCTTTCGGCCTTGAATCGCCAGCCAGATGCGGTAGGGCGTCACGGGCATTTTGATGTCGTGGATGCCGTAAGTGGCGAGGGCGTCGACGATTGCACTGACAATCACCGCCGGAGCAGCTGTCGTACCGCCTTCGCCACCGGCCTTGATGCCGAGCGGATTGGTCGGCGAAAGCACCTCGACGATTTTCGTGATGAACGAAGGCAGGCGATCGGCGTGCGGCATTCCGTAGTCCATAAAAGAGCCGCACAGAGGCTGGCCGGACCTCGGGTCGACAACGCACTGTTCCCACAGGGCCTGACCGATGCCTTGCACAATCGCGCCGTGGGTCTGCCCATCGACGATGAGCGGATTGATGCAGCGTCCGACATCGTCAACCGACGCGTAGCGGGTGATGCTTAAATTGCAGCTTTCCGGGTCGATCTCTATTTCGCAAACGGCGCAGCCGTTCGGAAATACTGGATCATGCATCTCATTGTCGGTAACGACGGCAAGTCCTGCGGAAAGTTCTTCCGGCATCTTGTGGCGCGTCATTTCCTGAGCGAGTTCAAAAAAGTCAAAGCTGCGGTTGCTTTCTCTTGCGGCAAAGCGTCCGTCGTTGAAATCGACACGATCCGGTGACGTGGCCAAAATCAGCGCAGTGGCGCGCTTGCCTTTGGCGAGCAACTCGACCGCGGCCAGCGAAAATACAGTGGCGGCATGGCGCATGGAGCGGCCGGAATGAGTGCCGCCACCGGCTTTGACCACGTCGGTATCGCCAAGGATGATTTGCACGGTTTCGACTGGCACAGCAATCAGGTCTGCGATCACTTGCGCAAAGCTGGTTTCGTGACCTTGTCCAGCGGGTTGAGTACCAATGACGACCTCGACGCGGCGATCTGGACGCACCGTGATACGCGTTTGTTCTTTTGGCGAACCGATTGAGGATTCGACGTAGTTCGCCAGACCGAGACCTAGAAGCTTGCCGCGTTTTTTAGCTTCGCGCTTGCGCGACTTGAAGCCATCCCAATCGGCGAGGCGCATGGCGAGGTCCATATTGTTCTCGTAGAGCCCGCTGTCGTAGAGCATGCCAACGGCATTTCGATACGGCATGGCCTTCGGCCGCACCAGATTGCGCCGGCGGAGGGTGACGCGATCAATGCCGAGCCTTCTGGCGGCAGTGTCGATTAGCCTTTCGATCGCGAAGGTGACTTCTGGTCGGCCGGAACTGCGGTACGCTTGCGTTGGAACTGTATTGGTGAAGACCGAAACGGCACGCAAT
Source organism: uncultured Alphaproteobacteria bacterium (assembly GCA_963742345.1). Taxonomy (GTDB): domain Bacteria; phylum Pseudomonadota; class Alphaproteobacteria; order Rhizobiales; family Xanthobacteraceae; genus Pseudolabrys. The sequence goes on from CAVULO010000015.1 coordinate 102,089, forward strand.
GACGCGACCGGAATATCATAGCTTCCGGTAATCAACCCGGCCCCCTTGCTCAACGGCGAGAGCGAGACACAGCGCGCGCCGGCATTGCTGATGTTGGTCGCGCGTAGGGCGAGGAAGCGGCCTCGCACATCGAGAGCCAGTTCGAATTTCGCTACGAGGTCGCGGCCCTGATAGTCACTGACGAAACATTCGGACCTCGTGGCGGTGTATTTGACCGGGCGGCCAAGCTTGCGTGCGGCCCACAATACGAGACCGAATTCGACGTATACGCGATTGCGGGTGCCAAAATTGCCACCCACATCGAATGACAACACGCGGATCCTTTCGGCATCGACACCGAGCACCGCGGCAAGTTCGCGCTTTTGGCGCACCGCTCCGCCGCCGCCGGCATAAATCGTGTAGCGCCCATCGGCCTTATCGTATTGCGCTACGGCGGCGCGCGGCTCCATCGGCGCGCCGGTCACGCGGTCGACGTGAAAATCCATTGAGACGACGTGCGGGGCACTCGCAAAAACGCGATTAGTTTCGGCGGCATTCCCGAAATGAGTATCAACTAAAATGTTGTCGCGAACTTCGTCCCATACCGGCGGTGCACCGGGCCGCATGGCCTCTTCGGAGTGCGTGACGCAAGGCAATTCCTCATATTCGACTGTCAGGGCTTCCGCGGCGTCGAGCGCCTGTGCCTGGCTTTGCGCGACCACCATCGCGACCGCCTCTCCGACATGCCGTGCCTTGTCGGCCGGCAACAACAAATGAGGGCCGATGAAGATTTCGCCGCCACCGGGGCCATGCAATTTCATATCGTATTTTGTCTTGGGGAGCGGATCGTGTTGGATCGCGCCAAGATTGTCTGAAAGGCAATCAGCACCCGTAAATACGCCCAGAACGCCGGGCATCCGGGATGCAGTGTCCTTGTTAATCCGCACAAGGCGGGCATGGGCGTGTGGCGAACGGACAATCGCCGCATAGGCTTGGCCCGGAAAACTGAAGTCGTCGCTGAATTGCCCGCGGCCCGTTACAAGCCGCGCATCTTCGTTGCGCGGCATGGGCTGGCCGATGAAGCGGAAACGAGGATTTTGGTCTGTCATTGGCGCCTAAGTTGCTGCATTATATGCAGTCTATGAAACATCTCGCGATCAAGCCTCCGAATTCCCCGCTCCTCGTCGGCATTACCGGGGCGTCGGGATCGATCTACGGTGTAAGACTGCTGGAATTGCTGCGCGCCTGCAATGTCGAGGCACATCTTATCGTCTCCCGCGCTGCGCAGATCACCCTCGCGTACGAAACGAGCCTGAAACTCGCAGACATCGAGCGCCTGGCGACGGTCGTTTATTCCAATAGTGACGTCGGTGCGGCCTGCTCGAGCGGCTCCTTCCCAACGCGTGGCATGGTGATCGCACCGTGCTCGATCAAGACGATGTCCGAGATCGCCACTGGAAATACGGCGAATCTGATCTCGCGGGCGGCGGACGTTGTTTTGAAGGAACGCCGCCGTTTGGTCCTTATGCTGCGGGAAGCCCCCCTTCATATTGGGCACATCCGCAACATGGCTACAGTGACCGAAGCGGGAGCGATTATTTATCCGCCGGTTCCTGCATTTTACGCATTGCCAAAGTCGATCGAAGAAATGGTCGATCACACACTCGCGCGCGTACTCGATCTTTTCGACATCGACACCGGAAAGATCCGCCGCTGGACCGGCGAACGCGAGCGCCCGAAAAACCGCGAAGAAGCGGGCAAATAGTATCGCCGGGTGAAAGCTTGGTTCAACGAAACCCGCCCAACGGTGATACCGGCACTCTAAAATACGACAACGATTTCTGGCGGTTTTCACTCGCAGTTTACGGCGAAGCTGACGTTGCCGAAGAGTGCCTGGCATTGCAGCAAGCAATCGAAGCCGACGTCAATTTTCTGCTTTTTTGTGCGTGGATCGGTACGCGGGCAATTATTTTGAGCCGCAAAGACATCGAAGCAGCCTTAAAAAATGTTTCTGTTTGGCAAGAACATGTCGTCCGCCCGCTGCGAAGCGTTCGGCAGCAGATAAAAGCGCTCAACGACGATGAATTAGAAAGCTTCCGAGCGCGTGTCAAAAGCATGGAGATTGATGCCGAGCAAATCGAACAAGCGATCCTCTTTGCCTATTCGAAACGGATTCAAAGTGCTCAAGCCTGCGCCGATTGTCGCGAAGCCGTCACCCAGAACGTCAAAAAATATATTGAGATAAAGTCCGGCTCCCCACCGGAGCGGGGTTCGGATTTTTGCGCACCATTTTTAGTCGATGCTGCAGTACGTATACGCTCCTGATTTGGCCTGCGATTTTGACTAAGGCGGCGCTGCCCCGTCCTTTTTATCCTTGGCTACATCCATTTCACGGATGACACGCGCCCAGCGCTCCGTCTCGCTTCTGATAAAACCAGCAAATTCCTCCGGGCTTCCCCCGCGCGCATCCAGGCCCTGTGTCGTTAGCTCCTTGATAACCTCCGGGTCTTTGAGAGCGCTGTTTGCTGCTTTGGAAATCTTGTCGATGATCGGCTTTGGCGTGCCGACCGGCCCGAGAATGCCAAACCAAACACCGGTATTGTAGCCGGGCAGGGCAGCTTCGGAGATCGTTGGTAGATCGGGGGCTATCCCCGCGCGCTTGGCCTCACTGGTCGCTAACGCTTTGACGCGTCCGTCCCTGATAAAGCCCAGTACCGTGGAAGCAGGTGAAAACATTACTTGTATGCGACCCGAAATAAGGTCGAGGACGGTCTGCGCACTGCCCGGATATAAAACGCCGGTCATCTTTATCCCTGCCATCTGTTTGAACAGTTCGGTAGCCAGATGTGGACCACTGCCGAGGCCAGATGCTCCATAAAGCAACTCGTCCGGCTTCTCCTTGGCGAGGGCGATCAGGCCCTTCACGTCGCTGACGCCCAGTTGGGGACTTACAACAAGGATGTTCGGGATCGAACCGACAAGGATAATTGGCGCCATGTCTCTTTCGATGTTTGCACCTTTTCCCGGCATCATTGTCGTGTTGATGGTCGCCGCAATCGTGGCAAATAAAAGCGTGTAGCCGTCCTTCGCGCTTCGCGCGACATAGTCGGTGGCGACCATGCTACTGGCGCCGGGGCGATTTTCCACGATTACGGTCTGACCAAGCAGGTCGCCAAGTTTGTGGCTGACGATCCGGGCGGCAACGTCTCCGCTTGATCCTGCGGCGAAACCGACAACGAGGCGGATCGGACGTGCGGGATAAGTTTCCTCCGCCAGGGCGGGCCGTTGCGCGCCGACGGCAAGCGTGGCGATAAGGGCGGCAACTAATCGGATCATTTTGGATTCCGTACGGTCGCTGTAGGGCGTCTAACCAGCTTTGTATCTATTACAATATGATGATACGACGTGAAAGCGTCTGCGACGAACGTGCATTAGAGACGGCAGCGAATTGCGTACGGCTACCGGAGATCCGCGATGGAATCGACCATCACGCTAAAGGCGCCATCCGATTTACAAGAGCACATTGCGCGACTAACGGAACGCGGTCTCATCAAACATATCGATCGCCCGATCGACAAAGATTTAGAACTACATCCTCTCGCGCGCTGGCAATTCCAAGGTGGCCTCCGGGAGGAGGACCGGCGTGCCTTTCTATTCACGAATGTCGTCGGCGCTCACGGGGAGAACTACGACATTCCTGTGCTGGTCGGTGGACTTGCGGCGTCGCCTGAGATTTACGCGATTGGACTAGGGGTACCGGTGGATGAAATTGGGGCCCTGTGGGTCGAGGCTATGGCTAATCCCATCGCACCGGTCATGGTCGACAAGGCCGCATGCCATGAGATCGTGCAGACTGGAAACGACCTTTTAGCGGAACGTGGCGGCCTTGCGAGCCTTCCGGTTCCGATCTCTACCCCGGGATTTGACTCGGCGCCGTACCTGACCGCGACGCTTTGTGTGACGAAGGATCCGGAAAATGGCATCCAAAATATGGGCACCTATCGCGCCGCACTCAAAGCCAATGACCGGCTAGGGGTGCGCATGGCTTCGCGGTTGAGCGGCGCCGGTGGCTACTTGCATTGGCAAAAGTACAAGAAACTCGGTCAGCCTATGCCATGTGCGATTGTTGTCGGTTGTGCGCCTGCTGTGCTGTTTACAGGACCACAAAAGCTTCCGGTCGATGTCGATGAGATGAACGTCGCTGGCGGGCTCATGGGCAAGCCCGTCAAGACCGTTCGTTGCAAAACCATCGATCTGGTGGTGCCAGCGGATTCGGAAATTGTCATCGAGGGCCTAATCGATACCGATCTTCTCGAGCCGGAAGGGCCGTTCGGAGAGAATCATGGACACGTCGCGCTCGAGGACTTCAATATGTCGATGCGCGTGACCGCCATAACGCGCAAACGTAAGCCTATTTTTCTGTCGATCATTAGCCAGGTCACGCCGAGCGAATCTTCGGTGCTCAAGAAAGTCGCCTATGAACCGATGTTCCTGGAACATCTGCGGCATGCGCTCGGTATACGTGGCATCAAACGCGTGGTCATGCATGAGCCGCTGACAAATTTGCGAAAGGTCATCTTTCTTCAGTTCGAACGGGGTACGCCGCGAACGGAAGTGTGGCGCGGCATGCAGGGGGCGGCGACATTGCAGGCCCAATGCGGGAAGCTTGTTATTGCCGTGTCGGACGATATTTCGCCGGATAATGCCGACGCCATCTTCTGGTCTTTGGCCTATCGATCAAATTTTATGGAAGACGCGCACATCACTCCCTACCGGTCGAGCGGCCACGGGCCGAAGTCCGGCCGGCCCGTGGTCGAGGGAACGTTGATGGTCGATGCAACTCTCAAGCACGACATGCCGCCTCTGGCGTTGCCGACCGAGGAATTTATGGCCCGTGCCAAGAAAATATGGGAAGAGCTCAAATTTCCGCATATCGTCCCGCAGGCGCCATGGCACGGATACCAGTTGGGCGATTGGGATGAGGAGTGGACGGAATTCGCCAACGCGGCCGTGGCCGGTGACTGGCGCCAGAGCGGCAAGTCGACCTTACGAACGCAGGCACGGAAATTTAATACCGGAAACTCCAGTGCGATCTGTCGAGACGCCGAAGAAAAAATAGTGGCCTTGAAACAGAGTTTAAATGCACGGATGCAGGAGTCTGGAGCGCGTCGCATGCTAAGAACATGTCTTCTGACTGCCGGGCGTGTTCTGGCCTTTGCTCTGATAATTTCTGCCCCACTTTTATCGTCCGAGAAGACGCACGCGCAGAGTTACCCAAATCGCCCAGTTAAAATCATTGTGCCTTTCCCCGCCGGCGGGACCGCCGATGCCATCCCGCGTGTCATTGGCGATTGGCTCTCCCGCAAGTGGGGCCAACCGGTAATCATTGAGAATCGCAGCGGCGCCGGCGGAAATGTGGGCGCTGAGCTCGCCTATAAATCCGAACCGGACGGCTATACTCTGTTGTCGGCACCGCCCCCGCCGCTCGTCATCAATCAGAATCTTTATCAAAACCTCGCCTTCGACCCGATGCAATTTGAGCCCGTGATTGTGATGGCTCAGGTGCCAAACGCGTTACTTACAAACCCGAATAACATTGCAGCAAAGACCGTCGCCGACTTCATTGCCTACCTCAAGGCGAATCCGGGAAAGACGACCTCGGCCACGCAAGGCAATGGCACAACCTCACATCTAACGTCTGAAATGTTCCAGTTGATGGCGCAGGTCCGGGTCCAGCACATCCCCTATCGTGGATCGGCACCGGCTTTGCAGGGATTACTTGCAGGCGATGTCGATTTTATGTTCGACAATTTAGGCGTCTCGCTGCCGCTCGTTCAGAGCGGCAAGCTGCGCTTGCTTGCAGTCGCATCTGAGAAACGTCTTGCTTCGTTGCCCGACGTGCCGACGATGGCTGAGACCTTGCCCGGGTTCGAATCGGCCGCCTGGTATGCCGTTGTTGCGCCGCCGAAAACGCCAAATGCGGTTATTCAAAAACTGAATGTTGATATTAGCGACGCATTGCGCGATCCCGAAGTGCAAGACCGTTTAAGAAAATTGTCGGCTGAGATTGTTGGCGGTTCCGTCGACGCGACGGCAAGGTTCATGCACAAGGAAGTGGATCGCTGGAATGAGGTGATCAGAACAGCAAAAGTGAAGATGCAGTGAGCCGCAATCGGTGTGCTATTGCGTTTTTGTTATTGCGGCGGCTTGTGCGTCGGGCACTACGTCGTGGTCGTAGAGCCGCTGGCGAAAGGCGGCATGGGCAATAATTTCGGCGTCTCGGACGCCAAGATCGGAATACGCGGAATCGTATCGGAGCCCGTTCTCGCGGGCACCGCGCTGGACCTGCGCAACACGCTCACGGCGAAGACGCTCATAGGCGAGGAGAGCCGCGGGGGCAGTTTTCCGGTCGGCACGCGCCAGGATCGTCGCGAGCGCCATTCCATCCTCAATCGACTGGTTGGCGCCCTGACCGAGGTGAGGCAGCATCGGGTGTGCGGCATCGCCGAGCAGAGTGAGCCTTCCGCGGGTCCAGGTGGGCAATGGCTCGCGATCATACAGAGCCCATCGAAACGTCATTTGAACGTGCTGTAACAACGCCTCGATGCGCGAGATCCCAGCCTGCGAACTCCCGACGAAGGAGGTCGGGGTCGCCAGGGGCTGACCACGATTCCTTCATTTCCTCGTCCGCCGGCACGAATCCAACGTAGTTGATGAGTTTTCCAGCGCGTACGGGAAAGGTGAGGAAGTGTTTGCCTGTGCCGAGCCACATGAGCCAGGAGTTGGTCGGCCAATGCGGAATGAATTCGTGCGACACGACGCCTCGATATGCAATCGATCCGGAAAAGACAGGGCGGGAAGGGGGAAACACGTATGGCCGAAGCTCGGAGTGAATACCGTCCGCACCGACGACGACGTCGGCTTCGACAGCGGCTCCGTTTGCGAACGACACCCGGGCTTTGTCCCGGTCCTGCTCGAAGCCGCTGCATCGGTGTCCGGTGTGTACGATTCGTGTTGGAAGGGCACGGGCCAGGAGTTCGATAAGGTCGGCGCGGTGCATCCCGAATGTTGCGTTCCATCCCGAGGAGTCCGTCACCTGAACCGGTGCAATCGGGACTCCGTCGTGTCGGAAATACCGAGAATCCGGGCCAACTCTGGCTCCCCATTTTTCCACGGCCGGCCCCAGCCCCACCCTCTGGAGTTGGCGCACGCTGTTGGGCGTCAGAAATACTCCGGCCCCGACTTCGCCAAGGGTAGGGGCCTGCTCATAGACCGATACCTGGATACCATGCGTGTGCAGCGCGCTGGCAGCGAACAACCCGCCGATTCCGCCTCCGACAATTACGACTTCGAGTCGCGACTCGGCCATCGATAAACCGCACCCCGCAACGCGAAAAAGTGATGGATGCTTTTGCCGCGGCCACCGCCGTTCCGCAATGAGGCAGACACGTAAAAAGTGTATATTATCTTGTAGGCGATACTCCAGGAGCGAAACCATGCGGTCGAATAAAAAACAATTCCGCCGCCGCAGCGAGGCCACCGGGTCGGTCGATGTCCACTGCCATGTCTTCAATTCGCATGACATACCCGTTCGCAGGTTCGTCGAACTTGTCTATTTGGAAAAATATCCAGGTGCAGTCCTGGCCATTCCGCTGATCGATTTCATCGAATTCATCATGCGCGCCGGTGCGCCGACAACGGGAGAGGAGATCGACGAATTAACGCAGTCGGGTCTCAAGCTCAGGCGCCTGAAGCCCCACGGCACCCGCGCAAACAATATCCGCGCGGTTTCTCAGGCGCTCAAAATCATGTGGCTGCGCTCGCCTCAGGATAGGCAATGGGTGCGCCGGCACCTGAGCCCGCGCCTGCGCAGACATTTCAGGGGCCAGCGCAGTATCGCGATGACACCCACCCAGTTCAAGGAAACCGCGCGGTATTTGATCGCAACTGACGACATCGGTACCTGGATCAATTTCGCACTGATTTACACTAAGGCGCGATGGGAGATCACCCAGGAACTTGCCTCGCTGTCGAGGTCGCAGTCGGCCGACGTCTTTCTCTACACGCCGGCGATGTTGGATATCGGAACCCGGCTCGGTGAGCCAGACACATCCGACCTCAGCGAGCAGATCGAGGTCATGCGGCTTATCTCGCAGATCAAAGGCAGGAGTTTCGCGGTGCATGCCTTTGCTGCGTTCGACCCATTCCGCGCCATCGACAACCCGGATGTGCTCGCCGTGGTCAAGGATGCGATCCGAAACCAGGGGGCGATCGGCGTGAAGATCTATCCTCCCATGGGATTCAAGCCGTGCCTCAACAGTAATTCGCTTGGAGTGAAGCAACAGCTCGATCAGCAAATGGGGAAGCTCCTCAAGTTCTGCCTGGATGAGGACGTCCCGATTCTGGCACACTGCTCATTCTCACAATACGTGTCCCTACATCCGGAGGACGGGGCCTGTGCTGCGCCCGAAGCCTGGCAAGCGTTTCTGCAACAGCCCGGTCACAAAAAGCTCCGGCTTGATTTCGGCCACTGTGGCGGGCCGTGGGATTGCAAGCCCAACTCAGAGACCAAGACTATTTGGACCAAGACGGTCATCACTCTACTCGGGTCTGATACCTATCCGAACCTCTACGCGGATGTCAGCGATGACTCGTCGAATTCTAGAACCGGACAGTGTCAATAATCGGAGGTTGATGAATCGACTGGCCGGCTTTCTACAAAATAACCCAAAGGCCCGTGGCCGGCTCCTGTACGGATCGGACTGGAGTTTGCTCGCACGCGAGTCGGGCGCAAATGGCTACTATGCCAGCATGAAGACGCATTTCTGTGACCGTCTGAATTTTACCGCCGCAGAACGGCGGGGCTATCTCGGCGGCAATGCGTTGCGCTTCCTCGGCCTTGCCAAAAACAGTGACGGATCGAAGCCGCAAAATCGCAGGCGTCTCGAGAAGTTCCGAAGCGACAACCACCTCGACATGTCGATCTTCTCAAAGATCGATGCAATTGCGGTATGATTGAGCGAAGGCGACAATCTCAACTCTCTGCATCAGCGCGATAAAAAATTGCATTAAATGGCCGAGATTGGTTGCTGCGCGGTGTTTCTCCGCACTGGCGCCGGGATCTTCGCCGACAAATTTTCAGAAATTTCGAGTTCAAGGTCGCCCGCACCGTCGGTAATCATGGTCGCACTGAAGTGATTACGGTACCGCTCGGGCACAGCGAACATGGGGCTGTACAGGGGGCCGAGCGGTTGGGTTGTGGTGATGTAGGTCAGTTTGTCTTCGTCAGCCGCCGCAACGGTCCGTCTTTTATTGATAAGCTTGGGAAAACTGTTCGCAACGGTGAAGGCAATCTGCTGCGCCGAGAGCGAACGCCAGTACCGCCGCAAGAAGCCAAATCCACGGCGCGCGAATTCGCCGAAGCGCCCGTCGAGCTCGACGAGACTTTTCACAAAGGGGAGCACACGGTCCATTTCATCGAGCGGCGTCGTCAATAGGGTGAACCCGTCCATGTCGCGCAGCTTGGTCAGGGGAAGGAAATCACCGGACTTGACGCGATCGTGGAAGAGCGGTGTGCCGAGCAGCGGGATGGTGAGGCTTGTAAATGCGGGCAGCGGAATAGCGTCGCATCGCATTACAAAATCGAGCTCATCTCGCATCTGCTGCACGTGCTGGGTGGTAGGATCGAAGATCAGGCCATATTGAAATATGATCCCTGCTTCGAAGCACGCTTTGATAACTTCGATCTGTGGCAGGAGATTCTGCCGCTTGTTGTAAGCCTTAATTTGATCGGCATTGAAACTTTCGACGCCGGAAAACAGACCGATGCAGCCGGCTTGGCGGGCTCGAATCACATTCTGGGGATCTGCAAAGAAGTCCCCGGTGACCAGTGCTATCCAGCCTGGTAGAGCGCCTTCCTTCACCAGGTTCGTCAAAAGATCGAGCTTTTGAGAGAAGAGCGACCGGTTGTTACCGTAGAAATTGTTGTCAATGAACAGAACCGGCTTTTTCTCAGCGTAACTCCGGATCTGCTTTTCTACGTAGCTTAGATCATAGGTTTTATAGTCGCGTTTTTCCGCCGTCAGCGCGCAAAAGGTGCAACGGAAATTGCAATAGCGACTGGTTTCGACGTAGTTCACCGGACTTTTCCAAGTCAGCAAATCAAATCGGGGGAGCATGGCATCGGCCACTGCGCCCGTGCCGAATACCTCGCGCGCGATTGCGGCAAGTTCTTCGATATCGCCGTGACAGGCATAGTCGAAAGCCGCAGCACTCGAAATTGGTAAATTGCGCACGGCGGGGCCGCCGGCAACGATTATGCAGCCGGGAGATTTAATTCGAGCATAGGCGGCGAGCTGCCGCATTCGATCAAACGCAGACGTAACGCCGGTCAGCACCAACATGTCTGGCCAAGCGAAGACATGCTCGTCTTTCAGCGGGCCGCTATGAAATTCGCTGTAAAGGCGCACCGCAACATTCTGGTGGTGGAATGCGCCGGCAAGAAACGCGTGGCCGAGGCCCTGCGGTACAAAATTGGGCCGACCATTGGGGTTGCGAGTGTCATCAAAATGCGCAACGACCAACAGGACACGCGGTTTATGATCACGCGACAGCAACTCCCCCTCCAATGGCAAGTGCGGCTGCTGCAAGCTCTGCGGTTTTGCGAAATTCCGAGTTGCGATCAAGCAGCGACGCATCAAGGCGCTGTGTGGCGGACAGCTCGGCCTCGGCCAATGAAAACCCGGCTGCGCGAAGCCGCGCAAGAGCGGCTAGGGCGTCGGCAGGCATATTCAACTGGAGGGCATTCGCCAGTGCCTGGCGCCAGAGCTTCGCAGCGCGTGTTGTTTTTCCCAGACTGGCTTCCAGATCGCCCTGAAAAAGCGCAGCGCGCGGGCGGCCGATCGGATAAATCCGGGCAAAACGGCCAAGGTTCGCTGCGCTCGCCTTTGCAAGTCCGCGGCGAATATCCCGGACGTGCGCCGGTTCGGCATGCCCAGGCTGCCGCATCGCGGCTGCAAAAGCAGCGCCCAGGGCCGGAAGCGTGCGAGACTTTATAGTGGGGGTGACCTCCTTGATCGACAGTGTGGCCTGCTCGAGCCATTGCTGCCAAGCGGCCATGTCTCCTCGATCAAGTGCGGCGTCGGCCAGGTAGGCCGCTCCCTCAAGCCTGTGAATCGGCTCAAGTACCGAAGACTGTTCGCGCAATAGCGAAGAAAGCTCGTCCAGGTACGCGCGCGCCCGCATGTCCGCCCCCAGCGCGCGATGGCCGCGGATCGCGCCAGTCAGACCGCAGCCAAGCACTTGGGGATCACCGCTTGTGCGAGCGGTCTGGCAGATCTTGTCGACAAGCTCGCTCCAGGCCTGCTTGCCGCCATGGCTTGGGTTAAGGAGACACGGGCTGGTGATGGTTTCCAAACTGACGGCGAGCTCGCTCCAACGCCTGGTATCACCGAGAATCGAAGCGTGTTCGAGCGCAGGCTCGAATAGCGACTTTGCTGTTTGCCACTCTCCGATGCTCGTCCAATAAAGGCCAGATAGCAGATTAACTTTGGCGGTCACGGTCGGGATGCGCAGCTGTCCGGACAGCTGGCTTGCGAGCTTGAGATAATGCTCACCCCGCTTTCGCAGCGGGATGATGCCGCAGATCGCGCCAAGGTTCGAGTAGTTAGTCGCCAATACCGGCGAGAGTTGAGCAAACAATTCTGCCAGGTTGATGGCACGCAATGTCGAATAAAGGACACGCGCCTTGTCGCCTTTGAAGTAATAGATGTTGGTCAGATTTTCATATGCACGCGCCGCCTTCAGAACGACATCGTTAGCTGCAACAGCGTCAGACTTTTCCAAACCCGAACGGTAGCTCTCAAACTTTCTGGAGCGGATAAGATGCCGCGCGATCTGCTGGATCATGCTGAGCGCGAGTCCGGGCTTCGTCCGCGGCATGGGAAGCCTGAGAAGGCGCAGACCGTTCTCGAAGCTCATCTGCGCCGCTTCGATTCGCCCAAGGTTCAATTCAGCTTCCCCAAGCACAAAATGGGCGGCCGCCAATCGTTTGGGCGGCGCCGAGATAGCTTCCTCCTCGGCAATCTTTAGAAATGCCTCGCTTTGTGTGATCGCAGAGGCGTTTTCAAACTGCCGTAGCCTCAGTTCGGCAACCCGATCCAGATACTCAAAAGTTTTGCGACGGTCTCCCGCTCGCTGCCACTGATTGAGAACCAGCGGGAGTGTCTCCGCTTCGGATAGCCGTCCGCCGCGCTCGATCGCCCTCGCAATGGCGACGTGCGCCTCCTGCTTTTGCTCCGACAACATGCTGGCATAAACCACATCGCGGATAATCCTGTGGCTGAAAGTAAATCGGGCGGCGTCGGCCGTTACCGCTCTGAACAGATTGGCGCCGGCGAGGCTGGCGACGCATTCGGGTGCATTAATTCCCGCATTGTTGATGAGTTCGATTGCTTCAATATCAGCTACCGTGAAGGTGGGTCCCATGGCGCTCGCGACTTTGAGAACGAACTGCTCATCGGGCAGAAGAGAATCGGTTCGGGTCAAAACAGCAGCGCGGGCAGATTGGGGCAATGTTATCGAGCTGTCTTCGTCAAATGTTTCAACACGTGGGACAATACGCGGCCAGGTCTCCGGTCGGCGCTGCTTGATCATCCGGCAGATTTCACCGACGAAGAACGGGTTTCCGCTGGTGCGCTGCCAGATCGCCTGCTGCATCCAAACGGGGATTTCTGCCTGCTCCAGCGACGAGCTAACTAACTCGGCGGTGTCGGATTCATCGAGCGGATTGAGTTTGAGATAGTCGACGTCGGCGCCTCGTTGCAGAATGTGCCCCCGGACAGACTCGGTTCGCGACGTAAACACCACCGTAATGGGTTTCCCGGCCTGCACGAGATCGGCCAGTAGTGCCGCCGAAGCTGCGTCGAGCCAATGGACGTCCTCAATAACAAGAACGCTCGGGGCTGCCGATAGACCATCGAGGACCAGGTCCTTGAGCATCCGACGCAGATTTTCGGACCGAACGCCACTCGATAGCTCATCGGTGGTAGATGTTCCCTCGAGCCCAATGTCGAGCACATCTCTCAGCAGCGGAATGAAACTGATCTGTTCGGGTCGCTGCGCAAGCCGCGCCTCGATGCGCTCGTAGGCTTCACGGCCCTGCAAGAGCTCAACGCCGAGCAATCGCCGTATGATGCGGCGAAAGGCAAAATACGGCGTGTTGTGCTCGACGTCGTCAGCGAATCCCTCAAGCACGGTAACGCCCAACTGCCCGCAATGCTTGATGAATGCATCAGCGAGCGTGGATTTGCCTATGCCCGGCTCCCCGACGATGATTGCAATGCGTACTTTTGGACCGGCTTGTCGGTCAATCAAATTATTGAGCCGTGCCAGTTCCTCGGTTCGGCCGACCAGGACGTCACGCGGCGTCAATACGCTATCGCGCTTTGCTCGCAGCGCGACGAAGGTCGAAATCGGTGCCCGAATGCCGGGGACCTGCATCGACCAGGGACCTTGAAAGCTGACGAAGCTCGAAGACTCTTGCGCCGTCGGCTCATCGGTCAGCGTGCGACCCGCAGCGAGAGTGCAGAGCCGGGCAGCGCGGTTTACCGACTCGCCGAGCACAGTATATTCGGCGCGTCGATCGGTTCCGATCGCTCCGCAGAAAGCGTCACCGGTGGCGGCGCCAACTGATACATTCAGGCCTAGTCGGCTAACGCTGGACTGCAATTCGAGTGCGGCGAGACTCGCTCGGCGCGGGTCATCTTTGTGGGCGTTGCCCGGTAACCCGAAAACCGCGAGGCCTTGCAGCCCACCCTCACAGGCTGTGACTCGCAGGAGGTCACCGTGGAACCTCGTAATCTTACTCTCGAGGATGCTGTAAGCCTGCTCGAGCTTCGGGAAGTTATCGAGGAGGTCGGGGCCAGTAATTCTAACAAAGCACGTTGTGACCGTGCGCAGCTCCGCAAGCCATCGCGACAACGACGACGCGAGTCGCGAGCGGACGATGACGGGTAGATAGCTTGCAAGATCGGAGCCTTCCGACCAATTTGGCAGACCGGTATCATCAGACTGCGGCGGAGTCCCAATGTCGAGGAGTTGCATGGGCCCACTCGCCATTAGGCGACCTTTTGCATGCTCGGCGACATGCGTCCATGCATTCGATGAAACGAGCGTCTCGCCGCTTTCGGCCAGTTCGGCGCAGCGCCAGACCTCCTGTACTCCGGGCCCGGTGAGGATGACACGCGAATTGGCCGAGTGCGGCAAAAGATGGACGAGGTACGTGGTCCCGGCTGCGACTCCCGAGCGCAACGTGAGCATTTCGTCCTCGACAATCGTTTGACCGATTTCACGCTGCAAGCTCAGCGCACAGTGGCAACTTCTCCAAACCGCCGAAGCCAGTGCCACAGGGTCCGGCTCCGATTTCCAGCCTGCCATGAGCGAGTCGCCTTCGAAGCTCAGGATCGCGCCGCCGAGGCGTTCCACGGTTCCGACGAGTCTCGATACGAAGCCGTTCAGAACGAGGCCGATTCGTTCCGCGCCGACCTGACCGCTTTCGCGCGACAGCTTGGCGGTGAGCCGTGTGAAGCCAGACACATCGGTTATCATCAGCGCGCCGACATGTGCTTCGCGTGGGGGCGGCGAAGAATCGGTCGCAGGCCGGGCGGCCCATTCAACGAGCGCCCCCGGCAAAAATCTCGACAAATCGTTCAGCGGTTGTCCAGCCAACGTCGCCACTTTTGATTACGTTAGCAGTTATAGAAATAAGTATATCAGATCAGTCCATCCAAAGAACAGCACGGCAGACCGTCTGCGGCACAGCCCCATCTTCGCCTTGGCCCTTTGGGATGTCCGTTGTAGGCCATTGATGAGACATTGGTTAATCAATCGGTGTCACCGAATGACGAAAGTTGCGTCGGGGAGAGCGTGACCTTTGCCGGTGCGCGTCCTCGATCAGTTTATCTGCTTTTGCTACTTGCTGACGCGCCATACACCTCGCACCGTTGTGACGTGCGCTGCCGCTCGTGATGAGCCGAACAAAAACGCCTTGTTCGGTTGCCGCTCCGGCGGTGAGTTGAGTTCTACGACGAATGGCTCCGATTGGTTGCCGCAATAGACGGCGACGGCTTTGGCAAAATCGCTGAGCACAGCACCGAGTTGTCCGCGCGGAGGCGGCGGACAAAGGTCACCCAAGACCCAGATCGTGTGGCACCGGTTCAGCACGTCGGCAACGGATCCCAGATCGTCTTTAAGCATCGTCTTAAACCGTTCGAGGTTCGCTTCATGTCCCTGTTCGTTGGCGGCGATCAACGGGCCGACGCCGTCAATGATGACAACCTGGGATTGGCTCCACGGCCAATAGGAGATGGTTGCTGGCCCCGGGTCGTCGGGTAAGGAACGATCCGTTACATTCGCGGCAAATTCGAGCAGGCAATCGAGACTAAGGTAGCGGACCTTGTGCTGTTTGAATGCGAACTCGGTTCCGATGCCGGCCGCCATCGAAGTCCGACCCGATCCAATTGGGCCGCCAATTATGACCTGGCAGGGATCCGTGGTCGGCGGTGCGCCAGCGTCAATGAGATCTTGCAAGACCTTGGCATCTCTCTCTTTGATGTTCCGCGCCGCATCAGCAAGGCGAAACAGATAGGGGATAGATGCCTTTTGCCAGATGATCTTCTGTCGCAACCACCAAGGTGCGAGTGCAATGGCGACGACAATCACTCCCGCGCCGATCAGGACCGACGGGACAAGATCCAGGTGAAAAGCAAAACCAAGTACTGCGCCCAGCCATATGTAGGTTGCGGCGATGAATGCGTTGGCGCGCAGCAATTTTTTATCGAGCGGAAAAGCTTCAGTGGCCTGCTTTACGGAACTGTTATAGGCGCTCCATTCCCAAACCGCCGCGCCGATGAAAACGAGTACCAGCCCAGGCCAGATGCCCGTGTCGTACCTGAAGTGGCGGGCCACACCCAGCAACTTCATAACCACGCCGCTCAGCGCCGTCCCGACAAAATTGAATATGATACCGAGGCAAACGTGGCCGAACTGATCCGCCAGCCAGGTGTAGGAATAGGTCGCGGCCGTCTGCACTTCCTTGCCATAGGCATCGGCCCAAAACTGATGCAACAGATCCTTGGAGGTAAGTTTTGGAGCACTGGGCCCGGCATGTTTGGCCGGTACAGAATCTCTGGAGACCATGGCTTCCCCCCAAGTATTTGCTGACGAAGCTTACTGCTGTTGAGGGGTATAAAGAAACAGGCAATTGTTATTTGCCAACCCTGCTTTGTATACGCAGGAATGTTCAAAACTTCCGAGACTTCAAGCCAATACAATATCGAGCGCAAAGGGGCATGGTCCCGTTGTCGCGATTAATTTAGCCGACAGAGCAAGTGCCGATTGCTAGGATCGCTCTATGAATTTTGTGGCCTGGCTAAAACAGATTGATCTTAATTCGGTATTGTTTCTCAACTCATTTGTTGAAAATCATGTTTTGTTAAATAAAACAATCGATGCCATTGGACAGAACACCTTCGTCAGAGGATTTCCAGTCTTCTTTCCGCTGGTGGCGTTATGGTTCTACGGGGATGATCAGAAGCGTCGCGCGCGCATTTCCGCAGGGCTGTTTGCCGGATTTTTGGCCGTCGTCGTTTCAATAAGCGTGCAACACAAGTTCTACGTTCACACGCGTCCCTTCCTGGACGAGACGCTCCACCTGAACGTCTATGATCAGACGCTGGCAGCTAACTGGGATCGTTTGAGTTCATTCCCAAGCGACACAGCTACCCTTTTTTTCTCATTGTGCGCTGTGATTGTTGTGGAATCGCCTGTTGTTGGCGGTATTGCTTTTCTCTGGTCATTATTCAGCGTTGGAATAATGCGCGTACTTATAGGCTTTCATTACCCAAGTGACATCCTTGGGTCGTTGATCCTCGGGCCCGGGTTTGTTCTCCTTGTCGGGAGGAACAAATATGTGGTGGCATTATTTGAACGTCTCCTCGATCTGTTTCGTTCAACTCAGTACATAGTGCACGGACTATTTTTTATCGCTTTGGCGGAAGCCTATAGTTTATTTGCAGGATTGCGACACATCCTGAATGGACTTGAGATGATTGGAAAACGTTTGATCGGTCTACACTGATATTGTCGTCGTTTGAACGCGCCTCACGCGGGAAGTGAGTGGTATCTTATTAGCGAAAATGTTCCAAAGATTTTCAATATGTTTTCGCGACAAAAATTAGCAAGCAGCGAAAATTTTAGTCTCCACAAAAATAACTTAGTCCCATTTGACAGCGTTCTAAGTCGACACTATGTCGACAACATCAGCCGCCACATTCAATTTCCCAAAACGCCGATGGTGCTGCCGAACCAAAATGAAGCTCGTCCACTGGCGCCATATTGGATTGAATTCAGTTTGGATGCTCGCAGCGGCGGCGTTTGCGGTGTCCAGTCAGTATGCAATTGTTTTGCTGGTCGCACGTAAAAGTGGGGCGGCTGCATTAGGAGAACTCTCGCTTGCCCAAGCCTATGTCATCTGCGCTTCGTACATTGGCTGGCTCGCTCTTCGGAACCAGTACCTCGTTCATCAGAACAGCAAATACGAATTTTCCGACTATTTATTTTTGAGAACGACATTCCCTCCGTTTTTGTACGCCTCGGTTGCGCTTACTCTGGTGTTTATTCATTCCGGTTCGCAGACGGCTTCGATCGCGGCAAGCCTTTTTGCATTGAAATTTTCTGAAGGGTTTTCAGATATCAACGCCGCCTTTTTCCAAAAGGCGAACGTCAGCCATTTTATAGCGGTTTCTGCGGTATTTCGATTCGTCGCGTGCCTGGTGATATTCGTGCCGGTCTATGAGCTGTTTCATTCGATCCAGCTTAGTCTTCTGTCGCTGGCGATTGTTTGGCTGATCCTCTTTCTGCTGTTTGACAACAGATTCCGCAAACGCATTACAACGCTGAAGGAGCGGGTCTTCGAGTTCGACCATGATGCGGTGTTTCGGCGCTGGCGATTGTTCAAGACAACGCTGCCGCTGGGCTGCTCGGGCACGGTAATGATTCTTATGAATTATCTACCACGATTGGGCCTCAATTCATATTCCGGGCTAAATGAAGTCGGCCTCTTCTCGGCTATACAATATTTCTTGACCTTCGGCGCGATGTTCACTGTGATCGTGAGTCAAGCGCTTCTGCCAACGCTCGCTAACTGCGTTGTCGAGAAGAAGCTTGTCACTTTTACAGTACTTCTCGGCGTGTTCACTTTTTTCATTGGCATCGGTTGTGGCTTCGTTTGGCTAGTGGCTCATTTTGCCGGAAATGGATTGCTATCGTTTATTTATGGCCCGCAATTCAGGGGTCTTCAATCGCTTTTCGAAAACTCCGTCCCCAGTATGTTTTTTGTGCTTTCGGGAATAGTTATGGCCGCCGGTGCGACCGCTTTCCATTTATATCGCACGATCTTTTGTACCTACGTAATTGCAGCACTTGTCGTCGCCGGCATGACTTGGCTTTTGGTGCCGAAGTTGCAGGCGGTTGGCGCCTTTTACGCGTTAGGGGCCGGCGCGCTGACGCAAACGCTGGTCCTCGCCGTCGCAGTGGCCGTTGCCGCCGCTCGGCAAAGACAAAGTGTTTGACGGCAGCGAATGATAAGGGTTCTTCACTTCGCTCAATCGTTGCCTGGGGGGCCAGCGTCGTACCTTGAAGAGATCGCTGCCGATCAAATTCGCTATTTCGGTGTCGGCAACGTTCGATTTCTCATACCAAGCGCTCATCGCGCACACGTTCCGTCAATTCCGGACGAGGCGATAATTCACTTCAATTCAACGTCACGAGATCTTGTGACGTTGACGAAGCTGGCCGCGCTTGCAGCACGGACCGTTCAGGAATTTCAACCAAATATATTTCATCTACATAGTACATTTGCGGGAGCGTTGGGCCGTATTCCGCTATTATTTAAGCGCTCGCGGCCGGTAGTTATTTACTGCGCGCATGGCTGGGCTTTTACCATGCAGATCTCATTGGCCGAGAAGCAGATCTACGCCGCCATTGAGCGCGTTTTTTCACTCGCGACTGACAAGATTATAAATATATCTGGCCACGAAGAAAAAATGGCGAAAGCGCACGGCCTTCCGAAGGACAAGCTTGTTACCGTCCTCAATGGCATCCAGCAAAACTACAGGCGCGCCAATAGCCGCGTTCGTTTCGATCCCTCTAAAATCAACCTTCTGTTTGTCGGCCGGCACGATCCGCAAAAAGGCCTGGACATCGTTCTTGATGCGATGAGTCGGATTGCCGATTGCCCCGTTCATTTGCACGTACTGGGGGAGAGCGTGGTTTCCAAAGGTCGATTTGGAAACGGCGTATCTGGCAATGTCTCACTTCATGGCTGGATGCCCAGAGAGCGGGTCTTCGATTTTGTCGCTGAATCTGACGCGGTTGTGATGCCATCGCGGTGGGAGGGATTTGGCCTCGTTGCTGTCGAGGCGATGCGCATGGGCCGACCAGTTATCGCCAGCAATCGCGGGGCACTTCCGGAAATCATATCGGACGGTCGTACCGGGTTTATCGTCGATATCGACCGGCCGGAGACCCTTGTCGAGTTATTACGATCGCTTGACCGCGGCAGACTTCAGGAATTGGGACGCCGGGCGATGGAAGATTACCAACAGAAGTTTACCGCCGAACGTATGAACAAGCAGATGAAACAAATCTATGAAACGGTTTTGGCCGAACGATCAGAAAAAATATGCCGAGAGCGGGTTCCACACTAGGATAACGATGGACTATTGCCGACGACTGTCTGGGCACAACGGCGCCAGGTAAAGAGATCCGCGTGCAGTTTGGAGCTTGTTGCCATTTCGCGAAGGATGCCTGGATTGGTCATGAACTTGGTGATGTTGCAAACAATGGCGTCAATATCGCCATCGTCAACTAAAACACCAGATTTGCCTTTCCGAATAACTTCAGGAATTGCATCCACTCTTGTCGCAAGGGCCGGCAGGCCGCACGCCGCAGCTTCAACCAGCACGAGCCCAAATCCTTCAGCGCGAAATCTGTCGGCGGTGGCCGTATGGAGAAATAGATCGGCCGCGTGATACAGCGCCCGAAGCTCCTCTTTGGACACTTCTCCAACCATTCGGATATCCGCATCGGACGCAGAGATCATCTGGGCGAGGGTCCCCGCATAGTCTTTTTCAATCGTCCGGCCGGCGACTAGATAGGTGATGCGTTTGCGCAGATCTACGGGTATTCGCGAAATCGCTTCGATGGATTGCGAAACACCTTTTCGTGGTTCGATACGACCAACAGAAAGCATCAGAAACCGGTCCGGCACTAAAGAAAAACGATTCAATAAAGGAGCGAGATCTTGCTGGCTGATCTCCGCGCGCCAAAAATTGTCTACCCCAAGCGGCGCCACGAAAATTCTCTCCGCCGGGACAGACGGATTATGTTCGAGCATGGTTTTTTTTGTAAACAGGCTGTTTGAATAGACCGAGTCAAACGCATTGAACGGGCGAAAGGGCGTGTATTTGTTTAGATAACCGATGAGTTTGCTCTTAACGTCAGTGCCGTGAACGATGGCCAGTTTTCGTCCGGAAAATGGGATTGGCGATAGCGCAAGGACATTTGGCAAGTCCGCAGCAATGAGAATATCCGGTCTTGTCTGCAGCACTGCAAGTGCAGACCGAACTGTCATTCCCGGTACGTCGATGTGCCTGTATTGCCTCGGTTGATTGCGAACCACTTTAAAGGCAGCCGGGACCTCGTCTGCAGGCGAAATGTTCGGGGCGTAGACGATGGGCTCATGACCTAGACCCTTTGCCGCCGCCGCGAACTCGTACGTGTAGGTCGCGATGCCGCCCGGATAGGGGACAAATTCAGACGTGAAAATTGCGATTTTCAGGCCCATCTGATTCTGTTTCGTATAGGGGGGCATCTGGCTATCGAACGTTGCTGGCCGCTAATCGTCTGCGCGTCACGCGCTGGAAAGTTCTTACTAACGGCAATTCCACATAATAATGCGTGACGATGCCAAGGAGGACGACGACAAGCAGTGCCGTTGTAAAAACGAAATAGACATTGCTGGCGTAAAGCTTTGCCCAAATGCCAAGAACGGCTGAAACGAATCCGCCGTGCGTCAAATAAATCGAGTAGGACGCATCCCCCAAAATCTTGCCAAGCCTATCGAACCAGCCAGCAACACTATTGATGACTGAAAGTCCTGCATACAAAACGGCGACCGCGGCTAACCCGACGGCGACGATCTTCGCCGTGCTCTCATGTGAATAGTCGACTGCCACATACAGGAATAAATAGAGCACGCTCAGAGCAGTGCAGACGGCCATGCCTGCCGGAATTGGACCGACAAACAAACGCGGATAGCGCATATAAACAAGACTGGCGGCAAAACCTAAGCCGAATAGAATATTGAATCGACTGAATAGAAACGTCTGGAGTTCGCGGGCCTTGTTTGGATCGTCAGGCGCAGAAATTGCAAAAAACAAAAACGGCGAGATGAACCATAGAGCCGTTATCATAAAGCGGTGGTTTCCAAACAGAATGACCGTTGTAAACACGAAATAGAACAGCATTTCGTGGCGTAAGGTCCAGACTTGGGTTGGATTAACCGGACCGAGGGGATTGAGAATCATGGCGTTCAGGTAAGAATTAAATTCGAAGGCACCATGTCTCCCTAGATACCGCAATGTAGCGTAGCTGAGGACGCACACCCAAAGGAATGGAACGATGCGCGCAAAACGTCGCCACAAAAAGTCTCCGGTAACGACGCGCGGTCGAAATCCAGCTGAGCTGTCTTCGAGGGAAATGTACGCAATAATAAACCCGCTGATTACGAAAAAGAGATTCACTCCGGCTGCACCGGCATGAAAATCAATTTGAATCGGTGAAAAGGAAAAATACTTTTGCAGACCGAGCCCTATATTGAGATGGTCGACGACTACCATCATGGCAGCAATGCCACGAAGATATTGTACTCCGATGAGTTCCTTCTTGGCCTGCAAACGCAACCTCAACTGCGAAGGAGAGCGACTAAAATTCCAATACCGTCAACTGGTCAGTCGCGGTTAATGCGGCCACTCCGTTCGGAGTGGGCAGATTGGCATTGGTTAGGCCGCCGTCATCATCAAACTTATGAACAGACACCTGCGAAACCTGTGCAGGAAGCCGCAACGTCACGTTTCGTGCGTCAGCTGGCAGCGGCGTCCGTGACTTAGGATCCCATGACGGAACAGCTAGCCAGACAGCCAAGAGGTGCTTTCCATTTCGCTTTTGAAACATCATGGTTTGAACTTGGGTTGAGGCTGGGCTCATCTGGTAATTTATTGGTGCGGGAGAAAATGCAGGCCCAGGATCGGCAAACAAGCCAATCAGATGTTTAATCGCGAAATAGGAAGCTTTCGGAATGCCGTCGGCCCGGATGAGACCAAAATTCGACTCTGGGTCGGTCTCGCCTCGCGCAAATGAGTCGATGAATTCATATATATATGTTCGGTCAACTCCATTTTTTAAGTTCCAAAGTATAAGACGCGGGAGATACCGTGCCACGGTAGGTTCCGGCGTAGGGCGATGTTTGCGTATCGGGACGTTCATTGCGCTGTGATATCCGGCTTCGGTCGCGACAAGTTTTTTGTCCGAATAGATCGAATTCGCCTGTCGCATGTAGTCGCGAAGTGAAGCGGGACCGAAAGCTTCCGGATACTGACCGCCGGAATAGATATGCCAATTGGCGTAATCGACATACGCGCTCAGGTCGCCTAGTTGCTGCGCCGATTGTCCCCAAGCTGAAGGACCCAGAACGGACACGCCGGCAAGTTCGGGCTCGGAATGGACCTGTTCATAAAGTTCTTTCTGGCGCTCCCGGCTAATCCGCGCCCAATCCTGAATGTTCTTCATATTCGGTTCGTTTGAGCCCTCAATAAACTCGACCCCACGTCCGGCCCACTCGTACACGTCCTTCAGCTTTCGAACGTTCGTCAGATAAGCGGGGCTTGTGGCGTCGAATGCAATCAAACTGAATTTGATTCCGTCGGACGCAAGAGCTCTCAGTCGTTTGTAGTAGGCATTATCGGGACCGATGTTTGTAAACGCGCCATCGCGAATATGCCGGATACCCGAATCGTGAAGCATCGGGCGAACGAGGTCTTCAAACCGATTGTAGGGCGTGTTTAAAAAGCTCAAATGCAGACAGACACCAATCTGGTCGACTACGGAATCAGCTGAATAGATCTTCGCCGTTTCTGCTCCGGCTCGATCGGAATCCTGTGCGTCGGCTGTTGATCCAACGTTCATTAGTGCAAACAAACCAACAGTCAAAAGCCCGAGTCTGTTCATTGCCTAACCCTACCCTCGACAAAACGACGCAACGCATTTCGCGAGCTAAGTGTAAAAAGAGTCATGCTAGGAGGTTGAACTCCCGACTAGGCCAGCATCAGAATTCGATCTGTTCCGGTTTTCCGAGCTATCGCGAGCAAGAAGAGTGGGGCCAATATCCCGGCGAGTGTTGTTGTGACAATCAGCAACGCCAGGTCATCTTGTTTCAAGACCTTCACCAATAGAATGCGTGTCCCTGCAACAAAGAAAATATGCATTACATAAATCGCTAGCGAGCCCGAGCCGATCCAGGTGATGATTGGGACTTCATGGACCAATTTTCCGGCGGCAAATAGCGCCAACAGTGCGGCCGCGCATGCGGCGACGTTTGCTGTGGTTGGGATATCGAAATAATAGCCAAGCGACGCGGCAAAAAGATAAGTGCCGGCGGCAGGCCATATCATCGCCCATGGCTGCCATCGGTCACATTGAGACTGAATAGACGGTAATGATACACCGACGAAAAACCAGAATGTTCCGTACGCTATCCCTGAATAATCAAACTGAAATATTAGGCATATTAATGACAGCGCTGCGACGATGAATGAAAAGACCGGGCGATTTTGTGAAATTAGAAAAATAATGTTGGCGGCAATTAGCGCCAACAGAAACCACATTATGCTTCCAGGATTAAGTGGATTAAGGACCGAAAAGACGCCCCGCTGGTCAATATCCCTGTTTATGTAATTGGCGAAAATGATCGAGGCGAGCGCATTAAGATAAAACCAAAGCAAATATATTTTTATTAGCTTCACGATCCGACGAGTTTGAATTCTTTCGTCGAATATCTTGCTGGCGACCAAATACCCAGAAATGACGAAGAACACGGGAACATGAAAGGTGTACAGGAAATAATCAAAAACTCTGAAAATTGCGTAGTCGGCGTAAGTAGTCTGGTTCGAGTTGAAGAAGATACCTCGCAGAGAATGCCCAAGGACTACCAGAGATATTGCGACAAACCGCATGAAATCGATATTTGAAATGCGTTCGCGTACCGACGTTTGCTGAGAGTAGGTTGTCGCCATGCGATGCCGTGTTGGATTATGCGAGTATTTGATGTGTGAAGAATCGCGTCTAGTTCGGTAGCTCGGATGCTCCAGCGGAAAAAGCTAGTCACAATGTTTGTTCGGATTTAGTTCGAGACTTGGTTTAAAATTCGTAGTTCGTCGCAGAGGTAAAATTGGCTCGCCTTACAAAAGCCGCTGCGGATTGTCACAGATTCGCGGTAGCCAATATTATTTCTCGCTAAGCTCTCTCATGAACCCGACTTATCGACAATTAGTCGTCATCATGGACGGCGATTTTACATGGACTAACGGGGTTCCATCGTCGATCCGAAACTATTATGCGATCTTTGGCCGTCGATACACCGAAGTGTTTCAACGTGTGCGTATTCTGTGCCGCGTTCATGAAGTCGAGGAACCAACCGCATTGCCGATCGGAGGCCCTGGCGTCGAAGTCACCGCGCTTCCGCCCCTTCATGGTCCAATCGATCTCATCAAATACGGCATTAACGTTCTGGCGACGCTTTTTAAAATTCCACGTGACGCCGCAGTCATATTGCGGGTCCCGGGGATCTATCCCATGGTTGCATGGCCGATACTGATGTTGAGACGGATACCTTATGGCGTGGAGGTCATGGCCGATGCAGCGGCACAATTCGCACCCGGTGCTTACCGGAAATCGTTTCGCCGCTTTTACCGGTTCATTTGGGTCCAATCGCTGAAATATCAGTGCCGTTTTGCCGAGGCGTCTTCTTATGTCACGGCGCGCTCGCTGCAGGATAGTTATCCGCCTGGGGGAGGGCGCCCGACGTTTAGTTATACGACGCTGGACTTGCCTGAACGCAATCTGGTTCCCGAACCTCGCGATGTGGCATCGTTTCGAAAATCGCAGCTGACTCTCATCAATGTTGCGATGATGCAAAAGCATTTGAAGGGTCAGGACATTATTATCCAGGCGGTTGCCAAGCTCAAAAACCGGGGAATTTCTGCACAATTATGGTTGGTGGGAGATGGCGACACGCGCAAGGTTTTCGAAGAGTTGGTTCGGCAATTAGATATTTCCGATGAAGTCAGATTTATTGGGAGAGTGAGGGCCGGGTCGGAAATCTTCGCGCTGCTGGATCAGGCGGATATTTTTGTTTTGCCCTCTCGGCAAGAGGGTTTACCCCGTGTGGTGATCGAAGCAATGGCACGTGCACTGCCATGCTTTGCGAGCGATCTGCCGGGCAATCGTGAACTACTCGAAGATAAGTTCCGGCTGCCAATTGAGGATCCAGATGCATGGGCAGAACGCCTTGCGTCTGCAATTTCCCGACCGGAAATCCTGGCTGACGCAAGCGCGATCAATCGATCGATTGCAAGACGCTACATCGTTACGAATATGCAACCTATCCGGAATTCTTTTTATAAGACCCTGGCCGAAGCGAGCCATAAAGAACCGCGCAGCAACGCCGGGCTGCGTGTCTAAAATCTGGCACTGACAGAAGGCCGATGTGAAGCGCGCCCAGCCACGGCCGCACGCCGGCGCGACGACAGCATCGGTCGAAATTCTAAAATGCCGGGCGCCTTTGAGTAGGCAGCGGCAAGTCCGAATATGATCCAGATGTATGGCACCTTATAGCTGGCAATATTCCAGCCCATCAATTGCGTTCCGAAAAAGCCGCATATAATTGCAATTCCAACCAAAGGATAGCGGCCGGAACTAAGCCGAAAATAGGTTGCCGCTCTTAGCGTCGTCTTTATGAAATAATACGAAAATGCGGTCCATATGCCGTAACCGACGATACCGAGTTCCGCCGCCATTCGCGTATAGATCGAAAACGACGGAAAGAACGACGCGTCTGGATCCGATACCCATCGCTTGAACTCCCAGGTTTCCGCCCAAGATAGCATGTGGCTCGGCACGGAAAATGGATACTGACCGATTCCGACTCCGAAAATGGGGTAGTTGAAAAAAATGTCGATCTGAATTGCCATCGTTCCAAAGCGGGAAAGATTCGATACGTCTTCATCTGAAGCTGCAACAACCGCCATGGCGATGTCGTCTTTATAGATCGCGATCAAAGCCAAAGGCAGAAAACTGACGAGTATGAAGGCACCAAGGAGTATGATTCTGAGCGGCCCCGAAATAGCAGGACCCGCCGTGTGCAACAGCAGTACATAAAAAAATACCAAATTAATTGCGATCATTCCGATTAGGGAAGTACGCCCGGACAAAACTGACAGTACAATCAGATTTGCGATCAGGAGTGCGGATAAGCTCTTGCCGAATGTGGTTTTCAGGTATCCGCAAAACGCCCACAAAAAAGGCGTTATGAATATTACATACATGCCAAAGTTCGACGCTTCAGCCGTGACGCTTTGGATTCTACCGGACTCGGAAGTGTGGTCCAAGGCGCCATGCAAGACGTTATTCCAAAGCGCTTTGTAAGAATTGTAGACGGCGTCCGACGCCCGGCCGAGCAGTTCAATGTCGCCAAAAGCGACCACGAAAATTGTGCTGAGCAATAAGGGCAACGCGAAAATCCGATAGAAGCCAGCACGGGCGTATATGTGGGTCAGATAGGCAAAATAGAATCCGAATAGCGGCACGAGCGTAGTCGTAATAACTCGCCCATACCCTGTCCTTCCTCTCAATTCATTCGTGCTGATCTCGCCTCGGTTTGCCGCGACCGAAGCAATGATGGCGAGAAAGAACAATGCGATGAAGACGTTTAGTTGATGGCTGCTTTTGAGCAAGCCTCTTTGAATCAAAGATAGGATCGCGAAAGGTGCGATGAAGAGGTTGACTAGCACATACGGTTCTGTTCGTGCCTCGCCGAGGAAGTCGGCTGCCAGCATTGCATTGAAGGCGATTAGCGCTATCGAGAGCATGAACATGAGATCAAGGATATTCATGTTTACGCGGGCGGGCGGCGAGCGAAACCGTGCGGTCGAGGTGATCGACCCGATGTGGTGAATGCCGTATTGCGTTTCAGCGTTCATGCCATGCCTATACGTTCCGGAGACGCTTCGAGCCAAGCGAGGGCTACTTACCTTTCGCCCCGAATTTCCTGACATGTTTCCGAGCGGATTGAAGACATCAATACTACGAGACCGGGGGTGAGGCCCCGGCGGGCCTCTTGGCGGGTAATAATTCGGAGCGTTCCGCGCGGGAATTGCCTGCAAAAATCGGCGAGCGTTTTTGCCGTTGCAAAGACAAAGTCGCTGTTTGGATTTACGGCAATACCACCATCTCTCAATAGATATGCCTCCCGCACATTGGCAATGGTCGATGTTTGCAGACACACATCAAGTAGATGGCGGTAAGTTGTTGCGGGGAGTGGCAGTTCACCGGAGAGATCGTTCAAAATATAGTCAAGGCTCTCAGTGCAGCTTCCGGCGCGGGCAGATCGACAGCCACAGATGATGATCAGTGCTGCAACCAGACACTTCGTTGCAATCGTAAGAGGGGCTGCACTCGCGCCGGATGTTGCTATCGTCACGGCGATGATATTACGCGCGGTTGTCCGAGGTAGGAGTACGGCTCCATATAGGAAGAGCTGCGATAATAATCGTAAAACCGAAGCCGGCGCAGATCGACGCGCGTCAAGACAGTTCCCAACACACGATCATAGGCCGGACCGAGGGATTCGAGAGCCTGCCTTACAACGTCCTGCGGTGTAGCGTCCCAGCGTATCGCAAGGATAATCCGGTCGGCTTGCTCGCCGAGCGCACGGGCGTCAACAAGCGGGACCAGCGGCGGCGTGTCTACGATGACACAGTCGAAGTGGCCGCGCAGAAAATCGAGCAAGTTGCTCATCGCTTCGGAGAAGACGAATTCGTTGATATGCCCACCGTCTCGCCGCGGTGGTGAAGGAAGTATGGCGAGGCCCGTGGTTTGATCCACCAGTACCGCCTGATCGAGCGGCACGCGGCCGGTGGCAACTTCGACCAGCCCCTTTGTGGCTTGCGGGCACAAAGACCGCGTCATCTCTGGATTACGCAAGTCTCCTTCCACCAGGATTGTTCGCATCCCTATCGCCGCGAATGAGAAGGCCAGGTTAACGGCAAGCGTCGTCTTTCCCTCTCCGTCGACGGAGGACGACACCATGATGAGTTTGACCGACTCGTCGCGCCTGGTCCGCTGCACCGCCAGCCGCACCGAACGTACGGCCTCGGCAAACAGCGATCTCGGTTCTTCCAGCGCATAGCGCATCAGGGGCGGCTGCATCACTGCCGGCAGCATCGCTGTCGTTTTGGGGTCGTAATTATGGAGAGCCTCGCGTCCGCGATTGGCCCGACGCGCAAGCTCCCGTGTCCCTACCAGTGGAATGGCAGCCAACGTCGGGAGCTGTGTGATCTCTTCGGCCTGTCGCAGCGACTTGATGCGACGATCGAGGCTGTCCGCAATGAAGGCCAGGGCCGTGCCGACAACCGATCCCAGTAAAATTGCCAGTCCCAGGGTCAATGAGACTCTTGGGAACGAAGGCCGGATTGGAACACCCGCGCGAGACACAATACGCGAATCGGGCAGTTCCAGAACTCTCTTGCGCTGAAGTTTGCTTGTATCGGGCAAGGAAGGATTCATACAGCGTCCGGTTGGCATCAGCCTCCCGTTGCAGCTCGCGGAGCCGCACTTGTGATTTGCTCAAATCGGTCGACGCCGATTGCAGTTGGCTTAAACTGTTCTTCAAGGCCTCTTCGCGCGATTGTGCGACCTGATAGGCGTCGCGCGTGTTGTCGAGAATCCGCTGTACCTCCTGGTCTATAAGCCGTTGTGTCGCTCGCAATTGTGCATTTGCATTCGCGACGAGAGGATGCTGCGGCCCATATTTGCTCGAGACGTCCGCGACGTTCTTGGCCACATCCGCATATTGGGTGCGTAGCTGCCTGATGACATCCGAGGCCAGTGCGCGGTCCAATGTGCCTGGGTCCGCATGAGTCCTGGCGATATTCTGCACCTGCTCATATTTCGCGCGTGCCTCAGCCGTTTGCACATGGGCTTCGATAAGTTTGTTATTGAGATCGGTCAGTTGCTGGTCGTTGACCGTTTGCCCTTGGGTCGTGATCAGATTGTGGGTAGAGCGAAACTCTTCGACCGCCTTGTCTGACGCCTGGACGCGCGACTTGAGGTCGTCGAGCTGCTGATTGAGCCAGGACGCTGCGATCTTGTTGGTGTTGTATTTGCTTTGAACCAATGCGTAAAAATATGAATCCGCCACGACATTTGCGATTTTTGCCGCTTTTTCCGGACTCTCGGAGCTGACGTCGATGTCGATAACGAACGACGTGCCCTGACGCGCGACCTTCAATCGCTGCTGCAAGAATTCGATGGTCTTTGCTTTGGCGACATCCCGAGGCTTGTCGCCGGCCGGAACGAAAACTGCGCTGAAAAAGTCCACGATGCGACCGAAGAAGCTCGGGAACGGCCCGAACTCCGGGTCATCCACGAGGTGTAGTTCTTCGACGACGCGCTGCAGGACGGCCACGGACTCGACAATCAACACCTGGCTCGCGACCACGGAGTGGTCCGTGCCGAAAGTGGAAGACTGCGGCTGATCGCCGTTGTCGACTACATGGCTACGGTGCGGATCGATGAGGACGGTGGAGGTTGCAGTATAGCGAGGCGTAACGACTAGGATGAAGACTCCTGCCATGAGCAGAAGCGTTGCCACCGCGCCAGCAATGATCCACCATCTTCGGCGGGTAATTCGAACGATTTCCCGCAGATCAAACGTTGGGCTTATGCCCGCAACCGGCGATGGCGGAGGCCCGGACTTCGTCGGCAAATTGTTGACTTCGTACTCAAAAGTGGGCTGAAGCATTGATTCCAACCTGGTGTTTTTGGAAACTGGCTTCTGGGACATTGCTGTCCCGGAACGTGTACCGGTATCGAAGTGAAAGTGAAGTGATGCTGTTCAGGGCGTATCTGATCCGTGCGTCGACTCCGTAGACGTTGTCTTCTCGAGGCTGTCCGAAGAAGCGATCCCTTTCGTAGGTGGCCGCGGTCGACAGTACGATGTTCGGCCGAAACTCGTAGTCGACGCCCAACTGCACGGCGTTAGCCAGGATACCGGTCGAGAGCGTGTCCGCGGCTTCGGTTACAATCTGCTCAGCATTGAAATGTACATCGACCAATCGCGAGGGACTCCAGGTCAGCATTGCCCGATATGATGGCCCCGCAATGTCACCGATCGATGACGCAAAGTAGTGTTGTTGCATGTAGCCGGCGGCGATCTCGCCCTTGATCAAGTGTGTGAATTCAAGATCAAAACCGGCAAGCGCCCGATAGCCATCCGATCCGAGGGGCTGACCAGGCGTTCCTTGCAAGTTTCGCCAGTTGCCTTCGACCGAAGTGAAAAGTGCGAATTGTTCTGAAAACGCGTAGCTGACCCGGCCATGCGCTTTGTAAATCTGGCCGTCGCGGGCACTTTGGCTGATCGGGGCCCCGTCTTGCGCAACGGTTGACCCAAAATTGTACGAATTCACGGAGGCGCCCATGGCAGTGGTCAGACGGCCGAATTCTTTTCGGAGTGTCAGATCACCGGAGATCTGGCTATAGGGGGTTGGCTTCACCGCGTCCGTGGGCGATGTGAGCGAGCCGACTTCCTCGTGAAGATAGGCCGCTTTAAAGCCGCCCAAGAGTTGCGTGCTGTGGTCAATATCGAAGTGGCCAGCAGCCGCTAAGGTCACATCGGTTTGATCCAGACCAGGATTCCTCCGGTAGAACAGGGAATCTGTCGACAACTGCATATCGATGCCATGTCGCTCCCACAAAGTACGCGCGCGCAGGCCCGCGCCCAGGTGCGCCGCTATGTCGCTCTGCGGGTTGCTGGGCGATGCAAACACATTGCTGTCATAGAGCGCACCGGCCAGCAGCCAGGGATTGAACATCCAGGCGCCCTCCCGGATTCCCGGCGCCATATATTCCGGATGTTGCCTATTTTTGACCGGCGTATCTTCGGGTGCCACGTCCTCGCGTCTATCCGGGTCCGTCAACTGCGGCAGCGGCGTCGGCTCAAATACATGTTGGGCATCCCAGGGCGGCATCAAAATCTCCCGCGTCGGAATAACCTGCGCGTCCGACCGCGAGGTCGAAACGACAAGCACTCCGGCGAATATTACCGGCCGCACCCACAGACGTTTCCTCGTACACAACAGGTTCACCGACGCTTGCCCTACCGCATGCGACCACCATTTGGTCTTCGCTACGAGTTGGACCAGCCGGCCCTTTTTTTATCGCTCGTATCCAAGGTTCGTTTGACCGAATCCGGGCGATATCGCAGCAACATCTCGGAAACTTCCTGTCGCCAAACGTTGCCGGAACTTCTGTTCCGTTGAATTTTCCGCCCGAGAAGATTAGGGGCGACCTCGCTGCTACGAGGACAGAACACTGCGGGCGGCTCAACCGTTCCCCCGCTCTGCAACAGAGGGCCCGAGCCAATCGCAATTTCCTTTTTTGTCACCATCGAGCTCAATGCCTGAACAGTTTGCGAGCAGGTCGAACGTAATATGGGCGACGTCAGAACATTCGTTCTGAAACACGAATGTTGTCGCCCGGGAAGATGCGCGTCGGCACATCAAGTCTTACAGTCTGCTGCGCGCGGGCGCCTGCGTGCTGCAAGTAGATCGTGTTTTCGTTGGCGCGATAGGTCAGGCCGCCCGCCGTCGCTATGGCATCGGCAACCGTGAGACCAGGTTGGAACGGGTAGACCCCGGCCTTCTTGACTTCTCCATGTATATAGAAGGGCGCATACGAAGCGATCTCGATGTTGATCTTCGGATCCTGCGAAATGCTCCCCTTCATTCGGGCTGCAAGCGTTTTCTCGAGCTGGCTGGTGGTTAAGCCCGATGCCTTGACCTGACCGACCAGCGGCACGGACACATAGCCGGCACTGTTAACTTCATATTCGCCGGTCAAATTTGCATCATCGTAGACTTTGAGGCGTACCCGATCCCCAGGACCCAACACGTAGGGGCCGTCGGAGCCTCGTTGCGGACCAGGGCCGGCATAACTCGATAGGGCCAAGTCCGCCGAGTCGGTTGGACCGGGACCTCGAGCGCTGCAGCCAGCCAATATTGCCGCCAACAAGAAACAGAAAGCACTTGGATACTGACGCATACAACTCGTCCCCCGAGTCGAATTTACGCACGGCCTCCGCGCCGAAATCGATTGGCACGAAACTCGCGCCTCAGAAAGTATTCATCGCGCTCTTTGGTTCCGAAGTTCTTAAAGTTTTTTCAGCGGTATTCGTAAACCTCTTTAGACCAGCAGGCTTAAAACAATAAGTATCAAAGCCCAGACAATTATATTGATGGCAAAAAATCCGTTGCGTATCTGACGACTCGAACAAGGGACTGCAGCGCGACTAAAAAACAATTTTCAAAGCGAAATCGAGCGAGGACTCGCCTTGTCATAAGTCTGTCTGGATTTTCATAAGTGTCGCGACCTTTGGCGCTGGGTAGCCATCTCGACACCGGTAAATTTTAAATCTTACTTTCGTCGTGAGTCATTTTCGTACATCGATCGATGTACAAATTTGTTCCAAAAAACTCTGCCCATTTAAAGACAGCTCTGCACAAAAATATCACATGTTGTGAAGTGGTCGCGTCTCAATGTTTTCACATTGTCGACTAGCGTAGAGGTTGAGGCAGCGCAGGTTGATGTGACGCTTATCGATCGTGGCTCAAATCGCCATTCGGACGAAACCAATGATTGCTGCTGGAGTTTAAAAATGGAAATTGGCATCTCTGCTCCGCTTGACCGGATTCGCAACACAGGCATTTTGGCCTTTGTATCTTCAGCAGCTGGAGTGCAACCGCGGCAGCGGAGTAAGAGGTCGCCCCGGTGTCTGGTTGAGAATCTGGCCGCACGTGAACCATCTATCGTGCTGATGGCTGCAAAGCGCGCAATCGACTTTGTCGGAGCCAGCGTCGGGCTCCTGATATTCGCGCCGCTGCTGATCGGTATCGCAATCGCGATAAAACTAACGTCGCCCGGCCCCGTCTTTTTTCGGCAGAAGCGCTACGGGTATCACAATCGCAGGTTCTGGATTTACAAATTCCGAACGATGTTCACCCACCTCAGTGACGGTCGCGGGACTCGCCAGACGACGACCGATGACCCTCGCGTGACGCCCGTCGGACGCATTCTGCGAAATACGAGTCTCGACGAGCTTCCACAGCTCATTAATGTGTTCGTCGGAGATATGTCGCTGGTTGGGCCGCGCCCACACGTGCCGGGCATGCTCGCCGGTGGAATGTTGTACGAGGAACTCACGCCATACTATTTCCAGCGGCACAATATGCGCCCTGGCATTACTGGCTTGGCACAAGTGTCCGGGTATCGCGGCAGTACGACGGTGCCGCTTTCGGCCATTGAGCGGCTCGACCACGATTTGCAGTATATCGAGGGGTGGTCGCTATGGCTCGATCTAAGCATCATTACGCGCACGGCGATGCGGGAGTTTGTTTCGGGTTCTGGCGAGTGATGGGGATCTCTCCGCGGGGAGGCTCTGGAACGAAATCGATGACGATAGGCCGGTCTGCGATTGCCGCCCGACTAAAGCGGACTGCGGCGGTGATGTTCCCGTCGCTGTGGGTCGGCTGGCATCTGATGCGCCGGCCGCGCTCGGCGGAAATAGAGCTCGCCCTCCTGAAGAATATTGTCGGTGGTGAGGATGTTACCGTCGACGTTGGTGCAAATCTCGGTCTGTATACGCGCACCCTTGCGCATCTTTCGTCCAAAGTGCACGCATTTGAACCGTCGAGAGCGATGGCGGATGTTCTTCAACAGACTACCGGCCATAATGTCATCGTACATGCGGTGGCGCTATCCGATCGCGAAGGAAATGCCGAATTACGAATTCCACGAAATGGCGCGCGACTTATTCATAGTTTGGCGTCGCTTGAGCCCAATGCCGTGGCAGGCCAGGACGTGATTGTCACGAAAGTACCCTGCGCGCGGCTCGATGCTCTCGTCCAGGAAAACGTGTCGTTTGTGAAAGTCGACGTAGAGGGTCACGAACTCAATGTTCTGCGTGGTGCGCGCGCGCTAATCGAGCGTAGCCATCCTGTGTTTTTAGTCGAAGCCGAGGAACGGCACCGCATTGGCGCCACCGCATTGCTTTTCGAGTTTTTCAAAGACATTGCCTACGATGGGTTTTTCCTGCGTGGGGGTGATGTCATGGGCATCGATAGTTTTGATGTACGCTCCGATCAGGATGAAACCGTTCTGCTAAATGACGGTGGCCGTCGGAATGGGCGCAGCTACATCAACAATTTCTTCTTCTTTCCGTCCGGCCGTGCCGGCGGAGATATACTAGCGCGGAAGTAGTTGCCGCCGCCCGATCTGGGTCCCAAATCCTGCAAGACGTGTCGGGAATGTATCGGCTATACTGAGCAGGCCAGCCTCTACACTGCCGTCATCCAATAAATCTGGTTCTGTTGTGCTCAATCCAACCCGCGAGAAGTCTCTAACCCGAAAACATGGGGCTGATCATACATCAGCATTTATTGGCATCTGGTTGGCGCTGTTTTGATAGAGTGCCCCAGCCTGTCACCCCAATGACTCAGTCGAGGTGGCGGGCATCTGGGCAGAGGCGAACATCGATCGAAGCGGGAGAGGGGTATGGAATTTCTCAGGCACACTGAATGGCCTATGTGGTTTGGATACGCGGCCGTAGCGTCGAGTATCGTCACGTGCGCCATGAAAACGATGATTCCCCTGCGGGTGGTCAGTATGACCTGCAACGCGCTCTTCATCGTCTACGGGTTTTTTGGCGGAATATACCCGACGCTCATATTGAATTTAATTCTCCTTCCGCTCAACACTGTACGGCTGCAACAAATGCGGAAACTTATTCACGATGTCGAAGCTGCGGCCTCTTATGGCGAGACATCGATTGATTGGCTAAAGCCTTTTATGTCTCGGCGCGGCTTCGGTAAGGGTGACATTGTATTTCGCAAGGGCGACATGGCCGATGCGATGTACTACAGCGTCAGCGGCCGGTACCGCCTTTGCGAGATGGGAATCGAAATTCCAACCGGTCAGGTTTTCGGCGATCTCGGTCTCCTCGCACCGGGCAACAAGCGTACCCAGACCATCGAGTGCATCGAAGCCGGGGAAGTGCTGACGGCGAGTTATCAGCAGGTCAAAGAGCTGTATTTCCAGAATCCTCAATTTGGATTTTATTTTCTTCGGTTGACGAGCGAGCGTCTCTTCGACAACATTACGCGGCTCGAACAAGAACTCATGCGCAAGAACGAAGCACTCGCGTTACTCGGTCACAAGCCGGCGTGAAGATTTAGGGTGCGGTGATCCTGGCGGGCCGAGGAGCTTTGCAGGGTCAATTATGTGCTTCACGTAAGCTTGTGAAAGCATTTCTCGTGCGGACTGCATGCACTCGGAAATAGCCGCTAAAAGTTGACATTGGCATGCAATTTTTCGATAGTTGACATTGTAAGCTGGCCTTTCGCCAACAATTCTGGGCATCGGGCTGTGCAAGACAAAAGAAACATCTTTCGAAAACGCGTGCTCAAAAACGCGCATATCATTCTGAGCGATAGAGCACCTAAACTTGACTGCGCGGTCCGGAATATCTCGGACACGGGCGCATGTCTTCAGGTGTCAACGACGTACGGCATTCCCGCAAGTTTCGACGTCGTTATTGAAGGGGAACGTCGTTCTTGTCGGTCAATTTGGCGAACCGATACGAAATTGGGTATTACGTTCGAATAACCCGCGAAGGCCACGCTCATCGGCGCGGTCGTGTTTTTATCAAGCCCTCACCTCATTGTGATGCTTAGCCGCCATAAAAGCTAAAATGCGCAGCACGTTCTTATACATTAGGAAAGTCACATCTTAGGATGATGTGCTCCTGTTCGCAGGAGCCGCCAATGCGCGATTGGCTGTTTTTGTTGGCACCACCAGCGTTGATTTTCTATTTTATCGCTTACCCCGATAAGTTTTACGCGTTTGTAAGCTGGGCAAAGACGTTGATTGGATGAGCGGCCTAAAACCGGCTCGGCTATCGACTATTCAAACGATACGCCAAGCCTTTTGCCGTCTGTCCAAACGACTCTGCAATGTTTGGTTTCTATTTCGCCATCAACGGTGAATCGAAAGACCTTCGGCAATCCGAAAGGTGGTTCCGACACGTAGGCCTGCGCCGACTACCGTCAGGTCGTCCACGGTGCACGGAAGTTCCTGTCCGGCCGCACCGAATTTGATGACTCCGCGTCTGTGCGCGGAGGTGCGGGTGTCGTTGTCTGCGATCAGTCATTGTCGAGACAGATCTATTCAGCGCGCTATTAGGCGCGTTGCGCTGCATCATTCTCCTCGCAACGATGTCAGGTTTACCGGGCAACATGTATGTTCGCGTGCGCTTACAGGAGTAGCATACATAAGTATTTCGTTGCATGTTGCGCACGACCGGATGAGGCGTCACGGCAACGTGCACCATGGCCGTTCGGCACTGCGGGCACATCGCATCGGTATCGGTTGGGCAGAAACAGACATGGCTTGTTGCGCTTTACCGTTAAAAAGCGCCGAGCGGTCCGACAGGGCTTACTCGCAGTTTCGGCGTCACGGTCCTGATAAATTAAGATAGGAAGTTTAAGAATTCATTCATGACCAGATGGCCGATTTTCAAGCTTTTCCGGCAAATCACGGCGGAATTGGTGAGGATACGAGCACAATGCACCGAATTTGCGGTCGGCGGCCCCGGCCATGAACGGGGCTCGCCCCGATCATTCATTGGAGCCATCGATCAAATGCCGATATTGACGAATGATCCGATCGGCTTCACGTCGCCTGGACTCGTCGAGCGTGAACATAAGTTTGGCAAAGAACGCCCTGCGACACCGGTTGACGCGGTAGCCGAGCGCGACCAAAGCAGATTGAACGAGACCGGATCTTTCGTAGTTAAATTTAGCGCGCATTGAAGTCTGCGGCGGCATTTTCTTCTCTCCTTAGCATTCGGTATCGCGCGCCTTGGTTAGCTATTCGAGCCGGCCGCGCCGTTGTCCGCCGGCGATCCATATTCAAGGGCGAAGGTTGCACGACGCGGCAGCGTTTGTTTGTACACCGGCGGTGTCCGCGACTATCGAACCGCAAGCGCTATCGTGTCTGAGATGAAGGGTGACGTGATAGCAACTCCGAGCGCCAAGAGGTAGAAGACGAGCCAGATTGTCGCGACAGCGCTTTCGGCGCGATGCTGGTCGTCGGGTCGTCGCCGGTGTTGAGTATTTTCGGTCAGCATTAATGAGCGTTCGCATGGTCGGTCTCCATTCTGGATTCCGTTAGCATGCGTCCGGCCGTGCGACGGTGAAGTAGTTCACATTGTGGCGGACAGGTAGAGCCCACCCGCTTCGTCGGGCCACGATAGATAAGAGGCTCAAAGCGGAGGAAAATTGCGCCTTTCCAGTGCGTGGCGCGGATCGAGACCTGGAAAAGCGTTTTTTTGCGGTTTGTTTTTAGCGCTTTCGAGCAATATGCTGCCGCGCTGTGCAATTCTGTCGTATGTTACACTTTGTCGAAAACTTTTGGTGAATCTGGCATGGCGGTGGGGGCAAGTATTCAAGCTCAATCCTTCGATAAGCATGCATTGTTGCGCGCACACCCATTTTTCAGGGACCTGGGTGATGCGTTTATTGATCGCTTGGCCCCTCGTGTCATAACGACCAAAATAAAAAAAGGCGCCGTCATATTTCGAAAGGGAGATATCGGCTCGAAATTTTATGCTGTTCGCGCCGGCGCGGTAAGGATCAGCGCTCCGTCCGAAGAGGGCAAGGACGCGATATTTAATTTAGTCGTGCCCGGAGAGCTTTTTGGAGAAATAGCTTTTCTAGACGGGGGACAGCGGACGGCAGATGCCGTTGCAATCGATAATTGTGAATTGATGGTAATTGAGCGTCGCGATTTTATCCCTTTGATTCGAGATAACCCCGAAGTCGCCATAAGGTTGATCAAGATACTTTGTGGACGTCTACGAAAAACGAGCGAGCAGGTTGAAGACATCGTTTTTCTCGGTCTGCCGAACCGTCTCGCCAAAGTCCTATTGCATCTCTATCGACCGTCAACTGTCGCTGCGCCTTCCGGAAAAATTCAGGTGACCCAGCGTGAAATCAGTCAAATGATTGGAGTTTCGCGTGAAAGCGCGAACAAACAATTGCAAGAGTGGCAACGTAAAAAATGGCTGAAGTTGGAACGCGGCGGGTTGATAATTTTTGCACCGCAGGCATTGCGTGAACTCGTCTCCAAAAATATGGAGTGACCAGTTTTCGTTGATGTTGTGCCGCGTCGAGCGACTTGCGACGGTCGACCAAGCCGCGCCGGAGTGTCTGTTCCGATGGGCTGCTGGTGTTGCATCATTAATGCGACATAAAAACCGTCGGCCGGATTAACTTCATGCGGTCAAATTGAACGCTGAGAGAGCTCGTTCCTCAGCGCGAATGGTGTAACGCAAAATAAATCATTAACGGGCCGAGCGGGTTTTTTTAGCCCTAATCCGAAGCAACTGTCGCTAGCCCAAATAACGGAAAATCAATGGCTTTTCGCTAATTCTCTGAAATGTTGATGGCAATGGCCTTGAGGATTTGTGGCGTCCATCAGATGACAAATTTTAAAAAGTTTTGGCAGGGGCTCGTCAGGCATCGGTCGTTGCTGCTGGCAGCTATCCTTATTGCCATTGTCTGGACAACTCTGTTTTTTTTCCTGAAGAACGAACATGACAGCGCCGAGCGCGCCGCGATTCAAAATTCGACAAATTTGACCGGAGCTTTCGAAGAGCACCTCTCAAGGTCGCTCAGTGAAATAGACCGCTCTTTGAAGATCATTCGAACATTGTACACGCGAGACCCGGGGAAGTTCGATCTGGTGGATTGGCTGAAGATCGAGTCGAATCTTAAATGACGACGTATTGCAAGGTCAGTATTATCGATCGTGATGGCCATGTGAAGTTGAGCAGTATCGAAGAGCAGCCGGACAAACATCGGCAGATGCGCGAGAGGCAGAGTACTACCACGCTCAGGAAAATTCGAAAAGCGATGAACTGGTTATTAGCAAGCCGACAATTGATCTCAGAACCGGAAAATGGTCGCTTCAGCTTTCTCGTCGAATTGAGAATGGCAATGGGTCCTTCAACGGTTGATCGTCGCCTCTCTCGATCCTGCCTATCTGACGCGCGTCTATAACTCTGTAAATATCGGCAGTGACGGCTATATACGGATTATTGGAATCGATGGGGCTGTTCGCGCCACAAGTGGGCGCCTGTTCACAATGCTTGGAAAAGACTTTTCAAGCTCCGATTTGTTCAAGAACCTGGCCTCCGCGAAAGTCGGCTGGTTTTATACAAACAGCAATCTAAGCGACAATGTTCAGCGGCTTATAGCTTATAGGGCCGTCAATGATTATCCTCTTGTCATTACGGTCGGTCTTGCAGGACATGAGATTTTCGGGCGGCTCGAAGCCCAGAGAAAATCGGGCTATTTGATCGCGACAGTACTGACGCTGCTAATATTGCTGGTTACGGGCCTTCAGCGTCAGGGGGCAACTGTCGCGTGAGGGCGCGAAAAAGCGTCTGGAACATGCGAACATGCTTTTGAACGCGACGCTGGCAAACATGCCGCATGGAATTTGCATGTTTGGGGCGGACAAAAGACTTGTTCTGGCCAACGACCTTTATAGTACGATGTATGGCCTGGACCCAAAACAAATAAGTCCCGGCACTACACTGCCGCAAATCCTGGCGGCACGGGTAGCAACCGGCTGTTCTCCGAAAGACACGCAAAAATATATCAGGGATCGTGTCGAGGAAGCATTCCTTCCTGATCCAGGTTACCTGATTAACGAACTCAAGGATGGCCGGACCTTTGCTGTCAGCCGTCGGACAATGCCCGATGGCGGATCCGTCGCTGTCCATCAGGACATAACGGCGCATTTGCATGCCGAGCAGCAGCTCGACGAGACCAAACAATTTCTGAATTCCATTATTGAGAATATACCGGTTGCAGTCGTCGTGAAGGACGCAACCACGCGTAAGTTTGTTCTCGTCAATCGGGCGTTTGAGGTAATGCTCAAAGTGCCAAAAAGCGAGGTACTCGGAAAAACTGTATTCGATATCTATCGAACGAAGGACGCGGAACGCATCGATGCGGCCGACAGCGAGGCTCTTGCGAATGAGTTTGGGGCGTATTCCAGCGATTATGAGGTTGAGATGCCCGAGGGCGAGTTCCGCATTCTCGCCACCAATCGAATCGTGGCTCGCGATAGCCAGGGCGTAGCGAGACATCTCATAGTCGTTATCGACGACGTTACCGAAAGAAAGAAGTCCGAGCAGCGAATTGCATTTATGGCCCACCATGATGTTCTGACGGGCTTGCCAAACCGCTTGGCCATCATGGAAAAGATAGAAGAGGCGGTTGCGCGTCACCGCAGGCGCGGCGATCCGTTTGCCGTGCTGTTGCTGGACCTCGATCGATTCAAGCACGTCAACGATACACTCGGCCATGCCGTCGGTGATGCGTTGCTGCGCGAAACCGCAGTTCGGCTCAAGGCGTCGCTTCGGGAAACCGACGTATTGGCGCGGCTGGGTGGCGACGAATTCGCAATCGTGCAGGACCGGGAGAATGATCAGCACAAGGATGCTTGTGCGCTGGCAGACCGAATTATCGAGGTCATTTCCAGGCCGTTTAATATAGAAGGCAACGAGGTCAACATAGCCACGAGCATTGGCATTGCCTTGGCTCCTGAACATGCGACCAGTTCCGATAGCCTGATGAAAATGGCCGACCTTGCTCTCTATCGCGCAAAGTCGGCTGGACGGAACGGGTATCGCTTCTTTGACCCGGAAATGAGCATGGCCGCGAGCGCGCGCCACGAACTTGAAAATGAACTGCGCCGCGCGATCCAGCAGGACGAACTGGAACTCCACTACCAGCCAATCATTGACACTAAAACGCTCCTGGTTTGCGGAGCCGAAGCATTGATCCGGTGGCGGCATCCAACCAAAGGCATAATCTTTCCCCGATCAGTTCATCCCGCTCGCCGAGGAGACGGGCATGATCACTCAGATTGGCGAGTGGTTGCTGCAAACGGCATGCGCTGAAGCTGCCGGTTGGCCCATTGGCGTTAAAGTGGCCGTTAATCTGTCGGCAGTTCAATTTCGAAAAAATAATTTGATTGATGTTGTTATATGTGCGCTCGCCCAATCCGGATTGCCGCCCGAGCGCCTGGAACTTGAAATCACCGAAACAGCCCTTATCGAATCCGCGACGGAATGCTTGCCGGTTTTGCGTCAATTCAAAAATCTCGGTATCGCGATTGCGCTCGACGACTTCGGAACCGGGTATTCTTCGCTCAGCCAGCTGATGATGTTTCCCTTTGATAAGATCAAGGTCGATAAATCATTCACCCAGAACCTGACAAAACGTACGGAATGCGCCGCTATCATTGCAGCAACCCTGACTTTAGCGCGCAGCCTCGACATAGCGACCACCGCAGAGGGCGTGGAAACGGTTGAGCAATATCGCCTGTTGCGTATGGCGGGAGTGACATCTTTGCAGGGCTATCTATTTCAGCCGCCTTGCCCGGCAGCACAGGTAGACTTTAGACGGAGCTACAATTTCCCAGAGATCGAAGATGCAGCGTAATCCCACGCCGGAGCCCAATGTCACGGAAGATCGACGGAATCGGGTATTCCGGCGAGCAAAATGGTGCGATGTGCCACCAGTCTTTAATTGACGAACTGGAGGCGTCGATCTCGCAAAGAAATATTGGCTCGCGTGCCGAAATCCTGCGCCAGATAACCGATTTATTTGTAGTTGGCTCGGGCCAATTTGACATCGAGCAAATGGCGTTGTTCGACGATGTTATGAGCCGCTTGGTAAGCGAGATTGAACACTCAGCGCGGGCCACGTTCGGGGAAACGCTCGCGGCGATTGCAAATTCGCCACCCAAGGTAACACGAACGCTCGCACTCGATGATTCAATTGAAGTAGCTGGGCCGGTTCTTCGGCGGTCCGAATGTCTTGACGACGAGACGCTGATCACCGGCGCGAAGACCAAAGGTCAGGACCATCTACTTGCAATCTCTCAGCGCAGCCGTCTCAGCGAGGGTGTTACCGACGTCCTCGTTGAGCGGGGAAATCAGAAAGTGGTCATCAGCACGGCAGCCAATGCCGGTGCCCGGTTTTCTGAATTCGGCTATTCAAGGCTCGTCACGCGCTCTGAAAATGATAGCGAACTTGCACTGTTGGTTTGGACGCGTCCCGAAATTCCGCGCGAATACCTGTTGACGTTGTTCGAAACCGCTTCGGAAACGGTGCGGCTCAAATTTGAGACCGCTGATCGCGGCAAAGCCGATTTAGTGCGCGACATGATCAAAAAAGCCGCGGACCAGATTCAGACGGACTTGCGCGAGCATTCTTCAAATTTTATAACCGCCATGGCATATGTGGAGCAATTGCATAAAAAAGGTGAGCTCACCGAAGCTCAGGTCTGTAAGTTCGCTGAGTTGCGAAAATTCGATGAAACTGCGGCGTCGCTGTCTTTACTGGCCGATTTGCCGATTGGAGCGATCGAGCGTGCGTTGGTACACGATACTGGCGATCAAATTCTGGTCTTGGCGAAGTCGATTGATCTTTCCTGGAAGTCGACGAATGCCATTTTGACCTTGCAAGGCGGCGCCAGTTACCGGGCGAATGGGGTATCCGGAGAATATTTGGAGAGGTTTAAGAAACTGAGGCCGGAAACGGCCCGGTCCGCTATTCAATTTTATCGACTGCGAGAACGAGCCGGCAAAGCCCAGCCAAAATAGCCGGTGGCCGTTTGGTCGATCGCGCAATCAACGGCATGGTCCCGGCCCTTGCCCGCCAAGCGGAAGAGCCGGGCTAGTTCAATAGACGCCTGCTTACGTCTTTCGCCCGTCCAGCGAATAGGCGCCGGCGCCGAACGCGACAAATGCCAGCGATCCGCCGACGATGGCCATGTTCTTCATGAAGTGAGACATCTGATTGCCATCGGCGAAATTGGTGTGGGCGATCAGGGCAGCGATAAGTACGTAGACGCCGAGACCGAGGGCGACCAACCGCGTCTGATAGCCGATCAACATCAGCAGGCCACCGCCGAGCTCAATAACGGCCGCCAGAATGGCACTGACTGCAGGCGCCGGAAGTCCCTGCTTGGTCATATAGGCCGTCGTTCCGGCTAGCCCCGTCAA
Organism: uncultured Alphaproteobacteria bacterium; assembly: GCA_963742345.1. Taxonomy (GTDB): domain Bacteria; phylum Pseudomonadota; class Alphaproteobacteria; order Rhizobiales; family Xanthobacteraceae; genus Pseudolabrys. The sequence goes on from CAVULO010000015.1 coordinate 145,659, forward strand.
TTTAAAGTACCCGTACAGTATGAACAGCGACGAATAGAAAAGACGGCCGATGAGCGCGGCATGATCGCCATGTTTTTCGAGATTCATAACTCCTCCCTTACCCCATTGGACCCCGTCTCAAGGGACGGTTCACCAACGAAACTATCACGAAGACAAACGCCGTGAACCTTCTCCGCTTGAAGGGTGGGAAGCGTCCCAAGTCCTCGCTCAGGTCTGTCGGGCTGCCCAACCATGCGGGCGCGCGTTTGGCCCCGACTTGCCGCGCTCACGCCGGCATCTGCGCAGCCCGCTGCCCGGCTGTGGTGCCCGCGATCTTTCCGAAAACCGACCCGGCCATCAGGCCGGTGCCGCCCGGATAGTTGAAATAGAACAACCCGCCGACCAACTCGCCCGCTGCGTGCAGGCCAGCGATTGCCTGACCGTCGGTGTCGATCACACGGCCGGACGTATCGATCTTGAGCCCGCCGAAAGTAAAAGTGATACCGCAAGTCACGGCGTAGGCCTCGAATGGCGCTTCTTCGACTGTGTTGGCCCAGTTCGATTTGTTGATGGATAGACCCTCGGTCCGGCGTCCATCCTTAACATTGGGATTGAACTTAATGTCGGTGCGCACCGCTTTGTTGTATGCCTTGATCGTCTCCAGCGCGCGTTCGGCGTTTACGTCGTCGAGCTTTTTCACCAGCTCCTCGAGCGTGTCTGCGCGAACCTTGGTGACTTGCTTGATGCGATATTCGTCGCGCAACATTGGAATAATCTTTTTGTCGAAGATCTGCCAGGCGAACTGGCCCGGCTGCATCAGGATCACGCGGCCATACTTGGCATAGGTGTAGTTACGAAAATCCGCCCCTTCGTCGACGAAGCGCTCGCCATTGGCATTGATCATGATGCCCCATGGATATGAGTGCTTCTGGAAGTTATCACCGACGGCGAGGTCGCCAAACTCAGGGGCGTTGCGATCCCACCCGACCGCGTGGCAACCCGACCAGTTGCCGATCGGCATGGCGCCGATGTCGAGTGCCATACGAATGCCGTCGCCGGTGTTGAATCGCGTGCCGCGAAATCTTGGCGAGCTCCCATGTTGGGCCAAGATAGCGCGTGCGCATCTCGGTATTGGCCTGAAACCCGCCGGCCGCAAGCACCACACATTTCGCCTTGACCTCAACGGTGCGGCCATTGTGCTTCACGCGCACGCCATGGACGCCATCATCATCGGCGATCAGCGCCAATGCGCGTGCGTTGTAAGCGACCGTTACTCCGTTTTTCTTGGCGACCTTGGTATGGGCTTCAACGAGGCCTGGGCCACCGCCCCAGGCTTCGACCGTCAGACCACCCCAGAATTTGAATTTTCCGTCGATTTTATATGCTTGCCGTCCGTATATCGGAATAAAGCGGATGCCTTTCTTCTGCATCCACCGCATCGTATCCTTGCTGCGCGTAATTAGCAGTTCACAAAGGTCTGGATCGGTCCGATATTCCGTAACGCGACCCATGTCGTCGAAGAATTTGTCCTGGGTGTAAGTGCCGAAATCGGTATTGGCGACTTCTTCATCTGTCAGGTCGGGCATCAGCGCACGCAAATCGTCAACGCCGTCGTAGACGCAACGAAACGCGCCCGCCGTGAAGCGACTATTGCCGCCGGATTCTTCTTCCGGCGCACGTTCAAGAACCAGGACGGAGACGCCGTGCTCGGCCGCTGCGTGGGCGGCGCAAAAGGCCGCATTCCCGGCACCGACCACGATCACGTCACTTGAAGAAGGCAGCATGACTTTCCATCCATTTTTTCTTGCGTCGAAGACTAGTCGGGTTTTGTACCGCTGCAAGGCTGGTTTTTTTGCCTAAGACAGCTTGATTCGGGCTTGTGATAGCGCGGCCATGTGTTTACCCGTGATTTTAAGAGGGATGGGATAGTTACCGTCAAACTCGCCGTTTCGGCAAAACCGCGAAATCGGCAGAACCAATTGGCGCTTTCCGATGTTAAAAGTAGGGGTCTAATGCAACCAGAAACCTTTCCTTCAATGAGCGGTGCGCTGGCAGTTATCTGTGTATTGATGTGGCTTTACCTGATCGGGGGCCGTGGCGCTTTTTGGCTGGGCCGGGTACGCGACACGGGCAGAGATATCCCCGGGATACAACGGTGGCCCGCCGTGGTTGCCGTCGTCCCGGCCCGCAATGAATCGGAATACATCGCGGAAAGCGTACAGTCCCTCCTGCGGCAGCAGTATGCCGGGCAATTTAGCATCATTGTAGTGGACGACGACAGCAGCGACGAGACAGCGGCGACGGCGACGCAGGCGGCGGCAACGGTCCCTCAGCGTAAAATGACGGTCGTCAGGAGTGAAGGACCTCCCCGGGGGTGGACTGGAAAGCTTTGGGCGCTTAGGCAGGGCATTGCTGCCGCCGAAAAATTGCAGCCGGAATATCTTCTGCTCACCGATGCCGATATTGTGCACGCGCCGGATACGGTTGCCTGGCTCGTAAGGCAGTCATCCGCCGGGCGGTTTGTGTTGACTTCGTTGATGGCAAAACTGCGTTGTGAGAGTCTTGCTGAACGTAGCCATGTGCCGGCCTTCGTTTATTTTTTTCAAATGTTGTTTCCATTCTCGAAGGTCTGCCGGCCCGATTCAAGCGTTGCGGCAGCAGCCGGTGGGTGCATGCTTGTCCGCGCGGACACTCTCGCAAGGGCTGGCGGCATCGCGAGTATTCGAAACGCATTGATCGATGACTGTTCGTTAGCGGCGAAACTCAAGGCAATTGGTCCAATCTGGGTTGGTCTAACCGATCGCGTGCGCAGCATCCGGCCATACGGCACGCTGTCAGACGTCAAGCGGATGGTTTCACGGTCCGCCTATGCCCAGCTTCGTTACTCGCCGTTCTTATTGGCGATGACGACGGTGAGTATGGCGATAATTTTCGTTGCGCCGCCGCTGCTCGCAATCTTTGCCACGGGCTGGCCACGCGCTTTGGGACTGGCTGCCTGGCTAGCGATGGCAATGTCGTTTATACCGACACTGCGGTTCTATCGCCTGTCGCCCCTGTGGGGTGTTGCCCTTCCCGGAATCGCGTCGCTCTATCTGTATTACACCATCGATTCCGCATATCAGTATCTGCGGGGGCGAGGGGGCCAGTGGAAGGGACGCATTCACGCCGATGCGCCGAGCCTGCAATGACGCACAGCGGTGAACTTCGATCCGGCAAGGGCGCAAATGACGAGAATTTTCCGGTCGCATCTCGACTGATCAAGCGGCGGTACCGGCACGCCATTCTGGCGTTCTACGAATTCGTTCGCGTCGCAGATGACATCGCCGATCATCCTGACCTTACCAGTGTGGAAAAAATTGCCCGGCTTGATCGCCTCGAATCCAGCTTGCTCGGAACCGGCGGCGACGATCCGGAAGGGCTGGCACTGCGCACAATTCTAAGCAGCCGTGGGCTGACTACGCGCCACGCACAGGATTTGCTGAGCGCATTCCGGCAGGACGCAACCAAACACCGCTACGCCAATTGGGACGAACTGATCGACTATTGCTCGCGTTCGGCTATGCCGGTCGGCCGCTTTGTGCTCGACGTGCACGGCGAAGCGAGAGATACATGGCCGGGGTCGGATGCGCTGTGCGCGGCATTGCAAATCATCAACCATCTGCAAGATTGCGCCAAGGACTATCGGGCGCTCGACCGGGTCTACATTCCCCTTGATGCGCTGGCCGCGAGTGGGGCTGGCGTTGAAACACTCAGCGACGCTCAGGTAAGCCCGGCTTTGCGGAATTGCCTGCGTGAATTGGTGGGGCGCACGTCGGGCTTGCTGCATGAAAGTCGCGGGCTTGAGGCGAAGGTAAACGACACGCGGCTTGCGCTTGAAATCTCGGTCATCCAATCTCTTGCGAGCCAATTGTTGGCGATTCTTATGGTTCGCGACCCATTGGCCGAGCGCGTGCACCTTACAAAAGCCGAAGCGCTGGCAGCTGCTGTAAACGGCGGCGCACGCGCTATACTGCGCCGGCTATTGCGGACAATGACCCCGGCGCACCGATACCAGACCCCATGAACGTGCAAACTCCAAATCCGACAACGGGTCATTCGCCGGCCGCGAACCGCGCAGGCGGCAGCTCTTTTTATCTTGCGATGCGTATTTTGAGCCGCGAGAAAAGAGGGGCGATGTTTGAAGTATATTCGTTCTGCCGTGAGGTAGATGACATTGCCGACAATGATATGCCGCGTCCGCAGCGGCTTGCACTTCTGTCGGTATGGCGGAAAAATATCGATGCGCTCTATTCCGGGAGTGTTCCGAGCGGGCTTGAACGTCTCGCGGAGGCCATAGCTCGCTTTGGCTTGCACAAAGATGATTTCCTTGCCGTTATCGACGGGGTGGAAATGGATGCGCGTGCGGATATTCAAGGCCCGAGTCTAAATGAGCTTGAGCTTTATTGCGATCGGGTCGCCTGTGCTGTCGGCCGCCTGTGCGTGCGCATCTTCGGCATGAATGACGTTGATGGGAAGGCGCTCGCGCATCATCTCGGTCGTGCGCTCCAACTTACAAATATCTTGCGTGACATAGATGAAGATGCTGCCGTGGGGCGCCTGTACCTTCCGCGAGAGGCGTTGAGGCTCGCAAATATCGAAACCACAGATCCAAAGGTGGTCGTGTCGGATCCTCACATTGGTTCGGCCTGTTCGTTTGTGGTCGAACGTGCGCGTGGGCATTTCACAAAAGCCAGCGAGATCATGTCCGCCTGCTCACGCCAGGTTGTGCGCGCCCCGAAAATAATGGGTGCAGTGTATCGCCAGATGCTTGAAGACATGGTATCGCGCGGCTGGGCCACGCCACGGAACCGTGTCCAGGTCAACAAATCCTATTTATTGTGGGTCGCTTTGCGGCATGCATTCGTCTGACGCAGGTACGATCCACATTGTTGGCGCGGGTTTGGCAGGTCTTGCTGCTGCCGAGCGTTTGACCCGGTCGCGCCGGGCCCTCGTGGTCCATGAAGCGACCGCGTATGCCGGCGGCCGTTGCCGCTCATATTATGATCAAGCAGCCGGCATGATGATCGACAACGGAACGCATCTTTTGCTGTCCGGAAATCACGCCGCGCTGTCATTCACTGAGGCGATCGGGTCACGGGCGGGTTTGCGTGGGCCTGACGAAGCGCAATTCCCGTTTATCGATATCGCAAGCGGCGAGCAATGGACCTTACGGTTCGGTGACAGTCGGTTTCCCTGGTGGGTGTTCAATAAGGATCGGCGGGTCCCGCAAACGGCCGTCGTGGACTACCTGCCACTTGCACGCCTGGCCTGGGCATCGGCGGACAGACCAATCGAGGAGGTGATGAATTGCGGCGGCCCGATTTACGATCGTTTTCTCGAACCGTTATTGCTTGCGGCGCTGAACATTTCGCCGCGGGAGGGATCGGCGAAACTTGCTGGCGCACTCATCCGCGAAACTCTGGCGCTCGGTGGTCAAGCCTGCCGGCCGCTATTGGCACGGGAGGGATTGGGAAGCGTTTTTGTTGAGCCTGCAATAGCCCATTTGAATCAAAGAGGAGTTTCAATCGCATTTGAAGACGAGTTGGTAGCAATGATCTTTTCCGATGGGCGCGTATCGCGACTTCAATTTGCCAGGCACACCGTCGATCTGGGCGAAAATGATGCCATTGTCCTTTCGGTTCCGCCCTATGTCGCGACAAGTCTTGTGCCTGACCTGCTGGCGCCATCATTGTTTCGTGGAATCGTGAACGCGCATTTCCGCGTGGATCCGCCCGCTCATTTGCCACCGATGCTTGGGATCATCAACGGCACTTGCGAATGGATATTTCCGCTACCCGGCCGGATCTCCGCCACGATCAGTGACGCTGGCCGTCTGTTCGATATGCCACGAACGGAGTTGGCACAGACGATATGGAACGATATTTCGAAGGTCGCCGGTCTTCCCGCCGATCTTCCGCCTTGGCAAATCGTACGTGAGCGGCGCGCGACCTTCGCTGCAACGCCCGAGCAGAATGCGCTACGACCGGCGGCGGAAACGGCGTGGAACAATTTGTTTTTGGCCGGCGATTGGACGCAGACAGGCTTGCCCGCGACAATCGAAAGTGCGGTTCGCTCAGGTTATCGGGCCGCCGATCTCGTCAATCATCATCTGCGGGCAGCCGCATGACGACAGTGGTCGCAGATGGCGCGCGTTTGTTGCCACGGGCGCTCGATATCGAGCACGCAATTGGAGGCACCGTGCGTGCGCTCCTTGGATGCCAGCAGGGGGATGGACATTGGGTTTTCGAGCTGGAAGCCGATGCGACAATTCCCGCCGAATATGTTTTGCTGCGGCATTATCGCGGCGAGCCGAGGGATGAAAGCCTAGAGAGAAAAATCGCCAATTATCTACGCCGCATCCAGGGCAAGCATGGCGGCTGGCCACTGTATCACCAGGGCGACTTTGACATGAGCGCAAGCGTGAAAGCCTATTTTGCGCTCAAGATGACCGGCGATAGTCCGGATGCTCCTCACATGCGGAAGGCACGCGAAGCAATCCTGGCTCGTGGCGGCGCGGTCCATTGCAACGTATTCACCCGCGTCTTGCTGTCGCTCTACGGCATTTTGGACTGGCGCAGCGTGCCGGAGATGCCAATTGAGATTATGCTGCTGCCGCGCTGGTTTCCGTTCCATCTGTCGAAAGTGTCATATTGGGCGCGCACTGTGCTGGTGCCGCTGCTGGTTTTGCAGGCATTGCGCCCGCGCGCAGAGAATCCGCTTGGCGTCAGTATCGACGAGCTGTTTGTCGAACCGCCGCGTTCGATCGGGCCCGCAGCGAAGGCCCCGCACCAGCGCTGGGTCTGGTTTGCCCTGTTTCGCGGCGTCGATTTCATGCTCCGGCCGGCCGTCAAGTTTTTTCCAAAAGGCCTGCGGCGGCGCGCCATCGATCGAGCCGTTGCCTTCGTTACCGAGCGGCTTAACGGCGAAGACGGGCTCGGCGCGATTTTTCCGGCGATGGCCAATTCGGTGATGATGTTCGATGTGCTTGGGAATAATACAAACGCCGGGGTTGCGCGCGACGCGATTGAGAAACTACTCGTAGTCAGCAGCAATGAGGCCTACTGCCAGCCCTGCGTTTCGCCGGTATGGGACACCGGCCTCGCTTGTCACGCGTTGCTCGAAGTCGGTAACGACGAGGCCCGTGCCAGTGCTTTGCGCGGTCTCGACTGGTTGCTGCCTCGCCAGGTTCTCGATGTTGCCGGAGACTGGACCACCCGGCGCCCGCACGTGCGGCCTGGCGGTTGGGCCTTCCAATATGCCAATCCGCACTATCCTGATCTCGATGATACCGCGGTGGTCGTCATGGCGATGGATCGCGCACGCCGGTCTGGGGCCGGCAAGCGTTACGACCAAGCCATTAAACGTGCCGTCGAATGGGTCGAAGGTCTGCAAAGCCGCAACGGTGGTTGGGCGGCGTTCGACGTCGATAACGTTTACGACTATCTCAACAATATTCCCTTCGCCGATCATGGAGCGCTGATCGATCCGCCGACAGAAGATGTTACCGCTCGGTGTGTCTCAATGCTGGCGCAACTTGGCGAAACGTTGGACCGAGGCAAGTCCCTGTCGCGTGGAGTTGAGTACCTGCGTGGCACGCAGACGCCGGACGGCAGTTGGTATGGGCGCTGGGGCCTGAACTATATTTACGGCACATGGTCGGTGCTTTGCGCGCTCAATGCGTGCGGCATCGATCATAAGTCTGCTGAAATCCGTAAAGCCGCGAATTGGCTCGTCTCCATTCAAAATTCGGATGGCGGTTGGGGAGAAGACGGCACGAGTTATAAGCTCGACTATCGCGGCCACGAGCCGGCCTCAAGTACGTCCTCTCAGACAGCCTGGGCGGTCCTCGGGCTCATGGCCAGCGGCGACATCGACCACCCGGCGGTGGCGCGCGGTGTGCAATACCTTTCGCAAACGCAGGCCGAGAATGGTTTTTGGGCCGAAGAACGATACACCGCGACCGGTTTTCCCCGCGTTTTTTACCTGCGCTATCACGGATATCGAAAATTCTTTCCGTTATGGGCGATCGCCCGTTATCGCTATTTGAAAGCCAGCAAAACCGTCAAAGTGACTTTCGGTATGTGACAATCAGCGCGCTAGCGAGTCAAAGCGGGCTTTTTGATCGTTGTTGAGCTTGAGATAGAAGTTACCGAACGCAATTTGCACCGTCGTTGCTGCATAATTAATGGCGGTCAGTTGATCGTCGGCTGCGTCCAGTCGCGCCATGGGATCAGCGGGAATCGGCTGCGCACATGAAGCGATCAGCAGCTTGGCCATATCCGCTGAGGCCTTGTGAAAATCTTCCAGACTTGGTGCCTGATCCTTGTTTGGCCGAATTTTCATTTCAATTTCTTTGATCATGCGTTCAGCTTTTTCGGCGTTTTGTGACGCGCAAGCTTGAACCTGCTTGTTCATGCCATTGTTAGCGGTTTTTGGATCGGGAGGTGAACCGTTTAGCGGCTGATGACCTGCAAAACTGTCTTTCTGCGTATTTGTAAGGGTATCGTGGAAGTTCTTGAGCGGCCCGCGCAAGGAGATACCGGCGTCGCGCACGGTCCAAAGCGTTTGCACCAAGGCTCCCAGCCGATCGGGCGGCGCGAGCGTGCCAGGCCCGCGGCAATCTGCTCTGATATTCTTGATTGATTGGGCCACCGCCATTTGCATTTTCTCAAGCGCCTCATGTTGGGCGTCAGATAACTGCAATATCTGTTCGACGCGCGCGGCCGGCCAGTTGCTCTCCGTGTTTGGGAAATCGCCGCACAGATCCACGGAGCTTTCATTGTTCGAATCATTTTTGACGGCGGCACCCGTCGTGGCAGCGCGAGCCGATGGCCGCGGTGAATCGAAACGCCCAGTGATCGTGTCTGCAATCACGTCGAAGCCGCGGCCGCGAAGTCGCGATGCGTAGTCGTCCGGCCAAAAAGTAAAGCCCAGCAAGTCTTCATAGGCATCGGGCCAGACCGGTGGGCCGACCCGCCCAAGACGGGACCCAGCGACGTTCGAGGTCTCGTTGGATGGCGGCGGCCGCTGCCCGCGCTTCGGCGCCAGACGCGCGATAATGGCGAGCCCGCGGGAAATGGCCGAAATGGCCGAACATTTGTCGGAAAGGGCGACTAATGCCGCCGATAACCCCCTGCGGCGACAGCTGCGCGTGGCCGGCATCAGGCAGCGGGATCGCCGCGCCTAACACTGTGATGAGAAGAATGGTACGCCCGCGCATGGCCGAATTCCAAAGGCCGTTGGTGCGTACATAACGGGCTATCACGCCCGTGAGTTCCATTCAGCCGCTAATAACGGGCGCGTCCGATCAGCCTGTTTTGAGCAACTCGGGCTTTTCACTCGCTTTGCGAATTTCGTCGAGTTTGTGCTCGACATGTTTCGAAAAGACGTATTGTGCGGGCCTTTGGCGGTCGAGCGGAATTTCGGGGCTCATGGCGCCTTCGGTGCGGACGCCGCGCAGGCTGACGCCCAAGGCCTTGAGAGGATGAGCGACGGCATCTTGAACTGCGGACGCCTCGAAGCCGGAATGCACCATGCAGTCGGCGCACTTCTCGTAGTTGCCGGTGCCGTAGGTGTCCCAATCGGTCTCGTTCATCAGTTCGTCGAAGGTCCGCGCGTAGCCCTCACCGAGCAGATAGCAGGGCTTCTGCCAGCCGAAGATGGTGCGCGTCGGATTACCCCAAGGCGTGCAGTGGTAGGTCTGGTTGCCCGCGAGGAAGTCGAGGAACAGGCTGGATTGACTGAACGACCACTTTGCCTTGCTGGGCCCGCGCTTGAACACGTCGCGGAACAGCTGCTTGGTCTTGCCGCGATTGAGGAAGTGCTGCTGGTCGGGTGCGCGCTCATAGGCGTAACCCGGCGACACCGTAATACCGTCCACACCGAGCTCAGTGACGGTGTCGAAGAAAGTGGCGACGCGGTCGGCCTGCGCTGTGTTGAACAAGGTGCAATTGATGTTCACGCGAAAGCCGCGCTCCTTGGCGTGCTTTATTGCTGTTACGGCGCGGTCGTAGGTGCCCGGCTGGCAAACCGAGTGATCGTGCATCTCCTTGTCGCCGTCGAGATGCACCGACCAGGTGAAGAAGGTGCTGGGCTCATATTGCGACAGCTTCTTGTCCATCAACAGCGCGTTGGTGCACAGGTAGACGAATTTTTTCCGCGCGACGATGCCGCGTACGATTTCCGGTAACTGTTTGTGCAGCAATGGCTCGCCGCCGGCGATCGACACGACCGGCGCACCGCACTCGTCAACCGCGTGGAGGGCGTCCTCCACGGACATATTCTGGTGCAGGATCGGATCAGGATAATCGATCTTTCCGCAGCCCGCGCAAGCGAGATTGCACCGAAACAGCGGTTCAAGCATCAGCACGAGGGGATAGCGCTTGCGCCCGGTGAGGCGCTGGCGAACGACGTAGCTACCTACAAACAGCTTCTGAAGAAGAGGAATGCCCAAGACCACTATCCTTACTTATTTGCTGCGCACCGGTCACGTCGAGCAGCTCGACCGGTACCCTGAATTCGATGTGTTCATCCTGGCCGGGCAGGGTGAAGACCTCCACCGGCTCGATCGCACGCAACGCATTGATCACGTCACGTACCATGATTTCCGGTGCCGAGGCACCCGCCGTAATGCCAACAACCTCGACGTTGTGCAACCACTCCGGCTTTATTTCGCTGCCATTGGCGATTAGGTGGGTATGAACGCCGGCTTCAATGCCAATTTCGCGCAGGCGATTCGAGTTTGAGCTGTTTTTGGCGCCAACCACGAAAATCACGTCAACCAGCTTGGTCAACTCGAGCAGGGCAGTTTGGCGGTTCTGTGTCGCATAACAGATGTCCTGCGTGCCCGGTCCGACCACGTCCTTGAAGCGGCGGAACAGCGCCGCGATGATTCCCTTGGTGTCGTCGACGCTGAGCGTGGTCTGGGTCACATAGGCGATCGGCGTGTCTTCCGCCAAATCGAGGCCATTCACGTCCGCTTCGGTCTGGATGAGGATCACCGGGCCGGGGATCTGTCCCAGTGTGCCTTCCACCTCCGGGTGGCCGGCATGGCCGATCAGGATGACCGTACGCCCGTTGCGCAGATAGTGCCGACCTTGCGCATGCACCTTTGACACGAGTGGGCAAGTGGCGTTGAGTACGCGCAGACCCCGCTCCGCAGCTTCCACCTGGACCTTCTTCGCAACGCCATGGGCGCTGAAGATGGTGATTGCATTCGGCGGCACCTCGGACAGCTCTTCGACAAAATGAGCGCCGCGCGCTTTGAGCGCATCAACCACCCATTTGTTGTGTACGATTTCGTGGCGTACGTAGACCGGCGGGCCGTATTTATCGAGCGCGCGCTCAACAATCTCGATCGCGCGCACGACCCCGGCGCAGAAGCCGCGCGGTTTCGCTAGAATAACCTTCATCCGGTTACCCCCTTGGCATGCCCATTCATTGCCTTCGTCTGCCGGCGGCGCTGCGCTCGTTCGGCGAGAAACGCGATTTCGGCAGGCTGCAATTCCGGAGCGTGACGCGACCCGAACACGTCGAAGACCTTGTTGACGATGCCGTTCGCGTCGAGTCCGGCCTTGGCATACATGGCTGGCGGGCTATCGTGATCGATGAAGACATCCGGCAATACCATGCTGCGGACTTTAAAGCCGGAGCGTTCGAGCGCACCGGCATCGCTGAGCAATTGCATCACCTGCGCGCTGAAGCCGCCGATGGCACCTTCCTCGATTGTGACGAGCAATTCATGCTCGCGCGCTAGCTTCAGGATGAGCTCGCGATCGAGCGGCTTGGCGAAGCGTGCATCGGCGACGGTGGTCGAAATGCCATGCGCTGCGAGCGTCTCGGCTGCCTTGCTGCATTCGGCGAGTCGCGTGCCGAGTGAGAGCAGAGCGACCGTGTTGCCATGCGCGATGATGCGGCCCTTGCCGATTTCAAGCGGCACGCCGGCTTCCGGCATTGCGACCCCAACGCCGTCGCCGCGGGGATAGCGTACTGCACAGGGTCGATCATCAATCGCGGCAGCCGTCGCCACCATGTGGACGAGTTCAGCCTCATCGGCAGGTGCCATAATTACGAAATGAGGCAGACAGCCAAGATAAGCCAGATCGAATGACCCGGCATGGGTCGGGCCGTCGGCGCCAACCAGGCCCGCGCGATCCATCATGAAGCGCACCGGCAGCTTCTGGATCGCCACATCATGGACGACTTGATCGTACGCGCGCTGAAGAAATGTCGAATATATGACGACGAAGGGCTTGTAGCCCTGTGTCGCCAATCCCGCAGCAAACGTAACCCCGTGCTGCTCCGCAATTCCCACGTCGAAGGCACGGTCCGGAAACACCTTGGCAAAAATATCGACGCCAGTGCCGCCTGGCATCGCTGCGGTGATGGCGACGATCTTGTCGTCTTTCTTCGCTTCCTTCACCAGGCTTTCGCCAAATACCTTCGTGTAGGAGGGCGCATTCGAAACGCCCTTCTGCTGTTTACCGGTCGCAACATCGAATTTGACCACACCATGATATTTATCTTGTGAGGCTTCGGCCGGCGCGTAGCCTTTACCCTTTTGCGTGCGCACGTGCACGAGAAACGGTCCATTGTCTGCGTTGCGGACATTTTCGAGCACGGGCAACAGTTGATCTAGATCGTGCCCGTCGACTATGCCGACGTAGTAGAATCCAAGCTCTTCGAACAACGTCCCGCCGGTAACAAAGCCGCGCGCCAATTCCTCGGCGAGAGAGGCCTTCTCCTTGAAGAATTTGGGCAAGTGACCGGCGACTTGTTTGCCGAGGTCGCGCAACGACATGTACATCGGGCTCGACAGCAAACGCGTGAGATAGTTGGACATTGCACCGACGGGCGGGGCGATCGACATCTCGTTGTCGTTCAAAATAACTATGAGGCGCCGGTTCATCGCGCCGGCATTATTCATGGCCTCGTAGGCCATGCCGGCAGATATTGCACCGTCGCCGATCACGCAGATCACATTGTGCTTCTGACCGGCGAGGTCGCGAGCGACCGCCATTCCCAATCCGGCTGAGATTGAAGTCGACGAGTGCGCAGCGCCGAAGCAGTCGTATTCGCTTTCCGAGCGCTTGGTGAAACCGGACAAACCGCCACCGGTACGCAGCGTGCGAATGCGGTCTCTGCGGCCGGTCAGGATTTTATGCGGATAGGCCTGATGGCCGACGTCCCAAATCAGTTTGTCATTAGGGGTGTCGAAGATGTAGTGCAGCGCCACTGTTAGTTCTATCACGCCAAGGCTGGCTCCCAAGTGGCCACCGGTAACGGCGACTGCATTGATTGTCTCGGCGCGCAATTCGTCGGCAACCTGTTGGAGGTTCCGCGCATTAACACGGCGTAAATCGGCGGGGCTCTTGATCGAGTTGAGGATGCTTGGAGACGGTTGTGTCAGGAAATCCTCATTGGGCGCCGTCATGCTTTAATTACCTTCCCCACTAAACTCGGAGGCGCTCGTGCCTTGGCAAAACCGCACGGAATATTCTCTGTCGCCCAATGCCCCCTCGGCTACCTAGGCTCTCAGTCAGCGTCAATCAATGACGCATGCAAAAGTTCCACTCGGAAAGCATTGATAATATTGCTTTCGAACGCAAGTAGGGGTGTCCTGTGCCCGGAAGGCTGCATTTCCCATGTTGAGGTCATTAGTTACTGGAGTTGTCGGTTTTTGCACCCGATTCCCTTGGCCAATCATCGCCTTAGCCCTGGCCGCAACACTGGGTTCAGTAGCCTATTCAGCCCGGCATTTCGCTATCAACACCGACGTCAATAAACTCATTTCCCCAGATCTTGATTGGCGCAAGCGCGAAGCCGAATTTGAGAAGACCTTTCCTGGCCATTTTGGCTCCACGTTGATCGTCGTCGACGCGCCCTCCGCGGAATATGCGTCGCGGGCTGGTGCCGACCTGGCCGCACAACTGCAATCGCGACCTCAATTGTTCCACTCCGTCGATGACATTGGGGGTAGTGAATTCTTTGCGCGCAACGGACTGTTGTATAGGCCAACTGAAGATGTCGCGAACTTCACGAAGGGCCTCGGGCAAGCAGCGCCTCTCGTCGGCACGCTAGTCGGCGATCCCAGCCTGCGCGGCCTCACGCGCACGCTCTCGCTGGGGCTCATCGGCGTGCAAAACGACATGATCACGCTCGATGCGCTGGCGCGGCCGCTGTCGATGGCCTCAACAACTATTGAGGATGCGCTGGCGGGGCGCCCGGCCTCGTTTTCCTGGCAGGCGATGTTGAACGGCCAGCAGCCCGAGACCACCGACGTGCGGCGACTCATCGAAGTCCGACCCGTGCTTGATTTTTCCGCGCTCCAGCCCGGGGAGGCCTCGAGCAAAGCTATCCGCCAGGCCGCTTCCGACCTAAAGCTCGAGCAAAAATACCAAGCGCGGGTTCGGCTGAGTGGTGCGGTGCCAATGGCGGATGAAGAATTCGCAACCGTTCAGCAAGGCGCCCTGGCGAACGCTATCGGCACCGTCGTCATTGTGCTTACCATTCTTTGGCTGGCGCTTAAGTCGGCGCGCATCATTGTCGCCGTGTTCATCAATCTTTCAGTGGGATTGGCGCTCACCGCTGCGCTCGGGTTGATGATGGTCGGCGCACTGAACATGATTTCGGTCGCATTTGCGGTTTTGTTTGTCGGGCTCGGAGTCGATTTCGCGATTCAGTTTTCGGTGCGCTATCGCGCTGAACGCCACGATGTACCCAAGCTTCGTCCGGCACTTATTCAGGCGGCGGAAAAAATAGGCGTCCCACTGACACTGGCGGCAACGGCAGTGGCGGCGGGGTTCCTGTCGTTCCTTCCGACTGACTATCGCGGCGTCTCGGAACTGGGCGAAATTGCCGGTGCGGGCATGCTGATTGCTTACGTTACAAGCATTACATTGCTGCCGGCACTCATCACTGTGCTCAATCCAACCGGAGAGCCAGAGCCCATCGGATACCGCGCGCTTGCGCCGGTCGACCGATTTCTTCAGGACTACCGCATTCCTGTCATTGTGGGGACGCTCGCGGTAGCCGTGCTGGGCTCCCCGCTACTCTATTTTCTGACCTTCGACTTCGACCCCATTCATTTGCGCAGTCCCCAGACGGAGTCGATCTCGACCTTGCTCGAACTCGGCGCTGACCCGCGGGCCGGAACCAACTCGGTCAACATAGTTACCTCGTCGCTCGATGAAGCTGTGCCAGCAGTTGAGAAATTGCAGAAGCTGCCGCAGGTCTTGCAGGCGAGGACGTTGCTTAACTTTGTGCCCCAGGATCAGGATAAAAAGCTCGGCCTGATCCAGGAGCTCGGCCGGCAGCTCGGGCCGTCCCTGCAAAAGCCGGGATCGAGCAAACCGCCGACCGATAGCGAAAATATTGCAGCCCTTAATGGCATGGCCGATCAGCTCGGTAAAATCGCAGGGAATGCCAAAGGGCCTGGTGCCGATGCGGCCAGGCGTCTGGCCGCTGACGCGGTAAAATTGGCGCAGGCCGACGAGCAGGCGCGGGTACGGGCACAAAACGCGTTCATCGTGCCATTGGAAACTGACGTCGCTCAATTGCGCGGGTTCCTGGGCGCGCAACGGGTCAGCAAGGACAATCTGCCGCCATCCCTTAAACAGCAGTGGGTGGCGCCCGATGGCCGCGCTCGCATTGAGATTGCGCCGAAAGGCAATACCAACGACACCGAAGTTCTGCGGTCGTTCGCGCGCGCGGTCCAAGCGGCTTATCCAAACGCCACCGGCGGTCCGATTTCGATCCTTGAATCAAGTCACACGATTGTCAGGGCATTCTTCGAAGCGGGGTTTTATGCGCTCGTTTCGATTGCAATTCTGCTTTGGATCGTTTTGAAGCGGTTCGGCGATGTTTTGCTCACTCTCGTGCCGCTTTTATTGGCGGGCGTCGTAACGCTTGAGATCTGCGTCCTGATCGGAATGCCGCTGAACTTCGCCAACATTATTGCGCTGCCTTTGCTTTTGGGCGTCGGCGTTGCGTTTAAAATTTACTACATAATGGCCTGGCGATCCGGCCGTACGGACCTGCTGCAGTCGAGCCTCACGCGCGCCGTGATTTGGAGCGCTCTGACCACGGCAACCGCCTTCGGAAGCCTGTGGCTTTCGCAACATCCCGGCACCTCAAGCATGGGTAAGCTGCTGGCGTTGTCGTTAGTCTGCACTTTGGCGGCGGCGGTGCTATTTCAGCCCGCGCTCATGGGTAAGCCCCGTAGAGCCAAGCGCTCTTGAGCATACATCATCGCTCGGCTCCGGCTGGCCGACCGTTGCTTTCGGTTTGTTGCCAGGCTTTGCCGGTGTGCGTGGTGGTGGAGAGGTAGCCGCCGCGTTCTGCGGCTCGACGCGTGTCCACTTTTCGCCGCCACATAAAAAGCCAAGGAAACAGCCTTGCACGCGCAGGGTATTTGGATCGAGCAGGCTGATGCTGGCAGAATAAGTGTGGCCGTCCTCGGAATTATAAATCTGCCCCTCCCATTTGTTCGGTTTGCTTGCCGCCATACCGAGCAGGATCGGCATTCCCAGGGTCGGCCGGGATCGGAGGGTGGGATCCGGATTTTTGGTGTCCACGCCCGGTTGCGCTTCCCAGGCCACCACGCCCCACATCCGGCCATCGCAATCGGCGATTTTGATACGAGCCACCTGCTTTTCCACCAGCCATTCCCCGGTGGGGTCTGGCGCGGCGACATTGACCGGCTGGGCCGGAGCGGCACTGTTCGCGATCAGCCAGGCAGCAAATGCGACGCATAGCAGTCGCGCATTGCGGGATTTTGAATATGCTCGGATTGGCACGTGCAAGACCCTGAAATTTCCAAGAGGGCGGGAACGGACATCTAACATCTGAAAATAGACGAAGTCGCGGCTGGTTCCTCCACTTCATCGTCGAAATTGCACTAGAATGGAACTCCGGCGCACGCCGGTTGTTGGGTGTGGGGCTTTGATAAACGCACTTTTACGCTTGGGTCCATTGGCGAACGGAGTTCGTTTTGCTCGATATTTCTGCGGAGATTAGCCCGCCGGCGCCCGTGCCGCGGGAGCGGGCTTTGGGCCCGATCTCGCTACTTCGCGTACTTGCCAATAATCCTCTCGAAGCATGGACTTCGGCCCACTTCGAGCAACCGATCGTGATAAGCGGCTTGTCCATTGGACGTGTCGCGGTCGTGAGCGATCCGGCCGCAATTCGCCATGTTCTTTTCGACAACTGCGAAAACTACCAGAAAGACTGGCTGCAGCGTCGCGTCTTGTCCGCGGGGTTGATAGGAGGCCTGCTGACCGCCGAAGGTCACAATTGGCGGACGCAACGGCGGGCACTCGCGCCGTTATTTGCGCGGAAAACGGTAATGAATTTTTCCGCCGCGATGCTCGATGTGGCTAACCGGCTGGCTGAGCGGCTTGCTCAACGCGAAGGCGAGGTTGTGGATATCGCGGTTGAGGCAACGCGCGTCACGTTGGAAGTGCTGGAACGAACCATCTTTTCCGACGGGCTGGGGCGTAGTTCCGAAGATATCCGTCTGGCAATGAAAAGCTATTTTGAAACGATTGGGCGGATCGACCCATTCGATATGTTGGGTGTACCGGATTTCGTCCCGCGCCCTGCACGCTGGAAGCTACGGCCGATGCTTCGCGTATTCGAATCCGCGATCGATACGATTATTTCGACGCGCCGGGAGCGCATTGCCTCCGACCCGGAAAGCGCGCCGCGTGACATTCTCACTTTTTTGCTTGAGGCGGCGGATCCGGAAACCGGTGAAGCGCTCTCGGAAGCTGAAATCCGCGCGAATATCCTGACGTTCATCGCCGCCGGTCACGAGACGACCGCCAACTGCATCAGCTGGTCGCTGTTCTTGCTGTCGCAATCGGGTGAGTGGCGGGAACGCGTCCAGGCTGAGGCAGATCGCGAGTTCGACGGCGTTCCCGACGGCCTTGCCGATCGGCTTATTGAAACCCGGGCAGTGATCGACGAGGCCAACCGGCTCTATCCACCCATTACTGCCATTAGCCGCGTGGCCATCGGTCGCGATGAGCTTGCCGGCGAGCCGATCAAGCCCGGCACCATGATTGTCATTGCACCCTATGTGCTCCACCGGCACCGTGCGCTGTGGAAAAAACCCGACCATTTCGATCCCAACCGTTTTTTCGGCGCTGCGCGTGAGACGATTGACCGATTTTCGTATCTGCCTTTTGGCGTCGGCCCGCGAATTTGCATCGGAGCGGCGTTTGCGATTCAAGAAGCCTCAATCGTCATTGCCACGATCATGCGCAATTTCACGCTTGAAATGGTGTCTGGCTGTACGCCATGGCCGGTCCAGAAGGTTACATTGCGGCCGCAAGGCGGGTTACCGATGATCGTACGCCGCCGCTGATTTGATCGCATTGGTGATGATGAAGAGAGTCACACGGCCTGCCACAGGCTTGACTGGTTTTCGCCACAGGATCTGGCTTTATTGACCGTGATCTTCCAGCACTTTCAGACAAACCTTCCTCAGTTTTTGACGGTTTTGTTGGAGGCATGCCAGAACGCGAAACGTATCGGGGATGGCATCGCGACAAAGCCTGGTCGAGTCCGGCGCGCAGGCGGCCTGTTCTTCCGGCGTGCCCTGGAAAATGCCACCCGCCGGCGGACCCGCCGGCTGCTTGTCGTCAACCGCGAGCGCTATGCCGCTAAAAATTTGAAGGAGGACGAGAACGGCGCATATCCTAAGATACATTGTCATATGCCTTAACTTCGTGCATTGTTCCATTACAACCGCGGCAGCGTCTTCACGTTCCATCAGGAACCAGCGAAAGCCAAGCGGTCGTCGGATTGGCGTGCCGCTGTATTGAGTTCAGACATGTCAGTGCCGTCAAAATGGACGATGAGTGTATTGCGCGGGGCTGGCTTGGCCATGGCGCTTACCCTCTATTTTGCGGGGACATGTTACGCGCAAAGTATTGCAGCGTTTGACCGGCTGGCAGGACAATGGTCGGGCTCCGGCACAATTGAACTGTCCAATGGCACGCACGAGTTGATCAGGTGCCGCGCAGTTTACGATGTTCTCGGCGATCAACGCAAACTTCAGCTCAACATCCGCTGCGCCAGCGATAGCTTCAATTTTGATCTGCGCGCCAGCGCCAACTATTCGGCCGGCGTGATTTCCGGCAATTGGAGCGAATCAACTCGCAACGCTGCCGGCACGATTTCCGGCAGAGCGGAAGGCGACCGTTTCCAGGTCGTGGCCAAAGCATCGTCCTTCGCCGCAAGTCTGACCGTGATCACGCACGGCGCGCGCCAGTCGGTCTCGATTAGATCGCATGATAGCCAAGCCGCCTTGAGGGGCGCCTCGATCAATCTCAAGCGCAGCTAGTCGTTCAGCCTATTCGGCTGAAGACCCCAGCAGCGAGCGCTGTGACCTCCGGCGCACGATCTTGCTGAGGAACGTGGCGATCGGCCGCAACATGAACAAGTCCGCGATGAGTGCGGCCACCATTGCAAAGGCGCTGAGCCACCCGAACAGCCGCAGCGAGGGCAAACTTGAGAGGACGGTCATCGCCAGCCCGCAGGCCAGCACCGCCGAGGTCAGGATCAGTGGTGGGCCAACCAAAATAGTTGCGCGCTCGACGCCGACCGCGGGGTCCGGGTCGATATCCTCGATCTGGAGCCGATTGAGGAAGTGAATAGTCGCGCTCAAACCGAGGCCGAACGATACGGTCAAAGCGATCACGCTGGCGAATTGCAACCCTTGCCCCGTTACCAACAGCAAAGTGCCGGCAAGAACGATCGGAAACAGCCCCGGCAATATACTGATAAGCATGACGAGCGGTGACCAGAAGGCGAGGCCGATAAATGCGGCCACGAAAACGATTTCAATCGTTAGTCCTCGGCTCAACTTGTCGATCATGAGGGCGCTGTTACGCGCCGAGATCACTGAAAGACCTGTGACCGCGATCTTGTATCCGGGATATTTCGTCCGAATGCTGTTTAATTCCTGATCCGTGCGGTCGACAATCGGCAGCAGTTGGCTGGCGTCGGAATCAGGAACGCGGCCACTGATGATGACCGCGTCCTGCTCGGCCGAAACAAATCGGCGCGTGAGATAAGGCGGCAGCAGGTCGACGTATTCTTTGAGCGTTTCGACATCGGATTTGTTCAATTTCTCGGCGAGCCACCGCCGTAAGGTTTCCAGTGACCAGACGTTGCCAACGCCCGGCTCATGCTCGAGCAGTGAATGGACGTCGGCGATCACCGACAGTGTCTCGGGAACAAAAAGAGACGCGCCCTTCGGAAATTGAACGTAGACATCGAACGGATTTGCGCCGGTGAGCTTGACGTCGAGGCGACTGCTGGCCCTAACGGCCTGCTCGCGGTCGGGCACCTGGTCTGCGAGCCGATAGCGCGCCTGAAGGTGAGCGTAACCGAGCGAGAGCGCGGCGACGACGATCAGGCTTAGCAAGGAATAAAGCCCGGGACGGGCGACCATTCGGATCGCGATCCAACCGCAAAACCGACGCAGCACGTTTAGTGCGGAATCCATGTTTCTCACAGACGCAACGAATTCAGCCTCGTTGCGAATGAGCAGCACACCGAGCAGCGGCACGCCCATCAAGACCGCAATCAGGGCGACGGTGACCGCAACCAGCCCTGCTTCTCCGAAGGTTCGAATGAGGTCTGACGACGAAAACTGCAAAGCAATAAACGATACGCCGGCCGTTGCGTGGGTCAGCACGCAGGCAGGCCCCACGATGAGAAGAGCGTTGCGAAAGGCAGTGAACTTGTCATCGCCTGCCAGCAGCCGATCGCGCGCAGCAAAGGTAATTTGCATGCTGTCGGAAAAGCTGATGACCATGATGAGCGGCGTCATCACGTTCAGAAACATATTCAGGCTGAAGCCGAACCATCCAAGCGCGCCGAGCGCGAGAAGAATGGCAACGAGCGGCGGGCCGGCGGCGATGATCATGAACGAGAAGCGGCGGAAGAACATGATTGCGATCAGGCAGCCGACTGCGAATCCGAGCGTATTGTAGAGCAGGCGATCGGTCTGGATTGCGTTGCGAATTTCGTGCTGCATCACCGGGACGCCGGATAGCTCGCCCCGAAGTCCGGTGCCCTCCAATTGATCTCTGACCTCCTTGCGGACTTCCTCGACAACTTTATTGAGTCTGTCCGGCCCGGTCGCAGCAGGCTCAAGCGCCAGCACCATCAATGTCAGCTTGCCGTCCGGCGACAGCATCTTGTCGCGGATGATTTCGTTAGCCATCACACGCTCGATGAGCGTCTGGTATTCGGCGCCTTGCGGCAACGGGCTGGGAAAGAGGGGAGGTGGGATTTGTCCGTTGTTTGGCGGTTCGCGCGCCGAAAAGATCGAGATCAGGCCCCTGGTGCCGTCGATCAGTTGGAGGTCGATCGCAAGCTCGCGGAGCTTTTCCAGGGATGCCCTTTCCAGCAGCCGATCGCCCTCGATCACGATGAGAACGTCGAATTCGTTCGAGGGAAAACGGTGTGTGACCTCTTCGTAAGTTCGGAATTCTTCGGTGTCGGATCGGAATAGCTGGCTCAGTGAGTCGTCGACCTTTACCCGAACAAAACCAACCGTCGCCAAAAGGCTGAACACGATAAAGACCGCCGCGCACAGCGCGCGGTGTGACAACGCATAAAATCCAATGCGTTCGATTCCCAGCGCGAGGTTGCGCGGTTTGATGGCGCGCGGCCGCTCGGCCGGAACGCGGTCGGATGGTGGAAGGCTGCTCACTGATCCCCCGGTCCAGATTGCAGATGAAATGATGGACTTGAAAAAGCAAAATTGCCACTACGCGGAGCGCGAATATCTCCCCGGGGCATTCGATAGTTCCGTTGCCGCGCGCGCCGCGGTGCCCCATCGACGCTCGATGTAATCGATCACCATCTGCTTGAAATCGTCGCAGAGCGTTGGCCCGCGCAAGATGGCGGCCTTCTTGCCGTCGATGAACACCGGGGCGGTCGGCTGTTCCCCGGTGCCGGGCAGCGAAATCCCGATATCGGCGTGTTTTGACTCACCCGGTCCGTTCACGATGCAACCCATCACCGCAACGTTAAGCGTCTCCACGCCCGGATAGCGCGTCTTCCAACCCGGCATCGAGTCGCGGATGAAGCCCTGAATGTCGGCGGCCAGCTCCTGGAACGTGGTCGAGGTGGTGCGCCCGCAGCCGGGACAGGCCGCCACCAGCGGCACGAAAGTGCGCAGCCCCATGGTCTGCAACAGTTCCTGCGCCACCTGCACCTCGCGGGTACGGTCGCCATTGGGTTCCGGCGTGAGCGAGATGCGGATGGTGTCGCCGATGCCCTGTTGCAGCAGCACCCCCATGGCGGCCGATGAGGCGACAATGCCCTTCGAGCCCATGCCGGCTTCGGTTAAGCCCAGATGCAACGCATAGTCGCAGCGACGGGACAGTTCGCCATAGACCGCGATCAAATCCTGCACCGCCGAGACCTTGGCGGAGAGGATGATGCGGTTCTTGGGCAGGCCGAGTTCCTCGGCGCGGGCCGCTGACAGCACCGCCGACTGCACCATGGCCTCGTGCATAACCTGGCGGGCATCGCGCGGCTTTGCGGTCTTGGCGTTCTCGTCCATCAGCCGGGTCAGCAGTTCCTGGTCGAGCGAGCCCCAATTGGCGCCGATGCGCACAGGCTTATTGTATTTTAAGGCCATCGCGATGATGGCGGAGAACTGCTTATCCTTCTTGTCCTTGAAACCGACATTGCCGGGATTGATGCGGTACTTGTCGAGCGCCTCGGCGCAGGCCGGATGATCGGCCAGCAGTTTGTGCCCGATGTAGTGAAAGTCCCCGACCAGCGGCACCGAGACGCCGAACTTCAAAAGCCGTTCCTTGATATGCGGCACGGCAGCTGCCGCCTCATCGCGGTCGACGGTGATGCGCACGAGTTCGGAACCGGCCGCTGTCAAGGCCGCCACCTGGCGCGCGGTGCCTTCCACATCGGCCGTGTCGGTATTGGTCATCGACTGCACGACGATCGGCGCGCCGCCGCCCACCATGACGCCGCCGACATCGACAGCGACGGATTTGTGACGCTCAAGGGACGCCAGACTCATGTCGCTCTTCTCGGACCACCAGGCATGAGGAACTTGCTTCTCGGCGCGGGCAAAGCTCCCCATTAGCATTTTTGATTGTAGCGAGTTCTTCGGGCTAATGGGAACCCTGAGATTGTCTCGTTTAGTCCCTGGACCTGTCGCGGTGAGCCAGCGAGCAACTACGATGCGGCGGGACTCTAGGGGCCTATCGCACGATTTGCTGCAATAGCGCGTGCAGTTTTGCGGCCTCGATCGGTTTTTGCAGGACCGGAGCGTGGGCAAATGCGGCGACGATACTGTCGGGCCCATAACCAGTGACGAATGCGAAAGGAATTTTTCGATCGGTTAATATATTGGCCACGGCATAGGTTTTTTCGCCGCCCAAATTAACGTCGAGGATGCCTGCCTGCAGATTGTTGCTTTTGGCGGCGAGTATGGCATCGCTGAACCGGTTGTAGGGGCCGTCAACCTTGTGCCCGAAAGCGGACAACATGTCGGCCAACATCATCGAAACCAATGGCTCGTCTTCGACAAGGAGAACGCGTTTGTCGCCAGGATCCACCGCAATGGCTTGCCCCGGGGCGCCATCGAACTGCCGCGGTTTGAATGAATTCTGTTTCTTTGACGATTCCGTATTTCCGTCGTGTGGAACGCATAGAGTGCAACGCAGTCCACTGACCTGCCAATCAAAAGTCACGAGACCACCAAGCTGGCGTTCGATGCCGGCGACGATGGCGCGACTACCGTAACCGCGGCGGCTGGGGGGAATAATTTCCGGGCCGCCTGACTCGGCCCACACGAGCTCAAGCTTGTCGGGCTCGGTCCGCCAGGTGAGGTCGACGCGGCCGGCGTCGGTCGACAGCGCGCCGTACTTCGCTGCGTTTGTAGCCAATTCGTGCAATGCCAGGGCGATAGTTTGAGCAGTGGCCGGCGGCAACAAAACGATAGGCCCGCGCATCGAAACCCGTTCATTGCCTTCGGCGCGGTAAGGAGCAAATTCTTCTTCGACAAGCCGGGTGAGATCTGCGCCCTCCCAGCGTGAGCTGGCCAATAACCTGTGCGCGTTGGAGAGTGCACCGATGCGGCCATCGAGCGCGCCAATATACTCGTCAATACTATCTGCGCGGGTAAGGCGCATGATCGACTGCACGACAGCCACGACATTGCGCGCGCGATGATCGACCTCTTCGGCCAGGAGGATTTGACGCTCTTCTGCCCGTTTTCGTTCAGTGATATCGGCAGTGACGCCGCTGAGCCAGATAAGGTGTCCACGTTCGTCAAAGCTTGCCGCCGCCGTCCCGGTGCACCAGCGCACGTCACCGTTCGATCGCAGGACGCGAAATTCAGTCTGGAAAGTATTGGCGTCCTGCGCAACCTTGCGGAATGCGCGCGCCAATAGTTCGAAATCTTCAGGATTGATAAGGGGCCGCACACTATCAAGCGTCGGTACGAAGGTGCTCCGATCCACCCCGAAAATCTCGCACTGGCCCTGATCCCAGACGGTTGAGCCCCGGGCCACGTTCCATTCCCAACTGCCCATCTGGCCGGCCGCAAGCGCGAGGCTGCGCAGGCGTTCGCTCTGGCGAAGCTGTCGTGTCGAGGCGCCAAGCTCGGCGGTACGTTCCGCGACGCGTGCTTCAAGTTCTCTGTTCAATTGTTCCAGCTGGCGCGTCTTGCGAAACAGCTCGACGAATACTTTGACCTTGGCGCGCAGGACCTCCGGGATCACCGGAACAGGCACATAGTCGACTGCGCCCATTTCGTAGCCCCGGAGGCGATCGACGTCCGTCAGCAGGATGGCAGAAATGAAAATCAGCGCCGTCTTCTCGAAACGCGGATGATTGCGGATCATCGCCGCTAGCTGAAAACCATCGATATCGGGCATATAGACGTCGATGAGAACGACAGCGACGTCGTGCCTCAAGAGCAGCTCAAGCGCCTCTGTGGCGTTGCTCGCGCTCAGCAGGTTCTCGCCAACATCCTCCAGGATGGTGCGATAGGTTAGAAGCTTTGCCGGCTGATCGTCGACGAGGAGTATGTTGACCTTGTCGTCAAGCATGGAGTTTCCCTCGTCCTTTAGCGATGCAGCCAACCGCGCAGCGCGGATAGCAGTTGTTCGGTATTCACGGGCTTTGCCAGATAATCCGATGCGCCCGCATCGAGACATTTTTCACGGTCTCCCTTCATCGCTTTGGCGGTGAGCGCGATGATCGGCAGCCGACGAAAATTGGGGTTCTTCCTGATTTGCTCCATTGTCTGATAGCCGTCCATCTCCGGCATCATGATGTCCATCAGGACGATGGCGATGTCGTTTTTGGATTCGATCAGCTGGATCGCCTCATTACCCGTCGTGGCGGTGAGGACCCGCATGCCGCGCCGTTCCAGCACACTGCTCAGCGCGAAGATATTGCGAGCGTCATCGTCAACCAGCAGCACGGTGCGACCGACCAAATCCTCGTCGGATGTCGTCAGTCGCTCCAGCATGCGTTGCTTGTCGGCGGGCAATTCGGTGACCACCCGATGCAGGAAGAGGGCTGTTTCGTCGAGCAGGCGCTCGGGCGATTCGACCCCCTTAACCACAATGCTGCGCGCCATGGTGTGGAGCCGGGCGTCTTCCTCGGCGCTTAACTCGCGTCCTGTGAAAACAACAACCGGCACTTCCGACAGAGCGTCGTCTGCGCTCAACTCTTCCAGGACTTCAAATCCGGTCATGTCGGGCAGCCGCAGGTCGAGCACCACGCAGTCGGCGGGCTGCCGGCGTAATGCATCGAGTGCGTCGCGTCCCGTGCCGGCGGTTTCGATCTCGACATCGTCATAGCCGAGCAACTCGGAAATGCTCATCTGTTCGGCGGGATTGTCTTCAACCACGAGGAGGCGCTTACGCCGTGGCGTTGAATATTCCTTGATCCGCCGAAGTGCGGCTTCAACACCTTCCATGGTCGTCGGCTTGGTGACGAACGAAAATGCGCCACGCGCCAACCCGTGATGCTTGTCCTCATCGAGTGTGATGATCTGCACGGGGATGTGGCGCGTCAGCGGGTTCTGCTTGAGCTGACTGAGCACGCTCCAGCCCAACATGTCTGGAAGGAAGACGTCGAGTGAGACAGCGCTCGGCTGGTATTGCTTGGCGAGTTCAAGCGCATCGGCGCCGCGCATTGCCACAAGCACCTTGAATTTCTTGGCGCGTGCAAGATCGATCAAGACGCGACAGTAGTGGGGATCGTCCTCAACGATCAGCAGGATGGAATCGCCCGGCTGAATTTCCTTCCGGTCATCCGGGATCTGCTCGATAGCGCGCTCGGGAAGCACGATCGGCACGCCGGTCGCCGGTATTTGCGCGCTGGGAGCGCTGGCAGGGCGGACCGCGGCCGAGGGGCCGGCATAGGTGATCGGAAGATAGAGCGTAAATGTGCTGCCGACGCCGGGCGAACTGCGTAGGTGAATTTCTCCGCCCAGCAGGTTTGACAATTCGCGGCTGATCGCCAGCCCCAGGCCGGTTCCGCCGTATTTGCGGCTGGTGCTGGCGTCGGCCTGCTGGAACGCCTCGAAAATGATTTTCTGTTTCTCGGTTGGAATACCGATGCCGGTATCGGCGACCTCGAAGGCGACCACGCTTTGGGCTTGGCTGAGAACCGGGTGGCTCGTGGTCCAACCAACAGGCGCAGCCGAAACCTTGAGCTGAACGCCGCCGCGATCGGTGAACTTGAAGGCATTCGAGAGCAGGTTCTTGAGCACTTGCTGCAAGCGTTTGGAGTTGGTCACGAGACTGCGCCCAAGCGAGGGATCGAGATCGACTTTGAACGAGAGCTGCTTCGTTTCCGCTTCGTGGCGGAACGGGCGTCCGACCGCATCGAGGAGGTTGGAGAACAAGAGCTCCTCCGCATCAACGGTGACGGTCCCCAACTCGATCTTCGAAAGGTCGAGAATGTCACTGATGAGGTTGAGCAGGTCGGTACCGGCGCCATGAATGGTGCGGGCGAACTCGGTCTGCTTGTTCGTGAGGTTTCCGTCGGGATTGTCCGCGAGTTGCTGTCCAAGAATAAGAATACTGTTCAGCGGCGTGCGCAATTCGTGCGACATGTTGGCCAGGAATTCCGACTTGTATTTCGAAGTGAGCGCCAGCTCTGCTGCTTTTTCTTCAAGGGCGCGGCGAGCCTGCTCGATTTCCTGGTTCTTTCTTTCGACTTCGACGTTGCGCTCAGCCAGTTGCTGGGCCTTCTGTTCGAGCTGCTCATTGGTTTGCTGCAATTCGCGCTGTTGTGTCTGTAACTCACCTGCGAGTTGCTGCGACTGCTTGAGCAGACCTTCGGTCTGCATCGTTGCCTCGATAGAATTGAGAACGATGCCGATGCTCGCGGTCAATTGTTCGAGGAACATCGTCTGGAGTGCGGTGAACTGGGTGACCGAGGCGAGTTCGATCACGGCCTTCACCTGGTTCTCGAAGAGAACCGGCAAGACGATGATGTTGCACGGGACGACCTTGAACAGGGCCGAACCAATGGGCACTGCATGGGTCGGCATATCGGTGATCAGCATGCGGCGCTTGTCGGCGGCGCATTGTCCGATCAGTCCTTCGCCCATCCGCAGCCGTTGCGGGTGACCGTTGGAGCCGTCATCGGCGTAAGCCGAGAGCAGCCTCATCGTCTGCAATTCTTCGCTTTCCACCTGATAGATCACGCCAAGTTGCGCGTTGACCAGCGGCGTAAGCTCGCTCAGCAGCAGGCGGCCGACCGTGGTTAGATCGCGCTGGCCCTGCAACATGTTGGTGAATTTGGCGAGGTTGGTCTTCAGCCAGTCCTGCTCGGTGTTGCGGTCCGTGGTCAGGCGCAGGTTGTCGATCATCGTATTGATGTTGTCTTTAAGCTCGGCCACTTCACCGCGCGCATCGACCTGAATTGATCGCGTCAGGTCGCCCTTGGTCACCGCGGTGGCGACCTCTGCGATTGCGCGCACTTGTGTGGTCAGATTGGCCGCCAGCAGGTTGACGTTGCCCGTGAGCGCCTTCCAGGTGCCGGCCGCGCCGGGCACGTTGGCCTGGCCGCCGAGCCGTCCGTCGACGCCCACTTCGCGTGCGACGCTCGTCACCTGATCGGCGAAGGTTGCGAGCGTATCGGTCATATTGTTGATGGTTTCGGCGAGCGCCGCCACTTCGCCTTTCGATTTCACCGTGAGGTTCTGCTTGAGGTCGCCGTTGGCGACCGCGGTCACCACCTTAACGATACCGCGGACCTGCTCGGTGAGGTTCGCTGCCATCACGTTCACGGTGTCGGTGAGGTCTTTCCAGGTGCCGGCAACGCCGGGCACTGCAGCCTGGCCACCAAGTTTTCCCTCGGTGCCAACTTCGCGCGCCACGCGCGTCACTTCCGATGCGAACGCGTTGAGCTGGTCCACCATGGTGTTGATGGTGTTCTTGAGTTCAAGAATTTCGCCTTTGACGTCCACCGTAATCTTGCGCGACAGGTCGCCACGCGCGACGGCCGTGGTCACTTCCGCGATGTTGCGGACCTGTGTGGTGAGGTTCGCCGCCAGCAGGTTGACGTTGTCCGTCAAATCCTTCCAGGTGCCGGCGACACCCGTCACGTTGGCTTGCCCGCCGAGGCGGCCTTCGGTGCCGACTTCGCGCGCAACGCGCGTCACTTCGCCGGCGAATGATCGTAGCTGATCGGTCGTCGTGTTGAGCGTTTCCTTGAGTTGCAACAGCTCGCCGCGAACGTCCACGGTGATCTTCTTCGACAAGTCGCCATTGGCAATCGCGGTCGCCACTTCGGCGATATTTCGCACCTGCGCGGTCAGGTTCGAGGCCATAAAATTCACGTTGTCGGTCAGGTCTTTCCAGGTGCCGGCCACTTCCGGCACTTCCGCCTGGCCGCCCAGCTTGCCTTCAGTGCCGACTTCACGCGCCACGCGCGTCACTTCCGACGCGAACGAGTTGAGCTGGTCCACCATGGTGTTGATGGTGTTCTTGAGCTCTAGAATTTCACCTTTGACGTCCACGGTGATCTTGCGCGACAGGTCGCCGCGCGCCACCGCGGTCGTCACTTCGGCGATGTTGCGGACCTGAGCGGTCAAATTGCCCGCCATAGAATTCACGGAATCCGTCAGGTCTTTCCATGTGCCGGCCACGCCCGGCACGTTGGCTTGCCCGCCGAGGCGGCCCTCGGTGCCGACTTCGCGCGCGACACGCGTCACTTCGCCGGCGAACCGGTTGAGCTGGTCCACCATCGTGTTGAGCGTTTCCTTGAGCTGAAGGATTTCGCCGCGCACGTCGACAGTGATCTTGCGAGAGAGGTCGCCGCCGGCGATTGCCGTGGCCACTTCCGCGATGTTGCGAACCTGGCCGGTGAGGTTGCCGGCCATTGAGTTCACGGAGTCGGTCAAGTCCTTCCATGTGCCGGCCACGCCCGGCACCGCGGCCTGGCCGCCAAGCTTGCCTTCGGTGCCGACCTCGCGCGCCACGCGGGTGACTTCCGACGCGAATGCGTTGAGCTGGTCCACCATCGTGTTGAGCGTTTCCTTGAGCTGAAGGATTTCGCCTGACACGTTCACCGTAATCTTCTTCGACAGGTCGCCCTGCGCGACGGCGGTCGCGACTTCGGCGATGTTGCGGACCTGACCCGTGAGGTTCGAGGCCATTGAGTTCACAGAGTTGGTCAAGTCTTTCCACGTGCCGGCCACGCCGCGCACTACGGCCTGGCCGCCCAGTTTGCCTTCAGTGCCGACTTCGCGCGCCACGCGCGTTACTTCGCCAGCGAAGCCGTTAAGCTGGTCGACCATCGTGTTGATGGTGTCCTTGAGCTCGAGAATTTCGCCGCGCACGTCCACGGTGATCTTCTTCGACAAGTCGCCATTGGCGACGGCGGTCGTCACTTCGGCGATGTTACGCACCTGGCCGGTCAGGTTGCCGGCCATCGAGTTCACGGAATCGGTCAAGTCTTTCCAGGTGCCGGCCACGCCAAGCACGTTGGCCTGGCCGCCGAGTCGGCCTTCGGTGCCCACTTCGCGCGCCACGCGCGTCACTTCGCCGGCGAAGGCATTGAGCTGGTCCACCATCGTATTGACGGTTTCTTTCAGCTGAAGGATTTCGCCCGACACGTTGACGGTAATCTTCTTCGACAAGTCGCCGCCGGCGATAGCAGTCGCCACGTCGGCGATATTGCGGACTTGCGCGGTCAGGTTGCCGGCCATGAAATTGACGCTGTCAGTCAAGTCCTTCCAGGTGCCGGCGACGCCGGGCACCGCAGCCTGGCCGCCGAGCTTGCCTTCCGTGCCGACTTCGCGCGCCACGCGCGTCACTTCCGAAGCGAAGCCGTTAAGCTGGTCCACCATCGTGTTGATGGTGTCCTTGAGTTCGAGAATTTCGCCGCGCACGTCGACCGTAATTTTGCGCGACAAGTCGCCGCGGGCGACGGCGGTGGTCACTTGCGCGATGTTACGCACCTGGTCGGTCAGGTTGCCGCACATGGCGTTGACCGAGTCTGTCAAGTCCTTCCACGTCCCGGCGACCCCCGGCACGATGGCCTGGCCGCCCAGCTTGCCGTCGGTGCCGACTTCGCGCGCCACGCGTGTCACTTCTGATGCGAAGGAACGCAGCTGGTCCACCATCGTATTGATGGCTTCCTTCAGTTGAAGGATTTCACCACGTACGTCCACGGTGATTTTCTTGGAAAGGTCGCCATCGGCGACAGCGATGGTGACCTCGGCGATGTTGCGCACCTGAGCGGTCAGGTTGTTCGCCATCGAATTCACGCTTTCAGTAAGGTCCTTCCACACGCCGGTCACTTCGCGCACCTGCGCCTGGCCGCCGAGCTTGCCTTCGGTGCCGACTTCGCGCGCCACGCGCGTCACCTCCGAGGTGAACACGCTGAGCTGCTTGATCATCGTATTGACGATGCTGGCGGCCTCGAGGAATTCGCCTTTGAGCGGGCGGCCATCGACCTCAAGCCGGACGGTCTTCAAAAGGTCGCCCTGCGCGACCGCTGCAACGGCGGTTGTGACTTCCTTGGTTGGCCAGAGCAGATCGTCGATCAGCGTATTGACCGAGGACTCCATTTCACCCCAGGCACCGTTGGAGATGCCGAATTTGACGCGATGGCGCGTCTTGCCCTCGCGGCCGACAACCTGCCCGACGCGCTCGAGCTGCTGCGCCATTCTTTCATTGGAGGCGACGATATCGTTGAAGGTGTCGGCGATCTTGCCCAGGAGGCCGTCCTGCTCGACCCCCATTCTTACGGAAAAGTCGCCGGAGCGCATGGCGCGAAGCGCCTGCAACAAATTTTGCAATTCGATCGGGGAGGTTACGTCCGAAGCATTATCATCCGAGCGGCCCGAACGTTTTTTCGTTGGAATGCCATTGGCGGCTTTTTTTGCAGTGATTGCAGTCGGCTCCATCGACACCTCCCGAATAACCCACGTTCAGTCGGCGCACTCGCGTACGCCGGGGACGGCGATGGCCAGCTACCGCAGATACCGCAGCCGCATCGCCATGCTCATTCGCCACGCCTATTTGGGGCAGAAACCCGACCCCTCCCGCTCCCACAGCTAGTCATGCTGGAGCGCCCGCCAGCAATTAAATCCGCTAATCCGGCAAAAGTTCCCGCAACATAGGCGGTGTTCTTTCAGCGTCGGAACCCGTGCCGAAATCATTGAATTTATTTATAAAAGCGGTCTAGGCGCCTTTGGGCGCGTGGTCGGTTCCCGAGTTCAACCGAAAGAACGCGCATGATGTCATCGTGGACCTTGCGCCGCTCAGCATCACCGGTCGTGGCTTTAAGCCGCGTTTCGTAGGCGATACGTGCTGGCCGGTGGAAGACGAGGATGCGGTCGCCGATTTCCATCGCCTCGTTGATCTGATGGGTGATGAAGATGGCGGTCTTGTCGTTCTGCCGCACCAGGCGGACGAATTCGCCACGCAGATCGCGCGCGGTCATTTCATCAAGCGAAGAGAACGGTTCGTCGCAGAGCAGAATTTCCGGATCGACCGCAAAAGCACGGGCGATCGACACCCGCTGCCGCATGCCGCCTGAAAGCGCATGCGGATAGTCGTTCTCGTGACCGGCAAGGCCAAGCCGTGCCAGCCAGCGGCGCGCGGTCTCTTCCGCCGGCTTGGTATCGGTGTCGAGGATTTGCAGTCCGAGCCGCACGTTGTCGAGCGCTGTCCGCCAGGGCATTAGCCGATCATTCTGGAACACAATGCCGATCTTGCCGCGGAAAAATGCGAAATCGCGGAACGGGTCGTGGCCGATCACTTTGGCTTCACCGGAGGTCGGCTCGATCAGGCCGGCGACGATATTGAACATTGTCGACTTGCCGCAGCCGGTCTTGCCAAGCACGGCGACGATCTCGCCTTTGCCGATTTCAAATGAAAGTTTGTCGACGGCGTTGAAAGCGCCGCGCCCATCGGGGCGGTTGAATACCTTGCTGACATCCTGAAAGCGAATGACCGGTTGAACGGTGGGCATAAATCACATCGCCCGCTCGGACACCGCGCGATAACGCAGCGCCCAGTTCTCGATCGCGGTGATGGTTTGCTGCACGATCAGCACGAACAGCACGAGCTGTAAGGTCCAGGCCATGGCGCCCGCCATGTCGAACAATTGCTGCTGGCGCAGCAATTGGTAACCGACCCCGCCGGTGGCGCCGACGAGCTCCGCCACCACGACCACGCGCGCGGCGTTGCCGAGGTTCACCTTCCAGGCGGTTAGGATGCCCGGCACGATGGTCGGCACGATCAGGAAGCGGAACAGCGTCCAGCGGCTGGGCCGGAAAGCCATCGTCATCTCGAACAGATCCTTCGACATTGAGCGAAAGGCGTCGAGAATCTGGAAGGTGAAGGCGGGCAGGGTGGTCATCACCATGATGAACAGCACGCGGAATTCGATGCCGTGAAACCAGATGATGGCAAACACCACCCACGACAGCGCCGGAATGCCCTGGAAGAAGGTCAGCACCGGCGCGATGAAATTTTCCGCGGTTTTCGACTGGCCGATAATCATCGCCAGAATGCCGCCGAGGATGAAGGCGCCGAACAGCCCACCAAAGATGCGCCCAGCAGTGAGCAATACGTCGATCAGCAACGACCCGGTGATCAGCACCTCGATCGTGCGCGAGATGATCTCCGGTACCGGCGGGAACAGATAATGCGGGAACACCATCGACAAAATCTGCCACCCCGCCGCCAGCACGATCATGCCGGCAGAGGCTTGCAGCGCGCGCATGGTGCGCGAATTGGTCATTTCATAGGCTTGGCGTAGATGGTGTCGTTCGACGGCAGCGATTTGAAATAGCCGACGTCGACCCCCGCCTTGTAGACCGCGTCGATCTGTTTGGCGACTTCGCCCGCCGGCACCACGCTCATGCCGAGCCGGTCGTTGGCCTTGATCAACGAGACCAGTGCGGCACGGTCCTCCGGCGTCGATTTCGGCGCGATCAACACGGCTGCTTCCTCCGGATGCTGGGTGATGTAGTCACCGGCCTCCTTGTAGGTCGCGTAGAGCTTTGGGATCAAAGTCTGGTTCTGTTCGATCCAGTCGCTATGCGCGGCGACGCCGAGATAGGGGATGCGTTCGCCGCCGGCGAAGTTCGCCCAGGTCTTGGCTATCTGGGTGTCGAGCGTCTGGATCGAGGGCTTCTTCGCCTTCAACAGCGTATAGGCGGGCTCCCAGAGCTGGATGGCGTCGGCGCGGTCGGCAAGCGCATAGCCCACGAGGCCGGGCGGCGCGGTATTGACCACCTGCACCTTCGACACGTCGACACCGAGCTTCTTGGCAAAGAACTCGAACATCACGAAATTGGTGGTCGATGAGGCGGCGGCGAGCTGCTTGCCCTCGAGGTCCTTGACCGTCTTCACCTCGGGACGCGAGGTGACGACCGTGCCCCAGAAGTCAAACAGATTGAAAAGGTATTTCACCTTCACGCCGCGGGCGTCGGCCAATCCGACGGTCAGCACCGCAGCGCTGCCGCCGACCTTGAACTCGCCGGAATTGAACTGCGTGGTGTAGGCGTCGGGCGGGCGCTCGACGAATTCGATATCGAGGCCGTGCTTGGTGTCGATCTTCTGCGCCTTGATGACCGGTGGCATGAAGGCGCCGAGCGAGGGAAAGCCGAACACGACGATGGTCACCTTGGCCGGCGCTTGCGCTGCGGCAGGCACAGGGGCGAACAGCGCGCCGAGAGCGAGCGCGCCAAGCGCGGAACGCAGGAGCGTCGACAATCTTGTCATCTAACTTCCTCCCCCAGGCCGTTTGTTCATTGCTTTGGACCTTTGGTCCTTGGTCTTGTCATTGAATTCCAAATAACCGGGCCGCCAACCCGCCGTTGATCGAATCGGTCTGTGCTTTCGAGAAGCCAGCCTCGGCGACGATCTTCTTCGGCTCCAGGTCGCCGATCGGGAACGGCATATCGGAGCCCAACATCAGACGGTCTGGGCCGATCATCTCGACGACGAATTTCAGCACGCGCGCATCGTGCAGGATAGTGTCCGTATAGATGAGCGACAGTGCTTGCACCGGGTCGCCGATACCGGGTGTGATTGCAGCATTGCGCTTGAGCCGGCCGAGCACGAAGGGCAGGGCGGCGGCACCCATGGGCGCGAAGAATTTTGCATTTTTATAGCGCATGACATGGCCGGCGCAGATCAGCCGCGCCACGGCCACCATCGCATCGGTGATGCGGCCGAGCCCGTTGGCGAGTCCAAAATCGTTCACGCGCACGTCGCCGGCATCGAAGCTCGGATGGATGTGGATGAGTGCGCCGGTTTCATCCGCCGCTTGCCAGAACGGGTCGAGATCGGCGGCGTCGAGCGTTGAGCCGACCCCGCGCGGCAGCGTACCGATCATGCAGCCTGCAAAGCCCGCCTTCACCGCGTCCTTGAGTACTGTAGCGGCACGCGCGCCGTCGCCCAGCGGCACGGTTGCCAGTGGCAGGAAACGCGGCTCCGCTTTCGCGGCGGCGCGCAGACACTCATTGGCGAGCCGGCTCCAGGCTTCGGCTTCGGCGCCGGGCAGCTCATACCCAAACATGTCGACCCAACCGCCAACGACCTGCTTTTCGATACCCTGCTTTTCCATCCACGCTACGCGGGCTGGAATGTCCGATAGCGGCTTGGACACCGGCCGCGTCGGCTTGCCGCCGGCAAAGGCGAGGGCAAGTGAACCGCCATCCTCGATCTGCCGCACGTTCGCGAACTTGGCTGCGTCCTTACGGATCGCGGCCAGCAAATCCGGCGGCACCAGGTGGGCGTGGCAATCAACGATCATTCATTTTTCCCTTTTTCCTTTTGTGCGCGCCGCGGCTATCAGGTCGCCGAGCTTCGACACCTTCAGCGGCAGCGTATTGATGGACACGCCGAGCGGCCTGAGCGCGTCGTTGACCGCATTGGCGATCGCAGCGGGCGCGCCCAGATAACCGGATTCGCCCGAGCCCTTCTGCCCGAGCACGGTGTGCGGCGAGGGCGTCTCGTGATCGATGATGTCGATGGCCGGCACCTCGTGCGACGACGGCAGCAGGTAGTCCATAAAAGTCTGGGCGATCAGCTGGCCCTCGTCGTTATAGGCGAACTCCTCGTGCAGCGCGGCGCCAATGCCATGCGCGATACCGCCCATGGTCATGCCGCGGACGATCTTTGGGTTGATCTGCGTGCCGCAGTCGTGCCCGAGCCGATAGCGCACGATCTGCGGCACGCCGAGATCGGGATCGATGCTGAGCAGGATCAGGTGGAATTCGAACGAGAAGCAGGGATACATCTGCACTCGCCCGTCCGGCGTCGGCAGCGTGCCACCGGTTGGCACCTCATAGATATGGCTCACGGCCAGCCCGGGCTCGAGATCTTTCGGCATGCGGTGAATATTGCGGTGTGCGATTTGCACGAGATCGGCCCAGCTGCGCCTGCTCTGCGGCGCGTTGCGGTCGAATACGCTGCCCTGCTCGTACACCGCGCGTTCAGGCGCGATGCCGAGATCGTGCGCGCCGATGGCTGTCAGCTTGGCTTTAAGTTTCTGTGCCGCGTGGAAGGCTGCGCCGCCAAGCATGATCGCCATGCGGCTGCCGACTGGCGTGCCGCTCGGGAGCGAATTAAGCGAATCCGGCCGCGTCACCCGGATCAAGTCGGGATCGAGCTGTAACACCTCGCCGATCACGGTGCCGACCAGCGTCTCGTGGCCCTGGCCGGAGGAAGTGGTGTGCATGGTGGCAGTGATCGTGCCCATGCCGTCCACCGCGATGCGGCACGAATCCATGAAGGTCGACGTGGTGATCGCCGGGTTGAGCAGCGCTTCGAACGTGGCATTGCCGCCGGACGGCTCGAGGCAGGCGGCGATGCCGATGCCGGCCAACTTGCCTTCGCCGCGCAGCCGGTCGCGCTCCTGCTTGAGGGCTTCGTAATTTGTATCGGCCAGCACTTTGTCGATCACGGTGTGATAATCGCCACTGTCATAGGTCGTGCCACTGGGGATCAGGTAAGGAAATTCCTCGTGGCGGATCAGGTTGCGCCGGCGCACGTCCAGAGGATCGAGGCCGAGCGTATTGGCGACCTCGTCCATGACGCGTTCAAGCGCGAGATTGGTCGGCCCCTGGCCGAAGCCGCGCACCGCGTCCTGGGGCGTCTTGTTGGTGACCACCGCAATGGCGCGGTACTCAACGCTTTTGATCTTGTAGGGACCGACAATAGAGCCGATCGGCTTGCCAAGCTGGAACGGCGAGCGCCCGGCATAGGCGCCGATATTTTCCAAGGCGCGCATTTTCATCGAACGGACGATGCCAGTGTCGTCGAACGCAACCTCCACGTCGAATAGCCGCTCCGGTCCATGCGCATCGCCACCGCGCATGTTTTCGAGACGGTCCTCGATCAGGCGGATCGGGACGCCGAGCCGCCGCGCGAGGTAGCCGGCCAGCACGGTGTTCTTGATGCCGCGCTTGACGCCGTAACTGCCGCCCACATCCACATCGTAGTGCACCCGCACCGAGGAGCTCGGGATCTTCAGCGCGGCACCGATTTGGTCGGCATAACGCGGCATCTGGATCGAGGCATAGACGTCGAGAATTTCGCGCCAAGGGTCCCAGCTCGCCACCACGCCGAAGGTCTCGATCGGCACCGTCGATGAGCGGCCCCATTTCACCTGCAGCGATAGTTTGCGCGGGCTTGCGGCGAAATCCCTCTGGACCTCACCCCACACAAAGGTTTTGTCGAGCAGTACATTGGAGCCATGCGCCTGGTGCACCAGCGTGGCACCGGGTGCGAGCGCCTGTTCGGCATCGAGCAGGAAGGGCAGCGGTTCGTAAGTGATATCGATTGCCTCGGCTGCGTCCTCCGCCTGCGCTCGCGTATCGGCGACCACGGCAGCGACCCACTCGCCGGAATAACGTGCGACGTCGACTGCGAGCGGCCGGCGCGGCACGTTCGGCGTGTCGAGCCCGGTCATCAGCGGCAATGTGGCTTCCGCCAGCTCGCGGCCGTCGACCACGTAGTGTACGCCGGGCATGGCAAGTGCTGCGCGCTTGTCGATTGATGCGATGCGCGCAGCCGCATGCGGGCAGGTGACCAGCGCGATATGTTTCATTTTGGGCAAATCGATATCGGCGACGAACTTGCCCTTGCCGGCCACGAAGCGGCGGTCCTCGCGCACGCGGCGGTCGGTGGAAACGTAGCGGTGGCGGGCTTCGCTCATTTGCGCAGCTCCGAGGGCCGGTTGGCGCCGCGCATGCGTTCGGCGGCGAGCGCGATCGCCTCCACGATCTGGGCATAGCCGGTGCATCGGCAGATATTGCCGGAGATCGCCTCGACGATCTGCTCGCGCGTGGGCGCCGGATTGTCGGCGAGAAGCGCGTGCGCAGTCAGCACCATGGCCGGTGTGCAGTACCCGCACTGCATGCCGTGGGTTTCGCAGAAGGCGTCCTGGATCGGCGACAACTCGCCGGGACCGGGGGTCACACCTTCGATGGTGGTGAGGGCCATGCCCTCGGCTTGCGGCGCAAACATCAGGCAGGAGCGGACCGCGACGCCGTCGACCAGCACCGTGCACGCGCCGCATACGCCGTGCTCGCAGCCGGCATGCGCGCCCTTGAGGTCGAGATGATCGCGCAGGCAATCGAGCAGCGTGGTGCGCGGTTCAATGTCGAGCGCGTGCTCGGCGCCGTTGACGGCGAGTTTAATGCGCATGTGTCTTTCCTTGAGCTTTTCCTTGCGCATGGACACGCGCATCAGCGATCGCGCGGGCGGCGAGCGTCGCCGCAACCCTCCGCCGGTAGGCAGCCGTGGCGTGCAGGTCTTCAAGCGGCTCGATATCGGCAAGCGCTGCGCGCACCGCGTCCGCTACCTTGGCCTCGTCAAGCGCCGTGCCGGTCAATTGCTTTTCGGCGGCATCGAGCCGGATCGGAAAATCCGTTACGGCGCCGACGCCGATGGCGATGCGTTTTGTCTTGCCGTCGCTGCCTAACTCCACTTGCGCCGCCGCCGCGACGAAGGCGAAATCGCTGCGCCGGGCATTAACTTCGTGAAATCCAACTCCGACTTTGCCTTTCCACACCGGAAAGCGCACCCCGGTCAGGCAAGTGGCGGGAGGCAGTGCGGTGGTCATCGGGCCGATGAAGAATTCGCGCGCCGGAATGTCCGCACTTGTGCCATTGGCGCGATAGCTCAATACCGCATCGAGCGTGACTGCAATCAGGGACAATTCCGCCGCCGGATCGGCATTGACCAGCGAGCCGCCGACGGTGCCGCGCGCGCGGGTGGCCGCATGCCCGATGAAGGGGACCGAACGCGCCAGCAGCGGCAGTTTCGTCGCCACCAGCCTGTCGCGTTCGATTGTGCACTGCCGGGTGGTGGCGCCAATTGCCACGGTCTCGCCCTCGGCGCGGACGTAAGCCAACACAGCAATGCCGGCGATGTCGATCAGCCGAGTGGGGCGGGCCAGCCGCATCGCCATCATCGGCACCAGCGTCTGGCCGCCGGCGATCACGCGGGCGTTCTCGTCAGCGGCAAGCAACGCGCAGGCCTCGTCGAGCGTGGCGGGACGGGAATACTCGAACGGCGCTGCTTTCATGACCGGGTACGTGGTTAAAGTCTCTTTTACATGATTTCAACCGCCGAAAAGCGCTTGGCGGTGCGGATTAAATCGCGGTCACAACCAGAGGATTTTCTTTCGATAGGCCAAATCGTTCAATAGTGGTTTTGCCGGTCCCTGATGGATCACCGCGCCGAGCTCCAGCGCGAAGACGCGATCGGCAAGTGCCAGCACCAAATCGAGATTATGTTCGACGATGACAATCGAAACATGCTCGCGCAATGCATCAAACATGCGGAACAATTCCAGCACGACCGCGGGTGCCAATCCCTCGAAAGGCTCGTCCAGCAGAAGAAGCTTGATGTTCCCCGACAGTGCGCGTGCAACGGCGACCATTTGCTGCTCGCCGCCGGACAGATAATCCGCCGCGACATTCATGCGCTCTTTCAGGCGTGGAAAAAGGCTGAGGATTTGCTCTTCACTCCAGACCACGCCGGTGCTGCCGTCGGTCTTTCGTGCAAGCCGCCCGAGCGCCAGATTGTCTGCGACCGTCATGCCCGCAAACAGGCCGCGTCCTTGCGGCACATAGCCGACGCCCATGCGCGCAATGTCTGGTGTCGGAAGACCGGCAATATTCTTTCCATCGAATTCGATGCTTCCCGAGGCCGGTTTAACGAGGCCACATAGTGTCTTGAGCAGAGTCGACTTGCCGGCGCCATTGCGGCCCAGCAGAGCGACGATTTCGCCATCTCGTACGTCGAAGGTTGCATCGTTGAGAATGTGGCTTTTGCCATAGAACGCATTCACGTTTTCGAAACGCAAAACGTATTTTTCTTTGGTGCTGTTTGCGGCGCGCCCCGTCGCAGGTGGTTTACCCGTGCCGGTGTAAACTTCCTGCACGCGCCGATCGTTGCGCACCTCCTCGGGAGTGCCGGTCATCAGCACTTCGCCCTGATTCATGACGGTAACGCGACGGGAGAAGCCGAGCACACGATCGATATCGTGCTCGACGATCAGCACCGGGATGTTCACTGCGATGGTCTTGATGAGATTTGACACCCGCTCGCGTTCGGTGGCGGCGAGGCCCGCCAGTGGTTCGTCGAGCAGCAGAACATGCGGCTTGGATCCGAGCGCAATGCCCAGATCGACCAACCGCTGCCCGCCATAAGACAATTCGGCACCCTGTATGTCCTCGATGCCCTCAAGCCCGAGAAAGCGGATCAATTCGGCCGTTTCCGCATGGATGTCGTCATAGCTGTCGATGTCGCGCCAGAAATTGAATCGTTCGGCATGTCGCGCTTGCAGCGACAACCGAATGTTTTCGTAAATGGACGACGTGCGGAACAGACTTGTAATTTGGAACGAACGGGCAAGGCCCTGTTGACAGACCTCCTGCACGGGCAGGCCGTGAATGGTACGGCCGTTGAGCCGTATTGCTCCCTGGTCGGGATGATACAAGCTCGACACCAGGTTGAATAATGTTGTTTTCCCAGCGCCGTTGGGACCGATCAACGCGTGGATTTCACCGGCACCAAGTTGAAGGCTCGCGCCGGACACGGCGCGAATGCCGCCGAAATGCTTGGAAACATCGGTGACTTCGAGCACGGTGCCCGGTGCCACCCTCGGGCGCAGGGATGCAGGAAGCGGCAATCCTTCATAAATTTTTCGCTTGCTCATGGCGGCCGCTTCTTCGGGCGCGGGTCGCCAGCGCCGGCTGATCGTGCCCCAAATGCCCACGAGGCCGCTTGGCGAGAACAGCACGAATCCGACGAATACCAGGCCGAACCAAAGCAGCCAGTTCTGGGTCCAGATCGAAAATAGTTCGCGAAACAGAATGAAGAACAATGCACCAAGTGCCGGCCCGAGGATGTTATGCATGCCGCCGATCACGACCATGGCGAGGAGTTCGCCCGAAAACGGTACCGAGACCGCCTCTGCCGAAACCAGATAAGTTTGGAAGCCCAGCAGCGCGCCGGCGACGCCAGCCACGACCGCCGACAGCACGAAAACGGCGAGCTTGTAGCGGTCGATCGGATAACCCTGGAACGTCGCGCGGAGCTGGTTTTCTCGGATCGCCACGAGCACGTGCCCGAATGGCGAGCGTACCACTCGCAGCAGCCCGTAGAGGACGCACAATCCGATCAGGGCGACCACAACGTAAAAGGCAAGACCGTTATCAAGCGAGATAGCACCGATAGTGCCGCGCTTGAGGCCACTGAGGCCGTCCTCACCGCCTGTCACTTCGGTCCACCGAAACGCGGCGGTATAGGTGAGCGCCGAGAGCGCCAGCGTTAGCAGCGAAAAATAAACCCCACGGCGGCGCAGGATGAGGACACCGGCCGCTGTCGATAGTCCCGCCACCGCGGCCATCGACAGCAGAATCGGGAGCCAGATCTGGTCGTGAAACCAATGCAGTTGGATCAGACCGGCCGCATAGGCGCCGATGCCGAACCATGTGCTGTGACCGAAGGAAACCAGTCCCGTGTAGCCGACGCACAAGTTGAGGGCCATGGTCGCAATCGCCAATATAACGACCATTGACGCCGTGTTCACCGACAGGCCGAACACGTGCACGACGAACGGCAACGCAACGAGCGCGGCTGCGGCGATCCACAGTGGTCGGTATTTCGAATGAGACCGAGCCCCGTTCATTCGAATTTCTCAATGCGTTCGCCAAGCAAACCGCGAGGCCGGAACAGAAGGACCAGGAACATCAAGACGTAGATCGAGGCCTCGCCTGCGGCCGGCGCAAAATGAATGGTGATGCCGCGCACCACGCCGACCAGCAGCGCGGCGAGCACCACGCCCCAAAAACTGCCCAAGCCGCCGATCACCACGACGACAAAAGCGACGGTGATGATTTCCGCGCCCATCGCCGGATGCACGATGGTGATTGGAGCAAACAGCGCGCCGGCAATCGCCGCCATTGCCACGCCCAGTACGACGATGACGGTCATGTAGGGTTGCAGTCTGATTCCAAGTGCGGCGACCATATCCGGCCGCTGAATCCCGGCGCGCACAACGCGGCCGAAGGACGTCTTGTGCAAGAGCAGCCAGACACCGAGCAGAATGGCTGCCACGATGGCGAGCAGCATCAGCCGGTAGCGCGAGAACAGAAAGTCGCCGATGAAAACCGCGCCTTTAAAACTCTGGGGCATGGTCTGCGATAACGGGGCGGCGCCCCAGATAATACGCAGCAATTGCTCCGCCATCATGGCGAGACCGAAGGTCACCAGCAGGCTAAGGATCGGATCGGCGGCGTAGAAGCGCCGTAATATGAAACGCTCGAACAAAATCCCGAGCACGCCGACAACGACAGGGGAGATCACGATGGCCGGGCCGAACCCGAGATAATTCGTGAGTTCGACGGCGACATACGCGCCGAAAGCGTAAAATGCGCCATGCGCCAGATTCACCACGCCGCCGACGCTGAAGATCAGCGATAGTCCGAGCGCGATCAGCAGGTAGTAGCCTCCGAGTACGAGGCCGTTGACCACCTGTTCCAGCAAGAACATGAACGGGATTCTCAGACCATCGGCGCCGGACGTGACGGCGGCATTGGCCGCCGAAGTGCAGTCACCGGACGCGAGCGCCAAGAGGCGCCCGGGTCCAGCGTCTGATTACAAGGTGCAGGGATTCTGTTCTTTCGTCGGGTTGAGGACTTCAAGCGGTTCGTTCGCATTGGGAACCGCAGCGCCCAACGCCAGGAAATCCCACTTGTCCTTTGCCTGTCCCTTCGGTCTGACCGTGAACGGATAGGCCTCCTGGATCAATTGATGATCCCACTTTCGGAAATACGCCTTACGCGCCTTCAAGACATCGAATTGCGCCTCCGTCTCGAAGTAGGCGATGAGCTTTTCCGTATCGGTCGACTTTGTTTCGTTGATCGCTTGGGCCACCATCTTGAGCGATACGTATTCGATCCAGGCGTGGTTTTCCGGGGGCTTCCCGTTGCGTTTGATAAAACCGTCAACGAACGTTTTGGAGGCGGGTAAATCGAGCGTGTGGTACCAGACCGTCGGCCAGGTCCCGCTCAAATTGCCTTCTCCCGCGGCCCACGCATCGGCGGTGTTGAGATTGAAGCCGACAATCGGATACGGAAGTCCGAACTCGGCATATTGCTTGATCAGGTTGGTCACCTGATTGCCGGCGAGGTTGGAACAGACAATGTCAGGTTTGGCCTGCCGGATCTTCAGCAGATACGGGCTAAAGTCGGTGACATCGGTGGCAATGAGTTCATCACCGATCAGTTCGCCGCCGTGGCCTTTAAAGAAATTCCTCGCGGCGCCAGCAAGGTCGTGGCCGAAAAGGTAGTCGGCAGTCAGCGTATAAAACTTCTTGCCCTTCATCATGTTGTCGCGCACCAGCGCAAGGCCGACCGAGTTGACCATGACCGTGCTGGGGATGTCGACGTGAAAGGTGTAACGATTGCAATTCTTGCCGCGGAGCGCGTCCGAACGCGCGCCGATCTGCATGAAAAAACGTTTGTTGCGCGCGGCCACCTGCATGATGGTCAAAGCCACGGCTGAGTTGATTTCACCCATCAGGAAGGCCACGCCGTCCTGATCGAGCATGCGCTGTGCTTTGGTCGCGCCGGTTGCCGGATTGACCGAGTCTTCAGAGATGATCTCAATCTGGCGTCCCATAACCCCGCCAGACTTGTTGATCTCGTCTTCGGCCATTCTGATGCCCAATTGGGCGTAAGCGCCAAGCGCACCGAGGAATCCGGTCAGCGGCGTGAGGTGGCCGATTTTGATTTTGTCCGTCTGCGCGTGGACAATCGCCGGAAAGCCCAGAGCGAGCGTGCCGGTTAGTGCGGCACCACCTTGCAATACGTTTCGTCGTGTCTTTGTGGTCATCTTTGGTCCCCTCCCACGGTCCGTTTGTGGCGGCTAGCGCTGCCGAGTCTTGTTTAGACGTTTGCGTTCCGGCTCCTGACCGCACCGCCGGATGGTGGCGGAGCATCTCACAATGTCAGAAGGCCTTTCAAGTCTTGAGAAGCGCGCGGTACGGGCATAGTCTGCCCCCGCTGCCGCTGGAGCAGCCGCGCCCTGACGGCGCGTAAATTCCCGCAAAGGCGGGCAGGGAGCGACAATGCCGAGAATGAAGGGCGCCGAGTTGATCACCGAATATTTGATCGCCAATGACATTCCCTATGTCTTCGGCATTTGCGGCCACGGCAATGTCGGCATGCTCGACCCGCTTTATCAGGCGCGCGACCGTATCACCC
The DNA here is from genome assembly GCA_963742345.1 of uncultured Alphaproteobacteria bacterium. Lineage (GTDB taxonomy): Bacteria > Pseudomonadota > Alphaproteobacteria > Rhizobiales > Xanthobacteraceae > Pseudolabrys. Next base: position 189,949 of record CAVULO010000015.1, read on the forward strand.
TGATTTCGCCCCGCCACGAGCAGGTCGCCGCGCACATGGCGGACGCCTATTTCCGCGTGAAGCACAAGCCGGCTGCAACGCTGACGTCATGCGGGCCGGGTTCGTGCAACATCATTATGCCGCTCGCCTGCGCGCTGTCGGACTCCTCGGCAATTCTGGCAATCACCGCCAACGTGCCGACCTCGCAGTTCAACCGCAGCCCATTCCAGGAGATCAACAAGCACTACCAGGCCGATTTCGTGAACATCGTGCGGCCGGTGGTGAAGCGCAGCTTTCAACCGACGCGCGTCGACATGCTGCCGCTGGCGCTGCGGCAAGCGATGACGACGATGCTTTCAGGCCGGCCGGGGCCGGTGAATATCGACGTGCCGTTCAATGTGTTTCAGGAGGAGGACGACGTCGAAGTGCCGCCGGCGGCGCCGCCACTCAACACGCAGCGCAGCGGCGCCTCGCCGGAAGAGATAACCAGCGCGCTTGACATGATCCTCAAGGCGCAGCGTCCGGTAATCTTCATTGGCCATGGCGTCACGCTGTCCGAGGCGAGCCGCGAGCTGACCGAATTCGCCAGGAAGCTCGGCATTCCGGTGATTTCCTCGCCTAATGGGATGGGCTGTTTCGACATGACGGATACGCTGTCGCTCGGCTTCATTGGCCGCAACGGCGCGTTTCCAGCCAACGAAGCAGGACGCCGCGCCGATCTTGTCGTGGCGATCGGCGCGCGGTTTGACGATCGCTCGGCATCATCGTGGATGCCCGGTTACTCGTGGAATTTCCCTACGACCAGGCTTATCCACGCCGATGTCGATCCGGCCGAGATCGGCCGCAACTATCCGCCCGACCTCGGTATTCTTGCGGACGCGCGTACGTTCCTGCGTCAGTTGCTCGCCGAACTTGATCGGCGCAGCAACAAGGGCAGCAATACCAAAGCCTGGCTCGCCGATATCGCCAAGTGGCGCATCGAATGGGACAAGTTCACCAAGCCGAATTTCGACCTGCACGCTTCGCCGATCCGGCCCGAGCGCATTGTCGCTGATTGTCAGTCGGTGCTGCCGGACAACGCCATTCTCGCTTGCGACGTCGGCGTCAATCACAACTGGTACATGCAGTTCTGGAAGGCGCGGAAGCCGCAGACCATGCTCAATTCCTGGGGATTTTCCGGCATGGGCTTCGGTACGGCCGGTGCGCTCGGCGCCAAGCTCGCCGCGCCCGACCGCCCCGTCGTGGCGATTGCCGGCGACGGCTGCTTCACCATGGTGCCGCACGTTCTTTGCACCGCGGTCGAGTACAACATCCCGGTGGTGTGGGTGATCTGGAATAATTTCGGCTGGGTCTCGATCCGCGATATCCAGCTCGGCATGTTCGGGGGCCGCGAACACGGCACCATGTTCCACCAGGGCGACAACAAGAAACCTTACAATCCGGATTTTGCTGCCTGGGCCAAAGCGACCGGCGTCGAGGCAATGACCATTACCAAGTCGCAGGATTTCAAGGGCGCGCTTGAACACGCTGTGAAGGCCAACAAGCCGTTCGTGCTCGACGTACATGTTGACGCGGAGGTGCGGCCGCCGTCGACCGGGGCCTGGGAATTGCCGCCGACACCTTACAAGGAGCCGGTCTTCGGGCAGCGCTGGCTTCCCGATGTCGCTCCGGTGAAGTGAGGAAACAATGTCGAAAGATGAACGCCGGGCTTCCATCAAAAACGTGGCGGAAACGCCCTGGCGCCAGTTTCCCAATCACTTCGGCGGCGCGCTGTCGAAGCCGCTGGTGATGCCGGACACGATGAAGTCGAAGCACCTCGACTACCGTATTTCGATGTATCAGCCGATGGCCTATGTGGAGAAGCACAGTCATAAGGTGCAAGAGCAAGTCTACCACGTGCTTGAAGGCGAGGGGCTGATGGAGGTCGGCGACAAGACGCACATTGTGCGCAAACACGACGTGATCTATCTGCCGCCGGGCGTCGAGCATTCGATCAACAACACTGGCGTGGCCGATCTTGTCTTTATCGTTGCCACTTCGCCGGTGACCGACGATCCGGTTTAATGTCGCCGTTCTACAAACACGCAGGAACTGTTGGAGAGCATGGTTTTGAGAATCCGGGCAAAATCAAAAACTAGCGTTGAGCCGCGACGCCCCGCCCGCAATAGCGCCGCAACCGCGCGTATTGTCAGGAATCCCTTGCCGGACATCGATGATGACGTTGAGGACCGCGCGCGCGGGGGACTTCAATCGATAGGGCGCGCCTTCGCTATTCTGGAAGAGGTCGCGCGCAATCGGGATGGAATCGCATTGGCTGATCTCAGCAAACGCGTTGGCTTGCATAACAGCACGGCGTTTCATCTCGTCAAGACGATGGTCTCGCTCGGCTATATCCGCCAGATCAAGGAGAGCAAACGATATCGCATTGGGCGGCCGCTGTTCGCGCTGGCCGCAAGCGCACTCGACGAGATGGAAATGGTAAGCATGGCGACACCCGTGCTCGACGACTTGTCCCGTGAAACGGGCGAGAGCAGCCACTTCGCAGCGCGGATGAGCGACGCGGTGGTGGTTATGGCGCGCACGCCTGGGCCGGGCGCGTTTCAGCTCACCGACCGCGTCGGGGTCGTCCGGCCGGCCTACTGCACGGCATTAGGCAAGGTCATACTCGCTGCGCTGCGCCCCGATCAGCTCGACCGTTATCTTGACCGTGTAGATTTAAGATCGCTGACGTCGAAGACGATTACCAATCCGCAGCGATTGCGGCGCGAACTTCAGGATGTCCGTCGTGCAGGGATTGCTTTCGACGACGGCGAATTCAATAACGAAGTGCGCTGCGCGGCAATGCCTGTGCGCGATTTCAGTGGCCAGGTTGTCGGAGCAATTGGAATCTCCGGACCCGTCTGGCGTCTCTCGATCCAGGCCTTGCAGAACAAGGCGCGCGATCTCGGTCAGGCAGCGAAACGGCTATCGGAAGCTTTCGGCGCCTCCCAGGCCTCCATAAAGTAAATCATGACCCATGTAGTCGTAGCCCGCTGGCGTCCTCGTGACGGTCAAATCGATAAAATCGAAGCGATCTTGCGCGAGCTGGCCAGGGAAATTCGTCGAGAGCCGGGCAACCTGCAATTCATCGTCAACCGGTCGCGAGACGATCCAAACGAGTTTCTGCTGTACGAGCAATATGTGAGCGAACAAGCGTTTCTTGACCATCGGCAGACGCCGCACTTCAAAACGCTGGTGCTGGAACAAGCCGTACCCCTTCTCGAACGGCGAGAAATTAAAGCGTTTTCTGTTTTTGATTGAGCGTCGTAGCGCGCTTTCACCGCGACGGGGGCGCATGCAAGAAGATCTGAAAACGAACTGAGGGAAGGACAAGATGGTGCTTGCAGGAAAAAAGGTCGTCGTCGTCGGGGGCTCATCCGGGATCGGTCTTGCGACTGCCGAACTGGCGAAGAGCGAAGGCGCCGATGTAGTGATCGCATCGCGCAATGCCGAGCGCCTGAAGGCGGTTGCGGGGAAGTTTGGTGCGACCGCGATCCCGACCGACGTTACCAGTGATGAAAGTGTGGCTGGTCTCTTCCGCAGCTGTGGTCCCGTCGACCATGTGGTCGTGACCGCGGCGCAGCTGCGTACGGGTCCCTTCAAATCCGTTTCCATGGACGACGTGCGCGCGACCATGGAAAGCAAATTTTGGGGAGCCTGGCGTGTTGCGCGTTCGGCCGAAATCCGCGCGGGTGGGTCGCTTACGCTGGTCACGGGATACTTAAGCATTCGTCCTCGGCCCGGCGCCGCTATTGTTGGTGCGACAAACGGCGCTCTCGAGTCGTTGACGCGTGGTCTGGCGCTTGAGCTGGCGCCAGTCAGAGTGAATGCCGTGTCGCCTGGGACCATAGACACGCCGATACGCGCCAGCATGCCGGAGGCCGCGCGCCGCGACATGCTCGCAAAGACCGCGGCTGCGTTGCCCGTCGGCCGGGTCGGGGAGGCCGACGACATCGCGAAGCAAATTCTGACGTTTATGACACTCGGCTTTGCGACCGGATCGATCGTTTATATCGACGGCGGTGCGCTCGTCGTCTGACATCACAACGAACGAATATCGCCAGGACCTATTTTGACATCTTCTGCAAGTACGCGATGAGGTCGGCGCGGTCGCTTGGGTTCGCCATTCCGGCATAGGGCATGCGGTTGGCGGGCACCATGGCCTGCGGATCGGTAATGAATTTGTCGAGTGTCTCGGGCGTCCAGGAAACGCCGCTGCGCTTCATTGCGGGCGAATAGCGGAAATCCGTCAGTGTCCCCGCCTTGCGTTCGAAAATCCCATGCAGGCTCGGCCCCACGTTATTGCTGCCGGCTTCTAGGTTGTGACAGGCAGCGCAATCCTGAAAGCGCGCTTGGCCGCGCGTGGCATCGCCGTCGGCGCGGGCCGCAGCCACCAGAAGCAGCGTCAGGCCCAAGGCCGACGTCGCAAGGGACGCAACCCTCATGCCGCCACCAAGGGACCGGGATTTTTCACGTAGCGGTTCTTGATCGCGTCCGCGGTCCAATAGGCCAGCGCGCCCACCGGCCCGGTCGGATTGTACGACGCGTTGTGCGGGAACACGTTGGCGCCGACGACGAACAGATTGTGACAGTCCCAGCTCTGCAAATATTTGTTGAGCGCGCTGTCGCGCGGGTTGGTGCCCATGATGGTGCCGCCGGTATTGTGCGTGCTTTGGTAGGGCACCACGGTCCAGGGATCGGTACGAGCCGTCGCCTGGTTGAGCTTGGTGGGATTCATCGATTTGGCGATGTCGTTGATCACCTGCGCCGCGTGGACACCCATCTTGTGCTCGTTCGCCTTGTAATCGAACGTCATTCGCATCAGCGGCTGGCCAAACGCATTGCGATAGGTTGGGTCAAGATCGTAGCAGTTATAGCGATTGGCCATCACGCTGCCGCTGGCGCTAATCGTCATCGCGGTCTGGTACCACTTCGCCGTCGCCCGTTTCCATTCGGTGCCCCACTGCGGCGTGCCGCTTGGCACCGGACGATATCCAATCGGCAGCGCAGTGTTGAAGCCGCCTGCCACATTATACGCACCAACGAAATTATGCGGCGCGCGGTCGAACTCCCAATTGATGTTGAAGTCATCGATGGTGGCGTTGGAGCCACCGGCGCTCATGAACGGGTTGAAGTATTTGCCTTCGAAGAACAGCGTGGCGCCGGCGCCGGTCTGGTAGCAATAATTTTTGCCGATGATGCCCTTCTGCGCAACCGGATCGTAAGGCGCGCCGATGCCCGACAGCAGCATCAGATGCACGTTGTTGATGGCATAGGCGCACAGCAACACGATATTGGCCGGCTGCTCGAATTCCTCGCCATTGAGCACATTGGTGTAAGTGACGCCGGTGACGCGTTTGCCGTCCGAGTCTTTCAGCAATTTGGTCACCCAGGAATGCGTCCGCAACTCGAAATTCGGATTGCGCATCGCGATCGGGATGACCGTCATATGCGGGCTGCCCTTGGCGTTGGCTTCGCAGCCGAAGCGCTGGCAATAACCGCAGTACTGGCAGGCGCCGAATTTGGAGCCGTCGGGGTTGGTATAGGCCTGTGATGCGTTCGCGGACGGCCGCGGAAACGGGTGATAGCCGGCATTGCGCGCGGCATTGCTGAACATTTCGCTCGCCAGAATCGGCGTTAGCGGCGGCAGCGCATATTCTTTGTCCCGCGGCGCCTCGAACGGATTACCGCCGGGCTGAATCTGCCCCTTGATATTGCCGGCCTTGCCGGACACCGCGGCGGTGTATTCAAACTTTTCGTAATAGGGTTCGAGTTCGGCGTAAGTGATGCCCCAATCCTGAATCGTCATGTCCTCGGGGATGAAATTCTTGCCGTAGCGCTCTTCGTAATTGGACCGGAGCTTGAATTCCATGTCGGTCCAGCGCCAGGTATGACCGCTCCAGTGCACACCTGAGCCCCCGACCACCTCGCCAGGCAGGAACGAACCGAGGCGGCGCATCGGCAGCGCCTCCTGGGTCGGATTGTTGCGCACCGTGATGGTGTCGCGCGCGGTGTTCTGCATCAGGTCGTGTCGCACGACGTAGCGCAATTCGTCGCGGATATTGGGCAGCGAATAGTCGTTCTCGCTCGATCGCGGTGCACCGCGCTCGAGCGCAACAACCTGCAACCCGGCTTCGGTCAGTTCCTTGGCGAGAATGCCGCCGGTCCAGCCCAATCCGACGATGACGACGTCGACTTCCTTGAGTTTGGTGGTCATGGTGCGCCCTCAACTCATGTCCGAGATGCCGACGGGCTTGTTCGGGAACGGCTTGCCGCGATATTTTTCGACGTGGTCGCGATGCACCGCGATCACGCCGGGAAAGCCGATGATGGCCCAGCCCGCCTTGTTGCGGTTGCCGCCGTAGATCGGATCGGAATACATGCCTTCGATCACGGTCTGATAGAGCGTGGCCCAGAACACGCGCACCGGCAGTCCGTTGTCGAATTTGATTTTGCCGGTGGACAGCCCAACGAGCATCTCTTCGCGCTGTGTTGCATCGATCCGGTCGAACGGCTTGCCATAAGTTTTACGGCAATGCGCGTTGGTCGCCTCGATACCGGCCCGGTAAAGCTGCGCTGGGGTGAGCGGCAACTGGTAGCCTTGAGAAGGCGCGCCCTGCTTCCACGGGCCCTGCATGTAGAGACGCTCGCCCTTGCCCCAGGCGCCGGCGAGCGCACGATCGATGTAAATATTGGTGCCGAGATCGGTGCCCTTGGGGCTGACCTCGTCGGCCGGGACCATGTGATCCACCAGGGCCTCGATGAACGCGGCCTCGTCAAGATTGAGAAATTCATATCCCGCCGCTTCGGGAGCGGTGGCCGGCGCGGTTGTGGGCTGTTGTGCTTTGGCAGTCTGTGTCGGGGCCATCGCGGCCGTACCGCCGGCCGCCGCGGCGCCACCGATGACAGCGCCTTTGAGAAAATTGCGACGATCAAATTCTTGTTTTGTCATAGGCTCCCCTCCCTGCCTTGAGGATGCCCATACGCGGGCCCCCTAGGACACGCTTTTGACATCGAGCATGCTGCTTTTGGATTGGCCCGGCAAGCCAAGGTTCGCCCAGCGGACACTGGAATTCGGCTATACTGCAAGTTCGATGAGCGGGCGAAACAAGCGCTCTGAAACGGGAGAGGGCCGATGCCACGGCACGCGACTTATGTTCCTCACGGGGTGATCCCCGCTGTGCTGCTACCGTTCGAGAACGACCTCTCGATCGACGAAACGAGCTTCCGCAGGCACCTGCGCGACGTGGCGGCGGTTGAGGGCCTCTCCGCGATTACAATCAATGCCCATTCGACCGAGGTTGCCTCTTGCACCTTCGATGAGCAGAAGCGCGTGCTCGAAATCACGCAGGACGAGATCGGTACCCGCCTGCCGCTGGTCAACGGCATCTGGGCCGATGGCAGCGTTGAGGCCGCGCGCCTCGCACGCATGGCGGCACAGGGTGGCGCGTCGGCGTTGCTCGTGTTTCCGCCGGCCCCATTCACCCTCGGTCAGTCGCCGGCGATGGCACTCGCGCATTTCAAGCGCATCGCGGACGCCACCGACCTGCCGCTGATTGTGTTCCAGTACCCGCTCGCAACCGGTCAGGGCTATCCGAAAGATACGCTGCTGAAGATGTGCGAAGAGGTACCGTCGATCCGCGCCATCAAGGACTGGATCGGCAACGTGCCTCATCACGAGTGGCATGTCCGCACGCTGCAAAATCTGCCCCGGCCGGTGAATGTGCTTACGACCCACAGTTCGTGGCTGTTTTCCTCGCTGGTCGTCGGCTGTAACGGATTGCTGTCCGGGTCAGGCAGCGTGATCGCCGATTTGCAGGCGAAATTGTTTCGCGCCGTGCAGAAAAACGAAATGGCGGAAGCCAAACGCCTCAACGATCTTATCGAGCCGACGGCGCGCGCGTTCTATGCCGATCCGTTCGTCGACATGCACAACCGCATGAAGGAGGCGTTGGTGCTGCTCGGGAAACTACCGCGCGCGGTGGTGCGCCCGCCATTGGTCAAGATCGAGCGTGCGGAAATCGCGCGTATCCGTCAGGCGTTGGTTGAAGCCGGATTGCTGGACAAGAGCGCCGCCCGCGACGCAGCGTGATGGCCATTCCGGGGCGCGCCCGGCGGCGCGCCGTCCCCGAATGACGAGGTTACATAATCGCAAATTCGGTGTTCTTGCGGTCGGTAACCAGCATGCTGCCCGGATAATGCGTGATGCAAAATTCCGGCTTCACCGTTGCGATCACCGACTGCGGCGTGACCCCGCAGGCCCAGAATACCGGCAGCTCGTCCTCGCGCACCGGTACATCGTCACCATAGTCGGGCTTGGCAAGATCGGCGATGCCGATCAGTTCGGGCTTTCCGATATGTACTGGTGCGCCATGTACCGACGGAAAGCGTGTGGTGATTTGCACCGCGCGGATAGCGTCGGCGGGCTTGAGCGGCCGCATCGATACGACCATCGGCCCGTGGAATGGTCCGGCCGCACGTGTGGCGATCGAGGTGCGATACATCGGCACGTTGCAACCGCGCGCGATGTGGCGCAGTTCGATCCCTTCCGCCATCAGCGCTTCCTCGAACGAAAACGAGCAGCCGATCACAAAGCTCACCAGATCGTCTCGCCAGAATTCGCGCACGTCCTCTGGCTCGGCCACCAGCTCGCCATTCTTCCAAACGCGATAGCGTGACAAATCGGTACGGATGTCGAGGTCCTCGCCCATTTCCGGCACGCGCGGATCGCCCGGCGCGGATGTTCCGATCAGCGGGCAGGGCTTGGGGTTGAGCTGGCAGAAGCGCAGGAAATCGGCTGCGAGTGCCTGCGGCAAAATGGCAAGATTTCCCTGCACGTAGCCAGGTGCCAGCCCGGAGGTGGGGCCGCGATGTGTTCCGGCCCTGATCGCAAGGCGCGCCGAAAGCCCGCTGCCGCGTTCTGGTTTGTCGTCACGGCGCAAGGGTGCAAGAGCCATCGAATAAACCCATGCTGTTGTCGCCCGCGAGCCCGGCATTGCTCGCCGCTTTGAGCGCGCCTGCTCAATCCGCGGGCAGTCATACGACCATGTGAGTTGCAATGCATCAATAGGAATAATGCGGTTGAAACTTGGTGCCGGATCGCGTTTGCTAGTGGAAATAAGAGCTCGCCAAGGTCCGGCAGTGGGGAGGACTGGTAATGCCGCGTCGTGCCGTCGGGCATAGGCGTGCGGTGACTGCTCTTGCGGCCGCGCCCGGCGCTGGCCGTGGTGCTGGCCTGCGGGCGAAAGTGATCGTTATCCAAATCAAAACTTCCGGGTTTGCATCGGCGTCCGTACGGCCGTCGAATGCCCCGTATGTGATCCAGAGGGAGGACACGCGATGACTGAAAAATGGAAAGAAGAAGGGTGGGCGCAAGACATCTGGTACAGCGGCAAGGTGACCCGCCGCACACTCGTCGGCTGGGGCGGCGGCGTGCTGGGCGCGGCCATGCTGGTACCGGCGCCTTGGCGTGCGGCATTCGGCGCGGCAACTCCCTACAAGATCGGCTCGTTGCAGCCGCTGTCCGGCGCGGGAGCGCTCGGTGGCAAGACCGCGGTGGTCGGATTGCAAATGGCGATCGACCGCATCAACGCAGCGGGCGGCGTCAATGGCCGGCCGCTCGAGCCGGTGATTGCGGACGATGAGTCCAAGCCCGACGTCGGGCGCCGGAAAACTCAAAAGTTGTTGGTCGAAGACAATGTCGATGTGCACGTCGGCGGCTTCCTTTCCAACATCTGCCTCGCCTGCATGCCGGTGTTCGAGGAAAACAAGGTCGTCAACATGATCAGCGTGTGCCTCGACACCACGCTGACCACCACCAAGTGCAACCGCTACAGCTTCCGGACGTACGAATTTGCGCCGGCGCAGGCGGTAGCCATCGCGCCCTATCTCGTCAACAAGATGGGCAAGAAGTGGCACATCGCCTATGCCGACTATTCCTGGGGACAGTCGACGCGCGACGCTTACGCCCAGGAAATCCGGAAGCTGGGCGGTGAAGTCGTCGAGACCACCGGAATTCCGCTCGGCACCGCCGACATGACGCCGTTCCTCTCCAAGATCACCGGACAGTTCGACGGGCTGTTCGGCATCTTCTTCGGCAAGGACGGCATCACCATCGGCAACCAGGCCTACGACCTCGGCCTTACCAAGAAGTACAAGTGGGCGGGCGATGGCGCCATTGCCGAATCCACCAACCTGCCGGCACTCGGCAACAAGATCGAAGGGCTTCATCGGCATCAACCGGTACATTCCGGTATTCCAGGGCCCGCTCGATACGCCGGCGCACCACAAGTTCTTCGACGAGGCAAAGGCGCGGCTGGCCAAGATGGATCCGTCCGGCCCGCTGCCCGATCGCTACGTGCAGTCGAACTACGAGGCGATCAACGCACTCAAGCTCGGCATGGAGACGTCGAAGTTCGAGGGCCGCAAGGACACGATGAAGCTGATCGAGTCCCTGGAAGGTCTGGTGATGAAGGAAGGCGACGACTTCCCGCAAGGCGGCGGCGTGCTCCGCAAGGACGATCACCAGGCGTTCATCCGTCAGTTCATCTTCGAGATCAAAGATGGCAAGCATCAAATCGTCGAGACGGTTCCCGGCGAAAAGACGATCGTGCCGCCGGCTTGCAAGTTCGCTTCCTCGTAAGTGAGCGCGCAATCCGTAACCGACCTACGCTCCCCGGCGAGCAGCCGGGGAGCCGCGTCGGCGCCAATCCTCAAGACCGAGCTGCTGACCGTCCGGTTCGGCGGGCTGGCCGCGCTTTCCCAGGTCAATTTCGAGGTCCAGCGCGACGAAGTTCGCGCCGTCATCGGACCTAACGGGGCGGGAAAGAGCACTTTTTTCAATTGTCTGACCGGCGTGTTACGGCCGACCGGGCGGGCGAATTGTTGTTCAACGGCGAGGAGATTACCGGGCTGCCGTCCAACACGATCTCGCAAAGGGGCATCGCGCGCTCCTACCAGATCACCAACATCATGCCGAACGCCACGGCGCTGGAAAACGTGCGCATCGCCGCTCAGTCGCGCCGTCACGCCTGGAACATGGTCAAGCACCACAGCGAATTTCCAGACATCAACGAGAAAGCCGAAGCGGCGCTCGATTCAGTCGGCCTGCTGGCCAGCGCCGACGAACTGGCCGCCAATCTCTCGCACGGGCAACAGCGCAATCTCGAAATCGGCATCGCCCTTGCGACCGAACCGACATTGCTGTGCCTCGATGAGCCGACTGCCGGCATGAGCGCTGCCGAGACCCACGACACCATGCAGCTGGTACGCCGGATCGCAAAGAACCTGACCATCCTGATCGTCGAGCACGACATGCAGGTGGTCATGGAGCTCGCCGACCGCATCACCGTGCTGCACTACGGTGAAATCCTGGCCGAGGGCACGCCGGAAGAAATCCAGGAAAATCCACGGGTGCTGGAGGTCTATCTCAAGACATGAGCGCCGCCGCCACCAGCCGCAGCCGCTCGTCCTGGTCGAGGACGTGCACACCTTTTACGGCAAGAGTCACATCCTGCACGGCGTGTCGTTGCAGGTCGGTCAAGGCGAAGTGGTCGGCTTGCTCGGCCGCAACGGTGTCGGCAAAAGCACGACGCTCAAGACCATCATGGGCCTGGTGCAGCCGAGCCAAGGCAAGGTTCTGCTCGAGGGCAGCGCAATCACCAGCATGCCGCCGCACAAGCTCGCCCGTCTCGGCATCGGCTATGTGCCGGAAGATCGACGCATCTTCCGCCTGCTATCAGTCATGGAGAACTTGCGCACCGGGCTCGACCGCAGCGGCGTAGTGGAAGAAAAGAAGCGCGCGCTGCTCGACAAGGTATTCACCTATTTTCCAGTGCTGGCCGAGCGGCGCAACCAGGCCGGCGGCACGTTATCGGGCGGCGAGCAGCAGATGCTGGCGATCGCCCGCGCCATGATGCTGGAGCCCAAGATCATTCTGCTCGACGAGCCGACCGAAGGCCTGATGCCGCGCATGGTCTCGCAGATCAAGAACATCATCGACGTACTGCACAAGGAGGACGTCGCGATCCTTCTGGTCGAACAGAACGTGCCGCTCACGCTGGAAGCCAGTCAGCGCGTCTACATCATGGAGAAGGGGCAGGTGCGCCACCACTGTGCCGCCTCGGAGATTGATGTGCACGATCCGGTCATCAAGCAATATCTGGGAGTGTAGTCGATGGATGCCGTGCTGCACTTTTTCCAATCAATTCCTTACGATCAACTGGTGATCCAGACGCTAAACGGCATTGTCACCGGCATGATCCTGGCGCTGGTGGCGTCGGGCCTCACGCTGATTTTCGGTATCATGGACGTCGTCAACTTTGCCCACGGCGAGTTGTTCATGCTCGGCGCCTATATCGGCGTCATCGTGCTGACCGCGACGGGAAGTTTTTGGCTCGCGCTCGTCCTTGCGGCGCTGGTGGTGGCGATCCTCGGCGCCGCAATGCAGATCGTGACGTTGCGGCCACTGATCGGGCGCGATCCGCTGACCACGATCCTCGCGACGTTCGGCATTTCGTTGATCCTGCAGAACTACGTGCTCTGGCAGTTCGGCCCGGTGTCGCGCAAAATCAGCGAGCCGATCACCGCTCATTTCAATCTGTTCTATCTCGAATACCCCTGGTACCGGCTGCTGATCGCGGCGCTCTCCGCCCTCATCATCGGTGCCTTCTGGCTGTTCCTGAAATACGGCAAATACGGCATCTGGATCAGAGCCACCACGCAGGATCGCGTGATGGCGCAAGCCATGGGGATCCCGGTGCCGTGGGTTTACACCGGCGTGTTTGCCATTGGCGCCGGTTTGGCAGCGGCGAGCGGCGTTTTGTTTGCCCCGATGGCCGGCGTCAGCCACACCATGGGGCTCGATTGGGTGCTGAAAGCCTTCATCGTCGTCGTGGTCGGCGGCATGGGCAATCTCGGCGGCTCGATTGCCGCTGCCATCTTCATCAGCCTGCTTGAGTCCTACGCCTCGGTCTGGGTGAACCCGTCACAGGCGGTGATCGTCTCGTTCGTCGTCCTGATCCTCACGCTGCTGTTCCGTCCCACCGGTCTGTTCGTCCCGACACCGAAATGACCAGGCATTCCAACAAAACCTACTGGATCGGCTTTTGCGTTGTCATGGCGGTGTTGATCGTTGCGCCGCTGGTGCTGCCGGAGTTCTGGCGCCGCTTTCTTACTGAAGTGCTGATCTGGGGCCTGCTTGCGATGTCGTCCGATCTGCTGATCGGTTACACCGGCATGATTTCATTCGGCCACTCGGCCTTTTTCGGGCTGGGCATGTATGGTGCTGCCGCCGCTCTGCTGCTGGTGAGCCCGCCCAATCTCTGGCTGGCGATTCTGTTCGGCCTGATCGGGGCCGCGATCGTCGCCTTGTTCGTGGCTTATTTTTCTACCCGCCTGCGCGACATCTATTTCGCCATCACGACGCTGATCTTCAGCCAGATCTTCTACGTTATCATTTTTACCTGGACGGCGGTCACCGGCGGTGAGAACGGGCTCATCTTCACCCGGCCGCATTTCACGATCCCCTTCATCTATGATGCGCGTTTCACCTCATCGACCATGCACTGGTTCGTGCTGGCGGTCGTGACGGCGTCCTATCTCATCCTGCGGCGCGTCACCCAGTCGCCGTTCGGCATGGTGCTGCAATCGATTCGCGAGAACGAAGGACGCACGCGCGCAATCGGCTATCCGGTCGAGCGCTACAAGATCGTGTCGGTGATGTTGTCGGGATTGTTCGCGGGGCTCGCCGGCGTGCTCTATGCGGTGCAAAACGAATTCGCCGCGCCGGATTTCGTCTATTTCATCACCTCGGGCGATACCGTGATCTTCAACGTGATGGGCGGCATCGGCACGCTGGTCGGCCCGATCGTCGGCGCCGGATTCTTCCAGCTATTGCGAGAACTGATGTCGCGTATCTTCGGCGACCAGTTCCCCTATCTGGTTCCGCTCGGCTTCATCTTCATCGCGATGATCATTTTCCTGCCGCAAGGTCTGCTCGGCTTCGCCCGAAGGTGGTTGAACAGATAGGGCTGACGTCCACGTATATTCCGCGTAACTGGGCCCCCGCCTTCCTGGGGACGTGCGGGGCAGGCCTCTCAGTCGCATCGGACCGTCATCCCGCCGTCCACAACGATCTCTGTGCCGGTGATGAAGCGCGCCTCGTCCGAGGCGAGAAACAACACCGCATTGGCGGTGTCGCGGCCGTCACCCATGAAGCCGATCGGGATGCGATCGAGCCGCGATTTCAATAACGCTTCTACATCGCCGCCGGTGCGTTGCTTGGCAAGCCGCGCCTCAACCATAGGCGTGTGCAACTGACCGGGAACGACGGTGTTCACGCGAATCCCTTTGTCGGCATATTGCACGGCCACTACGCGCGATAAGTTGGATCACGCCGGCTTTGGTTGCGGCGTAGCCGACCTGAGCAGAGCCAGTCCAGCGCAAGCCGGAAGTCGAAGCAATGTTGACGATGGCGCCGCTTTTTTGCCGCTCCATCACGGGCAGAACATGTTTCAAGGTCAGGAACACGCTCTTTAAATTGGAATCGACCTGAGCGTCCCAGACGTCCTCACTCATTTCTACCGGGCCGCCCGCGGCTGAACCGCCCACGTTGTTCACCAGCACGTCAATACGGCCGAAGCGATCGAGGCAGGTCTTCACCATCACTTCAACCGAGGCGGCGCCGGTGACATCGCACTGATACGTGGCGATTTCGCCGCCCGCTGTCTTCACGTGGTCGACAGTTTCCTTGACGCTGTCGAGGTTACGATCGACCGCGAAAATTTTTGCGCCTTCCTCGGCAAAGCGTACCGCGGTAGCGCGACCATTGCCCCATCCCGGGCCAACGCAGCCTGCGCCGGTCACGATTGCGATACGCGATCTTGCAAGCGGCCACTCATGATATTGCTCCGGTCAAGTTGCGCGCCGGCGCGAACCGGTAAAAGCGTTTTGGATTGTCCACCAACAGGGCTTGGCGGGCTGCCGTACTTGGCGCGATCTCTGCCAGGATATCGACCAGCACGCCGTCATCGGGGACCGGTCCCTGATGATTTGGATGCGGCCAGTCGGTGCCCCAGACGCAGCGGTCGCCGAATTCCTCGACCAGCTTGCGCGCGAAAGGCACCGCATCGGAATAGGGCGGTCCCTGGCGCGTGATGCGATCGGCGCCGCTGACTTTCACCCAAACATTCTTGTCGGCGAGCAGGGCGAGTAGCGCCCGAAACGCCGGCTGGTCCATTCCAAGCGAGGCATCGATGCGCCCCATATGATCGATCACCACCGGCACCGGCGAGCGTCTGAGCGCCGGCGCTAGGTCTGCGATCAATTCGGCCTCCATGTGAATTTGCAAATGCCATCCGATATCCGCGAGGCGTTTGCCGAAACCGATGACCTCGTTGATCCCCACACCCTTGGCGAGGTGCGTCATGTAGTGAAAGCGCGCACCGCACAGGCCGGCCGCATCGAGCCGCTTGAGTTCGGCGTCGGAAATCGACACCGCCACCAACGCCACGCCTTTGTAAGAGCCGCCGGTCGCAGCGATCGCATCAACTGTCACCGAATTGTCAGGGCCGTGGCACGCCGGCTGCACGATCACACAATGCTGGATGCCGAGCCGTTCATGCAGCTTGAACAGCAACTCCTTTGGCGCGTCCGCGGGTGTGTAGCGTCGGCCTTCGGCAAAAGAAAAACGCATGCGTGGCCCGAACACATGCACATGCGCGTCGCACGCGCCGGGCGGCAATTTCAATTTTGGTTTGCTGGGCGTGGCCATCCAGTAAGGCGGGTCGGCGGCCGTGCCGGCATTCTGCTCCATCACATTTCCTTGGCACGCGTGCGCTCGAACGCAGGCTCGTGCGCGGAAAACCGCTTCAACCATTCGACCAAAGTGGGGTAGGTGGGGCGCCAGTCGACCTGCTTGCGCCAGTCGAGATAACCGAGCGCGCAGGACAAGCCGATCGAAACCACGTCTGTTTTATTCGGGTCGGGCGCTGACGCTTCGAATGCCGCCAGTCCGCGCCTGATCTTGCCGCGCTGATGCGAAAGCCAGCGCGGCGAGTGCGGCAGGTCGGGACGGAAGCGGGTTTCGTAAACCACCAGGATCGAAGCATCCATGATGCCGTCAGCAAGCCGCGCTAGGGTGAGCATCCGGTAGCGGTCACGTCCGCGCAATGGCAGCAGACGGTCCGTGCCGGCAACATCCTGCAAGTATTCGATGATGATGCCGCTATCATAGATCGTGCTGCCGTCCGCCAGCACCAGACAGGGCATTTTCCCGAGCGGGTTTTGCTGGCGCAGCGTATCGTTTTCGTCGAGGGGATCGGCAGGAGTAACCGTGACGCGCCCGCTCAATCCCAGCACGTCGATCGTCATGCGAACCTTACGGCCGAACGGTGACGTCGGAGTCGAGCGCAGCACGAGATTTTCGGCGTTGGACATATGCGAAATACCAGTCGGCTTATTTTTCAGTATGCACGCCAGCGTCTGCGATTACCTTCGCCCATTTCTTGGTCTCGCTGTCGATATAATCGCGGAAATGCTCAGGTGTATCGCCGACCAGAATCGCGCCCTGGCTTGCCAGCTTCTCAACCACTGCGGGATCTTTCATTGCTTCGACTGCGGCCTTGTTGAGTATGGCGACGATCTGTGGGGGTGTCTTGGCCGGTGCGACCATGCCGTACCAGTTTTCGGTTTGCAGATTGGCCATGCCGGCTTCCACCGTGGTCGGCACATCGGGGGCGCTCGGCACCCGTTGCATGGCGCCCACCGCAATCGGCGTGAGCTTGCCGGCTTTGATTTGCGGCAGCAGCACCGGCAAATCCAGGAACACCATCTGCACCTGCTGGGCGAGCAGGTCGTTCACGGCAGGAGCCGCGCCGCGATAGGGGACATGCACGATATTGATGCCTGCGGTGAGCTTGAAAAGTTCGCCGGCGAGATGCGGCATACTGCCGGGACCGGAGGACGCAAAATTGAGTTTGCCAGGTTGCGCCTTCGCCAACGCAACCAATTCTTTCATGTCCTTTGCGGGCACACTTGTTGCGACCACCAGCATCTCCGGTACTTTGGCAACGAGGGTGATCGGCTGAAGATCCTTAAGTGTGTCGTAAGCGACTTTCTCCATGCTGGGGCTGATGGCGAGCGCGCCGGCGCTGACGATGCCGATGGTGTAGCCATCTGGCGCAGCCTTTGCCACGACGTCAGTTCCGACCACACCGCCCTGGCCTGAGCGGTTGTCGATGACGATCGTCTGCTTGAGGATCTCCGACATACGTTGGCCAACGACGCGTGCGATAATGTCGTTTGGCCCGCCGGGCGGGAACGGTACAATCAGCCTGATTGTCTTGTTGGGAAAATCCTGCGCCATCGCCAGTGCGGGGCACAGCAAGGCCAATGTGATCAGCAGCGGTCTCAAGGCTTTCACGGCAATCCTCCCCCGTTCATTTTCGTGCGGCGTTTTGCGATCTGTCCCGCGCGCCTATGCTTATTGCCACCTTACGTCATTGCCAAGCGCGGGGACCAGCCGGCGTTCCATTATGGGCGCTTGACTTTAATCCTATATGATGATATTCCTAGTGCGTCCTGCTCGCTTGAGAGGGCGTCATCTAGAGGCGTCTTGGTGATGGAGCAGGATGCGGCGCCCGCGGGCGTGCCTCGCAAAGCACGCACCCGGGCGGCGCCGGGGCTCCGCCCGGCGGCCACTGAAGGGCTGCCTGCCAGGAGCTTGGCTGACGGCGGCCGTTGAGGCCTGCCCAAGGGCTCGGCCGGAGAGGCCGTCGGAAACGATGGCAAACCCGGCGGAGACAAGGCAGGCCTGACTGGACGGCCCCCGCAAAGCGCGGCCCGGCGCAGTAAGGAAGACGCCGCAAATAACCCCGGACGGCGCAAGCTTGTCTGGGTGGCGCGCCGAGAGGCGCCCCGCGTTCTCGAGAGGGAGCGCGGCACAAAAGAACAATGGTTGCGCCACTTGGCGCGCCATCCCCTCTATTTTGAGAGGGGCAAGGGAAGGGACTACGGCGTACCCGGCGCCGCAAAGAATACGGGCGATGACGCTTGGCTGGTGCTTGGCTGTTTGAAAAGTGAATCAGGGCAAGAACCCGGAGCCCGCTTGCGCGGGCATGAGCGGAGAGGCACAAGCCGGGCAATGACAGAGTGCGGGAGCGAGGAGTGCCCGATGGAAATCGATCTACCGGATGTCTTGGCAGAGGTGCGTGCGGTGTTCGAGCGCTATGAAAAAGCGCTGGTGTCAAACGACGTGGCGATACTTGACGAACTTTTTCACGATGATGCGCGCACCATCCGCTATGGCGTGAACGAAATTCTGTACGGCTACGACGATATCAAGTCGTTTCGAGGCGCGCGGTCACCGGTAGCGCTTGGGCGTAAGCTTTCACGCACGGCTATCACGACCTACGGCCGGGATTTCGCAGTTGCCTCGACGCTGTACGAACGGCCGTCTGCACCCGGCAAGCTTGGGCGTCAAATGCAGACCTGGGTGAAATTCCCGGAAGGCTGGCGTGTGGTCGCGGCGCACGTCAGCCTGATGGAGCCGCCGAAAGCATAAATCTCAGAGAGCGGCTACCGCCTGCACTTCGACCAGCAAAGCTTCCTGCACGAGACGGTCGATCATCAGCAGCGTATTAGGTGGATAGGCGCCGTTTGAAAACATCTTTGGAAATTCGCGCAGCCGGAACTTCATGAATTTTGGAATATCCTGCGAGTGCACAAGGTAGGTCGTAAACTGCACGATATTCGCCCCAGTCGGCGCCGACCGACTTCAGTGCCGCTTCGATATTGGCGAAAGTCTGGACGCATTGGGCATCAAAATCGTCGGCGCCCACGACCTTGCCGTCGCGGTCGACGCCCACCTGACCAGCGATGAAGACGAATTCCGACGCCTTCACGCGCGTGAGATGCGAATATTGCCCCAGTGGCTTGCCGAGCGACATCGGGATTGAGAATCTTGATGTCGGCCATCGTCGACTCCTTTTTCCTTACGCGTCTCGGCAAAGCCACGGCGGCATTCGTCGTCATTCTACCTGCACGCCGCTGGCCTTGATCGGCGCTTCCCACTTCTTGACTTCGCTCTTGACGAAATCGCCCAGCCATTGCGGGCTGCGCTCGTTCGGCGTCGCGACTGTCGCACCAAGCTTCGACAGGCGCTCCTGCACTGATCGGCGTGTTCGATGGCGCCGACGCGGCTTCGTTGAGTTTCTTCACCACGTCGGCCGGCGCGCCTTTCGGCAGGAACAAGCGCGCTCCAGGTATAGGCCTGCACGTCGAGCCCCTGTTCGCCGGTCGTTGCGAGATTCGGCAGAACCGGCGAGCGCTCCTTGGTCATGATGGCGATGCCCTTCACCTTGCCGCCGTCGATCTGCGGCTTGGCGGTGGCGATGATGTCGCACAGGAAGTCGATGCGGCCGCCGACCAGGTCTTGCATGGCCGGACCGGTGCCCTTGTACGGAATGTGGGTGATCGTTGTGCCCATGGCGCTGTTGAGCACGACGCAGCCGAGATGAGTGGCCGAGCCGGCGCCAGCCGAACCATATTGCATCTTGGCCTGGTTGGCTTTGGCGTAGGCGATGAATTCCTGGAAGTTGTTCACCGGCAGGTCGGGCCGAGTGATGATCGCGATCGGCGTGACCGCGAGATATGCAACCGGCGTGAAATCGGTCACCACATTGTAGAGAGGATGTTTGTAGAGCGTCTGGTTCTGCGCATGGGTGCCGACGCTGCCGAGGATCATGGTGTAGCCGTCCGGCTTGGCGTCAGCGACGCGCTTGGAACCGGTCATGCCGCCGGCGCCACCGACGTTCTCGATCACGACCGGTTGGCCGAGCAATTCACTCATGCGCTGCGCCACGATGCGACCGATCGTGTCCTGCGGTCCGCCGGCGGCGAACGGGATGACCATGGTCACGGGCGCGTCGGGAAATCTTGAGCCAGGCCGGTCCGAGCCAACGCCAGCGCGGCAAGGCCGCAGCAAACAAATTCTTTTTCATTGTTGTGCTCTCCACCAAAGAGGCGAAGATTTCGCCGAGCGTGCCCGCCGGTCAAGCCGGGGCGGGCGCAGGGCTAACCGATTTCGACGACTTCCTCGGGGAACTGATGCAGCCGGTCGCCCGGCCCGTTGCCGCCGATCAGGTAGTTGTCGCACAGCCAGTTGAGATAGCCGGCATGAATATACGTCGGATGGACGACGATGTTCATGTCCTTCTCGATGGTCATCGGCTCGTCTTGACGCACCAGCGGGCGTTCGACCAGGTCGTAGCCCTGGCCGTGGCAATAAAGCCGCGCCTCGGTCGGCCGGCCGTTCTTGCGCATGAAATCGTTGAAGGCGTCCCAGATGTCCTTGCAGGGCGTGCCGGGCTTGAGCAGGTCGAGCGTGAACTTGCGCGACGCCTTGCAGAACTCGAGCTCATCCTTCATCGCCTGCGGCACTTTGGCGCCGACCACGCAGGAGCGTCCGAGCTCGGTGTACATGCCGCCCGGTCCGTTGTCCTCGACCAGCAGCGCGATCTGATCGCCTTTCTGGATGACGCGGTTCTGCACATGACGATTGCCGAATTTCGACGGCGTGCCGAGCGGCATGGAGGCACAGAGGTAGATGCCGTTCTCGCTGCCGTGGCACTGGCTGTACCATTGCGCGACCGCGGCGACCTCGATGTCGCGCATGCCGGGTTTCACCGCGGCGAAAGCGGCCCGCATGGCGCCGTCCTGCATCAGCGCAGCGCGTTTCACCAGCTCCATCTCCTCCGACGCTCTTGATCACCTTGATACGGTCGACCATGTCGGAGGCATCGACGAAGCGGGCGTTCGGAAACGCGCGTTTGATGTAGTCGAGCAGCGCAAAGGACATCTGGTAGGTGCCGACATAGCCGATCGTGCCTTTGGCGAAGGGCTTGAGCGCATTGGCCGCCAGCTCGGGATCGTAGTCCTTGGTGTAGTGCGCCGAGGCGTAGCTGGGTGTGGTCAAGATCTGCTTCACGCCGGGCCATTGCGACAGGCGTCCCTTCAAATCGAAGGATGTATCGCCCGCCTTCTGCGGGGTGACGGACTTGCCGGTCATGTCGGCCTGGGCGGTGGGTTCGCTGCCGCCGAACGGCCCCTGGCACACCACGGTCATCTCGTCGTCGCGCGGAAACACCACCGTGTTGGGATAGCCGTTGGTCGCCGGCATGTCGGTGAAGTAACGGACGTAGCCGCCCATGTGATCGTTGTTGTTCTGCATCAGCAGCACATCGATCTTTTCGCGTTCCATGGCAGCGCGCACGGCGCGCCAGCGGCGCTCGAGCTCGGCATTGGAGATCGGCGTGTTCAGGCGTTCGGACAAAGCCATCGTTCAAACTCTCCAGGACACGGGCTTGCGCACGATATTGATCATGGACTTGGCATCGCCAGCCAGAAATTTCGCCATGTTGCCGGCGATGGTCGGCATGGCGCGATCCTCGTAGCCCTGCGAATAGCCGCCAAGATGCGAGAAGATCGTTACGTTCTTGGTCTTCCACAATGGACTGTTGGCCGGCAACGGTTCCTGCGCAAAGACATCGAGCGCGGCGCCGGCGATTTCGCCACTTTCCAGCGCGGCGACCAGCGCGGCCTCATCGACGACACCGCCCCGCGCGACGTTGACGAGGTAGGCCGTGGGCTTCATGGCGGCGAGAAGCTTTGCGCCGACGATGCCACGCGTTTCCGGCGTAAGCGGGGTCAGCGCGACCAGGAAATCGAGTTCGGACGCAATCTTCATCAGTTCATCGCGATGAACCATGCGATCGAAGCCTTTGGTTTCACGCGGGCTGCCGCTGATGCCGATCGTGGTCATATGAAATGTCTTGCAGATTGGCGCCAGGTACTCTGCGATCAGGCCGACGCCGAGAACACCGACGGTCTTGCCGGCGAGCAGCGCCGCCGGCCAGCGCTCCCATTGGCCCTTGTCTTGCGCAATGCTGGCGCGCGGCAGGTCGCGGGCCAGCGAAAGCATGTAGGCAACAGTGGCTTCCGACACCGGCGCGCCATGGATGCCACGGACATTGGTAACCACGACCTCTTTACCGAGCGATGGCAGGTCGATGATGTTGTCGACGCCTGTCCCCAGCGCCTGGATCCACTTGAGCTTCGGCGCATCGCGCACCACGTGATCTGCCATTGGCGGCGAAAAGCACAGCAAAATGTCGATGCCGCCAATATAGGGGCCGACGTCGTTGTGATGGCCGACCACGTTGATGGTCAGTTGCGGGAACCGCTCCAGCAGCATCGCCTTGTAACGGGCGCGCATGGCTTCCTGGACTTCGGTGAGGATAAGAACATTTGGCATGGCGGGCGCAGGTATAGCGCGTCATCCCGAAAGGGTGGAACTTGTTTTCGGACAAGACCGCGCGTGGGATGTAATAATGCCAAATGTCCGCGCGGCAAATATCGACGGTGACCCGCATTGCGGGTCTGCGCTAAGCTTATGCAGCGCGAAAGTGGGGGATGAAATCCGATGCCGATCGATCTCGCTCAAGTGGATTGGCTGTATGTCGCCGTCCTTGCGCTGTTCGTCTTTGCTGCAACCTTTGTCGGCAACCTGCTGTCGTTCAACCACCGTTTGACAGCCGCCGTGCTGTCGGCCCTGCTGTTTGTGGCGATCTTTGTGTTCTGGACCTATTATCCGCACCGCGTGCCGCTGCTGCCGAGGACGATAACGATGCCGAATTCGGCAGCCGGCACAGTCGCGCCGGCGCCCGTTGCGCCCGCCGCCCCGGCAGTACCGCAAAAGCCGCGCAATCCCGTTACGGATATCACGCCCCCGCGCAACCCGGTCACCGATGTCACGCCACCCGCGGCCCCCTCGGCCCCGCCGGCGACCCCGGCGCGCTAGGCTTGCAACCAACGGCCCGAATGATGTTTTCTCATGATGTTAAATGCGCAGCCGGAGAAGAAAGCAGAAGAGCCGCATGAAAAAAGTTTATCCCGACGCAAAAGCCGCGCTGGCCGGTGTGCTCAAGGATGGCATGCTGATCTGTGCGGGCGGGTTCGGCCTTTGCGGTATCCCAGAAACCCTGATCAAGGCGATCCGTGACTCCGGCGTGAAGAACCTCACCATCGTGTCGAACAACGCAGGGGTCGACGGTGCTGGCCTTGGCCTGCTGCTGGAGACACGGCAGGTAAAGAAAATGATCTCGTCTTATGTCGGCGAGAATAAATTATTTGCTCAGCAATATCTCGCCGGCGAACTGGAGATCGAATTCAACCCGCAGGGCACGCTTGCCGAGCGCATTCGGGCAGGCGGCGCGGGCATCCCGGCTTTTTTTACCCGCACCGGCGCCGGCACCGATATTGCCAAGGGCAAGGAAGAGCGTGAATTCGATGGCGAGCGTTACATCATGGAGCGTGGAATCGCGGCCGATCTGTCCATTGTACACGCCTGGATGGGCGACCACGAAGGCAACCTTGTTTATCGAAAAACGGCGCGCAATTTTAATCCAATGATGGCGTCAGCGGGTAAAGTGACGGTCGCCGAGGTCGAGCACCTGGTGCGTCCCGGCGAAATCAATCCCGACCACATCATTACGCCCGGCGTTTACGTAAAGCGCATCATCCATGTGCCCGACGCGGTCAAGCACATTGAGCAGCGAACCGTGCGCAAGCGAGTCCCTGCCGCCGCTACCGGAGAAGAGGTCTGACATGCCCTGGACCCGCGATCAGATGGCCGAACGCGCCGCCAAGGAATTGCGCGATGGTTTTTATGTCAATCTCGGAATTGGCATCCCGACGCTGGTTTCGAATTATATCCCTGACGGCATGACCGTGCAGCTGCAAAGCGAGAACGGCATGCTCGGCTTCGGGCCTTTTCCCTATGAAGGCGACGAAGATCCCGATCTGATCAACGCCGGCAAGCAGACGGTCACTGAACTGCCGACCACCAGCTTTTTCTCCTCGGCGGATTCATTCGCCATGATCCGTGGCGGTCACATCGACATCGCGCTGCTCGGAGCCATGCAGGTCGCTGAAAACGGCGATCTCGCCAACTGGATGATCCCCGGCAAGATGGTGAAAGGGATGGGCGGCGCCATGGATCTTGTTGCTGGCGTCAAAAAGGTGGTTGTGATCATGGAGCATACCGCCAAGGACGAGCCGAAGCTTCTTCACAAGTGCAGTCTGCCGCTAACCGGCGCCGGCGTTGTCGACATGGTGATTACCGATCTCGGCGTTTTCAGCATCGACCGCAAAAAGGGCGGCATGACGCTCACCGAGCTTGCGCCCGGCGTCACGGTTGACGAGATCACTAAAAAGACCGAGGCGTCATTCAAGATCGATCAGAAGCTCAAGCACTGACACACTGCAGCGCCGTTTTGAACTCCTCAGCCCAGCCGGGACCCTCAATCATGCTGTCCGACGCCGACCGAAAAAAGGCCGCCGATATCCTGGTAGCGGCGCAGAAGGAACGCAAACAGGCGATTCAGCTGCACATCACGTTCCCCGGGATCACGATCGAGGATTCCTACGCGATCTCGACCGAAGTGGCGAACCGCAAGATCAAAGCCGGTGCGAAGCTGATCGGCCACAAGGTCGGTCTAACCTCGAAAGCGATGCAACGCTCGTCGATGATCGATGAGCCGGACTACGGTTATATTCTGGACGACCAATTGATCGGTGATGGCGCCAAGGTGAAGCACGCCGACTATTGCAAGCCGCGGGTCGAAGTCGAGCTCGCCTTTGTCATGGGTAAAAAGCTCCAGGGTCCGGGCGTTGGTCTCACCGACGTACTACGCGCGACAGAATACGTGGTGCCGGCAATTGAAATTGTTGATGCGCGCCTGCAAGACCAGCGCAAGATCGTCGACACAGTTGCGGACAATGGCGCGGCCGCCGGCATTGCCATGGGCGGACGTCCGGTTGGTCCAATGGACGTCGATCTTCGCTGGGTCGGCGGCATCATGTACCGCAATGCTGAAATCGAGGAGACCGGCCTCGCGGCTGGCGTGCTTGGCCATCCCGCACTCGGCGTCGCTTGGCTTGCCAACAAGATCGGCCCGCACGGGCACGCGCTCGAGCCCGGGCACATCGTGCTCGCCGGCTCCTTCACCCGCGTCGTGTTCGCACAGAAAGGCGACACGCTGCATGCTGACTTCGGGCCGCTCGGCGGCATCGCCATTCAATTTGTGTGAGTATCATCATGGTCGAATTCCAGATTAACTCCTTCAAGCGCGCGCTCACTCAAGGCAAGCTCCAAATCGGCTTGTGGTCCAGCCTTTGCAGCAACATCGCCGCGGAAATAATTTCCGACAGCGGCTTTGACTGGATCCTGCTCGACACGGAGCATTCGCCCAACGAGATTCCCGATCTGGTGACGCAATTGCAGGCCGTCCAGCGCGGCACTGCAACGCCGATCATCCGGCCAGCATGGAACGATGCAGTGTTAGCGAAACGCGTGCTCGACATTGGCGCGCAGACACTTTTGTTTCCCTATGTACAGAACGTAGAAGAAGCGAGCCGTGCTGTTGCTTCGACGCGCTATCCGCCGCAAGGAATTCGCGGCGTCTCCGTTGCAGCTCGGGCCAGCCGCTATGGCCGCGTGCCTGGATATTTGACGAAGGCGAACGATGAAATCTGTGTGCTGGTGCAAGTCGAAACGCGCATTGCCCTCGACCAGCTCGAAGCGATTGCCAAAGTCGAAGGCGTTGATGGGGTGTTTATCGGGCCATCCGATCTTGCAGCCTCGCTGGGCCATCTCGGCAATCCGCAACATGCTGAGGTGCAGAAGGCGATGGAAAACGCGGTAAAGCGCCTCAAAGCCGTCGGTAAACCCGCCGGGATCCTGACCGGCAATGAAGAAGAGGCGCGCCGCTATATCGACTGGGGCTATCTGTTTGTTGCAGTCGGGGCCGATGTGGGTCTGCTCGCCCGCAACGCGGACGCATTAGCCAAGAGATTCAAGGGTGGATAGCGCCGCCTACAAGCCGCCTTTGCGCTAGATCAAAGCATCGCCAGGTCGCCCGGCAGATAGTCGCGCCGGCAACCATGGAGGGCGATCATGGCGGCGCAGTCTGAGCCGATCCACGACATAGCGCATCTCGGCAGCGTGGAATTGTTTAGCTCGAAGCCGGACAAGAGTCTTTGGTACTTCCGCGACCTGCTCGGCATGGAACCTGTGCACGAAGCCGGCCAATCGGTCTATCTGCGTGGTTACGGCGACTACGCGACCTCAACGCTGAAGTTGACCGCTGCGGCTAACGCGGGTGTCGGTTGCATATCGTGGCGTGCGACCAGTCCGCAGGCGCTCGAGCGCCGCGCCAAAGTCATCGCCGACGCCGGCCTTGGCATTGGCTGGACCAATGGTGATTTCGGGCGCGGCCGCTCGTTCCGTTTCCGCGACCCTGATGGCCACATCATGGAAA
Organism: uncultured Alphaproteobacteria bacterium; assembly: GCA_963742345.1. Taxonomy (GTDB): domain Bacteria; phylum Pseudomonadota; class Alphaproteobacteria; order Rhizobiales; family Xanthobacteraceae; genus Pseudolabrys. The sequence continues at coordinate 216,345 of CAVULO010000015.1, forward strand.
TCTATTACGAAGAACAGAAGTTCGTCGCGCCGGCACCGTTGCATTCGACGCTGAAGAATTTGCCGCAGAAATACACCGGGCGCGGAGTTTGCGTGCGTCGCGTCGATCATTTGGCGTTGCTCGCAAGCGATGTCGAGACCAATCGCAAATTCGCGCAGGATTTGCTCGGCTTCCAGTTGCGTGAGCAAGTGCGCTATGACAAAGGCAAGACTGAGATCGGCTCGTGGATGAGCCCGACTGCGGTGCATCACCAGCTCGCCTATGTGGTCGACGTCAAACGCGCGCACGGACGCCTGCATCATTTCTCACTCTGGGTCGACAACCGCGACGACGTCATGCGCGCCGCCGACATTTTGGTCGAGAACGGCATCTTTATCGAAGCCGGCCCGTCCAAACACAATAACTCGCAGGGCTTTTATCTTTACACCTACGAGCCGGGTGGCAACCGCGTCGAAATCTACTCCGGCAGTTTTCTCGTGTTCGCTCCCGACTGGGAGCCGGTCACCTGGAGCGAGGAGGAGCGTGGCACTGGGACCTATTGGGGTGCGGCGCTTCCGGAAAGCTTTATCCAATATGCGACGCCCAATGTGGAAGGTGAAAGTGCCGGCAAGACGCCGGAATTTCCGGTGTTCTTCTGAACCAGCCAAGGATCATCAATGTCATTACCTCCCCGGATTGATCTCAATGCGGTGCGCGAGCGTATCGGTCCCTACGCGGACAAGACCGCGTCGCTTGAGGATCGCGCCGATATTTATCGCGAATTGATTGGCTTCTTGCCGCCGCGCATTGAGGCCCGAATGGCTGTCACAGGTGCGCTCGATCCGATGCTCCTCGATCTACAGGAGAAGATGCGCGAGCATGCGATGTATCCGAAATGTTTCGACGTGAAGACCGCGCAGCTCATGCTGTTTGGGATGCTGCTTATGGACATGAGTGATGCTGCCCAATTGCACGCCATTGCCGCGCGGAACGCTGGCGCCAGCTGGGAGGAGATGCAGGCGGTGGTGAGTTTGTGCTTTCTGTTTCGTGGCCTGCCCGCGGCTAATCGCGGCGCGGAAATCCTCGCCAATATCGCCAAACGCGAAACTGACGTATTGGCAGACTGATTGCCTCGTTTACCGGCCTTTCAAGTGGCCTACCGAACCGGACACACCTAGTACAATCAGGCACTTAGCCGCACGACCGAACCTTTAGTAGGCCTTGCCGTGCGCGGCGAAAACCTGCCAAGAATGCGCGACGAGGGGCCGCCGCGTATGAGTGAAGAATTGATCCTCCAAACCGAGGATCTCACCAAGGAGTTTGCCGGCTTTATCGCCGTCAATGGTGTAAGCCTGCGCGTCAAGCGCGGGACGATCCACGCATTGATTGGACCAAATGGCGCCGGCAAGACCACTTGCTTCAATTTGCTAACCAAATTCCTGAGCCCGACCCGCGGACGTATTCTGTTCAAAGGTCACGACATCACCGCGATGCAGCCGGCGGACGTTGCAAGGCTCGGCCTGGTACGCTCGTTCCAGATCTCCGCCGTGTTCCCGCACATGACCGTGTTGGAAAACGTGCGCATCGCGTTGCAGCGCCGGCGTGGAGGCTCATTCGACTTCTGGCGTTCCACCTCGGTGCTCCAGAATTTGGACGACCGGGCGATGGAGCTGATTGCCGACGTCGGGCTCTCCTCTGTCGCCGACTGGATGGCGGTCGAACTTCCTTACGGCCGCAAGCGAGCGTTGGAGATTGCCACAACGTTGGCACTCGATCCGGAGATGCTGCTTCTCGACGAGCCGACGGCGGGCATGGGCCATGAGGACATCGACCGCGTCGCGCAATTGATCAAGCGGGTCTCTGCCGACCGCACTGTTCTGATGGTCGAGCATAATCTTTCGGTCGTCGCGGATCTCTCCGATCACATCACCGTGCTCACACGCGGGCGCGTATTGGCGGAAGGCGACTACGACGCTGTCTCCACCAATTCTGAAGTGCGTGAGGCTTACATGGGGGTGGGCCATGCTTGATGTGCGCATGCCACTACTTGCCGTCAAAGATTTGCAGGCGTGGTATGGCGAGTCGCATATTCTCCATAGCGTAACGTTCGATGTGCAAGAGGGCGAGGTTGTCACGCTGCTGGGGCGCAACGGCGCGGGCAAGACGACCACGCTGAAGTCGATCATGGGCATCGTCGGCCACCGCACGGGCTCAGTGCGCTTTCGAGGCGAAGAGTTGATTGGCCGCAGTTCCGACCAGATCGCGCGCGCGGGCGTGGCCTTCTGTCCCGAGGAACGGGGTGTATTTTCCAGCCTCAACGTCGAGGAAAACCTGCTGCTGCCGCCCGTAGTCAAGCCGGGTGGACTTGCGCTTGATCGCATTTTCGACCTGTTTCCGAACCTCAAGGAGCGGCTCAGCTCCAGCCAGGGCACCAAGCTCTCAGGCGGTGAGCAGCAAATGCTGGCGATCGGGCGTATCTTACGTACCGGAGCCCGATTATTGCTGCTCGACGAGCCGACGGAAGGGCTTGCCCCCGTCATTATCCAGCAGATTGGCAAGACCATCCGGGCGCTCAAGGAGCAGGGTTTTACCATCTTGCTGGTGGAGCAGAATTTCCGTTTCGCCTCGACCGTTGCGGATCGCTATTACGTCATGGAACATGGACGTATCATCGACCAATTCGCTAATGCCGAATTGGACGCTAATGTTGAAAAGCTCCACGACTATCTTGGTGTTTAACAAAAGAAGCCGTTTGGGCAGGAAACCAGGGAGGTTACGTCAATGAACCGGATCAGTTTGGCGGCCCTTGCAGTCGTGTTGGCCTGCGGCACCGCCAGCGCGCAGCAGTTAAACGTGAAAATCGGCGTGCTCACAGATATGTCGAGCCTTTACGCCGATGCCACAGGCATTGGCTCCGTTATTGCGGCCAGGCTGGCCGCAGCCGACTTCATGAAAGATCACCCGAACGTGAAGGTTGAGGTCGTTAACGGAGACCATCAGAACAAGCCGGATATCGGCTCGCAGATTGCCAACCAGTGGTACGACGTCGACAAGGTGGACATGATCGCCGACGTGCCGAATTCGGGCGTGGCACTCGCCATTAGCCAGGTCACGCGCGATAAGAACAAGGTCTTCGTTGCGTCCGGCCCGGCCTCGTCCGACCTGACTGGGCCGAAGTGCAGCCCCAACACGGTGCACTGGACCTACGACACCTGGATGTTGGCGAATGGCACCGGTAAGGCGGTGGTCAAGACGGGAGGCGACACTTGGTTCTTCCTCACGTCCGACTATGCTTTCGGTCACGCGCTCGAGCGTGACACCGAAGCAGTTGTACTTAAGAACGGCGGCAAGGTGCTTGGCAAGGTGCGTCACCCGATAAACACCAACGATTTCTCGTCGTTCCTCCTGCAAGCCCAAGCATCGAAGGCGAAGGTCATTGGCCTCGCCAACGCTGGCGGCGATACCATCAACTCGATCAAACAGGGCGCCGAATTCGGAATTGTCAAAGGCGGGCAGAAATTCGCCGGTCTTCTCGTGTTTGCGACAGATGTTGCCGCGCTTGGCCTGCCAACCGCGCAGGGCCTGGTGCTGACCGAAACATTTTATTGGGACCTGAATGATGCGACCCGTGCCTGGACCAAGCGCTGGCACGCCGAACGCAACGCGTCCGGCAAGTATCCGGCAATGAACCAGGCCGGCGTCTACGCCGGCACGCTGCACTACCTTAAGGCGGTCACTGCACTGAAGAGCGCTGCGGACGGCAAGGCAGTTGTCGCCAAGATGAAGGAGATGCCGACGGATGATCCGCTTTTCGGCAAAGGCAGCATTCGGGCCGACGGCCGCAAGTTGCACCCGGCCTATCTCTTCGAAGTGAAAAAGCCGGAAGAATCAAAATATCCGGGCGACTTCTATAAGCTGCGTGCCACTATTCCCGCAGCCGAGGCCTTTCGTCCGCTCAATGAGGGCAACTGCCCGTTGGTGAGCGGTTGAGTTTTCACTGATCAGAAAAGATCAAAACAACAAGGAGGATGCACTTATGAAAAAAACATTGGGACTGGTGGCCCTGGCCGCCATTCTTGCCTGCGGAGCGGCTAACGCTCAGCAGGTGAACGTAAAGATCGGCGTGCTTAGCGATATGTCGAGCCTTTATGCCGACATCGGCGGCCCGGGCTCGGTCGCGGCCGCCAAGATGGCAATCGCTGACTTCACGAAAGATCATCCCAACGTGAAAGTTGAGATGATCAGCGGCGATCATCAGAACAAGCCAGATATCGGCACCCAGATCGCCAACCAGTGGTTCGACGTCGACAAGGTTGACATGATCATCGACGTACCGAACTCCGGTGTCGCGCTGGCGGTCAGCCAGGTCGCGGCTAACAAGAACAAGTTGTTTATTGTCTCGGGTGCCGCGGCCTCCGATCTCACCGGGCCAAAGTGCAACGCCAATACCATCCACTGGACTTACGACACCTGGATGCTGGCAAACGGCACGGGCACCGCGATCGTGACGACTGGCGGCGACACTTGGTTCTTCCTCACCTCGGACTACGCCTTTGGTCACGCTCTCGAGCGCGACACGATGGCCGCGGTCGAAAAAGCGGGCGGCAAAGTGCTCGGCAAAGTGCGCCACCCGCTCAACACCAACGACTTTTCGTCGTTCCTGCTGCAGGCGCAGACGTCGAAGGCCAAGGTCATTGGTCTCGCAAACGCCGGCGGCGATACCATCAACTCGATCAAACAGGCAGCGGAATTCGGAATCGTCAAGGGTGGGCAAAGTCTCGCCGGCCTGCTGGTCTTTGCTAGCGACGTTGCCGCGCTCGGATTGCCGACGGCCCAGGGTCTGGTGCTGACTGAGACCTGGTACTGGGACGCCAACGACACCAACCGTGCCTGGACCAAGCGTTGGCACGAGGCGGGTGCGGCAGCTGGCAAATTCCCAACCATGATCCACGCCGGCGTCTATGCGGGCATCATGCACTACTTGAAGGCACGCCTGGCGATGGGTCCTGGCGAGCAAGACGGCAAGTCGGTCGTCGCCAAAATGAAGTCGATCCCGACGGACGATCCGCTGTTCGGCAAGGGCGAAGTCCGCATCGACGGCCGAAGTCATTCATCCAGCCTATCTGTTCGAAGTGAAGAAGCCGTCGGATTCGAAATATCCAGGCGACTTCTACAAGCTTCGTGCCACCATTCCGGCCAATGAAGCCTTCCGTCCGCTCAATGAAGGCAAGTGCCCGCTGGTGACCGGCTGATTGGCAACGCAATACACCTCACCCTGCGGAGCGCGCGCAGCGCGCGTCTCGGAGGGTGAGGTGACAGTTCCGCCCTCATCCTTCGAGACGGCGGCTTCGTCGTCTCCTCAGGATGAGGGCTCTACTCGTCGGCTTCGTGCATGGAAATCTTCGGCATCCCTTCGCAGGCGCTGTTCGGGCAATTGTTGATTGGCCTGATCAACGGCTCATTTTATGCGCTGCTCAGCTTGGGGCTAGCCGTTATTTTCGGAATGCTCAACATCATCAATTTCAGCCACGGCGCCCAATACATGATGGGCGCCTTTGCTGCTTACCTCCTTCTGCAATATTCCGGCCTCGGCTACTGGCCCGCGCTGATCATCGCGCCCATTCTTGTCGGCATTACCGGTGTGATCGTCGAGCGGCTGTTTCTGCAATGGCTCTACAAGCTCGATCATCTTTATGGACTGCTGCTCACGTTCGGGCTGGCGCTTATCTTGGAGGGTGTTGCCCGCAACTATTTCGGCTCCGCGGGTATGCCCTATACCGTCCCCGAATCCCTGCAGGGCGGCCGCAATCTCGGCTTTATGTTTTTGCCCAACTACCGGGCGTGGGTCATCATCGCCTCACTCACTGTGTGCATCGGCACCTGGTTTGTCATCGAGCGGACACGGCTTGGAGCTTATTTGCGTGCCGCTACTGAAAATCCGACGCTGGTGCGCGCATTCGGCATCAATGTGCCACGCATGATCACGCTCACTTACGGCTTCGGCGTGGCGCTCGCTGCCTTCGCCGGTGTGATGGCGGCGCCGATCTACAACGTATCGCCGCAGATGGGTTCGGAGCTGATCATCGTGGTCTTTGCGGTGGTCGTCATCGGCGGTATGGGCTCGATCCTCGGCGCGATCGTAACCGGCTTCGGGCTGGGTGTAATCGAAGGCCTGACCAAGGTATTTTTTCCCGAGGCCTCGAACACGGTCATTTTCGTCATCATGGCCATTGTGCTGCTGGTTAGGCCGGCCGGCTTGTTTGGGCGGAGAGGGTGATGGAGCGCGTCGTTGATCCGCTCGCCAAGAAGCCCTCCGCGTTGCGTGCGCAAAGCGAGACCATCGCCTTTGTTGTCATGGTCGCGGCACTGGTGGTCGCGCCGTTTGTCACCTATCCATTGTTCCTGATGCAGGCGATGTGTTTTGCACTGTTCGCCTGTGCCTTCAATCTTCTAATTGGCTATGTCGGGCTGCTGTCGTTCGGCCATGCGCTTTATTTCGGTTGGGCCAGCTATTTGTCGGCCTATTCCGCGAAAGCTTGGGGCTTCCCGCCGGAACTCGCCATTCTCACCGGTACAGCGACGGCCGCCATTTGCGGCCTGATCGCCGGCTCGCTCGCCATACGCCGTCAGGGCATCTACTTCGCCATGATCACGCTGGCACTGGCGCAGATGATGTATTTCTTCGCGCTCCAGGCCAAATTCACGGGCGGCGAAGACGGAATACAGGCCGTACCGCGCGGCTATCTGTTCGGCCTCATCGATCTCAAGAATGAAATGGCGATGTATGCCGTCGTTCTGGTTATTTTCCTCGCTGGCTTCATGTTCATATACCGAATTATACATTCACCGTTCGGTGAAGTGCTCAAGGCCATTCGAGAGAACGAGGCACGCGCGATTTCGCTCGGGTACAAGACGGATCGTTACAAGCTGGTTGCCTTCGTGCTTTCGGCAACGCTTGCAGGTGCCGCCGGCGCAACCAAGGCAATCGTCCTGCAGTTGGCTTCGCTCACGGACGTAAATTGGCCGATGTCGGGTGAAGTGGTGCTGATGACGCTGGTTGGCGGTCTTGGCACCATATTCGGGCCTATGGTCGGCGCTTTTGTGATCCTCGTAATGCAATTCAAGCTCGCCCCCATAGGCGAATGGGTGCTGGTCATCCAGGGCGTGATTTTCGTGTCGTGCGTGCTTTTATTCCGCCGCGGTATCATCGGCGAACTCGCCAGCAAGCTGCATATCCGCCTTTAAACGCCTGCGCTCCCTTTGAAACATTCGCGAATCGGAGTACATGGCGTTATCCATCAGTATGCCGTTGTTTTCGTACAATTTTCGGTTGTCGTCGATGCGTTGCGCGTCGCTCGATTGCCGATTTGGCGCGTGCCGGGGGGCACTCAATGGCAGCCGTGCAAGGCGAGGTGCGCTTCGATAAGATCGCTGAGAAATGGTACGCCTTGGCGCGTCGACGGCTTGCCTATATTTGCGAACTCGAACGCAACGGCCGATGGAAACGTTATTACACAGAGGAGCAATTCGCGTCGATCCTGCGCGAGGCCGAGCGTGCAACGATGCTCTGGGCCAAGCTCGCTGTCCAACGAGTGACGCTCAGCAAGCGCAATTTAAGCTCGGCCGCTTGAGATGTGTTCGGATGACTGCCGCCACGATGGTCGTGGTCATGACGATTGGGCGGACGGCGACTGCACAGAACCTCAAGCACGGCGAAGAATTGCTCGCTCAGAGTTGCGCGTCGTGTCATGCAGTCAGCCGTACCGGTGAGAGCCCGAATAAACTTGCGCCACCTTTCCGCACCCTCGGGCAGCGTTATCCGATCGAGTCCTTGGAGGAGTCGCTTGGAGAGGGGATCATGTCCGGCCACCCAGATATGCCGGAATTCAAGTTTGACGCCAAGGATGTCGGTGCCATCATCGTTTATCTGAAGTCCATCCAGCAGCGCTGAAGCCAGCGTCTCCAGCCAGAGTCGATCAATCTCATGCCAAGTCCCTTGTTTACGCCCTTTCGTATGGCGGGCCTCGAACTCGCTAACCGAATCGTGGTCTCGCCGATGTGCCAATATTCAGCCGATGATGGCTGCGCCAATGACTGGCATCTTATGCACCTCGGCATGCTGGCGCATTCGGGAGCTGCCCTTGTAATCGTGGAAGCAACCCACGTTGAAAGGCACGGCCGTATCACCCACGGCTGTCTGGGTCTTTATTCGGACGACAACGAATCCGCTCTGGCGCGCGTGGTTGCGCAGGCGAGGCGCATGGGCAACGCCAAGTTCGGCATCCAGATCGCACATTCCGGCCGCAAGGGTTCGGCTCAGCGTCCATGGGAAGGCGCAGCTGCGCTGAAACCCGAGGCCGACCCATGGCCGACGATTGCAGCCTCGCCAATTCCGTTTGGCGAGGGATGGCACACGCCGCGCGAAGTGACCGAAGCTGACATGGAGCGCGTACGCACGGCCTTCGTCTCTTCTGTCCGACGCGCGCTACGTATTGGTTTTGACGAGATCGAGTTGCATATGGCGCACGGGTACCTCGCGCACGGGTTCATGTCGCCGATTTCAAACAAACGCAGTGATCAATATGGCGGCTCGTTCGAGAATCGGTTGCGCTTTCCGCTTTCGATCGCGCGCGCGGTGCGTGCCGTGGTGCCGAAAACGATTCCTCTCGGTGCGCGTATCACGGGGAGCGATTGGCGCGACGGTGGCCTTACGCCGGATGACGCGGTGGCAATCTCACGGGCATTGCAGGCCGAAGGAATCGACTTCATCTGTATCTCGTCTGGCGGCGTCGCTGCCGACATCCGGAATCCCACCGAGCCGGGCTACAACGTTCCGATCGCCGCGCGCGTTAAAAAAGAAGCCGCAATTTCTACCCGGACTGTCGGGTTGATCGTGAAGCCCGAGCAAGCGGAGGAAATCGTCGCCAAGGGGCAGGCCGACATGGTCTCGATGGCGCGTTGCTTCCTCGACGATCCGCATTGGGGCTGGCATGCGGCAAAGGCGCTGGGCGCCGAAGTGGTCCGGCCGCCGCAATATCAACGCGCCGGGCCGAAGCTGTGGGCGCCGGCAGCGGTTAAGGCGTAAGGGTGGAAAGGGGCAGCGCTAAATGACTGCCCCGCTTGCCGGATCGATCAGGTGCATATGGTCGATGTTGGCATGGAGGCGCATGGCGGCTCCCGCGTCGGACGCGCTGCTGGGTTCGACCCGGCTGCAAATTTCTGTGCCGTCGACGGTAAAGAACACCATGGTTTCCATGCCCATAGGCTCGACGACATCGAGCGTTATTGTGAAATCGCAATCGTTGTCGCGTCCGTTGTGGCGCGGCTCGGTGATGTGCTCGGGCCGCAGTCCAAGTATGAGTTCCTTTCCGGCGACCGCCCGGTAGCGTCCTTCATTTGTTGCCGGGACAGGAAACGCGATGGCATCCGAAACGCGCACGCGCATATCGGCCCCGTTTTGTTCAAGTCGGCAAGGAATGAAATTCATCGCCGGTGAGCCGATAAAGCCCGCAACGAATCGCGTGCGTGGGTGGTGGTACAACTCATGCGGAGTACCGATCTGCTCAATGCGGCCGCTGTTCATGACCACGACTCGATCGGCAAGCGTCATCGCTTCGACCTGATCGTGCGTCACATAAACGGTCGTCGTTTTTACCTTTTGATGAACGCGTTTGATCTCGGTGCGCATCTGCACGCGTAGCTTGGCGTCGAGATTTGAAAGCGGCTCGTCGAACAGAAAGACTTTGGGATTGCGCACAATGGCACGACCCATGGCAACGCGTTGGCGCTGTCCACCAGAGAGCGCCTTTGGCCGCCGATCGAGCAACTCGGTGATATCAAGGATGCGGGCGGCATGTTCGACGCGTTGACGGATTTCAGCCTTCGAAAATTTGCGCAGCTTGAGACCGAACGACATGTTTTCGTAGGCGGTCATGTGCGGATAAAGCGCATAGTTCTGGAACACCATCGCAATGTCGCGATCCTTCGGCGGCAGATCGTTGACCACCTCGCCGCCGATCGAGATGTTGCCGGAGGTGACCTCTTCCAGACCCGCGATCATGCGTAACGTCGTGCTCTTGCCGCAACCGGACGGGCCGACCAGCACGACAAATTCGTTGTCCGGAATATCAAGATCGATCGCGCGCACGGCTTCGACGTCCCCGTACTTCTTGACGACCTGATGCAGCGCGACTTCGGCCATGTGCTCAGCCTTTGGTGGCGCCGGCGGTTAACCCGGCGATGTAATAGTCCATGAGGAAGGCGTAGATGACGAGCGGCGGCGCGGCCGCAACCAGCGCGCCCGCCATGAGCATGCCCCATTTGTACACGTCGGCGCGGATGAGACTCGTCACCGTGCCGACGGTGAGCACCTGCTGGTCCGACGAATAGAGGAAGGCCATCGGATAGACGAAGGCCGCCCACGACACTGTAAAAGCAAAGATCGTGGCGGCGATGATGCCGGGCAGGGCGACCGGAATGAAGATCTTCAGGAGCATCTGCATGTGGCCGGCGCCGTCGATCAAGGCGGCCTCATCGAGCTCCTTGGGGATCGATTGGAAGTAGCCGATCATGATCCAGGTGCAGAACGGCACCGTCAGCGTGGGATAGACCAGCACCATCCCCCAGTACGAATTGAGCAGCCCGACGGCCTTAACGATCTGAAACAGCGGGATAAACAGCAACGTATCCGGTACGAGGTAGGTCAGAAATATCCCGGTCGCCAGAATGCTCGAACCCCAGAACCGCATGCGGCCGAGAGAGAAGGCGGCGAGCACGCTCACCACCATCGTGATGACGACCACGGCGACCGTCACGATCGCGGTGTTCTTGAAGAAGATCAGGAAGTCGGTCTGGGTGAACAGAATTCTGAACTGATCGAGCGTGATGCCGTTGGCAATAATCCACGGGTTGGTCGCCATGTGGGCGACCTCGGCATCGCTCTTGAGCGCCGTGACCACCATGTAATAGGGCGGGATCAGGAAGAAGATCGCAAATATCACCAGAAACACGTACGAGGTGACCAGCGCCCAGCGGCGGTCGCGTTTGAGGCTGGAGTACCTGCGCGCACCGCGAGAAGCCGGTATGGCCACGGCCGTCGAACTCATCCGATTTCCCTTCCGCGCTTGCGCACGCCGCGCAGGATGAACACCGCTGCAATGGCCAGGATCGGGAACATGAACAGCGACGTGGCCGCGCCAAGCGGCAAATCGCCGGAGCGGATGCCGAGCAGGAACGCGTAGGTTGCAAACACATGGGTCATGTTGCGCGGGCCGCCCGCGGTCATGATCTGCACGATGTCGAAATTGGCGAAGGTGACGATTAGCGAAAACAGCACCGTAATGGCGATGATGTTGCGCATCATCGGCAGAGTGATGTGGATGAATTTCTGCCAGGCATTGGCACCATCGATCTCGGCCGCCTCATAGAGCTGCTCGGGCACCGATTTGAGCGCGGCGAGATACATGATCAGGAAGAACGGTGCGCCGTACCACACGTTCACCAGGATCACCGAAAAGCGCGCCCAATAGGGGTCGCTCAGCCACGGAATTTCACTAAAGCCGAGCCCGGCGACGATCCAGTTGAACGCGGAATGCGTCGGGTCGAACAACCACCACCAGCCCAGTGACGACAACGCCAGCGGGATCACCCAAGGTACCAGCAGCATCCCGCGCCATTTGCGCTGGCCTTTGACCGGCAAATTATTGATGAGGTGCGCGGTGATCAGGCCGATGAGCGCTTTGAAGAACACGGCAGACAGCGCAAAGATCGCCGATTGCTGGACCACCATCCAGAATACGTCGCGGGAGAGCAGGTAGCTGAAATTGCTAAGACCGATGAAGCGCGTCTGCGCCTTGTTCAGCATCGACAGGTAGATCGAGTAGAACGCGGGGTAGACGACGAGGCTGGTGATAATCACGATCAGCGGCAGGCACATCAGGAAGGCAGTGGTGGAGCGCTGCCGCATGAATTTGCCGAGACCGCGCCGGGTGGATGGCGCAGCCGCCGCACCGCGCAGCGCGGGGGTCCAGGTTTGGACCGTGTCTACCATGCGGATGTCTTCGACCTTTTACGATCGCCCCTCATCGGCGGTTCACCATCGTGCATGCCGGCCAATAAGGCCGGCATGCAAATTGTCGTGACGCGTATCGAGGTTTCAGGCGCGCAGCGTGCCTTCGAGCTCTTTTTCCGCCCACTTGATGACGTCGTCGAGCTTCTCGTTGCCCTGTGTAAACTTTGCCACCATCACAGTGTTGATGGCCTGGTTGTACATTTGGGCGCCGACTTCGGAACGCGCAGGCGCGCCGAACATCGAGGTCTGCTCGTCGCCGCGCGGCGGATAGCTGTACACCACGCCCTTCGGCGGCTCGACGGTCTTCCAGGTGTCGAGGTCGTACATGCTCTTGAACGACGGCAGGTCATAGCCGATCGAGGCTGCAACCAATTGGGCCATCGATTCCTTTTGCGACATATAAAGCAGGAGATCTTTGCCCGCCGACTTGTTCTTCGAGAAGCTCCACAACCCGTAGAACTGCGGAAGCTGCCCGACAAAACGGCCCTTCGGCCCTCTCGGCATGGAGTGCAGCCAGATGTTTTCAGCGACCTTCGGATTATCGCGCTTGGCGACGGCCCAGGAGCTCGGCGGATTCATGATGCCCGAGCCCTTGCCGGAAATGATCCAGCGGTTATTGCCGGCGTCATCCCAGGCGTAGACCTCCGCCGGATTCACCGCCATCAGCTTCTTGAGATACTCGAGCGCCTTGCGGGTTTCGTCCGAGTTCACCTTGATGTTGTCTTTCTCGTCGATCATGACCACGCCGTAGGACTTGAACAGCGCGCCGACCCAGTCGACCGCGTCACTTGTTTGTCCCATGGGCAGACCGACGGGATATCCCGCCTTGTGCAGTTTCTGCGCGGTTTCAAGGTAGAGATCCCACGTCCATTGATCGGTCTTGGCCTTGTCGTATTTCGACTCGTCCGCCGGGAACATGTCGACCAGATCGATGCCGCAATGCTCCTTGTAAAGATCGAAGCGCGACTGGCAGGGCTTCACCTGGCTGCCGATCGCGGTCGGAATGCCACGCCAGGTCCCTTTGATCTTGGCGAGATATTCGGCAACCGGGCTGATCGGGCCATATTGCTTGATGAGCTGCGCAACCACGTCGTCGAGCGGTTCGAGCAGGCGCTGATGGATCTGAATGTTCCAGTCGCGATGCGACATGATGTCGTGGCCCGTGCCGGCTTGCGCTTCGGCCGCGGCAGTCAACTTGTCCTTTTCGCCTTGCGACGTGATGTAGTCGATGTGGACGTCGACTTTGTTCTTGTCGCCCCACTCCTTGCAGATTTTATCGAGCGTTTTGTTGGCGCCAGGCACCCAGTGGTCCCAGCATCCTAACGAGAGAGTGCCGGCGGCATGAACGCCACTGACATAAGGTGCGGTAATTGCCGCCGCGGAACCGAGGGCAGCGGTCTTGAGAACAGCACGACGTGATAGGCGTGAACTTCCCATGGTCTCCTCCCGGATGTCGCCATTTTTTCTGGCGTTTGAGAAACGATACTCTCGCCCCGGCAGACGGCTAGTCACTAAGGGATTGGATGGTTATAAAATTGCAGTTCCTTTCGCGCTGCAACGGACCTGCTACTACTAAAGTCGATCTCCTTCGTTTGCCGCATGATTTACTACAATCTTTGGGATACGTTCGTACTCCATCATGGCTCGGCGCCGGGTATCGAACCCGCTTTGCAAAAATGCATTTTGCAAAATCTGATGGATTCCCGCGGCAATGACATCCGCTGATGGAAAACGTCGTTTTCCTCGCGGTTTTGTTTGCCGCCGCCTGCCATGCCGGCTGGAATGCGCTGATCAAGGTCGGGCTCGACCCGCTATCGACCACGACGCTGATTTCGATCGGCTCCGGCGTCGTCGCGCTGGTGTTTTTGCCGTTCGTAGGCGTGCCGGCCTTGGCCGCGTGGCCGTGGCTGGTCGCGTCGGTCGTCATCCATCTCGTCTATTTCGCGTCACTGATCGAGAGCTACCGCACCGGCGATCTCGGTCAGGTCTACCCGATCGCCCGCGGCTCGGCGCCGCTCATGACGGCGGCGGCCACCACGATCTTCGTCGGCGAGAAATTGAGCGTCGATCGGCTGGACCGGAATCCTCGCACTTGTGGCGGGCGTGCTTTTGCTGTCGGCGCGCGGCGGCCGCGAACTTGCGCAAATCGACCGCCGCGCGATCGGGTTTGCGCTCTTCACCGCACTCACCATCTGCGCCTATTCAGTGATGGATGGCGTCGGCGCGCGGCTTTCCGCCAATCCGAATGCCTATTCGCTCTGGCTGTTTGTCGGCATTGCGGTCGTGATGCTGCCCTATGCGATCTACCGCGACGGTCCGGACGTCATTCCGGCGATGCAGCGCTTCTGGCGGCGCGGCTTTGCCGGCGGAGCGTTGCAGGTTCTGTCCTATGGGATCGCGATCTGGGCGATGACGGTGGCACCCATCGCCATCGTTGCAACCTTGCGCGAAACCAGCGTGCTGTTCGGGGCCGTCATTGCGGTGGTCGTGCTTAAAGAGCCGCTGCGCGCCGTGCGCATCGCCGCAGCCTGCCTGATCGTCTGCGGCTTGATCCTGATACGATTGCAATAGTCGTTAGAGCTTGAGTTCCGGGCACTCGCGTTCGAGGCGCGCGAGATCGCTTTCGGTATCGACATCCCAGAGTGGAGGGCGCTCGGCCAATACGAGGCGATGCTCGATGATGCGCGCACGGGTTTCAGCGAGCACCGTATTTGTGCCCCAGGTAATGCCTGCGAACAGCGCCGGCTGTGGCGATCGCGTGCCGATCAGGACGTAACCGCCGTCCTCGGCGGGAATCAGGATAACGTCGATGCCCTCACGCAGCGCATTGGCCGCGCCGCGAAGGTGTACGTCGGTCAGGGCAGGGCAGTCGGTACCGATCACCAGTACGGGGCCACGACAGGCGGCCGTCGCCGCCAGCATACGCGCGCCGAGGTCGCCGTCCGGCTGCGGCTTGAGCGTGATGCGCAGGCGCGGGAGCAACTTGAGAAAGGTATTGTGCGTGCTGTCCGGCGTGCACCACAGCGTTATGGGGCCGACATTGGCGGCAAGCGCAGTTTCAATCGCGCGCTCCGTCAGGCGCTCCTGTAGCACCGCTGCTGCATGGGCTCCGATTGCTGGAATGAGGCGAGTCATGGCGAGCCCGGGGATCGGGGCTTTCGCCAGGATCGCGATGGAAACGGGACTATTGCTCGGCGGAGGCATAGCCGTAGCGGCGTGCGAGTTGCGCAGGGTCTGTGCCGAAGAAGTACGCCAATCGCAGCCGCCACATCAGAAAAACCGTGCGTAGAGTCCCATGTTTTCGCCAGCGACGGGCGGAGGTGGTGACGTGGGTGCGAATGCAGAGCGGCCGGCTGATGCGTTTTATCCGTGCCGATAGCGCAACGTCCTCCATCAGCGGGATCGAGGGGAAGCCGCCGACGGCATCGAACGCGGCGCGGGTGACAAACAAGGCCTGATCGCCGGTTGCAATTCCCGTCAGTCGCGAACGCAAGTTCATCATGAGAGCAATAATTTTGAGAGAACCGCCGCGGTCGAATTGGATGTCGAAACGCCCCCACGCGCGGCCGGAGCGCGCAAGCTCACGCTGGATGAGCAGATCGGCATTGTCGGGGAGTTGCGTGTCCGCGTGCAGGAATAACAGGATATCACCCCGCGCCACGGCGGCGGCTGCGTTCATTTGCGCAGCGCGTCCACGCGGAGCGATGAGCAAGCGGCTGGCGAGAGGATCGGCGAGCCCGGCCGTGCCGTCACGGCTTCCCCCATCAACGACGATCACCTCAACGCCGCGTGCCCGATAGGGCGAAAGCGCCATCAGCGCCGCTTCAATGCCGGCGGCTTCGTCCAACACGGGCACAATAATCGATAGCCCGTCGCTCATTCGGCTGCCTCTTTGAGCGCGCCGCCGCAGCTGGAACCTTGCCCTGCTGTGCAACCATAGCAATGACCCGCAACGCGAATCGGATTGCCCTCGACCGTATCGTCGAGCAAATCGGACAAGTGCACGCGCGTATGCTTCTTGCGCGTCATCGGCAGATCGAGCATCTGGTTGAAGTCGCAGTCGTAGACATAGCCGCGCCAATCCACCGACATCAGATGACGGCACATGACGCCGTCGAGATTGGCGTCGAGATGCGCATCTTGCAGCAGGCCGAGATAACTTTCGAACTCGCCATTCGTGATGAGCGCAGAGCCGAAGCGCTGAATCGGCATGTTGGCGAGGACATAAAGCTTGTTGAATGCAATCCCGTACTGCTCTGCGAGCACCCGCTTGTAGTCGGCCTCCAGCGTGGCCTGCCGCGGCGGGAGCGAGGGTCCCTGCGGATTATAAACGAGATTGAGTGCAAGTGCCGGGTCGCGCCCGTAGCCGAGCGCATTAAGGCGCTTGAGGCCGCGGACCGAACCGCCGAACACGCCCCTGCCGCGTTGGCGCTCGACATTGTCTTGCAGGTAGCATGGCATTGAGGCGACCACCTCGACGCGCTCGCTTGCCAGAAATTCTGCGAGGTCTTCCTGGCCCGGTTGCTCTAGGATGGTGAGATTGCAACGGTCCATGACTTTTGCGCCCAGCTCGCGCGCCTCATGCACCAGCCGGCGAAAATGCGGATTGAGCTCGGGAGCGCCACCTGTAATGTCGAGGGTTGCGATTTTTTGGCGGCCAAGAAACTCCAACACCAGATCGGCGATGTTGCCCGTCATCTCCTCGGTTCGATTGGGCCCGGCATTGACGTGGCAATGGAAGCAGGACTGGTTGCAGCGGTAGCCAACATTGACCTGCAGCGTTTCCAGCTTGCCGCGACGGATCGCGGGAAAAGGAATCTTGTCGAGCAGCGGTCGCGTATCGCGCATTGAGGCCCCAGTCGCGTATTTTGCCACGAAGCACACGCCGGCGTCACTTCGACCGAAGTAGCAGCAGAACAAATCGCTCTGAGACGCCTATAGGACTTACCGCGCGAGCGCGGTTGTAACCGGTGATTCGATGCCGATGCGGCCGTAGCCGGGCAGCTTCAGGCCGGGATGACGCAGATCGAGACCCGCGACCAGGCCGAGGAAATTCACCTCGATGCCTTCGACCCAGCCGACCTTGATGCCGGCGTAACCATACAGATTGATCTCCAACCCGGTACCGCTGTCGGTTTGCCCTACATAAAACCCGTAACGGAAATCGCGTCCGACGGCGTTCGGCGGCAATGCGACGCCGAGCTCCGGCACTGTGCGCAGGATCGCGGCGACAAAACTGTTGCTGTTAGGCCCCGGCCAGATCCGGTAGTCGCCAGCCTGTGCGTAGTCATAGTCGTTCACGGTCTTTTCAATGCGCGGGATCAGTGTTTCCGCTTCGGAGCCGGAGATATCCGCGAGCATGACCGGCTTGTTGCCATACCAAAGACCGTCCACTGGCCAGTTGTTGCGGCGCACCGGCTCGCCCCAACCGACGACGTCATAGCGCGTCCAGCGTGACTCATTCGCGCGCTTGAGCACGATCCAGCTGTGCACCGAGAAAACGCCCTTCCAGGCGCCCGCGGTGCCGGTGAAGATGACGACACGGGCCGGCGTGAAGTCGCGGGCCGGCGGCAGCATTCCGGTGCTCGACCAGTCGGCATCGCGCCACGAGCGCGGGTCGTTACCGACAGCGTAGACGGCGGCGCGGGCGAGAATGGGTACGAGGAATAGAACAAAAATGACGAGCATGAGAGTCTTGCGGCGGTTGAATCTTCGGGCGGGCGGCATGATTTTTTTAATATAGGCGATTTCCGGCCTAAACGTGGCGGCTATCGCGACTGATTGTTGGCGATGCTCAGCTGCGGAAAGCGCTCGGCGCCCTCCCGGGCGAGGTCGGCGGTTGCGGCCTTGGTCCATTCCATGCCGACAATGGCGCCGAGCTTGGCGCCGTCGATGACGTTACTCGAAATGGTGGCGGCGCCGGCACCGCGCACCACAGACACTGCGATGCCGTAGCCGGCATTGCGCACCACGTTTCCATTGATGGCGACGTTGCGCAGATAGGGACCCCAGCCGGCGCGGATACCGGCATTGGGCGCGTTTTCAATGACATTGCCGGTGACGGCGGTCTCGGCTTCCACCCCGATGCCGACACCGGCGCCTTCGGGTGGACTGTCCGGCCGCCTCGCGCCGAGATTGCGCAGCAGATTGCCGTGCACGGCCGCAAGCCGCCCGCCATTGTCGAAATTGGTGATGGCGATGCCGTTTTCGGCCATGTCGATCACATTGCCGGCAACGATTGCGCCCTCGAAATCGAATTCGGCATACATCGCCGTCTCGTTGAGTTCGGCGCAGTTGTTGCCGATGATCTGGATGCTGGAGGCGGCATTGCCGCGGATTGCGGAGAAGGCGGCCCGCCGGACGATATTGTTGCGTACGATCACGTCGCCAGCCCGGTATACGTTGATGGCATTGCCGTTCTCGCCGGTACCACCGGCGCGTGCGTTGGTATCCTCGATGGTGTTGTCCGCAATCAAACTGCCATCGCGGCGTTTCACGCTTTGCCAGACGCGGATTCCACCATTGCCCGAACCGCGGATGGCGTTTGCAGTGATGACGAGGCCGCTGTTGTCGTTGCAGAACAGCGCATTATCGGCTGCGCCGGTAATGGTGTTGCCGTGAACGTGACCCTCGCACCGCTCCAGCACGATGGCATTGCCGCCAGCACGGTCGATCCTGCAATCGGAAATGCGAACACCTCTTGTCGCGGTGAGATGAACAAGGCCGCGATTCTGCGCCAGCGGTTGATCTCCGCCATCGAGTGTAAGGCCAGAAAGAGTAATGCTGTCGGCGCCTTCGGCCGCGAGCAGCGACGGCCCGCGCACCATCACCAGGCGCGTCGCGCCGCGCACGCCAAAGAGCTGTGCGCCGTTGGGAAGCTTAAGGTCGCCGGCGCGGTAGATGCCGGGTGCCAGCATCAGCGGAGCGCGTGTGCGTGCGGCCTGGTCGACAGCACGTTGCAGGGAGCGGCTTTGATCGTCCGAAATTCCTGGGCGCACACCGAACTGTGCGGCATCAAGACCATAGGCCGAGAGTGGCGCTGCGAGCGCAGCAGCGGTACTGGTCAGCGAACCAACGAGCAGGCGACGGCGGTCGATTGGCATGCGAAAGATGATGCGCCCGGGAAGTTAACGTCGTGCTGCCGTAGCAACGGTGACCAGAAAACGGCTGCCCGCGCGCAAAAGATCGTCGAGGGTCAGGAGCTTCCGTCTGCCCTGCCGCCGCGCAACGGGTGGCACGTGGATGAATGCTGCGAGGCGCGGGCCATTGCGTGCCGTTGTTTCGACCGCACGCCAGCAGAGATAGTTGCAAAGATAGCGCCCAGCATCGCGTGAGAACACGGTCGGGACACGCGCGCCGCGGGCGGCCGCGAGCAAAAGCCGCGCGGGCGTCGTCAGCGCCAAAGCCCGCGGTCCGCCGCCAACGATCAAATTGCGGCGCAGCGATTGCCCGGAAACGTCGGGAAGGAGCGCCAACGCATTGCGCGCTCGCGTTTCGATGCGCAACGTCTTCGCACGCGGCGCAAGCCCGAACATCAGCAGTGCATCCGGTTTGTGTCTGGCGATCAGCTTCGGCAGTTCACGGTCTACAGCCAGGTAGCTGGTCTGGAAGACATGCGGGACGATTGTCACGTCGGCCAGTGCCGGCCGGCGCAGTCGCGCAAGCCTTTCAACCAGCGGCCCGGTCGGATTGAATGGCGCGCCAGGAAAAGGCCCGAAGCCGGTAATGAGGATGGTCGTGGTCATCTAGACGCCAAGCAGCCGCGCGATTTCCTCAACCGCAAGCGTCGGCGCGAGCTTGCCGGCGGCAACCTGAGCCTCCGCCTGCCGCAGCTTCGTGCGGACCGACGCATCGTTACGGAGCCGCGCCGTGAGCCGCTCTTCCAGCATCGTCCACATCCATTTCACCTGTTGCTCGCGCCGCCGCGCCGCCAATTCGCCCGACGCCGTCATTTTATTCTTGTGCGCGAGGACCTGGGTCCACAATTCGGAAATGCCATTTCCAGTAAGCGCCGAATAGGTGATCACCGGAGGTGACCAAGTCGCGGAATGTGGTGTGAGAATATTGAGCGCAGCGCGATATTCCGCTGCCGCCAGCCTGGCGCGATCGATATTGTCGCCATCGGCTTTGTTGACCGCGATCATATCGGCGAGTTCGACAATACCCTTCTTGAGGCCCTGCAATTCATCGCCGGCGCCCGGAAGCATCAGCACCAGAAAAAAGTCGGTCATGTCGGCGACGGCGGTTTCCGACTGGCCGATGCCGACCGTCTCCACCATCACCACATCATAGCCGGCGGCTTCGCATATCAGCATCGTCTCGCGTGTCTTGGCGGCGACACCGCCGAGTGTCCCGGAGGACGGGGAAGGCCGGACAAATGCATGCGGGTCGCTGGCGAGCTGCGCCATGCGCGTTTTGTCGCCGAGGATCGAGCCGCCGGTGCGGGTTGACGATGGGTCGACCGCAAGCACGGCGACCTTGTGATCCTTGCGGGTCAGGTAGCTGCCAAGAACGTCGATTGTGGTCGATTTGCCGGCGCCCGGTGCGCCCGTGATGCCGAGACGCACGGCCTTGCCGGTGAGCGGCAGTAATTCCTGCACCAGATGATGTGCCGTCTTACGATGGTCAGCGCGCTTGCTTTCGATCAGCGTAATCGCGCGCGCCAGTGTCGCGCGGTCGCCGGCGCGGATACCCCGGACAAGATCGGAAGGTGGGGGATTACGCGAGGCCATCGAAGTCCCTACTGCGGAGGTTCTGATCCGTTCGCAAGGCGAAGGACCAGGACGCCTTTACCTTTTTGCTGCGCATCAGTCGCGCGTGCAAAGGCAAACAATTGCTTTCGTGTCGTGATCCGGCAATGGGAATCGTCCATCCGCCGACAATTGCGTGCACGCGTGGTGCCATCGGCGTCATCCTCGTCAATAGCAGTGACCTGGTAGACGCCGTCAGTGAGCTCATGCGCGACGGCATATTCGATAATGTCTGGCCGCTTGGCCGCCGCGCTCTGGACGATATAGGCGCGGCCCTCGAGCCGATGCACCGTGAAGGCGGTGATGTCGCTCATGCCGCCGCCAGCATGAACGTATCGCTCCCCGTCCCATTTGAACGACGCCTGCTCGGGCTCGTCTGCGAAGCCGTTGCGGAGCGTATAGAACTGGAGGCGCAGGTCTTTGCCAAACAAAGGCTGCGCGTCCGGCAAAATCGGACCTGCGGAATCAACGCAGCTTGATAACGACAGGGCACAAAGCGTGGCGGCTGCGGCGTGGACGATTGATCGTCTCACTCGGCGGCCTCTTTGCCGTGCCCGAGCCGCTTGTTGAGTGTTTTGAGAAGTTTCTCGGCCGCTTCCGCTATCACGGTGCCCGGCGGAAAAATCGCCTCGGCGCCGGCCTGCATCAGTGCATCGTAGTCCTGTGGGGGAACCACGCCGCCAACCACAATCATGATGTCTTCGCGGCCCTGTTTGGCGAGCTCCGCTTTGAGTTCGGGCACCAGCGTCAGATGGGCGGCGGCGAGGGAAGAGACGCCGAGAATATGCACATCGTTCTCGACTGCCTGGCGGGCCGCTTCTGCCGGGGTCGCGAACAGGGGCCCAATGTCGACGTCGAAGCCCAGATCGGCGAAAGCGGAGGCGATCACCTTCTGGCCTCGGTCGTGGCCGTCTTGCCCGATCTTGGCGACCAGCAGGCGCGGCCGGCGGCCTTCCGCGGCCTCGAATGCCTCTACGGCGGTGCGGACACGTTCGACGGCGCCGGTCATGCCGACCTCCCGCTTGTAAACTCCGGTGATCGATTTGATCTCGGCACGGTGACGGCCGAAAACCTTTTCCAGCGCCGATGAGATTTCGCCGACGGTTGCTTTCGCGCGCGCGGCGTCGATGGCCAGCGCCAGGAGATTGCCATTACCGCGGTCTGCGGCGCGCGTGAGTGCGTCGAGTGCCTCCTGCAAGGCGGCAGGATCGCGCTCGGCCTTGAGGCGTGCAAGTTTGTCGAGCTGCATCTGCCGCACGGCCGAATTGTCGATCTTGAGCACGTCGATCGGTGCCTCGCCGGACGGCGGGTATTTGTTGACGCCAATCACCGACTGCACGCCGGCATCGATGCGCGCCTGCGTCTTGGCGGCGGCTTCCTCGATGCGCAGCTTGGGGATGCCCGCTTCGATCGCCTTGGCCATGCCGCCGAGCGTCTCGACTTCCTCGATATGGCCCCAGGCTTTGCGCGCCAGCTCGTAGGTCAGCCGTTCGACATAATAGGATCCGCCCCACGGATCGACGATGCGGATAGCGCCCGCTTCCTGTTGTAGGACGATCTGTGTGTTTCGAGCAATGCGTGCGGAAAAATCGGTCGGCAGCGCAAGCGCTTCGTCGAGTGCATTGGTGTGCAGCGATTGCGTCTGGCCCTGGGTCGCGGCCATCGCTTCGATCATTGTGCGCGAGACATTGTTGAACACGTCCTGCGCGGCCAGAGACCAGCCCGATGTCTGGCAATGCGTACGCAGCGAGAGCGAACGCGCGTCTTGCGGCTCGAATGGCTTCATCAGCTTCGCCCACAGCATGCGGGCCGCGCGCAGCTTGGCGATCTCCATGAAATAATTCATGCCGATCGCCCAGAAGAACGAGACGCGCGGTGCAAACTGATCGATGGTGAGGCCCGCTTTCAACCCCGCGCGCACGTATTCGACACCATCGGCGAGGGTATAGGCCAGCTCAAGGTCCTGCGTCGCCCCGGCTTCCTGCATGTGATAACCGGAGACCGAAATAGAATTGAATTTCGGCATCTCCGCCGAAGTGTAGGCGAAAATATCCGAAATGATGCGCAGGCTCGGCCCCGGCGGGTAGATGTAGGTATTGCGCACCATAAATTCTTTGAGGATGTCGTTCTGGATCGTGCCCGACAATTTGGCGTGCGGCACGCCCTGTTCCTCGGCAGCGACGATGTAGAGCGCGAGCACCGGCAGCACTGCGCCGTTCATGGTCATCGACACGCTCATCTGATCGAGCGGAATGCCGGAGAACAGCGTGCGCATGTCGTAGATGGAATCGATCGCGACACCCGCCATGCCGACGTCGCCGGAGACACGCGGGTGATCGCTGTCGTAGCCGCGATGGGTCGCAAGGTCGAAGGCGATCGAGAGACCCTTCTGTCCCGCGGCGAGATTGCGGCGGTAGAAGGCGTTGGAGTCTTCCGCGGTCGAAAAGCCGGCATATTGCCGGATGGTCCATGGCTGCGCCGCGTACATCGCGGGGTAGGGGCCGCGCAGGAATGGCGCCTTGCCGGGATAAGTGTCCAGGAAATCGAGCCCGGCGAGATCCTGCTCGCCATAGACCGGATTGACCGCGATGCCTTCGGGAGTTGCCCAAGGCGCGGCCGAGCCCTTGCCGGCCGGCATGGCGGTGTCGGCGAAATCTATCTTGGTGAAGTTGGGCACCTGACTCATCTGACATCCAGAATATCATGAGCGGATTGCAGGGTCGAAAGCACGTCGCAGCCCATGTAAATGAAGCTTTTCACGCCTGCCTGCCGCCAGCCTGCCTCGTTTTCTCCGGGCCTGCCGGCAAGCTGGACCACAGCCCCGGCGGCTGTCAGCGCCTTGGCGGCCGCAGCAGCCTCTTTCTCGTAGACTTTGTCGGATGAGCACAGGCAGGCGAGCCTGGTGCCGGAAACCTTGAAGGCGGCGACCATTGCGGCCAGGTCCTTGAAGCCGTCATTGCCTGTCGCCTCGATGCCGCCGGCCTCGTAGAAATTTTTTGCGAACATTGCGCGCGCGGTGAAGTCGGACGGCTTGCCGAGCGTGGCGAGGAACGCTTTCGGCCGCGCGCCGGTTTTGGCGAGCGCGCGATCGGAAGCCTCGCGCAGTTTTTCGAACGGCGCGGCGAGACGGATCGACGGCAATGGCTCGGCTGTGGGCTTGGCTGACGCTTCCTCTGGCGATGGAAGCGGCGCGACGTCGAGCACAGCGGCCTGCTTTTCGTGCAGATCGGGATAGTCGCTGGTCCCGGTGATTGCGTCCTTGCGGCGCGCGGCAGCCTTTTCACGCTCGGCACGCACGGCTGCCACGTTTTTCTGAATCAGGCCGCGTTCCAGCGCAGCCCATGCTCCGCCCGCTTTGTCGATCTCCTGAAATTGCGACCATGCCGCGGCGGAGAGCTTGTTTGTCAGATCCTCGATCGCTCCGGAGCCGGCGGCAGGATCGGAAACTTTGGCGAGATTGGATTCCTCCAGAAGAATGAGTTGCGTGTTGCGCGCGACGCGGCGGGCGAATGCGTCGGGTAGCCCGATCGCTGCGGTGTGCGGCAGCACCGCGATATTGTCGGCACCGCCGAGACCGGCCGCCGCAACCGCGATGGTCGTGCGCAGCATGTTCACGTAAGGATCGCGTCGTGGTCATCATCCGCCATGCGGTTTCCGCGGCCACCGTCGCGGGCTTGGGGGTGAGGCCGCAGGCCTCTTCAACCCGCGCCCACAGTTTTCGCACGGCGCGCAATTTTGCGATGGTGAGAAATTCGTCGGCATCGGCGGCGAGGCGGAAATAGATCATACCGCGCGCGGCATCGAGCGATGTGCCGCCTGCCTCAAGCGCGCGCAGACAGTCGACGGCTGCGGCGAGCGCGAAAGCCAATTCCTGCGCTTCGGAGCCGCCGGCATTGTGAATGATACGTCCGTCCGCCACCATGAAGGGGCCGCGGAAGCCTTGCCCGGCAAGGTCGCGCACCGCTGAGGCGACATATTTCGATAATTCGCTCCACGGCCGGGGGCTTACGCCGGTGGCGGCAAGCCCGCCGATTGGATTCAAGCTGGCGCGCAGATCGACCGAGGCCGGCGCAAGTTTGCGGCTTTTCACCAGCGCTACGAAATGCTGCACGGCCTCGCGCGTCGCCGGGCTGAGATTGAAGTCGAACGTGACACCGGCGTCGAGCTGGACGTCCTTGAGCGCACGCGCAAGCGTCTCGGGCGTGGCAGCAAGACCGTAGCCGTTGGCGTTGAGCGACCCGGCAAAGACCAGCGTCAGCCCGGTCGCGCCGTTTTCGAGATCCTCAAGTGCCTGCGCGTTGGCGGCAGCCGGATCGGGATGGTCGATCCGCTGAAGAATTTGCCAGGGCCGCGCAGGCCGGCCGGCGACCGGCTTTGCCCCTGCCGCGCGTGGATAAAGCGGTTCGATGCGCAGCCCGTCATAAGTCTGGCTGACCAGCCGCTTGTCGAAAGCGGCACCCTTGAGCGCAGCCTCGACGAGCGTGCGCCATTCCGCCTGCGTCGTCGGCGGGAATTCAGCGGCCAGGGAAAGATCGTCAGTCATATGGGCAAAATGGCATAGTCGGCACTATCGGACCATTGAGTTAAAGCAAGTCGCATACCGGCAAGGCGCTAGGGCAGGCGCTGGATGCCCGCTCGCATCGACGGCCCTGGCGGCCTCGTCGACGCGCCGGCCGGCGATCACGCGGTCTCCGGCGATTTCGGCCAGCGGCACCAATACGAAGGGACGCTCGAACAAACGCGGATGCGGCAGCGTCAGATTGGGTTCGTGCAAGACCAAATCATCATAGGCGATGATGTCGATATCGGCGGTACGCGGCCCGTTTCGTTTTTCATGGGCGCGATCGCGGCCGAGCCGCAGTTCAACCTCTTGCGCGCGCGCCAGGAGCTCGCGCGGACTGAGTGTCGTATCGACCGCGATGGCAAGATTGACGAAGTGCGGCTGGTACTTGAAACCCCACGGCGGTGTTCGGTAATCGGACGAGCGAGCCGTGAGACGTACCTTCTTGCCGTCGCAGAGCAGGTCGACGGCGCGGTCGAGAATGGCTCGGCTGTTTCCAACATTGCCGCCGAGCGCGAGCAGTGCCTCAGCCATGACGGTTGCGCACCAGCGTCACCCCCACATCGTCGAAGGTGGCGGCAATGGGAGCGTGCGGCTTGTGGATTGTGACTCGCACAGACCGGACGGGCGGAAAAGCTGCAAGCACGGCGTCGGCAACCCGGCCGGCCACGGCCTCGATCAAACGGTAGCGCTGCGCGCAGAACGCCTCGCTCGCGCAATCGACCACCTTGTCGTAGGAAACGGTATCCGACGACCTTGTCCGAACGGGCGGCGGCCGAAAGATCGATTTCAAGATCGAGGTCGAGCGTGAAGGTCTGCCCGACTTTGGCCTCGTGCGCCATCACGCCGTGGTAGGCGTGCAGGGCAAGTCCTTTGATGAAGATGCGGTCGCTCATCGGCGCTGCCTCGATCGCCGCGCTCACACGTAGTGCCTGCACGGTCTGCTGAACGTCATGGGCGCGCACGATCGCCGCACCTTTCTGGACCGCCAGCAGGTGGGCAGCGATCGAACCTCCGATACGCTCGTCCGGTGCCGACGGTGTCACGGTGCTGATGAAACGTTTGCGCGATGCGCCGACCAGAAGCGGCAAGCCGAAGCGCTTGAACTCGGCAAGCCGCGCGAGGCAAGTGATGCTTTGCTCCGGAGTCTTGCCGAAGCCAATGCCGGGATCGAGCACGATGTTCTCGCGCGCGATGCCTGCGCGGTCTGCGATCTCCAGCGAGCGGGCGAAGAAGGCCAGCACATCGGCGACGATGTCTATCGAAGCATCGGCAGCCTCGCGATTGTGCATCACGATCACCGGCACGCTGCGCTTGGCGACCAGCGGCGCCATATCGGGATCGCGTTGCAGGCCCCAGACGTCGTTGACGATGGTTGCGCCCTGGTCGAGCGCCCAGGCTGCGATTGAAGCCTTGATGGTGTCGATCGATAGCGGCAAGCCGAGCTTGGTCACCTGCCGGCAAGATCGGCGCCAGCCGCGCTTTTTCGTCGGCCGCGGACACAGGCACTGCGCCACCGTAAGGGCGCGTCGATTCCGCGCCGATGTCCAGAATATCGGCACCCTGTTGGGCCATTTCGGCGGCATGAGCGATGGCGGCAGCGGGATCCAGGAACTGGCCGCCATCCGAGAAGGAGTCCGGAGTGACATTGAGGATGCCCATGACCAGCGGGCGGCCGAGCGAAAACAGCCCCGAAAGTGCATTTGATGCAGATTTAGGCGCGGTTCCGGCGGCCTTTTCGAGGGTACGGACGCTTCCCATGCCGGTCGCTTTGCGCGGTCAGTGCAGGGCTGTCAAGCGGACCCTTAGTACGTGATCTTCAGCGGCAAAAGTCTGGCGTTCTCGATCCAGCGCTTGACGACTTTCTCTGACGGCAGCAAGCGGACCAGCTTGCGCTTCTTGTTGGCGTCGGCCATCGCTTTGGCAAGATTGCACGGATTTCGATAGGTGAGTTCTTTCACGGTATCGACGCCGGCGGCTTGCAGCAGTTCGGCATATTCCTTGCGGACGCCTTTGATGCGCATGCGATCGGCTACATTGGCCCAATACAATAATTGTTTTTCGTCGAAGCCGGTTTTGTCGGCGAGTACCTTGCGTCCTTTTACCGTGCGAGCGGATTCTAGCAGCCGGTCGGTCGACCTAATTCCCACCGACTTGAGAATCAAGGCGACGTCGCCATCGATCCCGTCGATATCTGTGATGGGATAGGACATTCCGCGCTGCCTCCGCCTTTTCTTATGTTTATTCGTGTCGTTAAACGGTTCAAACAAACTGACTTAAGCCCGGAATTGCACCGACAATTTCGCCGACCGCATCGTCGCCGATCTTTTCGCGCGCATAGGCGATAGTTTCGCGGGTCACGCTCTGCACCTGGCCCATGGTCAGCCCCGCCGCCATCATCTTGGTGCCGGCGCCCATGATACCGCCCATGGAAAACATGCCGCCCCCGCCCTCGGCTTGTTTTGCGATCAAGGCTTCCGCCCCGGGAAGCCGGTCGAGGAGGGCCTGCACCTTGTCGGCCGGCCCTTCCTTGCGAAGAAAGTCGAGGATAATGCCAACCGACTTTTCTGCGGCGTTTCGTTCGACGCCGACGCTAGCGACAAGACGCCCGATCAGCTCATCCATGATTCCCTCGCGCCCCCCGAACGTGTGGCGGAATTGCGATCATATTGAACGCCCGTTTCGACGATGACAAGCGTGATGCAGTCTCATTTATGTTTGGCGATGTCATGTTGCGCCGGTCGCCGAAGCCACAGTCAAGCGAAATAAATCACAGGTGCGCGCGTCGGGGCGCTCTGCCATGCGCCGGGTCACTCCGATGACATTGCTCGACGACTTTGCAGTGACGGGAGATGCGGCCTAACGACATGCGCTCCAGACCAATATTCGTAGTCTTACCATCAGTAATTTGTCAGCTTGGTAGCCCCACCGGGCCGTGTATGCTTAAAAAATCCTGACAGAAGAAGGATATACCGACCGGTCCGGCTGGTCCGCCAATTCATCTCGCGGGATCGCCGAAAAAGCCCGGGTGGGCGCGGGTTGCGTGAATTGCCAAGGGTGCGCTTATGAAGTCGATCAGGCTGTCACGTATCGTTGTCGTTGCCGATAGCGATCACGGTCGTGTCTTGGTCGCGCATCTCCGGCGAATGGAGGTGGCAAGAGTCATTGCTGTGACCGGTCTGGGGGAAGCGCGGCGGCTATGTCAGTCGGGCGGCGCCGATGCCTGCCTGGTGACAGTCGATGGCGCGCTTCCCGACGGACCGGCGGCAAAAAGCGATGCACCCGGGCGATCCTGCGGTATTCCGGCGCTGATCATTGCCCCCGTGGTCACGCCTCACTTGCGCCGAACGGCCCGCCGCTGCGGCTACCTGGCCGCTGTCGCTGCGACCATTCCCCCGCGCATGCTTTACCGCCGTATCGGCGCGGCGCTTCAGCACTGCCGCGCTGCGGGAGGCCGCCCGGGACGCATGGCCTTTGTCGGACCGGCAAATCCGGCCGCATTTGGCAAGCCGACCCCTGCATTGACGCTTCTTTTCAGCACGCATCCGCATTGCTAGCGTGGGCTTCCAGCCCGTAAGGAGCCCCTCATGAAGACGCTCGACGCGGTTTTGAACCGCATCGACCAGGATATTGAGCAAAGCGTAGAACGCTTGTTTGCGCTCTTGCGGATCGCGTCGGTTTCGACCGATCCCGCATTCAAAGATCAATGCCGTGCCGCTGCCGAACATGTTGCCGCCGATCTCAAGTCGATTGGCTTTGCGGCGACCGTTCGTCCCACTGCCGGCCATCCTGTGGTGGTCGGCAAATCGAACGGCGTGGCGGGCCCGCGCGTCCTGTTCTACGGGCACTATGACGTGCAGCCGGTCGACCCATTGAATTTATGGAAGACGCCGCCCTTCGAGCCCCGCATCGAAACCTTGGCCGACGGCCGCAAGATCATCGTTGCGCGCGGAGCCTGCGATGACAAAGGTCAGGCGATGACTTTCATCGAGGCCTGCCGCGCGTTCAAGGCCGTCACCGGCAAGCTGCCGCTGCCCATCACCATGATGATCGAAGGTGAGGAAGAGTGCGGTTCCAAAAACCTGTTCAGCTTCGTCCGCGACAATGCCGCCGAGTTCAAGCTCGACCTGGCCCTCGTCTGCGATACCGCGATGTGGGACCAAAAGACACCGGCGGTGACCACGTCGCTGCGCGGACTGGTCTATGAGGACGTCAAGATCACCTGCGCCGACCGCGATTTGCATTCCGGAGTGTTCGGCGGCGCAGCGCAGAATCCGTTGCGGCTACTCACGCAGATTTTGGGAGAGATGTGGGACGACAAGGGACACGTCACCATCCCAGGCTTCTACGAGGGCGTGAAGGATCTGCCTGCCGATATCAAGGCCGATCTGAAAGGTCTCGGGCTGACGGCTGAGAAGTTTCTCGGTCCCATCGGTCTGAAAAAGCCGGCAGGCGAACACGATCGCATGCTGATCGAAATGGTCACCACACGTCCAACCGCCGAGATCAACGGCATCATCGGCGGCTATACGGGCGAGGGTGCCAAGACGGTCATTCCCGGCGAGGCCAGCGCGAAGGTTTCTTTCCGTCTTGTCGGCGAACAAAACCCCGAGAAAATCCGTGACGCCTTCCGCGCCTTTGTACGGGAACGGCTGCCCGCCGATTGTAAAGTCGAATTCGGCAATTTCGGGCTGGCGCCGCCGATCCAGCTGTCGTTCGACAATCCGGCGCTTACCAAAGCGCGGGCCGTTCTCGGCGAAGAATGGGGACACAAGGCGGTTGCCGTCGGGGCAGGGGGTTCGATCCCGATCGTGGCCGACTTCAAGAGCGTGCTTGGCATGGACTCGTTGCTCGTCGGCTTTGCGCTCGACGACGATCGCGTCCATTCGCCGAACGAGAAGTTCGACTTGACGTGCTATCACAAGGGCATCAGGAGCTGGGCGCGCATCCTCGATGCGTTATCGGCCAGCTAGCCGGCCTTACTTCAGCTGGTCGGCGACCTTGTCGATACCGGCTTGCGAGCAAACGTCATCCTTGCCGGGCGAGCCGGAGACGCCGACGGCACCGACCACCTCGTTGCCGGCCTTGATCGGCAGCCCACCGGGGAGCGCGAGTACGCGGTTATAGTGCACCGAGCCCGCAGTGTCGGGTCTATCCGTCATTCGTTTTACAAAATCGGCGGACGGCTGGCCGAACGTGCGGGCAGTATAGGCTTTGCGTTCGGCACCCTCGGGGGTATGCAGACCGGCGCCGTCGCCTCGCAGCATGACGATGGCCAGGCCGCCGCGATCCACCACCGCCACCGAAACCTTAAAGCCCATGCTTTCACACTGGGCGAGCGCCGCCTGGGCGATTGTCTGCGCCATTGCGAGTGGAACGTTCTTTTGGGTAACCAGTCCTTGCGCGGTGGCGGTTGACGATAGCGCGGCCATCAGCGCCAGGGCTGCGAACGTTTTCGATATTGCCGGCATGAGCGCATCTCCCTTCGTTTCGTTTCTGACTATTTCTTCAGTTTATATCCGGTCCTGAACATCCACCACACCGTGACCAGACAAGCACCGAGGAAGAGCAATGTCATGCCGACGCTGACCGGATGGCTCACATCGGCGATTTCGAAGAAGCTCCAGCGGAATCCACTGATCAGGTACATGACAGGGTTGAACAGCGCGATGGTCTGCCAGACCGGCGGTAACACACTGGTCGAATAAAAGGTCCCGCCGAGGAACGTCAGCGGTGTGATGATCAGCAGCGGTATGATTTGAAGTTTTTCAAATCCCTCGGCCCAGATGCCGATGATGAAGCCGAGCAGGCTGAAGGTTGCTGCCGTCAAGACCAGAAATGTCACCATCCAGAACGGGTGTACGATGTGCAACGGCACGAAGAGCCACGACGTGACCAGAATGATCAGGCCGAGGATGATCGACTTGGTCGCGGCTGCACCGACGTAGCCAAGAACAATCTCGAACGGCGACAACGGCGCCGACAGGATTTCGTAGATCGTCCCGGTGAAACGCGGGAAATAAATCCCGAAAGATGCGTTCATTGTGCTCTGCGTGAGCAGCGTCAGCATGATCAGCCCCGGCACGATGAAGGCGCCATACGAGACGCCCTCAATCTCGGTGATGCGCGAGCCGATCGCTGCACCGAACACCACGAAATAGAGTGAGGTGGAGAGCACTGGCGAGACGATGCTCTGCCAGATGGTGCGTCCGGTGCGCGCCATCTCGAACGTATAGATCGCGTTGACGGCTCTCAGGTTCATCGTTTGTCGCTCACCAGTCCAACGAAGATGTCTTCCAGCGAGCTCTGCGTCGTTTGCAAATCGCGGATCCGCAAGCCCACGCGCGACAGCTCGCCGAGGAGCGTCGCCACGCCGGTGCGCTCAGCCTTGGTGTCGTAGTCATAGATAAGTGTGCCGCCGTCATCGCCAATCGAGAGCCTGAAGGCGGAAAGTTCTGCCGGAATTTCGGCAAGTTTCTGATGAAGCTGCAACGTCAGCTGTTTTTTCCCGAGCTTGCGCATCAGTTCAGCCTTGTCCTCAACGAGGATGATCTCTCCCTTGTGGATGACGCCGATGCGGTCAGCCATATCCTCCGCTTCTTCGATGTAGTGGGTGGTCAGAATGATGGTGACGCCCGAATCGCGCAGGTCGCGCACCACTTGCCACATGTCTTTACGGAGCTCGACGTCGACGCCGGCAGTCGGCTCGTCCAGGAAAAGAATTTGCGGTTCGTGCGACAAAGCCTTGGCAATCAGTACGCGCCGCTTCATGCCGCCCGACAGCGTCATGATCTTGTTGTCTTTCTTGTCCCACAGGGACAGCGCGCGCAGCACCTTCTCGATATAGGCGGGGTTTTTCGGCTTGTTGAACAAGCCGCGGCTGAAGGAAACGGTCGCCCACACGCTCTCGAACGCGTCGGTATGCAACTCCTGTGGCACAAGCCCGATCATGGAGCGGGCGGCGCGGTAGTCGGCGATGATGTCGTGGCCGTCGACGGTAACCTTGCCTTGGCTCGGCACCAGGATGCCGCAAATGATGCCGATCAGCGTGGTCTTGCCGGCGCCGTTAGGCCCGAGCAAAGCGAAGATTTCGCCTCGGCGGATGTCGAGATTGATGCCGTCGAGCGCCTTGAACCCGGACGCGTAGCTTTTCGACAAGTCTTTGACGGAAATGATGGATTGCATGGGAGCGACAATTGAGGAGGGGCGCAGCCGCCATATAGGCCGCTGAACGCGGTCGCGCCAGTCTGATAAATGCGACGAAAGTGCTAGGCGGCCTCGGCCAACGCGTTTAGGTCTTTCAAAATCAATGCTGGCGGGAAATCCAAATATTCGTCCGGCATGGTCGCGCGGTTGACCCAGATGCCACGGAAGCCGACGCGAACGCTCGCCATTACATCCCAGCGGTTCGACGAGACGAAGCTCACGTCCCCCGGTTTGCATTTGAAGTGGTCGGTGACGAGACCGTAGACCTCCGGCCGCGGTTTGAACATTTTCAATGTATCAACCGACAGAACCGCGTCGAGATCGCCGCCGATATTGGCCGCACTGACTGCGCCCTTGAGCATGGCGGGCGAACCGTTCGATAAAATTCCGGTCTTGTGGCCCTTTGCCTTCAGCGCCTTGAGGGCTAATCGCGCATCGGGAAATGCGTCGAGCTTGAAGTAAGAGTCCAGCAGGGCCGGCTTGAGCGATTTGTCCACGCTCGGCACGAGCGCCAACGCATAGTCGAGGGCGCGCT
Organism: uncultured Alphaproteobacteria bacterium; assembly: GCA_963742345.1. Classification (GTDB taxonomy): domain Bacteria; phylum Pseudomonadota; class Alphaproteobacteria; order Rhizobiales; family Xanthobacteraceae; genus Pseudolabrys. The sequence goes on from CAVULO010000015.1 coordinate 249,446, forward strand.
CCGTGAGCACCCAGAAATCCGTGTAAACCCCGGCGAGCGTCAGGGTCCAGCTGTATTCAAGCTGCTTGGTCCGCCAGATCGCCGAGACGCGGTCGGCTTCAGGCCCTGCCTTTGCGCGGTGACGCGCGATCGCAGCATGAACGTCAAAGAGTGTGCCATAGGCATCAAAGATGAAGACGGACATCGACTCCTCCCGCCGTGGATTCCATGGTCTTTTGCGCTGATGGTGGCGTAAGATCGTGCCACGAAGCTCGTCTTTGCCGGGTTGCCCCGGTAATCCATGCAACCTTCCCGCAAGTGGAAGCCCACCATGGATGCGCGGGTCAAGCCCGCACATGGCACGCGATGGAGACTGGAAATGCCAGGGCAAGGCTGGACGAAGACCTGGACCTTTTATGAGGGGGACTGGCACGAGGGCAACGTTCCGATCATGGGCGTGCGCGACCACGCTGCATGGCTTTGCTCGTCGGTGTTCGACGGTGCCCGTACCTTCGAGGGTGTCTCGCCCGATCTCGACCTGCATTGCGCGCGGGTGAATGCCTCGGCCGAAACCATGCATCTCAAGCCGACGGTATCGGAAGAGACCTGGATGGGACTTACACGTGACGGCATCAAGCGCTTCGATAAGGACGCCGCGCTCTACATCCGCCCGATGTACTGGGCCGAGCGCAGCGGCATGCTGCTGGTCGCGCCCGATCCTGAGTCCACCAAATGGTGTCTGAGCGTCTATGAAGCACCCATGCGCAAGCCGGAAGGGTTCGCGGTAACGCTGTCGCCTTACCGCAAGCCGAGCCTTGAATGCATGCCGGTCAACGCCAAGGCAGGCTGCCTTTATCCCAATAACGCGCGCGCATTGATTGAGGCGAATGCGCGCGGCTTCGGCAATTGCGTTGTGCTCGACTTGCTCGGCAACGTGGCGGAGCTCGCCACCGCCAATCTATTCGTCGGAAAGGATGGTGTGGTGTTCACGCCGGCGCCGAACGGTACCTTTCTTAACGGCATCACCCGCCAGCGCGTGATCAAGCTGCTGCGCGATGCCGGCGTGAGCGTCGTCGAGACCGTGCTGAGCTATAGCGATGTCCAGAATGCCGACGAGATCTTTTCCTCGGGCAATTATTCCAAAGTGATGCCGGTCAACCGCATCGACGAACGCTCGTTGCAGCCCGGGCCGCTCTATAACAAGGCGCGCGAGCTTTATTGGGATTTTGCCCATGCTTGAGCGCGCGACAAGCGCGTCTCCCGTTGCCATCATCGGTCTCGGGCTGATGGGCGAGGTTTACGCCCGGCGTCTGATCGACGCGAAGGTTCCCGTTACCGGTTTCGACATCGACCGTGCGCGCCGCGACCGGCTTGCCGAAATCGGCGGGCGTCCCGCGCCCTCGATCGCAGAATTGGCGAAGCCCGCACGCTGCATCATCGTCGCGGTATTCAACACCGAACAGGTCGAGGATGTCGTTGAAAACCATCTGCTGCCGGAGCTCGGCGATGGTTCCAGCAAGATCGTGTTGTGCATGAGTACTTGCGATCCCGACCGCGTCGCGGCGCTCGCCGGCCGTGTGATCCCGCGCGGCATCCGCTATCTGGACGCGCCGGTTTCAGGCACCAGCGACCAGGTGCGCCGAGGTGATGGTGTGGCGTTGATCGGCGGAGATATGACCATCGCTGACGAAGTGAAGGACGTGCTGGACGCGTTGTTCGCGCGGCGCTTTCACGTCGGCAAGATCGGCGATGGCGGGCGCGCCAAGCTTGCGGTCAATCTCATCCTCGGCCTCAACCGGCTGGCGCTGGCGGAGGGCCTCGTGTTTGCCGAACGCCTTGGCCTCGATCCGGCCGCCTTTCTCGACGTCGCGCGCGGCTCGGCTTCATATTCGCAAGTGATGGAAACCAAGGGCCCGAAAATGGTGCGTGGCGATTTTTCGCCGGAGGGCCGCGTCAAGCAAACACTGAAAGACGTGCGCCTGATGCTCGAGCAGGCCGCCACCGTGGGGCAGAAGCTTTCCATGCTGGGGGTGCACGCCGATGTGCTGGAGGCTTGCGTGCGCGCCGGGGAAGCCGATCTCGACAACAGTGCTGTCATTAAAGAAGTGCGGCGCCGCAAGGCGAAAACATAGACCCGCGCTCAATCGGGAGCTGAGGAGGAACGTAATGAAGAAACCGATAGTTTTGCTCGTCCCGGCTTTAATGTTCGCCTTGGGCGTGACGTCACCGGGCTACGCACAAGAGTGGCCCCAGAGACCCATTCGCATCATCGTGTCGTTTGGGCCCGGCGGCGGTGCAGACATCATCGGCCGCATCCTGGCGGATTCGATGCAAGCCAGGCTGGGCAAGCCGGTCATTATTGAGAACAAGCCTGGAGCCGGCGGCATCATTGGCAATGAAGCGGTCGCCAATGCCGAGCCCGACGGCTACACGCTCGGCGTCATGACCGCCGGTCAAATCATCGCTGCGGTCACCAGGAAGAACATGCGTTACGATACGTTGACCGCATTTGCCCCGGTCGGCCAGATCGCCACTGCGAGCCTGCTGATCGTGACGCGTCCGGATTTTCCCGCCAACAATGTCAAAGAGCTGGTTGCAGCGGCGAAAGCCGATCCGGGCAAGATTGTCTTCGCGAGCCCGGGCTTTGCCGCCACCCAGCATTTTGCCGGAGAGATGTTCAAGCAGACCGCAAAAGTAGATTTACTGCACGTTCCATTCAAAACGTCGCCGGAAGCCATCAACGCAACCCTTGGCAAGCATGCCGATGTGCTGTTCGATACGGTGTCGGCCTTGATCGGTCACGTGCAGTCCGGTCAGCTCAAGGCGCTTGCCGTTACCGGCAAGGATCGTTTTCCGGCCGTACCGGATATTCCGGCCGCGGCCGAGTCCGGAGTGCTCCCGGGCTACGATGTGACGACCTGGTATGGCCTGTTTGCGCCGCGTGGCACGCCAGAGCCGGTGATTGCCAAATTGAACAAGACGATGAATGAAAGTCTCTCCGATGAGACCGTGCGACAGCGCATGATTGCAGCGGGCGTGGTGGTCAAGACATCCACGCCACAGGCATTCGGAGACTTCATGGCGGGTGAATACAAGCGGTGGGACGCTGTACGAGAAGCCGCCGGCATCCCGCAGCAGTAGTGCACTAGCCGCCAGGCACGATGACCGGGCGATTTTCCGCCATGGAGCGGATGATGGCCTCGAATGTGCCGACCACGTTGAGCATGTCTGAAGTCGAAACCGGAAAAGGCTTTCCGGTTTCGATGGTCTCAGCGAAGGCTTCCAGCAGGACGCCAAGCGAATCGACCTGCTGATAGATTTTTGTTTCCGGCTGCCCGCTCACCAGCGCGACCGTAAGCGACGTTTCCTCGCGCGCCTCTGCCCAGCCTTTGGTACCGAACACCATGATGCGCCAGTACATCGGGGCGGCGCGCACGGTCGCCAGTGTGCCGCTGGCGCCGCTGTGGAATTTCACCAGTGCCGCGGCCGCATCGCGCGGGTCCGGGGGAGCTTTCGGTGCAAAAAGCCGCGCACCGGCAACAGCAATCGGTCCGCCGAGATTGACGAAAGCGTCGAGCACATGCAGCCCGGCGCCCGTCATGCCGCCGCCTGGTGACTCGCGCGGATCGTCACGCCAGCCGCCTTTGACGCGGGTCGAATGCTCGTTGCTGAAATTGCCCTCGATGTGGAGGATTTCTCCGAGCGTGCCGTCGTCGACCACGCGCTTGAGCTCGCGCATGGACGGAAAGCAGCGCTTGTTGTTGCCAAGGCCGAAGGGAACGCCGGCCTTGGCGCAGGCGGCGATGGCGCGTTCGGCTTCCGCACGCGTAAGCGCCAGCGGCTTTTCGCACCACACCGGTTTGCCGGCCGCCGCCACCGCGGAAATCTGCCCGACATGCAGGGAATGCGGGGTTGCGAGGAAAATCGCCTGCACGCGCGGATCAGCGACGGCCTCCTCGAACTCGGTTGATAGTTCAAAGCCTTTGGCCGCGGCAAAATCGCGAACCAGCTCCGGCTCCTTGCTGACTCCGCGGATGAAGCGCAAGCGCTTGCTTTTGCCTTGCACTGCCTCGACGATATTTTTTCCCCACCGGCCGAGGCCGATCACGGCGGCATTGATCATGGGCGTACGGATAAGTTGGCGGGACGAAAGCTCATGGTCGGCGCATACTAGACAGGCCAACATGCTTACGGCAATCGGGTGAGAACTTCAGGAGGATATGAGCCATGGACGACAAGGAGCAATACGAGCGCGGTCTGAAATTGCGTATCGACATGTTCGGCCGCGAAGCGGTGGACAAGCGCATGAACGCGTTCGGGGATTTCGGAAGGCCGCTACAGCACATCATTAATGCCTATGCCTATGGCGATGTGTGGCAGCGCTCGGCGCTGCCGCCGGCGGTGAAATCTCTCGCGATGGTGGCGATGATGGCGGCGGCCGGGCACCAGAACGAATTGCGCGTGCATCTCAAGGGCGCACTGAAGAATGGCTGCACGACCGAGCAGATTCAGGAAGTGCTGCTGCTGTTGACCATGTATTGCGGCATCCCGGCTGCCAACGAGGCGCACCGCATTGCCACCGAGGTGCTGCGTGAGGAGTCGCGTTAACGTCCGCTCAGGGTGGAGGCTCTGTCAGCAACTTCGGAACCGGACGGCCGCGAATGTCATACACGCGCGCATAGTCGACGCCCTCACGGTTGATCTCCACCAGTACCGGCGCGATCAGGTCCCGGCAGTAGTAGGTGCCGAGCATCATCGCGAAGTCGGCGCGTTTGCGATCCCAGGTGGTTTCGAACTTTGGTCCGAGCGCCACTTCCGCCGGGCGCTGTGGCCCGCAGATCTCGACGGTCCAGCGCCGTCCCGCCGGCGGTTTTAGATGCATCGCATCGAGCTTGGCACGCAAGGCGTCGCCTGCCTGCTTGAAGGCCAGCCCCCAGTAGTCGAGCATGTAGTTGTCGCGTGCTTTTTGCACGCCGCCATAGGCCCAGTTGAATGTCGTGTACTGGTAGGGATGCAGTCGCACCATGTCGCTTACCGGCAGCGCCAGGGCGCCAATGAATACGGCGGTGAGTACGCCAGCCGCCAGTTTGCCGAAGGTGCGCGCGCGTTCGAAGAGCCAGGCGCCGGCAAGACCACCGAGCACCGCGAAAGGCGGCACTACAAACACGAAATGGCGCAGGCCATTGTAGAAGGCCGGGTGTGCGACCATTGCCACCAGCACCGGCAGGATGGCGGCAAGCGCTACCAGCACAAAGTTGGCGCGGCGGTTGAGTGGCAAGTCGCCACTTGAAGCCGCAACGAACGCACCGGTCGTGCCCGCCAGCCCGAGGGCCAGCATGATTTCCGGCAACTTGAGCGCAAACAGATGCGGCAGATAGGTCGCCGGCATGGCGGTCACTGAATACAACGTGCCGGCGTACATCTCCCTCCATGGTTTTTCGAAGAAACGGTCGAAATATTCCGCCGCCCGCATCGGGTTGAGCGGCGAAAGAATCGACCATGGCCACAGCAGCCCCATGATCAGGTAACCGAGCGCGAATGCCGGCAACAGCCGCCAGAAGAACTCTCCGACCCGTACCATGCTTGCGCGAAGGCCGGCCGTGCGAGTTTCGCTGGTCGCGATGAGCAGCACGGCGGCGAGAGCATAAGGGGCAGCAATGCCGGCGAGAATGCGTGAGCCAAAGACAAGCCCGAGACCGATCCCCGCGAGCGCGACGGTGCGCGGGTTCGGCTGCGGATACTCCTCAAATGCGCGCACCATGCCGAGCAGCAGCACCGCCATGGCAGTGGCGAAGGGCGCGTCCTTGGCGTTCATAAACATGTGACCGTAATAAAGCGGGCAGGTCGCGAGCAAGACGAGCGCGATCAGGCCGGCCGTCGGCCCGCCCAGGCGGCGGCCGATGCGCCATGTTGCGATCAGCCCGACGATGCCGACCGCGGCGCCGACCAGCCGCCTTGTCTCGAAGAGGCCGAACGGAAGCACCTTGGCGGCGAGCGCAGCCGCCATGTCAAAGCCGCCGCCATATTTGTAGAGATTGACGAAGGAAAGTGCGCGTTGATCGCTAAAGCCTGAGCCGTAGAGCGCGAGCAGCAGGTCGCCATATTGCGAATGCGTGTAGTCGTCCCAGCCGAGGCCGTAGTCGCGGAACGTCAGTCCCGCGATCGACCGTCACAAGAGCGAGCACGACAATGGCAAGACGGTCGGCAGTGATAACTGCCGACCGAGTGCCGGAAAGGCGAACAGCCAGGGTCGAGGCGGTGGAGATGTCTACTTGCTCGCGGCGACGAACATTTCTTCCACGTGATCCCAATTCACCAGGTGATCAAGAAATGCCTTGAGATAGTCGGGCCGCCGATTGCGGTAGTCGATGTAATACGAGTGCTCCCACACATCGCAGCCAAGGATGGGCGATGCACCGTGCACCAGCGGGCTCTCGCCGTTCGGCGTCTTGCTGACGATCAATTTGCCGTCCTTTACCGCAAGCCAGGCCCAGCCGGATCCGAATTGGGTGACGCCGGCCTGCGTGAAATCTTCCTTCATTTTGGCGACGCCGCCGAGATCGCTGTCGATCTTGGCCTTCAGTTTGCCTGGAATTTTGTCGCCGCCGCCGTTCGGCTTCATCCACTGCCAGAAATGCGTGTGGTTGTAATGCTGGCCGGCATTGTTGAAGAGCCCGGCATTCTTGCCGAAAGATCCCTTCACCACGTCCTCGAGCGATTTGCCTTCCAGCCCGCTGCCTTCCAAAAGTTTGTTGCCGTTATCGACATAGGCCTTGTGGTGCTTGTCGTGATGATATTCGAGCGTCTCGCGTGACATATACGGCGCAAGCGCGTCATGGGCGTAAGGCAGATCGGGCAGTTTAAACGACATTATCTCCTCCTCGATTCACAAACGATGAATACGGAATTATCGGCTTTTAGTGAAACCCGCCCCGCACCTGACAAGTTCCTCAGTCAAGTTAATTAGGCGGTGGCGCGCCCCGGGGCAACGGGTGATAAGGAGTGCCCAGCACTGTAGCGCCCGTACGTTTTTTCCGCTGTCCGCATTTGTCCCAACTTTAGGTGTTGCCGACGGCGTTTGAAAAAGCGAGAATTTGCCGTTGCCAGAAGAATTTAGCCGGTCGATTGCGGCGAAAAGTGCTGGTTCAGGAGAGGATCATAAGTGTATGCCGGCTCTATTGTTTGGCATCGGCGTGTTTGCCTTGTTTGCAGGGCTCGCGATGGTCGGATTTGGCGTCCCGATCAATGAATTCAGCTTCGGCAATACCCTCATAAGCGCTGGTACCACCGCTGCTGTCGGCGGCCTGATCATGATCGGGCTCAGTGTGGTCGTTGGGCAGCTGCGGCGGGTTGCCGAGGCGCTGGCCGTCCAGCCTTCAGCCCGGCTTGGACAGCCAACGGAGGCATTTGAGAGCGCAGGTGCCGCGCGTTCGATCCCGGCCCAGGGGCATATACCGTTTCCGCCCCGGCCCAGGTCTGAAGCTCACGCCGGCGATCCCGGCCCCGCCTCTCCTGCGCGTGCCGGCGCGCCGATGGAGGACAAGTCGGCCGAATCCTTTGCGCCCGCATTGCGCAATCCCGATCAGTCGCCTCCGACAGTCGAGGATGACATTTCGCTGTCCCCGCACCATCCGCTCGCTCCGGTAGCCCAACCGGGCGCCGGTCGCGAGCCGCCGGCGGGTTGGCGGTCCCCGCCACCTCCCGGGCCCTCTGCTGCCACACCGCAAACGCCTCACAGCGCCAACTTCGACGCCATGTGGCCGGCCGAGGCAAAGTTTCCGAAAGAACCCGCCGGCAGCGAGCCCCAGCCGGAACCAAGGTCCGGCTTTCCATTGCGCGATGGCCTCGCAGCTTCACCGAAACCCGAAGCGCAAAAACCTCGCGCCGCAGCTATTCTGAAATCCGGTGTCGTCGACGGGATGGGCTATACACTTTATGTCGACGGTTCTATCGAGGCGGAATTGCCACAAGGCACGTTGCGTTTTGCCTCGATCAATGAGTTGCGGAACCATCTCGCAAAGAACTCATAGGATCGGCGAAGCTGTTTTACGCGCGGTATTATTCTATTGATCTTGAAGTAAGTCGCATTTAGCCAATATTTGTCGTCTTAGACTGCCATGTTTATCTTGCGGGTGCTGAAATCCGATAGTAGTTTTAAATATACGACCTCAATACTTGACGTATTGTGGATCAATTGAGATTGACCTCTTGTTCTGAGGTCTTGTCTGCGGCCATTCGGCAGCCGCGCAAGAGCAGGGCGACCTCAATGAATGACAACCCAACCAATGGAAGTTTCATTGAACTGACCGCGGAGATCGTTTCCGCCTATGTGAGCAACAATACGGTGCCGGCCGGAGAAATCCCCGGTCTGATCAATCAGGTCCATGCCGCGCTCAGCAAGGTGTCAGGAAAATCCGCCGAGGGGCCGGCCGAGCCGCTCAAGCCTGCCGTTTCGGTCAAGAAATCAATCACGCCGGAACACATCGTCTGTCTAGAGGACGGAAAGAAGTTCAAATCACTCAAGCGGCATCTGCGCACGCAGTACAACATGACCCCGGAGCAATACCGCGAGAAATGGGGTCTGAGCACCGATTACCCGATGGTCGCGCCGAACTACGCGGCCGCCCGCTCACAACTGGCCAAGCAAATGGGCTTGGGCCAACAACGCCGGCGCCGCGCCAAGTAGCGCGGCAGAGTAGCTGTCGCCGCAGACCGCTGGCGCCGCGGATAAATTCCTAAAAGTTGTGGATATCTTTTTCTGCCATTTTGGCGGGTCTTCCATTTTTGGCGCCGATGTAGGCAAATAATCCTACACAGGACATTCGCCAATGACCCCCACAGGATCCCCATCGCCTCACTCCCGCCGCCGGCAACCGAAGCTTCGCGGCAAGCGCCGAAAATCCGTACGCCCGCCACCGCAGTCTTTGCAGCCGATCGTCGATAATTTCCGCGCACAGCATCTTGCCTTGGCACAACGGCAGATCATCACCGACTTCGGACGCACCAGGGTTATTGTCGATGAAACAGAAAGCCCGCTGGCCTGGCTGGCGCGCCGGCGCGGGCGCGACGGCCGCGCACTGATCGAACCGCATCAACTACAGGCCGGTGAACGGCTGCGCGCTGATTTCACCCGCGCGCATTTGATGCCGCGCACGACGTCCAACTGGTCCAGTCCATTGTCGTCCGGCCGCGGCGGCGGGAACGGACAGGCGGCTGTGTTCACCGAGACAATGATTGCCGCACGACAGCGGGTGCATCACGCGCTTGACGCCGTCGGTCCGGAATTCGCCGGCCTGTTGCTCGATATTTGCTGCTTTCTCAAAGGCCTTGAAGATATCGAACGCGAACGTGCGTGGCCGGCCCGCTCGGGCAAAGTCGTGCTGCAACTCGCGCTCGACCGTCTCGCCCGCCACTACGGCTATGCGGCCCAGGCACAAGGCCCGGCGCGCGCGCATGTGAGAACCTGGCTCGCCGAAGGCGCAACTTTTGGAGTGGACAGCGTCTGACTATGCCACGGTGGCCAGTGCAGCTTTCGCTTCGGTGCGGATACGCTCCACCATCGAGCGCAAGCCGTTCGAACGCTGCGGGGTGAGATTCTCGCGCAGGCCGATACGGTCAAAGAGCGCAAGCGCGTCGGTTGACAGAATCTCACGCGCGCTCTTGCCGGAGTAAAGCGCGAACAGAATTGCGATCAACCCGCGGACAATGTGTGCGTCACTGTCGCCGTCGAATGAAAGGACTGGCCCCGCCGATCCATCCGGCTTCACATGCGTAACGAGCCAGACCTGGCTGGCGCAGCCGCGGACCTTGTTGGCTTCGATATGGGCGCTGTCCGCCAATGGCGGCAACGTGTGGCCGAGCTCGATGACGTAGCGATAGCGATCGTCCCACTGATCGAGCAGCGTGAAATTCTCAACGATCTCGTCAATTGCGCTCATAACGCATCATATATAGGCCGCTCGTTGCGCAATGGCCAAAAAAGATCGCCGCCATCGGCGGGAGTGCGAAAAACGCCTTTAAGTCGGAGTTTTTAGGCGGCCGGCCGGCCGTCGCGCGCTTCCCGGCGTGGCGGCAGCGGAACTGGCGCATGCCAGGTGGGTGCCATATCCGTCGGGGTCAAAGTGCCTTCCGATCCGGGTTTGGCACCGGTCTTTTCGGTCGACGCCGATTTCTCGCGCAGCTTGCTGATGAACTCATAGAGCGTGCGCGCACCGGCCTCGGCCTTGTGGCCGAGCGCGACCGCGACCTTGCCGCCGGTGGTACAGGCATCGGGCTGGCGTTCGCAGAACCCGCGCATATCCGAGACGGCAGCGCTTGCCAGCGTTACGGCTTCCGTGGCGTTGATCTGCGCTTCGGGCGCGGCCGATTTAGTGCCGTTCGGCAGCAGCACGCATACGACGCACAGCCAAAACGCGATCCGCAGCAGAAAGAACATGACCCTACCCGTAACTTCCCCGGCGGACTATTCGCCGCCTTTGAACTAAACCCTAGCAGACAGGGTTGAAGCTGTTGTGCGAAATGCAGAGAGGTTTTTGGACAAAATCAACGAGATATTTCGTCAAACTTTAAAAATTTTGATTTGATGAAAATTTTAATTAGGTGCGGGCGGTCAATGCCGGCGCCATTATCGCGCGTTCCGACATGGTTACCGCATCGGTAATAAATTGCAGCGCGCACCACGCCGCCGCAGGTTCACGGCAACCGAAATTTCACCATGCCCGGCAAATAGCCGCGCCAAGGCGCTTCGAGTGCGCTCGCGGCCCGCGGATTGAGCCTCACGGGCGGCACGCCTTAGCGTTCGCTTAATCGGCTGTGACCTAACATTCCCAGCGAAATAGGGGCGCGTCTGTTTCGGCGGGACGTGAGTACAGGGACGGTGAGTTTTCTCACGCCAGTATGGAGCTATGTCGACGCACTGGTGCACCCCGCGGCGCAGCAGGATGCGCTGACGGCGGCGCGCCATCGCGCCTTCATTGCACCGCGCCTGCTCGGCAGCTTTGCAGCCCTTGCGAGCTTCCCCGTCTACATCGCCATCCGCGGCGTGCCGACGGCCGCTTGAAGTTGGCGTGTTCGCCTGGCTGGCGGCTCCGATTCTGATTGTCTATTACCTGTCGCGCACGGGCCGCTATGAAACCGCGCACGTGCTCTCCTCACTGTCGCTGACCGGACTTGCGGCGCTGGTTGCCACGTGCTCGGGCGGCATCGGATCGTTCGCCGCGATCTGGCTGGTGCTGGTTCCACTGGAAGCGGCGCTTTCCGCCTCACGCCGTGTCGTGGCGCTGGCCGCGATTTTCGCTCTTGGCGCCGCCGGCCTGTTATTGTTGCTTGGCGATGCCGGGTTGCTTCCGCATGCGGTGACGACGCCGCAGCAGCAAAGCGCGCTGGCCGCACTCGGCATCATCTCTGCAACGCTCTACGCCGCCGGGTCTTGCGCTCGGCGCAGCCGTCCTCATGCGTACCAGCGTCTCGCTGCTTCACGTCGAGGAGGATCGTTACCATCTGCTCGCGCATGCCGTGACCGATGTCATCGTTTGCCATGGCCGCAATGGCTCGGTCCTGTCCATCTCGCCTTCGGCAGAGCCATTGATTGGCGTACAGGCGAACGAATTATTGGGCAACGGTCTGTTCGACCGGGTCCACGTCGCCGACCGGCCGGCGTTTCTCTCGGCCATTGCGGATGCGGCCAGCCTGAACGAAGAGCGTCTGCTCGACCTTCGCATCCGGCGCCGCGCCGGCCAGTTTGCCTGGGTTGAAATGCGGTGCCGGCCTCGCGATCCTGCTTCGAACGAGCGCGAGGTCGTCACGGTGCTCCGCGACATCAGCGGCCGCAAATTGCAGGAACGCGCGATTGAAATCGCGCAATCGGAATCCGAACGCGCCGATGCCGCGAAAAGCCATTTCATCGCCACGATGAGCCATGAGCTGCGCACGCCTCTCAACGCGATCATCGGCTTTTCCGACATGCTGGCGAATGAATCGCTTGAACTCGATTCCGGGCGCAAGCTCGAATATGCGAAGTTGATCAACAGTTCCGGCCGTCACTTGCTGTCGGTCGTCAATGGAATCCTCGACGTCTCCAAGATGGAGACCGGCAATTTCGAGATCACGCCGGAGCCGTTCGCGCCGGCGCCGGCAATCGAAAACTGCACGGATCTGCTTGCGCTCAAGGCGCAGGAATCCGGCGTTGAGCTCACGCTGCGCCTCGCCGCGGATCTGCCCGAAGTGGCGGCCGACCGGCGTGCCTTCAACCAGATCCTGATCAACCTGATATCCAATGCGCTCAAGTTTACGCCGCGCGGCGGCCGGGTGACGGTCAGTGCGCTGTGCGACGGTTCGAAACTCGCCGTGACGGTCGAGGACACCGGCGTCGGCATCGGCGAAGCCGATCTGCCGCGGCTGGGCGAAGCCTTTTTCCAGGTGCGCACCTCCTATGATCGCCGCCACGACGGCTCCGGCCTCGGCCTGTCGATCGTCAAGGGCCTCGTGCAGCTGCATGGCGGCGAGGTCGATATAAAGAGCCGCCTCGGCGAAGGAACGCGGGTGACCGTGCGGTTGCCCTTTGAATGCGAAGGCGGGCCGACCGCGCGTGAACCGGTCAAGCTCGTGACCGAGCGCAATCGGGGCCGCCCCATGGCCGCAAATGACCAGGTGAAGAAAAGTGCCTAGACGATCCCGTAAACAAGCCACCACATTCGAAAGCGCCGGCAGGCTCGCGGAAGCGATCAGCCAGTATCCGCGCGAGTTTGTCGGTCTGGTGATGGCGACGATCGCCGTCGTTGCGATCCTCACCAATGCGCTGTTTCTGCAAAAGGGTCCGCATCCCGCGCCGATATTTGCACCACGGCCGCTGCTCGCCGCAGGAGGCGACACTTGCGCCGCGCGTGCCGAGCACGCCGCCGCGCCCGCGGCCGATACCGGCAATCAGGCCCGGCTCCAGCTCATCGCCAACATCCAGCGCGAGCTCACCCGCAAGGGATTCTACGACGGCCCGGCCGACGGCATCTGGGGCAGCAAAACCGACACCGCCGTGCGCGATTTCATTCAGGCGGCCGGGTTGAAGAGCAACGCCGAAGCAAGCGACGGCCTGCTGCGCGCCGTCAGCGCGTCGAATGCGAAGCCGGCGGCCACCACCGGGCAATCGACGGCACCCGACGCGATCGGCAAGTTGATCACCCCGTCCAAGCGCGTGACATGCCGTGCAGCGGGCGCTCGCCGATTTCGGCTACGGACAGATCAAGGTCGACCGGTGTTTTCGACGCGCATACGCAGGTCGCGGTCGAGAAGTTCGAACGCGACCGCCAGCTGCCGATCGACGGGCAGATCTCCGACCGCTTCGTGCGCGAACTTGCCGCGATGACCGGCCGCCCGCTGGAGTAGACGGGCTAGCACGACGAACCTCTCCGCCGTCATGCGGCAATGACAACTGAAAGGTCGGTGCTCTGGATCCCCGCTGGGGTAGAGGGTCAAGCCCGCGCATGACGCTGAGTGTGTGTCACGGTTGCGTCAAACCAATCTCGGTTAGCGCTTCCAATCGCGGGGCGGCAATTGCCCATGCTACGAAACGCTGATGCGATTGAAATCCGGCATATGGGTTTCGGCCTATCTGCGCCGTTGCAATGCCGAAGGCGTCTTCGCGGCTGTGCGTCGGCGCGGAGCCGAAGAGGCCGGCACCATCTTTATCAAGGTCAACCGGCTCGACGGTACCGGCACGCTCTACGGGCCGGCGCCGCAGGCCGCATTCGATGAGGCGCGGCCCGCCGAGCGCATGTTCTACGGCCATCGTCGGCCGTGAGGCGCCCGGCGGCCGAGGCCGAACTCGAAGCGCGTCTCGTGAAGGAAATCCGCTTCGATCCGGACCTCTGGATCGTCGAAGTCGAGGATCGCGCCGGAAGAACTTTTCTCGACGACGGCGTTCACGACCCGATCTAACGATCGCTGTTCTTAGAGCGGGCAGGGTGCGTGTCGCTCTCGCCGGCCCTGCGATGCGCGGCGGACGGCCGCGCGGCAGGGCGAACGCCAGGCCGCTCGTCGTTCCAGTAGACCGGCTCGTGCACCGCATGGCGCCGCACCGTCGTGCGCCAGATGGCCACCATGCGGTCGACGCGCCCGCGCATTGAGTTCGTCGAACAGACGGGAGAGCTCATAGAGCCGCTGGGCCGATTGTCCGATGACCGGATTGAGAAACAGCAGAATGCGCTGGAGCACGTCAGCCTTGATGCCGAGCACCTTGGCCGCGACCACGATCGGCTCGCCGGAATTATCGCGCGTGATCCGGTCGGCGAGTTCGCGGCTGATCGCCGAGCGCGCGTTCCAGCACGCGGGTGAATTCACCCTGGTTGCGCTTGAGCGCTGCGTTCTCGAGCCGGCGGATCAATTCGCCGGCGACCGGCATGACGCGGCGTGTCGTCGCGTCGGAGACGACATCGAGATTGATCAGGATCAGCCTGCGTTCGTCCGGAAGCGCTGAAAAGAACAGCTCGATCAGATCGTTCCGCTCGGGCTCGCCGCGGGCGGGCGCGCCCGGCTCCGCCGACGATGCACGGCAAGCTTGCGCAGGACGGCAAGCGGGGCTCCCGGATAGGCCGACAGGCTCGCCGCAACCGCAGCGCGCGTCTGCGCGTCGACCGCGTCGATCAGCCCCAGCGCCAGCTCGACGAACTGGGTTTCCTCTTCGACGTCATGAATGGGCTTCTGGACGTAGAGGTCGGTGAGGACGCGCAGCAAGGTCGGGCGGATGTCGACGCCATCGCGGCACGCCAGATCGACCAGGCTGTCCAGGGGATTGGACGCGGAAAGCTTCATATCACGACTAACGCTACGCCACTGCGGGATGGCCCAGATTAGTCGGGCGGCGTTAGCAGACCGTTAACCTTGCAAGTCCTTTAATTGCGAAAAGGCGCCGAACCGGCGGCCTCGAGGAGGCATAGCACCCGGGCGGCCAGGGGGAACTGAAATGGGCGAGATCATCCGATTTCCCGACGAGGCGAGCCCGCGCGGCAAATATGTCGACGCCAATACCGAACCTGCGACCGTCATCATTCTTCCGGTGATCCGCATCGATCGGGGTCCGGACGGCTCGAACGGTCTTGAACCTGACTCCGGCAACAATGCAGGGCGCCGGCGCCGCCGTCGTGTCGCGCGCTAGGCGCAACGTCGAATAATTCCGATGAAGAATCCGCCGCTGTCGCTGACACGAACGGTTTTGCGGCGGATATTTTTTCTCGCCACCCTGGGCCTGCTCGGCGGATGCGCCAACGGCGATTTCGGCGAGATCAACCAGACGCTGGTGACCGACGGGATCCATGACTGGCTCGGGCGCAGTTCGCCGGCATCGCATCCCGTTCCGCCATCGACCTTCGAATATACCGATGACGAGCGCGCGCTGCGCGACAATGCTTATCCGTTGATCGAGCCGCCCTACGACCGGCAGCAGTGGTATTCCGTCGCCGGCGAGTACGGCTGATCCGCTACAATATCGCAGACCGCGCCAAATACTTTAATCGCATAATGGAGGAGTGCCACCGCTCGCCGTCCGCCGTCTACGCAAGGCTCATCGACGATATTCGCAATGACACCACGCGGCTGTCGCAATTTTTCGAGACCGCGGGCCGCGTGATCGATATCGATCAGAAGCGGCTAGAAGAGTCTCGCCTTTGTATCGGGGCTGAGCAAAGGCGAGGTGGTGAACGCCCTGCGCCGCGTCCGCGAGAATGCGCATGTCGTGGACATCGTGCGGCAAAGCCTGACGGACCGGGTGTCGTCCTATCACTACGTGCTCGAACGTCTGGTGATCACGACGCCATCGGTGCAGGCGGTTGAAGTCGAGCGCTTGCTCATTCAGTTGCAGAACCAGATTGCGCGCTACAACATCCTTCCGCCGACCTGGGTGCGCGAGCCAAGCCTCGCCTCGACGCGTTAAGTCCGGTTTCAGGCGGCCCACCCCCATCGTCTGAAGTCTATCCGTTCGTCCCCGGATGCATTGCATGATCCCGCTTGCGCGGGGATGAGCGGAGGGTGCTGCACCGTTTGCGCGGGAATGAGCGGAGCTGTGAGGCAATGCCATGCCCAATGCTCCACTCATCCCCGCGAAAGCGGGGACCCAGCGCCAAAATATCTTCGGATGCATTTGTCACTCTGGATTCCCGCTTGCGCAGGAATGAGCGGAGGGTGCTGCACCTTTTGCGCGGGAATGAGCGGAGTGTAGCCGGAACCAGTGAAGCCGTTACCTGCGCGGCCGCACAGGCTCGGGCGCTCGTGGCCGTTCGGGTGGCCGTGGTGGCGGCGGTGCGGCGCGGCTCGGGCAGCTGCGTGCCGCAGCGTGCGTCGGCAACGGCGCTCTGCGCCATCGGCATCAGGCCCGGCTCCGGCGCCATCGCCCGGATCGCAATGATGCCGGTCGGCGTCGGCGATTCCACGATCAGCCGGTCGGCGGCCGTGACTTCTTCGTCCTCGGGCACCTGGTCGTGCTGCGCGCTGGTCATCAGGTCGAGCTCGATCACGCGGCGGCCGGCGGCGCGATCGTTGATCGCGTAATAGGCGACGTCATAGCGCGTGTAGAACGACACCGACGTGTAGGCCGGGCTCACCGGCACGGTCAGCTTGAGCGGCCCTTGCGAAAGATCGTAGCGGCACACGGCGCTGGCGAAAGCGGGATCCATGAACGGCATCACCGCTTTCTCGGGCGTGGGCGCGGGCAGGGCGACGACTGTGTTCACCGGCGCGATGGGCGTGAGCCGCGCATAGGCATCCTGCGTCGCGGTGCGCGGCAGCAGGATGACGGTGGCCAGGTGCACGATGCCGCCGAGCAGCGCGCCGCCGAGGATCAGGAGCAGCCATCGGATCATGGGCAGCTCCTGGTCGTGACGTCCGGCATCGGCACCTCGCGGCCGGCTTTGGTCGAGACGCCGACCGCGGTGTCGTAGAGGCGCAGGATCAGCTCATAGCGTTCGACGCCGCCGGTCGGCAGCCAATTGCCGGGGCTGGCGCGCGGCGCCACCACGATCTCGAAAGTGCCGTCGGCGTGGCGGACGATCTCCTGGCTGGTGAAGCCGTAGCGGTTGGTCGAATTGGCAACCAGCGCGCCGTCGGGATTGTACAGCGTCACCGTCCAGAAGCGCGCCGCCGGCGTGACGCCCGAGAGCACGACCTCGCAGCGCCCGTCGAGAATTTTGCCCTCATCGTCGGATGGAAGCGTGAACGATACGCCGTCGCCGAGCGCGGTCGGCAACCGGCCGCTGCGTGCGATCGATGCCCGCGCATAAGGATCGGCGCCCGTCGTGCCGCTTTTCGGCCAGGCGGTCCAGCTCTCGATCGTCGAGGCCGCCGAAGGCGGTGCCGCGCGTGAGCGCAAAATAGGTCAGGCCGAGCCCGACCAGGGCGGCGACGGCAAGACCAAACAGCGTTCCGAAAAGCAGCCGCACGGACTATCCAGGAAATGGAGAGGTGATGTGGATCGGGAGAATACGCTGGCCGCTGGCGTTCGGCCAATCAGTTGTGGTTGCCGAAGGCGCGTCCTTCCAGCGAGGAGGCGAACGCGCCGCTGGCACGGCGGCGCCGCGGCTTGCTTGTCTTTGACCGTGGAAACCGTCGGGCGCGCGGGCCCGAGCGCACGGTTGGCGTCATCCATCAGCCGCTCGACGCGGACCAGGACATCCGCCCCGCGCTTGGTCAGCAGGGCAGGCCGCGGCGCGGGCGGCGGCACGCTGGATTTCGATTTGGTCTCGGCGACGACCGGCTGCTGGCGGACCTGCGGCACCGCGACGCCGGGGAGCTGCTTGAGCTCGACGCCCTCATGCGCATAGGCCATGATCGTGTGCCACGTCATGGCCGGCAGCGAGCCGCCGGTCATGCGGTTGGTCACCTGGTAATCGTCATTGCCGAACCAGACGCCGCACACGAAATTGCCGGTGTAGCCCATGAACCAGGCGTCGCGGTACGCATTGGTGGTGCCGGTCTTGCCGGCGGAGGCGACGCCATCGAGCCGCGCGCGCTTGCCGGTGCCGTTCTCGACCACGTTGTTCATCATCTTGATCATGTCGGTGGCCACGCCGACCGGCAGCACCTGCCGCGGCTTTGGCCCGTCGCGGTCGAAGCGCCAGACCAGATCGCCGGTGCCGGTGCGCACTTCGAGGATCGCGTGCGGCGTCACCGCTTTGCCAAGATTGGGGAAGGTGGCGTAGGCGCCGGTGTGATCGAGCACGGTGACTTCATCGGCGCCGATCGGCAGCGACGGCGTATCCGGCAGCGGCGTGCGGATGCCCATGTCGTGCGCGGTTTTCACGATCCGCGCGCGGCCGACCTTCGCGTTGCCGTTGCCAATCGAAATCGACAGCTTCACCGCGATGGTGTTGATCGAATGCGTGAGCGCCTTCATCAGCGTCATCGATCCGGAGTAGCCGTGGCCATAATTGTGCGGGCACCAGTTGCCGATGCAAACGGGTCCGTCGACCACGGTCGAGGTCGGCTTCATGCCGTATTCGAGCGCGGTGGCGTAGACATAGGGCTTGAACGATGAACCGGGCTGGCGCATCGCGTCGGTGGCGCGGTTGAACTGGCTGGCGCCGTAGTCACGGCCGCCGACCATGGCGCGCACGGCGCCATCGACATCCATCAGCACGGCGGCGGCTTGCTTGGCGTGATATTCCTGGCCGTATTGCCGCAGCGAACTTTCGATTGCGGAGTCGGCGGCGTTTTGCAGGTTGGTGTCGAGCGCGGTGCGCACCACGAACACGCGCTCGCTCATTGCTTTCGGGAAGGTGTCGACGAGCTTCTTCATCTCGTCGAAGGCCCAGTCGAGATAATAATTGGGCGCGCGGTCGTCGCGGCGGTCGACCGGCGTGGCGGGGCGGCGGCGGGCGCCGAACACCTGGCCTTCGGTCATCATGTTGGCTTCGACCAGATTATCGAGCACCACGTTGGCGCGCGCGCGCGCGGCCGGCAGGTTGATGTGCGGTGCGAACTTGGAGGGCGCCTTGAACAGGCCGGCGAGCATCGCGGCTTCCGCGAGGTTCACGTCGCGCGCCGACTTGTTGAAATAATACTGCGCGGCCGCGTCGACGCCGAAGGCGCCGCCGCCCATATAGGCGCGGTCGAGATAAAGCTTGAGGATTTCGTTCTTGGTCAGGCGCGCTTCCAGCCACATGGCGAGAAACGCTTCCTTGACCTTGCGCTCGATCGTGCGCTCGTTGTTGAGGAACAGGTTCTTGGCGAGCTGTTGGGTGATGGAGGAGCCGCCCTGCACCACACCGCCGGCCTTGGTATTGGCGAGCAGTGCGCGCGCGGTGCCGGCAAGATCGATCCCGAAATGTTCGTAGAAGCGCCGGTCTTCGGTCGAGAGCACTGCCTTGATCAGATGGTCGGGAAACTGGTCGAGCGGGATCGAGTCATTATGCCTGATGCCGCGCGAGGCGATCTCGTTGCCGTAGCGGTCGAGGAAGGTGACCGCCAGCTCGGATTTCTTCAGCCAGTCGTCATCGGATGTCTCGCGGAACGCGGGCACCGCCAGCGCCAGCATTACCACCAGGCCGAAGGCGCCGAGCGTGGCGCCTTCCGACATGATCTCGGTGAGCCCGCGCCGCCAGCCGGAGACGTGGAAGCGGTCCATGAAGGTGGAAAAGCGCTCATAGGTTTCGCGCAGTCCCGAAAAGCTGCGGAACACGCTGAAATCGACCCAGGCGTCCAGCCCGAGCAGGAATCGCTTGATGTTGGGCTTCCAGTCGGGAAAAAGGTCGCGCAAGCTTTGCTCTTGAATCTACGGCCGGCGGGGCGCCGGCAAACCCAATTTAGCCGATCGGCCAACCCGCGGCCAATGCCATGGTTTCACCTATCTTGGAACCAAGGTGAACGAAAATTGCGGTGAAAAAGGGCCCGATTTACCTCTCCCCGTGTGCGGCCCTGTTCCTTTATCTCTCCCAAAGGGAGAGGTCGGACCGCGAAGCGGGCTGGGTGAGGGGTTAGGGACTTCCGATAGATCGGGAAACCTGGCCGCCCACCAATGACGAACCCCGCCCCAGCCGCTACAAGAGCCCTGAAGGATTCCCACGGATGCTCGACCAGCAAGCCCCGTTCTGGCGCCGCAAGGCAATGTCGGAAATGACTCAGCGCGAATGGGAGAGCCTGTGCGACGGCTGCGGCCGCTGCTGCCTGAACAAGCTGATCGACGACGATACCAACGAAACACTATTCACCGATGTGAGCTGCAAGCTGCTCGACTGCCAGAAATGCCGCTGCACGGACTATGCCCACCGTCAGGCCAAGGTGCGGGATTGCGTGCGGCTCACCCCGCGCAATGTGCGGCGGCTGAACTGGCTGCCGCCGACCTGCGGCTATCGGCTGGTGGCGGAGGGCAAGGATCTCGCCTGGTGGCACCCGCTCGTTTCCGGCGATCCTGAAACGGTGCACACGGCCGGCGTTTCGGTGCGCGGACGCGTCGCGGCGAGCGAAGTCGACGTGCCGGACGCAAAGCTCACGGACTATATCGTCAGTTGGCCGGGCAAGTGGCCGAAGGGGGCGAAGCGTAAGCCCGCCACTCAAAGGTAATTCTCACCTCCCCCTTGGCCCAATCGCAAAATCATAGGCGCGCGGCTCGGCGGCGCCGGCGAACGAATAGTGCCACCATTCGCGGAAGTAATTCGCAAAGCCGTGCCGGCGCATCGCCGTGTTGAGTGCGCCGCGCGAGCGCCGTTGCTCGGGGGTCACCGCGCTGCTCGCGCTGTAGCTCCTGGTATCGAAGCAGTCGAAGGCCGTGCCCATGTCGATGCTGTTGTCGGGCGCGCGTTTGCTGACGGGACCGGTGCAGGGTCCGTAGCGCGCCGCCGGGTCGAAGGGCGAGGCAGGCGTCACCGGTAATTTGACCAGCGTGAGGTCGACCGCGGTGCCGGTTGAATGTCGCGACTGCGCGGCAATGTAGCCGAGCGCGAACAAATTGCGTTTTTTCAGCGCCGGGTAAAAGCGCCGGGTGGTCTCGGTGTCGTCGCCGTCAGGTTTGCTGTTTTGCGCCCAGTCCGCCATGGCGCGCACCGCGCGGGTCGGGCGGTAGCAGTCATAAACCTTGAGGCTCAGGTTTTCGTGCGCGAGATCGGCCTGCACGCGCCTGAGCGCTTCGGCCACCTCGCGGCGCAGCACGCATTCGGCGGCACCATAGCCGGGCAGGGGACGGCCGGTGAAATTGTCGGCCGTCGCGTAGCGCATGTCCTGCGCGATGCTGGGGTCGACATCGCGCAGATAGACAAAGCCGGGCGCGAGCATCTCGCGCGCATGAGCGGGGGTGGCGGCGAGGAGGAGTGCGCTCAAGAGCAGGTACCGCAATTGCAACCAGTACGTCATATCCATTTCACTTGTCATGCCCGGGCTTGACCCGGGCATCCATGAGGCGGCGCCAATCGTGAGAACCTTACGTAATGCTGCTTCTGTTGAGACCCATCATGGATCGCCGGGTCAAGCCCGGCGATGACAGATGAGGGGATATTGCTTTCCTGCGCGCCGCCGGCAACGAAACCGCCCCGCACATACCACCCCCGCGCTGCCGCGTCTTGCATTGCCGGAACCGACAAGGCATTGAGCGGGTTGCCGGCGATGAGTCTCTCCCAGCTCCGAACAATGACCCCGTTAAAGCCGAAGACGAAATCCCGTCCCGTCACGGACGCCAGGCCGCGAGCGGCGAAAGCCGAGCCGCTGCCGGAGCCGCCCGCGCTTACGCATCCGGAAATCAGGGCCATCGTGCTCGGCATTATGCTGGCGATGTTCCTCGGCGCGCTCGACCAGACCATCGTCGCCACCGCGCTGCCGACCATCGGCCGGCATTTCGGCAACCTCAATGATCTGTCCTGGGTGGTCACCGCCTATCTGCTCACCGGCACGGCGGTGACCCCGCTCTACGGCAAGCTCGCCGATATCCATGGCCGCCGTGTGTTGATGCTCACCGCGATCGGCATTTTCATCGTTGGGTCGGCGGCCTGCGCGCTGGCGCCCAGCATGACCGCGCTGGTGCTGGCGCGCGGCTTCCAGGGCCTCGGCGGCGGCGGGCTGATGGCGCTGGCGCAAACCATCATCGCCGACATTGTTTCGCCGCGCGAGCGCGGCCGCTACCAGGGTTATATCGGCGCGGTGTTTGCGGTGTCTTCGGTGGGCGGGCCGGTGCTCGGCGGATTTTTGACCGAGCATATCGACTGGTCGCTCATTTTCTGGATCAACCTGCCGCTCGGTCTCGTTGCGCTCGGCATGACCTCGAGCGTGCTCCGGCGCGTGCCGTTTCATCCGCGCAAGCACAGGCTCGATGTCATCGGTGCGCTGCTGATGATGTCGGCGGCGGTGGCGCTTCTGCTCGCGCTATCGTGGGGCGGCCGGCGTTTTGAATGGATCTCGCCGCAAATCGGCATGCTGCTGCTCACCTCCGCGATCCTGTGGGGCCTGTTCGCGTGGCGGCTGGTTTCAACGCGCGAACCGTTCCTGCCGCTCGCGGTGCTTGGCAATCCGGTGGTGCGCTGCGCGACGCTCGCCGGCGCCTGCAACATGGGCACGCTGGTCGGCATGACGATCTTCGTGCCGCTTTATTTCGAGGTGGTGTTGCATCTGTCAGCGAGCGAATCCGGCATGGCGCTGATCCCGCTGATGGCCGCGACGGTTGCGTTTTCCACGCTCACCGGCCGGCTGATGATGCACATGGTGCATTACAAGCGCGTGTCGCTGATCGGGCTTTCGCTCTCGATCCTGTCGCTCGCGCCACTGGCGATCTGGCCGGGGTCGATACCAACCGCGCTGGTGCTGCTGCTGTTGCTGATTATCGGCGCCGGGCTCGGCACCGTGTTTCCGGTGTCGACCGTCTGCATGCAGAATGCGGTGTCGCGCGCGCAGATGGGCATCGCCACCGGCGCCGCCAATTTCTTCCGCGCATTGTTCTCGGCGCTGGTCGTTGCGGTGCTGGGTGCAATCGTGCTCGGCGGGCTGGGCGGCGTCGCCGGTATGTCGGTTGAAATGCTGGCGCGCACGGCGTCTGCGCCCGAGCTTGCCTACGCGTTCCGCTTTGTGTTTCTCACCTGCGCGCTGGTGATGTCGTTCGGTATGGCGTTCCTGATTTCGCTGGAGGAGCGGCCGCTCAAGGGCCCGTCGACTCCGTCGCAGGCCGTAACCACGCCCACTGCGCCGGCAACGCCGATCCCGGCGGAGTAGGGGCGGGCGAAGGTGGCGGTGTGATCGTTCCGCTCGTCCCCGCGCACGCGGGGGCCCAGGGCGACATGAAATGACAGTGATTCTGGCTCTGGATTCCCGCTTACGCGGGAATGAGCGGAGTATGTCGTGCGAGCAAAGCGAGCCTCGAAGGGCGACGGCGTCATCCTTCTAGGCCGCGCTACGCGCGGTCACCTCAGGATGACGGCATGTGCCGGTGCGAAGCCGGGCTAGCGCAAAACGTCAAGTGCGGTTGCCGCTAACACAAGCGAGCCCATGCCGGCGAGGGTGATAAAGGCACAAGCCCGGCCGACGACTTCGCAGCAATGATTGAATGCAGGTTTGAACATCATGAAGCGAAGTTAGGTTGCGCAGGCGCAAGTCCCGCGTGAGGCAGTTCACACTGGAAAAGAAAATAATTGAAAGGGCGAGTTACAAGGCTGTGAAGGCCAGAAGAGTGCATTGCGCATCCTCCTGGTTGGCCTTCAGCGCCGGTACCATTGCACCTGAGCGGCAAATCGCGTGCGAAAAGCTCTGGCCAAGTCCCCACCGCGCGAATTTCGACGAACGTTTGGGTGAATCTGGGTCCCCGCTTTCGCGGGGATGAACGGACAGGTAATCCGACGCCCGCGTCACGGTCGCTGCCATCATCTCCGCTCATTCCCGCGCAAGCGGGAATCCAGGGTCGCGGGCTCAGTGTTGCTCCGGGTCGCCGCTTTCGCGGGGATGAGCGGATTTATTGCGTGCTCTCCCTCTCAGCCTCCCTCAGTTACCGCCTCGCCAGAACCGAGCGAATCACCGAGAATCCATCGGCCCGATTCGGGGGGCGCACGAAAACGATGACGTATTGAGATGTCGGGCCAACCGTCAAAGCTAGCGCTGGCGCTCAATCGCGCCATTTCGTCCTACCAGGCCGGGCAGGTCGGCGAAGCCGAACAGATTTGCCAGAAGATCATATCCAAGAAATCGAACTTCTTTGACGCGCACCATGTTCTCGGCGTCATCCAGGCCTCGCAGGGCAAGAACGATCTGGCGCTGACGAGCTACAATCGCGCGCTCGCGGTGCAACCCGACCATGCCGATACGCTGAGCAATCGCGGCAATGTGCTCACCGAATTGAGACGCTTCGATGAGGCGCTGGCGAGTTACAATCGCGCTCTCACCGCAAAGCCAAACCACGCCGGCGCGCTCAATAATCGCGGCGTCACTTTGCATGCGCTGGGCCGGTTCGACGAAGCACTGGCGAGCTTCGACCGTGCGATCGCCTTGCAGCCGGATTATGTCGATGCGCTCTGCAATCGCGGCAACAGCCTGAATGCGCTCAGACGCTTTGACGAGGCACTGGCGAGCTACGATCGCGCCATCGCCTTGCGTTCAAGCCTGATCGAGGCGCATTGCAATCGCGGCAATACCCTGCGCGAGTTGCAACGCTTCGACGAAGCGCTGGAAAGCTATGACCGCGCACTGGCCTTGCGTCCCAATCTTGTCGAGGCGCTTTCCAACCGCGGCATTACGCTCGCCGGGTTGAAGCGATATGACGAAGGGTTGGAAAATCTGGCCCGTGCGCTGGCCTTGCGGCCGAGTGACGCCGAGTTGTTCAACAAGCGCGGAGTCATTCTGGACGAGATCAAGCGGCATGGCGAGGCGCTGGCGGATTATGATCGCGCGCTGGCCCTGCGGCCGGACTATACCGATGCGCTCTACAATCGCGGCAACGCCTTGCATGAGCTCGGGCGCTTTGACGAGGCGCTGGCCTGTTACGATCGCCTGCTGCCGCTGCGGCCGAATGATGGCGATACGTTCAACAATCGCGGCAAGATTCTCAAAGAACTCAATCGCTACGACGAGGCGATGGATTGTTCGGCGCGGGCGCTCGCGCTGCTGCCGGACAATATCGTTGCGCATTGCAATGAAGCCTCGATGAGGTTGTTGACCGGCGATTTCGGCCGCGGCTTTGCCGAATACGAGTGGCGCTGGAAGAAGGCGGACATGGCGCCCGCCAAGCGCAATTTTCCGCAGCCGCTTTGGCTCGGCGAGGGTGACATTGCGGGCAAGACGATCCTGCTGCACGGCGAGCAGGGCTTCGGCGATGCGATCCAATTCTGCCGTTACGTGCCGCTTGTTGCTGCGCGCGGCGCCCGCGTGATCATGGAGGTGCGCAAGCCGCTTCAGCAGCTCATGGGGAGTCTGGCCGGGCCGTCAACAGATCGTTGCTCGTTGGCGAAGCTCTGCCTGATTTCGACATCCATTGCCCCTTGGTCAGCCTGCCGCTCGCCATGGGCACGCGGCTCGATACCGTGCCCGCGCAGGTGCCCTATCTGCATGTGTCTTCAGACGCTTCAAGTGTGTGGGATGCACGGCTCGGCCCGAAGACCAGGCCCCGGATCGGTCTCGCCTGGTCGGGCAACGTGAAGCATGAACGAGATCGCGAACGTTCGGTCGGGCTGCAGCAGTTTCGCGCGGATCTTCGACATCGATGCGACATTCGTGAGCCTGCACAAGGAGCTCACCGCCGACGACGCGGCGGTGCTCAACGCGCGCCGCGAGATTCTTCATTTCGGCGACGCGCTCAATGACTACGTCGGATACGGCTGCGCTGATATCGCAGCTCGATCTGGTCGTGTCGGTTGATACCAGTGTCGCGCATCTTGCCGGTGCGCTGGCGAAAGCCGGTCTGGATCCTTGTGACATATGTTCCCGATTGGCGCTGGCTGCTCGTGCGCGACGACAGCCCCTGGTATCCGACCGCGCGTCTGTTTCGGCAGAACGCGGCCCGCGAGTGGAACAGCGTGTTGACACGTGTTCACGGAGCGCTGGGCGATTTCGTCAAAAGCGCGTGAGCGTCATTGTAAGCGTCATGGGGCCGCACGGAACTAATTGAATGTTTGTGTGTCCCTGCGCCGCATCCGGGGCACGTAGGCGCGCCAAATGCCGGGATTTTGCCACCGGCCTGAAAAACCGCCGCCTTAATACTGCCGTTTGACTTGGTGCAATATCCACCCCACATTTCATTGTATGAATATGAAGAAATGCAGCAATCGACCAAGAGGTACAGCCATGTCTAAGCCGGTAATGGGACTGATGGTGGCGACTCTCGTTGCTCTTGCGGTGCCATTGAATGTCGGCATTGCCTCTGCCGCTCCCATCGGCGGCGCGCTTGCGATCAAGAACGCAGCGCCCAGCAACATCGACAATGTGCGATATTACGGCGGCTGGCGCGGCGGCGGTTGGCGCGGCGGTGGCTGGGGCTGGGGCCGAGGTTGGGGCTGGGGTGTTGGCGCCGGAGTTGCCGCAGGTGCGCTCATCGGCGGCGCGCTCGCTGCGCCTTATTACTACGGCGGCTACTATGGCGCACCGTACGGCGGCGGTTACTACGAGGATCCCGGTTATTATGAAGGCGATGCCGTGGCTTACTGCATGCAACGGTTTCGGACGTACAATCCCAACACCGGACTCTACATGGGCAACGACGGCCGACGTCATCCGTGCCCGTGAGTGCAGCTGGTTCATGGCTCTTCCCGCGCAAGCGGGAGAAACAGAACGCTCGCTTAGCGACAAACAAAAAACCCCGGCGCGAGGCCGGGGTTTTCCGTTTCAACGCCGTACGATTTTTTTCAGTCGCAGAATTTGCAAGGCGGGAAGTCGCGGCTGTAGACCGGCTGCGCCAGGAATTTTTCCTTCCCGTAAGTCCAGAACTGGCTGACGTCCGGGTAGGTTTTGATCACCGTGTTCCAAAGCTCCGGCTTGTCGTAGCCGAACATCTGCTTTTTCTCGACCTTCTTGACGTAGATGTTCTGTATCGGGTTGCGCATGTCGTCGAACGAGACCGGCCCGCGCACGGCGTCGACTTTCAGCCCCGCCATGGTCTTGATGAACTGCTCGGAGCCCGGCCATTTGCCGCCTGACTTCTTGATCGTTTCGTCGATCATCTGCGCGGTGGTGTAGTTGCTCTCCGAGAAGTAGGACGGCACCTTGCCGTATTTGGCGCGATAGGCCTTCACGAAGGCTTCGTTCTTCGGCGTCGTGAGCGCCGCGCTGTATTGCAGCGAGGACACGTCGCCGACGACTTCATCGCCCATGAAGGGCAAAGCGAACTCGTCATAGCTGGTGCCGCCGCCGATGATCGGCTTCTTGTAGCCGGCCGCGCGCAATTGCTTGGGGAATTGCAGCGCCATCGGCCCCACCATCAGCGCGAACACCGCATCGGCATCCGCCTTGATGGTCGGGATGAAGGGCCCGAAGTCCTTGGTGCCGAGCGGTGGCCAAATCTTCTGCACGATCTTGCCGCCGCAATCCTCGAAGGTCTTCTGGAAGCCGCCGACTTGCTCGTAGCCGAAGGCATAGTCGGCGCCGACCGTGACGATTTTCTTGTAGCCCTGATCGCACGCCCATTGCCCCATCGGCTGCGATCGGCTGCGACGACGACCATCCGGTGCGGATCAAATAGGGATATTTGTCGGGCTGCCGCTGCGTGAGATCGTCGGCCGCCGGAATCGACGCGATGTAGATCGTTTTCATTTCGGTGCTCACCGGCGCCAGCGCATAGCCGGTCGAGGCCAGCACGCCGCCGATGAACATCTGCACCTGGTCGCTCAGCACCAGCTTCTTGGCCTTGGTGACGCCGAGATCGGGCTTGGCCTGGTCGTCCTCGAGGATGAACTTGACGTCCATGCCGCCGAGCTTGTTGCCGTGCTCATCCAGATACATCTGGAAGCCGTCGACCATGTCCTTGCCGACCTGGGCGAAGAGGCCGGTCATCGGCGCGATGAAACCGATGCGCAGGTCTTCCGCCTGCGCCGGAGATAAATTTGCGCCGAGCAAAAGCGCGCCGCCCAGCAGCAGTGGCGTAATGTTTCGCGATAGGCTCATATTCCGATCTCCCGTCCAGCCGATCCGCCGTCCATTCTTGATCGTGGACAGGCGGATGGCAGTTGCAGCGTGTTCCCGGAGCGCAAACGCTATCACTACCGCCGCCGTGGGCGGAAGCCCACAAATTCGGCTGTGGGGCGAGGAGTGACATTTCCGCTCGCGAAAGCGGGGGCCCAGAGCAACAGGCTCCAGCCGACAGGCGCTGATCAGCTTCGCGGGAATGAACGGAGCGGGCCGGCTAACTCTTGATGAACGTTCCGCTGCGCAGCTCGGAAACGGCCTGCTGCAACTCGGCCTGCGTGTTCATGACGATCGGCCCATACCAGGCGACCGGCTCCTGGATCGGTTTGCCCGACACCAGCAGGAAACGGATGCCTTTGTCGCCGGCCTGCACGGTGACTTCGTCGCCGGAATCGAACAGCACCAGCGAGCGGTCGCCGACTGTCTCGCGCACCATGAATTTCGTTGCCGTCGATCTGCTTCTCGTGAGCACGCCGATCGGCTGCGATGCGGAGCGGAACGTGCCGTCGCCTTCGAACACATAGGCAAAGGCGTGGCGCTCGACCTCGACCTTGAGCGTCTTGCGCTTGCCCGCCGGCACGAACACGTCGAGATAGCGCGGATCGGCGGCGACGCCGTCGACCGGGCCTTTCTTGCCCCAGAAGTCGCCGCACACGACGCGCACCCGCGTGCCGTCGTCGTCGGTGACTTCCGGGATCTCGGCGCCCTTGATGTCCTGATAGCGCGGCGCCGTCATCTTGAGCGACGAGGGCAGGTTGGCCCACAGCTGGAAGCCGTGCATGCGGCCTTGCGCGTCGCCCTGCGGCATTTCCTGATGCATGATGCCGCGGCCGGCGGTCATCCATTGCACGTCGCCGGAACCGAGCGTGCCGCGATTGCCCAGACTGTCGCCGTGCTCGACGGTGCCCGTTGAGCACATAGGTGATGGTTTCGATGCCGCGGTGCGGATGCCACGGAAAGCCGGCGAGATAGTCGGCCGGCCGATCGTTGCGGAAATCGTCGAGCAGCAGGAACGGATCGGTCTCGGCGGTTTCGCCGAAACCGAATGCACGGCGCAGCCTCACGCCGGCGCCCTCGATGGTGGGCTTCGACTGCACGATGCGTTTGACCGGGACGGATGGACATACTTAGTGCCTTTCGTTGAGGCGCGGTGCGAGCGCGGGCCGGACGCTAAAGGCCGAAAACTTCCTCGCGCTGCGAACCGCGAGGCCGAAGGCTCACACCAGACTGCCATTCATATACGTTTGTTCATATAGGGCTTTCGTCCATAAAAAAAAGACCTTTGTGGCCGCACATATCATCTCTTCAGGCGATGACGCATTTTGAATGTGCTTAAAGCGCATCTCATATGTCTCACGCGACAAGGCGGACCTGCTTCACGCGACAAAGGCGGACCGCGATGTACGCTGCATTCAGCTGTGTGTTCCGGGCGCAGCGCACCATTCGGCAGCATGATATTTCCGCTCGTCCCCGTCTGGATTCCCGCTTGCGCGGGAATGAGCGGAATGTTGCTGCGCTGCGCCCGGGACACGGGCAGGCCCCGGCTGTCTTTACTATGAGAGATCGTCTGCCCTCGCGGCGGTGCGTGCGATCGGGTATGATTGCGGTATGCCAAAGCGCGTTGTCGCCGCTATTTTTCTCGTTCTGCTTGGCCTCAGCCTTGATGGCTGCACCAAATGCGGCTGGCTGTGGGAGCAGGGGCCGCGCAGCTGCCATTCCGACGCGCCGCGCTGACGTTTATTGCGTCCCGGACTATTGCGAGCGCACGAAATTGAGCAGCGCGCCGACGAGGCCGATCAGCAGCCCGACCAGCAAGACATATTGTAGAATGACGAGCGGCCGGCTGGGGACCTCGCTGGCGGTTGCCATATCGTAGATCTGCCAGGCGGCGACCGCCGCGAATGCGACGATCATCACGCCAGAATTCTTGGTCGGCTTCTCGCTCACGTCGCAGCCCCTTGCTTGCCGCTTAAGCTATTGGATTCTCCGCAAAGATTCCATGACCAGGCCGCAGGGGATAACTGTAAAAATTCCTAGGAAAATAGTCTTGACAGCGTGACGCTCCTTGGGTAGTGTTTGCGCACGCTCCACATTTGCATCTGACGGCAGCCGACGAACGGCGGGAGCGTCGTTGGCGCCCCGCGCTGTGTTTTTGAACGCCGCCACGCAGTAGTCCGTGCCGGGATTCCCCGGCGCTTATTTTTTGGAATGGCCCACTATGCCGGCAAGGATTGAGATCCCGCCCGAACAACTCGCCAACTGCAAATATCTCTATGAAGAGACGAACACCCCGGTGTCCGAAATCTGGAAGCTGATGGGCGTCTCGCGCGCGACGTTCTATGCGCGTGTGGCGGAACTCGGATGGGTCAGACGGCGCTACAGCCGGAGTGCCGGCATTCAATTGACAAGTGGCTTTAAGCCAGCGGCTCCTGCGCCGGAGGGCGGTGGATCGGATAAAACCGCGGCCGCCCCCAATAAGGCGGTGCCCGCGCAACACGTCGCGCTCTCTGTGCAAGTCTATGACGCTGTGCAAAGGCAGATGGACGCCATCGAATCCATTCAGCGATCGCTGCGCCCTGCGGAAATGCAATCGGAACGCACGGGATGCTTTGTGCCGACACCGACAAAATCGAAGCCTTGAGTCCCGATCGTGCGGCCTTGTGGGACCGCGTCAGCAAGGCGCAGTTCCTGAGCGTCAATGAAAAGCGTCTCGCCACCGGCTACGGGCCGATTGATGGCGGCGAGGTGTTCCATTCGGCGCCATAGGAACAAAGACCGGGTGCCGCCGTTTTCATTGTCGAAGCCTCGCCGGGCGAGGCAACAACCAATGGAACCCAAGGTGGAACTATGATCAGGAAAACGACAATGCTGGCCATCGGGCTGGCGGGCGCGCTGGCTGCGACCGGCGCGATGGCGCAAACCAAACAGGCCGACAAAGACAGCCAGAAATTCATCAAGGCGGCGATCGAAGGCGATATCGCTGAAGTCGATATCGGCAAGCTGGCGCAGGAAAAAGGCGAGAGCGATGCCGTGAAGCAATTCGGCGCCATGCTGGTGAAGGACCACGGTGCCCACAAAGCCAAGGCGGAGCAGGTTGCAAACGAACTCGGCGTGACGCCGCCGACCGGTTCGAGCTTCGGTTCAAAGGCCACTTACACGAAGTTGAAGCTGCTCTCGGGCGCTTCGTTCGACCGCTCGTTCGCGAAGTCGATGGTCAAGGACCACGAGGAAGACATCAAGGAATACAAGAAGGAGTCGTCCAAGACCGACGCGGCCGGCCAGTTGGCCAAGGAGACCCTGCCTGTGTTGCAGAAACATCTGCAGGCGGCGCAATCGCTCGAGAAACAGACCGCGCAGAAGCAGTCTTCACGCTAAAAGTACGACCGCCGCTTGTTAGCGGATGGTCAGATGACGCCCGTTGCTGGTCCCCGCAGCCGGGCGTCATTTTTTTATACGTCTCGCTAGAACCTGGAAGGGTTCGCCCAGCGCGCCTTGAGCTCTTTCATCGCTTGCTCGCGGCTTGCGGCATAACCGCGATTTTGCGCGCTCTCCGGCCGCGCGGTGATCGCCCAGAACCACGGCATGCCTTGCGGAGCCTGTGTTGTGAGGCTGATGCGGCCGACACGCTGATTGCCCTCGAACACATCGTAATCGTCGGCCGACCATTCGCCGTCGCGGCTTTTGGAGGCGCGCATCAGCGTCAGCGCGTTTGCTTCACCAATAGCGCGCGCGGATTTGGCCGTGCCCGCAGCCTGGGAATGATCCGGGCTCCCGCGCATGCGCGAGATAAAATAGGGACCATCCCGGTTTGAGGACCGCATGGGCTTATCCAATCACAGGCGAGGCGGCCTTGCCAATTGCCTCACATGAGAACATTGCGAAGAAACGCGCCGTCTCACTCGAAAACCTCGTCGGCGGCGATCACGAGACCTGGTGGAACGGTTATGCCGAGTGCCTTGGCGGTCTTGAGGTTGATGTACATCTCCACTTTCGTCGACCGCTGAACAGGAAGATCAGCCGGTTTCTCGCCTCTCAGGATCCGGCCGGCATAGATGCCTGCGATATGGTAGGAATCAATCAGGCTGCCGCCATAACCGAGCAGTCCGCCGGCGGCCACGAAGTCGCGCCCATGATAGATTGCGGGCACCGAGTAGCGGACGGCGACCGTCGCGACATATGCACTCTCACTATTGAATAAAGCGTCGCCGGTAGCGATCACAAGTCCGCCGGCGCGCAATTGGGCCAGGCTTGCAACGGCCTTATCGACCTCGGCTTTGGTGCTGGCTTGCACAATGTGAACTTGCAGCCCGAGGGTGCGGGCCGCTGCCTGCACGTCCCGCGTTTGCGCTTCGGCGGTAACAGGATTGGCCGGATTGACGAGGAGAGCGAGGCTGGTTGCCGTAGGCAACAGCTGATGCAGCAGCTCGACCCGTTTCGGGGCGACTTCCATATTCAATTGAGTCGAGCCGGTAACGTTGCCGCTCGGTTTACTCAGGCTGTCGACGAAGCCAAGCTCGACCGGATCGCTGGCTGTGGTGAAGACAATGGGAATTGTCTTGGTTGCTGCTTTTGCCACGAGCGCTGCAAGTGTGCCGGCGCCCGCAATGACGGCGACCTGACGGCGAACCAGATCGGCTGCCAATTCCGGCAACCGATCGTATTGGCCATCCGCCCAGCGGTATTCGATGACGACATTCTGGCCTTCGACAAAGCCCATCTCGTTCAGGCCGCGGCGGAAGGCGCCCGTGAATTTCGTATAGAGATCCGCTGAAGCACTGTTGAGAAAGCCGACGACCGGCATTTTATCTGCTTGCTGCGCGCGCGCCGTGAGCGGCCATGCGGCTGCCGCGCCACCGAGAAGGGTAAGGAATTCACGTCGTTCCATGCACCCCCGCAAGACCACGCTTTTCGCAATGCCAAATCATATCAGACTATGGAACTTGCCGTCCCGGCTTTGTTTCGAACCGGGCTCATTCATGCTTATGTTGCCAGGTGGTCTGTGCCGTTTTTTCGCGAGGGGCCGCAATGGCCGACACTGACAAGCTTTTCACGGGGTCGATCCCGGAGATCTACGACCAGTTTCTGGTCCCGCTCATCTTTGAACCATATGCGCACGATCTCGCAGAGCGGCTGGCGAAAGTTGAACCGCGAGACGTGCTGGAAACCGCCGCAGGAACCGGAGTTTTGACGCGAGCGATTGCTTCGCGGCTCCCGGAGTCGACACGCGCTGTCGTAACCGATCTCAATCAGCCAATGCTCGATCGAGCGAAGGCGCGTCAGCCTGGCAACGCCCGGATCAAGTGGAGACAGGCAGATGCGCTCGCGCTGCCCTTCAAGGATCAACACTTTGACGTCGTGGCCTGCCAGTTTGGCGTCATGTTTTTTCCTGACAAAATTGCCGGCTACAAGGAGGCGCGGCGCGTCCTAAAGCCGGGCGGTCATTTCATTTTCAATGTATGGGACCGCATATCGGAAAACGACTTTGCCGATACCGTAACCGAGGCACTGACCGCGGTTTTTCCGGACGATCCGCCACGTTTCCTGGCCCGAACTCCGCATGGCTACCATGATGTCGAACAAATTCGCGAAGACCTCAAGGCCGGGGGCTTTACGGATGTATCGGTCGAGGCCGTGGATGCCCGGAGCAAGGCGCCATCGCCGCGCGACCCCGCGGTCGGCTATTGCCAGGGGACTCCGCTGAGAATTGAGATCGAGGCGCGCGACAAGTCACGGATGGAAGAAGCGACGACGCGGGCCGTCGAAGCCCTGGCGCGCCGGTTTGGCAATGGCGCGGTGGATGGCCGCATACGGGCACTCGTGGTGACCGCAGCACGATAGTCGCTCACCGGGTCAACTGTCCCGGCATGCTCCAGGCGCGCAGTGTCACAACCTTTCACGCGACCGCTCAAGTGCGGTGGTAATGTCAGACCTCATCCGTATCTTCAGCGAGCGCGGCGACCTCGCCCATCTGGCCCTGCTGTCGTGGGCGATGTCGGCGAGCGCGCTCGCGTGGTTCGCGCTGCGCGAACTCACCGCCGCCAGCCGCCGCTTTGACGATTTCGTGCGCGAGCTCGCGCGCTTCAACGAGCTATTCGGAGACCATTGATGGACACGTTCAACACCACGCTGCACTCTGTCCGCCGCGAGGCCGACGAGCGGCGCGAACATCTCGATATATTCCGCGAATTTCTCGACCACCTCGGCCGCGGCGCGCGCCGTGGCGGTGGTGACTCCAAACCGAACGATCGGCGTGGAGCCAGACCCTAAGCCCTCACGCGTCAGGGCCGGACCAAAATCCGCGAAGCGCCGTCTTTGCGCCACCGGCCATCCATGAGGCTTCGCAGCAAGCGGAAACGCATCATGGACCCGCGGGTCAAGCCCGCGGGTGACGGCCGAATTTTGCTTGCGGCTGAGAATCACAATGCTCGCACCTTCATTCGAACCCACGGTCGCGTCCGTTTTCGCGCCGCGCACCTCCATCGATTCCGACGGGACAGTCGAGGGCTACGCCAGCCTGTTCGGCGAGATCGACCAGGCGCGCGACATGGTCATGCGCGGTGCCTTTGCGAATACGCTCGGTGCGCGCGGCATCCGCCGCGTCCCCATGTTGTTCCAGCACGACCCCTCCGAGCCGGTGGGAATCTGGCTCGAGCTGCGTGAGGACCACCGCGGACTGTTCGCGCGCGGCCGCCTCATCCCGGAAGTGGCGCGCGGCCGTGAACTGCTGTCGCTCTTGCGGGCAGGGGCCATCGACGGACTTTCGATCGGCTTTCGTACGGCCAAGGCACGCTTCGATCCAAAGACACGCGTCCGCCGGCTCTATGCGGTGGACCTGTGGGAGATCTCCATCGTCACGTTCCCGATGCTGACGGGAGCGCGCGTGCGGGCGGTCAAGCATTCACACGCGCGCAGACGCGCCGAGCTGGAATGGGCGCGCGCGGCCGGCACGTCAAATGGCGCGAATGCTTTGCCGGGTCGTGTTCGCCGGCTCCCACTCATTAACAGTGGTTCCGCCAATCATTCGACGTTCGGGCCCCGGTTTCGGTGAGCGGCGATGGAAGCAACCAATTCGGAAATCGCTCGCCGTAGGGAAATTGCTGTTATTGAGGCTAACATTCTGGAGCTGAAATGGCTCGCTGCTGCCACGCGCTTTGAAATTGCGCTGCACGACCGTGCGCTGAAATACGGTTTCAATCCATCGGTACGATTATCGAGATTGGCTCATGGGCTTTTAAATATTCACCTCTTGTCGAGGCCTACAACGACCCGCCAAAATCTCTGGAAGAATTACAGCAAGCCGTTTCAACCCCCGCGCTTGGTTACGATATCCATCATAACGTCGAGCAAACGCAGGCCAGGCTTGACGGTTATCCAAGAGAAATGATCGATGGTCGGGATAATTTGGCGCGCATCCCCACGATGAAACACTGGGATATCAATAGCTGGTATCAGACCGAGAATCCTCAATTTAACTGGCAAACGCCGCGCGAATATTTGGCCGACAAAAGTTGGGACGAGCGAACAAGGGTTGGTCTGAAGGCGCTCGTTGAGCACGGAGTTCTCAGGCCGTGAAGCCTTTTAATTTAAAAAAGATGCCAACGACCGATCTGGTTGAACGGTTTGCCGCCCTAGGGGTTGGGCAGTTCCAAGCGGAACTGGAGAGCGATATTGCAAAGGAAAATATACTACGGCGGCAGATGTGCGACGTGACTGAGGAATTAAAGAGTCGTTCCGGAGATCAAAGGTCGGCGCTGCTTGACCTTTACAATCATCCCAATGTCCAAGTCCGCCTGATGGCAGGAATGCTTACGCTTGCAATCGCTCCAACAGCGGCTCGCCAGTTACTCCAGATCATCAAAGACTCAAAGGAACATCCCCAGGCAGCGGATGCGGGAATGTGTTTATGGAATCTCGACCGCGGCGTTTTTAAGCCGACCTAAGGCAGCGGTGCGCCCTCCAGCGACGGTGCGTTAGGAGATCAATGGCCGGCCACACGGAAAATTTGAATGGGATGGACGGTGTCGCTGCCTCACGCGCCGCGCGGATTTACGATCGCGTATCCCGCGATCGATCGCACATGCTCGCGGGTTAGCCCACCGCCGGAATTGCCATCATGCACCAGCCAATTGTTGCCATCGACCTGGCTCAACAGCACCATCACATGATGATTGCGCACCGCCGCCATTCCCGACGCGGGCGAGGTGCGCGGGAATTTTCGCAGCCAGTTTGAGGCCAGATTGAGATCGGCGCGGATTTGCCCGAATAAATACAGGGACGCTTCACAGCCGCAAAAAGCGTGCGGACAGCCGGCAGGCCTGCGGCTCACGGCGGCGCCGTTCGCATCGGTAGCTTCGCGAGCCTGGTTTGCACGATCCGAACAGCCGCGCTCGGTGCAGCCGACCGACTGATGATGTCCGTGCCTGGGCTTTGCATCGGCGCTCGTTACAGGACTAATTAAAAGAAGCGCCGCAATAAATATCGTTGCGTGTTTCAGCATCGGTCCCTCCATGCGTCAAAAGCGGTTTGACCGCACGATCGCTTTTCAATCTGCCTATTGATTTTGAATGTGCGACATCTGTAGCTGCTCATGTTTTCTGTGGCGACCTCATCCGCTGGGTAAGCTCACTCGGTAACGTTAAGCGTTAACGGCCAGCCGCCCGGTGCATCGGTTTTCATACGAAACCTGCGATTTTATGCGTTCCGGACCGGCACCGTTAAACAATTCGCCGCGCGTACCTCACAACAATAAAGTCGCTCCGGAGACCAGCAGGAAAAGCAGCACGATCCGCCGGAATTTGCCGTCGTCGACGCGTTCGAACAGGCGGAGCCCCAACCAGGTGCCGACCATGACTGCCGGCGCACACCACAAATAAGTCGTCCACATTGATGAAGCAAAAATGCCGAGCTTGGAAAAATAAATCAGCGTTGCGATCTGCATGAGAAAAATAAATGGCTGGATGATTTCACGCTGGTCGATTTTCGACAAACCCTTTGCGTTGCACCAGATCGTCGGAAGAGCACCGGGGAAGGCTGTGGCACCGCCGGTGATTCCGCCGGCAAAGCCGACAGCGAGCTCTGCGAAGCGACCGCCGCCGGTGAAAATGAGACCTGACCGCAGCAGCGTGTAGAGGCTGTAACAAATCAGGAAAATGCCAAACCATACCGCGAACGTGTGCGGACTGAAGTTCTCCAACAATTTTGTGCCGACAGGAACGCCGGCGAAGCCGCCAAGCAGATACGGCACACATTGCCGCCACCGCATCGTGTGCCAGAGCCTCGTGATGCTGAGCAATTGTGTCGTAATGCTGCACGCCAACAGCAAAGGCACCGCTTCGATCGGGGCAAGCCAATGAAACAGGATTGCGCCGGAAATCGCGGAGAACGCGAATCCTGCAAGGCCGGCGGCCAGCGAACCGGCAAAAATAGAAAACACTGTCACAATGAGAGTAAAATTGTGCGCCAGCAGTTCAACAATGTGCTGGCTTCCCAGTCCTGCCACCACATTGTCTCCAACGCACCCAAGCGCCATGTTGGGTAGCGTATGCAGGATCTCGTCGCGTCATTCGAACAGGTTATGTTGACGAAAAAATTTGGATTTTTGCGACAAAGGTATTGGGGCGGGGCGTCATTCTGCAGTCGCACATAAACATCGCGCCATTTGCCCTATGCCTTATGACAGTCTAAGCCAGTACCATGCCGGTCAGAGCCTAGTCGGGGAGGCTGCATGAGAAGGCGCGAATTCATCACACTTCTTGGTGGCACCGCGGCTACCTGGCCGCTGGCTCCCGGCGGGGCAACCGCTCAGACCTCCAGAATATACCGTCTTGGGACCCTCACTCCGGGGCCGCCAATCGCCTCTAACGCCGGGACTGGCGCAATTCTGATCAACGCGCTGGCGCAGCGCGGCTATACGCTCGGGAAAAACCTTGCCTACGAACCGCGTGGTGCAGCCGGCAAAACGCAGCAGTTGCCGCAACTCATGCAAGAGTTGAAGGCTGCCAATGTCGACGTGGTCGTGACCGTTAGCTACCCCGCGGCAGTCGCAGCGAAATCCTCAGGCGTCCCAACGGTGATTGCGAGCGGCTCGGGCGATCCGGTCGCAACCGGCCTCGTCGCAAGCTTGCCGCGGCCCGGCGGCAACGTGACCGGTATAGCTGACGACGCATCGAGTCTCTCCACCAAGCGCCTGGCGCTGCTCAAGGCCATGCTGCCGAAACTCCGCCGAGTGGCGATGCTTTGGAATAAAGACGACCTCGGCATGTCCCTGCGCTATACGGCTTCTGCGAAAGCGGCTCAGGAAATCGACGTAGCCGTGCAGGCGCTCGGCGTTCGCGAACCGGACGACTTCAACGATGCCTTTGCGACAATGAACCGCGAGATGCCTGACGCCATTTTGATGGTTTCGGATTCCCTCACGCTTCTCAACCGCAAGCGCGTGATCGATTTTGCAGCCGAGCATCGCCTGCCGGCGATCTACGAGTTTGACGGGCTCGTTCGTGAGGGTGGCCTGATGTCCTATGGCGCCGACCAGCGCGAATCCTTTGCGCGTGCGGCCGCGCTGGTCGACAGCATATTCAAGGGCGCGAGTCCCGCCGATTTGCCGGTCGAGCAACCGACCCGGTACATTTTTGTGATTAATCTCAAAACCGCGAAGACGATGGGCCTCGAGATTCCTTCCAATGTCGCTGCCCTCGCCGATGAGGTTATCGAGTAGTGCGGCGACGAGATTTTATCGCGCTTCTCGGTGGTGTGGCGGCCGGCTGGCCGCTCATGGCGCGTGCGCAGCGAAACCGCCGTATCAGTATCCTGCACAGCGGATATCCGAATCGTACGCCCATCCAACATCTGTTCTCAGCGCTCCGTGCCCTTGGCTATGAAGACGGCCGGAATGCACGGATCGAACTGCTCGGCGGAGAGGGCGATCCTGAACGCCTGAAAGCGCTGGTCGCGAAACTTGCCGCCGAAAAGCCCGACGTCATCATCGCGCTGACGGACCCTGCCGTCCTCGCGCTCAAGACGGCCGATGTGATGACGCCGGTCGTCTTTGCCTTTGTCAGCGATCCGGTCGGGCGCGGCATTGTCACGAGCCTGGCGCATCCGGGCGGCAACTTCACCGGCATCAGCTTCGGCGATACGACACTTGGCGGGAAACGGCTCGAACTGCTTCTTGATTTGTTGCCAGGCACAAAACGCGTTGCGGTGATCTGGGGCGCGGCGTTCGGCAACAATAGCGCGATCGTCGAAGCTATCCGCCAAGCTGCCAGTACGCGCAGCGTTGAAATTTTCGGACGCGAAGTACATGGCGCGGACGATCTTTCTTCGGCGTTTGACGACGCCAAGGCGTCGCTCGCACAGGCTGCGATAGTCATGAGCGACAACGTGATGTTCGGGCGGCGGAAAGAGATCGCAGCGCTCGCGCTTGCTCGCCATCTGCCTACAATCCATTCCTTTGCGCCCGAGGCGGAAGACGGCGCATTATTATCGTTCGGGCCCGATCTCGACGAGAGCTACAGGCGCGCCGCCGCACTCGCCGATGCGATTCTGAAGGGTGCTGTCCCGGCCGATCTGCCTGTCGAGGAGCCAACGCGTTTCATACTGGCACTCAATCTGAAAACGGCTACCGAGCTTGCCATCACCATACCGCCGGCAATTCTGGTCCGCGCTGACAGGGTGATTGAGTGAGGGGAGGCCCTGTGTTCCGCCGACAATAGCATGATTGAGGATTTAGGGCGGATTTGGCGTTACGACACAAGTCCGGCGGAATAGGCGCGAGTGTGGTTTTTATGCACTAACGAACTCGAATGCTTTGCGCTACAAGGACGCCGGCCCGTCGGGCCGTTTCTTTTATTTTGACTGGTTTGCCTGGAGTTGAAGCGCCGTGAGATTTTCAGTTGGTCTGCTCGCCGTCATCATCACGAGTTCATTGCTCGGCGCCTGCGCATCGAACGGTGCGCCCGAGGCCGCCCAAGCGTCCGCTTCGGAGAAATCCAAGCGCAATGGCCAATCCAGCCAATCCAGCCAATCGGGGCAATCCGGCCAGGCGTGGTCAGTCCAGACGCCATTCGGGATTGTTTACGAGCGCATTCCAAGCCAGGAGGTGGATTA
The DNA here is from genome assembly GCA_963742345.1 of uncultured Alphaproteobacteria bacterium. GTDB lineage: Bacteria > Pseudomonadota > Alphaproteobacteria > Rhizobiales > Xanthobacteraceae > Pseudolabrys. Next base: position 289,583 of record CAVULO010000015.1, read on the forward strand.
CCCGAGCACGCGTCCCGCTGGAACCATCGTCGTCAGCACCAGCAAACGTCGGCTCTACTACGTACTGGGTGGCGGCAAGGCGATTCAGTACGGCATCGCTGTTGGCATGGAGGGCTATGGTTGGGCGGGCGTAAGCACGGTTTCCGCCAAGCGCGAATGGCCCGACTGGACCCCGACACCAAATATCCTGGCGCGGTTTCCCAATCTGCCTCGACATATGGCGGGCGGACCGGACAATCCGCTCGGTGCGCGGGCACTCTATCTTGGTGGCACGCTTTATCGCATCCATGGGACGAACGAGCCCTGGAAGCTCGGTGGCGGCGTATCTTCCGGCTGCATTCGCCTGTCCAACGACGACATAGTCGACCTGTACAATCGGGCGAAGATTGGCGCGACGGTCGTTGTGCAGCAGTGACGGCCGCGAATTTAATTCAAGGAAACAGCCAGCGCATTCGCTGACGGGCTTCATCGATGGCCGTATTTGAATGTCAGTTCGTGCAGGGCTGGGCGTCGACGGGCGCATCCTTCACCAGCGCGGCCAGCGCCTCGCGCGCGTTGGACTGCAGCTCGTCGAGCGAGAAATAGCCGCGGCCGTAGGTCTCGGTCATCAGGCGCTCGATGCGGTTGTCATCTGTCGTGGTCCAGGCGCTGATCGCGTAGCGCCTGGCGTCCTCGCCGTAAGTATTTCCGTAGCTCCACGCCTGGGCCTCGCGCTGACCGTAGTAATTGTTGATGGCGCGGATGAGATGCTCGTGGCCGTCTTCGGTGCAGTAGCTCGCCCAGGGTTTGTCGAGTGTCTCCAGCATTCCTTTGCGGGTACGATCGCGGCTCTCCACGTTGTACCGCTCGTTGACCATCCACGGGTCCTGCCCTTGCCGGGTTGCCGTGTTAACGACCGGCTCGGGCGTGCCTGAAGCCCTGGTTGATGGAGGCCAGATAAAGGTTGCCGCGACGATATTTGCGAGGACCATGCCGCAGATGAAAAACAGGACCGGTCTCATCAATGATTTTCCGCGTTGCGGGCGAGGAGGCACGCTGCCTCGGGCTCGTCGGGCGGACTGCCACTCCACATGAAAGCGTGACGGCGGATGGCGCTCGGGAAGTCGTCCCGCGAGATACCACCCTGGTCAATCGCTTCGCGCAGAGCTTTATGCACGTTGATATCGGCCGACGTTTTGAAGGCGGCGGCAGCAGTATCGAGCCGCTCGTCGCTGCTGCTGGGGCAGCCACCGACGCCGGACTTACAAAACGCCATGTTGTACCAGGCCGTGACATAGTTCGACAGCGCCGCGACCAGGTTTTTCTTCACGGTGTCGTCGCAGGGCGACATCTTATAGGCAGTCGACGCCTGCAGCAGATCAAGGCGAAGTTTGTCGCGTTCCGCGTTGCCGTCGCTCTGTGAAGTCTTGGAATCTTCCCAGCCCTTGCGAAGGCCCTTTTTCACCGCCTCATCGAAAGTCGGGATGCGTGCGTCTGGCTTCACCGGCTCGACGCCGACCGCCATGACCGGGAAGCCCATATTGCCCCAGGAAACGCCGATGAAGGTCAGCGCGAACAAGCTGACGGCGACCAGGGTAAAACGAAGTGTGCTCATGACACGTTGCCCAGCAATCGCCGACCGCACTAACACGCGCCTCGTTAAGGCCGGGCTAGGAATTTGCGTCGGTGACGAGGCGTGGATTTCGTCGTAACCGATGTGTTAACGCACCGGGGAAACTCTTAGCTAAATGTGCTCAGACCGGACTGCCGGCCCACGCGGTCGAGAAAATCCTCCAGGAGTGTAATCACGCTACGGTCACGATAGAGCCGTTCCTTGCCGGCCGCTATGCGGCGGCTGAGCGCCTGGCGATCCTCAGGGGAGTTCGCAAGCCGGACGGCAATCGAAATGTAATCATCGACGGTGGCCGCAACAGTATCGGTCATACCCAGCATGCCCAGAATGGCCGCGCTGTGGCGCCCGCGCATGAGTGCGCCCGGTAGAGTGACGATGGGCAAGTTGTGCGGCAGGCTTTCCAGCGTCGAATTGCAGCCCGACCAGCCGAGGCTGTCGAGGAAAATGTCACAAAGGCCCATGGCGGCGACGAATTTGCTCTGATTGAGCCGCGCCAGGAACACGCAATGATCCGCCGCCCTGAGGCCTTGCGCGGCGAAAGCACGCTCCAGCCGTTCGCGAAACTGTTCGGTCACCCTTGGGCTCACAAAATGAGACAGGAACCCGAACTGGCTGTGTGGCGCCGCCCTGGCGATGCGAGCAAACACGTCGTCGAATTGCGGCAAGTACTTGAAGAGCGACTGGCCGCACCAAAATACGGCCGCGTCCTTACGCAGGCCGAATTCGGCCCGGCTCACCGCGACCGGCTCGACATCTAGCGGCTCGTAGTAAATTGACAGGTTGGGCAGCCGGACCAATTTTTCGGTGTAGTGATTTTGAGCATCGGCCGGCTCCATCAGGTCGCTGCTGAGGAAGTAGTCGATCGTGTCCATGCCGCTGGTTTCGGGATGGCCCCACGAATTGACTTGAACCGGCGCGAGCCGCTGCGCGGCGAGCTGGATCGAAGTTTTTTCCATCAGTAGGCCGGGATAAATAAGCACATGCGGCGCGTCGGCAAGAATTTCACGGCGCCACCCGTCGATATCGTTGCGTTGGTCGACAAAGCGGTCACAGAGGCCGGCGGCGATTTCGGTTTCTGTATCGTGCGGCGAGCCGAGATAATAGCCGAAGATCTTGAACCGGCTGCGGTCGAGTTGACTGAGCCATCCCTTGATTGGAATTTTCCAGTTCGAGTGCTGGTAAAAAAAGGCGCTGACAATTCCAACCCGCACTTGCTCACTCGCCGCTGGCGGGAAGGCCAACAGCGTGGGTTGATGGCTCCGCGCCACGATCCTGGTTACCAGACCGCCATAGAGCGCCTGCAAGTCGTGATCGTTCTGGCCCTGATAGGCAAGCCAGAACGGTTGGCGGGCGCTAACCGCATTTGTCAGGTCGCCGGTGAATTTACCGAGGCTGACGTCGTCGACGAGTGCGCGCAGTTTCCGCTCGTAGGCCGCTCGACGCAGGCCGATCTCTTCTTCTGTCGCATAGATGATCGGAAGTTCAGCAAAACAGTCGAAGAAGCGCGCTTCGGCATAGTCGGGCCGCAGCACCAGCGCACGCTCGAAATCTGCCATCGCATCGTTGGAACGATTGAGTTCGGTGAGTACGCAGCCGCGATTGTAGTAGCCCTCCGGATCATCGGGCTTGAGCCGTATCATGTCTTCATAAGCTGCAAGCGCCTCGTCGAAGTGGTTGAGCAGGCTTAAAACACGGGCGCGATTGCTGCGTGCCTCGACGTGGTTCGGATCAAGCGCAAACGCGCGGCGGTAACTCGCCAGTGCCTCGTCGAGCCGTTTGAGCGCTTCCAGTGCGACGCCCTTGTTGTTGTGGGCGTCGACATATTTTGCATCGAGTTTAAGCGCGTGCTCGTAACTCTTGAGTGCGTCGTCGTAGCGGCGGAGCGTGCGCAGCAAATTGCCACGGTTATAATGTGCCTCGGCATAGTCGGGCTTGATGCTCACCGCCTTGCGGTAGCTTTCCAACGCCTCCTCAACGCGGCCGAGCGCGGCAAGCACAGCGCCGCGGTTGTTGTGCGCCTCTGCGAATTTGGATTTTAGCTTGAGCGCCTGGTCGAAGCTCGCCAGCGCCTCCTCATGGCGTTTGAGTGCATTGAGGATCAGGCCGTGGTTGAGCAGGACCTTCGGCGAGGGGGATCGTATCCGCATTGCCGTGGAGACGAGTTGGAGTGCCTCGGCCGCGCGGCCCTTGGCCAACTTGATCAGGCCCATCATCTCCAGGGCGTCGATGTGATCGGGGCGTGCAGCCAGTATCTGCGCGTAGAGCGCTTCGGCGTCGTTGATGCGTCCGCGCTTGTGCAGTTCTACGGCCTGCGCGAAAGCCTGCGCGACGTTAAACGGCCCGGCTTTTGGCTGGAGCATCGCGACTCGACCCCTGATGGGAGGGGTAAAAAAGTATGGCTGAGTCGTCTAGAGGGATTGAGCAGCTTTTGCGCCGCCAAAGGTCCGCGATTGACCCAAAGCGGACATCGCCGTGCGTGGGAATAGGCTCTTTTTACATTCCGTCCGGTTGCAAAATTGCTAACCTATCGGGGGGTTGGGCAGCTGGAGCGGTGCGAAGTCATCAAATGGGAAAAGATCGTCTTGCCGCGTTTAGTGATGGCGTCATTGCAATCATTATTACAATCATGGTTCTCGAGCTAAAGGTGCCCCACGGCGCTGATTGGAAGGTGCTTATTGGCGTGCTTCCGAACTTTCTCAGCTATGTATTGAGCTTTATCTATCTGGCAATCTACTGGAACAATCACCACCACCTTTTGTACACGGTCACGCGAGTCGACGGGCTCATCCTCTGGGCAAATTCCTTTCTACTATTCTGGCTTTCTCTTATTCCGGCCGCGACAGCCTGGATGGGCGAAAACCTTTTGGCTCCGGTGCCGACTGCGGTCTACGGCGTGGTCTTGTTGTTGCCTGCCATCGCATACTATCTGCTGCAGAGAGCAATAATTCGAAAACAGGGCGCGCATTCCGTGCTTGCGATTGCTCTCGGTGCTGACGTGAAAGGTAAATTGTCACCGATACTCTACGTCGCCGGGATTGCGCTCGCCTTTGTCAGTTCCTGGTTGTCGATCGCGATCTATGTTTTGGTAGCCGTAATTTGGCTCATCCCGGATCGCCGGCTCGAAAATATCATACGCGAGACCGGCTAGTGCCCTGCAACGCGGCTGCAATTCATCTCATGGCTGCCATATGCCGTCCCGACTGCCGTGAAACGTCGCAAATTCATCCAGTTATTCGGTGTGCGAGCGCGATTATCCTAGCATCGATTGGCAGTGCTTATGCGAACGCACCGTGACGTCGGCTGCGCGGCTTGATAGACTAATACGTTGCTGGCTTGGGAGGGGGGCGGTTATGCGGTCTCCATGTACAGCGGTTCCCGTCATTTTGACGGTGATGGTGTTGGCGTTTTGCGGACCTGCGGCGGCCGACGATCGGGAAACTTGTAAAAATTCATCGGGCGACGTTGCCATAGACGCGTGCAGCAGTGCGATCACGTCCGGAAAGTTTAAGGGGCGCGCGCTTTCTCTGCTTTATACCAATCGCGGCGTTGAATACGTCAACAAGGATGACATCGACCACGCGATTGCCGACCACGATCAGGCGATTAAACTCGATCCGAAGAATTCACTAGCCTTCAACAATCGTGGCAACGCATATGGTGCCAAGGGTGAGTTCGATCGCGCCATTGCCGACTACGACCAGGCGATTAAGCTCAATCCAAAATACGCCGCCGCCTTCTACAATCGCGGCATCGCGAAACAAAAGAAAGGCGACGTGGAAGGGAGCGATGCCGACATCGTGCAAGCGAGGCAACTTCAACCGGGCCTGGGCCAGCAGTAGCAAAAAAGGCATGGCCGCTGCATCGATGTGTACGGTCGGCTACAAGGCGCTTCCGGGAACGGAAGCAAGGAGTGTAGAGAATTTTCTAATTGAAGCGTAAGATCAACGGCAGATGATTGAGGCCACAAAGGATATTCGCAATGTCAGTTTGGGTGGGTAAACTGCGCTTCATGGCGGCTTTGATGGTGCCAATTGCACTGTCAACGATACCACTGCCTGTCTTGGCTCAAGATCAGCAGGCTCAACAGCAACCCCAACAGCCGCAACAGCAACCCGCCACCCAGCAGCAGCTGCAACAACTGGTCGCGCCAATCGCGCTCTATCCCGATGCTCTGCTGGCGCAGGTTCTGACCGCATCGACCTATCCGCTCGAAGTGACGATGGCGGCGCGCTGGTCCGAGAAGAATTCGAACCTTAAAGGCACGGCTCTCGAAGAGGCGATGCAAAAGCAGCCGTGGGATCCAAGCGTCAAGGGATTGACGTCGGTCCCGCAGGTGCTGGCGATGATGAACGAAAAGCTGGATTGGACCAATCAACTCGGCGAGGCCTTTTTGGCCCAGCCCGACGACTTACAGAATGCAATTCAAGCGCTGCGCAGACAGGCAGAAACGACCGGCAATCTGAAGTCGGGCAAGGAGCAGAAGGTCAGGCGGGTCGCTGCACCGCCAAGCACGGGCTATGTAGGGCCGCCCGAATACGTCGTGATCGAGCCGGTGGAGCCAGATTACATTTACGTTCCGGTTTATGATCCGGTAGTTGTTTACGGCAGCGGTTTTTGGTCGCCGGCGTACGTACCATTCTTCTGGTATCCGCCGTGGTGGACGGTTGGGCCGGCATTCGGATTCGGTGCCGCGCTCTTCGTCGGGCCCGCGCTATGGTACCACTACAATTGGGGACACGGTGGGTTTGCAGCGATCCAGACCAACACCGCACTTTACAGCAGATTCAACAGAGTCAATCTCAGCGGTGGCGGCCAATTCCAAAACTGGAAGTTCGACCCGGCTCATCACGGCAATGTTCAGTTCAAGAACATGAAACTTCAACAGCAGTTCGGTAATGTCGGTGGAAAAGGCGTCCAGGGCATTCAGACCGGAAAAGGAATTCAAGGCATCCAGACCGGGAAGGGCATCTCGGGCGTCCAGACCGGCAAGAGCATCCAAGGCGTCCAGACTGGCAAAAGTATCCAAGGGGTCCAGACCGGGAAAAGTATCCAAGGGGTCCAGAGCGGCAAAAGTATCCAAGGGGTCCAGAGCGGCAATAAAGCCAAAGTCACCAGCAGGAGTGTCACCAACAGGGGAATCCAGGGAAGTCAGACTGGCAAAAGCTTCCAGGCCAGCAAAGGCGCGCAGGGTGGCCAAGGCGGCGGTAAAGGCGGCGGCAAAGGCGGGGCCAAAATAAATCACTGATTAACCGCTGCCGAACTGACTCGATTGATGAGATGTCTTTTCGTCAAATTAGGTTGATCATTTTTTCCGGAAACACCTGATCGAATTTCGAGAGACCGCCGCGAGGCGGTCTTTCTTTTTTCGCGCAGGTCTTCTGGCACGAAGCGGACGCGCAAATCGTTGCGGCGCAAATCTGCGTAAACAAATCTCTGAAAGGAGAGGAACGATTGCTTTGCCGACGAAAACAACGGGAATGGTATTCCGATATTCTAACGGCTCCGTCTACGTCACCGTATAGAAACCTCAATCGTAAAATCTTCGGCATCGCAGGTACCATGATAACTGCGAGAACATAGCTTTCATTTTTTGTGCAATGGTCTGTGCTACCCCAAAACCACGATCATTGTACTGGAATGGGGAGAAGCCATGCTCAGAATTAAATCGGCATTCTTCGCCGCGGTCGGAGTGACGATTGCACTCTGCCAAGTGGCGCTAGCAGCAGACCTGCCGCAGAAGCCTGCATACAGGGCGCCCATGATGGCACCGGCGCCGGTCGCCAGTTGGACCGGTTGCTATGTCGGCGGCAACATCGGCGGCGCCTTTGGGCAGGTGGACGCGACCGACGTCAATACTGGTGTATCCGTTTCGTCCAACAATAGCGGCTTTGCCGGTGGCGTTCAGATCGGCTGCGATTATCAAATGGGCCCGTGGGTGGTTGGTTTCCGCAATATGTTCGACGGGACAAGCTTGAACAAAAGTACGGCGTTTTCGGACTCGTTGTTCTCGGGCACCGCCGACAGCCACGTAACTTGGTTCGATACTCTGACGGCTCGCGGCGGCTATCTCTTGCAACCAAACGTCTTGCTCTATGCGCAGGGTGGCGCGGCTTGGACGCAATGGAACGTAAAATTTAACAATTCTGCGGGCGTGCAAGTTGGCGAGATCGGCAACAACTCGCGGACCGGCTGGACCATCGGCGGCGGTGTCGAATGGATGTTCGTGCCGCATTGGTCGGTGTTCCTGGAATACAATTTCATGGGCTTCGGGTCGCGCAGTGCGACCTTTACAACCTGTGGTCTTGCTACTTGTGCCAACGTCAGCGGCAAAGCGGACCTCCAGAATGTGCTGGTTGGCGTGAATTACAAGTTTTAAAACGTTGTAGTCAGTACCAAGAAATAAAAACCCCGGTTTAGCCATCGGGGTTTTATTTTGCGAACTCGCCGCAGAGATCGCCGATGGCTTTGTCGGCCCGTCTGCTGAATTGCGTCTGCCGGGTGAAATTCTGTACGACGCGGCATTCTCTAATTTCTGTATTGCCGCTATGGCGGGCCGCGTCCCGGCAAAGTACTATTTGCATAAAGTTATAGGCCAACAACGGGGGCGTTCCATGATCCTGGGGGTGTCGGTCGGAGCTTTCACTCTTTTGCATGTAGTTATTACTCTGGTCGCGATCGGGAGTGGACTGATTGCCGTAGGCGGGATGTTCGCTTCGCAAAAGCTGCCTGGCACGACCGCACTGTTTCTCTTCACCACGGCACTGACCAGCTTGACCGGGTTCCTGTTTCCGATCCACGGCTTCACGCCGGCTCTGGGTGTCGGCGCTTTGGCTTGCGTGATCCTGGCGATCGCTCTGTTTGCTTTATATAAAGAGCGCTTGGTGGGTGCATGGCGCTGGATCTACGTGATCACCGCAATCATATCGCTCTATTTAAATGTGTTTGTTCTGGTCGCGCAGAGTTTCATGAAGGTTTCGGCCCTGAATGCATTGGCGCCGACGCAGTCTGAGCCGCCGTTTGCGATCACTCAGGCCGCTGTGCTGGTGATCTTCATTGTGATCGGGCTCATCGCCGCGGTTAATTTCCGGCCAGTCACCGCAGCGCGTATGTAGCCGTTTCGTCGGCACGCCCCGCGCCGGGCCTTTCCCAGGGCACGTTTAAGCCGTTACGATGCCTTGTCCTGTGGCTCGGGGAAGGCGCGATGAGACTGCGCGGAAAAGCAGGCGGAAAAGCAGTTAAACCGCAACGCCGCAAGACGTTGAGGAGCCGCAATACAGCGAAGGCCGCTCGTCGTCGCAAGTCATCCACTATCCATGCGATCGACAGGGTTGCGCTGCTCACCCGTGAGCGGGATGAGGCGCTGGAACAGCAGACCGCAAGCGCCGACGTGCTCCAAATCATTTCGTCATCGCCGGGCGAGCTGGGACCGGTCTTCAATGCGGTGATCGAGAATGCCACACGCCTGTGCGGCGCCGAGGTCGGCACGCTCGCGCTGTACGATGGGTCGGGCTTTCGCGGTGCTGCCGTCTATGGCCATTCTGAACGTTACGCGGATGTCGTCTCACGCTTCCACCGCGCGCCGCCAAAAACCGGGCTCGCTCGAATGGAAGAGACCCGGCGGACCGTTCAGGTGGTCGACGTGGCGGCCGAAGCGGCATATGAGGGGACCCGCCGCCTGAATCCGGACTTCGGCCGGATTCGTACGGCACTTTACGTCCCGATCGTCAAGGAGCGCGATCTCGTCGGCGCTTTCATGATCTACCGGCATGAGATCCGCTCCTTCACGGACAAGCAGGTCGCGCTGGTCGAGAACTTCGCCGCGCAAGCCATGATCGCTATAGAGAATGCGCGCCTGCTCGATGAGCTTCAGCAGCGCACCAATGATCTTTCCGAGGCGCTGGAATATCAGACTGCAACCAGCGATGTTCTCAACGTCATTAGTCGATCGCCAAACGAGTTGCAGCCGGTGCTTGATGCAATTCTTCAGACCGCAGGGCGTCTGTGCGAGGCAGAATATGCCTGTTTCTTCAAATTACAGGACGGAAAGTATTATGTGGCGGGCGCCAACAACGCCGAGGCGGCCTACGTCAAGTTTCTCTCGGAACATCCGATCAGCTCGGACCGTGCGTCGTGTGTCGGGCGGGCAGCGGTCGAGCGCCGCACAGTCCATATGCCAGATTGCCTCGCGGATCCCGAATACAAATCCCATGAATACCAGCGCGTTGGGAAACACCGTTCCATGCTGGGTGTGCCGCTGCTCCGCGACGGCGTACCAATCGCTGTGATTGGATTGTTACGTACCGCGGTCAAGCCGTTTACCCCCAAGCAGATCGAGCTTGTCACCACCTTTGCCGATCAGGCGATGATCGCCATCGAGAACACGCGGCTATTCGAAGCCGAAAAGCAGCGTACGCGCGAGCTTTCCGAATCGCTGGAGCAGCAGACAGCGACCTCGGAAGTCCTGAAAGTTATTTCAAGCTCACCCAGCGAATTGCAGCCAGTATTTGATATAATGCTGACAAACGTCGCGCGCATCTGCGAAGCCAAATTCGCCATCCTGTATCTCAGCGACGCTGATGCGTTCCGTGCGGTTGCCGCTACTCGCGACGCCCCAAGCGCGTATGTTGAGGCGCGCAAGCGGGAACCTCTGCTCCGACCACCGCCGGACGCACCGCTTGGGCGCGTCGCAGCCACAAAGCAAGTTGTCCACATCGAGGACCTCGCAAAGCTGAAGTCCTATGTCGATCGCCATCCATTTGTGGTCACGGCCGTTGAACTCGGTGGATTTCGATCCACGCTTGCGGTGCCGCTGCTGAAGGAGGGCGAGCTCGTCGGTTCTATTAATATTTTTCGCCAGGAAGTTCGACCATTCAGCGATAGGCAAATCGAACTCGTTCAGAACTTCGCTGCTCAGGCCGTCATTGCTATCGAGAATACGCGGCTGCTCAGCGAGTTGCGTGAATCTCTCCAGCAGCAAACCGCCACCGCCGACGTGCTCAAAGTCATTAGCCGCTCGACCTTTGACTTGCAGACGGTGCTGCAAACCCTCGTTAAATCAGCTGCCCGGCTCTGCGATGCCGACAAAACCAACATCACTCGTGAAAAAAATGGAGCCTTCTACCGCGCCGAGGCGTACGGATTTTCTCCCGAATTCCAGGAGTATGTCAAAGATATTCCGATTGTGGCCGAGCGGGGCTCTGCGTTCGGGCGCGCGCTCCTTGACGGTGGGGTGGTTCATATCCCCGACGTAAAGGCCGATCCGGAATACACTTTGATCGAGGCGCAGAGATTGGGCGATTATCGAACGGTTCTCACCGTCCCGATGCTACGCGAGGGCGTTCCGATTGGCGTCCTGAGTTTGACGCGCTCGGAGGTGCGCCCGTTCACTGACAAGCAGATTGAACTCGCCACGACATTCGCCGACCAAGCCGCGATTGCAATTGAAAACGTGCGCCTTTTCGAGCGTGTCGAGGCCCGTACGCGCGAATTGGCGAAGTCACTGGAGGACTTGCGCACCGCCCAGGATCGCCTGGTCCAGACGGAGAAGCTCGCCTCGCTCGGCCAGCTTACCGCCGGCATTGCGCACGAAATCAAGAACCCGCTCAATTTCGTCAACAATTTTTCCGCGGTGTCAGTCGAGCTTATTGACGAATTGCGGCAGGCCCTCGCCGGAGCGAACCTCGACAAGAAGTTGCGCGTAGAGGTCAGCGAGATTGCGGATACGCTGCAAGGCAATCTCGATAAGGTCGTGCAGCATGGCAAACGCGCGGATGCGATCGTCAAGAACATGCTGCTGCATTCGCGCGAAGGCTCGGGTGAGCACCGGCCTGTCGAAATCAATACTATTGTCGAGGAGAGCCTTAGTCTTGCGTATCACGGGGCGCGGGCCGAGAAGCAGGGTTTCAATATTACGCTGGAGAGATCTCTGGACCCCGCTGCCGGGGAGGTCGATCTGTTCCCGCAGGAGATTACCCGGGCGCTGCTCAACCTGATTTCAAATGGCTTCTACGCGGCGACCAGGCGTAAAGCGGAAGCAAAGGGGAGCGATTACGAACCCACACTTGCTGCTTCCACCAGGAGCCTCGGCGACAGTGTGGAAATCAGAATCCGCGACAACGGCACCGGCATTCCGCCCGAGGTAATGGAAAGGATCTTCAATCCGTTCTTCACGACCAAGCCTGCCGGGGAGGGTACAGGGCTTGGCCTTTCCATCAGTCACGACATCATCGTCAAGCAGCATGGCGGGTCTATTGAGGTCGATACCCAGCCTGGTGCATTCACCGAGTTCAAGATCGTTCTGCCGCGCGCGGCTGCAACCATCGCTAAATCAGGAGATCGTGCGATTGGTTAGTTGCTTGTGTGGCTCTTAGTTGTCATATTTCGATGGTTGCGGCGGGGGCCTGAACGATGCGTAAACTCGGTATATTATTTTCATTTCTTGTTTTGGTCGGCTGCATGCCGTCGCCTGACAAAGTTGCAAAGTGTCATTTCGAAACGCAGAAGACCTATCCAACTCAATCTGTCCTCTTCTCCGCGAGGACGAGGGAGTTCATGGAGCTTTGCATGAATGCTGCGGGGTATACCTGGAGCATGGCTGGCACTAATTGCCATGGTGGGTTTACCGAGGCGGACAATCCATACATAAACCCGGCCTGCTACCAGGCAACCTGGCTATACCGAACGCAGAGCTGGCTGGGCAAAACCTTTCCCCAAATGTTTAGTAAGTATTCCCGCTAAGGTTCATTAAAAGTCACCGCGGCGCGAAGTGGCCGACTGCAACAGCAAACTTTCCCTTGTGTGAACCAACTCATACAGGGGAATGCCCGCTCCCTCTAAAAAAGCACAACGAGGCGAGGCGCAAAGCCAGCCTTTTTGCCAAACGAGTGGAGAGCGTCATGTTGCAGACCTTCAAGAATTGGCCCAATGCATCAGTCGGTGCGATCTGCGCCGCGGTTCTGTTTGTTGTATTTCTGCTGAGCATCGCGTCCTCGCCGGGCGCACATCGGAGGGATGTGTCCGTTGGTTCATCGCAGCCGACGAACCGTCAGACGGTCGGCGCCCTGCCGCAGCCCGGCCTGCGCGAGGAGCAATATATCGACTACACGGTCATTTTCCCGTCGAATTTGCCGTGAGCCCAGAGCGTTGGCGTGCGGAGCGTTTTATTCAGCGTTCATGACATCGCACGTGCGCGTCGCAATGCATTCTTTGCTCACAGCCGGCGTGAGGCTTGATTAACGTCTGATGCCGGTTGCGTGCCATTTCTCACGTACCGCCCGGTCGCAACCTGCTATGATTTGGCAGGCGTGGTCTTTACGGGGGCGGGGGGTAAATGCGGCGGCGCGAATTCATTACCCTTGTTGGCGGCGCAGCAACAGCGTGGCCATTGGTGGCGCGCGCGCAGCAGGCCGAGCGAATGCGGCGGATCGGCGTGGCGATGGGCTACGCGGAAAACGACTCCGAAGCGCAAATCCGCCTGGCGGCATTCAAGCGAGCGCTTCTGGCATTGGGGTGGGATGAAGGCCGCAACCTGCGGATCGATTTGCGATGGACCTCTGGAGATATCGATCGCGCGTCTACATTTGCAAAAGAGCTGGTGGCACTGCACCCCGAGGTAATCCTGTCCAACACCACGCCGGTGACCGTCGCATTGCAGCGCGAGACGAAGACGATTCCGATCGTGTTCACGGCTGTATCGGATCCGGTCAGCGCCGGCTTGGTCGAGAGCCTGCCGCGTCCCGGCGGCAACGTCACCGGCTTCATCAATCTCGAGCCGACGATCGGCGGGAAGTGGCTGGATCTGCTTAAGGAGATCGCGCCCGGCGTGACCCGGATCGCCGTGATGTTCAATCCGCAGACAGCCCCATACGCGCAAATCTATATGCAATCCATGGAAGCTGCGGCGATAAAATTCGGCGTAAAGCCATTCGCGTCCCCTGTCCATCGCGAGGCCGATATTGAAGAGGTCATCGCAGGACTTGGGCGTGAGCCAGGCAGCGGTCTCATCGCCATGACGGATGGTTTCATGACCGTCCATCGCAAAACGATTGTCGAGCTGGCGATACGGCACAAGGTGCCGTTCATGTACTTCATCAGTATTGTGCCGCGGGAAGGCGGCCTGATCTCATACGGAATCGATATCACCGATATGTTCGCGCCGCTCAGCCTCCTATATCGATCGCATCTTGCGCGGCGCAAAGCCCGCCGAGCTGCCCGTGCAACTGCCGACCAAATTCGAGTTGGTGATCAATCTCAAGACTGCGAAGACGTTGGGCCTCACGGTGCCGTCACCGCTGCTCACCGGCGCCGACGAGGTGATCGAGTGAATGGATTGACGCCTGTTCTTTATGAAAAAAAGAACTGAATGCGTCAGGGCGGAAACATCGCCTCCGCGCTGCTGCTGGCCAAGATGTTACCCGCGGCATCGAGTGCCTGTACCGTCCAGCGATAATTGTGGCGCGCGCCTTGAGGCGGGCATGGACCTGTATATTGGATTGCCCCTCGGCTCACTGCATCCCCAACATAGGCGATTGTTGAGCCGCCGTGGTGGAACGTCGGCATATTGAGATCGGTCATCCTGAAACTCAAACGAGTGGTGCCGGTCGGTACGCCGCCCAGGTCAAATGACGGCGAGATCGACGAGCAGGCTGGAATGCCGAACCACGAAAACCGCAACGACAGGGACGGCCCATCGTCCGATGTTGAGCGCGAAAAATTGAAATAGAGGGCGACAACCCAAAGCGCAGCCAGCAGGATCACAGTAAACCAGAAGGCGGCTCTTCTCCCCATACGCATACTGTAGATCACAACCGGCTATCGAAATAGAGGCGCCGTGGCATGTCTGCGCCGGCGAGGTGGTTGGGTCCAAAGCGGACATTGAACCTGGTCAGGATCCGAACCGGTTGTGTGCAACTTCACACTCGTCGCCCGGTCGCAAAGTGCTAGGCTTTAAGTATTGTACAAGGCGCGGTCCTTTCGGGGGGCACATGCGGCGGCGCGAATTCGTCACGCTTCTAGGCGGTGCGGCAGTTTGGCCGTTGGCCGCGCTCGCGCAGCAATCCGAGCAAGTGCGGCGTATCGGTGTACTCATGAACACGGCCGCCGACGATCGCGAGGGTCAGGCCGGAGTCGGGGCGTTTCAACAAGCCTTGCAACAACTGGGCTGGACCGTTGGCCGGAATGTGCAGTTCGACGTCCGCTGGGGCGAGAACAACGGCGACCTTGATCGCAAATACGCAACGGAACTGATTGCTCTCGCGCCGGATGTCATCCTCGCGAGCGGCAGCCCGAGTGTGACGGCCTTGCAACATATCACTCGCACGGTGCCGATTGTATTCGTGCGCGTCTCCGATCCGGTCGGCGGCGGTTTCGTCGATAGCCTGGCCCGCTCGGGCACTAACGCTACCGGCTTTATGCTGTTCGAATATAGTTTCAGCGGGAAATGGCTGGAACTACTCAAGCAGATCGTGCCGCAGCTCGACTCGAGCGGCTGTCCTTCGGGATTCCACCAATCGTGCCGGGATTGGGGAATTCGCCGCCATGCCAGTCTGTGGCGCCGTCGCTCGGTGTGGAGTTGCGTCCGGTCGACACACGCGATGTCGGCGACATCGAACGCGCTCTCGCAGCCTTCGCACGCACTCCGAATGGCGGCTTGATCGTCACTCCGAGCGCCTCGGTGTCGGTTTATCACGATACGATCATCGCGCTTGCGGCTCGTTTGAAGCTGCCCGCAGTCTACGGCTTTCGTTTCAACGTCTTGGACGGTGGCCTGATTTCCTACGGCCCGGATCGAATCGACCAGTTCCGGCGCGCGGCGGAATACGCCGACCGCATCCTCAAGGGCGAGAAACCAGCTGACATGCCGGTGCAGGCGCCGACGAAGTACGAGCTGGTGATCAATCTCAAAACCGCCAAGGCGCTCGGCCTCACCATGCCGCCGTCGCTGCTTGCGCGCGCCGACGAGGTGATCGAATAAAAGGCGATACCACCGATCAACGTCTGCCGCCGGGCTAAGAGCGGACAATACGTGGTTAGATCTCCGAGTCATTCCCCTTGCGGTATGCTAGTTTGACCTGTTCTGAGCCTCGGGGGGAGGCAATGAGACGGCGCAATAAAATAGGCGGCAAGGCAACCAAGAGGCAACGACGCAAGAAGACGTTGAAGCGCCTCAATGCGCCAAAGCGTTCACGTCGTCGCCATTCTCTCGCTGCCGGCAAGGAAACAAATGTCGCGCGGCTCACCCGCGAACGCGACGAGGCCCTGGAGCAACAGACCGCAACATCCGAGGTATTGCGCGTTATTTCCAGTTCACCGGGTGAGCTGGAGCCCGTGTTCGACGCCATGCTCGAAAATGCGGTGCGCATTTGCGAGGCCAAGTTCGGCAATTTGTATATCTACGAAAAAGATTCCTTTCGCGTCGTTGCTATGCGGAATGCCCCGGCCGACTATGGCGCGCTTTGGCGGCGTGAACCCGTCCTTCTTGTCAGCCGCAGTCCGGGCACTCCGCTCGGACGCGTGGCGGCAACGAAGAAGGTCGTTCACATTGCCGATCTCACGGCAGAACAGTGCTATATCGAGCGTGAAGACCCCCGGATTGTCGCGATCGTCAATTCTGCCGACGCTCGGACGCTGTTACTCGTGCCGCTGCTCAAGGAAGGTGAGCTAGTCGGCGCCATCGTCATTTACCGCCAAGAGGTGCGTCCGTTCGGCGATAGGCAGGTCGCTCTGCTTGAGAACTTTGCGGCCCAGGCCGTCATCGCCATCGAGAACGCGCGGCTGTTCAAGGAACTGCGTAAATCACTCCAGCAGCAGACTGCGACCTCGGAGGTACTGCAAATCATCAGCAGCTCGCCCGGCGAACTACAATCTGTCTTTCGGGCCATGCTCGAAAATGCGACCCGTATTTGCGAGGCCAAATTCGCCAATTTGTTTCTCTACGAGGATGATTCTTTTCGTATCGCCGCCCATCAGAACGCGCCCCTGGCTTACGCCGAGCGCTGGCGTCAGCAACCGGTTCTTATAGTACGTGACAACCCGCGCAACCCACTCGCCCGCGTGGTCGCAACCAGACGTGTTGTCAACATCGCCGATCTAAAGGCCGAGCCGGCCTATATTGAGCGCGACCCTCGCTTCGTCACCCTCGTGGAATCGGCAGGCGCTCGAAGCCACCTCGTT
The DNA here is from genome assembly GCA_963742345.1 of uncultured Alphaproteobacteria bacterium. GTDB lineage: Bacteria > Pseudomonadota > Alphaproteobacteria > Rhizobiales > Xanthobacteraceae > Pseudolabrys. Next base: position 306,366 of record CAVULO010000015.1, read on the forward strand.
GTCCCGATGCTCAAGGAGGATGAACTGGTCGGTGCTATCGTCGTTTACCGCCAGGAGGTCCGTCCGTTTACCGAAAAACAGATCGAGCTGGTCAAAAACTTCGCGGCGCAAGCCGTGATCGCAATCGAAAACACGCGCTTGCTCAGCGAGTTGCGCGAATCGCTCCAACGACAGACCGCCACCGCCGACGTGCTCAAAGTTATCAGCAGTTCACCTGGCGAACTGGAGCCCGTATTCGGGGCTATGCTGGAGAACGCGGTCCGGCTCTGCGAGGCCAGCTTCGGCAATTTATTGCTCTACGAAAACAAGTCGTTCCGGAACGTTGCTCTGCATAACGCGCCGCAGGCTTGGGCTGCCGAACAGCAACGCAATCCGATTGCGCCTCGTCGCTCGGCACATTTTCTTTACCGTGTTGTCGATACGAAGCGGGTCATCCATATTGCCGACATCGCCGCAGAAAATCCCGATGAGCCGATCGCCAGGATTGCTGCGGCTCGGACTCTCCTTATTGTACCGATGCTTAAAGAGAACGATCTGATCGGCGTCATCGCCATCTATCGTCTCGAGGTCCGCCCGTTCAGCAATAAGCAGATAGAGCTGGTCCAGAACTTTGCCGACCAGGCCGTCATCGCCATCGAGAACACCCGCCTGCTCAGCGAGCTGCGCGAGTCGCTCCAGCAACAGACGGCCACCGCCGACGTGCTCAAGGTCATAAGCCGGTCGACATTCGATCTGCAAACGGTGCTGAACGCGCTCGTGGAATCGGCGGCGCGGCTGTGCGAGGCGGATAGCGCTGCTATCCATCGTCCGGTAGGAAACAGCTATCCTTATGTCGCAAGCTGTGGCCTCTCGCCTGAATATAACAAGTACATGCGTGAGCGGCCGATCGTGCCAGGGCGTGGAACGGTACTTGGACGTGCCGTAACCGAACTCAAACCCGTCCATGTGACTGACGTTGAGGCCGATCCTGAATACACTTTGATTGAAGGCCGCAGGATCGGCCAGTTCCGTACCGTACTTGGCGTACCTTTGCTGCGTGAAGGCGTGCCGATTGGTGTCATTATGCTGACGCGCAGTGCGGTGCGGCCATTCACCGACAAACAGATCGGGCTGGTCACGACCTTTGCCGACCAGGCCGCGATTGCGATTGAAAATGTTCGCCTGTTCGAAAGCGTGGAAGCCCGCACCCGCGAACTGGCAGCCTCGCTGGAGAATCTGCGCACGACACAAGATCGCCTTGTCCAGACACAAAAGCTCGCCTCGCTCGGTCAGCTCACCGCCGGCATCGCGCATGAAATGAAGAACCCGCTCAATTTCGTCAATAATTTCTCCGGGGTTTCTGCCGAGCTGGTCGGTGAGTTGCAGGAAGCCCTCACCGACGTGAGCCTCAACGAAAAGAGACGCGGTGAAATCACCGAACTGATGAACACGTTACGCGACAACCTCGAAAAGGTGGTGCAGCACGGCAAGCGCGCGGATACGATCGTCAAGAACATGCTGCTGCACTCGCGCGAAAGCTCTGGTGAGCACCGGGCCTGTCGATATCAATGCTCTCGTTGAGGAAAGCCTCAATCTCGCCTGGCACGGAGCACGGGCCGAGAAGCAGGCTTTTGAGATCACGCTTAAACAATCCTTTGATCCGTCTGCCGGCGAAGCCGACGTCTTCCCGCAGGACATCACGCGGGCTCTTCTGAATTTGATTTCAAACGGCTTTTACGCGGCGACCAAGCGCGGCGCGGAAACAAATGGCGCCGGCTACGAGCCCATCCTTGCCGCCTCAACCAAAAACCTTGGCGATCGTGTGGAAATCACGATCCGCGATAACGGCACGGGTATTCCGCCCGACGTGAAAGAAAAGATGTTCAACCCGTTCTTCACGACCAAACCGACCGGAGAGGGCACCGGCCTTGGCCTCTCCATCAGCCATGACATCATCGTCAAGCAACATGCCGGCTCAATCGAGGTCGACACCCGGTTGGGCGAGTTCACCGAAATCAGGATTATCCTGCCCCGCACGGCTGCGTTCCTCTGAAATCCGCAGGACGTGGGGCGCCCCCGCAGGCGGAATTTGGGCGCGGGCTGCGAGCGCTTTCACTGCGCCTGCGCGCTGATGCCGGCGCCCTTGATGATAGGCCACCACTTGTCGATCTCGGCCTGCTGGAACTTGGCGAGCCCTTCCGGCGTCTGCTGCTCGCGCGGCGCGACATCGAGCCCGAGCTCGGTGAAACGGGCTTTCACATTCGGATCGGCGAGCGCTTCCACCATCGCGCTGTTGAGCTTGGTGACGATATCCTTCGGCGTGCCCTTGGGCGCCCAGAAGCCGAACCAGCCCGACATATAGAGACCCGGCACGCCGGTTTCGTCCGACGTCGGAATGTCCGGCATCGACGCCGAGCGTTGCGGCGACAGGTTGGCGATCGCCTTGATCTTGCCGCCTCTGATCTGCGGCAGCGCGACCGCGCCTTGCACCACCAGCAGATCGACCTGGCCCGAGACCAGGTCGGTCATGGCGGGGCCGGCGCCGCGATAGGGGATGAACTGGACTTTCTGGCCGGTCAGTTGTTCGAACAGAACGCCGGTCACATTCGCCGCCGCGTTCTGGTTGACGAAATTGATCTTGCCCGGGTTTGCCTTCATCCAGGCGACCAGATCCTTCAAATTGTCGGCCGGAAGATCTTTCTTGGCGACCATGAGCTGCGGATTGACCGACACAAGTCCGATCGGCTCAAAATCCTTCTGCAGATCGTAGTCCAGCTTGTAGATGATGCTGCCGACATGGGTGTCCCACTGGCCGATGTCGATCGTGTAGCCATCGGGCGCGGCGCGCGCGACGCGTCCGACCGCGATGCTGCCGCCGGCACCGCCGATATTTTCGACGATGACAGACTGTCCGAGCGGCGCGCGCATGCGCTCGGCCATGATGCGCGCGGCAACGTCGGTCGATCCGCCTGGCGGGAACGGAACCACGAGCGTGATCTGGCGCGATGGGTAGGTCTGCGCCTGCACACAAGCGATGCCGGCAAATGCCGTCAGCGCCATCGCAACAACGAATTTTCTCATGGCTCTCCCCAGGGTTTTTGCGCTCTTTCGCTTTGGCGCTCGTTCACGGTATCGGTGACCGCAATCATTGTGACGGACGCTTCCCGCCAGGCCGGACTCTACACCGGCCGGATTCTAAAAGGCGAAAAGCCGGCCGACCTGCCGTCATGCAGTCCACGAAAGTCGAGTAGATCATCAACCTCAGGACTGCAAAGACGCTCGGTCTCACCGTTCAAATGTCGCTGCTCGGGCGCGCCGACGAGGTAATTGAGTAGGCAGGCGCGCTGTGGGCGACCGGCCAATGTCCGCTTTCGAACATTGCGATCAGCAGGCGTCATGTCTGCTTTTGACCCAGAGCTGATATCGAACACCTCAAACTACCTCGCGTAGAAAATTTGTTTCGTTTCAAAGTCTTATCGGAGAGTTCCATTATTTTTATTTGAAATTAGTAGACTGCTTTTCTCTATCGGCATATAGAGCGGCTGTGGCGGGCGTGGCCTTGGGTAAGGACTCCTAATGTTTAAGCATGGTCTTGTGAGCGCGGCTGCGATTGCCGCGATCGTTTCGTTTGGTGCGCCAGCAGGAGCCGTCACCTACCAGTTCAGCGGTACTCCGACACTAGGTACGGACGGCGCGGTAAATGGAACGGCCGATTTCAGCCTTAGCGGCAACCTCCTCACTGTCGTACTCACTGATCTCTTACAACCTACAAAGTGGTCAGCTGGTAATGAGATCAGCGGGGTATCATTCAGTTTGACCGGGGCCACCGGGTCCGGAGCGTTGGCAACAACGAATAGCGGCAACATCAGCACGATTAACTCAGATAACACGTATACGACTGCTACGAGCGACAGCCTCACGAGATGGAAGGCGAACGAAACGGGCACTTCGATCTTGTTGACTACTCTAAGTGGCGGAGCGCCAGATCGTTTGATCATCGGTCCGGATAGTGCGGGCGGGTTCGCACACACAGGCACGTACAACCACGCTAATTCGGTTGAAACGCACAATCCAAGCGTCTTGGGATCGGCGACCTTCGCGATTACAATTCCTGGTACCTTCACCCTTACCAACCTCAGCAGCGTCGTCTTATTTTTCGGCACTGGAGATGCACCTGATACTTCTTATGGCAACGGGACATGCATCACTACCTGCACCACTGGCGGCGGCGGCGACACAGCAACGCCACTTCCGGCCGCGCTACCGCTCTTTGCCGGTGGACTTGGTGTGTTCGGTTTGCTCGCTCGGCGCAGAAAGCGGAAGAACGCTGCCGCCTGATCAAAACGCCTGATCGGATTTCGGAGAGACCGCCGCGAGGCGGTCTTTCCTTTTGTACGTAAAGATCAATAAGTGAAATTTCGCCGATCTATTCGGCGGCTATCGGCGTGTTTTCCAGAAGCGACGTCTCATGAGGCTTGCCGTCTGCCGACGCATTCAGCCGTTGCAGATCGACGATGAGATCGTGAAAGCATTCAAGCGGAACGGAATACTTTCGTTCGGCGCTGGAAAATTTCGTCCGCAACGAAATGACGACGCTGGTGCCATCCGGTGAGTAACCCTCGGCTCTCAACGCGACCACGCTCACCGGCAATGTTTCTTCTTGGCTCATAGGGCACTCAACTCACGGGGCACTCAACTCAGGACTGTCGCCACGTCTAACCCCAGTTTATCAAAAAAGGCCCACCATGGCCAACGCTGAAGGTCAGTAGCGGTTCCAAAGCTGCGTCAGGCCGTTAGCCCCCTATGTAATGAATGAAAGCTGACTTGCGAGGGCTCGTCCCCCTACACATCAGGTTACCGTGATAGGATCGCCGCGTCCGCAAACCACAGGTTAATCCCATGCCGCTCTCCGACACCATCAAGACCCTGATCCGCAATGCCTGGGACGACGGCTATCCCTGCCTGCTCGCCACGCACGGGCCACAGGGGCCGAATATTACGCCCAAGGGCAGCATGATCGTGTTCGACGACGCGCACCTGGCATGGTGGGAGCGCTCCAAGCGCGCCGTGCTGGAGAACCTGTCGCACGACAAGCGCGTGTGCGTGATGTACGCCAATTTCAAAGCCCAGCGCGACGGCGTGCTGGAAAGTGGTTTCCTGCGCTTCTTCGGCAGCGTCGAACTGCACGAGAGCGGTGCCGTGCGTGAGGCTATTTTTGCCAAGCTGTTGCCGCGCGAGCAGACCCATGACGGGGCGGAGGCCGGCATCGGCGTGCTGATCAAGATCGATAAGGCAATCGATATCCGCGGCAAGCCGGTGATGTGACAACATGAGCAAAGCTGAAATCCTTTTCACTGACGGGGAAGCGTATGAGCGGATGATGGGCCGCTGGAGCCGGCTTGCGGGCGAGGGGTTCCTCGACTGGCTCGATGTTCCGAACGGTCTTCGGTGGCTCGACGTCGGCTGCGGCAATGGTGCTTTTACCGAGACGCTTATTGCTCGTTGTGCCCCTGCCGCAGTGACGGCAATTGATCCGTCCGAAGGTCAACTGGCCTATGCGCGGACGCGGCCCGGAGTGAAAACGGCAGAATTTCGGGTGGGCGATGCGCAGGTATTGCCGTTTGATGACGACAGGTTCGATGCCGCTGTCATGGCCCTGGTGATCTCGTTTCTGCCCGACCCACCCAAGGCTGTCGCGGAAATGACGCGCGTGGTGCGGCCTGGCGGACGGGTAGCCAGCTACATGTGGGATTTTTCCGGTGGCGGAACCCCGGTCCATCCGATTTTCGCAGCAGCCAAATCAATGGGTATCGATCCACCCGTTCCACGCAGCGTGGCCTTTTCAAGTCGGGATGCCATGCACGCGTTATGGAAAGGCGCCGGGCTTGCCTCAATCGACACACACGTGATCCGTATCCCCATCGTCTACTCCGGCTTCGATGATTTCTGGGCATCGAACGCTGTGCCTGTGGGCACGCATGGCACGTTGATCCACCGCATGTCGCCGGGCGCGCGGGAGCAACTGCGCACACGTCTGCGCGAACAACTCCCGATCGCTGCGGACGGAAGCATTACCTACGAGTCATTCGCGAACGCGGTGAGAGGCCGGGTGCCGGGCTGAAGTTCTCGCTCGCCGCCCGATCCAAAACATATGATCGATTTTTCTGTTTTCAGGAATGAGTTCGTTTGTGCAATAAACTTTTGAAGTCAAACAGGTCGTCTCGACTAGACTTTAATTTGCTGATCGCGGTCAGGATCATTTCGGTCTCGGCGTGCCGGTTGCGTTTCGCATATTCAGCCAGAAACCGTCTGCCACGCGCGGTTTCCATGATGGCCGACAAAATGGTTTCGTAGTCACCGTCGGTGACCTGGCAATTTGGATTGGCCAAATCGGCTCGGGTTAGAGCCATTGTGGGCTCCCGGAGTTCGGAAAGTAAATTCAAGTCGTGAATGCTATTTTAAGATCCCCAGACGCTGGAGGTAGCAAGGTAGCTTTCGGGGGAAGAGCCCCGAAACGCGAATACGTCCGTCATCAAACGTACGTGACAATCAGCGCTATGGCTCGTTATCCGGATTGACGATCTTCGGCGGGGGCGGCTCATAGGTCACATCGGTTTGAGCATTACGTCTGGCTTGTTCCGTCAGACGCAAAAAGGCCCATGCCAGGTTTTCAAACTCGGTTCGCTTCTCTGGATCAGTTTCGCATTCGGCTTTGGCCAGAAGCTCAGCCGCCCGAAATAGATAGTCATCCCCCGCGGCCATGTAGGACCCTTATGTCTTTTTACGTAACCCACGTGTAATGCGGCATCTTTGATTTCGTTCCGGGAACAGTGAGGCCGGAAGGCGCATTCAGATTTGCGGGCAGTATTGCGAAATGAACCAAAATCGGTTCAAAAAGAAATATCCAGAGCGCCTCAGGAAAAAATCAGGAATATCTCCAAGCTTGCCGTCCGGCTTCGTGGTTATAGCTCCCACTCATTGAACCGATGCAAATCCGCGCCATCCAGACCGGCCTCGTCCGAACAAAAACCGCGCAAATCGAAGGCCGCGGGCACGGATTGTCGCGCCAGCTCGCCATCTTTACCGACCGGAACTGGACCGAGTGGCTGCCGATTTATGCCTGGGTCATCGACCATCCGGAAGGTGTCATCGTGGTCGATACCGGGCAGGGGGCACATCTGCTTGAAACGGGCAAATCGCTGCATCCCTACATGCGATGGGAAGTCGCGTTTAAACTTGAGCGTGAGCAGGAAATAGGGCCGCAACTGCGCGGGCTTGGCATTGGGCCGCGCGACGTCAAAAAAGTCGTCCTGACCCATTTGCATGTTGACCATGATGGTGGCCTTAAACATTTCCCCAATAGCAAAATTTTCGTGGCGCGCGGCGAGCTCGAGGCCTCGAAAGGAATCATGGGGAGAGTGCGTGGCTATCTTCCCAATCGATGGCCTTCGTGGTTCGACCCGGTGCCGCTCGATTTCGCCACCCAACCATTCGGACCCTTCGCCTTGAGCAGGCGATTGACCGGAGCAGGCGATGTGCTTGCCATCGCAACGCCCGGTCATACCGCGGATCACATCTCGGTTGCGGTTCGCGATGGCGACACTTCTTTCTTTCTGGCGGGCGATGCGTCCTATAACGAGGAACTGATGCTCGCCGGCAAAGTGGACGGGGTCAGTGCTGACGAGCGCATTTCCATTGCAACGCTCGATAATATCAGGCGTCTGACCCAGGCAGGTCCGACGGTATATCTGCCGACGCACGACCCCGATTCCGGCGCTCGCCTTGCAGGCCGCCGCCGGGCTGGAAAATGTGGAAACGGCAGGGGCTAACGCCAATCGTCCACGCCAAGAGCTGACCTTCCGACGTCGGCACGTGACTGACATTCCACGCACAGCCGCGAACGCCTGCTATTGGCACCTGGCCGGCACTCGCGTGGCACCAGCAATGTCTGCTTTTGACCGGAAGCGGACCTGGGTTCACCCCATTTCCAGTGCTTGTTCGAGCCGCTACGATGCTTGTTCTGAGCCTCGAGGGGCAATGAGACAGCGCGGCAAAGCAACGAAAACGCGATCCCGCAAGTTGTTGACGCTTAAGCGACGCAATGCGTCAAAGGTCCCGCGCCGGGCCAGCGAGAAAAAAAATGTTGCGCGTCTTAGCCGTGAGTTGAGCGAAGCGTTCGAGCAGCAGACCGCGACTGCCGATATTCTCAACATCATCAGCAACTCACCCACCGATACCCAGCCGGTATTCGACGCCATCGTGCAGAGTGGCCTGAAGCTTTTTCCGGACGCTCTCATCAGCCTCGGGCTTAGGTACGGCGATATGATCAATGCTGCGGCCATCGCCGAGCGCGATCCCGAGCGCGCCGAAGCATGGCGACGCACGATTTCCCGTACCCCCTTCACGCGGGAGTACATGCACGGTGTGGCCATGCTCGATTGCAGAGTCGTGGACATTCCCGACGCGAGGAATGCTCCGGCCGAATTGTCCGCCGGGGCCCGGAACTTCCTGACCAGCGGTTACCGGGCGATCACGATCACGCCCATGATGCGCCGCAATGAGGCGATCGGCCTGCTCAGCGTCGTGCGCCGTACGCCCGGACCGCTTTCGGATAAGCAGCTTTCGCTCTTGCGGACGTTCGCCGCACAGGCCGTCATCGCCATCGAGAATACGCGGCTGTTTGGCGAACTGCGTGAATCTCTTGAGCAGCAGACGGCGATGTCGGAGGTGCTGAGCGCCATCTCGAGTTCGCCCGGCGAGCTTGAGCCGGTGTTCCACTCCATGCTGGAGAACGCGGTGCGAATTTGCAGCGCGAAATTTGGCCATCTTTGGCTACGCGAGGGAAATGCTCTCCGCATCGGTGCGACGCATGGCGCGCCTCCGGCCTTTGTCGATTATCTGCGCGGCGAGCAGGTGTACCACCCCAAACCAAGGACAGGTCTCGGGGAGCTCATGAGGACCAGGAAGATCTTCCACCTGGTTGATGTAGCTGCGCTTCCAACGCACGGGGATAAGTTGCGCGAGGCCACGATCAACCTTGCCGGCGCGCGGACCTTGGTCGGGGTCCCGATGGTGAAGGACAATAATGTGGTCGGCGCGATTGTCATCTATCGCCAGGAGGTCCGGCCGTTCACCGATAAGCAGATCGCTCTGCTCGAGAACTTCGCCGCACAGGCCGTCATTGCAATCGAAAACACGCGGCTTCTCAGCGAGCTGCGAGAATCGTTGCAGCAGCAGACGGCGACCGCTGATGTGCTCAAGGTCATCAGCCGCTCGACATTCGACCTGGAAGTCGTGTTGAACACGCTGGCGGAGTCAGCCACCCGCCTTTGCGAGGCCGACGGCACAATATTCTGGCGACCCAACGAAGGACGCTATCAGCTTGCCGCCAGCTACGGCCTGTCGCCGGAATTTGAGAAGGACATGAGACAGTTATCGCTTAAGCCGAGCGGGCACTCCGTCGTTGGCCGTGCGGTGCAGGCAAAAAAAACTCTTCACATCCCTGACATGAACGCCGATCCGGAATATGCCGCCTATGACCCAAAGCGGTTTGGCGGTTACCGGGCCATGCTTGGTGTCCCGCTCATGCGCGAAGGAGTCCAGATTGGCGTGATGATGGTGGGACGCCTGACGCCGAAAGCATTCACCGAGGCCCAGATCGCGCTGGTCACGACCTTTGCCGATCAGGCAGTAATCGCGATCGAGAACGTCCGGCTGTTCGACGAGGTGCAGGCGCGAACACGCGAATTGGCCGCCTCGCTGGAAAACCTGCGCACCACGCAAGACCGTCTTGTGCAGACACAGAAGCTCGCCTCGCTCGGTCAGCTCACCGCCGGTATCGCGCACGAGATCAAGAACCCGCTCAATTTCGTCAATAATTTCTCGGCGGTCTCGGTCGAGCTTGATCGATGAGTTGCAGGAGGCCCTACCGGGGCCAACCGTCGACACCAAGCTACGTGCCGAGATTGCGAGATTGCGGATACACTGCAGGGCAATCTCGACAAGGTCGTCCAGCACGGGAAGCGTGCCGATGCCATCGTCAAGAACATGCTGCTGCACTCGCGGGAGGGCTCGGGAGAGCACCGGCTCGTCAATATCAATACCCTTGTCGAGGAGGGCCTCAATCTCGCCTACCACGGCGGGCGCGCCGAAAAGCAGGGCTTCAATATCAAGTTGGAGAGGTCGCTCGATCCGGCCGCCGGCGAGGCAGACATTTTTCCGCAAGACATCACACGGGTCTTGCTCAATTTGATTTCCAATGGCTTCTACGCAGCAACCAGGCGCCGTGGGGAGCCCAATGGTGACGATCACGAGCCGACCTTGACCGCAACGACGAAAAACCGCGGCGATCGTGTGGAGATATGCATCCGCGACAACGGCACGGGCATTCCACCTGAAGTGAAAGAAAAGATGTTCAATCCCTTTTTCACAACCAAGCCCGCCGGAGAAGGCACTGGCCTTGGCCTTTCCATTTGTCACGACATCGTCGTCAAACAGCATGCGGGCTCAATCGAGGTCGATACGGAGCCGGGCGAGTTCACCGAGATCAGGGTGATTTTGCCGCGCGCGGCTGCCTTGCTTCCTGAACGCTCGTAACAGACGACAAGCGCGCAGCGTGGCCCGACTTCGGAGAGGCCGCCGCGAGGCGGCCTTTCTGTTTGCGGAGGTCACTTCGCGTAAATTGTTCGCGCACGTACGAATAGCAGCCGTCTACAGGCTTGACCACCCAATAACCGCGTGAAAGCTTGCGGCCGGTTGGTAATGGCGGCGAGGTGGCGTGCACGTGGTTTCCCTGCTTGAGAAAGAAACCGGATTACTTTTTGGCTCGTTGTGGCCCGAACTGACCGATGAGCAATACCGGTCTTCGGTCGCGCTGTTTACCAAACGCGCCGATGCAAATGCGTTCGATCTTCGCTGGCTGAACGGAAAGCGCTGTCTTGACGGCGGTTGCGGCAGCGGCCGCTATTCGGTTGCGATGGCAATGCACGGCGCAAGCGAGGTGGTCGCCGTCGATGTGTCCGGGGACGGTCTTGCCGACGCCAAACGGCGCGCGGCTGCGTTCCCGCAGATCAAGTTTCACCAAGCCTCCGTGCTGGCGCTCCCGTTCCCCGACGCCAGTTTCGACTTTGTCTGGTCGGCCGGCGTGATCCATCATACGGCCGATTTTGACAAAGCCCTGAGCGAGCTCACGCGTGTCCTGCGGCCGGGTGGCAAGTTGTTTCTTCTGGTGTACGGCGCCGGCGGCTTACGCTGGAAGGCGATCAAGGCAGTCCGTCCGATTGCTGCCGACCTCGGCCGCGATTACATCGATCGTGCCATTCGCACTGCCGGTCTACCGGCCAACAATCGAAAACATTTCATGGATGATCTGTTCGTCCCCGTTCAGATATTGACGCGGTGGGACACGCTATCCGAAAAACTCATCGGCAATGGATTTACAAATATCGATCGCTGGACAGGGGAGACCTTCGACCATGAAGCAACGCCCGAAGCCCAGCTGGAGGATATCGAGAAGCTCCTGAAGATCACGCAGGCTGCGGTTGCGATGGCAACCAATGAGGTGGACCAGCGCCTGTCGCAACTGGCGGCGGACACCGCCCGGCTCTATGTGAACGCGTGCAAGACGATCATGAGTAGCGGATCGTCGCCGGACGTCGTTCGCAAGCTGGTGATCGGCGAGGGCAACCACCGGGTCCTGGCTGAGAAACAATGACGGTTTGCCTGACGCCTGAAAATTCGCCCATTCTACGAGCGTGAATTGACGGGGGGCGGCTGCACCCGGCTTTGACGCACGTCAAAGCATTCCCGATGAAAGCACAGCAGGATGCGGTGTTTGGGCCGCTGCTGATGATCGTCGAATAGCCCTTTGCATAGGCGATTTCGGGCAATGACAGACACGCCGGCGAAAGTAACTGGAGTATCCGGGATCGGCAGAGTCACCCTGCCGGCGTACGCCATGCTTGCGCTCACGCTCATCGGCATAGCTGACGCCGCCTATGTTGCCCATGGCAACTACAGCGGCGCGCCGCTGTGGTGCCCCATCTTTGATGGATGCAACACCGTCATCAACAGCCCCTATGCGCGTGTCTTTGGGACGCCGATGTCCTACTTCGGCTTTATCTATTATGTGTTCATGTTTGGATTGGCAGCGCGTCTTGCTTTCGATCCGTTCTCGCGCGGCTTGCGCTTGCGGGCAATTCTTTATGCCGCTTTGGGCGCCGTTTCGTCGGTGTACTTTATATACCTTCAGCTTGGCATTATCAGCGCGGTGTGCAGTTACTGCCTTGTCTCCGCCGCCACGTCATTCCTCCTTCTTCTCGCCGCGCTCTGGCACTTTCAGGCGACCCGCAATCGGCAATGGACACGGCGGGCGAGATCAAATGAAAAAACAATTTAACGCGCCCTACGTCTTGCTCGCGCTCGCAGCCGTAGGGATAGCCGTCGCGTTCTATGATGCCTACCAGCTCTATAACGGCCAGGCGCTGTGGTGTCCTCCGCCCGTCAATGGATGCAACGAGGTCGCAAACAGCCCGTATGCGCGCATTTACAAGCTGCCGGTCGGTTATTTTGGTGTCGTCTACTACCTGTACATGTTCGGCCTGGCGGCGCTGCTTGCGTTCGACCCGCTCTCGCGCGGCCTGCGGTTTGCGGCGCTTGCCTATTCGGCTTTGGGTGTGTGCTTCTCGATCTATTTCATGTACTTGCAGATTGCCTTCATCCACGCCTTCTGCATTTACTGTCTCGTCTCCGCGCTAACGACCCTTCTTCTATTCATCGTGGCGCTCTCGCATTTTAGAGCGACAGCGCGCCGGTGAGGTAATCGCGTAAGAGACGGAACCCGGTTCGCTCATCATCCGACGTCATATTTTGTTCGGGTGTGACTTTTCTGCACGCACTGGAAATCAAAAATAAACGAAATAGTGACTATACTGATTCCGGTATTTAAAGCGGGGGTACCCTATGAGAAAGTTGCTGGTTGTCGTCTGCTCCATGGTTCTCGCCTTTGGCCTTGCCGGTTGCATAGGCAAAGGCAAGGCTCCGGTCGGCAAGGGCAAAGCCCCCGTCGTTCAAACCAGAGGCTGATGGGCTGATTCGAACCGCTCCGTACCGGCCTTCACCTTACGGGTGTTTCGCTGCGGCCGCGCTTCGACGAAGTCGAGCATGGCACGGCAGCCGCGCAAATGACTCATTAAATGAGTGTCTGCTGACGCGGGCGCTTTATCGATATTTGACAATCTCGATCATGATATTGTCGCACACCGGGCACTCATAGGTGCGCTTGTCGTAATCCGGCTCGTCCGGCTCAATTCGAGCGATCCACATTTGTGCGCCACACTTTGGGCACTTGGGAAGCTGGATGCTGGCTTGCGGCCGCGCGATAAATCTGGATTCACGCATTGTGTCGCTCCTTGCTTGATGCAAGGCGGGAGCACGACTGGTCTCTCAGGCACCGGTAGCCCTTGGTTCGTTGGTATTCTTTTCTGCCGGCGATGGCGCCAGTATAGACCCGATTGACCAGCGGGCGGTTGATATAACGCATATTGCAATGCGAGAGGCCGCCTCATCGGCGGCCTCTTTTAATGTTCGAAAGCGACTGTGGCGCGCTCCGGTCAGGCAGCCTTCAGGCAGACTTCCTGCATTTCTTGAGGAAGCTGTTCTTGGCTGCGCCGTAAAGCGGCTTGCCCGTGCTGCTCACCGCCTTACCTTCGCAGGCGTCTTTCTGGCACTTCTTGACGAAGCTCGTTTTGGCCGCGCCGTGCAGGGCCTTGCCGTCTTTGCCTATGGCCCTGCTTTCGCAGGATTGCGCCATCGCGGTGCCGGCAGCGAAAGTTGTAATCAAAAGCGCAAGAATAATGCGTTTCATCGTTTCCTCCCTTTTTACTTGGCCATACCGCATCGCCCCGGCGGTACTCAGGTCCTGCTGAAAAGAGGGCAGCAAACAAATATAGCCTGTGTGAACCGGCTCACAAAGCATTGGCGCGAGAAGGCCTAATCATGCGGTTGGGGAAATTCCCCAACGTTAGGAGGCTCACATGCGCGAAACACTCACGATCATCCTGGCAGCTGCGCTGATCGGCGTCGCCTTCGAGGCCGCGGTTGGCCCGACCGAGACCATCGCTGACAGGGATCTGACCAGCCCAATTCAAAACGACGTGTCGATCTACGGTCTGCATGTCGCGTTGCCCGAATATATGACGAACTTCCCGAAGGAGCTGGTGCCACTGCCATGAGGGCGTGGCGCGGGCATAACGAAGCAGACGAAGACGAAAGTAATATGATGAAAACAGCGGGACACCGACACGCAGGCCAATGCACTTGCAAAGGCAACCGCTGGCCTGCGGTCCCACGTTTTGAAACTATTGCGAGATAGCCGGCGCGCCGCATTGCAAGCGCTGACAAGGCCGGCCGGATTTTGCAGCCGGGCTTTGAAAAGAGCGGCCCTTCCCAAAATCCAGGTTGAGGCGCACGATGCCTGCCCTGAGCCCCGGGGGTGGCAATGCGACGGCGCGATTTCGTCACGGCGATTATTGGCACGGCGGCCGCATGGCCGCTTCGCGCGCGCGCGCAGCAGCCGGTCAAGAAATTCCGCGTCGGTTACCTCGGCATTTCCTCGCCGTCGCTTGAGCCGCACTACGTTGAAGCGTTTCGCGAAAAGCTGCGCGAGCTCGGCCACGCCGACGGCGAGCGCATCGCCATCGAGTACCGGTGGGCGGAGGGGCGGGACGACCGGCTTCCGGCGCTCGCGAGCGAGTTGGTCCGCCTGAAGGTGGATGTCATCGTCACGACCGGAACGCCCGGCGCGCTTGCGGCCATGCAGGCGACCAAAACAATTCCCATCGTCATGGCGTCATCGGCCGATCCCGTCGGGTCGGGGCTGGTGACGAGCCTGGCGCGGCCGCAGGGCAACGTGACCGGATTTACAATTCTGGGGCCGCAGCTGGAAGGCAAACGGCTGGAGCTTCTGATGCAGGCGGTGCCGGGGCTCTCGCGCCTCGCCGTGCTGTGGAATCCGAGCAACCCCGGCATCGTCTCTTATTTCGAGACGGTCAAAACCGCCGGCCAGGCCCTGCGCATTTCGCTCGACCCGGTGATGGAGGTGCGCCGCGCCGATGAGTTCGACAACGCCTTTGCCGTGATCGCCAGTGCGCGCCCCCATGCGCTCGCCGTGATCGCCGATCGCTTTTTGCTCGCGCACCGCGACCAGATCGTCGCCTTCGCGGCCGCAAAGCGGCTGCCGGCCATGTATCCTTACCGGGAATATGTCGACGCCGGCGGGCTCATGTCATATGCGCCGAGCAACATCGAACTGTTTCGCGGCGCCGCGACTTACGTCGACAAGATCCTCAGGGGCGAGAAGCCCGGCGAGCTGCCGATCCAGGAGCCCACAAAATTCGACCTGGTGATCAACCTCAAGACCGCCAGGGCGATTGGAATTGACGTGCCGCAGACGCTGATCGCGCGCGCCAACGAGGTGATCGAGTGAATGGGGCTGTGTCTGTTTCAGCCGGCCGGCCGACACTCTTCTAGCTGACCAAATCAACCGATCTCGTCGCAACGCGGACTAACTTGGGAATAGCCAAAAAATAAGCCGCCCTTGCGGGGCGGCTTCAGGTACGCAGACGTCGTGCGGAGAGGAGCTTATTTAAGTTGGGTCGAAATGCCGGCGAAGGTTGTATTGAGGGTAGTACCGATCGCATTCACGCTGGCGATAATCACAATCGAAATGCCGGCGGCAATCAGGCCGTATTCGATCGCGGTGGCACCTGATTCATCCTTCAGGAACGCGAAAACGCTGGACATGTGACACTCCATTTGGCCCGATACAGCAGCACGATACCGTTGTGCCGTTAACAAGAGTCTCTCGTAGTCATCGCAAAACTGCGTAGGATTTGCTTCAACTTGTCACGAAGCCCGCGGCCTGTGCCTCGCATCGCCAACCGTTCCTGGGTTGCCGGCTCTCTCGGCCGCGCCGCCGGTCTTAAAAAAGAAGCCGCCGTGTCCGGCGGCTCCTTGAATTCCAGCCACGCACGAAAAGCTTACTTGAGCTGGGTCGAGATCTGCGAGAACTTGCCGTTCAAGTTCGTGCCGATCGCATTGACCGTCGCGATAATCACAACCGAAATGCCAGCGGCAATCAGGCCGTATTCAATCGCGGTCGCACCTGACTCGTCTTTCAGAAACGCAAATACCTTGGACATCTGACGCACTCCATGTAGTTGTACTTTTATACAGCGCGACAATAATCTTGAACTATTAAGAAAAGCTCACGGCGATTTCGGAAATTCTGTGTCGCCAGAACTTCGAATACTCCCAAACCCGTTTACAGCCTGTTATCCATTTGCCGCTCGAAGCGGGCCATACACGCGCTTTTGATCGCGGGAATACCGCGACACCTCTGAAAGCCAGCGGTTCCGCGCGCAAGGCGCCGTTAACCGCACTGGCCCGCCTGGCGGGAAAATGTCGGCCGGCCGGCAGAAAAATCAGGCGCGGGACGGCCAGTGCAAAGTCAGACTCTTCAGTCGGCAGGCTTTCCGGCGTGGCCTTTTCAATGCCCCGCGCAACGCCGCACCAGCGTTTTTCGCAACGCGTTTTATGGGCGGGGTACGTCGTCCGATCGGCTGACGCGCGGGAGTCCGGATTGCGCTATCTGCGTGATGAGTGACGAGTATGAAGTACGTTTCCGCAATGGCAGCGCGCCATCTCGCATGGCACCGCGATATCTGGCGCGCTCCGTCGAGCGATTTTTGGCGGCAAGCCAGGATCATAACCTTCCTTATTTTAGTGTCGGTCCTGATCCAGATCGTGATGTGGATCGCCGGGTGCTATTTTCTCTATCGCGCCGACAAAAAAATTCTTTTGGAAGTGTGGCAGTGCCTCGAAGGGGGGCAGTACTCCGAGTAGCCGTCCTGCGCGAAATACGTTCGAAAGCCGCCGCCGACCGCGCCGGTTTATGATTCACGAGACTGCAATACGTTCCCGCTGAAACGAAATATATCGGGCGCGCAAAGTTAGCGCGTTTCGGCATTGTATTAAGCATTGCAAGCAAGTTCCCAGGAACGGTTCCCCGTACCGGGCGTTCACCCCATAGACAAATAGACAACTCAGGAGGATTCCCATGAGGAAACTTGCAATCGGGCTTCTGGCGGCGGCGGGCGTCGCCCTGTCAGTATCGGCGTCAGTGCCTGCGAGCGCGCAGGGCGTATATGTCGGCGCAGGCCCGGTCGGGGTCGGTGTCGGCGTTGGGCCCGGCTATTACGATCGCGGCTACGGCTACGATCGCGGCTATCGCAGTTATGCCTATGACAATGGCTACGGCTATCACCGGCATTGCCGGGTCGTCAGGCAGGAGATCAACGGGCACATCAGGCGGGTTCGCCACTGCGGCTAGTCCGCGTTGAGTACGGGTTGAGTACGCGTTTGTTGAGTACGCGTTGAGTACTATCTTGGCTGCCAAGACGGCAAAGGCCTCGGACTTCCAATCCGGGGCTTTTGCTTGTCACCACTCCCGCTAGGGCGCGATCGGCGAATTGATCTTGCGCGCGGTGTCGATGATCCAGTCGCGGTAAAGCAAGAGCGGCGTCACGCCGGTGAGGCCGCCGCAGCCTTCTTCATCACCGGGCGCCGTCGACCAGCTCACCACGCCGATAACCAGCGGGCCATCGCCGTCGAACGCCGGCCCGCCGGAATCTCCGGTGCAGCCGCCGAGACCGAGGCGCTGATTTCGCGTCGCGATGTCGTAGAGCCGGATTTGCAGCGTGCCGGGCGTGCCGGTCACCGTCAGCGTCGCCATGCGCGGCAGCCCCAGCCCGCGCGCCGTCCCCGCCAGGGTGACGCCGAACCCGGCAATGGTGAGCGTCTCGCCAACGGCGACGCGGCGCGGCGCTGCCAGCGTTGCTGGGACAATGATGTCGGGCAACGGCGCCGCCAGCTTGAGCAATGCGATATCGGCGGTGGCGCGGCTGGCGGCATAGCTCGCGTAGTCAAATTTCGGGTGCCGCACGATTGTGCGCACCGGGACCTGCACGCCGGTCTGATAGGGCTTGATCGTGTAGTCGACCGGCCGGGTCACGCAGTGGGCGGCCGTGAGCACAAGGTCGCGCGTCAGCGCCGTGCCGGTGCACAGATCGTTGCGCGCATCCACGACCATCACGATCGGCCGCGCCGCCCATACGGCGGCCGGCGGCGCATTGCCGGTCACGGCCGAAGCGGGCGCGCCGAACATCAAAACAATCATGACGGAAAGAACGCGGAACATGCCCGCCAAGGATAGCACAAGAGTTCGATATTGCTGACATTTCGGCCGTAGCGGCGTTATTGCTGGAAGGCGCCCCTTCATCAAAAAGCTGCTTTTGACTAAGGCAAGTCGCGCGGCCGATGGCATTTTGTAAGTACGCGCTCTAATCAGAAGTAGTAAATGGTGGCCACAGGGCGCGTCGGCGCTTTGCGCTGCCATTTCTCAGGTTGAAAGATTTTTCATCGCAGTCGACATATTCCTTTGCACCACGATTTATCGAATTAAGCAGCAATATTGTTTGTAGCACCTGCCGCCACAGCCTTACTTCGTAACGGCCGAGTCGTTCAAAGACATCGCTGTCTAGGCGCGCGCTCCGCATAAATGAACACGCAAGATCGGATTTCAGGGGCGGTTTCGCCAAACGCTCAGCACCATCTCGCTTGGTGTCATTTAGATCCGCGTTCAATTGACTGGACTCTGTCGCTTTGGGCGCGAGGGTAGGGGCAAGGGTGTAAAAGAGACTGAGCCTCTGGTTATTGGGGTGTGCGCTGTTCATTGAACTCTGCTTGCGCAAGCGCTTGGCCTCGATGCTCATTAGTCCACTCTCAATCGCAACCGTGCGGCGGAGCCGCCAAAGCAGTGAGGCAAGTCGAGCGATAAGCTCGAGCTCAAAATTGGTTCCCGGTCGGTAATCGGCGTTGATTGCTGCCGCCAGGGCTTCGTAATCAGCGGCATTCTCCAGGACATCAATAACCGTTTCCGCTGTGAGCCCATGGCGAACAGCGTTTCGTCGCGAGCGGCGCTTACCGTGTTCCGTTCTCGGCCCTGTACTGTTCTTGGCATTTTGTCGGTTAGCGGCGAACTGTTTCTCGGTCGTCATGCGTTTTAATCACCGCTTTTACTGGGCTCGGAAATCGCTATTGCCGGCTCAAGCTGCGCTTCATGGGAATGGGTCTGTTCCCAAAACTCCCTGGCGAATGGAAGGGCATCGATGTTGAGAGACTTCCACCAGTCAGTTTCATTGCCGGCTTGATGGAGTTGCCGATGGTGGCCACGGCAGAGCGGCACCGTAAACTCATCACTGACTTTGACGCCCAGTGCTCTGGGCTGGGCAAAACGAAGATGGTGTGGGTCAGATGGATGACGGCCACAAACAAGACAGGGCTGTGATGCAATAAAACGCAAATGTAACTTATCGCGGCGTCGCTTTGGCTCGGCCAGACTGAGGGCGCTTTTGTCGATCTTGCCGGGGGAAGCGTCTGCCGTTGCTGGCGCAATTGGCGGAGCCGCAATGGAGCGCTGTTCTTGGGCGCCGCTATCTCGAAGATGCTCGGTTATTGGAGGCGATTGTCGGCGGCCATAGTAACGGGATGGCCGTGGAATTGGCGTCGTGTCGTCGGGATGAAAACCCGATCGTATCGGCGCACTATCCATTGTTGGCTGGGAGGAAGACTGTTTATGCGCCGGTTGGCTTTTTCGATAAAGCTCTAGTCCGAATGGTTTGCCGAAAGTCGCCAGCGCGCGTTTGGTGGCATCCGTTTCTGCGGCCTTAAGTGCAATGTCGTGGACCTCGCCAGGGGAGGTGCCGCGGCCTTCACCCGAGCCATGGCCTTCGCGAATAATGGTCACTCCATCGGCACGTACGGTGATACGGACTCGGGCGATATAAATGGCCAGGAATGACCCACGGTTTTCTCGTGCCAGCACGCAGCGGGAGTCCACGGTCTCTCGGTTCCAGCCATCAAAGCCAAAGATCCGATTGGCTTCCGCGATCGCATACCAGCCTTCGATGTACGAGAGTTCGCGTCCATTGGCCTCGCGCGTGCGCACGTTCCGGCTATTGAGGCCGCGCCGCAGCGCCTGCACCTGTTTTGCTGAGAAGCCCATTACCGAGTCCTCACGCTCAGAACCGGTTCCGGATTGGAAAGGGCCACGCCTTTGATATCGGCACCCTCTTTGAGTTCACCCAGCAATCCCTGTCGGTTGAGGCGGGGTGCGACCGGCTGCCAATAGATGCTGGGCACCGCTGCTTCATCGAGCACAAGGAGATGGGGCATCCCCGGTCGGACCGAGACCGTGAAGTCAGGCGCAGTGATCTTTTTCAGATCAAGCTCGACCATGACATCCTTGGCGATCTGCCGGCGTTTTGCGGCGCGATCCTGCAGGCGGTCGAGACGGTCCTGCATCTCAGCGATCCGGCCTTTGAGCCCGGTGGCCAGAGCCTCGTCGGCCAGTGCCGCGCGGACGATGGCTGCGATGATCTCGTGCAGGTCAGTCAGTCCCTCAACCGTATCGGCGAGGGTTTGTTCGTCGATTTGGGGGACTTCCGCGCGGAGGCGGTCGCGGATGGTGCGGTAGGCGATAGCGGCAAATTCGAGGGCCATATTGAACTCCAATTCAGACACACGCTGGATGCGGGCTACGCACAGGATTCTGTCGAATGGCAAGCCCATTTTGCGAATCTTCGCAAAGTTACGTTGTATCTTTGACTAGTCTCTGAGTTGGGCATGCAAACGAACGGGAATGATCCAAAATGGATCATAGCAGGATGAGCCAAAAAGGATCAAGCAAAATTTTATCGATTACGATCGAACAGCTCAGAGCTGCCCGAGCGCTTTTGGGCTGGTCGCAGACCGAGTTAGCGACGCGGGCGGGAATGTCACTTCCCACGGTAAAACGCGTGGAAACCGAACGTGGCCCCAGAGTCTCCGAAAGTACCAGGCATGCGCTTCAGGTAGCTCTTGAACTGGGAGGCGTTGAATTTATCGGCGAAAACGGAGGCGGCCCAGGCGTTCGACTCCGCAAGCGCCTGCGGGTCAAACCATCCAAGTAAATAAAAACTAAATCAAAAAATACGAAACTTGAAGTGCCGAGCGTCAATTACCACCGGCGTTAGTTGCATTTCTTCTCTTTTTCGCCGGCTTAATTTGTAGCAATTCCGCGATCCTTTCCTCATACTGACCATCATCATCGTCATCATCATGGACAGGTCGCAGAGATGCAGCGTTATCAGGAGAAGAGACAGATGAGTATATTTTGTCGTACAGCCGCTGCATCACGTCCAGGTCGTCATCAGTCAATTTGCTTAAATCATACTCAGTAGGGGCTGGATCCTCCTGCATCGGCAGCAGGCGACCGAGGAACGATGCAAACGATGTTGGATGCATAATCGCGATGCGTGTCAAATAGCCGGTAAGGCCACCAAAACCCTTGCCGTCGAGACCAACATGCTCAGCGGCATTGATGATTGCATTCTTCAGGTCACGCGTGAATTTATTGGGCACCCCCGGTTTGCGGCCTCCCATTTTTTTATGCCCCTTCTCGAAGGGCTTTAGGTTTTCTGGGTTGCCTCTGGGCATTCGCCTCATCCTTCACACTATCGGCCCAGTTATTTTATTCAGCCGAGGTTGATCAAGCAAGCAATTGGTCCATTATTGGGGATAAACGCGTACGTTTCACACTATTTCTCACACTACTTTAGTAATCGATCCGCGCCTCAGTTTTGGCAAAACGAACCCAATCGTGAATGGTCTCCGTGTGATCTGATGCCCGATCGCGAGATGCCGTAACTGAAGATCTCGAGCAGTATACCTTAGGATGTCTGCAGAGTACGGGTTGCAGCTTATTTGCAGCGCCCACACTGCGTGAATTTTACGGAGACCTTATCCATGGACGTCCTCGAAGCTGTCGCCTCACGCTACTCCTGCCGCGCGTTTTTGCCGACGCCGGTGCCGGAAAAAATTGTCCGCGAGATTATTGAACGAGCGGCGCGCGCGCCGTCGGCCGGCAACATGCAGCCATGGCGCATCTATGCCATTGCCGGTCAGCGCGTTGAGGAGCTCAAAGCGCTTTTGGCACCGCGCATGGCGAGCGAACTGCCGAAAGGAGAGGGCACCGACTACACGATTTACCCCGAACCGCTGACCGAGCCCTATCGGGCGCGCCGTTTTGCAGTGGGTGAACTGCTCTATCAGTCAATCCATGTGTCGCGAGAGAACAAGTCGGCGCGCTACCAGCAGTATTCGCGCAACTATCAATTTTTCGGCGCCCCGGTCGCAATATTCTTCGCCCGTGAAAAAGCACACGGGCCGGCACAATGGGCCGATATCGGCGGTTATCTTCAAACGGTTGCGTTGCTGGCGCGCGGCTTTGGCTTGCACACCTGTCCGCAGCAGGCATGGGTTTCTTTTCACCGCACCGTGCGTGTTTTTCTTCGCGTTCCTGACAATTTGATGATTTATTCGGGTATGGCACTCGGCTACGAGGATGCGGCCGCCCCGATCAATTCCTGGCGCTCTCCGCGCGAGCCACTCGACGCTTTTGCGTCGTTCGAGGGCTTCGATAACCAGCGGAAACAGGCTTTTTAGCCATGCGTTCAGGCAGCGTTCACCGGCACGCCGATAACACCCCTCCCATGCCGGTTCCCCGACTTCTTATTACAGCTGGTCTGCTGCTCGGCTTCATTGGATTCCCGGCTATCGCCGCCGATGCTCCCCAGTACGGCCTTTGTCTCACCAAGGCCGAACAGCGCGCCGCGGTTGATTCCAACCGGGCGATTTCGCTCGCTCAAGCTCTTAAAGTTTTGCGCCAGTACCGCAGACACTCCGAAGTGGTCCGCGCACGCCTGTGCCGGCAAGACGAGAAACTCGTCTATGTGCTGACTTCTGCTTGGCCGCAGTGGCAAAGTGGTCGACGCAACCGTTGACGCCGTCAGCAGCGAGTATCATGCCCCATGAGTGGAGAATAATGCCTTGCGCCTCCTCGTGATCGAGGACGATCCGGATCTCAATCGCCAACTTGCCACTGCGCTGACCGACGCCGGCTATGTCGTCGATCGCGCCTTCGACGGCGAGGAAGGCCATTATCTCGGCGAGTCAGAACCCTACGACGCGGTCATTCTTGATATCGGTTTGCCGAAAATGGACGGCATCTCGGTCCTGGAAGCATGGCGCCGTACGGGACGCGCCATGCCGGTGCTCATGCTGACGGCGCGCGATCGCTGGAGCGACAAGGTGCAGGGCTTTGACGCGGGCGCCGATGATTATGTGGCCAAGCCATTTCATCTCGAGGAAGTGCTCGCGCGCGTGCGCGCGCTTTTGCGCCGATCGGCCGGTCACGCCAAGAGCGAGTTCAATTGCGGACCCGTGCGGCTCGACACTCGTACCGGCCGCGTGTCGGTCAATGGCAATCCGGTCAAGCTCACCAGCCATGAATACCGGTTGCTCGCCTATTTAATGCATCACACCGGCCGTGTGGTCTCGCGCACCGAGCTGGTTGAGCATCTCTACGACCAGGACTTCGACCGCGACTCGAACACAGTTGAAGTATTCGTCGGGCGTATCCGCAAAAAACTCGGGGTTGAAATCATCCAGACCGTGCGTGGCCTGGGGTATTTGCTCACGCCACCTGATGCACGTTGATGGGATGCGCGCAAACTCTCTCGCGCTGCGTTTGTTCCTTTCAGCCACCGCCTGGGCGGTGGTCATCCTTCTTATAACCGGAATTGTACTGTCGTCGCTCTATCGGCAGGCTGTTGAACGCGCTTTCGACCGCCGCCTCGGCGTATACCTGCGCACGCTGGTGGCCGACGTCGCCTCGCCCGAAGAGGGAGGCGAGAAATTTCCCCAGTCACTCGGCGAGCCACTGTTTGAGTTGCCGATGTCTGGCTGGTACTGGCAGGTCAAGCGCCTCGATCCCGGAAAGGCTGACGTTCGCGCTTCGCGCTCGCTGTGGGATGGCGGTCTGCCACACTTGCAAGACCTCGGCATTGTTGCCGGCGCCGACGGTTCGCGCGAGGGTTATGTGTCCGGTCCTGAGGATCAGCGGCTCCGACTTGTCGAGCGCAATATCGATCTCGGCGACGAGGGGCACTACCTCGTTGCCGTGGCTGGCGATGCCGCCGAGATTTCCGAGGAAACGCGTTCGTTCGACCAGGCACTGATCATCACATTTTCCATTCTCGCGGCGGTATTGCTGCTCACCACCACGTTTCAGGTCCGTTTCGGCCTGGCGCCACTCAAACGCATTACGGATGGGCTATCCGCTATCCGCTCCGGCAGTGCCGAGCGTCTGACCGGGAAATTTCCGGAGGAGATCGCGCCGCTCGCGCGCGAAACCAACGCCTTGATCGAAGCCAATAAAGAAATCGTGGAGCGTGCGCGCACGCATGTCGGCAATCTTGCCCACGCGCTAAAGACGCCCCTTTCGGTGATGGTGAACGAAGCATCGGCGCGTGGAAACGAGCCGTTTGCCCAAAAGGTACTCGAACAGGCCGACATCATGCGCGATCAGGTGGCCCGCCATCTTGAACGCGCCCGTCTCGCCGCTCGTCTTACAGTGGTCGGCTCGGTTGCGGAGGTTGCGCCTGTCGTGACTGCGCTCGCCCGTACCATGGAAAAGATTCACCGCGACAAAAATCTCATCATCGACGTGCACGCCGACGACAAGGCCCAGTTCCACGGGGAGCGCCCGGACCTCGAGGAGATGATGGGCAATCTCGTTGACAATGCCTGTAAATGGGCGTCATCGCGGGTGGCCATTGAGGTGATGCGCGAGCGGCCCGATCAGGTTAGCGACCGTCAGATCGTGCGTATCATTGTTGATGACGATGGCCGCGGCTTGTCGCCTTCCGAGCGCGAACAAGTGGCAAAGCGCGGACAACGGCTGGACGAAACGAAGCCCGGCTCCGGGCTCGGCCTGTCGATTGTGGTCGAACTGGCAGCGCTCTATGGCGGCGGCCTGACGCTCGGCACTGCGCCGCTCGGCGGGCTGCGCGCCGAACTGGTCCTGCCAGCGGTATAATTTAGATCTGTTTTTTTGGTGCACTGCCGGAGTTTTGCCCCAATCCTCTCGTCCCGATAGACTGATCATTCTGCAAATCGCCTCGTTGCTCTTTCACGTTTATTTCCGGGGGTCGAAATGTCCGCGTCCAAATTCGCCGTTGTTGCGTTCGCCGGCATTGCGCTCGCTGCCTGTGCCGGAAGTCCGGACGGAACGGGGCCGGGACCGAGAGAGAACACCGGGACGTTGCTCGGCGCCGGCACCGGTGCGCTGCTTGGTGCCGCGGTCGCGGGTGGCGGCACGGGAAATCGCCTTGCCGGCGCGGCCATTGGCGGGGCGGTGGGTGGTCTGATCGGCAATCGCATCGGCTCGGCGCTCGATGACGAGGACAAGCAGCGCGCTTATGCCGCGCAAATGGATGCGCTTGAGCGCGGCCAATCGGGCGCCCCCGTGTCCTGGCGAAATCCTGATTCCGGGCGTTATGGCACGGTGGTTCCGGGCCCCGCCTACCAGCAGGCCGGCCGTAACTGCCGCTCTTATACCCACACCGTCTATATCGACGGCCAGCCACAGACCGCCCGCGGCACGGCTTGCCGCAATCCGGACGGCACCTGGACGGCGATCGGCTAAACGTCCCCACACACTTAATAAAGCCTTAACGCCCCCCACCGTATCAAACCAAAAGGTTTGAATTCGGATAGACCGAGGATGGCGGGCGCTGAAACGACCGTCGAACGGCTGCGGCAATTTCTGCGCGAGCTTTCGCCAGGAGCGCGTTCGCTGCTGATCGGCGAACTGGAACGCAGCCTGCTGCGTGGCGAAGGAGTAGCCGGCGCCGATCTGGTCTTGCAGGAATTGCGGCGCATCATTCGCGAGCAGCGCGACGGCGCCGCTTCTATCGAAAATTCCGCGCGCGTATTGTTCAAGCCTCTTGAACCCTTCCTCGTCGACGATCGCGGCGATCACAGGCATCCCGGCCGTGTTGCGCGCTCATCTCTCGAAGCTTTGTGGAATTGGGTCCGGCGCGACCTATTGCCCGAAGACGCCGACGCCTTGGCCGAGGAGCTGGGTGAGGCGATGCACGCGGGCGATCAGCCCAGGACGGAGCGTCTCGCTCGTATCTTTCAGGATCGTGTCGCCGCGGCGATCGAAGCGAACTTCAGTGCAGCGGAGGAGGACGAAAGAATTCGTCGCCGCACATTGCAACAGATCGGTACGCCGCGCGCCGGCGAGGAACTCGCCGCTCTCAAATGCGCGCTTAAAGGCCGTGACGTGCTGGCGGCGCTGTCCGCGCGCCTGCCGCTACAGATCGGCAACCTTGCCAACGACCAGTTGGAAGAATGCAGGACATTGATCGAGAATGCGGCCGCACGTGACGGTGAACTATTCCTGTATGCGTTGCTGACCGTCATGAACCGCATGACGGCGCCATGGCAATTGATCCGGCTCGGCGTCAAGGCGGCCGGCAGCGACACCGCGGCGCGCGTTGCCGAGACCCATTACGGCGTGGCCGTAAATATCGTGCTGGCGGAACTCGAGCGGATGACGACCGAACTGCGTGACGATTTGAACAGTGGCCAGGGCGTCGCTGTCGGCGCACTGCTCAAGACCATTCACGATTCCGCGCGTGGTCTGCGCTCCGAGCTGGCGCTGCCAGTCGACAGCACGTGGGGCCGCGCGCTTGCAGCGCAGCGGACCCAGATTTCCGATCTGCTGCGCACAGAAATAGAGTCCATGCCCAGCCGTGTCCGGCACCTGCTGCGGCTACGGCCGTCGAATGAAATTCGGCCCAATTCGGTGCTCGACCCGAATGAGGTGGCTGAAGTTGAAGCTTTGGTCGAGTTCGTAGGCATTTGCCGTTATTTCGCTGGCGAGCTCGCCATCAACGAAATAACCCAACGCGTCCTGACCGAACTGCGGCAAAATCTCGACAACGGCACGCGGGCGCTACTCGAGAGCCTGCGCCACGCCGGGGAGGCCGACCGCAGTTTCCGGCAATCGCAGGTTGACGCGGCCGTCCGGTTTTGCGCCAAGGTATTTGGGCGAGAATATGCGGCTCTGCTGGGCAAAGCTGCTGAAGTTGCTGGCGCCGCCGAGAGCAAGGCTGCGCGCGCCTGAGGCCTATTTCACGCTTCGCAACTCTTTGATCTTGCTCATTGCCGCCATGATCAGGCGTGATGTATGCCCTGCTTCGCCAACCAAGACGGACGGCTGAGCGGATCGTAAAGCACCATGCTCCTTTGGTTCATATTCGCCCTGATGACTGCGGCGGCGGTTTTTGCCGTGTTGTGGCCACTCGGCCATGCCGCCGATGCGCAGGCGGGGAGTGATCTGGCGGTCTATCGCGACCAATTGGATGAAATCGAGCGTGACCGCGCTGCCGGTCTGATCGGGGAGCTGGAAGCGCAAGCGGCGCGGGTCGAGGTCTCCCGCCGGCTGATTACCGCCGCTGACGTTGCCGAATTCTCGCACTCAGCACCGATCGGATCATCATTGTGGCGCCGGCGCGCGGCAGCGATCGCCGGCGTGGTGTTGCTGCCACTTGTCGCGGCTGTGTTTTATCTCACGATCGGTTCGCCGCAACTGCCTGGTCAACCGTTGGAAGCACGGCTACGCGACGTGCATGAAGATAAATCGATTGCAAGCCTCGTGTCGCGAGTGGAAGCGCATCTTGAGCGCAATCCCGACGATGCCCGCGGCTACGAAGTTCTTGCACCCGTCTATCTGCGGCTTGGTCGTTTCGCCGATGCGGTCACTGCCCGTCGTAAGTTGCTGGCATTGAACGGCGAAAATGCCGAAAGGCAATCCGATCTCGGCGAAGCTCTGGCCGCAGCCGCCAATGGAATCGTGACGGCTGAGGCCAAAACGGCTTTCGATCGTGCGCTCGCGCTTGACGCCAACGAATTAAAGGCCCGGTTTTTCGTTGGGCTCGCCGCCGAGCAGGATGGCGACCGCACCAGGGCCGCCGCGACCTGGCGAGCTATGCTCGAAAATGCACCGGCCGATGCCCCGTGGATGCCGATGGTGCGTGAAGCACTTGCGCGTGTTGGCGGTGCGCCCGCCATTGTCGCTTCGCCCGGTCCCAGCGCCGGAGACGTTGCTGCCGCCGGCAACATGAGCGAGAAGGATCGCGGCGACATGATCCGCGGCATGGTGGCGCGGCTCGCCGACCGGCTGAAGGAAAACGGGAACGACCTTGAGGGCTGGGAGCGGCTATTGCGTGCCTATATGGTCCTCGGCGAGCGCGATAAGGCGTATGCTGCCGCCGCCGACGCCAAACGGGCGCTCGCCAGCGATCCTGATAAACTCCGCCGCATCGATGATATGATCAAGAGCCTGGGGCTCGCAGGCTGAACGAGACGGAATGACGCGCAAACAACGACGATTAATTTTGATTGGTACAAGTGTCGGCGTCCTCGCCGTTGCGGCCGCTCTGGTGCTCGGTGCCCTGCGCAATTCGATTGTCTTCTTTAATTCACCGACAGATGTTGCCGAAAAGTCAGTGCCGCCGGGCGCACGTATACGCATCGGCGGGCTGGTGAAGCCGGGTAGTGTGGAGCGCGGCGATAATCTGCAGGTGCGCTTCGCAGTGACCGATGGCAAGAGCGATATTTCCGTGCACTATCAGGGTATAGTGCCGGACCTGTTTCGCGAAGGGCAGGGCGTAGTGGCGGAGGGCAAGCTTGAGCCCGGCGGCACTCTCGCTGCCGATACTGTACTCGCCAAGCATGATGAACGTTATATGCCGCGCGAAGTGGTTGATGCCCTGAAGAAAGCGGGGCGCTGGCAGGAAGGCGAGGGGAAAACATCGAGATGATTCCAGAGCTTGGTCACTATGCCTTGGTGCTGGCACTGGCACTGGGGTTGATCCAATCGGTCGGCCCGATCATCGGCGCGCGGAGCGGCGATCCCGTATTGATGCGTCTCGCCAGCTCCACGGCGCTGATGCAATTCATTTTCGTCGCAGTTTCATTTTTGGCGTTGACCATTTGCTACGTTACCTCGGATTTCTCGGTCGCAACCGTTTTCGAAAACTCCCACTCGCTGATGCCGCTGATCTACAAGATCACCAGTGTTTGGGGAAACCACGAGGGCTCGATGCTCTTGTGGGTCTTAATTCTCTCGCTGTTCGGTGCACTGGTTGCTGCCTTCGGCAACAACTTGCCTGCAATATTGAAAGCGCATGTGCTGGCCGTGCAATCGTGGATCGCTTGCGCCTTCTATTTTTTCATTCTTTTCACCTCCAACCCTTTCCTTCGGCTGCCGCAGGCGCCGTTTGAAGGCCGCGATCTCAATCCGATTTTGCAGGACCCCGGCCTCGCCATCCATCCGCCGCTGCTGTACCTCGGCTATGTCGGCTTTTCCATTGCGTTCTCCTTTGCCATCGCAGCCTTGATCGAGGGCCGCATCGACGCGGCGTGGGCGCGCTGGGTGCGGCCATGGACTTTGGCTGCATGGATATTTCTAACGCTTGGCATCGCGATGGGCTCGTACTGGGCCTATTACACGCTCGGCTGGGGCGGTTTCTGGTTCTGGGACCCGGTGGAGAACGCTTCGCTAATGCCGTGGCTGGCCGGTACCGCTTTGTTGCATTCCGCCGTGGTGATGGAAAAGCGCAACGCCCTCAAGGTCTGGACCATTCTGCTGGCGATCCTGACCTTCTCGCTGTCACTGATCGGCACCTTTTTGGTGCGCTCCGGCGTGCTCACTTCTGTACATACCTTTGCCACCGATCCGACTCGCGGCGTGTTTATCCTGGCCATCCTGGTGCTGTTCATCGGCGGCGGTCTAACGATGTTCGCGTGGCGCGCACCAATGTTGAAGCAGGGCGGATTATTCGCACCAATCTCGCGCGAGGGTGCGCTGGTGTTCAATAATCTGTTTCTGACGACTGCCTGTCTCACCGTGTTCGTCGGCACGCTCTATCCCTTGGCACTGGAAGCTTTGACCGGGGAAAAGATTTCGGTCGGCGCGCCGTTTTTCAATTTGACCTTTGGACCGCTGTTCGTGGCGTTAATGTTTGTCATTCCATTCGGTCCTTTGCTGGCCTGGAAACGCGGTGATCTCTTCGGCGTGGCGCAACGGCTCATGACGGCTTTCGCGATCGGAATTGTCGCGGCAGCGATAGCCTTTGCGGTAGAAGGCGGCCAGTCGATACTCGCGCCATTCGGCGTCGGTCTTGCTCTGTTTGTAATGCTGGGTGCGATGACCGATCTAGTTGAGCGTACCGGCCTGTTTCGAATGCCGCTCGCAACCGTTCGTCAGCGTGCCGCCGGACTGCCCCGCTCGACTTGGGGCACCGCGATCGCGCATTTCGGTATCGCCGTGTCCATGCTCGGTATTGTCTGTGCGGGTACCTGGGGAACAGAACGCATCGTCGCTGTGAAACCAACGCAAACCGTTTCACTCTCGGGTTACGAGTTTTCGTTTGATGGCCTCGTGCAGCGGCCGGGCCCGAACTACAACGCGCTAGTGGCAAAGTTCACTGTACGCAGCGGCGGCGTGCCGATCGGTATCATGGAGCCCTCGAAGCGCAGTTTCTCTACGCGTGGCATGACGACCAACGAGGCCGCATTGATGTCGAGCGGGCTGGGGCAGCTCTATCTGTCGCTCGGCGACACCAATAACGATGGCTCGATTGCAGTCAGGCTTTACTACAAGCCAATGGTGCTACTGATTTGGCTCGGCGCGGTGGTGATGATGTTTGGCGGTACGCTGTCACTGTCCGACAGGAGATTGCGCATCGGAGCACCGAAACCGGCGGCCAAGCCCGCGCTTGCGCCGGCGGAGTAGAGACATGCGCTGCGTTGCAATATTCGCTCTGCTCATTGGGCTTACCGTATCGCAATCGGCACTGGCGGTGCAGCCTGATGAAATACTGAAAGATCCGGCGCTTGAAGCACGGGCCCGCGATTTGTCGCGTGGGCTGCGCTGCATGGTCTGCCAAAATCAGTCGATTGATGATTCTGAAGCGCCACTCGCGCGCGACTTGCGGCTTCTCGTTCGCGAGCGATTGACCGAGGGCGATAGCGATCCGCAAGTGCTCGATTTTTTGGTGTCGCGCTATGGTGCATTCGTGCTGCTTAAGCCGCCGCTCGAATGGCATACTTTGCTTTTATGGGGGTTGCCGCCGGTAGCGCTGATTGCGGGGGTGATGGCCCTGTTTGTGATGGCCCGTCGACGCAATACGGCAAGCCCGGGGGCTGACGCTCTCAGCCAAGAGGAAGAGCGGCGGCTTTCGACTTTGGTCAATTCCACCGCCCCGGACCGTTGATTAGTCTATCGAAATTCAAACAATTCGTTATCCCCACCTTACAAAAGTTTAATCCTGCCGACAGGACGCTGTAAGGCTCATCGCCCCATCTTCAGGTTCGAAACGGCGCACCTGTGCGCCCGCGAATCCCGATGGAGATATTCCGATGAAGCCGAGCGTTTTTTCCGCTCCCCAGACTCCCATAAAGTCGCGCGTGCTACCCGCCCGCCGATACATTCTCCTCGCCACGACCATTGCCAGTCTGGGTGTTGCGGCGCTCGTAGTTGCTCCCGGCTTCAATCTATCCGGCGGCTATCCGGCAGCCCTCGCTCAGAATCTGAGCGAACAGGCTCACAAGCTGCAGGCGCCCGTCGGCTTTGCCGACATCGTCGAGAAGGTCAAGCCAGCTGTGATCTCGGTGCGCGTCAAGGTTGACGGCGGTTCACAAACCGATGGTCTCGGTACAAACGATGTTCCTCCGGGGCTGCGTGAATTCTTCCGGCGTTTCGGAATGCCGGATGCCCCAAATGGGCCGGAAGGGATGCCGCGTGGCCGCGGCCGCAACGTTATTACCGGTCAAGGCTCCGGCTTCTTCATCTCGGCTGACGGCTATGCAGTCACCAACAACCACGTCGTTGAGAAGGCTGAAAGCGTTCAGGTCACCACTGACGATGGCAAGATTCATAGCGCCAAGGTTATCGGCTCGGATCCGCGCACCGATCTGGCGCTGATCAAGGTCGAAGACGGACCATTCCCCTACGTTAAACTGTCGGACAAATCTCCACGCATTGGTGATTGGGTCCTGGCAGTCGGTAACCCGTTCGGCCTAGGCGGAACTGTCACAGCCGGCATCGTGTCGGCGCGAGGCCGCGATATCGGCGCCAGCGCCTATGACGACTTCATCCAGATTGATGCACCAGTCAACAAGGGCAACTCTGGCGGTCCGACATTCGATACCGATGGCAATGTGATCGGCGTCAACACTGCGATCTTCTCACCATCGGGCGGGTCCGTCGGTATTGCCTTTGCGATCCCAGCCGAAACCGTCAACAGCGTGGTGGCCCAGCTCAAAGAGCATGGCACAGTGACGCGCGGTTGGATCGGAGTCCAAATACAACCGGTGACACAGGATATTGCGGATAGCCTTGGCCTGAAGAAGGCGGAAGGCGCGCTTGTCGCCGAGCCGCAGGCAAATAGTCCGGCGCAGAAGGCCGGTATCGAGGCCGGCGACGTCATCACTTCGGTAGACGGCAAGGAAGTCAAAGACGCTCGTGATCTTGCGAAGAAGATCGGAGCGATGGCTCCGAAAGCTTCGGTGAAGCTGACGGTGCTTCACAAGGGCTCTGAGAAGGCGGTGACTTTGACGCTCGGTGAATTGCCGAACACTAAAGAGGCACGCGCCAATTCAGAAGAGGGCGACAGTGGCGCTGACGTTGGCAAGCTCGGTCTCACGCTTGCACCGGCTGCCCGCGTCGCTGGAGCCGGTGGCGAAGGCGTAGTGGTTACCGGCGTCGATTCGAGCGGCGTTGCAGCCGACCATGGCTTCACCACTGGCGACGTGATCCTCGAGATCGCCGGCAAATCCGTTTCGACGCCCGCCGATGTGCGCGAAGTAGTAGCGAGCGCGCGTACGGAGGGAAAGCGCAGTGTGCTGATTCGAGTGAAGAAGGGCGAAAACACGCGGTTTGTCGCTCTGCCGCTCGGCCGCGGCTAATACGAGATTGGGGACATCCCGCCGGCATCCGTCGCCCCCGCCGGTGGGTCTGCCCTCAACGGGGCGGGCTTCGTGCCCGTCCCGCCAATTTCCGGAAAGCGCGCGCTTTGAACGGCGCGGCCGCTTTCGGTGCGAGCTCCAACCCCGGCATCCGTCGCCCCCGCTGGGGTGGGGTCGTTGAGGGGGTGGCGGCCTCCGCCACCCCCTCGCGTACGAAAAAAAGGGGCCGATCGCTTGAGCGAATTGACTCTGCCACCGAAATGACTGGAATTGGTGTGACCGATGCCCACTTATGCGGATATTAACGGGCAGCGCCCTTTCGGGCGGACGGCCGACGCGCAACCGGATCGGGTCACCATGCGCCTTCTGGTTATTGAAGACGACCGCGACGCCGCCGATTACCTGGTCAAGGCGTTCCGCGAGGTTGGTCATGTCGCCGACGCTGCCAACGATGGCGATGATGGCTTAGCCATGGCACTCGATGGTCAGTACGATGTGCTCATCGTTGACCGCATGCTGCCCAAACGTGATGGGTTGGCCCTTATAGGGACCCTGCGCGCAAAAGGCATGGAGACGCCGGCGTTAATCTTGTCTGCGCTTGGTCAAGTTGATGACCGGGTCAAAGGATTGCGGGCCGGTGGCGACGACTACCTCCCGAAACCTTATTCGTTTTCCGAATTGCTGGCGCGTGTCGAAGTTTTAGCCCGCCGTCGCGTCGGTCGCAGCGAAGAAACTGCGCTCCGGGTCGGCGACCTCAAGCTCGACCGGCTGTCACACCAGGTGCATCGGGGCGACGAAGAAATTGCGCTGCAACCACGCGAATTTCGTCTCTTGGAATACCTGATGCAACATGCGGGCCAGGTTGTCACTCGGACTATGCTATTGGAAAATGTGTGGGATTACCATTTTGACCCGCAAACCAATGTGATTGACGTGCACATCTCGCGCTTGCGCTCGAAAATAGATAAAGGTTTCTCCCAGCCGCTTCTGCATACAGTCCGCGGCGCGGGATACATGATACGTGACGGCGCTCGGTAAACTTTTTCGCACGACCACGTTCAAGCTGACGCTGGTCTATTTGACTGTGTTCGCGCTGTTCGCAGCATTTCTGCTTGGCTATTTTGCCCTAAATACACGCCGCCTAATCACCGAACAGATTACCGACACAGTCAACGCCGAGATCACCGGCTTGTCCGAGCAGTATCGCCTCGGCGGCATCAGGAGGCTGGTCGTCGTTGTGGATTCCCGGGCTCGACGGCCGGGCTCCAGCCTTTATCTTGTCACTACCTTTGCCGGCGAGTCGCTTGCCGGCAATGTCACTGCGCTGCCGCCCGGGACACTCGATAATCCCGGCTGGACCGAAACGGGCTATCGCAGGCTTGATGAGGGTGAACCGGGGGAGCATCCCGAGCACCACGCGTTGGCGCGCGTGTTTCAATTGCCGGGAGGATTTCGCCTGCTCGTCGGCCGAGATCTCGACGAGCGCGAACGTCTCTACAACATCGTCCTTTCCGCGGGACGATGGTCGATTGCTATTGTGATTGTACTTGGGCTTGCCGGCGGGCTGTTTGTCACTCGCCGTGTGTTACGCCGCGTTGATGCCATGACCGAGACGACGCGCACGATCATGCGCGGTGATCTGGGCGGTCGCTTGCCGGTTGCCGGCACCGGTGACGAGCTCGACCGTTTGGCCGAAAACCTTAATCTTATGCTGGAGCGCATCGAGGCGCTGATGCACGGCCTCAAGGAGGTTTCTGACAATATTGCTCACGACCTCAAGACACCGCTTACGCGCCTGCGTAATCGCGCCGAGCAGGCACTGCGCTCAGGCAAAAATGAGGTCGAATACCGTGCTGCGCTGGAAAGCACGATCGAGGAATCAGATGGGCTTATTCGTACCTTTAATGCGCTGTTGATGATTGCACGCGCGGAATCCGGACAAGCACGTGGGGATATGAGCGAATTCGATGCTGCGGAGATCGCCCACGATATCGGCGAACTTTATGAGCCATTGGCGGAAGAAAAAGGAATAGTTCTGAAGGTGGAAGCCGACACGCCCGCGCCCCTCAAAGGGAATCGGGAACTTATCAGCCAGGCGCTCGCAAATTTGGTCGATAATTCGATCAAATACGCGGAACCGCGTGGTGACGCGGTTAATGGCGTCCCGGCGCAGATCGTTGTGCGCGCTCTCAGCGAAGGTGATCGCATTCTGCTAACCGTCGCGGACAGCGGGCCAGGCATTCCGGAAGCCGATCGTGGTCGCGTCGTGGAACGTTTCGTCAGGCTGGAGCAAAGCCGTTCGCAACCTGGGTCCGGGCTTGGGTTGAGTTTGGCTTCGGCGGTAGCGCGTCTGCATGGCGGCGAGTTGACGCTGACCGATAACCAACCGGGCCTCAAAAGCGTCATTGCATTGCCGCGGGCAGGGCCGGTACAGATTGCGGGATGAGGTCCCCGGCCAAGCGAAAGGCGTCCCGTAAACCGTCTGGCGGTAAATCTGTCGTCGGCGTCGGTAACCGAGGCACGACACTCGCCAACCGGATCTCGCGTGCGCCACGGCTAGCCGACACTAAGGCGGCGCGTGCTCGCGTTGCTGACTGGCTTACCGGACTGGGGTCAGCGGGTGCAAAACCGCTCAGGGCACTCTTTGCCAAAAATCCAACCCTCAGCGCACTATTAGAAGGTCTTGCCGATAGTTCGCCCTACCTATGGGAATTGGCGAGCTGCGAGCCGAAACGGCTCCTGCGGTTACTCCGGGCCGACCCGGATCAGCACCTCGTCGCTCTATTAAGGGACCACGGCCGGAACGTCGCGTCGGGCAAGGACGAAATTGAGGCGATGCGATTGCTGCGCCGGATGAAAGGCGAGGCAGCTCTGCTCATTGCGCTCGCCGACATCGGGGGTGTTTGGCCGGTGATGCGCGCAGCACGCGCGCTCACCGATCTTGCCGATAAGGCAGTGGATGCCGCCACTCGCTTCGTCCTGACGGAAGCTGCGCGCGCCGGGCGCCTGCTGCCCGAAGACAAATCACAACCACAAACCGGCAGCGGTTATATCGTATTGGCCATGGGTAAGATGGGGGCGTTCGAGCTCAATTACTCGAGCGATATAGATCTTATCGTGTTGTATGACCGGTCAGCCCCTGCGCTGCCAAATGATGCCGAGCCTTCGACTTTTTTCGTTCGACTGACCCAGCGCCTGGTGAAGCTGCTACAGGAACGTACCGCTGACGGTTACGTGTTCCGGACTGACTTGCGCCTGCGACCCGATCCGGCCTCGACCGCGATCGCGATATCCACCGCGGCTGCAACCTCTTACTACGAAAGCGTCGGACAGAACTGGGAGCGCGCGGCCATGATCAAAGCGCGCGCCTGCGCTGGTGATATTGCGGCTGGCGAAAAGTTCCTCAGCGAACTCGCGCCCTTCGTATGGCGGAAATATCTCGACTTCGCAGCGGTCGCAGACGTGCACGCGATGAAGCGACAGATCAACATTTATCGCGGGCACGGTGAGATCGCGGTCGAGGGCCACAATGTCAAGCTTGGGCGCGGCGGTATCCGTGAAATCGAATTCTTTGTACAGACGCAGCAGCTGATTGCGGGCGGGCGCAATCCGGGCCTGCGCGATCGCGACACACTCACCACGCTTGACAAGCTGTGCGATGACAAGTGGATCGACGAGGCAGCGCGTGACGCTATGAAGGAAGCCTATTGCTTTCTTCGGATGGTCGAGCACCGCCTGCAGATGGTGAACGACGAGCAAACGCAAACTTTGCCTGCTGGACGTCCGGAGCTGGAGCGCTTTGCCCGCTTTCTAGGCTTCGCTAACCGCGATGCCTTTGCCAAAGTGCTGCTCGGGCATCTCAACAAGGTGCAACATTATTACGCGCGTCTGTTTGAAAAGCATCCGGAAGTCGATCGGCCTGTGCTGGCATTTCCGCCCGATGCCGATGATCACAAAACGCTCGATCGACTTTCAGAGCTGGGATTTCATGCCCCGCTGGAGGCCTCCAGCATCGTTCGTCACTGGCTGAGCGGCCATCATCGCTCGCTCAAAAGCGAGGCAGGGCGTAGTCATCTCGAGGCGCTTTTGCCTGCGTTGCTGGAAGATCTAGCGCGCACGGACAATCCCAATGCAACACTGGTGCTCTTCGACCATTTCCTCGCTAACCTGCATGGCCCTGCGAGACTATTGTCGCTGTTGCGGCAAAATCCCGAACTCATCACGCTGATCGTTTTGGTCCTCGGAATTGCGCCGCGGTTGGGCGATACGCTGGCGCGCCATCCACAGGTTATGGATGCCCTGGTCGACCCGAGCTTTTTTGGAGCCTTGCCCGATGAGGCCGAGCTCGGGCGGCGGTTTGATATGGCGCTGGCGCAGTCACGCTATGACGAAGATCTGCTCGAACGTATCCGTATGTTCGGCCTGGAATATATGTTCCTGATCGGCGTACGAATCCTGGCCGGAACGGTCACCGCGCGCCAGGCGGGCGAAGCGTTTGCTCGGCTTGCTGACGCAGTGATACGCGCCGTGCATCGTGCGATCGCAGATAATTTTGCGACAACATATGGTCACATGGGCGGTGAGGAAGCTGCGGTGGTGGCCATGGGCAAGCTCGGCGGATACGAGATGACGGCCACCTCGGATCTCGATCTGATCTTGATTTACGATTTTGACGAACAAGCGCCCGAGTCGAACGGGACGCGGCCGCTGCACGGCACGCAATATTTCGCCAGGCTGACCCAGAGGCTGATCAACGCGCTGACCGCGCAGACCAACTACGGGGCGCTCTACCAGGTCGACATGCGATTGCGGCCGTCAGGGCGTGCCGGGCCCTTGGCAACACGACTCGACGGCTTTGCTGCATACCAAGAGACTGAGGCCTGGACCTGGGAACACATGGCGCTGACCCGCGCGCGGGTTGTCTCTGCTTCGCCTGCATTCAAGCTACGGATACAGCGTGTCATCCAGGACATCTTGCGGCGGCCGCGCGACCCAGAAATGACCGCCGGTGACGTGGTGGAGATGCGCGGGGCCATAGCCAAGGAAAAAGGAGATCGCGAACGCTGGGATCTCAAATATGTGGCCGGCGGACTGATCGATATCGAATTTATCGCGCAATATTTACAGCTCATTCACGCCCATCAATTGCCCGATATTCTTGATACTTCAACCGCACGCGTCCTTGATAAGGCATGGGCACTGCGCGTGTTGGCGGTGGAGGACGCGGAGATCCTTCGTCCGGCCGTACAGCTCTATCACAACCTCACGCAGATCCTGCGTCTGTGCCTGCCGGGCGCATTCGATCCAAAAACCGCCGGTGCAGGACTTTTGCGGCTATTGGCGCGCGCAGCCGACGTTCCCGATTTCACCACACTTGATGCGACGCTGCTCGATGTGCAGGCGAACGTGCGTGAGAGTTTTGTGCGAATTTTGGGCAAAGCACCTTGACGACAGTCAGGCCGCTTCTTCCTTTGGCAGGAGGCACTGGGGCTCCAATGGCAACCGAACCACCACCAGCGTGCCCTTGCCGAGCGTTGAGCGGATGCGCATGCGTCCGCCATGCAGTTCGACCAGCGATTTTGAAATTGCGAGTCCGAGCCCGGACCCCTGATGGCTCTTTGTAAGTTGGCTTTCCACCTGCTCAAACGGCCGGCCTAGTCGAGTCAGGGCGTCTTTGGCGATGCCGATGCCAGTGTCGGCGATGGCGAGCGTGATGCAATGGTCGCTAGCTCGTCCGCGCACTGTGACACGGCCGCCACCAGGCGTAAACTTTACCGCATTGGAAAGCAGGTTGAGTGCGACTTGTTTGAGCGCACGGCGGTCGGCCCTCAGCTTAAGTTCAGGCGATATGCGAGCCGTCAATTGCAACTGCTTGTCCTGCGCACGTGCCGCAACAACACGCATGGCCTCGTTGAGCAGCGTATCGAGACTGAGATCCTCGAAATCAAGCCGGATGCGACCGGCCTCGATCTTCGACATGTCGAGAATATCGTTGATGACCTCAAGGAGATATTGGCCGCTTCCTCGGATATCGCTGCAATATTCATGATATTTTTCGGCACCAAGGGGGCCGAACATTCCGGATTCCATAATCTCGGAAAAGCCGATGATGGCATTGAGGGGCGTGCGCAGTTCGTGACTTATATTGGCGAGGAATTTCGATTTCGCCTGGTTGGCTTCCTCGGCACGGGTTTTTTCTTCGGCATACTTCTCGGCGAGTTCTGCCGTGCGTTGCTGCGATGTGCGTAAATCGGCAACCGTTGCCATAAGCCGTTTTTCGCTGTGGACTAGTTTTTCCTCGTGAGTTTTGAGCGCGGTTATGTCAGTGCCAACCGAGACATAGCCGCCATCTTTGGTACGCCGCTCGCTGATGTGCAGCCAACGGCCATCCTCGAGTTGCGCTTCGAAAGTGCGCGCTCCGGGTATGCTTGGGCCGTTGGTAAGAACCTTGTTCCGTACAACGGGCTTGCTACCCGCCGCGACTAACGACTCGTAAGACGCCCCTACAGTGATTGCTTCGTCGGGCAGATGGTGAAGTTCTTGAAAGTTTGAATTGCAGAGCACAAGGCGATTATCGGCATCCCACAACACGAATGCTTCAGGTATCGTCTCGATGGCATCGCGCAGCCGCATGTCGGCGGCGACAGTTTTCTCCACAAGATTTTTCTGTTCGGTAATGTCGACGGCGATGCCGATCAGATGGAGACCGGGCTCGCCAGGTTGACGTACCAGCTCGCAGCGCGCGCGTAGCCATACCCAGTGACCGGCGGCGTGACGCATGCGGAAGGCGTGATCTATTGTGGTTGCTGTTGCATCGGCCAGTTCAGCCGCGAGCTCGTAAAGCCGTACGTCATCAGGATGGACCAGTCCGTTCACATCCCCGAATGACAACAGGTCGTCCTTGGTGTCGAGGCCAAGAATTTCGAACATTGATTGGGACCAGAAGATCCGGCCGCGTGCGAGGTCCCAGTCCCACAATCCGCAGCGGCCGCGGTTGAGCGCAGTATCGATGCGGCTGCGGACCGTTTCATAGATCAGGTC
This sequence comes from uncultured Alphaproteobacteria bacterium, assembly GCA_963742345.1. GTDB lineage: Bacteria > Pseudomonadota > Alphaproteobacteria > Rhizobiales > Xanthobacteraceae > Pseudolabrys. The sequence continues at coordinate 346,368 of CAVULO010000015.1, forward strand.
CGCTTCCCGCGCCCGTGTCGCCTGCCAATGGAAGGCAAAGCCGAGAATGAGGACGACAAAGCCGGTCGTAGCCGACAAAGTAACAGTGAGCGTCGTGAGCGAGCGCCAGCTAGCAAGGGCCGCTTCCCGCGACTGAACCACCGCAATCTGGCCGAAGGGGACGCCGAGCATGCGTACAGTCGCCAACGCTCGCGTGTCGTCGGGCAGGGTAATTTCCATGACGCCTGCACCGGCGCCGAAGGTCGTCAGGGGTTGCGTCGGCCCCAGCAGGTCGATTAGCCGGCGGCCGATTGCTCCATCGGTGGCTGGCCTTGCGGCCGTGACGACGCCGTCGGCATTGGTCAGGAGGTAGCGCCGTCCAGCGGCCATCGCCCAGGATGGCAGCACGCGCGCGAGCACAAGCTGCGGTTGCTCCACCGCATCGGCAGACTGCTTAAGCGGATGTTGCAGACGTTCGGCAGCGAGGTCGGCGACTGCCTCAAGCGAAACGGCGTCATTGGTAAGGGTTTGCCGGCGGTGGTCGAGCACCTGCACGAGCGCGCCGACGCAGATAGTGGCAAGAAACGCGATGATCAGCACCGGGACGGCGCGGCGCAGCAGGGGCTCGGCGTTCAACAGCCGCCGATACGCCGGTTTGGCGATCGATTGCGCGAGGCCCTTGATAGAATCGGGATGTGCAGACGCACTCGCCACACCGGCGCGCGCCATAGAAGGCCTCCGTTCGGAATTTCCCCTGCCAACATCGAGACGGAAGGATGTGCCGCATCGCTTTCCGAATCACTTGTCGATTGGAATCGATGGGCGCTGATTTGTCGAGAGTCAGAAGAGTCAAATATTTAAAAAATGTTACCCACGGATGGTTTGCAACCAAATGGCGCCGGTTGCTGCCGTCTTTCAAGGCGCGGCCAGTGCGCGTTCGACGATGTCGGCCAAATCGCGGGAAAGGCCGCGCACCGCCCTGATGCGCTTAAGGGCGGCTTCCGCCTTCGCGCGGCGGCCGCTTTCGAGCATGCGCCAGGTGCGAAAGGCGGTGGCGAGCCGTGCCGAAATTTGCGGATTTTTCGGGTCGAGGGCGAGAACGGTTTCGGCAACGAAATCGTAGCCGAGGCCGTCAGCTCGATTGAATTGGGTGGGATTGCCTTGCGCGAATGTGCCGATCAACGCGCGTACACGGTTCGGATTAGCGAGCGAAAACGCGGGGTGAGCTGTGAGACCGCGCACGTTTTCGAGCGTATCTGGCTGCGGGATTGTGGCCTGCAGCGAAAACCATTTGTCCACCACCAGCGCGTCCGAAGCATAGCGCGTGTAGAAATCGGAGAGAGCATGCCGGCGCTCGGGTACATCGTGCAGCGATAGAGTCGCGAGCGCGGCCATGCGGTCGGTCATGTTGTCGGCTATCTCGTATTGCCGAAACGCGCGGGCAATCCCTGCAGGTTTTCCCGTTGCCGCAAGCAGATCAATCGCGACATTCCGCAAGGCCCGGCGCCCGGCGCTCTTGGCGTCAGGCGAATATCCGCCGGAGAAGTCCATTCGGTCGTAAAGCGCGGCAAGTGCCGGACCGAGCTGTTCGCCGATCGCAGCACGTAACCCGGCGCGGGTGCGAAAGATCGCGTCGGGATCGATGTCGTGGCCGAGCTCGCGCGCGATATCGCCTTCGCCGGGTGGGACCAATGAAAGCGCAATGAAAGCGGGCTCCAGCATAGCGTCCTTAAGAATGGCGGCCAGCGCCTGCATCAGCTTGTCGTCGCTGCGCAGCGGCCGGTGTGCACGCGCGGCTGCCATATTGTCGATGAGCAGGCGCATCGAGATCGTTTGGAGCGCCTGCCAACGATTAAAGGCGTCACTATCGTGCGCGGCGAGAAAGGCGAGGTCGTTGGCGTTGAGATCGGTGATGAGCTTGATCGGCGCCGAGAAACCGCGATTGATCGAAATGACAGGGCGCTCAGCGACATCGGCAAATTCAAACGTTGCTGTCTGCCCAGTCAGGACCACAATCCCTTCCGCGATCGACTTACCGGTCGATAGCTTGAGCGGCAGGTCGCGTCCATCCTGGCCGACGAGACCGAGCGCCAGCGGGATGACCATCGGCTCCTTGATTGCCTGCCCCGGCGTCGGCGGCACGATTTGACTGCATTCAAGCGTATAGGTCCTGCGCGCCGAATCGAAATTGCCATGAACCGTGACCTCCGGCGTTCCGGCCTGACTGTACCAGCGCAGGAACTGCGTCAGATCGCGTTCGCTGGCGTCAGCAAAGCATTGAATAAATTGCTCGATAGTCGCCGCTTCGCCGTCGTGGCGCGCGAAATAAAGATCCATGCCGGCCCGGAATTTGTCGCGGCCGATCAATGTCTGCACCATCCGAACCAGTTCGGCACCTTTTTCGTATATGGTGGTCGTGTAAAAGTTATTGATTTCCTTGTAGCTCTCTGGCCGAACCGAATGCGCCAAAGGGCCCGCATCTTCGATGAACTGCGTCGCGCGAAGACCGCGCACATCAACGATTCGCTTCACCGACCGCGATCGCATGTCGGAAGAAAATTCTTGGTCACGAAAAACAGTGAGGCCTTCTTTCAGACAAAGCTGAAACCAATCGCGGCAGGTGATGCGGTTGCCAGTCCAGTTGTGGAAATATTCATGGGCGATTATGGCTTCGATGTGCGCAAAATCGGAGTCGGTTGCAGTGTCAGAACTTGCCAGCACGTATTTGTCGTTGAAGACGTTGAGGCCCTTGTTTTCCATGGCACCCATGTTGAAGTCGGAGACCGCAACGATCATGAAAATATCGAGGTCGTATTCGCGGCCGAAAGCCTCCTCATCCCAGCGCATTGAGCGTTTGAGCGAATCCATCGCATAGGCGCAGCGATCCTGCTTGCCGTGCTCGACATAGATTCGCAGCGTCACATTGCGGCCAGACATGGTGACGAAATGGTCCTCGACGCAGGCGAGGTCACCGCCGACCAACGCAAACAGGTAGGACGGCTTGGGATGCGGGTCATGCCAGACCACGAAATGGCGGCCACCGGGGGCCTCTCCACTTTCGACAAGGTTACCATTTGAAAGCAGCGCGGGTGCTTCCCGACTGTCGGCTTCAATACGCGTGGTGTAGACGGCCATTACGTCCGGCCTGTCGGGAAAATACGTGATACGGCGGAAACCCTCGGCCTCGCATTGTGTGCAATAGGTGCCGCTGGAGCGATAGAGTCCCGACAGCTGGGAGTTGGCGGACGGGTCAATGACCGTTTCGATTTCCAGCGCAAACGGCCCGTTCGGGGGCTGTGGAATGGTGAGGCTTTCAGATGTCACGACATAGTTTTCCGAAGGCAGAGTAGTTCCGTCGAGCTTGAGCGACACCAGCGAGAGCCCGTCGCCGTCCAGAATCAACGGTGCGGATGCGCTGTGGGGATTCGGCTTAAGCGCGAGCGTCGCGCGGACCCTTGCCGCGGTCGCATTCAGCATGATGTCGAGCGAGACCCTATCTACCAGCCAGTCGGGCGGACGGTAGTCTTTCAAGCGGATCGGTTGGGCAATATCGGTGCGCATGGCTTTTGATCTAGGATGTCCGGACGGCAATTGAAAGAAAGAATGATGCAGACCATGCATGCCATGGTGCTCGATCGGGCGCGTGCTACCGTATCGGTTCGGCGTGGCCGATGACGCGTTTGATCGACGGTGATTGTTGCTTAAGTGCGCGTTCTAGCGCGTCGACATTTTCGTGCACGCTCTGCACGCTCAATTGCGGATCGATCCGGCAGTGGAAGTTGACGATCTCGCCCTCATCGGTCTCGCGCACGCGCACATCGTGTACATCGCGGACGCTGTGGCTTTTGGCCGCTAGCTCGGACAGTACAGCGGCAACCGCGTTGACCCGCTCGGGCGGCGCCTCGCGGCCAGAAGCATCCTGCGGCTGAAGCGGCTCAATGTGTGTCTCTACCTCGACGTCGGGGCCGAGTTCCGCGGCGATCGCGTCTTCCAACCCGTCCGCCATCTCATGGGCGACACGCAGCGAAAGCTTTCCGTTTACCTCGAGGTCGAGCGACACCGCCAGCTTATCCCCAAGTTCATGGACCGTGACATGGTGGACCGCGAGCGCGCGATTGCGCGCAATTACCATGACACGATCGAGTACAGTCTCATTATTGAGCGCGACCGGGTCGGTGGTAACCACAGGCTCGGCGCCCGGTATCTGTTTGCGGATCGCAGCGGCGACGTCATCTTTGAGTGCGCTCACTCTATCGAGTGGCAGCGTACGGCTGACCGCTACGCCTAGGTCGATGAACGTCTTCTCGCCAACGGCGCGCGCGCGCACCTGTTCGACCCGGACCACTCCCGGTATGCGCGCCGCAATAGCGGTGATTTTTTCCGCTGCTCCGGGCGGTGCAGCGTCGGTAAGGGCATCGATGGTGCGTTTGCCAAGTCGCCAGCCGGCGACGCAAACCAGAACCGCCACGATCAGTGCTGCCGCCGTATCCGCCCATGCCAGACCGTAACGCACGCCGGCAAGACCAATCAGTACGGCCAAGGAAGACCACAGGTCTGATGAAAAATGCAGCGCGTCGGCCTCGAGCGCGTGGCTTGAGGTTTTTTCGGCGGTGTGCGACAGCGCTCGGGCACGGAAGAAGTCGACGACAATCGATACTATGATCACGCCGAAAGCCCACACGGTCGCCTCGACGACGTGGCCTTCGTGTTCGACCAGGCGCTTGACGGCTTCCCAGATCACTACACCGGACAGCAGGAATAGCAGCGCCGTTTCGGCGAGCGCCGAGACCGCTTCCACTTTGCCATGTCCGTAATGATGCTCCGCGTCAGCTGGCTTTCCGGAAATACGCACGGCGATATAGGTCATTACTGTGGCGCCGAGGTCGATCAGCGAATGGCCGGCTTCCGAAAGGATCGCCAAGGAACCCGTGGCAAAGCCGACAAGTGCCTTGGCGACGGTCAATCCAGCCGAAGCTGCGATCGAGGATAGAGCAACCTGTTCTTTTTCGGTCTGCATGCGGCGCCGGTCTAGCCCAAACTGCGGCATATTTCGAGAACGGTCGGGTATCTGGCCCTCACAGTGTAATCGGCTTTCCGCCCGCCGCCGCCGAACGGGTGACCGCGTCGAGAATGCGGATATTGGCAAGCAATTGCCCGGTCGTGAAACGATACGGCGCACGGCCCTCGATCGCATCGGCCCACGCCTCGAAATTCATGCGGACGGTATTGGTATGCTCGTAGCTCCGCGTCTTCCGGGCGCCGTCTGGCCCGCAATGCACGAAACTCGAAGCGACACCCTTGTCGACGTTGCCGCCTTCCTGAATCTCAACCCAGCCCTGATCACAAATGAGCGTAAAGCGCCCATAGAATGGCGGCGTAGATAGACAAGTGATACGTCCGCGTAGGCCATTTTCGAAATCAATCTCCGCGCTGACAAAATCCTCCGACGGCGCCTGAAAAATCTGCGACGCCGTGCGGGCTGAAACCCGGATTGGTTTCCCGCCAAATGAAACGAACATATCGCCGAGATGAATCCCGAGCGCGGTCCAGGCGCCGGCCGGCGCGTGGCGAGGATCGCGCCGCCAGTTCGAAGGGTCCATTTTACGAAAATTATTGTGGCTGACGTTAGCGTCCATGTGTAACACGCGCCCCAGTGCGCCGCTCTCAAACAGGCGTCGCATCTCCTCCATCGCGGGCTCATAGCGCCTTTCGTGGCCGATGCCGAGCACGCCACCGGCTTTGGCACAAGCCGACAAAATTCGTTCGGCGCTGGCGGCGGTGAGGGCGAGCGGCTTCTCGCAAAAGACCTGTTTGCCGGCGACGAATGCCGCGACAGCCATCTCCTCATGGAGCAAGTGAGGGGTTACGACGGCAATAGCATCGATATCAGGGCGGCTAAGCAAGGCCTTGTAGTCGTCCGTCAAGTCAAACTTGTGAACGGCGGCGAACGGCGCCGCCATCTTGGTGTCGATATCGCATCCGGCAACGACCTCAAAACGCTGGCTATCGGAGAGGCAGGTCACGATTTGTTTGCCCCACCAGCCAAGACCGATAATGCCGATCCGGATCATTGAGCTTGGTCTGCGGCCATGAATTGGTTACCCGTCACCTCAACGGACGATTCAGAGCCTCTTCCTGTCGACTGATCGGCGCGTGCGTCTAGTCGTTCGGGATGGCTCAAAATGTCGCGTACGGCCGCGAGGAAACGCCCGACTTGCTGAGCATCTACCAGCCGGTGATCAGCTCGCAAGAACAAAGGCATGACATTGATCGATACCAATTGGTCTAAACGTGCGACCACTTTGCCTTCTATAGGTCCCAGAGTCAGATTGAACGAGTTGGCGTTGTCGGGGAATCGGGTTGGTTTGTAAGTGCGCATCGGTGGCGCCCCCGCGAATGACAAATCATTCACCGTCACGCAGCTTGCGCGCGTTGCATCGAGCCTCCCCAGCGTAGGCAGGCGTACATGGCGGTCGAGAAACCCGTATAGCCGCAATGTCTGCCGGAACCAAAAGCCGGGAAGCCGACGCAATCGCGCCAAGTCACGATCGCGGTCTCCCTCACCGCGTCCTGCCTGCAGTAATCGTTGCCAGACTTCGAGACCAATCTGCTCGAGGCTTTTTAAATTAGCATTTGAAATCAACAGCAGGTCCATTTCACTATTCCGGCGATGGAAAAACGCCATACGAATGTTCACGTCCCGAAAGGCAAACAGGCGGCGGCCAACAAATCGGACGTTCAATTTCGGGAATTGTTCCAGGGCCAATGCTGTCGCGCGTATTAGCGCATGCGCGGTGGTAATCACTGTATGTCCATTGCGATTTCGTTCGCGCAAGAAGGATTGCAGAGCGTCTGCGTCAATCTCTGTTCCCCAGACCATAATCGGATCGACTTGGCTTGCCGCGGGAGCGTGGAGATAAAAACGGTTGTAAAGCGGGACCTGGCGGTCGGGAATCGCGCGCTTGATCAGGGGCCACTTCATGAATGTATCGCCTTTAGGCTCGGGAGGCGGCACGCACCGAGTTGCGGTTAGTCGGGTTGCCGTTTCGGCACTGGTGCTTAGGTCAGCACAAAGTTGACGATATCTGCGATCGTACGAAAATTCGAGGGGTTGACATGGTCGCTATCAAATCGGACCCCGTACGCCTCTTCGAGATGAAATATTAAGTCCATCAGGAGCAGGGAATCCAATAAGCCGCTTTCCAGCAAGTCCGTTTGTGACGTCACTTGCGCATGACGCGAGCCTCGTGATTGCACGAACTGCACCAGTTCCGCTTCCAGTTGTTTGCGATCAGCCATCATCGTGACTGCGTTAGAGAGTCGTCTGCTTGAGCGAGACAGAAGGTCTAGAGAACCCTGGGACCAGAAGAGCGAGCGCCGCGCGATCTATCTTGTGGCCAGAAGTAAGCGGGAATGTATCGACCACTTCGTAATGCATGGGCTGCTTATAGGGTGGAAGTTCGCGCTGGCAGGTATCCCGAACCTTTGCGACATCGATTGGTCGATTGTCCCGTGGTGCGAGGAACAGGATAAATCGCATGTCGTCCCCGCGGGCCATGGGGATAGCTACCGCACTCGTTTGGGGAAAGCGTGCTTCGACCACTCCCTCGATCTCGGCCGGATGGACACGATGCCCTTGAACTTTAACCAGCAAGTTGGCGCGTCCGTGTAGATAAAAATATCCTTCCTCGTCTCGATGGGCCAAATCACCGGTTCGCAGCCACCCGTCGTCTGAGAGCACATCAGCTGTCGCTGCCGGATCCTGCCAGTATCCAAGCATCACGTTTTCGCCCCGAGCGCAAAGCATACCTACGGCGCCCGGGGGCAATTCCCCGTTCGCTTCGTCCATGATGGCAAGTTCAACCCCCCAAATCGGTTTGCCGATCGATCCGCGGCGGATATGGAGTTGCTGACTAGGCAAACATGTCAGACGAGCAGTCGCTTCCGACTGGCCATACATGACATGGAATGACGCCGGCGCAATACGGTCAGCAATTTCCACTGCCAAATCGTGACGCAATCCACCACCTGCGACCGTCATATACCGTAGCGCCTGGAGGGGCCGTTCCCCGAGGCGACCGTATTTCAACAACATGCCGAACACTTCGGGGACCGCAGAGAAGCTCGTGGCTTCCAACTCACGCAGGGCGTCAACAATCGACGAGGGAAACGTTAGTGCTCGGTCAAGTAGCAGCGTGGCGCCCGACAGAATATGAGTCTGCATGACGGAGTTGCCGAATGCGTGACAGAACGGCAGAACAACCAACGCTCGGTCATCTGCGCAAATGGGCAGCTCATGCAGAATCGAGTCTGCATTGGCCAACAGATTGCGATGGCTAAGCATGACTCCCTTTGGTACGCCCATGGAGCCCGACGTGAAGAGCAGCATTGCGAGATCGCGATCTTGCCGGCGCGGAGAAGAGAATGAGATTTCTTCTCGGCTGCTTTCGGGCAACCTCAAGGTCGCGATTGGGGACGTATATTCGGGCGGGCTAGAATTCTCGGGCCAGCCGATCAATACGTCGGGCTGGCACAATTCGATGATCTTTCGCTGGCGCAGCGGTTCTAGCGAAACGGGAAGGGGAACGACAACACAGTCGGCCAGAAGCGCACCGTAAAACGCAGCCAAGTATTCGGGTGAGTTAGCGAGGTGGAGAGCCACGCGCGCTCCCGCTACGTAACCGGGACGGGCACACAAGTATTCTCGCACGCAATCCGCTGCGCGGAGGACCCAGCCATAGGAGAAAATGCCCGTTTTTGTCGCCACCGCGGGATGATCCGCACGGGTGCGGGCGACGTCGAAAAAAGCGGCTCCCAAATTGGTAGCGGTCGATGGGCTGGGCGCCCTGTAACCTGCGGCTTCGCAACTGAAGGTTCCAGTCGGCCCTTCAATCGGCGAGCCGACTTGTAGCAGCAGTATATCCATACTCATCCCACGGCCCCACCGCCGTTTGCGAGTTTGAACCTATAAGCCCCGCCTACTTGTATTGAGGGGCCGACACCTAAGTGTAGGCGGGCATCTCGCGTCAGATCAAACCAGAAATAGCGAACTCTCAACGGGAAGCTAGGGTGTCAGGCATAAAATCACTAGCGTTTTCCGTCGTGCGAATGACAACTCAATAGATCCCCGGAATGAGCCGGTATGTGCGCGCCATGTATGCACGATACTCGTCGCCGAACGTCTCCAGCATCATCCGCTCCTCGTGCCCAACGCGCGCGAAGAATAACGTGCCGAAACCAACGAGGCCCGACAGTCCTGCGATCCAGTTGGGCAGCAGCAGTGCCTGCGAGATCGCCCACAGCCAAAATGCTGCATACATCGGGTGACGCAGCCTTTCATAGATGCCGCGGGTAATCAAAGTGTGCTGGTCGCGGATCTCGAGTGTAATTGACCAAGCGCGACCTAGGTCGCGATGAGTGCGGTGGAGCAGGGCCATCCCGGCGACTAACACGCACGTCCCAAGCCAGGCCTGAACCGGATGGAATATATAGTCGGAAAATTCAGGCTCGCCTGTGAGCACGTAAATCAATGGAATTACAAACAGGCCACTGTAGGAGATCACCATCAACGTCCGTTCACGAATGCGATCGTGGCGATCCGCGACCGGCGTCTTCCGAGAGCGACGCTGATGCGGATAGCGGATAACGTAATACGCCACGCATCCGACGCCCCAGATCAGTTTGGCGATGAAAACCGTCATTAAAGCACGCTCGCGGTTTGGCCTGTGTCATCGACGACCTCTGCTCGCGTCCGATTTTCTGAAAGTTTGATCATGGCTCAGCGTTTCTGTTTGGGCAGATATAGGTTAGGGCGTGTGACGAAATAGCACGCCGCAAGCAATTAGCCCATCGTAGTGGCTTGACCGGTATTGATTAGCTACGATGAAATGCAATAAATAGATTATGTTATATGGCGCGTCGCGCATTGCTGATCTATGGGGGGAACTGTGCGAATCTCGTTGCTATTCGCTGTCGTTTTCGCTGGCCTGACGGCCCTGTCTGGCAATGCGCAAGCGTCCTCTGGCCATATCTACCTGCTCAGGGGACTGGCAAACATCTTTTCCACCGGACTGGATACGCTCGACGAAAAACTTGTTCAACGTGGCTTTGCGGCCACGGTTCACAATCACATCGAATACGAAGCCCTCGCTGCAGAGGCGATCCGTTTGCAAAAAAAAAGCAAAGGCCCGATCATAATCATTGGGCATTCGCTCGGAGCAGACGCTGCGATTTTTATGGCTGAAAAAATGAAGGCCGCCGGTGCCCCAGTTGCTCTGGTCGTGACCTTTGGGCCGACAATTAACTTGGTAGCTCCGTCAAATGTCTCGCAAGTCATCAACTACTATACGGGCAATACTCTGGTGACGAGGGGTCCCGGCTTCAAAGGGACGATTTCCAACGTCAATCTCAATGCGGCTCCTGATATCAATCATATGAATATAGAGAAGATCGATCGTCTTCAGGCCAGTGTTATCTCAAAAATTCAGACGATTGCCGGACGCGGCCATGTTGGTCGTGCAGCTGCTGTGCAATAATAAGTCTGTTTGCTGTTCGTAGTTTGAATTGTTATGGCCCAACCTCATTTATCGGGCCCGAGATAGTATAGACAAGAAAATGGTGGCAGTCACACGACGCTTTTGTATTGCGCCTATGATGGAATGGACGGATCGGCATTGCCGCTTCTTCCATCGCCTGCTCACGCGTCAGGCGTTGGTCTACACCGAAATGCTCACTACTGGCGCGGTACTGCATGGCGATCGCGCGCGGTTGCTCGGCTTTGACGCGTTCGAGCATCCCGTCGCGCTTCAGCTTGGCGGATGTGACCCGCAAGCGCTTGCGCGATCGTCGCGTATTGGTGAGGACTTTGGCTATGCCGAAGTCAATCTCAATGTGGGCTGTCCGTCGGACCGCGTTCAGGAAGGTCGTTTCGGTGCTTGCTTGATGGCCGAGCCGTCGCTGGTCGGCGACTGCGTTTCAGCTATGAAGGCCGCAGTCAAAATTCCGGTGACGGTTAAATGCCGCATAGGGATCGACGAGCAGAATCCGGATGAAATACTTTTTGCTTTTACTGACGCAGTAAAGGCGGCGGGGGCCGACGCGCTGATCGTGCACGCACGCAAGGCCTGGCTAAAGGGATTGTCACCGCGTGAAAACCGAGAGGTGCCACCACTCGACTACGCGCTCGTCCATCGGCTGAAAGCAGAGCATCCGGACCTCGCGATCGTCCTAAACGGCGGCATCGCGGCTCTCGATCAGGCACAGAGTGAACTTGGCGCCCTGGACGGTGTGATGATGGGGAGGGCTGCTTATCAAGAGCCGTGGCGGCTGCTCGATGTTGACCCTTTGATCTTTGGCGTTCCTGCGCCTTTTGCGTCGCCGAAGGCCGCTGCGTTAGCGTTGATTCCGTACATCGATCGCGAATTGTCTAAAGGCGTACGCCTGCACGCTATTACGCGTCATGTGCTCGGCCTTTTTCGCGCTGTACCTGGTGCACGCGCCTTTAGACGGCATCTGGCGATCGAGGCGGTCAGGCCCGGCGCGCGAGCAGCCGTCATGGCTGATGCGCTCTCGCTGGTGCTGGACAGCGGCGCCGATTTGGCGCACATCGCCGCTTAAAGCCGCCGTCGCGCTCTTCGAGGAATCATGTTGCTGGGATATCCGATCGGCGAGATCGTCTTGCTCGCGCTCTGGATTGCGGGCGCCGGCATTCTGGTTGGCATTCTCGCTGGCCTGTTCGGCATCGGCGGTGGCGCAATCATTGTCCCGGTTCTATACGAAGTCTTTCGCGTGCTCGATGTGCCTGAAGACGTTCGCATTCAGACGTGTATCGGCACTTCGCTGGCGATCATCGTGCCGACGACAGTGCGCTCCTATCTCGGACACAAAAAGAAAGGCGCGGTGATCCCGGAGGTGGTGCGCATCTGGGCACTGCCTGCGATCGTTGGCGTTGCAATCGGTTCGGTCACGGCGTCGTTTGCGCCCGCACCCGTATTCAAGATTGCGTTCCTGTTTTTTGTCACCTTCATCGCCGTGCGCATGTTGTTCGGCGGTGAGCGCTGGAAACTCGGCGACGAATTGCCCGGACGCGGCATGCTCGCCATTTACGGCTTTATCACCGGTCTGTTTTCGTCACTGGTCGGCGTGAGCGGTGGCGCGATATCCAATGCAGTCCTGACACTCTATGGACGGCCGATGCATCAGGCGGTCGGGACATCGGCAGGAGTTGGCGTGCCGATCACGATTGCTGGCACGATCGGCTACATGCTGGCCGGCTGGCCGCATATGGCGCAGTTGCCGCCTTGTCGATTGGGTTTCGTGTCGCTGATTGGCTTTGTGCTGATGGCACCGGTATCGAGCTATACGACGAGCTACGGCGTGCGGTTGGCGCATTGGCTGCCGCGGCGCAAGCTGGAAATTGCCTTCGGCATATTCCTGATCCTCGTCGCGCTGCGATTTGCCGCCAGTATGATCTAGAGCGCTGGAACTCAGGGCGTTCCGCGCAGGCGCAATCTGTCGCCACGCACCTCCCAACTTTGCAGCCGATTGAGGAAGCTCATGCCGAGCAGATTGTTCTTTAACTGGCCCGGCTGAGCTACCAGTGCGGGCACTGACCGTTCGGTCAATCCGCCGACAGCGAGGCGATCGAGCGTCACGGCGGCGGCACGTGTGCGCCCGTTAGCTGTATCGATATTGACGGTGTAGTTGAGGACTTCTATCGGCAATCCGGCGGCCTTGGCCGCTTCCTGAGTCAGCACGCACAGAGCTGGCGCCGGTATCGAGCACCATCGGAATCCGCGTGCCATTAATATGAGCGGCGACTGCGAAGTCGCCGCCATGACCGCGAACGACTTCGACATTGCGGCCATGACCGGCCACATGGCCGGGTATCAGTTCTGCGATTACGCGATCGGCGACCTCGCGCAGTTCGAAACGGTAGCTATAGCCAACTACGAGCAGTAGACCGATCACGGCCCAGAAAAGGGTCGCTTCGATAGCCTTCGACAGCCGCTCGCGAAACAAGGCGAGCACCAGGCCGCCGACGAAGACCACCAGCACGATCTTGAGCGCGAGTGAGCCAATGTCGTGCCGAAGCAAATTGGCGATGGCATCTTGATCGCTGCTTGCGATCAAGGCCGCAAGCGACAGCGCTACACCAAGCAAAAGGGACCAGATGAGGCGTCGGCTCACGGCATCATCTCGTTGCTGTAGCCGTTTTGGCAGCGTTGCGAGCCAAGAGACGAGAGGGCAATTCGCGCATCACCTGAGTGCGCTCCGACGCGCTCATGGTCGCCCAGCGGGTGATCTCGTCGACGGTTCGGCCGCAGCCGAGACACAGGCCCAGGCGCACATCGAGGGTACAAATTTTTACGCAAGGTGTGTCGATCATGGATGTGTCTTGAGCCGAATTGGATGGGACCATAGGCGCCGGGTGCGGGAAGGCAATTGCGCGATTGTCGCAAGGCTACCAGGCCTATGTGCCCGCTCGAAATAGCGGCCTGCGGCTGAGCCGGCGCTTCTCCTCAGGGCTAAGATCTGGCTCGGTGGCCGAAGCGATCGGTGGCGCATGTTCGGGCATCGGTGCCATCGCCGCCACAACCCGCTCCGGCGGAAATGTGACAATAACTTCTGTGCCGATGCGCAATTTCGATTTCAAAGTGAAGGTACCGCCATGAAGGTCGACCAAGCTCTTCGCGATCGGCAATCCGAGGCCAGCACCCTGTTCCGCCGATTTGATCGAGTTCGATCCCTGCCCAAAGGATGCCAGCACGATGGGAATTTCCTCTTCTGGAATCCCAGGGCCGGTGTCCTTCACGCTGACGTACTGCCCGCCAGAGGCGGTCCAGCCGACCTTCAGCCAGATCTCGCCGCTTTGTGGGGTGAACTTTGATCGCATTCGAAAACAGGTTGAGACAGATCTGGCGGACAGCACGTTCGTCAGCCCACAGCCGCGGTAATTCGGCCTCAAATACCTCATGGATCGTGATGCCGCGGCTGCTGGCGCGTAGCTTTAGCAAATGATGGCAATCTTCGACGATGGCCACGAGTGAAACGGATTCTTCGTTGAGCTCGTACCGGCCGGCCTCGATGCGCGAAAGATCAAGGATTTCATTGATCAGACCGAGCAGATGCACTCCGGAGTTATGGATGTCGGACGAATATTCCTTATAAGCCGGCACCGCATGCGCGCCGAACACCTCGGTCTTCATAACCTCGGAAAAGCCAAGGATAGCATTAAGTGGGGTGCGTAATTCATGGCTCATTTGGGCAAGGAATCGCGACTTGGCGATGTTGGCGGCCTCTGCGCGTCGGCGTGCTTCATCGGAGATCGCTTTTGCCTGCTCTAACTCACCAATCAAAGCATCTTTTTCCGCTCGCGCCTCCAGTGTCGCCAGCGCGCTGGAATAAAGTCGATAGGTCAGCGCAGCGAAGTAGCCTTGGGCAGTCAAGACCATGATAGCGAGGATGTAGTCGCGCAGTTTGCCCTGCAGGATAAAGTCGAGCGCGACCGCTGTGGTGACCGGAAAAGTGGCGGCAAAAACGGCTGTCGGCAGACTCGAGGCGAGCATGCTGGAGACCGCGACCACGAGCAGCATGACGAATAGCATGAACGTGCTCGAGCTTTCGTCGGCGCCGACCGGGTGGATCAGGATGAACACCCACGCCAGCCCGTAGAATAAATCGAGTGCGACGAATCGCAGCCGCCACGCGGGTGCTGAAATCTCGCTCATCGGCCGTTCGAGGAACTGCCGGCACTTTGTGATCACGACGGCATGGATGATGAGTACGGCGGCTGTCCACGCACCGGCGGTGAGCGCGCCGTTCCATATGCTCGACATGAAGCCGACAGTCGCGACGAGGAGCAGGATCACCAGCGAGGCTGAGATCCGGTTCTGCGCGTATTGCCGCAAGAGCTCGTAGTCGAATGCCGCACGTGTACCGCTGGACGATGTCAGTCGGTCACGTGCCTCGCGCACATATTGCGCGGCAAGGCGCCGCTTCACCGGCGAGCTTTCCGGAGGCAGCACGGTGAGATCGGGTTGTTCGCCTGGAATCGGCATTAAATAGACGCTGGCACTAACAAAGACCGGCGGCAGCGTTGCGCAAAATCCTTAAGACCAAGCTTAAGGGGGACCTAAAAACCCTGGTTAACGCTTGTTTACACCCTTTGACAGCCGTTTTTGGTCATGTTCGGCTGGCCCTGAGGGAATATCTACATTCGAGCGGGAGCACTCAATGAAACTTTATGACAGCAAAGTGGCGCCCAACCCCCGGCGCGCGCGCATTTTCCTCGCTGAAAAAGGTATCGCTGTGCCAACCGAGCAGGTCGATATCATGACCATGCAGCACAAGACGCCGGAGTACACGGCGATCAATCCGTTGCAGCGTATGCCCTCATTGGTGCTCGACGACGGCACAATAATCACGGAGTCGATTGCTATTTGTCGATATTTCGAAATGCTGCATCCCGAGCCGCCTTTGTTCGGTGTCGGACCCAAAGATGTCGCCATCGTAGAAATGTGGAATCGGCGAGCGGAGATCAACTTCTTCGCCAACGTGGCGACAGTATTCCGCCATACGCATCCGGCGATGAAGGAGTTGGAGGTGCCGCAGGTGCCGGCATGGGCTGACGCCAACAGGCCACGAGTCACCTGGTTTATCGAAATGCTCGACCGCGAACTCGCTACGCGCGAATTCATTGCGGGCGACCGATATACGGTCGCCGACATCACCATGCAGGTCGCGGTCGATTTTATGAAGCCCGGAAGGCTTGCGATGCCCGAGGGCGCCGGTAACGTGAAACGCTGGCATGCGGCGGTGTCGGCGCGGCCGAGTGCAAGCGCATGATTTCCAAACAGCGGGAACCAGTATTCGGATCAGATCATGCGCAAGAAAGCGTTCGCAATTAGCGATCAAGCAGGGCGATGAGACTTGACGTATCCCAGCGCTTGCCACCCATCGTCTGGATTTCCGAATAGAATTGGTCAACTAGCGCTGTAACCGGCAGGTGCGCGCCATTCTTGCGCGCTTCACCTAGACAAATTCCCAAGTCCTTGCGCATCCAGTCGACCGCGAATCCAAAATCGAATTTGTTCGCCGCCATGGTCTTGTAGCGGTTTTCCATTTGCCAGGATTGCGCCGCACCTTTGGAGATGGTCGCGATCAGCTTCTCGATATCGAGTCCGGACTTCTTGGCGAAGTGCAGACCTTCCGCCAAACCCTGTACCAGTCCGGCAATGCAGATCTGGTTGACCATTTTCGAGAGCTGTCCCGATCCGGGCGAGCCAAGTAAATTGCAGGCGCGCGCATAAGCTGCGATGACTTTCTCGGCCCGAGTGAACGGCTCAATGTCGCCGCCACACATCACCGTGAGCGCGCCATTCTCGGCACCGGCCTGACCGCCTGACACAGGTGCATCGACGAAATCGAAGCCCCCCTTTTTTGCGGCCGCGTAAAGGTCGCGCGCGATTTCGGCGGAGGCGGTGGTGTGGTCAACGAAAACCTTACCCTTGCCCATGCCGGCGAAGGCGCCGTTCGGCCCTAGTGTCACTTCGCGCAGATCGTTGTCGTTGCCGACGCATGCCATAACGAAGTCCTGGCCTTCGGCTGCGGCTTTGGGGGTAGGGGCCGACTTGCCGCCGTGTTGCTTGACCCATTGCTCGGCCTTGGCGGCGGTGCGGTTATAGACGGTCACCTCGTGCCCGCCTTTGTTCTTCAAATGCCCCGCCATCGGGTAGCCCATGACACCCAGGCCCAAAAACGCCACCTTCGCCATCGTCAATCTCCCTCACAAATTTCCAATACCCTTGGCCGGCCACAGCCGATGCCTATCTGCCAATAGGTCATTGCCGGGGAGGGTGCGTCAACCGGTCTTGGTGCCCGCGCCGCATTGACCGGCCCGCGTGCATGCCTATGGTGACGGCGCAAATCGGGTAGGACGGACGTGCGATTATGGCGGTGAGCAAGGAGCAAGTTCTCGCAGCTTTGGCGAAGGTGCCATCGCCCGGCGGCACATCTTTGCCGGACGCGCGCGTGCTCTCGGATATTGTCGTTTCTGACGGCAAGGTCTTCTTCTCGCTGACGGCGGATGCCGCGGCGGTGAAAGCCTGGGAACCGGTGAGAAAAAAAGCGGAGGACGCCGTGCGCGCGATTCCCGGCGTACAGTCCGCGTTGGTAGCGTTGACAGCAGAACGCAGCGCCGGATCGGCCGCACGCGGACCGCAGCCGGCGCACACTAGCCGACTCAGCCCCAGCGGGCCGCCCATCCCGCCGACAAAGTGCAGCCGGGTATTCCTGGCGTCGATGCAGTGATCGCTGTCGCGTCGGGCAAAGGCGGCGTAGGCAAATCGACGACTGCGGTCAATCTGGCGCTCGGCTTGCGCGACCTTGGGCTGAAGGTCGGGATGCTCGACGCCGACATCTACGGTCCTTCGCTCCCGAAGCTTCTCGCAATCAAGGAGAAGCCGCAGACCATCGGCGGCACGCGTCTCAAGCCAATCGAACGCTATGGCCTCACGGTGATGTCGATCGGGTTTCTGATCGATGAAGAGACACCGATGATCTGGCGCGGACCAATGGTGATGTCGGCTATCACGCAGATGTTGCGCGAAGTGGAGTGGGGCAAGCTTGACGTCATGGTGGTCGACATGCCGCCTGGCACCGGCGACGCGCAACTTACAATCGCGCAGCAGGTACCGTTAAAAGGCGCGGTCATCGTTTCTACGCCCCAGGATCTGGCGCTGATCGATGCGCGGCGCGGCGTTGCTATGTTCAAGCGAGTGAACGTGCCGGTGCTCGGCGTGGTTGAGAACATGAGTTATTTCCTCTGCCCAAGTTGCGGCACGCGTTCGGATATTTTCAGTCATGGCGGCGCGCGCAAGGAAGCCGAGCGGTTGGGCGTGCCCTTCCTTGGAGAGGTCCCGCTTCATATGACGATCCGCGAAAAATCCGACGCCGGCCTTCCGGTCGTCGCCACCGAGCCCGAAGGCCCGCACGCTAAAATCTATCGTGAGATTGCCGCCAGGGTGCGCGATCAGCTGGTAGGTGGGGTTGACGCCGGCCGGATAGCGCCGAAGATCGTCATTGAAGCCTAACGCCGCTTGCTCGTGGCGGCGGCGCGAAACTCCGGCAAGCTGCGCAACCCCGTCCCACTAGACGAATGGGCAGCTTGCAGCTCACCCAGTTGCGGAAGCATTGTGTCGGTATTCCGGGACCGGCGGGGCCGCTGCCCGGGAATACGCTTTTTTCAGGGGCGCTCAGAGGGAGGATACTAATGAAACGCCGCAAATTTCTCACTGCTGTCGGGGCGGGGGCATTGCCGCCGCTGCCGCGACGATCGCCACGCCGGCGATCGCTCAGTCCGCGCCCACGCTTAAGTGGCGCTTGACGGCAAGTTGGCCGAAGTCGCTTGATACACTGTACGGCACTTGCGAGCTGTTCGCGAAATATGTTTCGGAAGCGACCGACGGAAAATTCCAGATCCAGACGTTCGCTGCCGGCGAGATCGTGCCTGGCCTGCAAGTGCTCGACGCGGTGCAGAACGGTACAGTCGAATTGGGTCACAGTGCCCAATACTATTATATCGGGAAGGATCCGACCTGGGCGCTGTTCTGCGCGGTGCCGTTCGGTCTCAACGCACGCCAGCAGAACGCATGGTTCTACCATGGCGACGGCCAGAAGCTGATCGACGACTTTGGCGCCAAGTTCAATACCAAGTGTCTCCTTGCCGGCAACACCGGCTGCCAGATGGGTGGCTGGTTCAACAAGGAGATCAAGGAGCCCGGCGACTTCAAGGGCCTCAAGATGCGCATCGGCGGCTGGGCCGGCAAAACGCTCGGCAAGCTCGGCCTCGTCGCGCAGCAGCTCGCCGGCGGCGACATCTATCCGGCGCTCGAGAAGGGCACCATCGACGCCGCCGAATGGGTCGGGCCTCATGACGACGAGAAGCTCGGCTTCTACAAGATCGTCAAGTTCTACTACTATCCGGGTTGGTGGGAGGGCGGCACGGCCAACCACTTGCTCATCAACCTTGCCAAATGGAACGAGCTGCCGAACGGATACAAATCCATCCTCGACGCGGCTGCTGCCGCCTGTAATACAAAGCAGCAGGCTGACTACGACGCGAAGAACCCGCAAGCGCTTAAGCGTTTGGTTTCCAACGGCGTTCAACTGCGGCCATTCACACAGGCAACCATGGAGGCCTGCCTCAAGGCATCGAATGAGGTGAATGCCGAAACCTCAGCGAGCAATCCTGATTACAAGAAAGTGTTGAATTCGATGGAGGCGTTCCGTCGCGACGAATATCTTTGGTGGCAGGTCGCCGAATATGGTTACGACAGCTTCATGATCCGCACTGGCGCAAAAGGCTGATCGCAATTAAACGAATGAGCCGGGGCCGGCAACAAAGCCGGCCCCGACCGCATTTTGGGCCTGATTTTGCTCGCCACTTACAACTTTGGTTGAAGCAGGGCAGACTGGATTTAGCCGGTCGGCTCCGCCATGGTTCCAACTATGCCCCTGGAGTGAGCAACAACAGAGGGGTCATCCGGAGGTGTTCGCGATAAAAACCAAAGGGAGGGAAGAGATGAAACGTCGACAATTTTTGAAAGCCGCTGGCCTCGGCGTTGCCGCAAGCGCGATCGCCGCGCCGGCGATCGCGCAATCGATGCCGGAGATCAAATGGCGTATGACCGGCCAGCTGGCCGAAGTCGCTCGACACATTGTGGGGCGGCGTCGAAATCATGGCAAAAGCAGTCGCCGAGGCGACTGACAACAAATTTCAAATCCAGACTTTCGCCGCGCGGCGAAATCGTGCCGGGTCTTGCAGGTCGTCGACGCGGTACAGAACGGCACCGTCGAAATCGGCCACACCGCCTCGTATTATTATTTCGGCAAGGATCCGACCTTCGCTTTCGGCACGTCGGTTGCGTTCGGGCCGAACCAGCGGCTGAATCAGGGATGGTTCACGCTTGGCGGCGGCAAGGAAGTGCTCAACGAGTTCTACAAAAAATACAACTGCATGGCTCTACTGGCCGGCAATACCGGTTGTCAGATGGGTGGCTGGTTCCGCAAGGAGATCAATACCGTCGACGATCTCAAGGGCCTGAAGATGCGCATCGGCGGATTCCCCGGACGCGTGTTGCAGAAGCTCGGCGGCAGTGCCGCAACAGATCGCCGGCGGCGACATCTATCCGGCGCTCGAGAAGGGCACCATCGACGCCGCCGAGTGGGTCGGTCCCTACGACGACGAGAAGCTCGGCTTCTACAAGGTCGCGCCGCACTACTACTACCCAGGCTGGTGGGAAGGCGGGTCGATGCTTTTTGCTTTCGTCAATATCGACAAATGGAACTCGCTGCCGAAGCCGTATCAGGCCGGTCTCGAGCAGGCCGGACACTACGCCAACACTTGGATGATGGCGAAATACGATCAGCTCAATCCGCCCGCGCTCAAGACGTCTGCTCGCCGGCGGCACGAAGCTGCACGCCTTCTCGCCGCCGATCATGGATGCTTGCTTTAAGGCGGCGAAGGAGCTGCACAGCGAAATCGCGCAAGAAAACGCGAGCTTCAAGAAGGTGCACGATTCGATGATGGCCTTCACCAATGAACGGCTATCAGTGGTTCCAGGTCGCGGAATTGAGTTACGACTCCTTCATGATCCGCCACTCGCGCGGCTGATCGAATGTCGCAATACAAACGGCCCCGGAACCGAAAGTTCCGGGGCCGTGTTTATTATGCTCGATTGTGATCGCTACTTCTTCGGGCGGCTCGTTGAAGTTGAGCGGCGGCAGTTCGAATTGCGGAATCTCGATCTTGACCTTGTTCGGATCGATCGGTCGACGCGGCGCCCTTGTAGTGCATGACCATGGCCGGGAACAGGATCACCAGTAACAACCATGATTACCTGGATCACCACGAATGGCACCGCGCCCCAGTAGATCTGTCCGGTGGTGACGCCCTCGGTGCGTTTGCCGGTGACGCGGTCGAGGAAGCTTTCGCGCGGCGCTACCGAACGCAGATAGAACAGCGCGAATCCGAACGGTGGGTGCATGAACGACGTCTGCATGTTCACGCCGAGGATGACGCCGAACCAGATCAGGTCGATGCCGAGATGCTCGGCTGCGGGTCCGAGCAGAGGGAATGACGATGAAGGCGAGTTCGAAGAAGTCGAGGAAGAAGGCGAGCACGAAGACGAAGGCGTTGACGAAGATCAGGAAACCGATCTGGCCGCCGGGCAGCGACGTCAACAAGTTTTCGACCCAGATGTGCCGCTCACGCCGTAAAACGTGAGCGAGAACACGCGCGCGCCGACCAGGATGAAGACCACGAAAGCCGACAGTTTGGCTGTGGATTCGGTGGCCTGGCGAACCAGATCCCAGGTCAGCCTGCGCTTAAGCGCGCCGAGGATCAGCGCGCCGCTGGCGCCCATGGCGCCGCCTTCGGTCGGGGTGGCGACACCGATGAAGATGGTGCCGAGCACCAGGAAGATCAGGAACAACGGCGGCACCATAACGAAGGTGGTTTGCTGCGCCATATGCGAGAGTAAGCGGAAGCCCGTGAAGCGGGCGACGATCCAATTTACGACAGCGACACCGAATGCGAACATGATTCCAAAAAACATGCTCAACACCACGAAGTCAGCGCCGTGCGTATTCGGAATTGCGCATCATGAACCAGCCGAAAATACCGCTCACCACCGTCAGCACTGCAAGCGAGGTCAGGCCCCGACTGCCGTTTGGTTCGCGGAATCCGACAGCCTCCGCTGGCAGGCCTGGTGTTGCTTTGGGGAATATCACCGTGACCATGAAAATGTAGAGCGCGTAGAGACCTGCCAGCACGATGCCTGGAATGAAAGCGCCCTCGTACATATCGCCGACCGAGCGGCCAAGTTGGTCAGCCATGACGATGAGCACCAGCGACGGCGGAATGATCTGCGCCAACGTTCCGGACGCCGCGATCACGCCCGAGGCCACGCGCCGATCGTAGCCGTAACGCAGCATGATCGGCAGCGAGATCAGTCCCATGGAAATGACCGACGCGGCCACGACGCCGGTGGTGGCGGCGAGCAGCGCGCCGACGAAAATCACCGCATAGGCAAGGCCGCCGCGGATCGTGCCGAACAGTTGCCCGATAGTGTCGAGCAGATCCTCGGCCATGCCGGATCGCTCGAGCACCAAACCCATGAAGGTGAAGAAGGGAATTGCCAGCAGCGTGTCGTTGCTCATTACGCCGTAGACGCGCTCGGGCAACGCTTGCAGGAAGTCCGGGACAAACAGGCCGAGCTCGATGCCGATCAGTGCGAAGATCAGGCCGACCGCACCGAGCGAAAACGCCGCCGGATAACCGAGCAGCAGAAAGATAACCAATGCGCCGAACATGATCGGAGCCATATTGGCGATGAGAAATGCTTCCATGCTTGACCCCGATTACCCCACCAAACGACTAATGCTTTTCAATTGCGCCGATCAGTTCCTCGGCCTCGGTTTCAAGCGAGCTCTTCTGACCTGCATGTGGGTCAGGGATGAGGTCTCGCATGACCGCGATGCGTTTGATCAGTTCGGAGAGGCCTTGGATCAGCAGCATCGCAAATCCGATCATGATCAGCGACTTGCTCGGCCATTGCGGCAGCCCGCCAGCATTTCCCGATTGTTCGTTGATCTCCACCGATCGAAGGAAGAAGGGGATGCCGGTGATGACCATGACGATGGCCAGCGGTAACAGGAAGAACGCGTGACCGATAACGTCGATGCTGTCGCGTATGCGTTTCGGCAACAGGTTGTTCACGATGTCGATGCGGATGTGCTCGTTGGCCAGCAGCGTCCAGGGCGAGCACAGCAGGAACACGATGCTGAACAGTACCCATTGCAATTCGAGCCAGGAGTTCGACGATGTATCGAAGACTTTCCGGATGGTGGCATTGAGCCGCCGAGACGACTACGGCGGCCATGATTAGCCACGCCAAGTCGCTTTCCGATCCAGGTGGTGAAGGCGTCGATGACACGCGTCACCGGCAGCAATGCCGTTAGCAATGCGTCCAAGGCGCCCACTTGACCACTCCCCTCTACCGGCTCTGGCGAGGTCGCCGGCCGTCGTTATTATTTTTGCTATGTCCCCGATGCCTGGCAACGCAGCCAAGCCTCGCCACCTTAATCCGATGCCTCTATCAGCCGTCAATGGAGAATTTGGTCGAAAGGGGGTCGTGCGGGGCGACTCAGCGACCCAGTGTCCGGATTGGGGCCACGACGACGGCCGAAACCCATGGTTAGCTAAATCGGACCCAGGCTATCTGCCCCGGGCTAAGCCGTCCGCCCGCCCGTCGCCGGCGAAGCAGGCAGCATGAGCCTAGCCGCCGGTCATGCTCATATGGCGCGGCAATGCCGGTCTCTGATGTCGGCGATCGATCACGAAATCATGCCCCTTCGGCTTTCGTGTAATCGCCTCATCGATCGCGGCATGCAGGAGATCATCGCTTTCCGAGGCGCGGAGTGGACTACGGAGGTCGGCGGCGTCGTTCTGGCCGAGGCACATGTAAAGCGTACCGGTGCAAGTTATGCGCACTCGGTTGCAGGATTCGCAGAAATTATGGGTGAGCGGCGTAATGAACCCCAATCGTCCGCCGGTTTCTTTCACTCGCACGTAACGCGCCGGTCCTCCCGTGTGGTAATCAATGTCATCAAGTGTGTATCGGTCGGCGAGGCGTGCTCGCACAATTGACAGGGGCAGATACTGATCGAGCCGTGACTCGTCGACGTCACCGAGCGGCATGACCTCGATTACAGTGAGATCCATGCCGCGCCCGTGAGTCCATTCGAGCAAGGTTGCGATCTCGTCTTCGTTCACACCTTTGAGTGCGACAGCGTTGATCTTGATTTGAAGTCCTGCCGCCTGCGCCGCATCGATGCCGGCAATCACTTTGTCGAGATCACCCCAGCGCGTAATGGCGCGGAACTTGTCGGCGTTGAGGGTGTCGAGCGAAACATTAATGCGGTTGACGCCGTGCGCCTTAAGCTGGGAAGCAAATTTCTGCAACTGCGAGCCGTTGGTGGTTAGCGTGAGCTCCTGAAGCGCGCCGCTCGCGAGATGACGAGACAAGGATGAGACCAGGGTCATGATGTCCCGCCTAACCAACGGTTCGCCGCCGGTCAGACGCAACTTGGTCACACCTTTCGCGACAAATGCGCTGCACAGACGATCAAGCTCCTCGAGGCTTAGGATCTCGGCCTTCGGCAGAAACGTCATGTGCTCCGCCATACAGTAGACACAGCGGAAATCACACCGATCGGTGACTGACACGCGCAAATAAGTGATCGCGCGCTGGAACGGATCGATTAACGCGTTCGGCGTTAACCCGCTGCGATCCAGGTCAATTGTCGAGATGCTGTTCGCCAATTCCATCGTCCACGCTTTTGACGCGGGCCCATGGCCCGCGTCCGTTCCATATAGGAATACTGGCCGATATTGGCCATAGCGTCCAGGAACTGCCCGTGACGAATCGGGCAGGCGGCATGTCAGATTGAACGCGTTGATCCCTACTGCCGCGCAGGCGGCGGATTTGTCGGCCAAGGTGATGATGGGGCCTGCGCCGGCGCTGCCGTCATTGGAGCGGGAGCAGGTGCAGCCGCGGCCGCCGGCTTGGGCCCAGTGGCCGGCTTCTTGGCGGTCGCAGGCTTTTTGGCCGGCTTTTTCGCCGCAGGTGGAACTCCTCCCGGCGTGAGTTCAACTACAACCGGATTGGGACGCAATCTCGGTGGTTCACCCGAGGTCTGGATCGCCTCAAGCCTTTCGGTTTCCGGCTGGTAGCCACTGAGCGTGAAAGTAACTGAGGAGGCCGCGTCGACTGGCAGCGCAAGCGCGCACGGTGTGCGGCAGGTTTGGCCGTTGGATGCCTTCGCTTCGGCGCCTGGTGGCTCGGATTCCAAACTTACGGTGTCCAAAGACGGACCCGGCTTAAGCGCATCAAGATTCATCCAGTCGGAGCTTGATGAACACGCGGCGAGCGCAAATGCGCCGCCGACAATTGCGAGAACTCGGTGCATCATATTAACCGTCCCACTCGAGCGACTTTAACACCGCACGCCCGTTAACAAGAATACGGACGTCATCACGCAGGTGCAACATATCGCGCCCCGTTAACCTTACCACATTAACCATAATTTCGTACCATGGCTGTCAAATTGCAGATGAAATGGCGGCAATTGACGCGGGCAACTGTGCAAAATGACTGATGGTTCGGTCTGGCCCTAATTCGGCGACCGGACGTTCGCTGTAGCCAAAATCGACGGCGATGACGGGGACGCCGGCGGCGCGCGCCGTACGAATGTCAGTAATGGAATCCCCGATCATGATCGTGCGTCGCATTGTTCCGCCGGCGGCCGCGACGGTGCGTCGCAGAATTTCTGGATCAGGCTTCTGAACGCCGAAGGTATCTTGCCCGCAGATCGCGACAAACCGATCAGAGAGCTCGAGTTGGTCAAGCAGGAGTACTGATAACCGTTCGAGCTTGTTCGTGCAGACCGCAAACTGACAACCGAGCGCGGCGAGCACATCAAGCGCATCCGTTAGTCCCGGAAAGGGTCGCGATCGATCGGCCAGGTGATCGGAATAATGCGCAATGAAATCGGTGAACATTTGCTCGAGCTTGGCCGTCGGAAGAACGCGGCCTTCGGCCTCGATCCCACGGGCAATCATCGCCTTGGCGCCACCTCCGACCAAATTGCGTGCGGTGTCGTAAGGCAATGGCGCCAAACCTTCCCGCGCGAATATCACATTAAGTGTTTCAACGAGGTCGGGCGCGGTATCGATTAGGGTGCCGTCGAGGTCAAAGACAATAGTGGGGGCCGCCATGGTGGGATCGCTAGCCTTCGTTTGGCTTCGTTGCAAGGATGATTTACCAGCCGATAGCGGCTTAGCAAATTTCAGCTATTCAGGCGGGGTGATCGGAGCTAGATAGGCGTGGCAGTACCATCGTCATTTGATGCTCGATTGTTTAGCCGGTACCAATGAACGCCGACGCCCAGAAACGTGCAGCCGCCGCTCGGGCCGTTGAATTTGTGCATCCGGGCATGCGGCTTGGGCTCGGCACCGGGTCGACCGCAAAGCATTTCGTGGAGCTGATTGGCGAGCGCGTTCGCTCAGGCCTCAACATTGTTGCAGTGCCGACGTCAGAAGCGACATCAGTCGATGCAAAGCGTTGTGGCATTGCGCTCACGACATTGGATGAGACGCCCCAACTTGATCTGACCGTAGATGGCGCCGACGAGATAGGTCCGGACCTATGCTTGATTAAGGGTGGTGGTGGCGCATTGTTGCGTGAAAAAATCGTTGCGGCGGCATCCTCGCGCATGATTGTGATCGCCGATCGCAGTAAGTGGGTTGCCACACTCGGCCGGTTTCCGCTGCCGATCGAAGTAGTCTCATTCGGCTTGGCAGCAACTCAGCGTGCAATTGAAAAAGCCATCGGTGCGATCCAGCGGCCTGGTTCACTGACGCTGCGGCGAGGCAAAGACGGCCATGCTTTTGTCACGGATGGCGGCCACTGGATCCTCGACGCGGCGCTCGGCCGGGTTGACGAGCCGACCGCGTTGGCGCATGCGCTTTCTGATGTTCCGGGGGTAGTGGAGCATGGGTTGTTTATTGGCCTTGCGCGCATGGCCATTATCGGCGGGCCGGACGGCGTGGAGATCGTCGAAGGCCCTGAAATCTCGAATTAAATGGAGTTTCAAAGATGAGCATCATCGAGATCATTAAAGGCGCTTCCAGGCCGGCGGCTGTCGCCATTGCGTTGATCGCTTTCAACCCAGTCGCCGATGCGCAGCAGACGTCGGCGGCGGCCATTCAGACGGCTAAGGAAGTCGTAACTGCTACCGGTGCTATGGCGCTGTTCACTCCATTAATCCCCGGCGTAATTGAGCAAGCGAAGAATCTGTTTCTTCAGCAAAACCCAGGCCTGAGCAAGGATCTCAGCGAGATTACCACCAAAATGCGTGCTGATCTGGAGCCGCGTTTTAGCGAGCTGACATCTGAGGTGGCCAAGCTTTATGCAACTCACTTCAACGAAGTGGAACTCAAAGAGCTGTTGGCATTCTACAAGACACCAGTTGGCATGAAGCTGATTAGCGAACAGCCGAAGATCGGCGATGAAGGCCTGAGATTTGCGCAGACCTGGGCGAACAATCTTTCCGACGAGGTAATTGCAAAAATGCGCGACGAACTGAAGAAACGGGGCCACGCGCTTTGATGGTCTATTGCCAGCGATCGGTCCGACGGTCGTGGCAAATTGATGGCCGCGACTAATGGCGGACCACGACGTCGATCTTTTCGTCATTGGGGCGGGCTCGGGCGGCGTCCGTGCCGCGCGCGTTGCCGCCAGTTATGGCGCACGCGTGATGATCGCCGAGGAATATCGTGTCGGCGGCACTTGCGTCATCCGGGGTTGCGTTCCCAAGAAGCTCCTCGTCTACGCTTCGCGATTTTCGGAAGAGTTTGAAGATG
The DNA here is from genome assembly GCA_963742345.1 of uncultured Alphaproteobacteria bacterium. GTDB lineage: Bacteria > Pseudomonadota > Alphaproteobacteria > Rhizobiales > Xanthobacteraceae > Pseudolabrys. The sequence goes on from CAVULO010000015.1 coordinate 373,834, forward strand.
CTGCCGGTTACGGTTGGAGTGTGGGGGAGCCAATATTCCATTGGCCGGCACTGATTGCCAATAAGGATCGCGAGATTGCCCGTCTCGAATCCGCTTACATCAGCACGCTCGAACGCTTCAATGTTACTCTCGTCAAAAGCCGAGCCGCTCTCGAAGATGCCCATACTGTGCGTTTGGCCACCGGGGCGCGGGTACGCGCAGAAACAATTCTAATTTCGACTGGCGCGTGGCCGCACCTCGGGCCAAAAATTTCTGGCCTTGAACATGTAATCTCATCGAATGAAGCTTTTCATTTGGCTGATCTGCCAAAGCGAATTCTCATCCAGGGCGGCGGCTATATTGCAGTTGAGTTCGCCTGCATTTTTGCAGGGCTAGGCAGCAAGGTAACCCTGATTTATCGCGGCGAGAATATTCTGCGTGGTTTCGACGATGATGTGCGCGAGCACTTGCGCAACGAGATGCGCGGGCGCGGCATTACGGTAACTTGCGGGCATACTGTCGCGGCGATAGAAAAATCAGGCGATGAGTTCATTACGCGGCTGTCCGACGGCAGCGCGATCACCGCGGACAAAGTAATGTTTGCTACCGGCCGGCGCCCAAACGTCAAGGGCCTCGGTGTCGAAGGTCTGAATATCAAACTCCACGAGCATGGCGGCATCGACGTCGACGAGTACTCCCGCACATCAGTTTCGAATGTGTACGCCGTGGGCGACGTCACAAATCGTGTCAATCTCACGCCGGTGGCGATCCGCGAGGGCCATGCTTTCGCCGATACGATCTATGGTGGCAGGCCGACCCCCGTTGATCACAGCAATGTGCCGACGGCGGTTTTTTCCGAGCCTGAGGTTGGGGTCATTGGGCTGACCGAAAGCCAGGCCCGCGACCGTCTGCACAAGGTCGATGTTTACAAAACCACGTACCGTCCGATGAAGGCGACCCTTTCCGGCCGCAACACTCGTTCGTTCATGAAGATTTTGGTCGATGGACTTACTAATCGTGTAGTGGGATGCCACATTGTCGGGCCCGACGCTGGCGAACTGATCCAGGTCGTGGGCATCGCTGTGAAGATGGGTGCGACCAAGGCCGACTTCGATGCGACTATGGCAGTGCACCCGACCGCGGCCGAGGAACTGGTCACTATGCGGGAAAAAGCGATGAGCTACGACCGGCCGGCGGCGGAATAGGCCTAAACTAGCGGATCGTTGGAAAAACTGGCCTCTAGCAGGTGCCGTCGTGTATAACGCCGGCCAAAGCTGGAGCAAATTCGCAATGGCCGAACGTTGGACGCCCGATAGTTGGCGCAAGAAGCCGATTCAACAGGTCCCGGATTATCCGGACCGGCAGGCGCTGGCCGACGTCGAAAAACAGCTTGCGACTTTCCCGCCGCTGGTTTTCGCCGGCGAGGCGCGCAGCCTGAAAAAGCAATTGGCGCGCGTCGCAAAGGGCGAGGCGTTCCTGCTGCAAGGCGGCGACTGCGCGGAGAGTTTTGCGGAGCACGGCGCCAACAACATTCGCGACTTCTTCAGGATGTTCCTCCAGATGGCGGTGGTGTTGACCTACGCCGCCGCCTCGCCGGTGGTGAAGGTCGGCCGCATCGCCGGCCAGTTCGCCAAGCCGCGCTCCTCGCCGACCGAGAAACACAACGGCAAGGAACTGCCGAGCTACCGTGGCGATATCATCAACGACATCGCCTTCACCGAGGAGGCGCGGCGTCCCGATCCGCGCCGGCAAATCGAGGCTTATCGGCAATCGGCGGCGACGCTCAATCTGCTGCGCGCTTTCGCGCAAGGCGGCTATGCCAACCTCGCCAGCGTGCGGCAATGGATGCTTGGCTTCGTCAAGGACAGCCCGCAGTCGCGGCGCTACGTCGAACTATCGGATCGCATTTCCGAGGCGCTCGGCTTCATGCAGGCCTGCGGACTTGATCTGGAAAGCCATCCAGAACTGCGCACCACCGAGTTCTATACCAGCCACGAGGCTCTGCTGCTCGGCTTCGAAGAGGCAATGACGCGCGTGGATTCCACGACCGGCGACTGGTACGCGACATCCGGACATATGCTCTGGATCGGCGACCGCACGCGCCAGCATGATCACGCCCACATCGAATACGCCCGCGGCATCAAGAATCCGCTTGGGCTCAAATGCGGCCCATCGAGCAAGCCTGACGACTTGCTGCGCCTGATCGACATTCTCAATCCGGAAAACGAGCCCGGCCGGCTCACGCTGATCGGCCGCTTCGGCGCCGAAAAGGTCGGTGACCTCCTGCCGCCGCTCGTGCGCGCGGTCAAGCGCGAGGGCAAGGTGGTGCTCTGGTCGTGCGATCCGATGCACGGCAACACCATCACGTCGGCGAGCGGTTACAAGACGCGCCCGTTCGATCTGATCCTGAAAGAGGTGCGCGGCTTCTTCGAAATGCATCAGGCCGAAGGCAGTTATGCCGGCGGCGTGCACCTGGAGATGACCGGGCAGAACGTGACCGAATGCACCGGCGGCGCCCGCGCCATTTCCGACGCCGACCTCAACGACCGCTACCATACGGTCTGCGATCCGCGGCTTAATGCGGAGCAGGCGATCGATCTGGCCTTCCTGCTGGCCGAGCTGCTTAAAAAAGAACGCTCCGCGCAAGCCAAGCCGATATCGGCGGCGGCAGGGCTCTGAAGCCACGGCTCTGAAGCCACGGCTCTGAAGGCAGGGCTCTGGGACCCTGGAAGAATTTACCGCGATTTGGTGTTAGCTTTGTCGGGGCGAGCGCGCGGGCTCGGCGCGACTTGCCGCCATGCAACAATATCCGAGCCGGGGGAGGCCCTATGAAACGCCATCATTGGCGGCCGGCAAGGCTTGGCTTCGCGCTGGCCGTGTTACCGATGCTTACGATCGGCGCTACCGCGCAGATTGCTGTTTCCGCAAACGACAACAAGGCCGTGTTGGTCAATGGCGCGAATGTCGTGCCGGACAATGCGGCAGCTGACACGGTGAGCATCATTGACCTCGGCGCTTCCCCGCCCAAGGTGATCGGCGAAGTCAAAGCGCCGGCCAGCGTGGTCGGCCCGCCGCAGAGCGTTGCGATATCGCGCGGCGAAACTTTCGCGCTGGTCACGGGAGCCTTCAAGGTCGATCCGGCCGATCCGAAAAAGGCCGTTCCTGACAACAAGCTCTCGGTGATCGACCTCAAGGCCAAGCCGCCGGCGGTCATCGCCACACTGGAAGCTGGCCTCGGCGCAGCGGGCGTATCGATCAACAATGCCGGCACACTGGCGCTGGTCGCCAACCGCAGTGAAGGTACTGTTTCGGTATTCACGATCGCCGGCAACAAGCTCACGCCGGCCGGCAAGATTCAGCTTGGCGACGCGAAGTCCGGACCAAGTCACGTTGCATTCACGCCCGATGGTAAGAGCGCCTTGGTGACCCGCGACGGCGATCACAAGGTTTCGATCCTGTCGGTCGATGGCAACAAGGTGGAAGACACGAAAATGTTCATGGTGGGCGGCATTCGCCCCTACAGCCTCGAGATCAGCGCGAAGGGCGATATCGCCGTGTTCAGCGACCAGGGTGGCGGCCAAGGCGACATCGACGTGATCAATGTCATCGATCTTAAATCGAAGCCACCGCGTGTCGTCGATACCATCAGCGTCGGTCAGACGCCGGAAGGTGTAGCGATGTCGAGCGACGGCAATTACGTCGCCGTCACGGTCATGAATGGTTCAAACAGGCCGAAGAACCACCCCGCCTACAATGACTACGGTCTGCTGCAAATCTATTCGGTCAAGGGCACCAATCTTGCCAAAGTTGCTCAGGCCAAAGTCGGGCATTGGTGCCAGGGGGCGGCCTTTAGCAACAATAACAAGACCGTGGTGATCCAGTGCATGGTCGAGAAGCAGCTACAGGTATTCAGCTTCGATGGACGCAATCTCAAGCCGGCCGGTACGGTACCGCTCAGTGGTGGCGGCGCCGGATTGCGGACTGCGGCACGGTAGCTCCACACTGTTTTGAGCGGGCGCTGGATCATCCGGCGTCCGCTTCCTTATTTGGAGCTCTAGACGCGTGAGGCGCCGGCGCTGCCTGGTTTTTCAGAAACCATCAAGGTAAACGGATTACGTTTATTGCTTCTTTAATGATGCCGCGGAGTCCTGAACCCACTCGGTAAAATTGTAACGACTGCGAAAACAATTGAACCGAAAACTCGCTCCCATCGAAGAAATTCCGGGGGCGTTATGTTCAAAGTGCAATTGCGGGAAACGCTGGCCGGGTTGCTGGGATTTTGTTTTCTCGCCGGCTCACCCGCCGCCGCCGATCCGTTTATCATTGAGCAGGAACCGTCCACGTTCACGGCATCGTTTGCGCTGCGCTATTGGTACGGCATGGGCAGCACCAGTAAGGATCTCTATGGCTTCACGCGCGATACGTTGAATTCGCGGCTCAGTTATACCGGCCTGCAATCGCATTCGCTCGAGGCCTTCGCGCGCGTCGATCAAAACATGGGCTTGTTCTGGAAAGGGTTCGTAGGCGGTGGTCTGCTGACGCACGGCAATTTGCAGGATGAAGATTTTCCGCCCGGCATCACGCCCTATTCGAGCACGAACAGCACGCTACAAAACCAGTCGCTCGGCTATGTCAGCTTCGATTTCGGCGGGGCGCTGCTGCGTGGCCCCGATTTCCGAATTGATGGCTTCATCGGCTATTCCTATTTGCATGAGCGCATGAAGGCGTTCGGGTGCCAGCAAACGGCATCCAACCCTTTCATCTGTGCCGGCGGCATTCCAAACAACGTGGCAGCGATTGTGGAAGATGACACCTGGCAGGGGCTGCGCCTCGGTCTCAATGCGGACATGCCGCTGGCCGACCGCTGGCGGTTCAATGTTGAAGCCGCCTGGCTGCCCTATGTCTGGTTCTCCGGCAGCGATAACCATCTGCTGCGCCCCGATCTGCCTGTGCCGATAGGCGAGAGCGGTCACGGCTGGGGCTATCAGCTGGAAGCGCTGCTGAGCTATCGGTTCGACAACGCGGTGAGCGTCGGACTCGGCGGTCGCTACTGGTTCATGCAGAGCCAAGGCAACGCGCATTTTGACGACCTCGGTGGTTTTCCGCAGCCACTCGATTTCAAGGCCCAGATTTATGGCGTCTTTGTGCAGGGCAGCTATCAATTCGGAGCATTCTGACCCCGTTCGTGGTCGCGGGTCAGCGATGCAGCCACCCCATTGCCGGGCGGGACGCCGAGGCGGTAGAGCTTTCCTATGAACGCCCGTCCCGCTGACAAGCTGGCCATCGCCGTCGCGCAGCTAAACTCGACCGTCGGCGACATCGCCGGCAACGTCGAAAAAGCAAAGCGCGCACGCGCGGCCGCGGCCAGCCAGGGCGCCGACCTCGTCGTTTTTCCGGAATTGTTCATTGCCGGATATCCGCCCGAGGATCTGGTGCTCAAGCCTGCGTTTCAAAGTGCCTGCCGCTCGGCGGTCGAGACGCTTGCACGCGAGACCGCGTCCGCAGGTCCGGCCTTGCTGCTCGGCACACCATGGCTCGATAGCGGCAAGCTCTACAACGCGGTTGCACTCCTTGACGGCGGCGCGATCACCGCGCTGCGCTACAAGGTCGATCTCCCGAACTACGGCGTGTTCGACGAAAAACGCGTCTTCACCCCGGGACCGATGCCGGGACCGGTGAATTTCCGCGGCGTGCGTCTGGGCTTGCCGATTTGCGAGGATATCTGGGGCGCCGAGGTCGTCGAATGTCTGGCAGAAACCGGCGCCGAAATACTTGTCGTGCCGAATGGCTCGCCTTATTGGCGGCAGAAGGGCGACGTGCGTCTCAATATTGCGGTGGCGCGCGTGACGGAGCAGGGGCTGCCAACGGTTTATGTCAATCAGGTTGGCGGGCAGGATGAGCTGGTGTTCGACGGCGTGTCGTTTGGCCTGCACGCGGATTGCTCGCTGGCATTCCAGCTCGCCGCATTCCAGGAAGCGGTTGTTACGACGCAATGGGTCCGCCGCAATGGCACATGGCGCTGCGAAAATGGTCCGGTTGTCGACAGCGTCGAAGCCGATCGCGCCGACTATTCTGCTTGCATGCTTGGGCTACGCGACTACGTCAACAAGAACGGATTTCCCGGTGTCGTACTGGGCCTCTCCGGCGGCATCGATTCTGCGCTATGTGCGGCGATGGCTGTCGACGCATTGGGCGCCGAGCGCGTGCGCTGCATAATGCTGCCTTACAAGTTCACCTCGCAGGAGTCGCTCGATGATGCCGCCGCTTGCGCCAAGGCGCTCGGCGTACGCTACGAGATGTTGCCGATTGCGTCTGCGGTCGAGGGCTTCGAAGCGGCGCTTGCGCCGGTTTTTTCCGGCGTGCCGCGCGATGTCACGGAAGAAAACCTGCAAGCCCGTGCGCGCGGCACGGTCCTTATGGCGATCTCCAACAAGTTCAATCTCATGGTGGTGACGACGGGCAACAAATCGGAAATGTCAGTCGGCTATGCGACGCTTTATGGCGACATGAATGGCGGTTTCAACCCGATCAAGGATCTCTACAAGACCGAGGTGGTTCGTCTCGCCCGGTTGCGTAATGGCTGGAAGCCGGAAGGGGCCAAGGGCCCGGATGGACGGGTGATTCCGGAGAACATCATTACGCGGCCTCCGACCGCGGAATTGCGTGAGAACCAAAAGGACGAAGATTCGCTGCCGGCATATGCCGTGCTTGATCCGATCCTCGAGAGGCTGGTTGAGCGCGAGGAGCCGATTTCCGCGATCGTCGATGCAGGCTTTGACCGCGACACCGTTGTGCGGGTTGAACGCATGATCAACACTGCCGAATACAAGCGCCGCCAGGCAGCGCCGGGCGTTAAGGTGACGCTCAGGAATTTCGGCCGCGACCGGCGTTATCCGATCACAAATCGTTTCCGCGATCCGGGTACGCCGATGCCGTCGCCCGATGTTTCGCTGGTCACCGGCAAGCCGGAAAAGTCAGAAGCGTTCGATTTTTGAAAGGTCAGCCGTCGCTACCGGGTCGGCAGGAAGGTCGGACCGACCGTGCGCACCGTGCGTTTGGTCGGATCGGTCTGGACGGGCGCTTCCGCAACTGGGGCCGGAGCCGCAGGCGCCGCTGCGGTTGCCGGTGCGCGCGGATCGGGCCGGATCGGCTTGCCGTCGGCGCCGATGCGCGGTTGCGACAGCTGCCTGGAATTTTCCTCCGTGACGACCACATCGCCAGGCACGACCGTGTCGTCAGGACCGATGGCCTTGAGCGTTTGCGCCCAACTTTCGCCCGGCCGGCGGCAACTGCATTCGGGACTCATGGCTTTCCGGTATTGGAACGCGCTTGGCAACTCGGTGTAGAGGCGGCCGTTAAGCGAAACCGCCTGCGTCATTTCCTCGCCCGGGTTGTGATAGGTGTAGAGCGACACTTCGGCCGCCGGACACGTGCGCTGACAGGTTTGCTCGTCGTCGCGGAAACGATCGGACGAGGTCGAGTAGGAAATCGGGAAATAGAACCCGTCGCAGGTGCGCACACAGACGGTGCGGAAGGTCCCGCCCATTGGTCCACCGGGCGTTGAGAATGCGCCGTTGTTCCCATTGCCGCCGAACAAACGATCCCAGAAACCGTTCTGCTGTCCGGCCAGAGCCGCGGAGCGATATTGCGGCCCGCAGCCGTTGTCGCCGAGCGCGATCAGCAGTCCCTGCCGTTGCGCGGCACGTTCGGTGGTGCCGCCATTGAGCCGTTCAAGGTCGTTCCGCATGCGCTCGAGGGCGTTGCGCTGCTGATCGATCTGCCGGCTCAGCCCGCCGCATTGCGGCGGCGGATTGCTGAAGATCGAGAAGAAGCCGGAGCTTTCGCATCCCATACGCCGCGACTGCGCCACCAGCCGGTCGACCTCGAATTGCTGCCGGTTGACCTGGTCTTCTGAGCGGCGAATTTGATCGATACGTGTCGGATCGGCATTGCCGCGATCGACTGATGCGAGCTGCGCTTCAAGCCGCTGGCAGGCCGGGTTCGATGACTGCGCGTGTGCCGTCGCAAGACTTGACAGGACCACGACTGCCGCAGCCGCAAATTTGCAGGATGATTCCTTCATGCGCGCGCAATCTAATCTTAAAATCATGGTGGGGCGAGCTTTGTTATCAGTGTGCCCGTGCGACTTCAGAACGCAGGTTCCAGAGCACGCCGGAGACGATAATCATGGCGCCAAGCAGCACGAAAATATCGAGCCGTTCACCATAAAGCGCCCAGCCGACCACCGCGATCAGGGGAATACGCATGAAATCGAGTGGCACCACCAATGTGGCATCCCCGGACCGGAATGCGTTGCTCAGACAATAATGTGATGTGAGCCCGGCCGTGCCAACGCCAATGGCGGGCAAAATGTGACGCGTTTCCAGGTGCAAGAACACAGCCGGATCGCTGCCGAGGAGCGAAAGCGGAAGCTGGATCACCGCCATCCAGAATACGATGCCGAAGGTGGTCTCGGTCATTGTCAGCTGCTTGGTGGTAATCATCGTGATCGCGTAGCCGAATGCAGCCAGCAGCACCAGGATCGCGGCCGGATTGAAGCCGGCGATACCCGGCCGCAGGATCACAAGAACGCCGATCAACCCAAGCACGACGACTCCAAGACGGCTCGGAGTCATGCGCTCGTGCAAAAACCAGACTGCGAGCAGAGCCGTCCACGCAGGCATGGTGAATTCCAGCGCGAACACCATGGCAAGCGGCAGCATGGTGATGCTCAGCGCCCACGCGTACTGTGACGCGTAGTGCACCGTGTTGCGGAAAAAGTTGAGGCCCATGCGCCGTGGCCGCGCATGCACGCGCAAATCCGGCCGCACCGCCAACAGCACAAGCAGGACCACAAGCGCAACGCCGCTGCGGATGGCAAGAATTTCGAAAATGCTCAAGCCGTCGTGGGCCAGCTCGCGAATAGACACGGCCATGACCGAAAACGAGAGTAATGCGCCGACCATCCAGAGGACGACGTTTGCGATTTTATTGTTGATCACGTGCGGTTCGTTGCGGGTGGACGGGAAGGATGATGCGGCTGGTAGGTCTAGCAGGCGACTGGTCCGCCGTCATTCGGCGTCCGGCTGATTTTCCGGTCTTGCTTTGTCGAAGGCCGGGAGTTTCAGGCAGGCTGCGTCGACCCCCACGATCTTCGGGAATTTGTCGAGCGGCACCTTGAGACGCCGTGCATTTGCGACCTGCGGCACCAGACAAATATCGGCGAGCGTCACATGGGCTCCGCACGCGTAGGGTCCGGGTGCGAGCAGTTCCTCCAGCGCCGTAAAGCCCTCGATGATCCAGTGATGATACCAGGCGTCGATTTCGGGTTGCTCGTGCTTGAGCTGGCGCCTGAGATACTGGAGAGTGATGAGATTATTGAGCGGATGAATATCGCAGGCGATCATTTGCGCAATCGCGCGCGATTTGGCGCGTCCGAGCGCGTCAGCCGGCAACAGAGGAGGCTCAGGATGAATGTCGTCGAGATATTCGATGATCGCCAGCGATTGCGTCAGCACCTCGCCACTCGACAGCTCGAGGGCGGGCACACGCGCCTGCCGGTTGATGGCACGAAATTCCGGCGTGTGCTGGCGCCCGCCGTCCTTGGTCAGATGGATGGGTACCATCTCGTATGGCAGGCCCTTGAGATTGAGCGCTATGCGGACCCGGTAGGCGGCGGAGGAACGGAAATAGGAATACAGTTTCACGGATGATTGACCCCGGCTTGCAGCGCCGCAATCTAGCCGGGACGGTGTCCGTTGGCGATACGGGACGCAAGCTGCGCCGGTTGGTCGCCTGCGGTGCCGTTACCGGCGCGATGGCCACGCCCGCAGGGCCGTGAGCCTTCGCGACAGGGCACCCGGTCCTGAATCCTCAATCCATGCAACGACGAGGACGGATCTGGCACAGACGTTGAAGATCAGAATTATCATGGAGCCGATCCCGTCGAAATCCCGGCTCGATAACGCTTACGTCGTGCGGCTGTTCCCGGGACCCTGGTTGTGGACGCAACTAACCGTGGCCTGAGCGGGGCGTCCTACGGTACAAGTACAGCAAATGAGGGCCGTCATGGACCAGCCACGTCTCCTGATACCGGCGTTTGCGGGCATCTACCGCGCGTTCGCACCGATCACCGAGCCACTGATCCGGGTGATCGCCGGCGGCTCGCTCGCGATCCACGGATTTCCCATTCTGTTCGGGGATACCGAAGCGGCTGCAAAATTTCTCGGGAGTGTCGGTTTCGAAAATCCTCTGTTTTGGGCATATATCGTCGGCGTCGTGGAGTTCGTGTGCGGTGTTTGTCTTGCCCTTGGATTTCTGACACGCCTGGTCGCTGCACCGATTATCGGCTTTCTCGTGATCGCGATCGTCACCTATCACTGGCAATTCGGCTTCGCGTGGGAAAACCGCGGCGTCGAATATCCTCTGTTTTGGGCAATCGTGGTTTTCCATTTCCTTATCCGCGGCGGCGGGCCATGGTCGCTCGACGCCTTGATCGGACGTGAGGTGTGACGCGGTAATGGCATTCGCTTCCACCGAAGATCTCGACGAAAAGAAGGTCTCGTTCGACCAGATTGGAACCGGGCTTTACGCCTATACCGCAGAGGGTGATCCGAACACCGGCATCATCGTCGGTGACGACGCTGTGATGGTCATCGATGCGCAGGCGACGCCGGCAATGGCGGAGGATGTCATCGCGCGCGTCGCGAAAGTCACCGACAAGCCGGTCAAATACGTTCTGCTCACCCACTATCATGCGGTCCGGGTGCTGGGTGCATCGGCCTTCAAGGGCGCGGAGATCCTGGCGTCAGATGCCACGCGTGGCCTGATCGCGGAGCGCGGCAAGGAGGATATGGAGTTCGAAATCAGCCGCTTTCCGCGCCTCTTTCGCGCCGCCGAAACCATTCCTGGCCTGACCTGGCCGACGATGACGTTCCCCGATCAGATTTCAGTCTGGCTAGGCCGGCGCGAAGTGCGGGTCATGCATATCGGGCGCGGGCACACCGCGGGCGACGTGATTGCGATCGTTCCGGACGCCGGCGTCGTGTTTTCCGGGGATCTCGTTGAATACAAGTCGGCCTGCTATTGCGGCGATGCCCACTTCACCGATTGGCTCGCGACGCTCGATCATCTCGCTGAATTGCAGGCCAATGCGCTGGTGCCCGGGCGCGGTACAGCGCTTACGACGCCGGAGATGGTCAAGGAAGGAATCGAGCTCACCAGCGATTTCATCGCGACTCTTTATAGTTCCGTCCAGGACAGCGTCGCCAAGGGCCGTTCGCTGAAGGACGCCTTCGACTTTGCACGCCTCACGATGGATCCGAAGTTCAAGAGCTTCGCGATCTATGAGCATTGTTTGCCGTTTAGCGTGTCACGCGCTTACGACGAGGCGCGCGGCATCGAATGGCCAGTCATCTGGACCGCCGAGCGCGATCGGGAAATGTGGGCAGCCTTGCAGGGTTAAACGAAAACGCGGGTCAGCGCGTGCAGACGATCGCGACCACATCGCAGTTGTTGTCATGGCAGCTGTCCGAGCCGCCGCTCGGAGAGCGCACCCGTAATGTCGCCGTGATCGACTTTGTGGAAGGTCGTGGCCTGCGCAAAAGCCTGCGTCTTGCAGTAGGCATTGGCGGCGGCCGTCGCCGCATTTTTCCCCGGAAGCGAGGCAGCGGTCGATGCCGTAGCCGTCGGCGTCGTTGGCGACGATGAACATGCGCCGCTCGGCTTGTGCAACGCTGGAAAGGCAGACCAAAGCGAGGAGACTGACCAGAACGTTCGCATTTAAGCGACCGTGAATTTGGAGACGCCAGACCGCCCCGGCGCCGATTCCGAGAATGTGAGCAAAATCGTTAAGCGGCGCTTAACCTTGCGGTCCGCGGCCTGGTCATCAATTTTTTCCTGTGTTTTGTACGGGTTGCCGCCAGACCTTGACGACGTGGACGCGACAAATCATTGTGCCGCCATGAACGGCCTTAACCATATCTGCGGCATTTGCCCGGAGATTATTCGCTAGCGCACCACGCTGGCTGCGGCCGTCTTTTCTCAAGGTTGAGATAGCAGGACGCCCGGCCAGCGGGGCCGACGGGTGTCATTTGCAATGGAACTCAAGCTCTACGATACGCTGACGCGCGAGAAGCGGGTGTTCACGCCGCTCGATCCGTCGCGCGTACGCATGTATGTGTGCGGGCCCACGGTCTACGACTTCGCCCACATCGGCAATGCGCGCCCCGTCATCGTGTTCGACGTGCTGTTCCGGCTGCTGCGCCACATATACGGCGAAAAACACGTCACTTATGTGCGCAACGTCACCGACGTCGACGACAAGATCAACGCGCGGGCGGCCGAGCGCGGCGTTTCGATCCGCGACCTGACCGAAGAGACCTACAGGAATTTCAAGGAGGACGTGGCGGCACTCGGCTGCCTGCCGCCGACCATCGAGCCGCGTGCGACCGAGCATATCGACGAGATGAAGACGTTGATCGACCGGCTGGTGAAATCCGGTAACGCTTATGTGGCCGAAGACAACGTGTTGTTCCACGTGCCGTCGATGACGGATTACGGCAAGCTGTCCAACCGTTCGCTCGATGAGATGATCGCCGGGGCACGCGTCGAAGTCGCACCCTACAAGAAGGACCCGCAGGATTTTATCTTGTGGAAGCCGTCCAAGGCAGGCGAGCCGGCGTGGCCGTCGCCCGCCGGCATCAAGACGCCGGGCCGGCCGGGCTGGCACATCGAGTGCTCCGCCATGTCATGGAAACATCTGGGCGAGACCTTCGACATTCACGGTGGCGGCATCGATCTGGTGTTTCCACACCATGAGAACGAGATCGCGCAATCGCGTTGCGCTTTCCAGACGCCGGTGATGGCGAATTACTGGATGCACAACGGCTTCTTGCAGGTCGAAGGCGAGAAGATGTCGAAGAGCCTCGGTAATTTCGTGACGATTCACGAGTTGCTTGCCGACTGGCCAGGGGAGGTGGTGCGCTTCACGATGTTGCAAACGCACTATCGGCAACCGATCAATTGGACGGTCGCGGGATTGCGTGAATCGCAAAAGAACCTCGACCACTGGTACGAACTGACCGCCAATATGCAACCCGGTTATTTATGTGCTGACGCGCTTGATGCGTTGTTGGACGACCTCAATACGCCAAAAGCTTTCGCCGCCTTGCACGAATTGCGCGCTGAGGCTGCAAAAGGCGCCAAGCCTGCTGCAGCTTGCCTGAAGGCAAGCGCGCAACTCATCGGGTTACTCCAATTGCCGCCGACCGAATGGGCCGCCTTCCGCCGCGCGTCGATCTCCATCGATGAAGGCAAGGTGGTCAACCTGATTCAGGCGAGAACTGCTGCGCGCGCGGCAAAAAACTTCAAGGAATCCGACCGCATCCGCGACGAACTCGCCGCCATGGGCGTTGTGCTCAAGGATTCAAAGGACGGCACCACCTGGGAGATCGCGCGATGATGGCCATGGCGCATCCCAAGCTCGGCTTGCGGCCGTTCCTGCCGGAAGATGCGCCGCTATTGCGGGAAATCTTCCGCGACAGCATCGAGGAATTAACCGCCGACGAGTACACTCCGGCCCAGCAGGCGGCCTGGGCCTCTGTTGCGGATGACGTCACGGACTTTGGCAAGAAACTTTCCGGCCAGTTGACCCTGGTTGCGACCTTGCAGGGCTCTCCGGTCGGTTTCGCCTCGCTCGAAGGCAAGGACAAGATCGACATGCTCTATGTGCATCCCGCTGCGGCCGGGCAGGGCGTTGGCGCCATGTTGATCGATGCATTGGAGAAGCTCGCCGGCTCGCGCGGCGCACCCAAGCTCATCGTCGATGCGAGCGACAGCGCGCGGGGGTTCTTTGAGAAGCGCGGCTATCTCGCCCAGCAGCGCAATACGGTTTCAGTCGGCGACGAATGGCTCGCCAATACGACCCTGCACAAGCAACTTACCGCTAAACGGGAGGCTTCATGACCAAACCCGACACGCCGTTCCCGCGACATTGGCTCTACTACATTGTGCTCAAATACGGCGTACTCGCCGTCGCCGTGCTTGCCGCGCTTTATGTTGTTTACCGGCTGACCTGAACAACGCCATGGCCCGCGAACGCCTCTATCTCTTCGACACCACGCTGCGCGACGGCGCGCAGACCAATGGCGTCGATTTCACGCTCACCGACAAGCTGGCGATTGCCGGCATGCTCGACGAGCTGGGCATCGACTATGTCGAGGGCGGCTATCCGGGCGCCAATCCGACCGACACCGAGTTGTTCGGTCAGGATCGTAAATTTGATACGACCTTTACCGCATTCGGCATGACGCGCCGGCCGGGCCGCTCAACGTCCAACGATCCGGGCCTCGCCACGCTGCTCGACGCTAAGGCCGACGCCATTTGCTTTGTCGCCAAGGCCTGGGACTATCACGTCAAGGTCGCGCTGGAGACGACCAACGAAGAAAATCTCGCCTCGATCCGCGACAGCGTGAAAGCGGCCAAGGCCAAGGGCAGGGAAGTGCTGCTCGATTGCGAGCATTTTTTCGATGGCTACAAGGCCAACCCGAAATATGCGCTCGCCTGCGCCAAGGCCGCTTACGATGAAGGTGCCCGCTGGGTGGTCCTCTGCGACACCAATGGCGGCACGCTGCCCGACGAAGTCGAAAAGATCGTCGGCGAAGTGGTGAAGACGATCCCCGGCGATCACGTCGGCATCCATGCCCATAACGATACCGATCAGGCCGTGGCGAACTCCTTCGCGGCGGTGCGGGCCGGTGCGCGCCAGATTCAAGGCACGCTCAACGGACTCGGTGAGCGTTGCGGCAACGCCAATCTCGTTTCCATCATCCCGACGCTCAAGTTGAAGCCTGAGTTTGCCGAACGGTTCGATATCGGCGTGAACGAGATCGCGCTCAAGAAGCTCGCCCATGTATCCCATGCGCTCGACGAGCGGCTCAATCGCGCGCCCAACCGGCACGCGCCTTACGTGGGCGAGAGCGCCTTCGCCACCAAGGCCGGTATTCATGCCTCTGCCATCATGAAAGACCCGGCGACATACGAGCACGTTGCGCCGGAGACCATTGGCAACCGGCGCAAGGTGCTGGTCTCCGAACAGGCCGGGAGATCCAACGTCCTGGCCGAGCTTGAGCGGGTTGGCATCAAAGCCGACAGGGATGACCCGCGCATCGGGCGGCTGCTGGAAATCGTCAAGGAACGCGAGGCGATCGGCTATGCCTACGAGGCGGCGGATGCCTCGTTCGAGCTGCTGGCCCGGCGCACACTCGGCAAGGTGCCGAACTATTTCGACGTCACTCAGTTCGACGTCAATGTCGAGCAACGCAACAACGCCAAAGGGCAACGTGTCACCGTCACAATGGCGGTGGTCAAGGTGAAGGTCGGCGACGACAACATGATCTCGGCGGCGGAAGGCAATGGGCCGGTCAATGCGCTCGACCTCGCGTTACGCAAGGATCTCGGCAAATATCAGAAATATATCGCCGGGCTGAAACTGACCGACTATCGTGTGCGTATCCTCAATGCCGGCACTGAGGCGGTAACCCGCGTGCTGATCGAGAGCGAGGATGAGGCCGGCGAGCGCTGGACCACCATCGGTGTGTCGGCCAATATTATCGACGCCTCATTCCAGGCCTTGATGGATTCCATCATTTTTAAGCTGGTGAAGTCCGGCGCGCCTGCGTAGTACCGTTGCCGAGGCGGGTAACGGGGAGAGGCATCGGATGATCGACCATATCTCCATTGCGGTTCGCGACATCAAGGCAGCCGAAGCATTCTACAGCGCGCTTCTTGCGCCGCTTGGGCTCAACAAATTGCGCGAGTGGCCGGATGCTGCCATCGGATACGGCAAGAAATATCCTGAGTTCTGGATCAATCGCCGGACCGCAATGGTGCAGGTGGCGTCCGATAGCGGCGTGCATATTTGCCTGCGGGCGGCATCGACCGAAATCAGTCGATGCCTTTCACGCCGCCGCGCTTGCCGGGGGCGGTTCGTCCGACGGCGCGCCGGGCCTTCGCCGCGAATACCACGACCGCTATTACGCGGCCTTCATCCGCGATCCCGATGGCAATCGCCTTGAGGCGGTGACGTTTATTGACGGCAAGTAGTTCGATCGCCAGTCAATAAACTCCGTCCCCGCGTAAGCGGGGGCCCAGATTTTTTGAAATAATGTTTTCCGGATTCCCGCTTGCGCGGCAATGAGCGGGGGTTGCGCCGCCCTCGTTTACATCTGATCGGCGCCGGCAGCCGTCATCTTTTTTGCTTCTTCGGGCACTGCTGCGGCCGCCTTTTGCAACATCGGCAGGATGTCCGCGACCTTGTCGGCGACCAGCAGATCGAAGTCGAGATCGCCGCGAATGAACTCGAGGTTCTTCATGTGGTCGATGAGCGCACAAAGCGGATCCCAGAAGTTCTTGATATTGGCCAGCAGGATCGGCTTTCGATGGCGGCCGAGCTGAACCCAGGTGATTTGTTCAACAACTTCTTCGAGGGTGCCGATCCCGCCCGGCATTGCTACGAAGGCGTCCGCCATCTCGAACATCTTGCGTTTTCGTTCATGCATGTCGTGCGTGACGATGAGGTTGTCGCCGCCACGCTTGGCATGCTCGCGTGCGACCAAAAACTCGGGGATGATGCCGGTCACTTGGCCACCGTGCTCAAGCACCGATTTCGAGAGCACGCCCATCATGCCGACGGAACCACCGCCGAAAACGAGCCCAATGCCGTTTTGGGCAAGAATGGCGCCGAAGGCGCGGGCGCTCTCGATGTAGGCCGGATCGGTGCCGGGACCGGAGCCGCAATAAACGCAGATTTTTCGGATTTTGCCCGGTTTTTCGCTTTTGTTCATGGCTATGCATGTGCATTGCGCTTGCGGCATCGTCAAGGCGGCCCGCAAAAAACAATGAACCCTGTACCAAATCGGCAGAGAGGATGATTACCGGGCAGAATCCCCCTATATGAAGATCCTGAATGAGCGACCATCACCACCACCGGACATCTGACGACGAATCGCGCGTCTCCGCGGACCGCGGCGCCTTGCTGGCGACGATCGTCCATCTCTGGCCCTATATCTGGCCTTCAGATCGGCGCGACCTGAAGCTGCGGGTGATTGGATCTCTGGTTCTGTTGCTGGTTGCGAAACTTGCGACCCTCGCGGTGCCTTTCACCTACAAATGGGCCACGGACGCGCTTGCCGGCCAGGGTACGGCGCCGGTCGCGGCCTCCAATTGGCTGCTATGGGCGATGGCCGCTCCGATCGCCATGACCATCGCATACGGCGGCATGCGCATCCTGATGGCGGCGCTCACCCAATTACGCGACGGATTGTTCGCCAAGGTGGCGATGAACGCGGTGCGCCGGCTCGCCTATCGCACCTTCGTGCATATGCACGAACTGTCGTTACGGTTCCATCTCGAACGCAAGACGGGCGGCTTGACGCGCGTGCTCGAGCGCGGCCGTAACGGCATTGAAACCATCGTGCGGATGGTGATCCTGCAACTGTCGCCGACGATCATCGAGCTTGCGCTTATTGTCGTCGTGCTGATGTGGCAATTCGACTGGCGCTATGTGGCGGCGATCATGGCCACGGTCGTCGTCTATATGACCTACACCTATCACGCGACTGAATGGCGCATCGGAATCCGCCGCAAAATGAACGAGAGCGACACCGACGCCAACGTCAAGGCGATCAACTCGCTGCTCAACTACGAAACAGTAAAATATTTTTCCGCCGAGGAGCGGGAAGCCGCGCGTTATGACCGCGCCATGGCGCGCTATGAAGGCGCCAGCGTGAGCGCCTACACCTCGCTTGCGTGGCTCAATGCCGGGCAGGCGGCGATCTTCACCGTCGGGCTTGCGGCCGTCATGGTGATGTGCGCATTCGAAATCCGCGCCGGCAGCAAGACGGTCGGCGATTTTGTGCTGATCAATGCCATGATGATTCAGCTCTATCAGCCCCTCAATTTCATGGGCATGGTCTACCGTGAGATCAAGCAGGCGATTACCGACATTGAACTTATGTTCTCGATTTTGGGGCGCGAACCGGAAATCAAAGATGTGACGGGTGCACCGCCGCTGAAAGTCGGTACCGGCACTATCCGCTTTGAGAATGTCAGCTTCGCCTATGAACCGACGCGCCGCATTCTCAAAGGCATCAGCTTCGAGGTGCCGGCAGGCAAGACGGTGGCTGTGGTCGGTCCTTCCGGAGCGGGCAAGTCGACGATTTCGCGGCTGCTGTTTCGGTTCTACGATTTGTCCGGCGGCCGCATTCTGATCGATGGCCAGGATATTGCGGAAGTCACCCAGAAATCGCTGCGTCAGGCGATCGGCATGGTACCGCAGGATACCGTGCTGTTTAACGATACGATCCGCTACAACATCCGCTATGGCCGCTGGGAGGCGACCGATGCTGAAGTAGAGGAGGCGGCGCGATTGGCGCAGATCGATCCTCTTATTCGCATCGCGCCCAAGGGCTACGAGACCGAGGTCGGCGAGCGCGGGCTCAAGCTGTCGGGCGGCGAAAAGCAACGCGTGGCGATCGCGCGCACCATCCTCAAAGGGCCGCCTATCCTGGTGCTCGACGAGGCAACCTCAGCGCTCGACAGCCACACCGAAAAGGAAATTCAGGATGCGCTCGAGCGTGTCTCGCGCAACCGCACGACGTTGGTAATCGCACATCGGCTCTCAACCATTGTCGGGGCCGACGAGATCATCGTGCTGGACCAGGGCGAAATAGTCGAGCGCGGCACGCATTATGCGTTGCTCGCCAAGAGCGGCCTTTATGCCAGCATGTGGAATCGCCAGCGCGAGGCCGAGGAGGCGCGCGAGAAACTGGCGCGCGCCGGTGAGGAGGAGATCGCGCCCAATCGCAATCCGCCTCCGGTGGAGGATGCCATCAGCGCAGCCGCTGCGACGCCGTTCGAGGCGCCGGCCGACGCGGCGGAGTAAGATAGCCGCATGTCGATCTATGATTCAATTCGCTCGCAAATTGTTCCGGTTACGCCGGAGGGTTATCCGTTCATCGGTGCCTTTGCGTTTGTGAGCCTTATTCTGTTTTGGTTCTGGAGCCCGCTCGGCTGGCTCGGCACACTGGCGACGATCTGGTGTGCCTATTTCTTTCGCGATCCGCCGCGCGTGACGCCGGTGCGCGATGGCCTGGTGGTTGCGCCAGCCGATGGCCGGGTAAGCCAGGTCACCAGCGCGGCCCCGCCGCCCGAGCTGGGTATTGGCAGCAAGCTGTTGCCGCGCATCTCGATCTTCATGAGCGTGTTCGATTGCCACGTAAATCGAAGTCCGGTTGCCGGCAAGATCGAGAAAATCGTCTATCACCCGGGCAAGTTCTTCAGCGCCGATCTCGACAAGGCCAGCGCCGACAACGAGCGCAACGCGCTGGTGATTGCGACAGCCGGCGCGCGCATCGCCGTGGTGCAGATCGCGGGCCTTGTCGCCCGGCGTATCGTCTGTTTCGTGCGCAGCGGCGATTCCATAACCACCGGGCAGCGCTTCGGCATGATCCGTTTTGGTTCGCGACTCGATGTCTATCTCCCGGAGGGCACCCCGCCGCTTGTGGCGGTGGGTCAGACCTCGATTGCCGGTGAAACGGTGCTCGCCGATTTGCGCGCCGGCGAGGGCGGACGGGCATTTCGTAGCGGGTAAATTGTTAACGAGACCGGACAAAAGCGCTTTCGCACCGTGGCGCGTGCGCCACTGGACGTTTATATTACGGGCATGGTCTTTCCGCCGTTTGATCCAGCCCCGCCGCCGTTCCGCCGCCGCTTCAAGGCGATTCCGGTTCGCACTTTGCTTCCCAACCTCATCACTTTGCTCGCCTTGTGCGCGGGCCTGACCGCGATCCGGCTGGCGGTTGAAGACAAGCTTGATTTGGCGCTCGCGGCTATCGTGTTTGCCGCATTGCTCGATGGAATCGACGGACGCATCGCGCGGATGCTCAAGGGCACCTCGCGCTTTGGCGCTGAACTCGACAGCCTCGCCGATTTCGTCAATTTCGGCGTGGCGCCGGCATTGATTCTATATTTCTGGGGCTTGCACGAACTCAAGTCGGCTGGATGGATCGCCGCATTGGTTTTTGCGATTTGCGCCGGCTTGCGGCTGGCGCGCTTCAACGTGATGATCGACGATCCCAATAAACCGGTATGGGCGGGAAATTTCTTCACCGGCATTCCCGCTCCGGCTGGGGCCATCACTGTCCTGCTGCCGATCTACCTGAGTTTTCTCGGCGTGTCAGTTGGACTCATTACGGTATGGCTTACGTTCATCTACACTCTCGTGATTGCGGTTTTGATGGTGTCCCGCCTGCCGGTATTTTCCGGAAAACGCGTTGGCAAACGCGTGCCGCCGGAAATGGTATTGCCGGTTCTGGTCCTCGTCGTTTTATTCTTTGCGATGTTGGTCAGTTACCCATGGCAGGTGCTTACCGTCGGTACGTTCGCTTACCTCTCGTGCTTGCCGCTCGGGTGGCTGTCCTATCGCGAATATCAACGCAAGGATGCGACCGCTGCCGCCGCAACGGCCACAGCGTCTACAGGCGATGCAGCGGTCCCGCCTGGTCAACCGGGCTCCGAGCCGGACTCTGATCGGCCGGCGCGCCTGAACTGATTTCAGTTCTTCCCGAACGGGTGTCCCGGCATCAATTCGTACGGGTGTTTCCAGCCGGGCAGCGCCCTCATGCGTTCGAGCCAGGCCCCGATTGCCGGATGTTCCTTGGCGATGTCGAAACCGAATTCCTCCGCTGGATAATAGAGGTAGGCGGTCATCGAAACGTCGGCGATCGTTGGCCTGTCACTCACGAGGAACTGCCGTCCGGTCAGGCGCTTGTTGACGATAGCAAGATTTCCGTCGATGCGTCCCTTCAGGAACGCCATGACAGCCGGATCGCCGGCAGGCTTCGCAAAGTTTTTCAGAAAGCGGAACGGACCGAGAAAGCCATTGACCTTCTGATTGTCGAAAATGATCCAGCGCAGCGTTTCGAGCCGTTCGTCTTCGCCTACCGGCTTGAACTTGCCGGTGAGGTCCGAAAGATAAGTGAGGATCACGCCAGATTGGGTAAGTTTCTTCTTGCCGTGCACGAGCACCGGCACTTCCCCCATCTCATTGACGTCGGTCCGGTATTCGGCGGTGCGCTGCACGCCCTTGCCGAAAAAATCGATCCAAACCGGTTCCCAATCGGCGCCAATCAAGTTGAGCATCAGCGCGGCACGATAGGCGTTGCCGGATTGGGCGAAACAGTAAAGTTGAAATTCCGACATGAGGACTCCAGGTGACTGTGATTTAGCGTGCCAGCGCGACCGGCAAGCCCGCAGCGGATTGACCTTCGAAACGAGAGCCGGCCACCTTGAACTGTGCCAGCAGTTGGTTCTCATTGCCGGTGATCGTGAGGCTACCGCCTTCGATCGCCCAGCGCCGGCTCATGTAGAAATTCCCCGGGCAGCCGCCATCGGGGGCAACCGAACCTTTGCGGGCGTCCGGCGCGCCGCCGAATTCCAGGCCGCAAGAGGGAGCGTTCGGAGCGCTCAAGACCCAACGGCCGGTCATAGAAGCATCCACTGGCGCTGCTTCCGGGGTTGATGAGCCTAAAGAGAGTTGTTCGCCGGCGCAGGCCGTCAGCGTCAGGACGGCAAGGACCCCGATTGCGGGCCTGACGGCACTCATCCCCCGGCACACCTTACTTCTTACTTCATGGTCGGAATCACAAACTCGGCACCTTCCTTCGTGCCGGTCGGCCAGCGCGAAGTAATGGTCTTGGTCTTGGTATAAAAACGGATCGAATCCGGTCCGTGCTGATTGAGGTCGCCGAAGCCCGAGCGTTTCCAGCCACCAAAGGTGTGGTAGGCGAGCGGAACCGGGATCGCGAAGTTAACGCCCACCATGCCGACCTGCACACGGTTGACGAAATCGCGAGCGGCATCGCCGTCGCGCGTAAAGATGGCAACGCCGTTGCCGTATTCATGTTCGGAAGGAAGCCGGACCGCTTCTTCGTAGTCTTTTGCCCGCACGACCGAAAGCACGGGCCCAAAAATTTCCTCTTTGTAGATGCGCATATTCGGCTTCACATCGTCGAACAGACAGCCACCCATGAAATTTCCGTTCTCGTAGCCTTGCATCTTGAAACCGCGGCCATCGACGACAAGTTTGGCGCCTTCCTTCACGCCGATGTCGACGTATTCTTTCACGCGATTGAGTGCGGCCTTGGTCACCAGCGGCCCGTAGTCCGCCTGCGGGTCGTTGGAAGGTCCGATCTTCAGACTTTCAACGCGCGGGATGAGCTTCTCGACGAGAATATCGGCGGTCTTTTTGCCGACGGGTACTGCCACTGAGACCGCCATGCAGCGTTCGCCGGCCGAGCCGTAACCCGCACCGATCAGGGCATCGACTGCTTGATCCATGTCGGCGTCCGGCATCACGATCATATGGTTTTTGGCGCCGCCGAAACATTGAACGCGTTTGCCGTGCGCGCAGCCGGTCGAATAGATGTACTCCGCGATTGCCGAAGAACCGACGAAGCCGATCGCCATCACGCGTGGATCGGTGAGGAGTGTGTCGACTGCTTCCTTGTCGCCGTTGACCACATTGAGGATGCCGGCAGGCAGTCCGGCGTCGACCATTAATTCAGCAAGACGCATCGGGACGGAAGGATCGCGTTCTGACGGCTTGAGGATAAAGGCATTACCGCAGGCAATCGCCGGCGCGAATTTCCACATCGGGATCATCGCCGGAAAATTAAATGGAGTGATGCCGGCGACAACGCCCAGTGGCTGGCGGACAGAATACAGATCAATTCCGGGCCCGGCGCCTTCGGTGAATTCGCCCTTCAGCAAATGCGGAATGCCGCAGGCGAATTCGACCACTTCAACGCCGCGCTGGATGTCGCCGCGTGCGTCTGGAACCGTCTTGCCGTGCTCGGAGGAGAGTAGTTTGGCGAGCGTGTCGAATTCCTTCTGGACCAGCTCGAGAAATTTGAACATGACGCGGGCGCGACGCTGGGGATTGGTCGCCGCCCAGCCTGGTTGCGCCGCTTGCGCATTAGCGATGGCGTGCTCGACTTCCGAATGTTTGGCGAGCGCGACCTTGGCCTGTACTTCGCCGGTATTGGGATCGAAAACATCGCCGAAGCGGCCGGAGGTCCCCTTAATCGCCTTCCCGCCTACGAAATGGCCGATCTCACGCATGGGTCGCACTCCTCCGGTTTTTCAAGGCATTCGATGCCATTTTGCGGCGATTTTTGCAGCTTTTCAGCGGCGGGTCACGAGTTTGCAGCCGCTTTCCGGGCGTTATTTCTTTCACGAACGGTTAGCCTTTACCCCCTCTTAACAGCGCCAGTCTAGGGTCGTCATGGGACCCGGTTTGTCCGGGAGTGCGTGCGCGTCGGGTGGTGTAATGGATATTGCTACCGGTCTAGGCCTGCTGTGCGGCGTCGCTGTCGTCGGCCTCGTGATTATGATGGGCGGCGACCTGCAAATGTTCGTCAGCGAACATGCGTTCATCGTTATTTTCGGTGGATCTTTCGCTGCCACGCTGATCCGCTTCCCGCTCGCCTCGATTTTCCACGGGCTGCCGCTCGGGGCCAAGTTCGCCTTCACATTGCGGCGCATGAGCCAGCGCGAACTGGTCGATGAGATAGCGGGGCTTGCCGAAGTTGCACGCAAGCAGGGACCGATCGGCCTGGAAAAGGTCGAGATTGAAGATCCCTTCCTTGCCAAAGGCATCCGTTTCGTTGCGGACGGTTATGACGGCAATTTCATCCGCGACAATCTCGAGCGCGATCGCGACAACTTCCTCACTCATCTCGACGAGGGCCAGAAAATCTACCGCGCGGTCGGCGACTGCGCGCCGGCCTTCGGCATGATCGGCACCTTGATCGGCATGGTGCAGATGTTTGCCAACATGACCGACCCATCCAAGCTCGGCCCGTTCATGGCGGGCGCGCTTTTGGCGACTTTCTACGGCGCCGCTCTGGCCAACATGTTCTGTCTGCCGATTGCCGACAAGCTGCATCTCAAATTAGTGGACGAGGAAATCAATCGTACTCTGATCATCGACGGAATTCTGATGATCCGTGAAGGCAAGAGCCCGACTCTCGTGCGCGAGATGCTGCTTGCCTACCTGCCGGAGAAGCATCGCCACACCGAAGAAGAAGAGGCAGGTGAAGAGGCGGAGGCGGTGGCCGCTTAAACGGCGCGTCTGAAGGCATTTCATGGCGAGGCGCAAAGACGCAGGTCACGGCGGCGGTCACGGGTGGTTCGTCACCTTCGCCGATCTGATGGGATTGCTCGTCAGTTTTTTCGTGATGCTGGTTGCCTTTTCCACTCAGGATCAAGCCAAGCTTCAGGTTGTCGCCGGCTCAATGCGCGACGCCTTTGGCGTTCAGGATCGCGTGCGCTATTCCGGCATCATCGAAGTTCTCGGCTTGCCGACGCGTCCCAGACTTAAAAATGCGGCCAACATTGATCCGTCGGAAGCCTCGGCAACGCCATCGCCCGACGAACACGACCGCCAACGCGCCTATGGCGCCCGTTTCAAGGAGGATCGCAAATTTGCACTTGCGTCCGCCTCGCTGCGCCAGGCGTTGCAGGACATGCCGGAGATTACAGACGCGTCCAAGCACATTATGCTTGAGGAGACAAAGCAGGGTCTCAACATCGAGATCGTCGACCAGGATGGGCGCTCGATGTTCCCCGATGGGGGCAAGGAGCCCCTTGAGCGCACCCGCAAGCTGATTCAAAAGATTGCGCCCCAGCTCAAGGCGATGCCGTATCGCCTCTCTATCGTCGGGCACACGTCTTCGAGCAAGGTGCCGCCGAAACCCGGCTATGGCCCATGGGAACTGTCCGCCGACCGCGCCAATGCGGTACGCCAGATTTTGGAAGCCGAGGGCGTCCCGTCCGGCAATGTTTTCATGGTGGCGGGCAAGTCTGACACCGATCCGCTGTTCCCCGACGATCCCGCCATGTCACCAAACCGCCGGGTCACCATTACTTTGATGCGGGAAGAGCCGCCGCTACCCGACAATCTAACCCCCTAAAGTTGCATCGGAACCGGCGCCTAACCGGGTAGGGAAAAGCCCGGTATTCTCTGGGCCTGCGCGGTGATATAAGGCGCGCCTTCAAGCCATCGGCGGGCCACGGCAATTTTCAATGAGTGACGGCGCGAACCAAACCACGGCGTCGGCGCGCATCGAGCATGACGCGCCACCGGGTCTCTTGCCGCTGGCACTCGGCAGTGTTGGCGTTGTTTATGGCGACATCGGAACGAGCCCGCTCTATGCCTTTCGTGAGGCGCTGATCGCGGCAAGTAGCGACCACATTGCCAGCCGAGCCGTCGTGCTCGGGGTGCTTTCGCTGATTGTCTGGGCACTCATCATAACGGTGACGCTCAAATATGTTCTGATCCTGCTGCGCGCGGACAACAATGGCGAAGGCGGCACACTTTCACTTACTGCGCTGGCAACGCGCGCGCTCGGACGGCGAACCGCTTTCGTTTTCATCGTCGGCGTCATCGGCGCCTCGATGTTTCTCGGCAACTCCGTCATCACTCCGGCGATCTCGGTACTCTCCGCGGTAGAGGGCCTGAAACTCGCGAGCCCCGGATTCACCGAATTTGTCGTACCGCTTACGGTCATCATCCTGATTGCATTATTCGCGGCACAGAGCCGTGGCACCGCGAAAGTGGCGGCGATGTTCGGCCCGATCATGGTCGTCTGGTTCCTGTCGATCGCGGTTGCCGGCGCGTTGCACATCCGTGACGATCCGACAGTCCTTGCCGCGATCAATCCGTATTACGGCATCGAATTCCTCGTCCATCACGGCGCGATCGGTTTGGTGACGCTCGGCGCGGTATTCCTCGTGGTGACCGGCGGCGAGGCCCTTTATGCCGACCTCGGTCATTTCGGGCGCAAACCTATCCAAGTTGCGTGGCTTTGCCTCGTATTGCCCGCGCTGCTCATCAATTATTTCGGCCAGGGCGCCAAGGTGCTGGCGGACCCCGCAGCGATCGAAAATCCGTTTTACAGGCTGGTCCCCGAGACCTTCCTGCTGCCGATGATCGTGCTGGCGACGGCTGCGACGGTCATCGCGAGCCAGGCGGTCATCACGGGCGCCTATTCGCTCGTGCATCAGGCGATCCAGCTCGGCCTTTTGCCGCGGCTCGCGATTTTGCACACCTCGGCCTCGCATGTTGGCCAGATCTATATTCCGCGTGTGACCTTCTCGTTGATGATCGGCGTGCTCCTTCTGGTCGGTCTGTTCCGTACTTCGAGCGCGCTTGCCTCCGCTTACGGTATTGCGGTTGCGACGACCATGGTTGTGGACGGGATCCTTGCATTCGTCGTGATTTGGAGAGGATGGCAGTGGCCACTCTGGAAAACGCTGCTTTTGATTGCGCCGTTCGTGATCGTCGACGTGGTGTTCTTTTCAGCCAACTTTCTCAAATTGTTCGAGGGCGCCTGGGCGCCGCTGCTGTTTGGCGCCAGCATGGTGCTCCTGATTCTGACATGGCGTCGTGGAACCGGCATCCTGATCAGCAAGACGCGGCGGACTGAAGTGCCGCTCGATACTCTGTTCCGCAGTTTGCAGAAGAAACCGCCGCATGCCGTGCCAGGCACAGCAGTGTTTCTGACCAGCGATCCGGAATTTGCACCGACCGCACTGTTGCACAACCTCAAGCACAACAAAGTGCTGCACGAGAACAACGTAATTCTCACGATCATCACCGCCGACACCCCGCGTGTGCCTGAAGCAGAGCGGGTGCAGATCACGCCGATGTCGAAGCATTTTTCGCGCGTGTCGCTGAAATTCGGCTACATGGAGCAACCAAACGTTCCGAAAGCGCTGGCAATCGCCCGCAAGCACGGCTGGCAATTCGACATCATGTCGACGTCGTTCTTCCTGTCGCGACGTGCGCTCAGGCCTTCGGCGAAATCCGGCATGCCGTCATGGCAGGATCATTTGTTCATTGCGCTGGCGCGCTCGGCGAGCGATGCCACCGACTTCTTCCAGATTCCGACCGGGCGCGTGGTGGAGGTCGGCACCCAGGTGACGGTCTGAAAACGATCCCCAAAGGCTGTTGCCATCTAACCAATTGATAAAACATACGAAAACTGTCAGCGGATGTGCAATTCCCGCATGGCTTGCTTGGCTGCTTTGCGGAAATGGCTGTGCCGACGCTAGGGTTCCGGAGTTATAAGCCCCGTCCCACAGATTTTTTGCATTGCAACAAATCCAGGCAACCCCATGTCTCACAGCATTGCCGCCGCCCCCGGCGGCTCGATTGCGGCCAATGGTGGCACCGAAGCGCCGGCCCGGGTTGGGTTCTGGGCGCTTACCCTTGGCAGCATTGGCGTCGTCTACGGGGACATCGGCACCAGCCCGCTCTACGCGCTGCGGGAGTCGGTGCTGGCGGCGGTAGGTCCCGGCAATCCGGCGAGCGAACAGGTCGTCCTCGGCATTCTGTCCCTGATCATCTGGGCATTGTTTTTGGTGGTGACCGCCAAATACGTGCTCATCTTGTTGCGCGCTGACAACAAGGGGGAGGGCGGCACACTCGCATTGATGGCGCTTGCGTCGCGCTCGCTCCTGCGCGGGGGCAACGTCGTGATCTTTCTCGGTATTATCAGTGGTGCGCTGTTTTATGGCGACGCCATCATCACGCCGGCATTGTCGGTCCTCTCCGCAGTTGAGGGTTTGAAAGTCGTGACCCCGGCTTTCGACGCTTATGTCGTGCCGCTCACGGTGTTTGTTCTCGTCCTGCTTTTTATGGTGCAGTCGCGCGGCACCGCGAGTGTTGCCGCTTTCTTTGGTCCGGTTACGCTGTTTTGGTTCGCCACGATTGCCGCCGCCGGCATTTGGCACGTCGGGCAGAACCTGACGGTGCTGCTCGCATTCAATCCGTGGTACGGAGTGAGTTTCCTGCTCCATCACGGCCTCATCGGCTTTTACACGCTCGGCGCGGTCTTTCTCGTGGTGACCGGCGCGGAAGCGCTCTATGCGGATCTTGGCCATTTCGGCCCAGGCCCAATTCGTTTTGCCTGGCTGGTTGTTGTTCTGCCGGCGCTCATTCTCAATTATCTGGGGCAGGGCGCGTTGGTGCTCGCCGATCCGAAGTCGATTGAGAATCCTTTCTTCCTGCTCTATCCCGATTGGGCGCTCTTGCCGATGGTGCTGCTGGCCACTGCCGCCACAGTCATCGCGAGCCAGGCTGTGATTACCGGCGCCTATTCACTCACGCGACAGGCGATCCAGCTTGGCCTGCTGCCACGGCTCGAAATTCGCCACACGTCGGAATCCTTGTTCGGGCAAATCTATATGCCGCGCGTCAACACGCTGCTCCTGGTCGGAGTTCTGTTGCTGGTGGGGTTGTTCCGCTCATCAAGCGCACTCGCCTCGGCTTACGGGATCGCCGTGACCGGCACCATGGTCGTCACGGCCATGATGGCCATTGTGGTGATTTGGCGGGTCTGGAACTGGTCACTGATCGGTGCTTTGGCGCTGATGCTGCCATTCCTGTTCATCGATTTTACCTTCTTGTCCGCCAACCTGCTCAAGATCGTCGAGGGCGGATGGATGCCACTGGCGCTCGGCGCGCTCGTGATGGCTGTGATGTATACCTGGCGGCGCGGCAGCCGGCTGCTGTTCTGAGAAAACCCGCCGGCTTGAAACACCGCTCGAATCCCTCGTGAAAAGCCTGGAAAAGAAACCGCCGGCACGTGTGCCCGGCACGGCGGTGTTTTTCACCAGCGATCCGGTGAGCGCGCCAACTGCGCTGCTGCATAGCCTCAAACACTACAAAGTGTTGCACGAGAAGAACGTCATCCTGACAATCGAAACTGCTGACACACCTCGCGTCGATCCTGCGGAACGCGTGCGCATCGAGCCGGTTGGAAAAACGTTTTCGCGGGTGGTGCTGCGTTTCGGCTTCATGGAAACGCCGAACGTGCCGAGGGCGCTGGCGATCGCGCGCAAACTCGGCTGGCAGTTCGACATCATGTCGACGTCGTTCTTCCTGTCGCGGCGCTCACTTAAGCCAGCCGCTCATTCCGGCATGCCGCGCTGGCAGGACCGCCTGTTTATCGGCCTTACCCGCGTGGCAAACGATGCGACCGACTATTTTCAGATCCCCACGGGGCGCGTGGTCGAGGTCGGCACGCAGGTGACGATCTAAGCCGGTTCTGCTCAGACACAAAGACTGGTGCGTCAGCGCCGAATTTCCGGCTAAAACCGCTGCTATTATCGGGTAACGGAGTTATCGGCCATGGCCGATGAAATGCCGCGCGCGGACGAGGTGACGAACCTCATGCCCGAACAAGTCGCCGCCGGCTTGCGCGAAGGACGCATGCTCCTGGTCGATGTACGCGAACCCAATGAAACTTCGATAGAAAGCTATCCCGATGCGGTGATCGTGCCGCTGTCGTGCTTCGATCCCGCTGCGATTCCGGATCCGCAGGGAAAACAGGTCGTGTTCGCTTGCCGCTCCGGGCGCCGATCCATCACAGCTTCGGTTGCCGCCCAGGATGCGGGATATCCCTATAGCGCCCACCTCGCCGGCGGCATTATCGCCTGGAAAGCGGCCGGCCTCCCGACCAAAACCTGACGTCACCTCCAGCCGAGATCTCCCATGCGCCGTCCGTCTGCGATCATCGCCCTGGCTCTCGGGCTCGGTGTGAATGGTATCAGTGTGGCTGTCGCTCAGAGCGAGCGCGTCGTGAATGTCTACAATTGGTCAGACTACATCGACGCCAAAGTCCTCGAAGATTTTACCAAGGAAACAGGCATCAGGGTCCAATACGATACCTTCGATGCCAATGAGACACTCGAGACCAAGTTGCTCGCCGGAAAATCCGGTTACGATGTGGTGGTGCCGACCGCCTATTTCCTGGAACGGCAAATCAAGGCCGCTGTCTTCCAGAAGCTCGATAAAAACAAGCTCAAGAATCTCGGCAATGTCTGGCCCGATATCGCCAAGCGACTGGCCGTTTACGATCCCGGCAACCAGTATGCCGTCAATTACATGTGGGGTACTACCGGCATTGGCTATAACGTGAAGGCGATGCATGACCGGCTTGGCGCGGATGGCAAAATCGACAGCTGGGAGATCGTGTTCAAGCCGGAAAATCTGGCAAAGTTTCGGGATTGCGGCGTACACATGCTCGATTCCGCCGACGATATTATACCGGCGGCGTTGCACTTCCTTGGCTTCAACCCGAATTCGGTCGACCCGAAAGAACTGGAAAAGGCCACCGAACTGCTCATGAGCATCCGCTCATCGGTCCGAAAATTCCATTCGTCCGAATATCTTAATGCGCTGGCGAGCGGAGAAATTTGCCTGGTGGTCGGATGGTCGGGTGACATCAAACAATCTCAGAAGCGCGCGATTGAAGTCAAGAATGGTGTGGAGATCGGCTATTCCATTCCCAAAGAAGGCGCGCAGATGTTTTTCGACAATCTCTCTATTCCGAAAGATGCGAGCCACGTCGCGGAAGCGCACGCCTTCATCGATTATCTGCTACGACCGGAAGTCGCAGCCAAGAACAGCAACCTGGTCGCCTACGCCAACGGCAATCTGGCGAGCCAAAAATTCCTCGATAAGGCTGTGCTCGATGACAAGAGCGTCTACCCGGATGCCGCCACAATGAGCGGGCTTTATACCGTGGGCGCGCGCGATCAGAAGTCGCAGCGCTTCGTGAACCGGCTATGGACGAAAATCAAGACCGGCCGTTGACCGGCTGCTGATCTTCCGGCCGCCAGCGGCGATGCAGCCACAACCATTGCTCGGGGTATTCGCGAATCCAGCCTTCGATCACTGACGTGACGATCTGCATGGTGCCGGCAATATCGATCTTGCCACCGGCATCGCGTGCCGGTTTGATCTCCTCGGTTAACTCGGCGCGGAATCGATGGCCCGCCAATCGCACCGTGCGAGCGCCATGGATAGGGCAATCGAAATGGTCCGCAAGCCGTGCCAGCAGCGGATTGGCCATGGTGCGCCGGCCGAAGAAGGTCACCGGAACACCGCGCACGTAGTATTGATCGACCAGCATGCCGACGTGAGCGCCGCGCTCGAGCGCTTCGGCGATCTTCATCGGCGCGTACAGGTCGGTTGAAATCAGTTCCCCCATGCTGGCTGTACGGGTCTCGGTGAGCCAACGATCGATGCCGGCAATATTTGGCCGCCGGTAGAGCACCGCGCTGTCAAGCTTGTAGGTGGCCGCGCAGATGGCCGGCAGCTCCCAATTGGCGAGGTGGGCGGCGAAAACCAGCGCCGGCTTGCCGTCGTCCAGCAGCTTGTGAAATCGTTCGATGTCCGGTTGTGCAAGCTCGATGCGGCTTTGCGCAGGATGGTCGCGGTCGAAAACCCACAGCCGATCGAGGTGCGCAAACTCTGCGCCCATGCGGCCGAGATTGTCCCAACAGCCGCGCAGGATAACGTCAATTTCGGCTTTGGATTTTTCCGGAAAAGCGGCGACGAGATTGGCGCGGCCAATTCGATTTTCCCGCAGCAGCGGTCCGAGCGTGCGCATTGCCCAACCTGCGCAATCGGCCAACGTGTCCGAATTGGTCAGACGCAGGCCCTTGAGCAGGCCAACCGCAAGCACTCCGATCAGCGCGTCGCTTGCGCGCTTGAAACCGAGGCGCAGGCGCCGGATCATCCGCCCCATGGCAATACGACCGTATACC
Source organism: uncultured Alphaproteobacteria bacterium (assembly GCA_963742345.1). GTDB lineage: Bacteria > Pseudomonadota > Alphaproteobacteria > Rhizobiales > Xanthobacteraceae > Pseudolabrys. The sequence goes on from CAVULO010000015.1 coordinate 405,493, forward strand.
GGTCCCCACTTTTCGGGATCATGCGCTAGAAATTCACGATCACTTTGCCGAACACCTGCCGGCTTTCCAAGCGGGCCAGGCCACGTTCAAAATCGGTGAGCGCCACCTCGGTGTCGATGATCGGCGCCATGCCGGCTGCGATCTTCGACAGGCTGTCGCGGATATTGCGCATGGAAGCGCCGAATGAGCCGAATATCTTGTACTGCTGCTGGAACAGCTGCATCAGATTGATCGTCACGCTCGGCCCCGCGGTCGAGCCACATGTCACCAGCCGGCCGCCACGCTTGAGGCAGAGCAGGGAGCCATTAAACCCCTCGCCGCCGACATGTTCAAAGACGACGTCGACGCCCTTCTTTGCAGTGAGTTTGCGGGTGACACCCTCGAAGCGTTCGGTCTTGTGGTTGATGACATGATCGGCACCAAGCGCTTTGGCTTTCTCCGCCTTGGCATCGTCGCCAACGGTCGTGATAACGGTGCAGCCCAGTGCTTTCGCCATCTTGATGGCGACTGAGCCGATACCGGAACCGCCGGCATGCACCAGGATGGTTTCTCCGGGTTTGAGCTTGGCATTGTCGAACAGCATGTGCTCGACAGTGCCGAAGGCAATTGGCGCGCAGGCGGCGTCGCGTAATGAAATGCCGGCCGGTACCGGGATTACCAGTCGCGCCGGCAGGTTGATCAGGTCGCGCGCAAAACCGTCAATATGAAAGCCCATGATGCCGCTGACGTTCTCGCACAAATTGTCGCGGCCTTCGCGGCAGGCAGCACATCGCCCGCAGGTCATGGCGCCATACATCACGACCTTGTCGCCAGGTTTGAAGCCCGTGACGCCATTGCCCGCGGCAGCGATTTCACCGGAGGCTTCGGCACCCACCACGAGCGGCAACTGCCGCTTTGCGAAGGCCATGCCGCGGAAGCCCCACAGATCGAGATGATTGAGCGCCACCGCTTTAATGCGGATTTGGACCTCGCCTTCGCCCGGGGGCGGCGGTGGGGGTATGTCTGCAAGTTCAAGCTTGCGATCGGCGATCAGTCTTAACGCACGCATGGTGGATTGGCTCGCGCGGCCGTCAAGCCGGCTCGAGCCCCATGACCAGCGAAACGTTCTGCCCGCCAAAGCCGAACGAATTCGAAATGGCGTGGCGCAGGCTTGCATCGCGCGCCTTGTTGGGCACCACGTCGAGAGGGATCGCCGGATCGGGTACGGTGTAGTTGATCGTTGGCGGAATGCGTTGATGTTGCAGCGTAAGCAGCGTGAACACTGCTTCAACCGCGCCGGCGGCGGAAAGCGTGTGGCCGATCATTGATTTGTTGGAGGAGATCGGCAGGCTCTTGACCCGGTCCCCAAACACGGTCGCGCAGCCGAGATATTCCATCTTGTCATTTTCCGGCGTGCTGGTGCCGTGCGCATTGACGTAGTCGATGTCGTTCGGCGTGAGGCCGGCATCGCTAATGGCGTTGGCTATGCAACCTATGATCGGTTTGCCGTCGGGACTCGATCGCGTGCGGTGGAAAGCATCGGTCATCTCGCCGCAGCCTTCGAGCACGCCGAGGATTTTGGCGCCACGCGCCTTGGCGGCCTCGTAGCTTTCCAGCACCAGCGCGCCGGCGCCTTCCGCCATTACGAAGCCGTCGCGGTTCTTGGAAAATGGTTTCGCGGCAGTTTGTGGTGTGTCGTTGCTGGTAGACAACGCGGAGAGCAATGAAAAACGGATCACGGCCTCCGGATTGATCGAACCGTCAGTGCCGATGCATAGCGCGGCATTGATTTCGCCACGGCGAATTGCCTCGACGCCGAGCTGAATCGCGGTTGCACCTGAGGCGCAGGCGGTCGACAGCGAAATCGGGGAACCTTGCGTGCCAAACTTCTCGGCCAGACTGTCGGCAACTGAACCGAGCAGGAAGCGACGATGATAGGCGGGGAATTCCGCGCTCACGCGCCACAGGTCCTCATAGGTGACCTTGTCGTTGGCGCCCGACCTGGCACCGACCTCGAGCCGTTGCGGCCAATCCAGCTCGATGGGCGGCACCGCCAGGAAGAGGGGACCCGGAAATTGGCCGGACTTGCCGAGTTCGGATTGTGCGACGGCCTCTCCGGCGGCGAGTTCGGCGAATGATTCTGTCAATGCGGCGGCGCAGGCCTGCGGCGGCAGATAATCAATCGTACCGGCGATGCGTGTCTTTAGACCGTCGGTGGGAAAACGGGTGATGGTCTTGATGCCGGATTCTCCGGCCGTAAGCTTCGCCCAATTGTCGGCTTTGCCGGCGCCGAGCGAGGTAACGACGCCGAGACCAGTCACGACCACCAGCGGCCGGCCTAACTTGTCTTTGCCCGCTGCCATCTTTCGCTCTCCCTCAGCCAATTCGCTCGACGAGCGCGAGGCCTTCGCCCCGCCAGTGCCCGACACCGGTCACCAGGACTTGGGTCAAATCCCCATTCATCGGCCGCTCCAGACCCGTCGAGTCACAGGGCGGAAACAGACTACCACGACCGAGTGCGACCGTGGCGAGCGCGATATTTATGGGGAACTGCGGCTCCAACCCATGACCTAGATATGAACCGGTGGCACGAACGGCAAGGTCGGGATGCTGCTCCAGAAATTGCCGCTCCTCGCCGGTTGCCGGATTGGCGCCGGTGGCTCCGGACAGAATTGCGGCATGACTAACTTTTATTCTGTCCTTGAGTTTGTCCCACAGCCGTGAAAGCGCCTGAGTGATCGTGCCCGGCTGGCGGTTAGCGCGGTCGGAAACCACCGCGGTGAGGCGGCTGAGCGGTCTGGCGCCGCGCTTTTCGGCGTGATCGCGCGCTTCGACCACGAGGAAGGCGCCGAGCGAGGCCAGTGCAAACCCGCCTTTACCGTTCCCGCGCTCCCATACCGGTGCATATTTATTCTTCAGCGCGAAATTCGCCGAAGTCATAGAGCATCAGCAGATCAGGCCGCTCGCCATTGTAGGAGCCGCCGACCAATGCAATGTCGCTTTGCCCGGCGCCGATGCGCGCATGCGCGATGCGCACCGCGTCGATGCCGGCGGATTCCTCGCCCATGAAGGTTCGCGAGGAGCCTGTCACGCCGTGCACGATCGAGATATTGCCGGCCAGCAAGTTGGAGAGCTGCGCCAGGAACAATGTCGGGCGCAGATCGCTCATCAGGCGCTCATTGAGAAACGCAGCCGGATTTGCGGCGTGTGTGATGCCGCTGAGGATGTTGGAATCGACGGTCAGGTCGCGTTCGCCGCCGCCGGCGGCGACGATCATGTCCATCCGCGACAACAGATCGGTGTTGCCTTTGACGCCGGCGGAATCGAGCGCAAGCCCGGCGGCATAGGTGCCGATGCGTTGCCAGTTTTCCATTTGGCGCTGATCGCCCTTTTTCGGGATTTGTGCATCGAAATTGATCGGCGCCAGCGGATGGACGACAAAGGGCGCGAAACGTCGTTGCGTCGGCGCCTGGATGCGCTTCCATCAATTTCTGCCAATGCGCGTCGGGGCCTTCACCGAGACACGAAACAATTCCAATGCCGGTGATCCAGACTTCCCGGGTGCTCTCAGCCATCGGCCGGCACCTCGGCCGGGAAGCCGACCCGCGCGGCGGTTTCGCGCATTCGCAGCTTCATTTCATCGTTCGGAAAATCGAGAACACGAAGCGTCAGTGTGGCGTCGCAGATCGATTTGCCATCGAGCGCGATATTGGCCTCGGTGATGGCATAGCCGGACCCTTCGTGGGCAAGCGTTGCCGTCACCGCCAGCTTGTGGCCCGGCGTGACAAACATGCGGAACTTGGCATCCTTGACGGCGGCAAGAAACGCCATGCGTTCGAATCGGTTCACGGCCACCACGAGCCAGCCCGAGGTCTGCGCCATCGCCTCGATCAGCAGCACACCGGGCATCAGCGGAAAGCCGGGGAAATGTCCCTCGAAAATTGTGCTTGTGGTAGGGACCGTCGCCTCGGTTCTGATTTTGCGGTCGGCGAGCCTGAGGTCGACGATGCGGTCGATCAGCTGAAAGTACTCAAGACGCATGTGACCCGCGCTTTAAGCCCCCTTGGCAGCGACGAGCTCGTCGATGCGGGCGCTCAAGTTCTTGAGCACAAAATATTGGTCGGTCGTGGCCTTGCCGTCGTTGACCTCTTGCGTCCACTGCTCGAGCGGAAGCTTGATCCCGAAGGCCTTGTCGATCGCGAATGCGATATCAAGAAAATCGAGGCTGTCGATGCCGAGATCGTTGATGGCGTGACTTTCCGGCGTAATGGAGTCGCGCGGAATATCGCAGGTTTCGGCGATGATATTGGCGATAGTGTCGAACGTCGAAGACATCGGTAACTCTCTGGTTGATTTGGGGTTCTGGCAAGCAGGCGGCCAACGCGCCCAAGCCCCGCGCCATAGCCCCTCCATCCGCAACTTCACCGGCAAGCGATTGGCTGCCCGTATAGCGAAGCATAGGGACAAGTTCAATGGTGACGGCCACTTAGCGAAAAACTGGCCATCGGCAGGCTTACAGGCCTGTGGGCCAAGGTAAATCACCTTACCAGCGGTCCTTGGTCACCTCGATGGGTGCGCAACCACGGCGGCCGGAGAGCACGCAATCCTGATTCTTGCGCATCGCGGCCATGGTGTCGGCCAGCCAAATTCCCGCGCCGATCAGTCCGATCACGAAAACGAACACCGTCACATTCACGATCATACGGTGCCGATAGTCGTCCGGGCCCTCGCTGCGCTCGTATTTCGCCAGATCCTCGACCGGGGCCGCTGCCGGCGGCCGCACGCCGGCAGTTGCGCCGAAAACTGACGACACGCGGTCCGTTGTCGGGCGAAGAGGAGTTCCGATTGGGCATAAGGCAGTTTAGCATGCCGGCCGCACGCTTTCGACTCCTGTGCCGGGGTAGGGTGGCAGGGAACATTCACTGACATTTCCAAAATTTAATGAGCCAGGAGCTCTCCGGCCATGCCAATAAAAATCGTATTTCCCGGCCAGAAAGCGCCAGGGTGAATGTCTCTTTCGTGCGGTGGGAGCGGTTTGTCAGGAGTTCATCAATGATCCGCGGTTCTTTCGTCGCTGCTCTCGTTCTGTTGGCTGTTGGGCATGCCGGTCGCCGCCGAGGAGATCACTGCCGGCAATTTGAAAATTTCCGCCGCCTGGGTGCGCGCAACACCAAAAGGGGCTCCGGTTGGTGGCGGCTATTTGACGATCACGAATACCGGCACCACGCCGGATCGTCTGGTTGGCGGCTCATCGGATGTATCCAACACCTTTGAAGTTCACGAAATGAGCATGGACAATGGCGTGATGAAGATGCGGCCAGTCGCAAGGGACTCGAAATCAAGCCAGGACAAACAATCGAATTCAAACCAGGCGGTTACCACCTGATGTTCGTCGGATTGAAAAATCCGTTTGAACAGGGCCAGCACGTCAAGGCGACACTGGAATTTGAGAAAGCGGGCAATGTCCCGGTCGATTTCACGGTCGAAGGCATTGGTGCCCAGACCGGCGGCGCTGCTTCGGGCGGAATGCAGATGCAGCACGGTCACTGACGAACGCTACCAGATTGCGTCGTAAAATCAGGGCGATTGTCCTCCCATACCAATAGTTAAGGCAGTCCCGGTTATAGCGTCGCATGTTCAAGCCTCGGTGAGCAGACGAATGACCCACGATCGAGCGATGAGCCCCAGCGAGTTTCCGGTCCGCACGAATCGGCACTGACGCAAATTTCGATCGACGAGGCCTTGGACAACAACTGGCTTGACATCTGGTACCAGCCGAAGATCGATCTCAGACGCAAATGTCTCGCTGGCGCCGAAGCGCTCGTGCGCATGCATCATCCGCAGGCCGGCCTCCTGTGGCCGGAGGACTATCTCGGCCTGCTCGATGACGATGCGTTGGCAAAACTGATCGAGCACGCATTGCTCACCACATTGCGCCATTGGACAACTTTCGCCGAGGCTGGTTTCGACTTGCGGCTTGCCATCAACGTGCCGGCGACAATGCTGTCGAAACTGCCCATCAAAGCGCTCATCGCGGAACATCGCGCGTCATCCAGGAACTGGCCAGGGCTGATCCTGGAGGTGACCGAAGATCAGATCGTTCGCGACATCGCACTCACCCGAAAGATCGCCACCGAGCTGAAGCCTTCCGGGTGGAAATCGCGATCGATGATTTTGGCGCCGGCTTTTCCTCGTTCTCCAGCCTGCGAGATTTGCCGTTCGCGGAGCTCAAGCTCCATGGCTCGTTCGTCAAGAATTGCGCTGTCGACGTCACCAATGCCGCGATTTGCCAAACCGCAATCGATCTTGCTCATCGTTTCGGCAGCGTGGCGGTCGCAAAGGGGATCGACAGCATCGCGGACTTGCAGGCCTTGATGGTGATGGGCTGCGATTTCGGTCAAGGCATGCTGGTGGCGCCGCCGATGCCGAAGGACCGTTTTCTCGAAGCGTTGCGACAACATATGAAAAGGCCGCGCACGACGCAGCACGCGACCGGCGAAAGCGCGGAACACATCGCGTAAGAGCGGCGCAGATCTTGGCAATAGCGCTGCTATATTTTCCCAGAAGGAAACAATTTCGCCTCTCCTGCGTTTCCTGACCCGGGGGAAACAAAGGAGGCTGGAAATGAGAATGGTCGTTTTGTGTGCGGCCGTCGGTGCGTTGCTCGTCAGCGCTGTTCCGGTGTCTGCGCAGGTTGTCGTTCGCGATCGTGACGATGTCGTGGTTCGCGAGCATGAGCATATGGATCGCGGACATCACTACGGTTGGTATAGACACCACGCCGAATGCCGCACTGTGCGCGTACGACACAGTTGCCGAACGGCAACGTGATCGTGAAAACCCGGCGCGACTGTTAAGCGGCGACAGTCGGTCGATAATCGGAAAAAGCTAGTCCCGGCGCACACCAGCGCCGGGACTAATCGTGCATTCCTACTTCTCCGGGAACGGCAGTTTTTCGTTTTCCGGCGGCAGCATCCGGAAGACGTTGAGCGTCATCGAAATCAGCACGTAGTAGCCGAGTATGCCGACCAGCTCGACGGTTGCCGTATCGCCAAGTAACGATTGCACCTGTTTGTAGGTTCGGTCCGTCACACGCCTGGTCTTGTAAAGCTCCTGGACAAAATCGTAGATCGCGCGTTCGTCCTTCGGCGCCGACTTCGGTATGCGGCCGAGACGCAAGTCTTCGATGGTCTTCGGTTTAACGCCGCCTTTTTCGGCCATCGGCGCGTGCGCAAACCACTCATATTGGGCGCGCCACAGTCGGGCAGTGCATAAGATCGCGAATTCCGACAGGCGCGGCGGCAATGCGGTCCCGTAGCGGCAATGGGCACCAAGCTTTTGCGCAAGCTCACCGAATTCGGGGGCATGCATCCAGACCGCAAAAGGGCCGCGCGGCGTGATCGAGGCGCCACGTGGTCCGGCACGCAGGCTCGCGAGCAGGGCGCGTTGGGCGTCGGTCATGCGCGGTTCGTCGATCAGGGCGAGGCGTGGCGCCGGGCGTTTGGCGGGCATGAGGTCCTTGGAAGTCTATGGGGAACGGAGCCGGAGGGATCGTGCCCATTATAGCCAAAAATAGGCTGTGCCCACGCGGTCCGTGCCGCTCCATGGGGAAGGCCTGGCGGTGCAAACCGTATTGCTGGGCGAAAGGGTCAGGGGCGCCGGCGGCTATTGAACGACCGCCGTCACTTTCATGAGCCCGCGGTCGGTCATGTGCAGCGCTTTTGCGGCCGCAAGCGACAGATCGAGAACGCGGCCTTTTGTGAACGGCCCGCGGTCATTGACGACAACCACGACGCTTCGCTGCGATCTCGGGTCGGTGACGCGCAGGCGCGTACCAAACGGAAGGCTTCGATGCGCGGCGGTAAATTTTTTCGGGTCGTAACGTTCGCCATCGGCTGTTCGGCCGGAATAATCCGTGCTGTAAAAGGCGGCAACGCCGGAAAATTGTTGAGCGCTCTGAGCGAGAACGCCGTTAGAAACAAGACAGCAAGCCAGCGCCAGTCCTGTCATCGTCCACTTGCTGACGCTCATCCGCCCGCTCCAGTCCGGGCGCAGTCAAACCAGTTCGATGTGGCGAAGTTCTGTCGAAAAGATGACAGTCCACCTGTTTGGCGAACTGGTTCGCAAATCGAAAGTTCCACGAAAAAACTCACAAATTATTTATGAGAAGTCAGCGCTGGTATTTTTTCCGCTGCGCGGCGGCTCGCGATTTGCGAGCGACCTTGCCGGCAGGCGGTTTGCGACTCTCGATTTGCTGCAGCGTCATCTCTGCGCGGGTACGGCAATCTTCGTGCAATTCTTCGAGCTCTTCGTCGGTAAGATCCTCGATTGCAGCGAATTTGTTCTCCGCGCCCTTCATCGCGAGCACGAGTTCGGACAATTTGAGCTGAATCGCCAATGTGTCGCGGTTCTGGGTGTTTTGGATCAGAAACACCATCAGGAACGTAACGATGGTGGTGCCGGTATTGATCACCAGTTGCCAGGTGTCGCTGTAATGAAAGAGCGGACCGGTAACCACCCACACGATGACGACCGCAACCGCAAGAAGGAATGCAGCCGGGTGGCCAGTCCATTGGGAGGTCGCGTGGGCAAACCGGGAAAATTGCGGCGTCGGCAGCGGTGAATGCTTTCCGGTGCGCGACGGCGTTGCTGTTTCTTTTCATCATAGCCCCGTATGGCCCGGTAATGGCCCGTGTCCTTAGCGGCGTATCCGAACCGCCAACGCGCGGGCGGGTTCGCGCGTTCCATCGGAATGGTCACCGGTGAGGCGGACAACGAAGCGGCGTCTATTTCAGCTTTGGCAGCGATTGCCTGATGCGACCGATCTCGGCCCATGGATCCGTACGCATGCGCGACAGGCGCTGCGTCAGGTTTTGCACGGTGTATTGGTTCGCGGCCTTCAAGCTGCCCAATTCTGACCAGTCGATCGGGACCGAGACCGGCGCGCCGGCGCGTGCGCGAGTAGAGTAGGGCGCAACTGCCGTCGCCTCGCGGCTGTTGCGCAGGTAGTCGATGAAGATGCGTTTGTTGCGTTTGGCTTTGGTGGCGGTCGAGACGTATCGGTCGGCCGATCCTCTTCCATGGCCTCGGCGACGGCTCTGGTGAAGGTCTTGGCTTCCTCCCATGGCGCGGGCTTGATCGGCAGCACGACGTGGAGACCCTTGCCGCCGGACGTCTTCAGGAAGGTCTTGAGCTTGATGGATTCAAGCCGTTCGCGCACGTCGCGCGCGGCCGCAACGACATCTTTCCAGCCGGTCCCGGGACCCGGGTCGAGATCGAAGACCAGCCGGTCGGCGCGTTCGCGATCGTCAATGGTGGTGCCACGCGTGTGGATTTCGAGTACGCCGCCTTGCACCAAGGCGATCAGGCCGTCGAGATCGTCGATGGAAATAATCTTGTCGCCTTTTTCCGGAACGAGATGAAGGTGTTCGGTCGGGATGCCGGCGCGCGCGTGCTTCTGGAAGAAGCATTGGCCTTCGGCACCTTCCGGACAGCGCAACAGCGAGATCGGTCGTCCGACAAGGTGGGGCCGCATCCATTTCCAGACCTGCACGTAGAATTCGGCAAGGTCGTGCTTGGTAATTCCGGCACCACTCCAATAGACGCGATCGGGATGCGTAAGGTGGATACCGGCCACGCTGACGTCTGGCTTCTTGGCCGGCACGCTGCGCTTCACGCCCGCTCCGCGGCTGGCCGCGGGGATCGCCTTTTCGCGCACAACGTCCCTGGCCGATTTGTCCTCTCGCACGCCCTGAAATGACGCCTGCCGCACACGGTCACTGTGGGTCCAACCGTGAAAGTCGACTTCCACCACCACTTTCGGTTCGATCCAGATCGGCTTGCGGACGCCGCGTTCCTCTGCCGGTACAGCGTCGAAGGGCGTCTTGTCGGCCTTCATCGCTGCAAGCTTGCGATAAAGTGTACGCGCTACCTTGTGAGTGAACCCGGTACCGGTGCGCCCGGCATAGTGCAGCTTGCCGCGCTCGTAGAAGCCAAGCACGAGCGCACCGACCGCGTGCGCGTCCGCAGTCGAAGGCACGAGACCCGCCACGACGAGCTCCTGCCGGTCTGAGCATTTGGTTTTGATCCAGTCATGGCCGCGGCCCGAACGGTACGGGGCGTCGGCGAGCTTCGACACGATGCCTTCCAGACCCATCTTGCATGCGTGTCGCAGCAGCGTCGTCCCCGGTTCGATCAGCGACTCACTCAGATGCAGCGGGCCACGGGGCGGCTGCCGCTTGAGAAGTCTTGCCAGCGCGTCCTTGCGCGAGACAAGCGGCAATGGTTTCAGATCGGCGCCGTCGAGATGCATGAGATCGAATGCATAGAACGCCATGCGGTCGTGTCGGCTGCTTTGAGGTCTTGTTGCAGCAGCGAGAAACTTGAAATGCCGTCGCCACCTTCTGCCACCAGCTCGCCGTCGATCAGCGCGCTCTCGGCCGGAAGTTTCGCAATTGCGGCTGCAATCGTAGGAAATTTCTTGGTCCAGTCGAGGCCTTTGCGGGTGAGCAGTTTGACTTTGCCGCGGTCGAGCCGGGCCTGAATGCGGTAGCCGTCGAATTTGATTTCATGCACCCATTTGTCGCTGTCGGGCGCTTTGTCGGAGAGAGTGGCAAGACACGGCGCAATGAAAGCGGGGAGGGCGGCACGGCGCGCGCCGGCGAGCGGATCATCCTTTGAGGGTGGCCGGCTTTTACTGCGGCGCACGATTTCGACGGCAGCGGTCTTTGCCTTACGCTCTGTTGTTTTTGGTGCCGCGACTGTATTTGGTCTGTTGGTTCGCCATTCCTTCTTCGGACCTTTCGCAATCTCATCCATCGTGCGGCCGGTCTCTACCGAGAGCGGCTCATCCTCAAGAATATCATTATCGCGTGCGGAGCGTTCGGCGCCATCGTGCTGCTTGATCAGGAGCCAGTTGTCGCGTTTTTCTCCCGGCCGCCGGTGCATGCGCACCAGGTGCCATCCGCCGCTAAGCTTCTCGCCGTCGAGCGTGAATGCAAGATGGCCTTTGGCCAGGCCTTTGTGTGGATCATTTTCCGGCTGCCAATGGCCGCGGTCCCAGATCATCACCGTCCCGCCGCCATATTCGCCCTGCGGAATTGTTCCTTCGAATTTGTTATAGGCAATCGGATGATCCTCGACCTGCACTGCCAGCCGCTTCTCGCCTGGCACCAGGCTGGGCCCGCGCGTCACCGCCCAGCTTTTCATTACGCCGTCAAGTTCCAGGCGTAAATCGTAGTGCAGCCGTCGCGCCGCATGTTTCTGAATGACGAAGGCATTGCCGCTTTTGCGCGCCACCTTGCCCTTCGGTTCGGCGGTAACGCCAAAACGGCGCTTGGCCCGGTACGTCTTCAGCCCTGTTTTTTTTCGACGGCGCATGATCTGGACTGATCGATTGTCGCAACCTTGATGAACCTGCTTATTATCGAACCGGTTCCTTCCGGCGGCAACATTGATCTACGACGATAAAATGATGCAGGTTGTGTTTTAACGGAGGACCGATCGTTCGGTTTGGCGAGAGGGCGGCGGTCGGCGAGGAAACGTCCGTGAGCAAGCGTGTGCTGAAACAAACTCCGTGCGACCTCTGCCGGCCGGGGCCTGTCCGTATCGATGATGTGGTTGATAGCGCTATGAACGACGCGTCAATTTGGACGTAGCTAGCAAGGCCTTACTCCCCGCCACTTGCAAGCACAGCCCGCGTGGTTTCGTCGGGACCGAAATCTTCCGCGCTATTGACGTGAAGCAACTCGGCCAGCCGTGTACGCGCGCGGTTGACACGAGATTTGATGGTGCCGACGGCACAGCCGCAGATCCCGGCTGCTTCCTCGTAGGAAAATCCGGAAGCGCCCACCAGGATCAGCGCCTCGCGCTGGTCGGAAGGCAATTGTGCCAGCGCTTCACGGAATTCCCGAAATTCAACGTGGCCATACTGTTCTGGTTGCGACTTCAGCGATTCGGCATGATGGCCATCGGTGTCCTCGACCTCGCGCCGGCGCTTGCGGTATTCCGAGCGAAAATGATTGCGCAGGATGGTGAACAACCAGGCCGACATGTTGGTGCCGGGCTGAAAGGAGTCGATGTTGGCAAGGGCACGCAGCAGTGTTTCCTGCACCAGATCGTCCGCGCGATCCACGTTCCCGCACAACGAGATCGCGAATGCGCGGAGGCTGGGCACCGCACCGAGAACGGCTTTGCGGACCGAGTTCGTCCATCGGCATTATTGCGGGTCCTTTTTTCCGCCGCCATCGAGACGATCGATAAGGTCGTTAAACCGATCAGGAACGCCCTGATTCACGACATCGTCGTACATGGCGCGCAGTTGCTGGCCGAGACGGGCTTGTACATCTCGACCCAGCTTGGCCGGTTTCGCGTTGAGCTTTTTGCTCCGGGTTGCCGCGGTTTCCATTGGATTTTGCTGTCCCACGGGCTTTCTTTCGTTCATTTTTCAATCCCCGACTTCCGAGGCCCTGGACAGGCGCCGGTTGCCCCCTTGTTCTGAGCAAAACCCGTGACCTGGCAGATGGTTCCTCCCAGAACGGAACTTTTTTGCGGCGCCGGCGTTGGCGCGCTACAGACTGATTGGAAACGGGGGGCGCGACCCCAATCGGCCGCGATGCGCGCATTGATTCGGGAGGGATTCTTGTCGACATCTCAAGCAGTTGCACAGCATTTGCCCTATCTTCGCCGCTACGCGCGGGCGCTTTCCGGCAGTCAGGCCTCCGGCGATGCCTATGTGGCCGCCACCCTGGAGGCATTGATCCAGGACCCGAAAGTACTGGAAGCCGGCCTTTCGACCCGGATCGCGCTCTATCGGCTTTTCACGAAAATCTGGAATTCGGTCGCGCTCAACGGAAAATCGTCCGGTGGCAACTCAAGCCAGCCGGTCGAGCGCCATCTGGCCCAGATCCCGCCGAAGCCGCGCCAGGCATTCCTGCTGGTCGCCCTGGAGGGATTGTCGGAGGACGACGCCGCCAAGGTGCTCGATATCGACGCACCGACGCTGCGCGACCTTGTCGAGGAATCGGGCCGCGAGCTCGCCGCCGAGATCGCCACCGACGTACTGATCATCGAGGATGAGACGTTCATCGCGCTCGATCTCGAAGGATTGGTCGAGAGTCTCGGCCACCGCGTGCTTGGCGTTGCGCGTACCCACACCGAGGCAGTGGCGCTGGCAAAAGCCAAGCGCCCCGGAATCATTCTCGCCGATATTCAGCTCGCAGACGGTAGCTCGGGCCTTGATGCAGTGAACGAAATGTTACGGTCGTTTGAGGTGCCGGTCATTTTTATCACGGCTTACCCGGAACGTTTTCTTACCGGCGAACGTCCGGAGCCGGCCTTCCTGATCGCCAAGCCGTTTCAACCTTCGACAGTGTCGGCGGTGCTGAGCCAGGCCCTATTCTTCGAGCGCAATGCCAGGCGGCGCGAGCGCCGCGCCAGCTGAGAGGTCCAGCCGGCCTTGCGTGCAAATACATAACCGAGCATTTCGGCTTCAGCGGATGGACTGTACTTCGCGCCTGCCGGCCAGTTGCCGGCGGCGTAGCGGCGTTTTCCGGTCACGTTTGCGGCAGGCATTCAAAGAAACAGTGCAACAGTTTACGCGGCACAGCGTTAAATTCGGTCGCAGTCGACGGGTCCGCGATGATCACTATGACCCAAAGAGGTGGAACGTGACCTCCTTCGTTGACACTTTGTCCGACGGACGTCTTGATAGAAAAATTCGCCATGACTATTGCCGGGAGGATTGCCCGGTTGCGTCATGCGCTAGGCGGCAACGAAACGAGTACTATGGTGCGCAATATGTCCGGGCCGCAGGAAACCGAACTGGTCAGGCTTGAAAAAGAATACCGCCAGCTACAAGACCAAGCCAGCGCGCAGGCTTGGGAGCTGAGCCTGTTGCGGGCCCGCTTCGCGCGCTACGAAACTGCACTGCGTGGCTCGCAAGTGACCGTATACACTCAAGACCGCGATCTTCGTTATACCTCGATCAGCAATCCAATGTTGGGCCGCTCTATCGAGGACTTTCTCGGCCACACGGATGCCGAGATTCTGAAGTCGGATGGCAATTCCGCCATGATCGCCGTGAAACGCGAGGTACTCGCGAGCGGGGAAGCCAAACGGGCAGAAGTGCCGCTCGAAGACGCGCCGGGGATACGCTGGCATGATCTCCATATTGAGCCGCTGCGCAACGAAGCCGGTGAGGTGGTTGGGCTGACTTGCGCGTCGGTCGATGTGACCGAGCGCAAGGAGGGCGAAGCACATTTACGGTTGTTGCTGCGCGAGCTGACGCACCGTTCGAAAAACCTGCTCGCCGTAATCCAGTCGATGGCGCGGCAGACGGCGCGGCACACTGGTTCAGTCGAGAGCTTCCTCACCCAATTTGGTGCACGTTTACAAGCACTCGCGGCGTCGCACGATCTTCTGGTGCGTGAAAGCTGGTATGGGGCCTCCCTTGACGAGCTGATCCGCTCTCAGCTCGGGGCCTATTGTGACGGAGCAGCCAATCAGGTCTCGATCGAGGGCCCAGCGATCTCGCTAAAGCCCGAAGCGGCGCAAAACCTGGGCCTTGCGCTCCATGAACTTGCGGTCAATGCCGCGAAATTCGGCGCCCTTTCGGTGCCGAACGGACGCGTGACCATCACATGGGGTCGCTGCGATAGCGCCGACGGCAAGTCGGTCGAGCTCGATTGGCGGGAAGCGCTTGGCCCGCGGGTGAAAACTAGACGCAGAAAGGGATTTGGCAGCTTGGTTATCGAGCGCAATCTCGCGCGTGCTCTTGAAGCTGAAGTGAATTTGAAATTCGATCCGAATGGACTGCACTGTCATATTGTTATTCCTGCGAGCCAAATTCTCACCCTGCGCTGAGCCCATCCGGAACATAATTCGTCGGCGGCCGTTTCTAGTCATGCTCAAGGAACACACGGATTGGCTACGCCAAACGTGTCGGCTGGATTAGGAAAACGGCTATGCGCGGGTTCATGTCGTATATTTTTGCGGGGATTGTGGTGGTTGCGGCGATGGACGCGATTGCACCCCCGGCAGGGCTCGGTCTGGCTATCGCCAAATGGCCCACGGTCGATAGAAACACGGCCGTCCAAGTTATTGACCGTTCTCACAAAGGTGATCGTTTGCATATACCGATGGCAACCAGCGGACCGACCTCTCCACTGAGCGCGCCGGTGCTGTTGATTGGGTGCGAACCGGTCTTTAGCTCCTTGTCCGCCAGCTCACCCGCAAATTTCGCCGGCCGCTGTATGGCCTAGCGGGGCCTCACGGCCGTCGTCCTCTAATACACTCAGAGGCTCTCAGGCCGCGGAACTAGCGGGTTGCGTCGACGTTGATAAGCCACCATTAATTTGAAAGGGAGTTCGACATGAATAGGCCATTCGGCGTTCTCGCGGCCGTGGCGGTCATCGCAGCGGTCGCATCGCCTGTATCGACGATGGCACAGGGCGAGCGGGTGAAGGCCGGGACTCTGACGTGCGATATTTCTGGCGGCATTGGCCTGATCATCACATCGCACAAGGATGTCGCCTGTATATTCACGCCCTCGCAGCCGGGACCGCGAGAAGTGTACGTCGGCGGCATAAACAAGTTCGGGCTCGATCTTGGCGCCACCGCCGGAGGCGAAATGGTGTGGGCAGTTTACGCGCCGACCACCCGCCGCTTCGGCGCGCTGGCCGGTCAGTACGGTGGTGCGAGCGCCGAAGCGACTGTTGGCGCCGGCCTCGGCGCGAATGTGCTCGTTGGAGGCTCTGATCGCACCGTAGCCCTGCAGCCGTTGTCAGTTCAGGGGCAAGCGGGTCTCAACGTGGCGGCCGGCGTGGCTGAACTTACTCTGCACCCTGCGCGCTAACCTTCTGTATTCAAAGACGCGGCCGCCCGTAAGGGTGGCCGCGTCGTTTGTGCGGCATCAGCCAAATGTAAAGGCGTCGTGATAGGCGCCCTGGATCTGGCCGCCCGGTACAGGACCACCGCCCGGCACATGCACCATGTTGCCAATCACCGCGCAGGTCGCGCCATGCAGACCGTGGCGCGGGATTGCCATCGGGGTAAGTTGCTCCCAGGTATCCGTCTTCGGATCGTAAGCCTCGTTGGTACCGAACACCTTTCCGGTAGCCTCGCCGCCGAATACGACGATCTTGCCGTTGATATAGACGCACGACGGGCCACTGCGCGGCGTCGGAAGCGGCGCGCGGAACGTCCACGCATCGGTCTTCGGGTCATAGACGGCATTGAGCCCGGTATTGAAATCATACGAATCCATGCGCCCCGCGATCGCGTGGATTTTTCCGTCGACAACGGCGACGCCCATGTGATCGCGCTGGCCGACGAATGGCTGCGTGCCGGTCGAGCCGCGCATTCCTCCGAGGATGGTGTATTTGTCTGTCGCGGGATCGTAAATCTCGTGCCATTCCACCGACCGCACGTCCCGCCCACCAAGTAAGTGGATCTTGCCGTCGAGGACGATCGCCGACATGGCGCCGCGCGGGCGGCTAAGACCTGCGATCGGCGCCCATTGGTCGGCCGCAGTGTCGTAGACGAAGCACTTGGAATGCGGGCAGCGAATTCTGCTCTATGAAGCCGCCGAAGGTGTAGATTTTAGATCCGATCGCGACGCCAGCCACGTGATTGCACGGCAGCGGGAAGGGTGCCTTCAGCGACCAGCCACCCGCTTTCGGATCGAACACCTGATGGAAATTCTGGTCGACGCGATGTTTTGCGTAACCGGCGACGGAATGAATCTTGCCTTGGCATTCGATCACGGCATGTTCGCCGGTCGGGATAGGCATTCGCGGCTGTTCGACCCATTTGCCAGGATTTGCGGCCTTGGGCGCGACGCTGGTCATGTAGCGCTGTTTGTCGACCGTCTTGGGAATGTCGGTGACCGACTTGTCGTTCAATCCGAGAAAGAGTGGAAGTTCTTGTTCTGATGCCATGGTGACCTCAACTGACATAATTCGGGACGGCGTCCTTCAATAATTTGCGCGTGAGCTCCACGCCCTCGCGCGCGACATCGAAGGGCGAGCGGGCCCATTGTTCGGGATTGGGCGCTTCGTAACTCAGGTAGCCGGTATAACCCTTCTCCGCCAAAAGCCCGAGCATCTCGCGCCATTTCACAATGCCCTTGCCAGGCGGGAGCCGATCAGTCGGCCGCCGCACGCCTGTCACCGGGTTGGGTGATAGGTCGCTGTACTGGAAGCAATAGATCTTGTCGGCTGGCACGTTTTCAAAGCCGCGGCCGCCGGCGCCGCTACGCGTGAAGTGATAGGCGTCGATCAGGTAACCGCAATTGGGTTTGTTGGCGCCTTCGATCAGTTCGGTCAGCACGCCCAGGCTGTTGAGCACGTCGTGCTGTGAATTGAATTCGATCGCGAGCTTCAATTTGTATTCAGCGGCGATATCTCCAGCCTCCTTGAGATACTTGATTGCGTCCTTGATCGGCCCGTTTATCTGGCCCGGCGCGCTCATCAGCGTGTCGCAGCCGAGCGCTACGGCGTTCTCGCAGAAACTCGCGGAACACGTGGAAGAGCCGCTTGCTCTCCTCGCCGGTGGCAAATAGCCAGCCATATTCGACCCCGAGCACGCCGCAGGGGATCCCGCTCTTTTTGATCAGGTCGAGCACATCGGTATTGCTCATCCCGGCCTCGAAGCATCGTTTGAAATCTGTTCGACGCAACTCGACGGCGTCGAACCCGGCCTGCTTTGCTGCATCGAGCGCGGTCGCAAGCGGCGTGGTATCGATCGTCCACATATGCAGGGCAAGACGCCCAAATGTTTGCGGCATTCCTTCAGCGCTCCGTTGCTTCGCTATTTGCCTTCGTATTGAAGGATGTAGAGGCCCGCGTTGGTGTCGGTGAGATACATTACGCCATTGGCATCGACGAATACGTCGCAGGACTGGATCACCTTGGCGGGATTTGGCCGCTGATCGACGATTTTCTCCGGCGCGGGCGGTACGAAGTAGCCGACTTCTTTCGGCTGGAACGCATCGCGTATATCGTAGATCCGCAATCCGGCGTTGTGATAGGTGGCGAAAACAATGTCCTCGGTTTGCATCGAGCCCGGCCGGTTCTCATGCAGATTATGCGGCCCGAATTTTGCGCCTTTAGCGCAGAAATTTTCCTCCGCTGGGGTCGGCAACGTTGCAATCGAAACCGGGTTTGTTGGCTCACGCACGTCGATCAGCCAGGTGTAGGCAAGTCCATTGGCGCAGTTCGCCGACGTTGCCTCGTCGGCCAGGACAAGCAGCTTGCGGTTTGGCAGCGGCAGCGGTGTGTGCGCGCCGCCGCCGAATGGCGGCGCGTAATTGCGGTGGCTGACTAGCTTCGGGTTTGGCGGGTCGCTCAAATCATGAACGGTGAAGCCGCCGTCGCGCCACGCGGCGTAGCCGAGATTGCCGGCGCTGATAAGATGATGCAGCGCCGTGCGCTTGCCGAACGAGGCGGGCGGCGTCTCGCCGCCGGCCCGGTTCATGCCGGGCAGCCACCAGCGCCCGGCCAGCTTTGGCTGCGCGGGATCCGAAACATCGATCACTGCCAAGACGTGATCGATGAAGCCGTCGAAATGCACCGACACATAGGCGTAGCGTCCGCCGACCCACCAGATGCGATGGGCGCCAAAACCGGGCATGTCAGGAACGCGATTTCGCGGGGGCTTGCCGGGTTTGAAACGTCGAAAATGCGCAACCCTGCCGCGAACGGCTGCTCGGTCTGCACCGAGTCGATCAGCGATTTGGCATAGTAGTCTTGCTGGCTCGCATATTGCTGCATCGCCCAGATATTCGGACCGTTGACGGCCAGCAGAATGTCGCCGTGGATCTGCAAATGGTGCGAGCGGGTGTTTTTCGGCGCGGCGACGAAAGCCACCGTCTTTGGCTTGAGCGGGTCGCGCACGTCGACGACTGAATAGCCGTCGCTGAACATGTGCCCGATAAAGGCGTGACCCTTGTGCAGGATGACCTGCACGCCATCCGGCCGGCCGCCCTGGTCGCACCGCGACAGAAAGCGGATGTTCTTGGCCGACGCTGCTGCATTCATTTGCAAAACGGTCAATTTATCACAAAACAAATTTGAGCGCCGAGGCCCGGCCGGCGTGATGCCAAACCGGGCCCCGTAATCCTTCGCCCCCAACCTGTTAGCCGGTTGGCGGTGCGATCTCGTCGAGACCTTTCTGTCGAGCCTCGGGGCCCAACTGCGTGACCGAGACGGCGGCGATCATCAGAAGGATGGCAAGGCAGACGAACACCGTTGTCAGGCCCCAGCCGTTCTGCACCCACAAGATCGTCGGCATGATGAAAGCGGTCGCAAGCCGACCGACCCCGGCGGCCCAGCCGAAGCCAGACGCCCGCGCGTTGGTGGGGAACACCTCCGACGCGAAGATCTGCATCGAGTTGCCGGCGACCTGCACGAAGAAGATCATGATGAAGCCGGCAACCATGAGCTGGTTAGGAGTGCCTGCATTGGCAAACACGATCGCCATCAGGCCTGCGCATATGAAGGCGCAAACCGATGTGATCTTGCGGCCATATTTATCGAGCGCGTACATCATGAAGATGCTCGCGCACGGCACGGCGAAGTTCATGGCGAGGGTGTATTGCAGCGACTTGGTGATGGAGAAGCCCTTGGCGTTCATGATGTTCGGCAGCCAGGCGCCGAGCCCGATCGCAACGCCGAAGAACGCGGTGAAACAGATCATGCCGGCGATGACGCGCATCGGGAACATGCGAAACACAACGCCGAATGGATCGCTCTTGGTGTTGCTCGCCACGTCGGTGGTGAGCTTCTCCTTCGGTCCCGCGATGCCGAGACGAGTAAGCACGCTGAGCGCCTCTTCACCGCGGCCATGGGTCGCCAGAAAGCGCGGCGATTCTGGCAGCGTGAAACGAAACACCCAAACGATCAGCGCACCGATACCGATGAGCAGCCAGACGCCTCGCCACACCTGTTCGGGCGCACCCATCAGGCTGCCGAAGAGAAGCACGAGCGCCGTTCCGATCGGCCACACGCAGGCGCCGCCGATGAAATGAACGATCGCCAGGATGCGGCCGCGGATACGCTTGGGCGAATATTCGCCGGCATAGGCGAAGGCAAGCGGTTGCTCGGCGCCGAGTCCGATCCCGGCGATAAAGCGGCAGGCGACCAGCAACGTGACGGTCGGGGCAAGCGCTCCGAGGATCGTGAAGATGCCGAACAGCAGCAGGTTGAACTGGTAGATGAATCTGCGGCCGAACCGGTCGCTGAATTCACCCTGGCCGGCGGTGCCGATGAACATTCCGAAAATGGTGGCGCTGCCTATAGCCGCGGCTTCGGCTCCCGTCGCGAACTTGGATTGAAGAAGGTACGGAACGAGTGAGCCGAATACGGTAAAATCGATGACATCGAAGAAATATCCCGCGGCTATGAGCCCGATAACTCTCCGATGGAGCGGCGATATCTTCGCATCGTCCAGCGCGTTGCCGACGAATGCCTCTATGGTTTGAGCCACGGCGTTTTCCTCCCCTATTTCCGTTTTTAGTTAGTCACCCAGCAGCCACCATTAGGATGATCCACAAATCGCTTGTTGGCCAGTCCAATTGCAGGCGTTGTGGCCAACCTGCAACTGGATCGGCTTTCTGCAATTTCGAGTAGTGAAAAAAGGGGCTGGCTGTGAACCAGAATTCGCTTAACCCCCGCCGCCAACGCCCTTGAACCCGGAGACTTCCCCAGCCAGCAGGGTGAGTGGTGGGAGTTCTCGGTAACCACCGAGATCACCGGACCGGTCGGTCCTATTTCAGGTTGTGAGCACTGTGCGCGGGATCGATAGCCACCCGATAGTTCACTCGGGTTTTTTCAAGACACGAACTGCGACTGGCACAAGTCTTCGCTCTCATTGCTATTTGGAAATATGAGCATCTGAAATCTTCTCGGATGTTTAGTGTGCTGGATTGGTGGTGGCTGGGGGACTAGGATTCGAACCTAGATAGCCAAAGTCAAAGTCTGGAGTCCTACCGTTGGACGATCCCCCAACAGGACCGGCTCGATCGTAGCCTAACGGCCCGCTCCCGGTTTGCCGAAGCCTCCTGACATGGGGCAATTCGGCCAATTTGACAAGTCTATAAGGCGAATGGCGCCAATCACTCAGCGTGGCGCGGCCTCGTTGCAACCGTGACAATAGCAATGAGGCTGAAGGCCGCCACGGCGAGGAATACCAGCCGTGGGCTGCCATGGTCCATGAGCGCACCGAAAATCAGCGGCGAAATGATGCCGCCGATATTAAATCCCGTGGTGACGAATCCGAATACTTTGCCGAACGAACCGGGTGGAGTGATGTTGCGCACAATCATGTCGCGTGAAGGCATGATTACGCCTGAGAAAAAGCCGGCCAACGACATGGCTGCGATTAATGCCAGCGCACCCATATCGATCTGGGCAATTAATGCGGCGAACAACGCGATCCCGATAAGGCCCGTAGCGGCTACCATTCCGTGGCGTGTGGTGCGACCGACCAATAGGCCGCCAATCAGGACTCCGATCGCCGACCACAGAAGGTTGCCGGTAAGTGCGGCGTTGGCCGTAGTGACCGGAGTTCCATAGAGCGCGCCGAGCGCGACCACGGAATAGTTGTAAAGTCCGCTGCTTATCATCGCGAGCAGCACGAAGAAGACGAGATTGAGCAGGATCGGCGCAGACAATAACAGCCGCCAGCTGGCCGCGGTGCTGTCTGCGCCACGGCGCGCGGCAGTGGCGCTCACCTGTACGGTCGAATTGTCGCGGATCGCAAGAAGAACTCCTGCC
Source organism: uncultured Alphaproteobacteria bacterium (assembly GCA_963742345.1). Classification (GTDB taxonomy): domain Bacteria; phylum Pseudomonadota; class Alphaproteobacteria; order Rhizobiales; family Xanthobacteraceae; genus Pseudolabrys. Next base: position 427,245 of record CAVULO010000015.1, read on the forward strand.
ACTGCAATGCCCAGCACTCCCGCTCCAATGAAAGCACCGCGCCATCCCCACTGGCTCTGCATAATAAGCAGGCTCGCCGGCGCGACAGCCGAACCGAGCATGCCGGCAAAGGTATGAAATGAGAACGCCTGTCCGATGCGGTCGGATGGCACGTGCTGTGACAGCAGCGAATAATCGGCCGGGTGATAGACCGTGTTGCCAATTCCGGCGAGGGCGAACATTGCAACCATGACCCAGAATGAATCGAAAAGACCCACGATGATGAAAGCCCCGGCGCCGATCAACAGGCCAGCAACCAACAATACGCGCGCCCCAAACCTGTCGACCAGGAAGCCTGCCGGCGTTTGGAGACCTGCCGTCACAATATTGAATGCGGCGAATGCCAGCCCGATCTCGGTGTAGCTCACGGCATATTCGGCGCGCACAAACGGCAGCAATGGTGCGAGTAAAATAATGTAATAGTGCGACACGAAGTGTGCGGCACAAACCGCACCAACGACGCGCAAATAAGTGGCCCGGTTTTGACCAAGGATGTCAGCAGCTTGGCTCATGCTGCGTGAAACTCCGCAAAGGGGCGGACTATGCCTCGGGCGGCGTTGCCAATCCAATGCATTTCGAGCGGGTTGCCCATGTCGGCAGGGTATGCGGGGTTGTCCTTAAGACCGCATGAAAAATTCGCTTAGCACAAGGCACAACCTTGCCTCGTGACTCGAGATGCCGGAACAAGCCAAAAATTTTGTCGTTACGTGGGCTGTTTGCGCTTGGCGTCTTGAATCGCCTGCCAAATGCGCGCTGGCGTCATCGGCATTTCCAGTTGATTGATGCCGTATTCCGACAGCGCGTCGATCACTGCATTGGCGACAGACGGCAAACCACCTGAGGTTCCCGCCTCGCCGCAGCCCTTGGCCCCGAGGGCGTTACTTTTGGTCGGTACCGGGTGGCTGACGACGTTAATCATCGGCGCGTCGTGCGCGCGCGGCATGGCGTAGTCCATAAACGAGCCGGTCACCAGCTGGCCGTCGGAATCGTAAACTGCCTGCTCCAGCAACACCTGCCCAAGACCTTGCACCACGCCGCCTTGAATTTGTCCTTCGACCAGCAGCGGATTGACGATGGTGCCGAGATCGTTGACCGCAGAATAACGCTCCACGTGCGCGGCGCCGGTCTCGGGATCGATCTCGACCTCGGCAATGTGACAACCGTTCGGGAAAGCGGAAGGCACCGGGTCCTTGACCACATGGTCGACGTCGAGCGAGCTTGGGGCGCCGTCCGGCAGCTTGAGGCCGGTGCGCAACCGCGCCGCCAGCTCAAGTAATCCGATCGAACGGTCCGTGCCGGCGATAACGAAGCGCCCTGCCTTGAATTCGATGTCGCTGGCTGAGGCCTCGAGTACATGCGAGGCGATCTGCTTGCCGCGCTCAATCACGATTGCAGCAGATTCAGTCAGCGCGGCGCCGACGAACATCACCGAACGTGAGCCGCCGCTTCCGCCACCGAACGCCATACGGTCGCTATCGCCTTCCACCATTCGGATGCGGTCGAACGGAACGTCGAGCAGGGTGCTTAATATTTGCGCATAGGTTGTCGCATGGCCCATGCCGAAATCCATTGTGCCGGCAACAATGGTGACCATGCCGTCGGGATCAAAATGGATTGCCCCAAGTTCCTTGCCGGGCGCTGCCGTCACTTCGAGATAACAGCCGATGCCGAATCCGCGCAACAAACCACGCTTCTTGCTTTCGCGCTTGCGCTTCTTGAATCCGGCATAGTCTGCCGCTTCGAGCGCCCGCTTGAGCACACCGAGAAAATCGCCGCAGTCGTACGTCATATCGGAAGCGGCTTTGAATGGCAGATCGCCTTTGCGGATCATATTGCGCTTGCGCAAGTCAATACGATCGATACCGAGTTCACTGGCGGCAAGGTCGAGCGCACGCTCGACATAGTAATTGCCTTCGGGACGGCCTGCGCCGCGATAGGCTGACACAAAGGTTGTATTGGTGAATACGCATTTGGTCGCCACTTCGATGAGGGGCGTGCGGTAAATACTGGCGATGTTCTTGACCTGGTTGCCGGTAGGTAACAGCGGGCCAAACTGGGCGAGGTAGCCACCCATATCGCCGTAGCCGGTGAGACGCATCGCGAGGATATGCGCGTTCTCGTCAAACGCGATTTCCATCACCATGTCCTGCGCACGGCCGTGATGATCGGAGACAAAACTGCCGGAGCGCTCGTCGGTCCATTTCACTGGCCGGCCCAACATGCGCGCGGCGTGCAGAATACAGACGTACTCCGGATAAACGGCAGCTTTCATGCCGAACGAGCCACCGACTTGACCGGTGACCACGCGCACCTTGTCAACGGGCGCCCCGAAAATCTCCATTAGCGAAGTTTTCATGCCGTGGACGCCCTGGCTTGTAGAATAGAGCGTCCATTTGCCGCCCGACTCGGCGTATTCGCCAATGGCCGAGCGCGGCTCCATGGCGTTGACCACCATCCGCTGATTGGAGGTTTCGAGCCGCGTAACATGCTTCGCCTTGGCGAAGGCCCCGGCCACTTTGGCGGCATCGCCGTAGTGATAATCGAGTGCAATATTGTTCGGCACGCCGTCGAACACCAGTGGCGCGCCGGGTTTCACCGCTTCCGCAGGCTTGAGCACGACGGGCAGCGGCGCGACATCGATTGTCACCGCTTCGGCGCCGTCCTTCGCCTGCGCGACGGTTTCCGCGATCACGCAGACAACGGGATCACCGACGAAGCGGACTTTGTCGCCAGCCAGTGCCGGCCGCGGTGTGTATCGGATCGGCGATCCGTCGCGGTTCTTCAGCGGCAAATGGCACTTGAGTGGACCGTATGCCGACATATCGGCGGCGGTGTAGACCGCGAGTACACCGGGCATCGCCTTGGCCGCGGCAACGTCTATCGATCGGATAACGCCATGCGCCTCGCGGCTGCGGACCATAACCGCATAGGCTTGGTCGGGCCGGCTAAGATCGTCGGTGTAGCAACCTTCGCCGCGCACCAATTTGGGATCTTCGCTGCGGCGCACCGGTTGACCGATGCCGAATTTGGTCAGCGAAAGCGCGGTTTCGGTGGTTCGATCATCCATTTCGGAAAGCGCCTTTCGTTGGCGTCTTGTCAATTAAAGCAGCCCGGATGCTTCGACAAGAATAGCTTTTGGGACGGAGGGTTGCGTGACGCGTAGACACTGATACACTTTTCATGATCGAGAAAACATGGCCACAACCGCGACGCGCCGGGAATGGCGGCTTGCGGCACCGTAGGAAGGTTTTGACAGCATGAGCGGCGAGGCCGGGGACATCCCAGGCCTCGACCCCGCTATCGACCGGGCGCCGCTTTCGCGGTCCAGGTGGGGTCGGCGGTCGCCTGAACGGCCCGAAGTTGGCTTCGGCGGTGACCGGGGCGGCGCGACGTATGCGGCGCTTGACCTTGGCACTAACAATTGTCGGCTATTGGTAGCGCGGCCATCTGGTGAGGGGTTCCGCGTCGTCGATGCGTTTTCCCGCATTGTCCGGCTCGGAGAGGGCGTCTCGTCGTCGGGGCGTTTGAGCGAAGCCGCCATTACGCGCGCGATAGCGGCCTTGGCTATTTGCCGCAACAAGATGAAGAACAAGGGCGTGACCCGTGCCCACCTGATCGCCACCGAAGCATGTCGCGCGGCGCAGAATGGAGTGCAATTCCTCGATCGCGTGACGGACGAACTAGGTCTTACACTTGAAGTGATCGATCGCGAGACGGAAGCCCGACTCGCCGCTACTGGCTGTACTCCGCTGCTCGATCCGCAGGCCGAAGGCGCGATCTTGTTCGATATTGGTGGCGGCTCATCTGAACTCGTGCGGCTTACCCGCTCGCATAAGGGTCGCGGAGGACCGCCCTTACCGCAAATCCGCGGCTGGATCTCGGTGCCACACGGCGTGGTGACGCTGGCCGAACGCTATGGCGGCATCACCGTCACTCGTGACATCTATGAAGCGATGGTGCTGGAAGTTGCTACGCTCATTGCGCCGTTCGTGCGCGAACACAGTGCAGAGGCAACAAGTGGCATTCACATGCTCGGAACTTCGGGCACGGTGACGACAATCGCCGGCGTGCACCTCAATCTCAAACGCTATGATCGCAACCGAGTTGATGGCTGCTGGATGAGCGCTCACCAAATTGACGCAGTTATCGACCGGCTGCTTGCGATGAGTTACGAGGACCGTGTGGCGAGCCCCTGCATAGGTGCTGAACGGGCTGATCTGGTACTCGCCGGTTGTGCAATTCTTGAGGCGATCCGGCGCGCGTTCCCCTGCCCACGTCTTCGCGTTGCCGATCGTGGGCTACGCGAAGGCATGCTAGTCCAGATGATGCGCGAAGATGGCGCCTGGGGCGGCGGCAACCAGACGGCGATTTCGTGACCGCGCATGGCAAGGACGCCGGCCCGCGCCAAAAAAAAATTCGGGTTCGGGGCGGCAAGACACGCTCGGTATCTTCGCGCCAATGGCTGCAACGCCAGCTCAATGATCCTTATGTTGCTCGCGCCAAGCGGGAGGGTATGCGCTCGCGGGCGGCATACAAGCTGATCGAGATCGACGACAAGGCACGTTTCCTCAAGAAAGGTTCGCGCGTTATTGACCTCGGCGCCGCTCCCGGGGGTTGGAGTCAAGTCGCGGCCGAACGGGTCGGTGCGCCCGGGCAGGGCAGAGTGGTCGCCATTGACGTCTTGTCCATGGAGCCGGTTCCGGGAGTAGGTTTCGTCAAACTCGATTTCCTCGATCGCGCTGCACCCGACACGCTCAAGGAAATGATGGGCGGCCCTGCCAATGTCGTGCTTTCCGACATGGCGGCCAATGCGACCGGCCACGCCCGCACCGACCATCTCAAGATCATGGCGTTGGTCGAAGCTGCCGCTGAATTTGCTCGCGAGGTGCTTGCGCCTGGCGGCACCTTTCTTTCCAAAGTACTCCAGGGCGGCACCGAGGCAGCGCTGCTAGCCTCGCTCAAGCGCGATTACAAAAGCGTCAAACATATAAAGCCACCGGCAAGCCGTGTAGATTCGGCAGAGCTGTATTTGTTGGCCACCGGATTTCGTGGCGTCACTGACGCCAACACCTAGCCCGCGCGCTGGTCTGAAGTCTCTGTGGGCGTCGGAAGCCGGTCGGCCATCTCCGCTCCGGCGTCTGGCGAGAGCCGGGCGAAGATGAACACCGAGAGCGCCGAAATTGCTGCAACTGCAATAAACGCCGGTGGGAAATCGCTGGCTTGCAGCGGGCCGCCACCTTTGAAGTGAACGGTAAGCTCCACCGCCATGGCGCCGATGGCGACTCCAGACGACACCGCCAATTGTTGCGCAACGCTAACCAATGCGGTCGCCCGGCCGACCCGGGTTGGCTCAACGTCGGCATAGGCGATGGTGTTGATGCTGGTGAATTGCAGCGAACGAAAGAAGCCGCCGATGAAAAGCAAAATCGCCATTAGTGCAACTGGGGTGGCGGCAGTGAACCCGGCGCAGATTGCGAGAAAGACCGAACTAATGACGGAGTTGATGACCAATATGTTTCGAAAGCCGAAACGCCGCAAAATGACCGTCGTCGCCCATTTCATTCCCATGGCACCAAGTGCAGTTGCGAAGGTGATCATGCCGGACTGAAACGGAGACATACCGAAACCGATTTGCAGCATTAGCGGCAGCAGAAAGGGTAGTGCGCCGAGCCCAAGACGAAAGATGAAGCCGCCGACAACGCTTGCGAAGAACGTCGGCAGCCGAAACAGCGAGAGATCCAGCGCTGGGTTATCGGTGTGGCGCGCGTGCGCGAGATATGCAGCGATGAAACAGGCGCCGCCAAAAACCAGCGCGGCGACGATGGTCCACGGCAAAAAATTAAGTCCCAGCACCGAGAGTCCAAAAGCGGTGCCGCCGATGCCGAGGCCCGCGAGCACCATGCCGACGACATCGAAACGCTCGTGATTGTCGGCGCGCACATCGGGGATGTAACGCGTGGCAAGCAGTATGCCGAGCAGGCCAATTGGGACGTTGATGATGAAGATCCAATGCCACGTCGCATAGGTGGTGATGAAGCCTCCGACCGGTGGCCCCAGTACCGGCCCGATGAGTGCTGGCGTGGTCACCCAGACCATGGCGCCCACAAGTTCACGTTTGCTGATCGTGCGAACCAGCACCATGCGCCCGACAGGGGTCATCATCGCGCCGCCCATTCCCTGGACGATGCGGGCAATGACGAAATCGGTGAGCGAGCCGGAGAGGGCGCAGCCGATCGATCCAAGCACGAACACCGCAATTGCTGCGCGGAATACCGTACGGGCGCCGAATCGGTCGGCGGTCCAGCCGCTGGCAGGGATGAAGATCGCCAGCGACAATAAATAGGATGTAACGGCGAGTTTGAGCGCCAGCGGATTGGTGCCGATATCTGTGGCGATCGCGGGCAGCGAGGTGGCGATCACGGTCGAATCCATGTTTTCCATGAACAATGCGACCGCGATAATCAGCGGGACGATACGGTCACGGGGCATGTAGGATCCGGCGGGGCTTGGGCATCATGGAAACGGCGTCTTGAAGCGTAAAGCGGTGGCGGAAGGAAGGCTCCTCCGCGTTTACGAGTTCATAACAGCTATCCGCGATTGCCCTAGGAATCGGGGCCATCCCGTGCTATCGACCCACGCCAACCCAAAAGCGGGCCGTGACGCAAGGCGAGGGACCCCTCGCAACGGGCCTTTTCAACCCCTTGCCGGCCGGTTCGGTGCCTTTTAGGGCGAGACGGAGTTGGCGATGGCCGCAAAAAACAACGCAAGCCCGCGCGAAGGGCTCACATTCGACGACGTGCTGATCAAGCCCGGTTTGTCGGAGATGCTGCCCGCCGACGTCGATATTCGCTCGCGCATAACCCGGTCAATCGCGATCAACATCCCGATCATCGCTTCCGCCATGGACACGGTGACCGAGGCGCAGATGGCGATCGCTATGGCGCAAGCGGGCGGCATTGGCGTCCTCCACCGGAACATGGAGCCCGACGAACAGGCGGCGCAGGTTCGGCAGGTGAAGAAATTTGAATCCGGCATGGTGGTGAACCCGCTCACCATTGAACCCGATGCGACGCTTCAGCAGGCTCTCGACCTGATGAAGGACAATCGTATTTCCGGCATTCCGGTAGTCGAGCGCGCCGGTAACGCGCAGCCGGGCAAACTGGTCGGCATCCTCACAAACCGCGATGTGCGCTTTGCGACTGATCCGCGCCAGAAAGTCTCCGAGCTGATGACCAAGAAGCTCATCACTGTGCGGGAGGGAGTTGGCCAGGACGAAGCCAAACGCCTGCTGCACCAACATCGTATTGAAAAGCTTCTCGTGGTGGATGCGCAGTACCGCTGTGTCGGCCTGGTTACGGTGAAGGATATCGAAAAGGCAGTAGCCAATCCAAACGCATGCAAGGACGAGCAGGGCCGCCTGCGCGTCGCAGCTGCAACAACCGTCGGAGACAAGGGCTTTGCGCGCACCGAGGCGCTGATCTCGGCGGGAGTCGACCTTGTGGTGGTCGACACAGCGCATGGCCACTCGAAATATGTGCTCGACGCAGTCACGCGGATCAAGCGGCAGTCGAACAAAGTTCAGGTCGTCGCTGGCAACATCGCGACCGTCGAAGGGGCGAAGGCGCTGATCGATTGTGGTGCCGATGCCATCAAGGTCGGCATCGGTCCCGGTTCGATTTGCACGACGCGGATCGTGGCCGGGGTCGGTGTGCCGCAGTTGACGGCGATCATGGATTGCGTGGAGGCCGCGAAGGCGACCGGCACGCCGGTGATTGCCGACGGCGGCATCAAATATTCCGGCGACTTGGCAAAAGCGATCTCAGCAGGTGCAGACTGCGCCATGGTTGGCTCGCTGCTGGCTGGCACCGACGAGACCCCCGGCGAGGTGTTCCTCTATCAAGGCCGCTCGTACAAGACCTATCGCGGCATGGGCTCGGTCGGCGCGATGTCGCGCGGCTCGGCCGACCGCTATTTCCAGCAGGACATCAAGGACACGCTCAAGCTGGTGCCGGAGGGTGTGGAAGGCCAAGTGCCTTACAAGGGTGCGGCTGCAACGGTGCTACATCAGCTCACCGGCGGCTTGCGCGCTGCCATGGGCTATGTCGGGGCAAAAAACCTCGATGAACTGCACGCCAAGGCGGAGTTTGTCCGCATCACCGGGGCGGGGCTGCGCGAAAGCCACGTGCACGACGTGACGATCACGCGTGAAAGTCCGAACTATCCGAGCCGTGTCTAGCTGTCCTTTCGTAGAGGGAGGATGAGGGTTATTCCATGTCTATTCAGTTTGTTCTTCTGCCGTTGTTTGTCGAAGTGTTGCTCACCTTCGGCGTGATGTTTGGCATGATGTATTTCCGCACATCGACGCTCCAGCGCGGCCATGTTCGATTAGAAGACATTGCCCTGCGCGAGCCAAATTGGCCCGTGCGCGCCACGCAATTCGCCTATTCATTCGCCAACCAATTCGAGCTGCCGGTCCTTTTCTATGTGCTGACGATTCTGGTAATCGTGACCCGCCATGCCGATTTGCTTTTCGTTGTTCTCGCCTGGATCTTTGTCGTGACACGCGTGTTGCAGGCGGTGATACACGTGACCAGCAACAATGTCCGCCTCCGCGGCGCATTCTATGGCGTCGGCGCGATCATTTTGGTCATCATGTGGGTGATCTACATCGTGCGTATCGTGCTCGCCCTGCCATGACACCGGCGGCGCGGCTTGCTGCCGCTATTGAAGTTTTCGCTGCAATCGAAAGCGAACGCCGCCCCGCTGCCGATGCGCTCAAGGCCTGGGGTCTGACTCATCGGTTTGCCGGCTCGGGTGACCGGGCCGCGATCGCGGGCCTGCTCTATGATGCGCTGCGCCGCCGGGCGTCGAGCGCTTTTATCATGGGCGCGGAAACACCTCGCGCTATCGTTTTGGGTATGCTCAAGCGCGAGCGTGCTCTCGACGTTGAGACGATCGCCAAGCTTGCCGACGGTTCGCAATACGCGCCTGAGGCGCTTAGTCCAGACGAGCGCAAACGCCTTGCGGCTGCCGATATCAGCGGCGCACCGCCGCATGTTGCGGGTGATTATCCGGAATGGCTCGAGCCATATTTCTCGCGCACGTTCGCCGAAGACCGCGCAGAAGAGGGGGCGGCGCTGGCTTCGCGGGCACCTCTGGATTTGCGGGTAAACACACTCAAAGCCGAGCGCGAAGCTGCGGGCACAATGCTGTCTGATGTAAAGCCTGAACCGACCCGCTGGTCGCCCTGGGGCTTGCGCATTCGTCTTTCGGCCGATGCCAAGAACCCTGCGATCCATGCTGAGCCTGCATTTCTTAAAGGCCTGGTCGAAGTGCAGGACGAAGGATCGCAAGTGGCGGCGTTGCTTTCGGCCGCCAAACCGGGCGAGCAAGTGGTCGATCTTTGCGCCGGCGCCGGCGGCAAGACGCTGGCTTTGGCGGCGATGATGCAGAACAAGGGCCAGGTTTTTGCGACCGACGATGACAAACGGCGGCTGGCCCCTATTCACGACCGCCTGAAACGTTCCGGCGCGCGCAATGTGCAGGTGCGTACGCCGAAATCGATTGGCGGCGAAATCGACAATCTGGCCGGGCATATGGACCTGGTCCTGATCGACGCGCCCTGTACCGGCACGGGTGCCTGGCGTCGCAATCCCGACGCCAAATGGCGGATGCGGCCAGGAGCTTTGGAGCAGCGTCAGAAGGAGCAGGTTGAAATCCTCGACCGCGCGGTACCACTCCTTAAGGCAAATGGGCGCATTGCTTACATCACCTGTTCGGTGCTGGAGGAGGAAAACAACGCTCAGATCCGCGCTTTCCTTGCCCGGCACCCCGGGTTTTCTGTGCAACCGCCGGCTGAGGTCGCTCAGGCGCTCGGCGAACGCGCCTTTATGTTCAGCAAGGCGGCTCGGCTGTCCGCAGAGGGTATCTTGATGACTCCGCGGGCGACCGCCACAGATGGCTTTTTTATCTCAATCCTGCGACGCGGAGGGTAGGTCTCCCTGTACGTTTGGTAATAAAGCGCAAACGGAATTCCCCGATTGTGCCCCAATCCGGGCCAAATTTACCCGCGAAGATCGCGTGTTTGTGGAACCGCGAAGGTTCTATTGGGGGTGTTGCCATGCTGGTGGCGAGGCGCGATCCGCCGTTTCATACGGACGCGGATGACGTGGCGCCTGTCAATTTAGGTGTCTATCCCGCCGCGAAGGCGTCGACCTTTACGCGGGTCGTGGCCGCCATCCAGATGGTTGGATCGCTGTTGGCGGTTCCGGTCGGCATCGCCAGCGCCTATTCGTTCTACCGCGCCAATTTTTCCCCCGAGATAACTTGCCAGAGTTTGCGCAGTGGCATTGTCGCGATGCTCGACAAAAGTGTTGATGCCGCTACCCGGCGCATCCTGGTTCGCCGGGACGTGGAGACGTTCGAGAAGACCTGCGGCGCTGTCGATCCCGACGCGACGGCGGCGTTCAAGACGCTTCTCGCGGGCGAGAAGACGGCGGCTCCTGCGGCCGTGCCCGTGGTCCCGAAAGTTCAACGCAGCGAAACGGTGACGAAGGAGCCTGTGCGCAAGGCCGAGCCGCAACCCCAAGTACCGGCCAAACCGCCCGTCGCAGCCGCAGTCCCTGTTGTCGTGGAGCCCGCTCGTCGCGATCCAGCCATATCCGATACGCAGTGGCTCGATGCGGTCCGCCAGGCCTTGGTAACTCATAAAGAGGAAACGCTTGTTCCGGATGCCGCCAAGCCGCAATCCGTGCCGGTGCAAACTATGCGACCGGTATCCCGTGACGTGGCTGTACCGCCAGCTCCGGCCGCCGCCCCAGCGCCGGTCCTTTCACCATCCGCTGCACCCGCACTGCCGCCAGCGATCTCGATCGCGCCGCCACCCGCTGCTGCACAGGCTAATGACGACCATCCGGTGCCGCCGGGATCGATCCCGGATTCCGTTCCGCCTGCCAATGCCGATACCGCCAAGCCTGATGAACATGGCCGTTCACGCATCGGCAAATGGATATCGGCAATTCCGTTGCTGGGGCCAGCGGTCGACAACGCCCGGCATTGAACGATTAGCCCGGTTGCCAGTCCGCGACGGCGGCCACATCCACTTCAATTTGCCAGCGGCCCTTTTTGTCGGGCCGCCGCACGGCCTGTGCAAGCCGATCGAGATACTCGCTGCGTGGAATTTCGCGGAAGCCCATATCGTGACAGGTCGGGGTCATCAGCTTGCCGTCGTTGAAAGCAAAGCCCCAGTGAGCGAGATGCCAGTTGAGAACGGTGAATCCGATCTTCGAGGTGTTGGGTTCGCGCGAGAACTGCGACTCGATGACGAAGGCACTGCCAACGGCAACGCCGTATCCGCCGCCCGCAAGATCCCCGCGCTCGTTCCATACTTCAAAGGAATGGGCATAGCCTGCGTCGAATAGCTCGGCATAGGTATGCATGATCCGGGGCGTGATCCAGGTCAGGTGCCAGCGGCCCTGTCGTTGGCCGGCGCACGCGGCAATGACGCCTTCGAAGTCGCGGTCGAATGTCACCGTATAATTGCCCTGGCGCATCTGTCGACGCAAACGTCTGGCGATGTGCAGCTCATTGAAAAACAAGACCGAGCGTTGCGGCGGCGACCACCATTTTAGAGGTGCAATATGTGCAAAGGGGTAGAGCCCGCGCCGATAGGCGGTGATGAGCGTCGGTAGCGTGAGATCATGCACTATGCCGGCAAGTCCGGGCGGCTTGTCGGCCGCACTTTCGGGATCAGGCAGTGCGTAGTCGGGTGCCAGGAGTTCGTCGAAACACAACCGCAGAAGGTTCGGCACGCCGCGGACGTGCTTTGGGCCCAATGTCCAGACAAGCCCGAGCGCCCACCGTTCGGTCAAGCCAGTCAGACTCTCGCGAAACAGCGCTGCGCGGCGGGCAGCGCGCCCGCTGGCGGCGACCGGTAATCTCATTCGCTGGGTTTCGAAGGCCATGACGGCTTCCACGCTTCCAGCTGTGAACACACCGGATGGGGAGCATTTTCTAAGCACGGCCGGGGCTAAAATTGCGTTACTGGAAACGACGACAGGCTTGACCCGGCTGCGCAAAGCCCGCAAAAAGCCACCCCGAACGGCCTTTGCGCACCCGATTCCGGACACGTTCGGGGCACATTGCCCTCCATGCACGACAAAATTCTGATCGTCGATTTCGGCTCCCAGGTCACCCAGCTCATCGCGCGCCGGGTGAGGGAGGAAAAGGTCTATTGCGAGATCGTGCCCTACCAGAAAGCCGAAGCCGCCTTCCGCGAAATGAAACCCAAGGCGGTGATCCTTTCCGGCGGGCCAGCCTCGGTGCTTGATAAGGATGCACCTTTAGCGCCGAAAACAATCTATGAGGCCGGCATCCCGGTGCTCGGCATTTGCTACGGCGAGCAGGCGATGGCGCAGCAGCTTGGCGGCAAGGTGGAGGGTGGACATCACCGCGAGTTCGGCCGCGCAGAGGTGACTGTTATCGAGGATACGCCGTTGCTCGAAGGCGTATGGCGCAGGGGCGAAAAATATCCGGTGTGGATGAGCCACGGAGATCGTGTCACCGTTTTGCCGCCAGGCTTCAAAGTGCTCGGTACATCTCCCAATGCGCCAATCGCGATCATCGGCAACGATAAACGAAAATTCTACGCCACCCAATTTCATCTCGAGGTCGTGCACACGCCGCATGGCGCAGCGCTCTTGCGCAATTTCGTGCGCAAAATTGCAGGCCTCACCGGCGATTGGACCATGCGGGCGTTCAAGGATGAGGCGATCGAAAAAATTCGCAAACAAGTTGGCAAGGGCCGCGTGATCTGCGGATTGTCAGGCGGTGTCGACTCGGCAGTGGCCGCGGTTTTGATCCACGAAGCGATCGGCGATCAACTCACTTGCGTGCTGGTCGATCACGGGCTGATGCGGCTGGGCGAGGCCCAAAAGGTGCTGACGCTTTTCCGTGAAAGCTACAACATTCCGCTGGTGCACGTGGATGCGAGCGATACGTTCCTAAAGGCACTCGGCGGCGTCGAGGACCCGGAGGTCAAACGCAAGACCATCGGCAAACTGTTCATCGACGTTTTCGAAGAGGAGGCGAAGAAAATAGGCGGCGCCGACTTCCTCGCCCAGGGTACGCTCTATCCAGACGTGATCGAGAGCGTGTCGTTCACCGGCGGCCCTTCGGTCACCATCAAGTCGCACCACAACGTCGGTGGCTTGCCCGAGCGAATGCACATGAAATTGGTCGAGCCCTTGCGCGAACTGTTTAAGGACGAGGTGAGGGCGCTGGGTCGCGAGCTTGGTCTTCCCGAGGCCTTCGTCGGCCGGCACCCTTTTCCCGGTCCGGGCCTGGCCATCCGCTGCCCGGGTCCAATTACGCGAGAGAAGCTCGACATCTTGCGGCTCGCCGACGAGATTTACATCGAGGAAATCCGCCGCAGCGGCCAATACGATGACATCTGGCAAGCGTTCGCCGTGTTACTGCCGGTGAAAACGGTCGGCGTCATGGGCGACTATCGCACTTACGAATATGTTGTGGGCTTACGCGCAGTCACTTCAACCGATGGCATGACTGCCGATTTCTATCGTTTCGACATGAATTTCCTGGGCCAGGTGGCGACCCGCATCATCAACGAAGTGAAGGGCGTCAACCGCGTCGTTTATGACGTTACTTCAAAGCCGCCGGGCACCATCGAGTGGGAGTGACCGTGGCGATCACTATTTACGGCATCAAAAACTGCGACACCATGAAGAAAGCGCGCGCCTGGCTCGACAAACACGGCGTCAAATACGTGTTTCACGATTACAAGACCGCGGGCATCGAGCGCGAGCGCCTTGAGCGATGGACGAAGAAACTGGGTTGGGAAGTTTTGCTCAACCGGGCCGGAACGACCTTCAAGAAGCTGCCAGATACCGAAAAGAATGGCGTCACTGAGACAAAAGCGATTGCATTGATGCTCAAGCAGCCGTCGATGATCAAACGACCGGTGCTCGACGTTGGCGGCAAATTGGTGGTCGGCTTCAAACCGGACGTCTACCAGGCCACGCTTACAGCCCGATGATTTAGCGTGCAAGACCGCGGTCCGGCAGCCTGCGGCTTGATTTTGCTCGGGTTTGCCGCCACATGCAGGCGATGAATAAGCCTCTTGTCACCTCCAATTCGATCCCCGTGACGCCACTTGCCGCCGAAGTCGACCGGCGGCGTACTTTTGCAATTATTTCCCACCCGGATGCTGGCAAGACCACGCTAACCGAGAAGTTGTTGCTGTTCGGCGGTGCGATCAATCTCGCCGGTCAAGTGAAAGCCAAGCGTGATCGGCGCTCGACCCGCTCCGACTGGATGGCGATCGAGCGCGAGCGGGGCATTTCGGTTGTGACCTCGGTAATGACTTTCGATTACGATGGCCGGGTCTTTAATCTGCTCGACACGCCGGGTCACGAGGACTTTTCTGAGGACACATACCGCACCCTGACCGCGGTCAACTCAGCGGTAATGGTGATCGACGCCGCAAAGGGCATCGAGGCGCGTACACGCAAGTTGTTCGAAGTTTGCCGACTGCGCGACATCCCGATTATCACATTCATCAACAAGATGGACCGCGAGAGTCGCGATCCGTTCGAGTTGCTTGACGAGATTGAAAAGACGCTTGCGCTCGATACCGCGCCGATGACGTGGCCAATTGGACGCGGCCGCGATTTCGCCGGAACCTATGATGTTGCAACAGGCGAGATGCGGCTTGTCGGCGAAGATGGCAAAACGGCTGAACGGCAACCGCTCGATGTCGCCGCGCTTGCCGCGAAAAACTCGATGCTCGACGTCAAGGCGGTTACCGACGAGCTCGCATTGGTGAAGGATGCTTGCCGATCATTTGATTTCAAATCGTTCCGCGAAGGGCATCTAACTCCCGTTTTCTTTGGCTCGGCGCTTAAAAACTTTGGCGTCAAGGATCTGCTCGATGCGTTGGCCGCGGTGGCGCCGGCACCGCGCGCGCAGGCATCCAACGTGCGCCTGGTAGATGCGCACGAAAACTCCATGACGGCTTTTGTCTTCAAGATTCAAGCCAATATGGACCCAAATCATCGTGACCGCATTGCCTTCGCGCGTCTTTGTTCAGGGAAGCTGCGGCGTGGCATGAAGGCAAAACTTACACGCACGGCCAAACCGCTAACGCTGTCCACCCCGCAATTCTTTTTCGCACAGGACCGCGCGCTCGCCGAAGAGGCTTACGCTGGCGATGTCGTTGGTATCCCAAACCACGGGACACTTCGGATCGGTGACACGCTTACGGAAGGCGAGGACATCGCGTTTCTCGGCGTGCCGAACTTCGCGCCGGAAATCCTTCGCCGGGTAAAGCTGGGCGACCCGATGAAGGCCAAAAAATTGAAAGAAGCGCTGCAGCAGATGGCGGAGGAGGGCGTTGTGCAGGTCTTTCGCCCCCTCGACGGAGCACCGGCGCTCGTTGGCGTCGTTGGCCCCTTGCAGCTCGACGTGCTGAAAGTGCGGCTATCGGAGGAGTACGGCCTCGACATCGGCTTCGAGCAGCCGGAGTTCCAGCTTGCGCGCTGGATTGCGTCTGCTGACGAAAAAAAGCTCGATGATTTCGTGCAGGCAAACTATTCGAGCTGTGCCGAAGACCTGGATGGGGACAAGGTTTTCATGGCGCGTAACCAGTTCATTCTCGATTACACCCGGGAACGCGCACCTGGAATTTCCTTCACCGACATCAAGGACGTTAAAGACAAGGCGGCCTAATTTATCTTCACGTTTGCGGCCTTGATCACCGGCGCCCAGCGCGCAATTTCGCCGTCCATGCGGGCGCGCAACTCTTCCGGTGATGAGCCAACCGGTTCCATCAGTTGTGCCGCAAGTTTTTCGCGCACGGCCGGCTGCTTGATGATGTCGGCGACGGTTTTGCTGATTTTGTCGATGACCGGCTTGGGTGTTCCACCAGGTGCAATCAATCCGTTCCAGGCGTCGGCTTCTACGTCGATGCCGGCCTCCTTCAAGGTCGGCACGTCTGGCAAATAGGGCGAGCGCTTGGCGGTAGAGACCGCGAGAATTGTCACTGCGCCCGATATGGCCTGCGGCGTCACCGATATCGCGGGAAGACACGTTATCTGCGCGTCATTGCGGATCACTGCGGTAATCGCCTGCGGTGAACTGGTATAGGGCACGTGCACCAGTTCGGCGCCAGCCTTGATAGCAATTGCCTCCATCGCAAGGTGCGACAGGGAGCCGTTCCCGATCGAAGCAAAGTTGTATTTGCCGGGGTTCTTCTTCAACAGCGCGACCAGCTCCGCAACGGAGTTGACGCCAAGCGTTGGATTGACCGCCAGCACACTCGGCTGGGTGATCAACTGGGTAACGGGTGCGATGTCCTTGCGCGGATCGTAGGGTAGCTTCGAGAACAATAAGGTGTTGATGGCAAGCGGGCCACCGATGCTCACGCCGAGCGTCGAGCCATCGGGCGCGGCCTTTGCGACAACATCGGTCCCAAGATTGCCGCTGGCGCCGGGCTTGTTCTCTACGACAAATGCACTGGCGGGATATTTCTGCTGCAAGCCGTCGGCCACCAGTCGCGCCACGATGTCGGGCGTCGATCCCGGCCCGAAGGGGACCACGATACGCACGGTTTTTGCCGGCCAATCCTGCGCCGGGACGGGCGCGGCGGCCGCCGCCAGCAGCAAAAGCGCTCCCATAATGCGTTTCGAAAATCGATATCTCGTGGCTGTGGTCATCTAGGATATGTTCTGTCGGGGAACAGCTTGCATTGATTGCCACGATCCTCTACTGCGGCGGTAATCTGACACGAGTTGTAGCATGGGTTTAGGCATTCTCGTTCTTGGCCTGGCGGTCTTTCTCGGGACGCATGTATTCGTCTCGTTGCGAGGCGCCCGCGCCGATGTTATCGCGCGGGTGGGGCTGCATGCCTATCGTGCAGCGTTCGCGCTCGTGTCGCTCGCAGGCCTCGCGTTGATCATCTGGGGTTATGGGCAATACCGAGCGAATGGATTGATTCAAGTTTGGTCGCCGCCCGGATTAATGCGGCACATCACCGTCGGATTGATGCTGTTTGCGGTGATCTTCATTGTCGCTGCGTTTATCCCGAGCCACATCAAGACCCGCCTTAAGCATCCAATGCTCGCAAGCGTGAAGACCTGGGCGTTGGCACATTTGCTTTCCAATGGTGATCTCGGCTCGATCCTGCTCTTCGGGACCTTTCTGGCTTGGGGTGTCTATGCTCGCATCGCCGCCAAGCGCCGCCGCGATTTCGGACCGGCGACCGCGCCCGCCGGCTGGACAAATGACATCATCGTCGTGGCGCTCGGGATCGTGGTTTATCTCGCGCTGGGTTACGCCTTCCATCCAGCGGTGATCGGCGTTCCCGTGTTCGGAAAGTAGTCATGTCGGTCCAGGATGAGATCCGGCGGCTCACCGCCCCCGATATACGCGCGCGCAAAGGCGGCGAACCGATAGTCTGCCTTACCTCTTATCACGCCCATACTGCGCGAATTGTCGATGCGCATTGTGATGTGATCCTGGTTGGCGACTCGCTCGGCATGGTAATGCACGGCCTCGAAACCACTGTTCCTGTCACGCTCGAAATGATGATCCTGCAGGGGCATGCGGTGATGCGCGGCTCGAAACGCGCGTTGGTGGTCGTGGATATGCCGTTTGGTTCGTACGAAGCTTCGAAAGAACAAGCTTTCATGAGTGCGGCGCGCGTGCTGAAGGAAACCGGTTGCGGCGCGATCAAGGTTGAAGGCGGCAAGCGCATGGGGGAGACGATCCGCTTTCTTGCCGAGCGCGGCGTACCGGTGATGGCCCATGTCGGGCTGACGCCACAGGCCATCAATACGATTGGCTCGTTCCGTGCACAAGGCCGCGACGAGGCCGATTGGGCGCGCATGGAGGAAGACACGCTCGCTGTTTCGCAAGCGGGCGCGTTTTCGGTTGTGATTGAGGCGGTGGCAGAGCCACTGGCGCGTAAGCTGACCGCGGCGGTGCCGATCCCGACTATCGGCATCGGCGCCAGCGTGGCGTGCGACGGGCAGATTTTGGTCCTGGAAGACATGCTCGGCTTGTCGCCGCGGGTTCCAAAATTCGTCAAGCGCTATGGTTCGCTCGGTCCCGGCATCGAGAAGGCGGTCAGCGACTATGCCGCGGAAGTGCGCTCGCGCACTTTTCCCGGCCCCGAGCACGTCTATCCGATGAAAAGCAAGAAGGGCTAACGCCCTGAAATATTAACGGTTGTCGGCTTTGGCTTTGCCTTAGGCGCGCCACATCGATAGTTTACCGCGCAACTCGGCCCGGGGTGGGCCAAGGGCGGGTTTGGAGCCATCGTGGCCGATATTTTTCATGAAGTGGACGAGGAAGTCCGGCGCGAACGGCTCAAGAAGCTGTGGGATCGCTACAGCATCTATCTGATTGCGCTTGCCGTCTTGATCGTGGCGGTCATCGGTGCGTGGCGCGGCTACGAATATTGGGTCGCCAAAAGAGCCGCGGCGGCTGGCGCCGCTTTCGAGGCGGCGGGGGTCTTGAGCGAGCAGGGCAAATACACCGAGGCGGAAGCTGCTTTCGCCAAAGTGGCAGCCGATGCGCCGCAAGGTTATCGCGTTCTGGCGCGTATGCGCGTGGCCAGCGCGCTTGCGCAGGTCAAGCCCGCTGACGCGATAAAAGCCTATGACGAGCTTTCGGCCGATGCCTCGATCGGAACGACCTGGCAGGATCTTGCCGCAATACGCGCCGGCCTGCTGCTGGTAGATACGGCGTCACTGGCCGACATGCGCAGGCGGCTCGATCCGCTCGCTGAACCGACACGCAGCTTTCGTCACACTGCGCGCGAACTGCTCGCGCTGTCGGCGTGGCGTAGTCACGATATTCCCGCTGCGCGGCGCTATCTCGATATGATCGCGACCGATGCAGAATCACCGATAGGCACGCGCGCGCGCGCTGACGTGTTGTCGGGACTGATAGCCGCCGAAGGCAAGAGTTGAGGCGCATGCGGACAATCCATCGTGTTGTGCTGCTGACCGCTCTCGCTGCGTTCTCGTCTGCGTTGACGGCTTGCTCGAATTTCGACCCCGACAAACTCGACTTTTTTGGCCTCAATGAGAAAAAGAAGCTTCCTGGCGAACGCAAGGACGTGTTTCCCGGCGGTGTTCCCGGCGTTTCACAAGGTATTCCGCCGGAATATATGAAGGGCAACCAGCCGGCTGACGCCGCGCAAACGCCGGCCCCGGTCGCGGCCGAGCCGGAGAAGAAGACCGCAGCGGTCGAGCCGGAGGCCAAACCGAAGCCAAAACCAAAACGCGCGCCGAAGCCGCCGACACAGATTACCGTGCAAGGTGCCCCGCAAAACGCAGGACAACAGCAGCCCGCTCCTTGGCCACAGCAGGCCCAGCAGCCGGCGCAGCAACAGAGCCAGAACTCCTTGGCCGGCCCAAGGCCAAACCAATGCTCCGGAGCCGTGGCCATCGTCGCCGCAACCCGGAACCTTCTCGCGCTGATGGGCGCGTCATGTGCGGGCGCCCGTACGCGGGCTTGACCCGAGGATGACCTGCGCCGCAAACACTTCTTTGAATTTATTTGACGGATGCCGTGTAAAGCGCGGCAGCGATAACGGATGACCTTCACGATTGCCATCGTCGGCCGGCCCAATGTCGGCAAATCAACCTTGTTCAACCGGTTGGTCGGCCGGCGTCTGGCCCTGGTTGATGACCGGCCCGGCGTCACGCGCGACCGGCGCGAGGGGCAGGGCCGGCTGGGCGACATTGAGTTTACAGCCATTGATACTGCGGGTTTCGAGCAGTCGACGCCCGAAAGTCTTTCGGGCCGCATGCGCGCTCAGACCGAGATGGCAATCGACCAAGCGGACGCCATATTTTTCATGATTGACGCGCGGGCCGGACCGATGCCGGCCGACCACGCTGTCGCCGAAGTTGCGCGCAAATCCGGAAAACCGATCGTGCTCGTCGCCAACAAGAGCGAAGGGACAGCGGGTGAATCGGGACGGCTGGAGGCTTATGCGCTCGGCCTGGGCGAACCGGTGCCAATCTCGGCCGAGCACAATGAGGGCATGTCCAATCTCTACGATGCTTTGTGTGCTGTGCTGCCCCGGCAGACTAAGCAGCAAGTAGCCGAGGCCGAAATCGATCAAACGCATTCGATTCGGGTTGCCATTGTCGGGCGCCCCAATGCGGGTAAATCGACGCTGATCAACCGTTTGATTGGCGAGGAAAGGCTGCTCACCGGGCCGGAGGCTGGGATCACGCGCGACGCTATTGCGGTAAAGCACAGCTGGCAGGGCCACGAATTTCGCTTCTATGACACCGCCGGATTGCGCCGTCGCTCTCGTGTCGCGGAAAAGCTCGAGAAACTTTCGGTCGCCGATGCGCTCAATGCGGTGCGCTTTGCCGAAGTCGTGGTGGTGCTGCTCGACGTAGAAAATGCTTTCGAAGAGCAGGATCAGCGCATCGCCGACCTGGTCGAGCAGGAGGGCCGCGCCATCGTCATCGCCGTCAATAAATGGGATTTGAAAGAGAAGACAGCGGGCGCTATCGGCAAGTTGCGCGAACAAGCGGAGGAGAAGCTGACCCAGCTCAGGGGAGTTCCGCTGGTGGCGGTCTCCGGCCTCACTGGCGAAGGTCTCGACCGGCTGATGCAGGCCATCGTCGATGCTTACGGAGTTTGGAACAAACGCATCCCCACCAGCGCACTTAATCGTTGGTTCGAGCACGCGGTCAGCGCCAATCCACCGCCGGCGGTGTCTGGCCGCTCGCTACGGCTCAATTACATTACTCAGCCAAAGAGCCGGCCTCCAAGCTTTGTTGTGTTCTGCACGCGGGCGGATGCGGTGCCCGACGCATACAAACGATATCTGTTGAATTCATTACGCGAGACATTCGAACTACCAGGAACTCCGATTCGTCTCGCGTTACGTGAGAAAGCCAATCCGTACAAAGGCCGCGCGAAGCGCAAGCACTGAGCAGGCAGAGGTGCTAGGTCGGAGCGTGGAATTCCATAAACTTGCCGTCGCGGAAATTATAAAGCTTCCCGTTCTCAAGACACGCCGGCAGGCAGAGGGGTACGATCGCCTTCGTGACTTCCTCCGCTGTTGGCAGCGTCAGTGGATCGATTCCTGGGAAGGCACTGGCATACATGCGCGTGCGGGTCGGGCCGGGCGCAAAAAGATTGGCGCGCACGGGCGTGGTCGCACATTCCGCCGCATAGGTACGCACCAGGACTTCCAGCGCCGCCTTCGAGGCGGCATAAGGACCCCAATAAGCCCTCCCCATGTGGGCAACCCCGGAGGTCAGAAATACAGCGCGGCCGGCTTGCGAGCGCCGGAGCAAAACGTCCATACAGCGAATGAGTTGCCAATTGGCGGTGATATTGACGGCAATCAGATTGTCCCAATCCTTCGGCTCGACGTGAGCGAGCGGGGAGAGCGGACCGAGAATCCCGGCGTTGCCGACCAGTACGTCGAGCCGCTGGTAGCGTTCGTTGATCGCAAGCGCGAGCCGCGCAATGCCTTCGCTGTCCTTGACGTCAAGGGGCACCAGCGTGGCAGTACCGCCGGCCGCTTTGATTTTATCGTCGAGTTCTTCCAGACCGCCGACCGTCCGCGCCACGGCCACCACATGTGCGCCGGCTTGCGCGAGCTCGAGGGCAAGCGCCGCGCCAATACCGCGCGAGGCGCCGGTGATCAGCGCAATACGATCGGAGAGGGGCTTGGCCATACGCGAACGATGGTGGCGGCGGGCTAGATGGCTTCCGCCAGCAATGACAATTGCCGTGGGCTCGCCTCTTGCGCGGCGAGGTCGGTAAGCGGGGTGGGGTAGTCGCCAGTGAAGCAGTGGTCGGTGAATTGCGGACGCGCCGGGTCGCGACCCGACAAGCCCATGGCGCGGTAGATGCCATCGACCGACAGGAACGCCAGGGAGTCCGCTCCAATAAACTGTCGCATGCCCTCGAGATCGTGGGTGGCGGCAAGCAGTTTGTCGCGCTCAGGCGTGTCGATGCCGTAATAGTCCGGATGAGTAATCGGGGGCGACGCGATGCGAAAGTGCACCTCCTTGGCGCCAGCATCGCGCATCATTTGCACAATCTTGCGCGAAGTCGTGCCGCGCACGATCGAATCGTCCACCAGAACGATGCGCTTGCCTCCAACCACCGCGCGGTTGGCAGAGTGCTTCATGCGCACGCCTTGATCGCGGATCGATTGCGTCGGTTGGATGAAGGTACGGCCGACATAGTGGTTGCGGATGATACCAAGTTCGTAAGGGATACCGAACTCCTGCGCAAAGCCGATCGCCGCCGGCACACCCGAGTCCGGCACCGGAACGATCACGTCGGCCTTGGCCGCGGCCTCCCGCGCCAATTCCGCGCCCATGGTCTTGCGCACGTCGTAGACGTTTCGGCCGCCGACGATCGAGTCCGGCCGCGAGAAATAGACGTATTCGAAGATGCAGGGTCGTGGTGCCATCGGTGGAAAAGGCTTGTGCGATTGCGCGCCGTCCTCGTCAAAGACGACGACTTCGCCGTTTTCCACGTCGCGCACATATTGCGCGCCGATGATGTCGAGCGCGCAAGTCTCGGAAGCCAGAATTGGACAGCCGTCGAGTTTGCCGATCACCAGCGGACGGATGCCGAGCGGGTCGCGTGCGCCTACCAGTTTCTTGTTGGTTAGGCCGACAAAGGCATAGGCGCCTTCGAGTTGCCGCAGGCCCTCAATGAATCGGTCGACGAAGCGGTTGCGGCGCGCACGCGCGACCAGATGCAGGATCACCTCAGTGTCGGTGGTCGACTGCATCATGGCGCCTTCGTGCACGAGGTCGCGCCGAAGCTTGATGCCATTGGTGAGGTTGCCGTTGTGGCCGATAGCAAATCCGCCGCCTTCGAGTTCCGCAAACAGCGGCTGTACGTTGCGCAAGACGGTCTCGCCGGTGGTTGAATAACGCACATGACCTATGGCGGATGTGCCAGGCAGACGATCAATCACCTCGCGGCGAGCGAAGGCGTCGCCGACCAGGCCTAGGCGGCGTTCGGAATGGAAGCGTTTGCCGTCGAAGGACACGATGCCCGCGGCTTCCTGGCCGCGGTGTTGAAGAGCATGCAGACCAAGCGCGGTGATCGCGGCCGCATCAGGGTGGCCGAAAATGCCGAACACCCCGCATTCCTCACGCAGTCGGTCGGCATTTGGATCGAACTCCGCAGCATCGGCCATACGCATGAGGTCCTGCGGGGAGTTGTGCATTGCTATCGCGTTCCGCTTGCCTTGGGTTGCGTCAACGGCAAATCCGAGCGCTGGTCGGGATTGGTATCAGGCGCATCCTGGTCTTCCGGCTTCGGCTTTTTCAGCCTCTTTAAGATGGTGCTTTCGGGGTCATCCGGCAACATCGACATCAGCCATTGTCCCGTATTTTGCAGTACCAGCTTTGACTTGGCGCCCCGTACCCAATCGGGCTGGCTTCGGTCAGGTACCAGCCAGGCGAAGAACAGGAATGCGACGACGACGATAATCAGGCCGCGGCCGAGGCCGAAGAGGAAACCGAGCGTGCGGTCGAGCGCGCCAACCCGGCTGTCGAGGACCATGTCGGAAACGCGCGCGGTGATGATTGAGACGATAAGCAGCGTTCCGAGAAACACACCACCGGCCGAAACACCAGCCGCGACCATGTCACTGCTGAAATACTGCTTTGCCACCGGCAGCACACGGCCATAGGAATAAAGCGTGACCAGTGCGGCAACGCCCCAAGCG
The DNA here is from genome assembly GCA_963742345.1 of uncultured Alphaproteobacteria bacterium. Lineage (GTDB taxonomy): Bacteria > Pseudomonadota > Alphaproteobacteria > Rhizobiales > Xanthobacteraceae > Pseudolabrys. Next base: position 451,039 of record CAVULO010000015.1, read on the forward strand.
CCGATCGACAGGATTTCTCGCATGAAGCCCCGGATCATGGCGAGGAGCCCCGAGATCAACATGACCGCCAGCAAAATGATGTCGAGCAGCGTGATCGGCATCGAGGGCTCATGAGCTCCGCAAGTTTCGGCAATTCAGGCCGCACAGGATGGCGGGGCGGCGCGACGAATCCGGGGCAGCCATAGCGGCTCCGGACCAGGGCGGCAATGTCGACCCTAAGTGCTTAATTTTAGGCCCATTTCTGCGCTTGCGGTCGGGCGCTCGAGGAAGCGTCTAGCCGGTTTTGACGCGCCGTATATAGCGGGGCCTCACGGCCCCGTCACCGGTTTTGTCCACCAGTTTTGGCAGCCATGCGCGCTTTGCCTCGGGCGGCGATGTCGGCCACCAGATTGGCGAGGCTCGCGACATCGATAACCTTAAAGCCGGGCTCGCCAGGTTCAGCCCGCGCGGCCTCCGGTACGACAGCGCTGGTAAAGCCGAGCTTTGCAGCCTCCTTCAGTCGTGCGGCACTTTGTGCCACCGGTCGAACCGCGCCCGAAAGCGACACCTCTCCGAAATAGACTGCGTCTGCTGGTAACGGCGCATTGGCGAGCGAGGAAACAAGTGCGGCGGCGGCCGCAAGATCGCCCGCAGGCTCCTGAATGCGCATGCCGCCGGCAACATTGAGATAAACATCGTGGCCGCCGAGCCGCACGCCGCAATGTGCCTCCAGCACCGCCAGCACCATCGACAGCCGGCTTGGATCCCAACCCACAACGGCACGCCTGGGCGTACCAAGCGACGTCGGCGCCACCAACGCCTGGATTTCGACCAGCAAGGGCCGCGTGCCCTCGATCCCTGCGAACACGGCAGTGCCGGGCTGGCCGAGATCGCGCTCCGACAAAAACAGCTCCGATGGATTAGCGACCTCCCGCAAGCCCGAGCCGGTCATTTCAAAGACACCAATTTCGTCGGTCGGGCCGAACCGGTTTTTCACGGCGCGCAGGATACGAAACTGGTGTGAGCCTTCGCCTTCGAAGGAAAGCACAGCGTCGACCATATGCTCGACCACACGGGGTCCGGCGATTTGACCGTCCTTGGTGACGTGGCCGACCAGGATGATCGCCGTGCCGGACTTTTTGGCAAAACGGATCAACGCCTGCGCCGAGCCTCGCACCTGGGTCACGGTACCGGGTGCGGATTCGACCGTGTCGGTCCACATGGTCTGAATGGAGTCGATGACGATCAGCCGTGGCGTCTTGCCTTCCGACAGTGTGGCAATGATGTCCTCGACTGCAGTTTCCGCCGCAAGTTCAACCGCGGTGTCACGCAATCCCAATCGCTCGGCGCGCAGACGCACTTGCGCCACTGCTTCCTCACCCGAGATATAGACCGCTCGATGGCCCGCGCGCGCGAGTGCCGCGGTGGCCTGAATTAGCAGTGTCGACTTGCCGATGCCGGGATCGCCGCCCACCAACAGCACCGAGCCGCGCACAAAGCCACCGCCGGTTACTCGGTCGAATTCGGCGATACCCGAGGGTAGACGCGGGGCGTCATGGGCCTCGCCGGCAAGCGGTTCCAGGGCGAAAAGGCGGCCTTTGCCAGGCTTGCGGCCGGGGCCGGCGGGACGCTCGGCGCCTTCCTCGCTGAGCGAATTCCATTCGCCACAGGCCTCGCATTTGCCCTGCCAGCGGTTAAAGGCAGCGCCGCAGTTCTGGCAGATGAAGGTGAGGTGGCGTCTCGACATAGGGAATCGCCCCGAAATAACGGTCATGAACGCTAAAACGTCCATAAGAACAATACAAGAACATTTTTTAAAAAGTTGCTAATTTCACAGCAGGTTAGGTCTGCCGGTAAATTCGGTGGTAGCGGCCGCCCAGGCTGGTCAGCACCTCATAGCCTATGGTGCCGGCGGCCGCCGCCAACTCGTCGACGCCGATCTCACCGCCGATCAGCGTGACGAGATCGCCCCGTCTGACCGAACGGTCGGGGAGGGCTGTGATGTCGACCGCCAGGAGATCCATCGAAACGCGCCCGGCCAGAGGGCACCGTGTACCGGCGACGATAGCGTCGGCGCCTGGCGCCGCGTCGGAAGCACTCGCGGCGCGCGGGTAGCCGTCGGCATAGCCTACGGCAACCACCGCAATGCGGGTTGTATGTTTGGCCGTCCAGGTCGCGCTGTAACCTATGGTCTCGCCCTTGGGCACCGAGCGCACCTGCACGACACGCGCCTGCAACTCAATTACCGGACGCATTGTATTGCGGTGACCGGGTGTTGGGTTGACGCCAAAAAGCGCGGCACCCGGGCGAACCATGTCGCAATGGGCGCCACTGCCGAGGAATATGCCAGATGAATTGGCGAGCGAGCCGGGAATGCCGCGGTAAAGAAGACGGACTTCGCGGAATAGCTTCATTTGGCGTTCGTTGAGCGGATGTTCGGGCTGCTCGGCACAGACCAGGTGACTCATCAGCAGCGTGATGCCGTGATTTTCCGCGCGAATACGCGGCGCCAGCGCTGCAGCTTCATCGGCGGAAATGCCGAGCCTGTTCATACCCGTATCAACGTGCAGCGCCGCGCCGCCGTGCCATTGGTTCGCGGAGCAAAACGCGTCCCATTCTGCAAGTTCAACCAGACTGCCAATCACGGGGCGTGCACGGATATCGGGGAAGGCCGCTGCGGTGCCAGGCAGTAGACCATTGAGCACATAGATTACAGCGTCAGGCGCAACAGCGCGGACGCGCCGTGCTTCGAAAAGATCGGCGACGAAGAAAGTCTTGCAGCCGGCGACCTTGAGTGCGCGGGCGACCGGCTCGATGCCGCAGCCGTAGCCCTCGGCTTTGATCACGGCCGCGCACTCAGACGGCATCGCGCGACGACCGAGTTCCTGCCAGTTAGCCGCAATCGCGGCCAAATTGATTGTGAGGATGCCGCCAGCCTCGGGAACGGGCGGACCCGTTTCCACAAGATGTCCGGCGGGCTCTGCCGGCAAATCGGGTTGCAGCGCGGTTTCAGCTTCAGACATGGCTGTTGGGTTTACCCGCCCCGCGCCCGCCAGTCCATGTGGCAGTGCCAGACTGTCATATGCGTTCTGGCAAGCGGCCTTCGCGGGCGAGGGAGGAGAACCGGGTCACTGCCGCGTCGAACTGCAGTTCGACGGTACCGGTTGGTCCGTGACGTTGCTTGCCAATGATGACTTCCGCTTTGCCATGGACCTTGTCGGCTTCTGCCAACCATTCCGCGAACTTCTCACGGTTGGATTCCAGCGGCTTGCGCATCTGGTGGTAGTATTCTTCGCGATACACGAACAAGACCACGTCGGCGTCTTGCTCGATTGAGCCGGATTCACGCAAATCAGAAAGCTGCGGCCGCTTGTCATCGCGGCTCTCCACCTGGCGCGACAGCTGCGAGAGCGCCAGGACAGGCACGTTAAGTTCCTTTGCCAACGCCTTGAGCTTGGTGGTGATCTCGGTGATTTCCTGTACGCGATTTTCGGCCGAGCGGCGGGTTGAGCCTTGCAGGAGCTGCAAATAGTCGATGATCAGCAGATCGAGGCCGCGTTGGCGCTTGAGCCGGCGCGCGCGGGCCGCGAGTTGGGCAACCGACAAACCACCGGTCTCATCCACATAAAGCGGGATATGCTGTAACTCGATCGAGTAATCCTTGATCTTCTCGAAGTCACTCTCGCTGATGCCGCCGCGCCTGATCTGGTTGGATGGAATTCCGGTCTGTTCGGCGATGATACGGGTCGCGAGTTGTTCTGCCGACATTTCCAGGGAAAAGAAGCCGACGATTCCGCCATTGACGGTGACAGTATGGCCGTCCGGTTTCACCTCACCGCGCCAAGCCTTGGCAACATTGTAGCCAATATTGGTGGCGAGCGCGGTTTTACCCATGCCGGGGCGGCCAGCGAGGATGATCAGGTCGGATTGCTGCAAGCCACCCATCATGCGGTCGAGATCATCGAGGCCGGTGGCGGTGCCGGATAGCTTGCCGTCGCGCTGAAAGGCATGCGCGGCCATATCGATGGCGGTGGTGAGGGCTTGAGCGAAACGTTGGAAGCCTCCGTCGTACCGGCCAGTTTCTGCCAGCTCATAGAGCCTTCGTTCTGCGTCCTCGATCTGATTTCGTGGAGAAAAATCGACCGGCGCGTCGTACGCGACGTTGACCATGTCCTCACCGACCTGAATCAGCGCGCGGCGGATCGATAGGTCGTAGACGGTATGGCCGTAGTCCTCTGCATTTATGATTGTTGTCGCTTCGGCGGCGAGTCGCGCCAGGTATTGACCGACGGTAAGACCACCAATATCGACGTTGGCGTCGAGGAAAGTCTTAAGTGTAACCGGAGTGGCTAGCTTGCCTGCGCGGATCAGATCGCGAGCAAGTTGATAGACCTTCTGGTGAATCGGCTCGAAGAAATGTGCCGGTTCCAGAAAGTCGGAAACGCGGTAGAAGGCCTCGTTATTGACCAGGATAGCGCCCAACAACGCCTGTTCCGCTTCGATATTGTGCGGAGCGGAACGGAAGGGCTGAGCAGGTTCTTCGACCTGCTTGCGGGCTGTCGAATCAGCGAGGGCCATGGATGTTGGTGCTTACCCGGAAATTGTGGCATAGCACGCGTTTTGTGATTGAAACGCTCTTGGCGCACGGTTGTCCCGCAATTCACAAGATGTATTGAGCGGTGGGAAAGACCGGTTTTTTCTTGACCCAGGCACATTGCGCGCGCGCGAGACGGCCAGCAGGCTATTCGCCAGCGAGCCGCAGCGGTGGTCGTCGCTTGCTTTCGGCGATGGTCAGGCGCCGCTCCTCGTTCATAATATAATCCCGAGTGATCGGCACCACGCCCTGACGTTTGGTGAGCTGAATTTGCATCACCATCATGTTCTGCTCGCGGAACGACATTTCGGACGCTGCGAGATAGAACTCCCACATTCTCACGAAGCGCTGGTCGTAAATGCGTTCTGCTTCCTCGCGATGCGCCAGGAACCGCTCGCGCCAATGCTTGAGCGTTTCAGCATAATGCAGGCGCAGGATTTCAATGTCGGTGACGAGCAAACCGGCTCTCTCAATTCTCGGCAGGACCTCCGACAAAGCGGGGATGTAGCCGCCGGGGAAAATATATTTCGAGATCCAGGGGCTGGTGACGTTAGGTCCTTCCGACCGACCGATTGAATGCAACATCATCACGCCATCGTCGGCGAGCAGCTGCGCGATCTTTTGGAAGAAGGTTTCGTAGTGATTGATGCCAACATGCTCAAACATTCCAACCGACACAATGCGGTCGAAGGGGCCGGTGACATCGCGATAATCCTGCAGCCGAAAGCGGGCGCGATCGTTAAGCCCTTTTTCGCCCGCCCGTTCGTTGGCGATCTCGTATTGCTCTTGTGAAAGCGTAATGCCGGTGACATCAGCGCCGCCGACTTCGGCGAGATAAAGGCCGAGCCCGCCCCAGCCGCAGCCGATGTCGAGCACGCGCTCGTTCGGTTCGATCATCAACTTGGCCGCCAGATGCCGTTTCTTCGCAAGCTGGGCGTCGTCGAGGGACTGACCCGGTTTTTCGAAATACGCGCAGCTATACTGCCGGTCGGCGTCCAGAAAGAGAGAGTAGAGCCGCCCATCGAGATCGTAGTGGTGCGCGACATTGCGTCGCGCCCGCGGGCGCGGATTGAACTGGATCAGCCGTCGCCGCAGATAGCGGAGCCACCCCTGCGGTCTCGCCCAGTGTGGGACTTCAGACTTTTGACCGAGTGCAATGGCCAGTACGTCGGCGATCGTGCCTTCTTCGACCACGAACGTGCCGTCCATGTAGGATTCGCCAAACTTGAGCTCAGGGTCGAGAAGAATTCCCCACTCTGCGCCGCGAGAGGCAAATCGCACCGAAACCGGCTGGCCGGTCCCATCGCCGAACGTAAAAACGGTGCCGCGCGAGGTGGTAACCCTGAATGTCCCCCGCCGGATAAACGTCTTAAGCAAGAACTGAAGCAACCGATCCATCGGCCGCCTCCATCACTCTCTGAGTCTCGTGCTACTGGATGTCAGCTCCCCTTGCCCCCATCTAACGCGATAGATGCAATAACGTTCGGGCCTAGGTATTTAATCAAAGTTCCCGCACGCGAGCAATCCTGCCAAAGCGCAATGCGGTCATCTGTTCGGCTCCGGTCACAATTCCAAAATAATGCGCTATCAAGACAAGCAAGCGTGGGAAACGTGGGCGGCGACAGTGGAGCGAGACAATCAATGGACTTGAAAGCGCAACTTTACGGCATCGGGCTGCTGATCGGCGCGTGGGCGGTGTGCCTGGCCACTGGGGCGGGGGCGCAGGAAAGCCTGGATCACGGCAAAAGTCCGGCCCAACTGTTCGCCTCGGATTGCTCGATCTGTCACAAATCGCCGCAAGCGCTGGCTAAGTCCGGTGGGTTACTGGGGCTCGATAGTTTCTTGCGCGAGCACTACACGGCGAGTTGGGAGTCGGCGATTGCTATCGCCAACTATCTGAAATCAATGGACACCGGACCGGCCGCATCGGGGCGTGCATCCAAGCGCACTGCCAAAGGCGACGAAAAAGCAAAGGCCGATGAAAAGAAAAAGCCGGCAGTCAAGCCAGGCGAGGCAAAGGGGACCGAGAAGAACCCCGATGCTGCGGCCAGCGAACCAAAATCACCGGCGCCCAAACCTTCCGAACTCCAAGTCCTCCGACTCCAAGTCCTCCGAAACGAAGCCTGCGGACATTACGGCTCCCGAGCCGAAGCCGGTGGAATCTAAACCCAGTGCACCCGCGGCCGACGAAGCAAAGCCCGCCGGGGGCGCCAAATCAGAGAAGTCAGACTAGCGCCGGGGCTCCGCCGCTCGTGCCTCTTCGGTCTTCTTCTTCCTTTTGCCTTTTGGAGCTTTCGCAGGCGTATCTTCGGCTTCCGTTCGTGTCGCCTCTGCTGCCACGGCGCCTTCCGGTTCCTCGCCACCGCGGCGAGCCTTCGCAACTTCTGGATCGAACATGGCTTCTGCAGTGGCAGCCGCCGCAGCAGCTTCCTCTTCCGCCTCCGTGCGCCGGATCGTCACGTCCTCACCACGCGCGATGCGTTGGGCTTCGTCGGCACTGCGCGCGACCGTAACCGTAATCGCCACCTCGACTTCCGGATGGAGGGCCAGCGGCACTTTATACTGACCGATCGTCTTGATCGGTGCATTGAGCACGATCTGTGAGCGCCCAACCTCTGCGCCGTCATCCTTGAGCAGGATGGCGATGTCGCGGGTCGACACCGAGCCGAACAATTGTCCGGATTCGCTCGCCTGTCGCAGGACGACGTAGGTCTTGCCGTCGAGCTTGCCGCTGAGCTTGCCGGCTTCGCCCTTCATTTCGAGATTGCGTGCCTGAAGCTCGGACTTCATTTCTTCGAACCGCTTTTTATTGTCGGCTGTGGCTCGCAGGGCCTTACCGCGCGGCAACAAGAAGTTACGGGCGAATCCGTCCTTCACGCGTACGACGTCGCCCATTTGTCCGAGCCTCCCGATACGCTCGAGCAGGATCACTTCCATTGTTGTTACTCCTCGATTTGAACTTCGGTTATTGATGATTGTCCTGACTTCATGAAAGGGCAGGTGGCCCGCGCTTGCTCGCGACGCGCGCTCGCAAGTCGATCATCGTATCGACCACGCCGAGCAGGCAGAGCACCAATATCAGCCAGCCGATCATCAGCACTACGAGATAAGTTCCGCCAAGCAAGAAGGGGCGGGAGTTCATACCTTGCGTGATCGCGTGCAACACAGCAAATCCCAACACGCCATACGCCATCAGCAAGCTCGCGGACACTACGCTGGCGACGATGCCAACCAGTCCCCCCACAAAGCTCAGGGCGATTGCGCCAGCGAGGCCCGCCGTCAGCAATGGCGGAAAACGCATGGCTGAAAGCTGCGGCCACGGGCGCGTCAGCCGACCGGAGAATTTAACCACGCGGCCAGCGAGCCACAGATTGAAGAGATTGGTGACTGTGGCGAGGACTGCCGCCGTTGCCGGGATTACCAATACCAGAAAGTTGATGAAACGCTCGGGGTCGGCACCCCCGGGCAGCGTTAGTGGTGCGTCCGCCGGGGTGTCGGTTTGCACTTTTAACATTCGAGCAAGTGCATCGTGCAAACCGGCACGAAAGCTCTCTCCGTCGGTGCCCAAATTCGGGATAGCAACGATGACAACGAGCGCTGCCAGAATTGCCGCCCACATCACGAGCCGACCGGTGGGATACCATTCGAGCGTCCGTTCGTGACCGTTGCCGCTCGCGGGCCGAGCGAGCATGGCGAGATAACTAAGCCACCAGGCGGGAACACCGGCGCCAGCAAGGAACGCAAACAGGAAGACAGCGCCAAACACGATCCCAAGCGCCGATGCACCGGTGAGCGCCGCGATCAGTGCTACCCAATGGCTCCAGCCGAGCCCGGCTATCATGATTGGCAAGGGCGCGAGATAGAATAACGGGATCGACAACCACGTCCCCGACGTCACCGAGGCGAATAACAAGGCCGCCGCGGATCCGGCACCGATCCCTATGATTGCGAAGTGCATCATCATGAGCTGTCCCGCTCTCCCTTGAGCGGTTAGAGGCGGAACCAAGTCCGCCCCAACCATCGGCTTCCAGGTATCCCCGGAAACCTCGTTGTCAATTTACTGTATCACGTAAGGCAGCAAGCCGAGGAAGCGCGCGCGTTTAATTGCCTGTGCCAACTCGCGCTGTTTCTTTGCCGAAACTGCGGTGATGCGGCTCGGCACGATCTTGCCGCGCTCCGATACATAGCGTTGCAACAACTTGACGTCCTTGTAGTCGATCTTGGGCGCGTTGGCGCCAGAGAACGGACAGGTCTTGCGGCGACGAAAGAATGGGCGGCGCGCGCCGCCTTGGGCTGAAAATGCCATGGGTTATTCCTCCACCGCGATGACGTCGACACTTTCGATGTCGTCGCTGCCTTCTTCACGCCGCGGCCGCCGTGGCCCGCGCTCTCCGCGTTCATCACGGTCACGGTCTGACTTGCGCATCATTGCAGAGGGACCTTCCTCGTGCGCTTCGACGCGGATGGTGAGATAGCGCAGGACATCTTCGTTGAGCCGCTCCTGGCGCTCAACCTCATTGAGCGCAGCCGGCGGCGCATCAACATTGAGCAGCGTCATGTGAGCCTTGCGGTTCTTCCGAATGCGGTAGTTAAGGGACTTTAGCCCCCAATATTCGTTCTTGGTGACTTTGCCGCCCATTTGCCCGATGACGCCGGACAACTGCGTGGTCAATTCCTCGACCTGCTGCGCGCTCAGGTCCTGGCGCGCGAGGTAGACGTGTTCGTATAACGGCATGAAATGCCTTTCCCTTTGTTCAAGTCCTGCCCTCGATCCCGGCGCTAAGCCCCTCGAGCCCTTCGGGGAAAGGCTCGAATGCTCTGAAGGCAGAAGCACGGGACGACGGACCTACAGGCCCTACCAGCTACAATCAGCCGGCCGTCCGTTCAGCTCCCAACCGGGATCGACGGAGCGCGCGGTTTATAGGCGGTTTTCGCGAAAAGGCAAGGCAAAACAAGGTGGGGACGAACTGACGGTTACCGCCCGGCTATTGGGATACTTCGGTGGCGTGCAGCCTCAAATCCTAGGCCTGCAATCGATCGGCAAGCTGAACTGCGAGATCGGCGCCCTCGCGAAGTTGGCGGGTGGTTTCGACGTTTTGATCCCCCGCCTGGCGCATCTTTTCGAGAGCTTCGAGCAGCCGGTCCATGTTTTGCGCCAAGAATTGCTGGCGGAAAGCCGGATCGGTGCGTGCCCGCGCGAGTTCGTCCTCGGTGACCAGGTCGCTCATTGCCTTGGCCTTTGCGTGATTAATGTGAATCCTAGCGAAAAAAGTGTTGTCGCCACGTTACCACTAGCGGCGAAACTTGACAGAACCGGTATCGGAGGTGTCTTTCGGCCCGATTTCGACGCGTGGGCATAACTAACGGACAAGACATGGCGGTCGCTTTCGTGTTTCCGGGGCAAGGCAGTCAGTCCGTCGGGATGGGCAAGACGCTAGCGGCGAATTTCACAGCCGCGCGGCAAGTGTTCGAAGAAGTCGACGCCGCTCTCGGCAGCAAACTTAGCAGCACGATCTTCGAAGGGCCCGCTGACACGCTTACACTGACCGAAAATGCACAACCTGCACTCATGGCCGTTTCGCTTGCTGCATTGCGCGTGCTTGAGGGCGAAGCAGGACTCAATCTGGCACGCGATGCACAATTCGTCGCCGGCCATTCGCTCGGTGAATATTCGGCGCTGGCCGCGGCTGGCGCTTTTACCGTCGCAGATGCAGCACGCCTGTTGCGCACGCGCGGAGTGGCAATGCAGAAGGCGGTACCGGTTGGCGCGGGCGCCATGGCGGCGCTTATTGGTCTAGAATTTGATGCGGCGGCCGCGGTTGCGGCAGAAGCTGCGCAAGGGGAAGTATGCCAGGCTGCTAACGATAACGGCGCCGGTCAGGTGGTCGTCTCTGGCAGTAAAGCGGCGGTCGAGCGTGCGGTGGAAATCGCAAAAACGAAAGGCGCCAAACGGGCAATGCTTCTGCCGGTATCCGCGCCCTTCCATTGTGCGCTGATGCAACCGGCAGCCGATGTGATGGCGGAAGCGCTGGCGAAAGTATCTATCAAGCCGCCGGCGGTGCCGGTGGTTGCCAACGTGCTGGCCAAAGCTATACGCGATCCGGCAGAGATTGTGCGAGCGCTCGTCGCGCAGGTCACCGGTACTGTGCGCTGGCGCAAGTCGGTCATGTACATGGCGGGAGCCGGCGTGACAAAATTCTATGAAGTTGGTGCCGGCAAGGTGCTTAGCGGCTTGATAAAGCGGCTCGCGGAAAGCGCCTCCGCCAGTGCTATCGGGAATCCAGAGGACGTCGCCGCCTTCAAGGCGGGGAGGAACCTATCATGATGTTCGACTTGACGGGCAAGGCAGCGCTGGTGACCGGCGCGAGCGGGTCGATCGGCGGCGCGATAGCACGCGCTCTGCATGCGCAAGGCGCGACGGTTGCGATCTCCGGTACACGCAAAGAGGCGCTTGAGAGTATTGCCGCAGCGTTGCGCGATCGCGTGCATGTGCTGCCCTGTGATCTGGCGGACAAGGATGCGGTCGAAGCGCTGGTGCCGAGTGCCGAAGAGAAAATGGAGAAGCTCGACATTCTGGTCGCCAATGCCGGCATCAACCGAGATAACCTTTTCGTGCAATTGCGCGACGAGGATTGGGATAAGGTGATCGCCGTCAACCTGACGGCCACATTCCGGCTCGCCCGTGCCGCCGTGTCGCGCATGATGCGCCGCCGGTGGGGCCGTGTGATCGCTATTTCCTCTGTGGTTGGATTTACTGGTAATCCGGGACAGGGAAACTACACTGCCTCCAAGGCGGGCATGGTCGGCATGATCAAGTCGGTTGCCGCTGAATACGCCAAGCGCAACATCACTGCTAATTGCATTGCACCAGGCCTGATCGCGTCGGCCATGACCGAAAAGCTAAATGAGAAACAGCGCGAAGCAATTCTGGCGCGCATTCCGGCCGCCAAGCTCGGAACCCCCGAAGACGTGGCCGCGGCCGCGGTATTTCTGGCCTCGAATGAAGCGGCTTACGTCAACGGGCAGACCATCCATGTCAATGGTGGAATGGCCATGATCTGAGCATTTCGAAATGCGGGGACCGGTTTTCGCGAAAGACCATGTGCAAATAGGAGGTCGAAATGGCGGCTTTTCAGGGCTTGCTCGCTTTGCCTTCACGCGCTAGTCAACGCATTTGAAGTATGGTAACCGAACTTTGGCCCGGCTGGGGCGGCTCATCGCGGAAGTCGTAAGCGATATTCCGCAATTAGGGATCGTCCCATCTTCGTCAACCACGACGAGGCCATACCGCGATGGTTGCGATCTGATTCCGGATCGCAGCCCAATCTAAAAAGCACGAGGTTGGAACGATGAGTGACATTGGCGAGCGGGTGAAAAAGATCGTCGTGGAGCACCTGGGCGTAGAGCCCGACAAGGTGACCGATCAAGCCAGTTTTATCGACGATCTTGGCGCCGACAGTCTCGACACCGTCGAGCTCGTGATGGCCTTCGAAGAGGAATTCGGCTGTGAGAATTCCTGACGATGCCGCCGAAACCATCTTGACCGTGGGCGACGCGGTTAAGTTTCTCGAAAAGAACGCTAAAAGCTGAGCACGCGCCACGCCGCTGCTCAATCGCTTCGCTCGTCATTGGCATATGAGCTGTACGTAATGCAGCGGCACGAATAATTCGCTCGGAGCCGGCCATGAGACGTGTCGTCGTCACGGGAATGGGAATGCTTACGCCGCTCGGTTGCGGTGTGGAGCCGACTTGGACGCGCTTGCTCAAGGGCGAGAGCAGCGCCAAGAAGATCGACAGCTTCGATGTATCCGATATCGCCTGCAAAATTGCTTGCGAGATCCCGCGCGGCGACGGTTCGAGTGCGACCTACAATCCCGACCAATGGATGGAGCCGAAGGAGCAGCGTAAGGTCGACGAGTTCATCGTCTTCGCGATGTGTGCCGCTCGACAGGCGCTCGACGATGCCGGGTGGCATCCCAAGAGCTACGATGAGCAGACGACTACTGGTGTGCTGATCGGTTCCGGCATCGGCGGTATCGAAGGCATCGCGGAAACTGCGATCGCGCTGCATGAGAAGGGCCCTCGCCGGGTATCGCCGTTCTTTATCCCGGGCCGCATCATCAACCTTGCCTCGGGCTGCGTATCGATCGCATTTGGCTTGAAGGGGCCGAACCACGCGGTCGTGACTGCCTGTTCAACCGGAGCGCATGCCATTGGTGACGCCGCCCGGCTGGTTGCCCTCGGCGATGCCGAAGTGATGGTCGCCGGCGGAGCGGAATCGCCAGTCAATCGTATAGCGCTCGCCGGATTTTCGGCGCTGCGGGCGCTCTCAACCAATTACAATGAAGAGCCGGCCCGCGCCTCGCGTCCCTACGACAAAGATCGCGATGGCTTCGTAATGGGCGAGGGCGCCGGTATTGTGGTGCTGGAGGCGCTCGACCACGCCAAGGCGCGCGGCGCGAAAATCTATGCCGAACTGATCGGCTACGGCTTGTCGGGCGATGCCTACCACATTACAGCACCCGCGCCGGATGGTGATGGAGCGCTGCGCTGTATGAATGCTGCCATTCGCCGTGCGGGAATTTCAACCGGTGACATCGACTACATTAACGCGCACGGCACTTCCACGCCGCTGGGTGATGAGATTGAACTTGGCGCCGTACAGAAACTGGTAGGCAATGCCGCTGGCCGCATATCCATGTCGTCGACAAAATCCTGTATCGGTCATCTGCTCGGTGCTGCCGGCGCGGTCGAAGCGATTTTCTCCATCCTTGCGATCCGCGATCGAGTTGCGCCACCCACGATCAATCTTGATAACCCCTCAGTCGACACGCCGATTGACCTGGTCCCCCATCAGGCGCGTAAACGCGATGTCGATATCGCGCTGTCGAATTCGTTCGGCTTCGGCGGAACAAACGCCTCGCTGATTTTCCGCCGTTACGCCGCCTAGGAGCCTGCGTTGGCGAGCGCCCCAAGTTTTCGCCATATTTCTCTCTAACGTGCGAGAACGGTTCACGTTTTTCCCGCTGCGGCGGGCGGTGCGACAAGAGTGCGGTGCCTATGCTGACAGTTGGAGTGGACTGAGTGAATTCGGATCGACCGCCGGGCAGCGACAATAACGGTCCGCCGGCCGGCAAGCCGCCATTGCCGCGCAGTCCGCGCGCCGCGCTCGAACCGGAATCGGTACCGCTTCCGAGCCGTCATTCGCGGCGCGTGCGACATCCGATCATAGTAGTCGGAAATGCGATTTTCACGGCGCTCGTGGTGATCTCCATCGCAATCGGCGCTGGCCTGTTCGTCGGCAAGCACCGGTTCGAAACGCCTGGTCCGCTCGCCGAGGACAAAGTAGTCAATATTCCGCGCGGGCGCGGCATTCGCGACATCGCCGACCTGTTGCAGCGAGAGGGCGTGATAGATCAGCCTTACGTTTTTATGGGCGGCGTGATTGTGCTCAAGGCGCGGGGCGAGCTTAAGTACGGCGAATACCAGTTCACTAAACAGTCCAGCGTCGCCGATGTCGTCGAGACCATCATCGAGGGCAAGGTGGTGCAGCATGCTTTCACGGTGCCCGAAGGTTTGACTTCCGAGCAGATCGTGGCGCGCCTTCTTGAGAACAACGCGCTTGCCGGCCAGATCAAGGAAATCCCGCGCGAGGGTACGTTGCTGCCGGAAACGTACAGATTTACCCGCGGAATGACACGCGAACAGATCATCCAGCGAATGCAGCAAGCGCACCGGCACGTGTTGCAAGAGGTGTGGGAGCACCGAACGCAGGATCTGCCCGTCAAGACGCCCGAGCAATTGGTCACGCTTGCATCGATCGTGGAAAAGGAAACCGGCAAACCGGATGAGCGCACGCGGGTCGCCGCCGTCTTCGTCAACCGGCTCAAAACTAAAATGCGCCTTCAGTCGGATCCGACAATCATCTATGGGCTGACAGGCGGCAAAGGCGCCCTGGGCCGCCCAATCCTGAAGAGCGAAATCGAGCAGTCGACACCTTACAATACCTATGTGGTCGAGGGCCTGCCGCCCGGTCCGATTGCTAATCCCGGCCGCGCTTCGCTCGAGGCGGCCGCCAATCCCGCGCGCACCAAGGAGCTCTATTTCGTTGCCGATGGCACCGGCGGCCACGTATTCTCGGACAGTTACGCGGAGCATCAGAAGAACGTTGCGCGTCTGCGCGGAATAGAGCACGGCAATGGCGCCGCGCCACCGGCTGCGTCAACGCCACCCGCGAGCGGCTCACCGAACGGCGACAAGCCGTAGGCTTGTGACGTTACGCTCTCGCGGTTAAGGTCCCCGCGCTTTCGAACAGTCAGCAACACGAGACGAACGCCCATGGCTCTTTCGAGCATGACCGGATTTGCTCGCGGCCACGGCATCACCGGCGCCTATGCCTGGAGCTGGGAAGTCAAATCGGTAAATGCGAAGGGCGTCGATCTGCGTTTTCGCATGCCGGCGGGGTGGGATGCTGTCGAGGTACCCGCCCGCGCGCGCGCCTCCGAAAAGCTTTCGCGCGGCACCGTCTACGCCAATCTCACCGTGGAACGCAAAGGCGTGCAGCCGATGGCGAAGATCAACGAGCCAGTGCTGAGCGCGATATTGTCGACCCTCAAGAGCCTCTCCGGGAAAGTTGAAGCCGCGCCCGCGAGCCTCGATGGCATTTTGTCGCTTAAAGGCGTGATCGAAGTGACCGAGGAAGACGAGCGGGAGGAGGACCATCGTGCCGCGGAAACCGCAATCATTGCCGGATTCGAGCAGGCGTTGGCCTCACTCGTGGCCATGCGGCGCGCGGAAGGTGCAACGCTCGGCCGTCTTTTGACCGCGAGGCTTGATGAAATCGCGATGCTGGCCGCTCGCGCCGAGAAAGCGCCCGGGCGTAAGCCGGAGGCTATCAAGGCGCGACTGGCCGAGCA
Organism: uncultured Alphaproteobacteria bacterium; assembly: GCA_963742345.1. Taxonomy (GTDB): domain Bacteria; phylum Pseudomonadota; class Alphaproteobacteria; order Rhizobiales; family Xanthobacteraceae; genus Pseudolabrys. Next base: position 466,528 of record CAVULO010000015.1, read on the forward strand.
GGTGGCGACGCTGCTTTCGGCCTCGGAGCGTTTCGACTCCGACCGTCTCTATCAGGAAGCGGTCCTGCTCGCCGCCAAGTCCGATATCCGCGAGGAGCTTGATCGCCTTGCCTCGCATGTGGCGCAGGCAAAGAAGCTTATCGACGATGGTGGCGCGATCGGCCGCAAGCTCGATTTTTTGGCGCAGGAACTGCACCGCAAATCGAATACGCTGACGGCCAAAGCCAATGACGTGGACCTGACCAATATAGGGCTTGAGCTCAAGACTGTCGTCGAGCAATTCCGCGAGCAGGTGCAAAACCTGGAGTGATTCGAGATGGCGCACCAGCGACAACCGGATACTGCCGTTACTAGGCGCGGCCTGATGCTGGTGCTGTCGTCGCCCTCTGGTGCGGGCAAGACTACTCTGTCGCGCAAATTGCTCGAAGAGGATGAGGGCGTGACGCTGTCGGTGTCTGTAACAACGCGCAAGAGGCGTCCCGGCGAAAAAGACGGCCGCGACTATATTTTCGTTGACCGCAAGCGTTTCGATGAGCTTGTGGAAAACGACGAACTTTTGGAATGGGCAGAAGTATTTGACAATTACTACGGAACGCCGGCCAAGCCTGTGATGGATGCGCTGGGCGCCGGGCGCGATGTTTTGTTCGATGTCGACTGGCAGGGCACACAGCATTTACGCGACAAAGCGCCCAAAGATCTCGTCAGTATATTCGTGCTGCCACCGTCGATCCCCGAGCTCGAGCGGCGTCTGAAGGCGCGCGCGCAGGACGACTACGAAACCATTCACCGCCGCATGGCGAAAGCCGCCGACGAGATGAGTCACTGGCAGGAATACGACTATGTTGTGATTAACCGCGATATCGACAAGACTTTCGCCGACGTGTCGGCAATTCTTGCAGCAGAGCGCCTCAATCGTGAGCGACAGATTGGCCTCTCGAATTTCGTTCGCGGGTTGCAGGCGAAGCTTTAGCGTCTCTGCGAAAGTGGTGACCCGGTTACACGCGAGCTTTCGCCTGCGCCGAGAAAATATTCGCCAGCATGACAAAGCCTTCGACCGGGATTTCCTCGGCCCGCGCTGTTGGCTCAATACCGGCGTCCGTTAAAAGTGCGCCCGCGTCCACCCCGAGTGTCTTCAGGCTTTGTCGTAACATCTTTCGACGTTGACCGAAGGCGGCCTCGGTTACCCGTTGAAGCGCCGCCGGGTCACAAGCGAGCGGTACCCGCCGCGGAGTAAGGCGAACTACCGAAGAAGTTACTTTGGGGGGCGGTACGAACGCCGAGCGCGCCACATCGAACAGAATCCTTGCCTCAGTGCGCCATCCGGCCAGCACCGACAGACGTCCGTACGATTTGCTTCCGGGTGCTGAAACGATGCGTTCGGCGACTTCGCGTTGGAACATCAGCAACAACGAGTCGTACCAGGGAGGCCAAGGTTCGACGGTAAGCCAGCGGACTAGCAGGGCAGTGGCGATATTGTACGGCAGGTTCGCTACCACGCGTGCACGTTCCGGGCCGAGCTGGTCGCGCGGATCGATGCGCAGCGCATCGCCTGAAACGATCTCAAGTTGCCCGGGGTAGCGGGCGCCGATCTCCTCAAGCGCGGCGATTGCACGTTGATCGCGTTCGATGGCGACGACGCGGCGAGCGCCGAGTGCGAGCAGTGCCCGCGTGAGTCCACCCGGACCGGGACCGATTTCCACGACGGTAATATTTTCAAGCGGTTCGGCGGCGCGCGCGATGCGTGCGGTCAGATTGAGATCGAACAGGAAGTTCTGACCGAGGGATCTTTTTGGCGTAAGACCGTGGCGGCGGATGACCTCGCGCAGCGGCGGCAGGTCATCAATTTGCGCCATTATTTTGCTGGGACAAGCGCGGGGGCGGCCGCTGACAGGCGGGCTGCGAGTGTAAGCGCCGCCAACAGGCTCGACAAATCGGCGGTCCCTTTACCCGCGATATCGAATGCGGTGCCGTGATCCGGCGAGGTGCGCACAAACGGCAGGCCGAGCGTCACATTCACTGCGTGATCGAACGCCAGTGTTTTGATCGGGATCAGTGCCTGATCGTGGTACATGCAAAGCGCAACGTCGTAAGTGGCGCGTGCACGCTCATGAAACAAAGAGTCGGCTGGCAGCGGTCCAACCGCGTCGATGCCCTCTGCCTGTAGCTGCTTCACCGCCGGCGCCACGATCGTCCCATCCTCTTCGCCAAGTGCGCCTTCCTCGCCGGCATGTGGGTTGAGGCCGGCGACCGCGATGCGCGGATGTGAAATTCCAAAGCGCGCGCTAAGGTCGTGTGCCACAATCCGTCCCGTCTCCGCGATCAGATCGGATGTGAGCTGCGTAACCACGTCCTTGAACGGCAAGTGGATTGTCACCGGCACGACCGCAAGCTCCGGCGACCACAGCATCATCACAGGCCGCGCGGCCTTGCCCGTCGCTTCATGCGCCAACTTGGCGAGGAATTCGGTGTGGCCCGGCTCCGCAAAGCCGGAACGATAGAGCACATTCTTGGCCACGGGGTTGGTAACGATGGCCGCGGCATCCCCCGCCAGTACGTCCGCGACCGCGCGGCGGATCGAAGCGATCGCGGCCGGCGCGCTCGACGCGTCGGGCGTGCCGGGCGCGGCCGTGACAGGCACACCAAGTGGCACGATCGGCAGAGCGCGCGCAAAGGTTTCGCCTGCTTGAGCTGGCGTTACGACGCTCAAAACGATGTCGACGCCGAGCATCCGAGCGCGCTGTTTTATGAACTCCGGATCACTGATGAGATAGAAGACTGGCAGCCGAAGCTCGACTCGCCGGCGCCACAGTTGAATCGTCAAATCGGGGCCAATGCCGGCCGGTTCGCCCAAGGTCAAAGCCAGAGGGAGGGCGATGGGCTCGCTCATTTGCTGTTCTTGTACTCGATCATCGCCGCTTTGCGGACTTCGTCCAGGTATTTTTTGGATTCGGACTCAAAGCGCTTTGCGAAAATTTGCTCGCGCATTTCGCGCTTCAGCGGCGATTCCGTCGAGCTCTCTTTCTTGCCGCAAACCGCGAACATCTGCAGCCCCTGCGCCGTCGATTCAGGTGTAGTCAGGTGGCCGAGTTGAATGTTGCCGAGCACGTCCCTTAACTGTGGGCTGAGGTCGGAAGAGTTTCTTGTGACTGGATCGCGTACCGCAACATCGCGCAATCCGCGCGCCATGGCCAGGCCCTCATTGCAGGACACGAACCGGGCTCGCAGATTTTCGGCTTCGGTACGCTTAAGCGCGAGCGTAGCCTCGCTCGAACCGCGCGCGACAACGATCACCACCGGGTAGAGCGTATATACATAGCCGATCGCCGCGGTCTCGTTTTCTTTGCGCTCCTTGAGCGCATTGGCGATGTCGCTCTCGCCGATCTGAAGTGATGCGCTATATTTGCCGCGGATCAGCTGCTGCCATGTCAGTTCGGCACGGATGCGTGACTTGACGGTATTCGGAGAAATACCGGCGCGTTCCAAAACTTGGCCAAATTGAGCCGGCGTGATGTGTTGCCGAGTGGCCATGCCCTCGAAAGCACTATCGACCTCGGCGTCAGCGACTTCCAGCCCATAGACCTTGGCACGCGAAATTTTGAGCCGGTCGTCGATCAGGTCGTTGATGATTTGTTGACGGTTCGGGGTTTTGTGGGACGTCAACTCCAGCTTCGTGCGCTGTTGGATGTCGTATTCCGTAATTGGTGAGCCGTTGGCCACGACCACCACTTGCGCGTGGGCCGTTGCGGCCGCGGTGAGCACAAAGGCAACAGCGGCGCCCACTAGCCATCGGCTGCAAGGTCGACCTATCACGCTTACCTTTGGCATCTCGATGTCCACTATTTCTAGAATCCCGGCGGCGTCTATTTTTAGTTTGATGTGGGCCGGCCGACGCCCTGGCTGACCGACGTGCCACCCAGCGTGCGCAGATTCAACTGCAGCATTATTGTATGATTAGCCTGAACGTTTCCGCTATAGGTGTAATTTGTAATGTAATTCAAACCCAGGATGAGGCAATCGTCGACATAGCCGAATCCGATGCGCGTCTGGTCAAATTTTCCGGCATTGATGTCGTAACGCGCGCCACCCAGCACGGTCCAGTTGGCGTCGAGCTTGAGCAGCCCGGTTCCCAATATTCCTTCTTGGCGAGTGAGGATGCCCAGTGCAGGCTGAGCGGCATAATCGCCATAAAGTATGCTGCCGCTCCACCGATCGAAGTTCGCGCGGGCTTCCAGTTCGATCCGCTGAGGGGTGAATGTATCGTTGTCGAAACGGAAGCGAGACGTAAACATGTAGATATTGTTTGGCTGATACGACAGCCGAGCCACATAGTCGGAGTTGGTCGTATCGAGACCGCTGTTGAGGCCGGTGTTGGTCGTGCCACCGTAGGCAAACGAGTTTTGTCCGAACAAGCTGTAGGACTGGCCAAACAGCGCGTTGATGAAGCCGGCCTGGTTGATCTGCGCGGTGTATTGCAGACCGTAGTTGGCGCGGCTACCACCTTCAACGCGGTCCCAGCCAGAGAATTTATCAACCCGGAACAGATTGCTATCGTCGAACACCAAGCTTTGGGCGTCTTCGGTCGGCCAGCGTCCGATCTGTTGCTCGTTTGGCCGCACGATCACCTGCGCAATGGGCTCCACCGTCTGCGTGCCCCATGACTGCACATTGATAAACGGATAGCGATACTCGAGGCCTACGGTCGGCATGGCGCGCACTAGGTTGGTATCACCGGTGTTGATGAAATTTGACACGCCCGGATCGTTATTGATCTGCATTGCGCCGGCGTCGACACGCACCGAAGCAAACGGTGTGAATATCTGGCCGAACTGGTCGGTAATGCTGCGGCGCCATTGCCCCTCGGCCGAGAAACGGCTGTAGGTGCCTGGAACACCGCGCAGCAGGCAGTTGGCGGTTGTCTTGATCGCGGGATTGGCGGTTTGCGTGCAGGCCCCGTTATTGAGCGCGCTCTGGGTGATCGGGTCGAAATCGGCTTGGTTGCGCGTCAGACTTGTGAAGTTAAGTCGATAGCCGAGTTCGCCGCCGAGAATCGGACGATCGAAAACGTAGTTATAGTCAACCACCGGATGAATGACCGGAATCTGGCTTTGCGTGTCCGATTCCGAGAAGCCGAGGTAATAGATAGCGCGCGCGTCGAAATAGCTGCGATTACCCTTGCCCGCAAGATAGAGCTGTGAAACCGCCGCGTCGTTCAGTCCGGTCGAATTCAGAATGGGATTAATGGCGTTGGCGTAGTATCGCGAAAGACGCGGGTTGTAATCCTGCAGGAACGTCCGGTCCGACAGCGCCACCGCGTCCCAACCCCAAACCCACCTGTCATTGAGCGCGAAGAGACCTGCGCTTTCTACGCTACCGCGCCAATCGCGATAGCCGGGTGTTGTGGTGCCATTACTGCGTATGAAGTAATCTTTGTCGAGCTGGTAAATGCCGGCAGCGCGGATCGAATAGGCGCCGTTCATCAGGCGCTGGCGGAATTCGCCCTGCAGCAGTGGCCCCTGCTTGGTGGTGATCATCGGCGCGAAGGTGGCATCATAGTCGGGCGCGAGTGCCCAGTAGTAGGGCACCTCGATCGCGCCGCCGTAGACCGAACTCGATGAGAGCGTCGGCATCAGGTAGCCGGTCTTGCGCTTGACGGTCGGGTCGGGTGCAGAGAAATACGGCAGCCACGCGATTGGACGGCCGAAGAATTCGATGCGCGCGTCCTCGAAATAAATCATCTTCTCGCCCTGGTCGTGAATAATGCGGGCGGCCTTCACTTGCCAGAGCGGTGGCTTCTTTGGATCGTCTTTGCAAGGAGCACAGGCGGTGTACACACCGTTGTGGAAGATGGTGTAGTTACCGCTCGAGCGTTCGGCGCGTGTTGCCGCCATGCGGGTCTGATCGGGCGCATCGAGGCGCAGTAAATCGACGAAGCCGTCGCGGTAATCGTCCGACAGGTCCATGATCTCGCCATATGTGACCTTGCCGTCCTGTTCAGTGAGACGAACATTGCCTTCGGCGTGCAGACGTTTTGTCTTCTGATCGTAGATGACGCGATTGGCCTCCAGCGTGGAGTCGCCGTAATAGATTTGGACGTTGCCCACCGCCGCGACACGGTTGTTGGCATAGTCGTAGTCGATCTCGTGCGCTTGAACGAGCATCTGCTTTTGCCCGGACTTTTCGCGTTCGAGGGTAATCTTGGATTTTTTTGGCGGCGGCGGGCGCTGCGGGAATTGCAGTTCCTGCGCGGGCGCGGGGACGGACGCGATCAATCCGCCGCAAGCCAACAGGCTAAGGACGGCGGCAATTTTTGCGACGCCACGGCGGTACGGCCGCGGCGCTGATGGACGAGTGCTAACCAGCCCCGCCATCACCCGTCCTCCTGGTACAACAACGCAATAAACCCCGTCACGCCGCCGACGAGCACAGGCAACCAAGCCGCTGCCACTGGGTGCATCAGCTCAGCCTTGCTCAAATCCTCAGTCACTTTCGATAAAACGTAAAGCAGAAAGCCAGCCGCCACGCCACTTAAAACCATCTTTTGGACCCCGCCAAAGCGGAAGAAGCGTAAACTTACGGCCGCGGCAAGGAGAACCATGGCGGCCAACAAAAACGGACGCGCCAGAAGCTTTTGAAATTGTAATCTATAGCCTGCTGCAACTAAACCGGCGTGCTCCGCGATCTGGATATACTGGGGAAGTTCCCAGAACGGCACAGTCTCCGGCGTAGCAAAGCTTTCGCGTACTTGCTCAGCCGTAAGGTTGGTCTTGAGACGGTATTCCGTTTGAGTGGCGGGCAATACCCCCAACGCGTGGATCCGAGCGTCGCGCAGCAGCCAGACGCCGGGCTCCAGCACTGCCGCGCGTGCTTCTATGCGTTGCTTGAACCGGCCCTCGGTATCGAAGGCGAATACCGAGACGCCACTGAGGTTGATGCCCTGGTCGCGGCTGCTGACTGCGTTGATGATCGCCTGGCCGTCCTCGGTACGCTGGCTTACCCAGAATGTGCCGCCGCTTTGTCTGGGCGCGTTTGCAGTTTGTCCAAAGAGCTCGGACTCAAAGCGCTTTGAGCGTTCCTGCAGTACTGCCGAGACCGGATTGTAGATGGTCGTCGCCAGCACGCCTAACACGAACGCCACAACCAGTGCCGGCATAACGAATTGCCAGGCCGACAAGCCGGCAGACCGGGCGACTACCAGTTCCAGGCGTCGCGAGAGATTGAGGTAGCACGACATCGCGCCGATCAGCACGCAGAACGGCAGAATGCGCTCGACCACTTGCGGCACGCGGTAAAAAGAAGTCTTTGCAACCAACGCCGCCGACACGTTCGGAATGTCACCGGCGCGGCGCATCATCTCGATGTAGTCAATCAGCGTGACCAGCGCGAATATCCCGGCGAACACCACCAACACCGCGCTCAGAAAACGCAGGCCGAAATATCGAGCAAGTGTTCCTACAAATATCTGCATGATGTCACATCATGACGCGGCGAAGCGCTGGTTGAGGCGCTCGGTCAGCGCCGCGATCCAGTCGGTGATGAAAGCGGGCGGCTCCAAAATCAGGCCACGGCGGATCACATAAAATCCGAGGCCGAATGCGGCGGCCAATGCCAGATATTGCAATGACAGCATCCAGGGAGCGGCGGCGCCGAATACGGTGGAAGCAAAGCCGATCAGTCGAAGCAGGGCGACGCCGCCGATGGCGCCAAGCATTGATAGCGTACGGCTTTGCCGGGTGGTGCGCGGAGCGCCGAGATAGGCATAGGCGATCACCACGAAGGCAAGCGGATAGAATGGCGCCATCAGCCGGTCGTGCAGTTCGGCGCGGAACTGGTCGGGTTGCTCGATATAGAACTGATCTTTCGGATCGGGAAACAGCAGCTGCCAGAGGTAGCGTTCGCGGATCGAATATTTCACCGCCTGCGCTCCACCCGCGAACTGAGAGAGATCGAACGCATATCGGTCGAACACCACCATGGCCGGATCACGCTGGCCGACCTCGTGCCGCTGCACGATCCCCTTTTGAAGAACCAGGTAGGTGCCGCTGCTGTTATCGAGCAGCTCGCCAATCTCCGAAAGTACAGTGATGCGTTCGTTCGAATTGCGCCGGTCGTCGAGGAAAATTCCGGCAAGCTGCCCGTTTGGCCGCCGTTCGCGAATATGGATTGTGACGCCACTTTCGATTGCCGTGAAACGACCAGGCTGAACGATGTTACTCACCACATTAGCGCGAACCTCGGTCAGCCAGTCGCGCAGCATGCGCAAGCCTTTGGGCGCAAAGTAGGCGCTGATTGCCGTCACGAGTATCGACACCACGATTGCCGCGGCCATGAAGGCACGAAACAAAATCCACGGCGACATGCCGGCCGCATTCATCACGATGATTTCGGAATCGTTGGACATCTTGTTGAGTACGTGCGCAACCGCGATCAGCAGCGCGATCGGCGCGATCACCAGGATGAGCAATGGTATGATCAGGCCGGTGATGCCGATGAAGACCAGAATGGTCTGACCTTGGCTGGTCATGATGTCGATGTCGCGCAGCGCCTGCGTGACCCAGATCACTGCGGTCAGACTGACCAGCACGATCAGGAACGCACCCAAGGTGGTGCGGAAAATATATCGGCTGATGGACCCCATCCGCAGCATCGTCCCCTGATCCGGCACAGCCGGACCCCACGTTCGGCTCCCCACCGGACGCGAAGCGCGCTTCCAGCTTAAAACTCAACCCCCGCAGATTTACCTTGATCGCCCGACAAAATGGCCGGGCAAAGGCAAAGCCGTTGAACATGCACAACAAAATGTAAATACGGGGGTCGACCGCAACCGCGCATTCAGTCCGGACCCACCCCAAATACCGTCTTGACGGGCCCATTTGAGGGGCAAATCCGGTCTTATCTCTGGAAAAAACGCCGAAATCCGCGCTATTGGGGCTTTCCAGAGGCATTGTGGGCGCGCCATATGGTCCCCAGCCTCCCGGCCATCCGTTGCCAGAAAGAGGACTTTTTATCGATGACCGACGCCTTCAAGCTTGGCTTTGGCCCTTTCATCGCCCCCGCCAAGGGCGTTCTCGTGGCGTTCTGCGACGACGGGCTGAAGTTCGGCCCCGCCACGCGCAAGACCCTCGGATCGGCGGCTGATCTGGTGGCGCGGGCCGCAAAGGCCGAACGTTTTACAGGCAAGAAAAACTCGGCATTGGAATTGGTCGTGCCTGCGGGGCTCAAGGCCGCTCGGCTCGTTGTGATCGGCCTCGGCAAGACGATCGATCTCAAGCCGAAGGATTTCCTCAAACTCGGCGGTCTCGCGATGGGCAGACTGCCGAACTCCGCAAGCGATGCCACCCTGTTCGCCGAAATGCCGGGCGGCGTTATGAAGTCCGAGCAGGCCGCCGATCTTGCGCAAGGCGCGCGTCTGCGCGCTTACGCATTCGACCGCTATAAAACCAAACGCAAGGACGACGAGAAACCGCCGGCGACACGCAACGTGACGGTTGCAGTCGGTGATGTCGCGAACGCACGCAAGGCCTATGAACCACGTTCAGCGATTTGCGACGGAGTGCTTCTGGCACGCGATCTGGTGAATGAGCCCGCCAACGTTCTCTATCCGGAGGAGTTCGCGCGCCGTGCGGGCGCGCTGAAGAAACTTCGTGTTGCAGTGGAAGTGCTCGACCTCAAGGCCATGAAGAAACTCGGCATGAATGCGCTGCTCGGCGTCGGTCAGGGTTCGGTGCGAGAGAGCCGTGTCGTGGTGATGCGATGGAATGGCGGCAAGGCTGGCGAGGCACCCGTTGCCTTCATCGGCAAAGGTGTGTGCTTCGACACTGGCGGTATTTCGATCAAGCCTGCCGCGAGCATGGAAGATATGAAAGGCGACATGGCGGGCGCGGCTTGTGTGGTCGGGCTGATGCACGCGCTCGCGGCCCGCAAGGCGCGCGTCAACGCCGTGGGTATCATTGGCCTGGTCGAGAATATGCCGGATGGAAATGCCCAACGACCGGGCGACATCGTCAAATCGATGTCCGGACAGACCATCGAGATCATCAATACGGACGCTGAAGGTCGGCTCGTGCTCGCGGACGTAATCTGGTACGCGGCGCAGCGTTTCAAGCCGAAATTCATGGTGGATCTGGCCACGCTCACGGGAGCGATCGTGGTCGCGCTCGGTCAGGAATATGCGGGTATGTTTTCGAACAACGATCAACTCGCCGATCGCCTGACCAAGGCCGGCACTGAAACCGGCGAACTGGTTTGGCGCATGCCGCTCGCGCCTGAATACGACAAGATGATCAATTCCAAGTTTGCTGACATGAAAAATACGGGTGGCAGCCGGTGGGGCGGGGCGATTACTGCGGCGCAATTCATCAAGCGATTTGTTGACGACAAGACGCCGTGGGCGCATCTCGATATCGCCGGCACCGGATTCGACTCGCGCCAGACCGACATCAACAAGAGTTGGGGTTCGGGGTGGGGTGTGCGGCTGCTGGATCGGCTGGTGGCGGACCACTACGAGAAATAGATTTGGCCGGCGTACAAGCGATGACCGAGATCCTCTTTTACCACCTGCAAGGTCAGAAACTCGAAGGCGTGCTGCCGGCGCTGCTGGAAAAATCGCTCGAACGCGGCTGGAAGGTGGTCGTACAAGGATCGTCGGAGGAACGCATCGAGGCGCTCGACGCGCATTTGTGGACTTACCGGGATGATGGCTTTCTGCCGCACGGCACCTGGCGCGAGCCCGAGGCGGCCGAGCAGCCAGTGCTTTTCACGCTCACCGAAAGCAACCCTAACGGAGCCACCGTGCGCTTCCTGATCGAAGGCGCGCCGTTGCCGGCTGACCCGCAGAGCTATCAGCGCATCGTGCTTTTGTTCGACGGCGGGGACGAGGAAGCCTTGACTGCCGCTCGCGCACACTGGGCCGCAGTCAAAGAGAGAGGACTGGACGCTACCTATTGGCAGGCGGACGAGCAGGGGCGGTGGGCGAAAAAGGGCTGACCAGATCTTTGCTTTGAGGCCGGCAATGAATACGGCAGGTAGGTCTACGTAGGCCTACTCGGCCATTGCACTACAAGCCAATGGCCGATCTCGATAGTAACTCTTTGAACGATCGAGACTTGCCGGCTGCCATGGTGATGACGCAAAATACGTCTTAAGGGACAAGCAGATAAGCAGCCGGGGATCAGCCGTTTTGTCGCGTTATCACTCCCATTTCAGTATCGTGCTTGCCTGTGCCGGGGCGCTTACCGTCGCCGGCTGCAAGAATTCGGCGCAAGTGTTCGAAGACCAGAATGACGGCGGCTGGTTTTCCAAGCCTGCCAATTTTCTTAGCAAGCCCGAGTGGGCCATGCCGGTCAACGCTGGCGTAAATCTCGGTCCGCAAGGGCCCGTCGGGCCGGAAGACATGGTGAGCGCTGATGGACGCTGCGCGGCGCCGGCTGCGGCACTCGCGCAAGCGGCCGAACCGTCACCGGCTACAGCGCCCGCAGATCGCGCGGTCGGCTCGGTTGCCGGCGATCTTGCTGGCGCGCCAATGCCGGCAGCGACCTCGGTGTCCGCTGCTCCCAATTCAGGCCTGCAACGGTTGGAGCCTGCCGCAGGGCTGCCGCCCGTCGCAGGCGGCATCGCCCTTGGTATGACCGAATGCCAGACCGTCCAGCGCGCGGGCACTCCGAGCAATGTCGCTATCAGTGCCGGCGAAAAGGGCGAGCGCAAAGTCGTGCTCACTTATCTGAGCGGACCTTGGCCCGGCATCTACACTTTTGCGGGCGGCCGTCTGAACGTCGTTGAGCGTGGGCCCGAGCAGCCAAAACCCGTGTCGCCGAAAAAGACCCCCAAGAAGAAACAACAAGCAAAAACGGCCAGCCACGGATTCGAGCGCAGCTACGTGCAGTAACGATTACGCCGTTTCCAGTGCGGCGCTGGCGGCGAGCCATTCTTCCTCTGCTTTGGCGATGGCGGCGACGACATTCGCGCGCGTCTTCGACAGCTCCGCCGCGCGCGCCGGCTCGCGCGCGAACAGGGCACCGTCGGCCAGCGTCACGTCAAGCTTGTGCAATTGCCGTGTGAGCTGCGCAAGCTCGGTTTCAGCTTTGGTCACGCGCTTGCGCAAGGGCGCTGTTTCAGCACGCTTATCGGCGGCGGCGCGGCGTGCGGCGGCAGGATCGCTCCGCGGCACAGGCTTGGTCGCGGGCTGCGCTTCCGTCCCGCTATCGCCGAGCACACGGCGGCGGTAGTCGTTGAGATCGCCGTCGAACGGTTTCACGGTCCCGCCCTGCACCAGCCAGAGCCGGTCGACGCAGGCCTCCAGCAGATAGCGGTCATGCGAAACCAGGATCACGGCCCCGGGAAAATCGTTGATCGCCTCGATCAGTGCGGCGCGGCTGTCGATGTCGAGATGGTTCGTCGGCTCGTCGAGGATGACGAGATGCGGCGCGCTGAAGGTGGCGAGCCCGAGCAGCAGCCGCGCCTTCTCGCCGCCGGACAGTTTCTCCACCTTGGTATTGCCGGCAAGACCCGAAAAACCGATGGCGCCGACGCGGGCGCGCACTTTCGCTTCCGGGGCGTCGGGCATTAGCCGGCGCACGTGATCGTAAGGGCTCGCGTCTAGCTCGAGCTCATCGAGCTGATGCTGGGCGAAGTAGGCAACCTTGAGATTGGATGCACGGGTGACGCTACCGTGCTCAGGCGCAAGCCTTCCGGCGAGCAGCTTGACCAACGTAGACTTGCCGTTGCCGTTGGCGCCAAGCAGTGCGATGCGATCGTCGTTATCGATCCGTAACGACAGGCCGGATAGCACAGGCCGGCCGGGTTCGTAGCCGACATCGACGTCGTCGGTGGCGATAATCGGCGGCGACAAGAGCTTGCCTGGCGCCGGGATGTGAATAGGGCGCACCTCATCCAGCACCAGCGAGGCGATCGGCTGTAGCTTTGCCAGCATCTTCAGGCGCGATTGCGCCTGCCGCGCCTTGCTGGCCTTGGCGCGAAAGCGGTCGACGAAGGCCTGCAGATGCTTGCGCTGTGCGTCCTGCTTCTTGATCATCTTCTGGTCGAGCACAAGCCGTTCGCTGCGCTGGCGTTCAAAGGCTGAATAGCCGCCGCGATAGAGCAAGAGCTTGCGCAATTCCAGCGACAAGATATGGCCGACTGCACTGTCGAGTAGGTCGCGGTCATGGCTGATCACGATCATAGTATGTGGATAGCGCGCCAGGTGGTCTTGCAACCAGAGTGTGCCTTCGAGATCGAGATAGTTGGTCGGCTCGTCGAGCAGCAGCAGATCTGGTTCCGCGAACAGCGTTGCGGCGAGCGCCACCCGCATGCGCCAACCTCCGGAGAATTCCGCGCAAGGCCGCTGCTGGTCAGCGGCTGAGAAGCCGAGGCCGGCGAGGATCGACGCCGCGCGGGCAGGGGCGGCATGCGCGCCGATATCGGCGAGCCTTGTCTGGATCTCGGCAATGCGATGGGCATCGCGCGCGGTTTCCGCCTCGGCCAGCAGGGCGTTGCGCTCGCCATGCGCCTTGAGCACGACCTCGACCAGGCTTTCTGGACCGTTCGGGGCTTCCTGCGACAGCTGCCCGATGCGCCAGCGCTGCGGGATCTCGACGTGGCCTTGCTCGGCCGAGATATCGCCGGCGATGACGCCGAAAAGCGTGGTCTTACCGGTACCGTTGCGGCCGACCAGGCCGACCCGCGCGCCGGTCGGAATGCGCGCGGAGGCGCCTTCCAACAGCAGGCGGCCAGCAATTCGGACTGTGAGATCGTCGATGATCAGCATGCCGCGCCTTTTGGCCGACGGCGCGATGCGAAGCAACCCCTTGGCTCGCGGACTCTAGCCGATCTTTTTCAGCCCGCCTTGCCCGGTCTCTCGCTGATAGATGATCAGATCGAAACTGGGCGTGCGCTCATTGCCGATGATAGTGCTTAGCAGCGCATGAGCCTGACCACGATGGTGGGTCTGGTGATTGAAGAAATGGTCAAGCGCGGGGGCGAGCACCTGTTCGATATCCTGCGGGTTGACGACGGTGCGGTAGCGGATCGATTTGGCGAGATCCCCGTCGCTCAGGGTAGCGATGTAATGGCTGATGCGTTCATCTTCGGCGCGCCGCGCCGCGCGCAGCTGTGCGAAGTCGTCGTACAGGATTGCATCAAGGCTTGCGGGGTTTTCTCCTTTGCCGGTGAAGCGCCGCATCCAGATGCGATCGCCGACCAAAAGGTGGTTGAGGGTACCCCTCAACGATTTAAAGAAGGCGCCGCGATCGGTGCGATAATCGGCATCCGTGACCTGAGCGGCCGCCTCATAGAGGCGCTCGTTGCACCAGGCATTGTAGCCGGCGAACATCCGGTAACGGGCTGGCATGCTGCACTCCTGCGATAGGCTTGGGCCCTGAGCGACCGATCTTGCCGCCCGAAGAGCACACCGGTATAAGCCGCGCGACCCGGCTTCTCCAATGAAACTCCTTAATCTCTCCGATTAGTCCTAGTGAAGGAAGATCCGATGGCGATCGAGCGCACTTTTTCGATTGTTAAACCCGACGCGACTGAGCGCAATCTTACCGGCGCCGTCAACGCAATCATCGAGAAGGCGGGCCTGCGCATTGTCGCGCAGAAGCGCGTGCGCATTTCCCGTGAGCAGGCCGAGAAATTCTACGCGGTGCATCGCGAGCGGCCGTTCTTCCGCGAGCTCGTCGATTTTATGATATCCGGGCCTGTCGTGGTGCAGGTACTGGAAGGCGACAATGCTATTGCAAAATACCGCGAGGTCATGGGCGCGACCGACCCCGCCAAGGCTGCCGTCGGGACCATTCGCAAGACGCATGCAAAATCGATCGGCGAAAACTCGGTGCACGGATCGGATGCGCCGGAGACGGCAATCCGGGAAATCGCGCAGTTCTTCTCGGAAAACGAGATCGTAGGCTAGGCCGATTCGAGCGGCATTGCGTCGCGCTTTTGGTACTGGTACCTCCCATATGACCTAGTAGACTGATACTCCGTCGCTGCCGCCGTTTGGCGGTGACGTCGATGACTGCACTTGAGGGAGCGAACGTGGACGCTTTGATATCCGAAATGATGCGCCCGGCCTTCTGGTTGGCCGCGCTGCAAATCATGGGAATCAATATTCTTCTATCCGGCGACAATGCGGTGGTCATTGCGCTTGCCGTCCGTGCGCTCCCGCCTAAGGAGCGGTTTTGGGGCATGGTCCTTGGTGCCGGGGCGGCGGCGGTTTTGCTGATCGTGTTTACGGGCATTGTGGCGACTTTGATGAAGTTGCCCTACCTCAAACTCGCCGGAGGACTTGCGTTATTCTGGGTTGCCATCAAGCTCGTATCACCGCAGCCGCATGACGCGGAAGACACTCCCGAAGCGGTCGATGATTTGTGGCGCGCGGTTCGTGTTGTCGTCGTAGCCAATATCGTGATGAGTCTTGACAATGTGATTGCTGTCGCAGCGGCCGCGAAAGGCAATTATGTACTGCTCGGCCTCGGCCTCGCGGTCAGCATTCCGGTCGTCATCGCGGGCAGCGCGCTGTTCCTGGCCATCATCGAGCGCTTCCCGATCGTCGTGTGGGGCGGCGGGGCTTTGCTCGGCTGGATTGCGGGCGGCTTGTTGCCGGAAGACCCCATCATTGCAGAACATTTTTCGGAAGCGACTGCGGAGACACTTGAAGTAGTCTGCGGGATTGCCGGCGCCATTATCGTCGTCTTGGTCGGTCTGTATCTGGTTAAATCAAGGCGTGTACGGGAAGAGACAGCCTAGGCGGCCCATCAATCCGGGAAGGTGATTGCGCGATGAACAGAATGGTGCGGGGCGTCGGGTCGGCGGTTCGCATCGGGGCAACCGCTTGCCCGCATGATTGCCCATCGACTTGCGCGCTTGAGGTCGAGCTTCTCGACGAACGCACTATCGGACGCGTCTACGGTGCAAAGGACAACGACTACACCGCCGGCGTGATTTGCGCCAAGGTCGCGCGCTACGCCGAGCGCGAGCACCACGCCCAGCGTCTATTGCATCCTTTGCGGCGCAAGGGCGCCAAAGGTTCCGGCGAATTCGAGCGCATATCATGGGATGACGCGCTCGATCTCGTTGCTGAAAAATTTCTTCAGGCCGAGCAACGCCACGGGGCGGAAAGCGTCTGGCCCTACTATTACGCCGGAACTATGGGCTTGGTGATGCGTGATGGCATCAACTGCCTGCGCCACGTCAAGAAATACTCCGGCTTTCATTCGACCATCTGCGTCAACCCTGCCTATGCCGGCTTTGCGGCCGGGGTGGGACGCATAGCCGGCGTCGACCCGCGCGAAATGGCCAAATCCGATCTGGTGGTGATCTGGGGCACCAATGCGGTGAACACGCAGGTCAATGTCATGACCCATGCCGTGCACGCGCGCAAAGAACGTGGTGCCAAGATCGCGGCGGTCGACATCTACATGAACGGCACGATGGAACAGGCCGATTTACCGGTGCTGGTCAAACCGGGCACCGATGGCGCGCTGGCTTGTGGGGTGATGCATTGCCTCTTCCGCGACAACAAGGCCGATTGGGACTATCTGGAGAAGTACACCGATTTCCCACGCGAACTTGAGGCGCATCTGCGCACGCGAGATCCCGCCTGGGCAGCGGCCATCACCGGGGCGCCGGTCGAGACCATCGAAGAATTTGCGCGGTTGATTGGCGAACACAAGCGCGCCTTCTTCCGGCTCGGCTACGGATTTTCGCGCTCGCGCAACGGTGCGGCCAACATGCACGCGGCAAGTTGCATTCCGGCCGTGACAGGTGCGTGGCAGTATGAAGGCGGCGGCGCCTTTCACATCAGTGCAGATATATTTCAGCTCGACAAAAAATTGATTGAGGGACTCGATAACCGGGACCCATCGGTACGCATGCTTGACCAATCGCGTATTGGCGCGATTCTGACTGGCGAGCCTGAGGTGCTGCAAGGGGGTGGCGCGGTCCGCGCGCTCATCATTCAGAACACGAATCCGCTGTCGGTCGCACCGGACCAGAACAAGGTTAAGCAGGGCTTTGCGCGAGACGATCTGTTCGTCTGTGTGCACGAGCAATTCATGACAGAGACGGCAATGATGGCGGATGTGGTCCTGCCGGCGACCACCTTCCTGGAGCACGACGATATTTATCGCGGCGGTGGCCATCAATATCTCATTCTCGGGCCCAAGCTGGTTGAGCCACCGGGCGAGTGTCGCAACAATCATGAGGTCATTTGCGCGCTCGCCAAGCGCGTGGGCGCCGAGCACCGCGCTTTCAAAATGAGTCCGCGCGAGTTGATCGACCAGATGTTGCAGGTCTCGAAACGGGGCACGCTCGCAGAGCTTGAGGCCAATCGCTGGCTCGACTGTCAGCCGTCATTTCGGCAGTCGCATTATTTGGACGGGTTTCCGTGGCCGGACGGTAAGTTTCGATTCAAGCCGGATTGGGAAAATGTGCCATTCCGCAGTCCATGTAAAAGCGGGCCGATTGCGGAAATGCCGCCACTGCCAGATCATTGGACGGCGATCGAACAGTCGGACGCCGATCATCCGTTTCGGCTCGCGACCTCGCCGGCGCGTGGTTTTCTCAATTCGACCTTCAACGAGACCCCGACCTCAGTCGCGCAAGAGCAACGGCCGACCGTGATGGTTCACCCCGACGACGCGCGCACATACGGAATTGCGGACGGTGACAATGTGGTGCTTGGGAACAAGCGTGGCGAGGTACGCCTGCACGCGAAACTTTTCGCCGGCGTGCGCCGTGGGGTGCTGATTGCTGAATCAATCTGGCCGAATTCAGCGTATGCCGACGGCTGTGGCATCAACACGGTCACTGGCGCTGATCCAATCGCGCCTTATGGCGGTGCCGCCTTCCACGACAACAGAGTCTGGTTGCGACGAGCGCGCGGGGACTAACCCCCGCGCGCGCGTTGCGATTTAAATTAGAGCTCTTTACCGATCATCCGATCGGCGGAGTAGGGGCCGCCGCCATTCATAGCAATCGCGAACAGCACAATTCCGATTAGCAGAACATACTCGTATCCACCGCCGCCGGCGGCGTAACCCTTCGGCAGGTGGACAAACAGCAAGGCGATGGCCATTTCAATAGCCAGTGCAGCGGCGAAGAAGCGCGTGAACAGGCCGATAATGAGGCAGATGCCGCCGACCGTTTCCAGAATTATGGCGGCGTAAGCAAAAAATAGTGACGGCTCGAGGCCGTTCTTCGCCATAACGTTGGCAGCAACCGCAGCGGCTCCAACTTTGAATTTTCCTGATACGTGCATCAAAAACATGACGCCGATGACCACGCGGACCAGTGCTCTTGAGATTGGAGCGACTGATGCATAAAAGTCCGCAAGGCCCGGAAAAATCAGCTTTGTCTCACCTCTACCGTTCATGGCGTCTCCCCTTTTGATTATCGCGCCGCTCACTATGGCGGCGTCACCCGTGCACTGACGAAAGACTATAACACCGGACCGGGCAAAGGTATTCAATGGCCTGTGCGCTGCAGCGCAAAATACCCTAGATGGGATCGGGTATGAGACTTCCCGTGCCAAGCACCGGAACGCCGTCAATCAGGCAGCGACCGTCAACGACCCGCACGCGGCCTTCCGCCACGAGCCCGAGCGCGAGGGGATAGATGCGGTGTTCGATTTTAAGCACACGCATGGCGAGGATTTCCTCGCTGTCGCCCTTGTCCACGCTGACGGCGCCCTGCGCGATGATCGGTCCGGAATCCATTTCCGGCACTACGAAATGCACTGTAGCGCCATGAAGTTTGGCCCCGGCTTCGAGTGCGCGCTTGTGAGTATCGAGACCCTTGAATGCCGGCAGCAGAGCAGGGTGAATGTTGAGTATTCGGAACTGCCAATTTTTGACGAAATCGGCGGTGAGCAACCGCATGAAACCAGCGAGGCAGACGAGGTCGATGCGTTCCTTTTCCAATATCGCTTGCACCGCGCGCTCAAATCCGGTGCGATCTTTGCCGAATTCTGTGTGGTCAACGACCTCAGTGGCAATGGCTGCGGCGCGCGCAACTAATAAGCCGCCAGCGTCCGGTCGATTGGAAATGACCAGCACGATTTCGGCAGGATAGTTTTTATCTTTCGCGGCCTCGATGAGCGCCGCCATGTTGGAGCCGCGGCCGGAGATGAGCACGGCGACGCGCTTGCGACTCATAATTCACCCGAGACTGAGTTTGCCGTCATAAACGACGCGCACATCGCCGGCCGCTTTGACTATGTTACCGAGCGTGACCACAGTCTCGCCAGCGCGCGTGAGGACCTTCATGACCGCGTCAGCTTCCTTAGGTGATGCGATAGCAATCATTCCGATCCCGCAATTGAAGGTCCGCAGCATTTCATTTTGTTCGATGCCACCTTCGCTTGCGAGCCATCGAAACACCGGCAACACCGGCACGCATGTAAGATCTATACGCGCACCAAGGTCTTTGGGCAGTACTCGTGGGATGTTGTCGGGAAATCCGCCGCCAGTGATATGCGCTAGACCTTTTACTGCCTTGGTCTCGCGAATTGCCGCGAGGCAGGCCTTTACGTAAATGCGGGTGGGCGTGAGGATCGCTTCGCCAAGTGTTTGCCCGGTCATAAATGGTGCCGGTGCGGTCCAGGGCATTCCGGTTTTTTCGACAACCTTGCGTGCGAGCGAATATCCATTGGAATGCACGCCTGATGATGCAAGCCCGATGATAACATCGCCTTCAGCAATGTCGGCGCGCGGCAGCAAAGCATCGCGCTCGACCGCGCCGACCGCGAAGCCGGCAAGGTCGTAGTCGTCGCCTTGATACACCCCCGGCATTTCGGCGGTCTCGCCGCCGATGAGCGCGCAATTGGCCTCGCGGCAGCCGATACTGATGCCGGCAACCACGGCTGCGCCGATTTCCGGTTCCAGCTTCCCGCAGGCATAGTAATCAAGGAAGAACAGGGGTTCGGCGCCCTGCACCACCAGGTCGTTCACGCTCATCGCGACCAGATCAATACCGATCGTGTCGTGACGGCCGGTTTCGACCGCGACCTTGAGTTTGGTGCCGACGCCATCGGTCGCCGCGACGAGTACCGGATCGCGGTAGCCTGCCCGCTTGAGGTCGAACACCCCGCCGAATCCCCCGATTTCAGCATTCGCGCCGGGGCGGGCGGTGGCACGAACCAAAGGCTTGATCAGCTCCACCATCCGGTTGCCGGCATCGATATCAACACCGGCTTGCGCGTAAGTGAGACCGCGCTGCTTTTCTGCCATGATGGATCCTCGTCCGCGGCGGGGTCGTACGTTGGAATCGCAAGTCGCGCAATGGTCCGAGCGCCGTTATACTCCATCGATGGAATTGGCCTGTTTCCGGCGCTCTGGGCCGGACCGCCGCCGCAAGCCGGGATTGCCTTGAGTATTCCGAATCTCATTACGCTGGGCCGCATTCTGCTGGTGCCGGTCGTAGTTTGGGCGATCGCCACGCCAGGCGCCATGTGGATTGCCTTTGTGTTGTTCGTGGCGGCCGGCGTGAGCGACGCGGTCGACGGCTTCCTGGCCAAACGTTTCGCCATGACCACCGAACTCGGCGCTTACCTCGACCCGCTCGCCGACAAAGCGCTGATCGTCTCGATCTACCTGACCCTTGGGATCAACGGGGATATCCCGCGCTGGCTCGTCATCCTGGTGGTATCACGCGATATCATGATTGTCGGTGCGTTTATGCTCTCCTGGCTGATTGGTAGCCCACTTGAGGTCAAGCCGCTGCTTGTGTCCAAACTCAATACAGCCGCGCAGATCGTATTCGCGTGCGTGGTGCTCGGCACACTTGGTTTCGGTTACGAGCTGCCGACGGTGACGTTGGTACTTATGGGGTTGGTCGCTGCCTTAACGCTGTTGTCGGTCGCGGCCTATGTGGCCGAATGGGTGCGCCACATTAATTCCACGGCCCCTAAATCATGAGCCGGCGAACCGCACCGCGCTTGCATCGCTCCACTGTGGACAGCGGCGTATCCCAGCCCCAACTCATGTTCTGGTCGGCGGCGCTACTGGTATTCGTTCTGCTGCTGTGGCTGCTCAGCGAAATCCTGTTGCCATTCATTGCGGGCCTTGCGATCGCCTATTTGCTTACGCCTCTCACCGACCGCCTTGAGCGCCTTGGTGTCAATCGGCTGGCGGCGGCGCTGTTGATCATAACGGTGGTGGTGCTTGCGTTGATCTATCTCATTCTCCTGGTGGCGCCCATTCTCGGCGTTCAACTGTCGTCATTCATCGAGAGCGTCCCGGGCAACGTGACAAAGTTGCAGGAGCTATTAAGCGATCCGAGCAGGCTATGGATTCAAAAGTTGTTGGGCGCAGGTTTCAGCGCGGACAAATCGATCGGCGATCTGATGACACAAGGTGTCAGCTGGCTGACCACATTTCTGCATTCATTGTGGTCGGGGGGACGCGCACTGGTATCCGTTTTTTCGCTTGTTGTGGTCACTCCGGTTGTTGCTTTCTATCTGATTTACGACTGGCACCGCATGATTTGTACCGTCGACGGTTGGATCCCGGTACAACAGCGCGACACCATTCGCGGCCTGGCCCGCGAGATCGACGCGGCGATTTCAGGCTTTGTGCGGGGGCAAACCGCGGTGTGCCTGATTCTCGGCTCGTTCTACGCGGTGGCGCTGACGCTGACTGGCCTCAATTTCGGCTTGCTGATCGGCCTGATTTCCGGGCTCATCACCTTCGTCCCATATGTTGGCTCGATGACCGGGCTAGTATTGTCGCTGGGCGTCGCGGTTGCGCAGTTCTGGCCAGACTACGGATCTATCTTATTGGTCCTCGGTATATTTCTGGTCGGGCAATTCATCGAAGGGAATGTGCTGTCGCCAAAGCTGGTCGGCGAAAGTGTCGGACTGCATCCGGTCTGGCTGATCTTCGCGCTGCTCGCCTTCGGCTATCTGTTCGGTTTCGTAGGTCTTTTAGTCGCCGTACCTCTCGCCGCCACGATCGGTGTATTGTGCCGCTTCGTATTGCGTCGTTACCTTCAAAGTTCGTTCTACACCGGCAACAACTCGGATTGACGGCATGAACGGTCCGTTGGCCCCGCGGCAGCTTGCGCTTGCGCTCGATCACTCCGTCAGTTTTGCGCGTGAGGATTTTCTAGGCGGTCCGTCAAACACTGCAGCGCTTGCATTGATCGAACGTTGGCCGGATTGGCCGGACCGGATTGTCGCCCTCATCGGCCCCGAAGGATCCGGAAAAAGCCACCTTGCCGCAATCTGGGCGGAGGCAGCAGGCGCACGTGTATTGTCGGCGAATTTGTTGTCCATTACGGACGTGCCTGTTGCGCTTGCGACCGGCGCGCTGGTCGTCGAGGATCTGGAAGCCGACGATCTCGATGAGCAGGCACTATTTCATCTCATCAATCTTGCGCGCGAAGAGAACGCTAATGTGCTCCTCACAGGACGGTCGGCGATCGCAGCATTTCCGGTCACAATTCGCGATCTTGCCTCGCGATTGCGCGCAGTACCGGCAATCACGCTCGCGCCACCCGATGACGCACTCTTGCGTTCGCTGCTGGTCAAGCTTGCAGCGGATCGGCAGCTGACGCTTGACGAGCCTCTGGTAAATTATCTTGTCAACCGCATCGAACGCTCATTCACGGCTGCGCGCGCGGCGGTCCAAACGCTCGATGACGAGGCAATGCGCCAGCACCGTCCTGTGACGCGGGCACTCGCCGTCGAGCTGTTTCGCACTCCTTAACGTAGATGTGTCAGGCTTGACGGAATGGCCGGTTCGGGCGCGAACTGTCATCCAGCAGCCATTATTATCGGCTACGGCTTCTTAACCTTCAGGCTATTTTCAAATGGCGGACCGTGCGCAAGCTGCTGTTGTAATTGGCGAAATCGCGCCGGCCAGCAACCGCGTCGATTTGGCCCCGGAGTCTCTGCCGGTTACCCTAGGGTCAAGCCCCGAACGGTTCATAAACCGCGAACTATCGTGGCTCCATTTTAATCGGCGCGTATTGGACGAGGCCGCCAACGAGCAGCATCCGCTGCTCGAGCGCGTGCGGTTCCTGTCGATTTCCGCCAACAATCTCGACGAATTTTTCATGGTGCGCGTCGCTGGCCTCAAGGGCCAGGTGCGGCAAGGGATCCTGACGCGGAGCCCGGATGGACTGACTCCGTCTGAGCAACTGACCCGCATCGGCGAAGCGGTTTCCCAGCTTGCGAGCGATCAGCAGAAGCGCTGGTTGGAATTGCGGCCGGCGCTCGCTGCCGCAAACGTGGTGCTTGTGGGCGGAGCCGACCTCAAGAAGGCGGAGCGCAATTGGCTTGAGGAACGCTTCCTCACGCACGTTTTTCCATTGTTGACGCCGCTCGCGATCGATCCTGCGCACCCGTTTCCCTTCATTCCAAACCTGGCTTTCTCAATCGCATTGCAACTCGCACGCGTCAAAGACGGCAAAGCGATGAACGCGCTCATACGTATGCCGCAGAAGATTGAGCGGTTTATCAGGCTGCCGAGCGGTGGCGATCAAGTTATCCGCATGATCACCCTCGAGGAAGCGACTGCGCTGTTCATCAACCGGTTGTTCCCCGGCTACACGGTCAAGGGACAAGGGGCATTCCGCGCCATCCGCGATTCCGAAGTGGAAATCGAGGAAGAGGCTGAAGATCTGGTGCGGTTGTTTGAGACCGCGCTCAAGCAGCGGCGGCGGGGCTCGGTGATCCGGCTGGAACTCGGTGCATCGATGCCGGCAGAGTTGTGCAGCTTCGTGCAGCGCGCGTTGGCGGTCGCCGACGATGAAGTATTCAGGGTCGATGGCGTGCTTGCGCTCTACGATCTCAACCAGCTCACGAAGCTTGACCGGCCTGATCTCGAATTTGTGCCCTACAATCCGCGTTATCCGGAACGCATCCGCGATCACGGGGGCGACTGCTTCGCAGCAATTCGCCAAAAAGATCTCGTCGTCCATCACCCCTACGAATCTTTCGATGTGGTGGTGCAGTTCCTGCAACAGGCTGCGCGCGATCCCAACGTGGTCGCGATCAAACAGACGCTCTACCGAACTTCAGCTGAATCGCCGATCGTTAAGCAGTTGGTGGAAGCAGCTGAGGCCGGTAAATCCGTCACTGCGCTGGTTGAGCTTAAAGCGCGCTTCGACGAGGAAGCCAATATTCGCTGGGCGCGTGACCTCGAGCGTGCCGGCGCGCAAGTTGTGTACGGATTTATCGAGCTCAAGACACACGCCAAGTTGTCGCTGGTCGTGCGCCGCGAAGCAGGGGAACTCGCGACCTACGTGCATGTTGGTACCGGAAATTATCACCCGGTTACCGCGCGTATCTATACCGATCTGTCATTCTTTACCGCCGATGCGGTCATCGGCCGCGATGTGGCACGCATATTCAACTACATTACCGGCTATGCCGAACCGGCTGAGCTCGAACGCATGGCGATTTCGCCGATCAGCTTGCGCAAGCGCATCCTCGATCACATCGCGCAGGAGATCGTGCATGCCAAGGCCGGGCGGCCTGCATCGATCTGGATGAAGATGAACTCGCTGGTCGATCCAGGGATCATCGACGCCCTTTACGAGGCATCGGCGGCAAACGTTTCAGTTGACCTGGTCGTGCGCGGCATCTGCTGTTTGCGGCCGGGCGTGCCGGGACTGTCGGAAAATATCCGCGTCAAATCCATTGTCGGCCGGTTCCTCGAGCATGGCCGCATCTATTGCTTTGGTGCCGGCCATCCACTGCCGCATCCTAAGGCCGCGATTTATATTTCATCGGCTGACATGATGCCGCGCAATCTCGACCGGCGCGTCGAGGTCCTGTGTCCGATTCTCAATGCCACCGTGCACGAACAGGTTCTCGGCCAAATTATGGTCGCCAATTTCAAGGATAACGAGCAAAGCTGGAAGCTCTTGCCGGATGGCAGTTCCACGCGCATAAAGGCCGCGCCGGGCGAAGAACCCTTCAACGCCCACAAATATTTCATGACAAATCCGAGTCTGTCGGGCCGTGGAAAATCGCTCAAGGAATCGCCGCCGCGCAGCCTTATACGCCGCCTCATCGAAGGCGCGTAAGCGCTCGGCCGCAATCCTTGCCTCGGCGAAAGGCCGTCTCGATCATGGTCCGCCGGTTGCCGTTATCGATATCGGCTCGAACTCAATCCGCCTCGTCATCTATGAGGGGCTGACCCGCGCGCCGACGCCGATCTTCAATGAGAAAGTACTGGCCGGCCTCGGGCGGCAAGTGCAGTCGACCGGCCTGTTGCCGGCGGACGCCATAAATACGGCGCTCGATGCGCTCCGGCGTTTCCGCGCCTTGTGCGATATTTTGCATGTGCGCCGCATTTGGGCGATCGCCACGGCTGCTTGCCGGGATGCGCGTAATGGCCGGGCGTTCATCGACGAAGCGGAACGCATCTGCCGAACCACGATCACGATCCTTTCCGGAAAGCGGGAGGCGCATCTCACTGCGCTCGGCGTCGTGTCCGGCATTCACAAGCCGGACGGCATTGTGGGAGATCTCGGCGGCGGCTCGCTTGAGCTCGTCGATGTGCATGGCTCGCGCGTGCGCAGCGGCGTGACGCTGCCGCTAGGCGGGCTTGCGCTTCAGGACATCACCGGCAAATCGCTGAAAAAGGCGGAAAAATTTGTCGAAGAGGCTTTCGAAGACCTCGACATGTTGCACGACGGTGAGGGCCGTACATTCTACGCGGTCGGCGGCACCTGGCGCGCGCTGGCAAGGCTGCACATGTGGCAGACCGGTTATCCATTCCACGTCATGCACAACTACCGTATTTCCGCACGCGAGGCACAGGAATTCTCAAGGCTCGTGCATCACGTCGATACCGAGACACTGTCAAAGATTGAAGTCGTCAATGCGGCCCGCCGGCCGTTGCTCGCCTATGCGGCGCTGGTGATGGAAAACCTGGTGCGTACGATCAAGCCCAAACAGGTCGTCATTTCTGTCCTCGGCGTACGTGAAGGCTTGCTGTATTCACTGCTCAATCAACGCGAACGCGCGCGCGATCCGCTTATTTCGGCGGCGGCTGATCTCAATGTTCTGCGGTCCCGCTCGCCAGGCCACGGCGAAGAACTGATTGCCTGGACTGACCGCCTGATCGCATCCTCAGGGCTGGAGGAAAGCTCCGATGAGCGGCGGCTTCGCCATGCCGCTTGCCTGTTGGGAGATATTGGTTGGCGCGCGCATCCCGATTATCGCGGCGAGCAGTCGATGAACATTATTGCGCACGGTGCTTTCGTTGCCATTGACCACCCGGGCCGCGCGTACCTGGCTTTGTCGGTTTACTTCCGCCACGCCGGCCTGAGCGAAGAGGAGTTGTCGCCGCGCCTGCGCGAACTCGCAACCACGCGCATGCTGGATCGTGCGCGTGTGCTTGGGGCCGCCATGCGGGTTGCTTACATCCTCACCGCCGGGCAGAGCGGCGTGCTGCCGAAAACGCCGATGCAGGTCAAACGCGGCAAGCTGATACTCAAATTGCCCGGCTCTTATGGCGAGCTTGCGAGTGATCGGCTGGCGGGACGCCTGCGACAGCTGGGCCGGCTTATCGGTCGCGAGCCATCCATCGAAGCCTAGTCAAGCTCTCGTCCGTTCGTCCCCGCGAAGCCAGAGACCCAGTGCAAAACGTTTTTGCTTTGCGAGCGTGATCTGGATTCCCGCTTTTGCGGGAATGAGCGAGATACGGCGCTTTGCCTCAGGTCTTTTCGACCGTTACCACGCGTCCCTTGTCGACCGCGAGAGCCAGCCGGCCGTGCTTGAGCGCCAGCGCCTTCTCGCCGAAGAGTTCGCGCCGCCAGCCCTTCATCGCCGGAACATCGGCTTCGTCATCGGCGGCAATGCGGTCGAGATCGTCGACGGTAGCGATGACTTTGGCGGCCACGGCATGCCGTTCGGCGGTCATGCGAAGCAACACCTTGAGCAGTTCGACCGTGGCCGCGCCATTTGGTGCCGGCCGGAAACGTTCGAGGCGCGGCAGCGTCTTGTGATCGCGCTCGAGCCCGCGTTTGACGGCCTCGATGATCTGCTCGCCCCAACGCGAGCGCTCGAATCCTTTCGGCAGCGAGCGCAATTGCCCCAGACGCTCGATCGTGGTCGGCGCTTGTACGGCTATGTCGCCGATCACTTCATCTTTAATAACGCGCCCGCGTGGTACGTCGCGGTTCTGCGCTTCGCGCTCGCGCCAGGCCGCGATTTCGATCAGCACTGCCAGTTCCTTCGGCTTGCGGACGCGGCTTTTGAGCCGTTCCCAGGCGCGTTCCGGATCGGCCCGATAGGTCTCCGGCGAGGTGAGCACGTCCATCTCGGCCTCGACCCAATTGCTGCGCTCTCGTTTTTCCAAATCGGCTGCGAGTTTCAGGTAGACGTCTCTTAGGTGAGTTACATCGGACAGCGCATATGCAACTTGCGCATCGCTGAGCGGACGCCGGGTCCAGTCGGTAAAGCGGTGCGACTTGTCGAGTGCATCGCCGGTGATCCGTTGGACCAGTTGGTCATACGATATCGAATCGCCATAGCCGAGCACCATGGCGGCGACCTGGGTATCGACAATCGGATGGGGTATCGTCTTGGCCATGTTCCAGACAATTTCGATGTCCTGCCGGGCGGCATGAAACACTTTGACGACGCTCTCGTTCCCCATCAGTGAAAAAAACGGCGCGAGATCGATTCCAGTGGCTAAAGCGTCGATAACCACTGCTTCCTCGGGCGAGGCCATCTGCGCCACGCACAGCAGCGGATAGTAAGTAGTCTCGCGCAGGAATTCGGTATCGATGGTGACGAAAGGATGCTTCGCCATGCGCGAGCAAACCGCCGCAAGATCATCGGTGGTCGTTATCAAATCCATCGTGGCGGCGAACCTAACCCGATCCAGCTCCGTCATGGCAACCCATACTTACTTTCCACGCACGCGCGTCATTTGAATAAACTCCCAGGGACTTGGCATGGCTGCAACGGGAACCTCGATCAGAGTTGGCTCGCGGCGCGCAAACAATTCCCGCAGTGCCTGACGCAGCTCATCTGGACCGCGAGCGCGCCGGCCCGCGGCGCCGAAGCTTTCGGCGTATTTGACGAAATCGGGATTGGCAAGGTCACATGCGATCAGCCGGTTACCGAAGTGCTCCTGCTGGATACGACGCACATTGCCAAAGGCGCCGTCAACGAAAATCACCGCCACGAGGGGAATTCGGTGACGTATGGCGGTGGCAAGCTCGTTGCCGGTATAAAGAAATCCACCGTCGCCGTTGATCGAGAGCGTCGGCACGTCCGACCTGGCGTGCTGCGCGCCGAGCGCCGTGGCATAGCCCCAGCCGAGATTGTCCTGGTAGCCCGGCGACAAAAACGTCCGTGGTTTGTAAACCGGAAAGGCGAGCCGGGCAGCGAAGCCGATTTGCGTGACTTCGTCTACATATATGCCGTCCTCGGGAAGTTCGGTGCGAATCGCCTCGAGAAAAGCGAGCTGCGGTGCAAGTTTGGCGAGCCGCTCTCGCAGCTTTGCCTGTCGTTCTCTCATCTCGTCGAGACGTGACGCGCGGCGCGTGTTGTGTTTGGCGAGCTCTTCGATCAGACGCCGCAGGACGGGTGCGGCATCGCCGATAAGTGCGACTTTTGGCTTGTGCAGTCGGGCTGGCTCCTCAGGGTCGGCATCGACCCGCACGATCTGCAGGCTCTTGTCGATGCCCCATTGCGTCATCGGGTTGAGCAGCCTGGTGCCCACTGCAAGCACGGCGTCGGCCTCCGCCCACAACTCGCGGCCAAGGGGAAGCGTGATGCTGAATGGATTGCGAGAATCCAGCACGCCGCGTCCGCGCCGATAGCCGAGCACGGGTGCCTGCAACATCTCGGACAGCAATGTGATTTCACGCGAGGCATCTTGCGCGCCGCCGCCAACGACGATCAGCACGCGCTTGGCCTTGCCCAAAATTTTAGCCGCAGCGCGCACCTTGTCGTCATCGATTTTTGGTGCGCGCGGCGGTGAGGGCGGTACGATGGCGGCGACTGGTCCTCGCTTGCCCCAGACGTCGATGGCGCACTCAAGCGCGGCCGGACCAGGGCGGCCGCGGCTCATGGATTGAATCGCTCTCGCGACTTTGATCGAAGCTTCGCCAGGTTCCTTGATGTGCGACGAATGATCGACCAGCCGGGCGATGATGCCAGCCTGGTCGCGAATCTCGTGCAGGTGGCCGTGGCCTTTGCCGATCGCCGCTGCGGGGATTTGTCCGATCAGCGCTAACACCGGTGCATTCATCCCGTAGGCGGTCAGCAGCGCGGCGCCGGAATTAAGCAGCCCCGGGCCTGGCACCACCGTGTAGGCTTGCGGATTGCCGGTCGCCAGAGCCGCTCCCAAGGCCATATACGCGGCGCCTTGCTCGTGTCGGGTATGGACGAGGCGCAAATGATCGCCGGCGCGTTGAAAGGCGTCGAACAAATGATCGTTGTGGACGCCAGGCAGCGCATAGACGGTGTCGAGACCGTGCCCGATGAGGGTCGCAACCGCGGCCTCTGCGGTCGACATTTCGACGCTCGCTGGCGAGGTCTTTTGGGCTCGGGATTTGGGCATGCAGACGTCCGCCTAGTCTAAAACCCAGTGTGCAGACGGCAAGCAAGTGTGTCGAGGCGCCACCTTTTGCCCCGGTTTCGGCGGGCCAGTTGCCTTGACAAAGCCGACCCCTCATGCGCTTTTCGCCCGCCTCACACCCAGACCAGAATCGTCCCGGAAATGGCTATGCATCGCTATCGCTCACATACCTGCGGCGCGCTTCGCGACAGCGATATCGGCACGACTGTGCGGCTGTCAGGCTGGTGTCACCGCATCCGCGATCATGGCGGGGTGTTGTTCATTGATCTGCGCGACCACTACGGGCTCACACAGGTCGTGGCCGACCCTGACAGTAAGGCTTTCAAGCTCGCTGAGACGCTGCGCTCGGAATGGGTCGTGCGCATCGACGGCAAGGTCCGCCAGCGCCCGGGTGGCACCGAAAACCCCGATCTGCCGACCGGCCAGGTCGAGGTCTACATTGACGAGATCGAGGTGCTTGGCCCTGCGGGCGAACTGCCGATGCCGGTTTTCGGCGAGCAGGATTACCCGGAAGAGATCAGGCTCGAATATCGCTTCCTCGATCTACGCCGCGACCATCTCCATGCCAACATCATGTTGCGCGGCAAGGTAATCGATTCAATTCGCCGGCGCATGAAGGAATCCGGATTTTTTGAATTTCAGACGCCAATCCTGACCGCATCCTCGCCCGAGGGCGCCCGCGATTACCTGGTACCTTCGCGGCTGCATCCGGGAAAATTCTACGCGCTGCCCCAGGCTCCGCAGCAATTCAAGCAGCTGATCATGATCGCCGGCTTTGACCGTTATTTCCAGATTGCTCCCTGCTTTCGCGATGAAGATGCGCGCGCCGACCGCTCGCCCGGCGAATTCTACCAGCTCGATCTGGAGATGAGCTTTGTAACCCAGCAAGACGTCTTCGACGCGGTCGAGCCGGTGATCCGCGGCGTGTTCGAAGAATTTGCCAACGGCAAGCCGGTGACGCCCAAGTTTCCGATGATCCCTTATGCCGACGCGCTGCGCAAATACGGCAGCGATAAACCGGATCTGCGCAACCCGATCGTGATGCAGGATGTGAGCGAGGCATTCCGCGGCTCCGGCTTCAAGATTTTTGCCAACATCCTGGCCGGGGACCCGTCGGCCCAGGTTTGGGCTATCCCGGCGCCGAAAGGCGGCAATCGCGCCTTCTGCGACCGAATGAATTCCTGGGCGCAAGGCGAGGGTCAGCCCGGCCTTGGCTATATCTTCTGGCGCGAAGGTGAGGAGAGTGGTGCCGGTCCGCTCGCCAAGAATGTTGGGCCGGAACGCACAAAAAAAATCGCCGACCAGCTTAAGCTCGGCGTCGGCGACGCGGCATTTTTTGTCGCCGGGAAACCGAAGGATTTCGTCAAGTTTGCTGGCCCTGCGCGTGCCAAAGTCGGTGAGGAGCTGGGTCTTATTGCCAAGGATCGATTTGAGTTCTGCTGGATTGTCGACTTCCCGATGTACGAGTGGAACGAAGAAGAGAAAAAAATCGACTTCTCTCACAATCCATTCTCAATGCCGAATTTGCCGGTCGATGAATTCCTTGCGCTTGATCCGAAGGACAATGACAAGTTGCTGTCGATCAAGGCGATCCAATACGACATCGTCTGCAACGGCATAGAACTGTCGTCAGGTGCGATCCGCAATCATCGGCCGGAAGTGATGAAGAAAGCCTTCGCGATTTCAGGTTATTCTGAAGACGTGTTGGAAAATAAATTCGGCGGCATGCTGCATGCGCTCTCGCTCGGAGCGCCGCCGCACGGCGGCATCGCGCCCGGCATCGACCGCATTGTCATGCTGCTCGCCGGTGAAGAGAATTTGCGTGAGGTTGTGCTGTTCCCGATGAACCAGCGGGCCGAGGATCTCTTGATGGGTGCACCATCCGAAGTGACGTCGAAGCAGCTCAAGGAACTGCATATTCGGCTGGATTTACCGAAGAAGTAACACGCTACTTTTCCGGCAATGGGATGAACTCGATTTCGTCGCCCGGTACCTTGTCGAAATGGCCGGCTTTCCATTCAGCCTTGGCTTGCTCGATACGTTCCTTGCGTGACGAAACGAAATTCCACCAGATGTGGCGTGGGCCATCCATCGGCGCGCCACCGACAATGACAAAATGTGAATCAGTCGCCGCTGTAATCGTCACAGTATCGCCCGGCTTGAAGACCAGCAGGCGTCCTGGCTCGAACTTGTCTCCGGAAATATCAACAACGCCATCGATCACGTAGACCGCGCGCTCGTCGTGGCCTGAGTTCAAGCGGCACCGCGGAGCCGGCCTTCAAATGAACGTCGCCGAATATGGTTTCGTGCACCGTCGGGACCGGTGAACTGGCGCCGTAGAGCGAGCCGACGACGACACGCACATTTTTGCCGCTGTCCTTGATGACGGGAAACTCCGACGTTTCATGGTGCGCGAAGCCAGCCTCCACTTCCTCTTTCGCCGCCGGCAACGCGACCCACATTTGCAGGCCATGAATTGGCTCATGATCCACGCGCCGTTCGGGCCGCGTGCGTTCGGAATGGACGATGCCGCGGCCGGCGGTCATCCAGTTCACTTCGCCCGGCTTGATTGCGACCGCGGTGCCGAGGCTGTCGCGATGCATGATTTCGCCGTCAAAAAGATAAGTGACGGTGGCAAGTCCGATGTGCGGATGCGGGCGTACGTCGAGCCCGTTGCCGGCGCGGAATTCGGCCGGTCCAAAATGATCGAAGAAGATGAATGGCCCCACCATGCGCGTGCGCGCCGAGGGCAGGGCGCGCCGCACGGCGAAATCGCCGAGATCGACGGTACGCGGCACGATCACCTGTTCGATGGCGTCGCACTGATGAGTGTCGCCGGCAGTAGGGTCTTTACCAGGAAAAAAACTCATCACTCTTCTCCTTTGCCCTACCCGTAAATCTAACAGCCTGTTCTTCGCAAGCGCGATCATTAACTTACCGCTAACCATAGTTAGGCGCTCGGCTGAATTCGCGCCAGAGTTGGGCTTACCGGACCTTAAGCTTAAGGTGGTCTTTACGGCGCCATGGCTCACTACCGGGGCACCAGGATGGGGTCCCTGGCCGGAGTCGGGATGGGGTTTTTTGTGCGCGCATTCTCGCGCCGGAATATTTTTGCGATCGTCGTTGGCGCGTTGGTGGCCGGCGTTCCTTTGATCGCCTTTAATTTCTGGCTTGAAAGTCTGATCGATCGTCAGGGTGAAGCGGAGGTCGGCACCTCCGCCAGGCGCGCAATCGCGTTGGCCGAGACCCGCGTCAGAGACACGGTCGGTGCGCTCGACGGTCTGGCAAAGCGCGGCGTCAATTCCTGCCAACCCTCCCAGATCGAAGCAATGCGCTACGCCAACTTCAGCACGATTCCGATCAAAGAAGTGGCAATTGTCGGCCCCGACGGGGAGACGCTTTGTACAGATCTAGGCTTGCCGCTGGGAGAGCGCACAATGCTCTCCTCGGAGCTGCTGGTCGGCGCTACCGGCTACTGGTTCGACATCATTGCATTGGCGAGCGGCGAACGGATGGTGCGGTTGCGTCGCCAGGTTGGCGCCGGTCCTAACGGTGTTGCGGCGCTGGTGCCGACGACGTTGTTCCTTCCGCAGGTGTCGACCCGAGGCGGACCGTTCAGCGGCTATGCGCGCATCGTAACGCGGCAAGGTACCGTTATTGGGGAAGTTGGCGGGCGCCCGCAAGCAGATGTCGGTCCGAATTTTATGGCCGATACGAAATCCGACAAGTTCGGTTTTGACGTCGAAATCCTGGCATCGCGAGCCCGCATTGCCGCCGAACATGCCGATCTCAAATGGTTCGGCTTTTTCGGTGCCGGCGTCATCATGATGACTATCACGGGCTTCGTTGTGCTCATCCCGCAACGTTCCCCGCGCAATCCGGTGGCCGACATCGAGCGCGCACTCAAGGCCGGCGAATTCGTTCCTTACTATCAGCCCATTGTCGACATCCGAACCGGTCAGTTGCGCGGCGCGGAAGTCCTGGTGCGCTGGCGAAAGCCGGACGGGACGCTTGTATTGCCCGGCGCGTTTATTCCGCTCATAGAATCGAGCGACCTGATCCACGCTCTCACCCGTACCCTGATGCGAAAAGTTTGCGTCGAGGCGGGTCCGGCCATCGGCCGCCGACCCGACCTGAAGATATCGTTTAACTTCGCCGGCAAGCTGTTCAGCGAACCGACGATCGTGACGGAGGTGCGCAATATCTTTGCCAACTCGCCACTCAAGTTTTCGCAAGTGGTACTGGAAGTGACGGAGCGCGACCCCATCGAGAACTTTACTGAAACACGACAGATCATTGCAGCCTTGCAGGGTCTCGGGGTGCGCATT
Organism: uncultured Alphaproteobacteria bacterium; assembly: GCA_963742345.1. Lineage (GTDB taxonomy): Bacteria > Pseudomonadota > Alphaproteobacteria > Rhizobiales > Xanthobacteraceae > Pseudolabrys. Next base: position 500,396 of record CAVULO010000015.1, read on the forward strand.
GCCATCGACGATGTCGGCACCGGCCACAGCGGACTTTCATATATGCTCAAGCTTGGTGTCGACATCATCAAAATCGACAAGATGTTCGTTGACGCCATCGGTACCGACCGCAACTCGACCACCATCGTTGAAACCCTGGTCGATCTCGCGCGCAACATGCGCATGGATGTCGTCGCCGAAGGCGTGGAAAACTTCGAACAGGTGATGCACCTGCGCGCGCTCGGTGTGCGCTTGGCGCAAGGATACGTATTTGCGCCACCGCTGCCGGGCAGTTCTTTCCTTCAGCTCGTCGAAGCAATCGATCCGCTGCAACCCGCGGCCGCGGACTCGACGGCGGTTTCCGGCGAACGCGTGAAGGCCTCGGCATAACGCGTCTGCGCAAAGCGGCAGGCCGGTTTGATAAGCGCCGCGACTTCGCATAAAAACGGCCGGATGGGGGGACGGAGGGATCTCATGATTCGATCTATCGCGACCGTGATCGTATTAGCGTTGATCGTGCCTATACATACGGCGACGGCGCAGGACAACACCGTTGGCGGTGCACTGCTCGGTGGCGCTGCCGGCGCCATTATCGGCGGCGCTGCAACCGGCAGGGCCGGCGGCGCCGTTGCAGGCGGCATCATCGGAGCCGCTGCTGGCGCTGTGCTTGGGTCGCAGCTGGAGCCGCGTCGAGGCGGATATTATTGGTACGACGACCGTTGCTGGATTCGTTACGGCGACGGCAGTTATCACCGCGTGTCGCGCCGCTATTGCTGAGCCTGCGAACCACCATGGCAAATGAAAAGGGGCGGCCTTGCGGCCGCCCAGTTAAAACGCCACGCGGGAGGAACCTCGTACGGGTCGGCTTTTTTTAAAACTGCCGGCCCACGTGACCGTATGTCGTATCGTCCAATCCGTCATGGACGCGCTGATTCGTCAATTGAATTTTTCAGAAATGTGGCAGACGTTGCGGAGGAGTGTCGCAAATCGCGTAGCTTTTATGCCGCGGCCAGTTCTCTTTCGATCGCGGCGATAATGAGCGGGTCAGTCGGTTCGACTGCCGAAGTAAATCCCGCCTTTAGATAGCCGTTACGCCCGATCAGGTATTTGTGGAAATTCCAGCGTGGCCCCTCAAGCGGGCGCTCGGCCGCCGCCCATCTATAAAACGGATGAGCGTCCTTGCCTTTCACCGCCACTTTTTCGGTGATCGGGAACGTTACGTGATACTGGCCCTGGGCGGTGGCGTGGATGTCGCTTACGCTTCCAGGCTCCTGACCGCCAAAATCGTTGGACGGCACTCCGAGAACCATCAATCCTTTGCCCCTGTATCGCGTCCACAGCGCCTCCAGGCCCGCATATTGCGGGGTATAGCCGCAGAGCGAGGCGGTATTGACCACCAGCAGCGGGTGGCCGGCGTAGGAGGAGAGCAGGATTTCGCCGCCATCCAGGCCCTTGAAATTAAAGGCATAGGCGGTAACGCGGCTCATGGCCGTCGCACGCGCTGATCGCGGATCAACGCCCGCCAGCGCAATGCCTCCCAGCAGCAAAAAATATCGACGATCAATCATGGCCGGCACTATAGCCTACCGGGGTGCCGGTGCCTGCGCAATATTCCGTGAAACCGCCATTAGCTCAGCGCCTGGTCACGGGCCGGAGCATGAGGGATGCCGGAAGATTTGCGGTTATATCGCTACGAAGCGTACCGTCGTTTCAAACGAGGTGCCGCAGGCATCGCATTGCCACAGATGCCGCACCCGGCTTCCGTCGACGCATTCCGACCATTCAGGAATGTAAATGCGTTCGCCGCATTGCGCGCATTCGATCACCGGACGTGAGCGCGCGAACTTCGAGATGTCGCGAGACAATTCCATGGGCCTTCTCCAACCGTGTCGACGCGGCCCCATACCCTTGACCATTAGTTACCCTAGCGCGTCGACGTCGCATTAATGAAGCAGCAGCGCTGACGTAACATCATGTCGTGAAAGTTTTTTGACGAAGATCGAATCAATTTATGTGAGTGCTTGGTTGTGTGACCACTTGTCGCGACTGCCCGAAAAATTCTGCGCTGCATCAAATTGTCATGCCGAATTTTCCCAACATCCAGATCGTGCCGAGATAGAGCACGAAGGTGAGCATGCAACATGCTGCGAGCGTTTCCCAAAATCCGATTCCGTGGCGCAACATCGCCGGCATCACCAGGAACATCGGCATTGTAGGCAGCACGTACCAGAACGTCGATTGTGCGTGCGCTGCAATACGTTCAGCGTCACTGGTATCATGCCACAGCCACATGATGCCGAGGATCGACACCAGCGGCAGCGACACGATGAGTGCACCGAGCGTGGGCGAGCGGCGCGCTACTTCTGACACAGTGGCGATAATGACGCCTGAGAGGGCGGCTTTGACGGCGAGATAGAGCATGAAACGCTCCGATGAAATGGAACCGGGGAAGTTGCGTTGGCTAGGCTACATGGTCACGGGAGCGACAACCATGCGATTTGCATTCTTTGCAGTCGGGTTAGCGTGCAGGCTCCCTCTGAAGGCTCTTCGAAGACGACCGTCGCGCAGGACAAATAGTGCCCCGTTCAGTATCCAGCGGACCAATGGTCTCGCGGCACGGTGCGCCCGATGACCGCAGCGCGCCCGCGATCCGTAAATTGCTGGCGGAGAGAGAGGTGAAATTCGATGCCAGGCGAGTGGACAGGCTGGCCGAGGAGCGCTGAAATACCCGCGCCAAGGCAATGGCGCTTCCATGAGCCAGAAGACCCTCGAGAAACCGCGTACCAAGGTGAAGCCGAAAACACAGCGGCCACCGCTGTGGAAGGTAATCCTGCTTAACGACGACTTCACGCCGCGTGAATTTGTCGTGCTGGTGCTCAAGGCCGTCTTCCGGATGAACGAAAGCCATGCTTACAAAGTGATGATGACGGCGCACCAGAAAGGCGCCTGCGTGATTGCGGTCTATACGCGCGACGTGGCCGAGACCAAAGCCAAAGAGGCGACCGAAATGGGCCGCGTCAAAGGCTATCCGCTCTATTTCACCACCGAGAAAGAAGAGTAGGGGGCGGCTGCAGGGTTTGCGGCGACGTTCCGCCGCCACGACAAAGCGGGACTCCAGGGCCAGAATTACTGCCATCCTGGCTCTGTGCCGCCGACGGTAACCATCGAATTTAATACTAACGTCAATTCGCGCGCCGCAACCGGTTGTTGACCGAGCGCCGATTGGTATTCTGGTCCGCGCAATCGGAATGGAGTTGGTCGATGGCTGAAAAGCGAAAGAACGTGCGTTCGCGCACTCTGCTCGGCGGCGTCATCGCGTTCAATCGGCGCAAGTCCAGCATGGATTGCCAGGTGCGGAATTTTTCGCCGGCTGGCGCCAGAGTTGCCTTCACCAATACCGCTGTCGTTCCGGATCAGTTCGACCTGACGATCGCGCGCAAGGAGCGCTCTTACAGGGCGCGCATGGTATGGCGCGGCGCCAACGAAGCCGGTATCGCGTTTTTAAGCGAGTACGAGCAGTCCGTGCCGGTCCCGCTTGAGTGGGCCCAGCGGCTGCGTGACTGCGAGGCCGAAAAGACGGCACTGCGTCGGCGCCTCGCGCAGCTGACTGACGGCGGCATATAACGCACACGGCGGTCTACCCGCCGTATTTTCACGAACTAACGTTTTGGACCTAATCGCCTTGCGGCGCTAGCACCGCAGCCACTGTCGCGGGTTGAGGTGCGTCTGAGCCTGCCGCGGGTTCAGGCGCCCGAATTTGTGTCGCAGGCTGCGCTGGTGGGCCCGCTGCTGCGGGCTGAGGTGTCTGCATCAGAGCAGCCGGCTGAAGCGCCGATGGCACCGCAATGGGCTGCGGGGCGATGAGCGTCCCAACTGCCTGCATCAGGCCGGGCAACAACGCCGCCTGTTTCCTGTTCTGCGCATACAGATACAGCCCGCCAAGCACCACCACGATCATCACCAGGATGACCAGCGTATTGATGGTAGCGTCGGGATTGCTGCTACGCCGCCGCCTGCGTGCGGCCGGTTTGCGCGCAGCGCTTTTCCTGGCTGCTGCCTTTCGCTTCTTCGCCATGTCGTGGAGCTCCCTCGATGGTGTGGCCAACGCACGGCACTGCACCTCAATCCACTCATTCCAATACAGACCGGCTCCGGGGCTAAGCCGCCCCGGCGCGCAATATCAACAAAGACCGAATCACTGTGCGCAGGTTAGCCGATTCCGGCCCTTGATGGGTGAACGTGACGCCAGCTTGCGGCGCTCCTCGTAGATGGTGGAGAGAGACGGAGCGCCGGCGGGCATCGTCTAGCGGCCGCAGTTCCACATCGGACCGATCGGCGTCTGCGTCCAGCAGGGACCGAAGCCACCGCCATTCCAGCGGCCGCGATAGAAACCGGGCCAGGCGGGGCCGTAATACTGGGGCCTGTATACCCTGTAATAGTGCGCCGCGCGTTCGCGTTCGATCACTTCCAGCGGGCGATAGCCCGGCAAAAAGCCGTAGCCGTGCCAGTGACGGGTCACAGGCCGCTTTTTGTGGACGGGCGCCGTGGCCGCAGGCTCCGCAGCTATAACCGCTGTCGTCAGCAGGAGGAATGCGGCAACGGCGATGACGCCGGAAACCGTCCGCAGCATTGAGGACCTTTCGCGACACAGGCGCATGGAATGCCGGGCGCAGCTGGCCGCCCATTTCATGGTAAAACTGAGACGCACGGGGGCTAAACAAAAAACTGCAAAATGGGGGAACTATGTCGCAACGGGTGTTGATAACGGCCGGCGCCGCCGGCATCGGCCGCGAATTTGCGCGTGCCTTTACGGCGAATGGCGCCAAAGTTTTCGTGTGCGATATCGACGACACGGCCCTAGCGGCTATCGCCAAGGAAATCCCCGGCATCACCGCCCGCCGCTGCGACATGGCAAGCCGCACCGAGATCGAGCGCATGGTGCCAGAGGCTATGGCGGCGCTGGGCGGGCTCGACGTGCTTATCAACAATGCCGGCATCGCGGGCCTGACGCTTCCGGTCGCCGAATATCCACCGGACGACTGGGACAAGGTCGTTCTCGTCAACCTCACCGCCATGTTCGATGTGTCGCGGCTCGCCATCCCGCACCTGAAGAAATCGAAAGCCGGCTGCATCATCAACATGTCTTCGATCGCCGGGCGCTACGGCTTTCCCAATCGAAGCCCATACGCTGCGACCAAATGGGGCGTGATCGGGCTGACCAAGACGTTGGCGATGGAGCTCGGCGAATGGGGTATCCGCGCCAATGCGATTGCGCCCGGCGCGGTCGAGGGCGACCGCATCGTGCGGGTTTTTCAAGGTCGCGCGCAGATCAGCGGCCGATCCCTGGAAGAGGTGAAAGCCGACGCGCTCGCGGCGGCGTCGATCAAGACGATGATCGACCCGAAGGACATCGCGCAGCTTGCGGTGTTCCTCGCTTCGGATGCGGCAAAGTCGATCTCGGGACAGGTGATCCCGATCGATAATGACCGGCAGAAGGCGTGAGCGGACGGCGTGACTGCCGTTGATCACACCACCAGAGACGTCACCACGGCGGCGTAGTGGCAGAGCGCGGCCGTTAGCACAAAACCGTGCCAGATCGCATTCTGAAAGCGCAGGCTCCGCCACGCGTGGAACACGACGCCGGCAGAGTAAAGTACGCCGCCGACGGCGATGAGAGCGAGCGTCTCCGGCGCAAGCACGGCGCTGACCGGACCGATAGCAAAAAGTCCACTCCAGCCCATTGCGAGATAAAGTCCAACTGATGTGCGATCAAAACGGCCCGGCCACAAAAGTTTGATCGCCACGCCTGCGAGTGCGGCTATCCAGATGATTGCGAGCAAAACGTCAGAGGTGACGCCATGCATCGGCAACATGAAGGCGGTGTATGTCCCGGCAATCAGCAGATAGATCGCCGAGTGATCGAGGCGGCGTAGCCACCATTTGAACGGCGAGACCGGCCACAAATTATACGCCGCTGAGAAGCTGAACATCGCAAGCAGCCCGGCCAGATAGACCGTGACCGCTGCGAACTGTGCGATCGTGCCGTGGTGCAAGGCGATGACGACGAGCACCGCGGCGCCGGCAATCGCCATGGCAACGCCGAGGACATGGACGACAGCGTCGGCGAACGTCTCGCCGCGGTCATAATCCCAAGTGAATGAAAATGAAGAAGTCATGCCGCTGGCATAGCTGTGCAATGCGGCAACGAGGGGGCCGAAAAGGCGTCTTCACTTCTTCTTTTTCGCCGCGCCCTTCGGTTTCGTCGCCTTCGCCGCCTTTGCAGCCTTGGCGGGCTTCGGCGGGGGTGGCGGCGCATTCGCCGCGGCCTCGCGGTCGGCCGCTTCCTTGGCGAGCCGAAGCGCTCTCAGCCGCTCGGTCTTGGCGCGCTCAGCCTGGCTCGCGGCCTTGTACTCGGCCGTGGCGGTGGCGCCTTCGCGCGCCTGGATCTCTTTCTTATGGAACGCGGCTTGCGCGCGTTCCATGTCCTTAGTGCTCTTGCTCACGAACACCCCGTTGTTGAACCGCACGTGTCGCACTTCATGCAGGTGCCATTGCGAACCAGCGTGAAGTTGCCGCATTCGCCGCAGGCTTCGCCTTCATAGCCCTTGGCGCGCGCCTCGGCGCGTTTTTCGGAGGCAGCGGCCTTGGCATGCGCGCGCGCATCCTGCGGGTCGTTGCGTTGCTCGAGTTGCTCCGCCGGCGAGAGCTTGGCTTCCGGCTCGGCCTTGAGTGCCGTGCTGCCCGCAATCTCGGCGCGCGGGCCGCTGACCGAGGCGAGGGCGGTAATATTGCCGCCGGCCGCGGGCGCGGTGACGCCACGCACCACGGAGAGACGATCCGTGCGTGAGCGCGTCAGGCCCTTCGACACATAGTTGGTCGCAGGCGCTGTCTTGCCTTCCTCCACGCCCTTGCCGAGCGCGTCGAAACCGCCAGCCTCGGTCGGGTCCACATGGGCCAGATCGAAACGTTCAAGGTAGGAGACAGCGAGCTCGCGGAACACGTAGTCGAGGATCGAGGTCGCGTATTTGATCGAGTCGTTGCCCTGCACCGGGCCCTGCGGCTCGAAGCGGGTGAAGGTGAAGGCGTCGACATATTCCTCCAGCGGCACGCCGTATTGCAGGCCGAGCGATACCGCGATGGCAAAATTGTTGATGATGGAGCGGAGCGCCGCGCCTTCCTTGTGCATGTCGATGAATATCTCGCCCAGCCGACCATCGTCATATTCGCCGGTACGGAGATAGACCTTGTGGCCGCCAACCACCGCCTTCTGGGTGTAGCCCTTGCGGCGGTCGGGCATGCGCTCGCGCTCGCGCATCACCACGATACGCTCGACGACCTTCTCAACCATTTTCTCGGCTAGCGCCGTGGCACGCGCTGCGGCGGGACGTTCGAGGAAGGCCTCGACAGCATCCTCCTCGTCCTCCTCGTCGGCGATGAGTTGCGAATTGAGCGGCTGGCTGAGCTTGCTGCCGTCGCGGTAGAGCGCGTTGGCTTTGAGCGCCAGCTTCCACGACATTAGATAGGCTTCCTTGCAATCCTCGACCGTCGCCTCGTTCGGCATATTGATGGTCTTGGAGATGGCGCCGGAAATGAAGGGCTGTGCCGCCGCCATCATGCGAATGTGGCTTTCGACCGAGAGATAGCGCTTGCCGGTACGGCCGCACGGGTTGGCGCAGTCAAACACCGGATAGTGCTCTGCCCTGAGATGCGGCGCACCTTCCACCGTCATGGCGCCGCAGACATGGATGTTGGCGGCCTCGATCTCGCGCTTGCCGAAACCGAGCGCGGCGAGGAGGTCGAAGGCAGGGGAGGCGAGGTCCTCGGCGCCGATGCCGAGCTTCTCGCGGCAGAACTCCTCGCCCAGCGTCCATTTGTTGAAGGCAAACTTGATGTCGAAGGCCGTCGGCAGAGCCTTCTCGACTTTCGCGATCGCTTCGTCGGTAAAGCCCTTGGCCTTCAGCGTGGTGTGGTTGATCGCGGGCGCCTGCGCCAGCGTGCCGTGGCCGACAGCATAAGCCTCGATCTCCGCAATGTCGGCTTCGCTGTAGCCGAGCGTGCGGAGTGCTTCCGGCACCGCGCGGTTGATGATCTTGAAATAGCCGCCGCCGGCGAGCTTCTTGAACTTCACCAATGCGAAGTCGGGCTCGATGCCGGTCGTGTCGCAATCCATCACCAGGCCGATGGTGCCGGTGGGCGCGATCACAGTCGCCTGCGCATTGCGGTAGCCGTGTTTTTCGCCGAGCTCCAGCGCGCGGTCCCAGGCTGCCTTGGCATGCGCGATCAGCGTCTGATCCATACAGGCGGCATGGTCGAGTGGAACAGGCGGCGTTGCGACTTTCTCGTAGCCGGTGCGCTCGTTGTAGGCCGCGCGGCGGTGATTGCGCATCACGCGCAGCATGTGCTCGCGGTTTTTCTTGTAACCAGGGAACGGTCCGAGATTCTCGGCCATTTCGGCCGAGGTCGCATAGGATATACCGGTCATGATCGCGCTGAGCGCACCGCCGATGGCGCGGCCGGCATCGGAGTCATAGGGGATTCCAGACGTCATCAGCAGGCCGCCGATATTGGCGTAGCCGAGGCCAAGCGTGCGGAATTCGAAAGATCGCTCGGCGATCTCGCGTGAGGGGAACTGCGCCATCATCACCGAGATTTCGAGGACGACAGTCCACAGGCGGACAGCGTGCTCGTAGCTCTCGACCTGGAATTGCCCGGTCTTCTCGTCACGGAACGTCAGCAGGTTCAGCGAGGCGAGATTGCAGGCCGTGTCGTCGAGGAACATGTATTCCGAGCACGGATTCGACGCGCGGATTTCGCCGGAGGCCGGGCAGGTGTGCCAGTCATTGACGGTGGTGTGGTATTGCAGGCCCGGATCGGCCGAAGCCCAGGCGGCGTAGCCGATCTTCTCCCACAGCTCGCGGGCATCGAGCGTTTTCGCAATCTTGCCGTTCTTGCGGTAGGTCAGATCCCATTTGGCGTCGGATTCGACGGCCTTGAGAAAACCGTCGGTAACGCGCACCGAATTGTTTGAGTTCTGGCCGGCGACGGTGAGATAGGCCTCGCTGTCCCAATCGGTGTCGTAGGTCGGGAAGTCGATGTCCTTGTAGCCCTGTTTGGCGAACTGGATCACGCGCTTGATGAAATTATCCGGCACCATCGCCCGGCGCGCGAGTTTGATCTCGCGCTTGAGCGCGGGGTTCTTCTCCGGCGAGAAGCAATCGTCGCCCGAGCCCTCGCAATTCACGCAGGCCTTGAGAACGGCTTTCAGGTGCTTCTGGTTGATCTTGGAGCCGGTGACAAGTGCTGCGACCTTCTGCTCCTCGAGGACCTTCCAGTTGATATAGGTTTCGATATCCGGGTGATCGACATCGACGATCACCATCTTGGCCGCGCGGCGCGTGGTGCCACCCGACTTGATCGCACCCGCAGCGCGGTCACCGATTTTCAGGAACGACATCAGGCCGGACGACTTGCCGCCGCCTGAAAGCTTTTCGCCTTCGCCGCGCAGCTTGGAAAAGTTCGAACCGGTGCCGGAGCCGTATTTGAACAGGCGTGCCTCGCGCACCCACAGGTCCATGATGCCGCCTTCATTCACCAGGTCGTCGGAGACGGACTGGATGAAGCAGGCGTGCGGTTGCGGATGCTCGTAAGCCGACTTGGATCGGGTCAGCTTGCTGGTGAACGGATCGACGAAGTAATGGCCTTGGCCGGGACCATCGATGCCATAAGCCCAGTGCAGGCCGGTGTTGAACCATTGCGGCGAGTTCGGTGCACACATCTGCGCAGCCAGCATGTAGCGCAGCTCCTCGAAGTAGGCCTGCGCGTCGTCTTCGGATTCGAAATAGCCGCCCTTCCAGCCCCAATAGGTCCACGTGCCGGCGAGACGATCGAACACCTGCTTGGACGAGTGCTCGCCAATGTAGCGTTCCTTTTCAGGCAGCGTCGCAAGCGCCTCCTCGTCGGCGACCGAGCGCCACAGGAATGAGGGCACTGAATTCTCTTCGACCTTCTTCAGGCGCGCGGGCACGCCCGCCTTGCGGAAATATTTCTGCGCCAGCACGTCGGAGGCGACCTGCGACCAGAATTCCGGTACCTCGACATTGTCGAGCTTGAAGACCACCGAGCCATCCGGATTGCGGATCTCGCTGGTGGTAAGCCGGAACTCGATGCCTGCGTAGGCCGACTGTCCATCCTTGGTGTAGCGCCGCTCAATTCGCATGTGTCTCTAGCCCCAAATTTCCGGACGATTGACCACCGCCCTTTTGTTTCTGACGGACCTGTCCCGGCCCGCCGTCGTTGCTCGACTCGTTCAACCCACCCACCTCATCTAAGGCCGATACTCTCATCCGGCACCGGTTCGATCCGGGGGTTTTACCCCGGGCAGACAACAAATCCCTGTCCCACAACGCCATGGTTCTGGCGTGGGTTGAGTTCGCGACTGGAAAGCCGTTCTGAGGGTCCGGAGGGAACCTGAAACTCAACGCCACCGAACACACCAAAGCTAAGTGGACTCGCCGTACGCGTCAACAAGAGATAGTCATCAAATCTGAATCAAACACTAAATCTTGTGTCCGACCGGTGAATTTCGGGGACAACAGACTACGACAACGCAGGCAGTATTGGGCTATCCCGGCCTCCCGAAAAGTTTTTTTCGCGGCCTGGCGGAGTAGGTTTTTATGCCTCCGCCCGTGACAGAAAAATGACGGAAAAACGGGACTTCCGTGCCGATCTTGCCGGACCCGGTCACGCGTGCAGCGGGGGACAAGCCGGGGAAAAATCAGCTTGGAGCCTGGCCGGAGTTCTCGATTCTCAAAACGCGGTCAGTGCCTTACGGCGCAGGCGCGGAGTGGAGTTGGCGGACGTGGGGAAGTGCACCGCTGTGAATTCAACCTGGCGGCGTGTTCGGCACTCGCGGGGCTCTAAATCGGCCGCCGACGCCTTGCAGCGCCGACGCCGAGAAAAAAGGCGGACCCTTTAGGAGCCCGCCTTTAATCCCGGCACTGTCGTTCGAATTTCAGCATTGGTGAGCCAAGCTTAGGCGGCTCGGGGCCAGCGCTGATGAATTCGTGGGCAAGATACCCGCAGCCTGCGCTGAAACGCAACATGCACTGCAACATAGATCCGGGCACCGGGGGCAATTATCGTTTTCGCCCGACTGCGCGCTTGCCGGCCGCGCCCCGAGGCGCAGGCTCCTGCCGGGCCTCTTCGTTTTTTCCCCTAAAACTGATCTGGCGCGAGCGCGGCAGCGTCTCGGGGTGTTCGCGTTGCAGGAAATCGATCAGCTTTTCGCGCACCTCACAGCGTAACTCGAATGCTTGTCCGGCTGAGCGCGCACTCATCAGGCAGCGCAGCTCCATAGTGCCTTCCTTGAAATCGGTGACTTGCAGGGTGGCGATCTTTTCATCCCATTTGTCCGATTGTTTGAGGATCTCGTTGAATTTCTCGCGAATGACACCAACCGGCGCGCTGTAATCCACGAAGACTATGACATTGCCGATCAGGGCCGACGTTTCCCGCGTCCAGTTCTGGAACGGCTTCTCGATGAAGTAAGTCAGCGGCACGACCAAGCGCCGCCAGTCCCACAGCTTCACAACAACATAGGTGGAGGTGATTTCCTCGATGGTGCCGTGCTCGTTCTCTACGGTCACTGCGTCGTAAAGACGGATCGGCTGCGTCATGGCGATCTGCACGCCCGCCATAAGATTGCTCAGCACCGGCCGTGCGGCTAATCCGGCGACGATGCCCGCTACGCCGGCGGAGGCGAACAGACTGATGCCGTATTGTCGCACAGGCTCAAAGGTCATCAGTGCGGCGCCGAAGGTTATCAGGATCAGCAGCACGTCGGCGCTGCGCACCAGTACGCGGATTTGCGTATTGTGCTTGCGCGCCAGCAAGTTGTCGTCGACGTCGAGCCGGAAGCGACGCAGATAGATATTTGAAGCAATGTTCAACGATGTGATTGCCGCCCAGCCGGTCAGGCCGACCACCGCCATCACCAGCAGTCGTGCCAGCCAACTCGCAACATCGGGATCGAGCGGTGCCACCGGAATGGCAATGATCATTGCAAGGATCAGCAGTGCCAGCCGGGTCAGTCCGCGCAGCTGCGTGACGATTGAAAAAGCGTTGGGGTAACGCTCGGCGATGGCGCGGCGCGTCAGCTTGCGCGCCCAGCGATGCAGTGCCAGCGCAATTGCCACCGCGATTGCGAGAATGAGAAGCGCGACAAGCTCACTGGGCAGCCAGTCGAGGAGGTCCTTGATTTGAGTAAGCGCGGCTCGGAGCGAATCCATGCGGCCTTAATATCATCGAGTGAGGCGCGGCGAATATGGTGGCGTTATTTTGGTCCGCTGGACACGGCCACGGCGAGGTGGCAAAACGCCTGCGTTCCGATCGTTTTCAATGCACGGTGGCGATGAAAAGTTTCCTGCTCAAGCTGTTCACCTGGTGGAATTCGCAGACCTTCGGGACCCAGTTCTGGACCTGGATGTATGGCGAGGCCGTCGGCGATGATGAATTCGGCAATCGCTATTATCGCACCATTGGCGGCAAGATCGACAAGACGCTCGGCTTCGAGCGGCGCTGGGTGATCTACAACGGCTATACGGAAGCCTCGTGCGTGCCCCCGTCCTGGCACGGCTGGTTGCACCACACCGTCGATACACCGCCGACACAGGAAAGCTACAAACCACATGCGTGGCAAAAGCCGCACCGGCCAAATATGACCGGTACACCGGCTGCGCTGCGGCCGCCGGGCTCGACACTCGCCGCCGGGCGCCGGCCGAAAGCAACCGGCGATTACAAGGCGTGGACCCCCGACACCCGAGGGTAGTTCGGTGCCCTGAAACCGCCGACGGGCGCCCTTCCGCCGCCGTATTCTCCGTGTTAACGGGCATTGATACCGGCATCAGGCGAATCCACGCCGGCCAGGTAAAGCCGGGCTTTAATGGCGCGTTGCATCTGTTCGGTCGCTTTGTTGGCGGTTGCGGCGCTGCTCGCGGCGCAGCCTGCCTTTGCGCAGTTCGGTTCGATCTTCGGCGATCGTCCGCCACGGCCGCCGGCCGATGTACCGAGTGCGCCGCCGAGCCGGCCACCACCACCGCAGCAACCTTATTATCCCGGCCGCGACGAGCCGCCGCCGCAGCCGCTTCCGGCGCCGATGAACCTGCCGCCGTCCAACCGGCCGGGTGGCGGCACCATACAATCGCAGCCGCTGCCGCCACCGCCGGGTGGATTGGCGGCACCGCCGCCACCGCAGGGCGCCGCCATTGCACCTGTGCCGGCACCGCCAGCTTTGCCGCCGGGCCCCGGCTCGCCGCGCAACGCTCCGCAACCTGCCAATACCGCGCCGCAGCCAAGCGACGAAGTCGTGGTCGCGCCGTCGCCGCAGCGCATCGCAAACCCGACCGCGGTGTTCTCGGGTCTCGACAAGATCACCGGCCGCATCATTTCGTTCGACGTTGCCATCAACGAGACGGTGCAGTTCGGCGCGTTACAGGTGACACCGCGCGTTTGTTACTCACGGCCGCCAACCGAAACGCCGAATACCGACGCTTTCGTCGAAGTTGACGAGGTAACACTGCAAGGAGAGATCAAGCGCATCTTCACGGGCTGGATGTTCGCAGCTAGCCCGGGCCTGCACGCGGTCGAACATCCGATCTACGATGTGTGGGTCACCGACTGCAAAGGGGGGCAGAGTTCGGCTGTGGCAGAAGCCCCTCCGGAGACACCCAAGCAACCCGCCCGCCCGCAGCAGCAGCGTCGTACGCCGCCACCACCTCCGCCGCAGCAGCCGCAACGCGCGCCGCCGCCGCCGGGTTTTTTCCCGCCGCCGCGCTAATTGGGCAGGCGCATGCGGAGCACGCGTTAGCGAATAATCGTGAGGGCGTCCGCGCCGCTGAGGGGACGATTGAGCGGCACGGCCTCGAAATCGGCCTCGCCGATCAGCGCGTCCTCCAGCAGACGGTGATAGCGCCGCTTCGGAACTTCGACTGCGCCGAAGGTCCTCAGATGCTCGGTGACATATTGCGTGTCGAGCAGGCGATAGCCGCCAACCTTGAGCCGCGCGATGAGGTGCACCAGCGCAATCTTGGAGGCATCGCGGGCACGGTGAAACATGCTTTCGCCGAAGAAGGCGCGGCCAAGCGACACGCCGTAGAGCCCGCCAACAAGTTCGTTGCCGTCATAGACTTCGACGGTGTGGCAATGACCGCGCTCGAACAGCGCGCGATAGATGCGCCGGATGCGCGTATTGATCCAGGTACGGGCGCGGTCCTGCTTGGGTTCGGCGCACCCCTCGATCACCGCGTCAAAATCACGATCGACATGAACGGTCCAGGGCGTCGAACGGACACTGCGCGCCAGCCGCACAGGCACGTGGAACCCTTCGAGCGGGATGATTCCCCGCATATCCGGCTCGATCCAATAGAGGGCCGGATCGTCCGCGCTTTCGGCCATGGGAAAGATGCCGCAGGCATAGGCCTTAAGCAGCACTTCCGGCGTGATCTCGATGAAAGTGTTTTCGCGGTTTGCCATGGCCCAAGTCGCGGAGACGGAGTGTTTGATCCTACGGCAGCGCCGCCTGCATGAGGAGAGGAACAGGCGCCCACTGAAGTTGTTAACCGTTTAGACACCATAAATGCAGCAAATTTCTGAAACCTCGTCAGCCCTTTGCGTTGATCGGAGGGCAGACGGCAGACGTGGGAGGGGAATGTATGGGCCGGGGCACCGCGCCGATTTCGGTCTTGGTAGTCGAGGATGAAGTTCTCATCAGCAACCTTGTCGCTGACGTTCTGAGCGCGTCCGGGTTTGTGGTGCATGAAGTAACAACCGCAGACGAGGCATTGCAGTACATCGAACTCGGGCGCCGATATCGACGTCTTGTTCACCGACATCAATTTGCCAGGCAGCATGAACGGCGCAGAACTGGCGGCACGCGCGCGGGAATTGCGGCCGGAAATGCCGATCGTCTACGCCTCTGGACGTTTCAAGCTTTCCGAAATTGCTCCGCTGGTGCCGCGCTCGCTCTTTATGGCGAAGCCTTACGATCCGAACGACGTTTGCGCGCTGCTGACGCGACTGACCGGCGCCGCGTCGCAGCCCTAGCTCTCCATGCCGCCGCGGCCGAGGAATTGTTCCAGCCAATGGATGTGATAGTTGCCATCGACGATGTCGTTTTCGCGCACCAATGCGCGAAAGAGTGGCAATGTCGTTTCGATGCCATCCACCACCAGCTCGTCGAGCGCGCGTTTTAGCCGCATCAAGCACTCGGTGCGCGTCTTGCCGTGAACGATCAGCTTGCCAACGAGTGAATCGTAGTAGGGCGGGATGGTGTAGCCCTGGTACACAGCTGAATCGATGCGCACTCCAAGTCCGCCCGGCGCATGATAATGCAGGATCTTGCCGGGTGAGGGCCGGAATGACACGGGGTTCTCTGCATTGATGCGGCACTCAATCGCGTGGCCGTGGAATCTCACGTCACTTTGCTTGATTGTAAGGTCGGTGCCGGCGGCAACACGAATCTGCTCAAAGATCAGGTCGATGTCAGTGATCATCTCGGTCACTGGATGCTCGACCTGAATGCGTGTGTTCATTTCGATAAAGTAGAACTTGCCCTCCTCATAGAGGAACTCGACGGTACCGACTCCAAGATAGCCGATCGCGCGCATCGCTTTGGCGACCGTCTCGCCGATCGCATCTCGCGCGCTGGCATTGAGCGCCGGCGAGGGTCCTTCTTCCCAAACCTTCTGATGGCGGCGTTGCAGGGAGCAATCGCGCTCGCCCAGATGAATGGCATTGCCTTTACCGTCGCCGAGCACCTGAATTTCGATATGGCGGGGCCGTTCAAGATATTTCTCTAGATAAACGGCATCATCGCCAAACGCGGCTTTAGCCTCGGCGCGGGCGGTCGATAGTGCAGTGGAAAGCTCGCTTGCGCTACGCGCAACCTTCATGCCACGGCCACCGCCGCCGGCCGCAGCTTTGATGAGAACCGGATAGCCGATGCCGTTTGCGATCGTGGTTGCTTCCTGGTCGGAGCCAATACCGCCGTCCGAGCCCGGCACGACCGGGATACCGAGTTTCGTCGCGGTGCGTTTGGCCTCGATCTTGTCGCCCATCAGGCGGATGTGCTCGGCCTTGGGACCGATAAACTGCACGCCGTGTTCGGCGAGAATTTCCGCGAAACGCGCGTTCTCCGACAGGAATCCGTAGCCGGGATGCACGGCGTCAGCGCCGGTGATTTCGCAAGCCGACAGGATGGCGGGAATATTGAGGTAGCTGTCCTTTGCAGCGGGAGGCCCGATACACACGCTCTCGTCCGCGAAGCGCACATGCATGGCATCAGCGTCGGCGGTGGAATGCACCGCCACGGTCGGAATGCCGAGCTCCTTGCAGGCGCGCAGCACGCGCAAGGCGATTTCGCCGCGGTTGGCGATGAGGATTTTATCGAACATCTCTCACTCGTACTTTCGATCCGTCATCCTGAGGAAGGATCACGGCCGTCACCCCGTCGAGGCTCGCGCGAAGGGACGCTCGCACCTCAGGATGACGGAATCATCACTCGACAATCACCAGCGGCTCGCCGAATTCCACGGGCTGACCGTCCTCAAACAAAATTTGAATTACGGTGCCGGCGCGTGGGGCTGGAATCTGGTTCATGGTTTTCATCGCTTCGACGATCAGCAGTGTGTCACCGACTTTGACCTTGCTGCCGATATCGATGAAAGGCTTGGCGCCGGGCTCTGCCGCAGCATAGGCAGTACCGACCATTGGCGATATTACCACGCCCGGGTGTTTCGAAGGATCGAACGGCTGGGAACCGCTCTCCGCGGCCGACGGCGTCGGTGCGACTTCAACGCGCAGGGCGGCCGGTGCGGCCGAAACCGAGGCGCTGCGTGCGACGCGCACGCGCTTGCCCTCTTGTTCGATTTCAATTTCGGTGAGGCCGGTCTCGTCCAGGAGCTTGGTGAGTTCGTGGATCAGCTCACGATCGACGATTGTTTTTGGCGACTTTGCCATTGCCCACCGCTCAACCTTTTTGCTTGGCGCCGAGCAGACCGGCAAGACCGGTAATTGCCAACGCGTAGCCGTCAATTCCGAACCCGGCGATCACCGCCTTTGCCGCTTTCGATACGTAAGAATTCTGCCGGAAGCTCTCGCGCGCGTGGATATTGGTGATGTGCACCTCGATCACGGGCAGTTTCACGGCGAGCAGCGCATCCAATATGGCGATCGATGTGGTGGTGTAGCCGGCCGCGTTGATGATGACGGCGCCGGCGTCCTTGGCGTGCGCCTCCTGAATCCAGTCGACCAGTTCGCCCTCCCGGTTCGATTGACGGAACGCAATCTCGAGGCCGAACCGCTTGGCGGTCTCAGCGCAAAGCTTTTCCACGTCGGCAAGAGTTGCGCGTCCATATTTCTCCGGCTCGCGGGTACCGAGCAGGTTCATATTCGGTCCATTGAGGACGTAGATTGTCGTCTTTGCCATTGCGTCCCCGTTCGCGCTCGGCTCGATGCGCGTGAAACTGTGGCGCTTTATAAGTGCCCTCGACGATAAGGGGAAGCCCGGACGGCGCTCAGATCGGGGTTTTGATGCTGTTCGAGTGCTTGGGTCTCGGCCGCCACCCAGTCCACCACCTCTTTGAGCGCCGTTAACCTCCGGCGGCCAGCGGCCTTGGCCTTGCCGAAGATCTCGATTTGACGGTCGGCGCTGGTGCCCTTGGCCATGATCGTATGAAGGTGCTTGATCTCCGTCGTGCATTCGAGGGCGACGGCGTCTTCGGCGACGAAATCGAGGACCTGATCAAGCCATTCCCGAACCGTGAGAGGGGAGCGCGAGAATG
The DNA here is from genome assembly GCA_963742345.1 of uncultured Alphaproteobacteria bacterium. Lineage (GTDB taxonomy): Bacteria > Pseudomonadota > Alphaproteobacteria > Rhizobiales > Xanthobacteraceae > Pseudolabrys. The sequence continues at coordinate 518,212 of CAVULO010000015.1, forward strand.
GTTCGACGAAAGTTGCGCCAATTCCGTAGCGCTGGGCATGCCATTTGTTTTCTTGCGTAATGGCGCGGCCGACGCGATCGAAGCCCGCGTTGAGCGCGCGATCGCGATCGAGCGCGCGAACGAGACACCGAAACAGAGCTGCGATGGCGATTGCATCGTCCAGCCGTGTGCAGCTGTCGGCAACGCGTAACTCGATGGTCGGATTGTTGAGCGATGGGCGCACTGCCCACCAGATGTAGCTCGCATCGGGAATGATTTTCGCCCATGTCAGCGCGGCAACAAACTCGCGATAATCTTCATTGGTGCGAAACAGTTCGGGCAACCCGGTGCGCGGCAATTCGTCGTAGGCGGCGAGCCGATACCCGGCAAGGCCGGTCAGATAGCCTTGCCAGAACGGCGACGAAGTAGAAAGCGCGAGCAGAAGCGGAAGGTAAGGTGTGAGCCGCATAACGAGGTTGATACGCGTGTCGACATCGGGCACTGCGACGTGAACATGCATGCCGCACAACATGTTGCGGTAGCCGATCATTTGCAGATCATCCATGATGGCGCCGTATCGCGCCTTTGGCGTCATGATCTGCTCCGGCCAATATGCGAGAGGAAACGTGCCCATGGCGGCGAGCCCGAGCTTGTGGTCGGCAGCTATCCGGGAAAGCGTACGACGGTAATGGGCAAGATGGCCCCGGGCTTCTTGCATGCTGGCGCAAGGCGGCGTCGCGACCTCGATCTGCGACTGCAGCATTTCCGTCATCACATGATCGCCGAGCTGCTTTTGTGCGAGGGAAAGGAATTTCTTGTTCGCACGACTCACTGCGTGGCGCGTCTGTGCGTCGAACAGGAAGTACTCTTCTTCCATGCCAAGCGTATACATGCGCGCGACAACTGCCGGGTCGGAACTTTGTTCCAATGACGCAAAAAAGCCGCCGCAGTTAGCGCTGCGTCGGCCGATGATTAGTGCAAAAAGGCTGCAGACGGATGTCTGTCAGCAGCTCGGCTTGCCGCAACGCGAGGTATTGACCTTTTCTTTGAGCGCATCGAGACCGACCGCGCCGACAACGACGTTCTCGCCGATCACATAACTTGGCGTCCCGTTGAGGCCGAGCGCTTCAGCGAGTTTGAAGCTCTCCTGCAATGTGGCCTTTACTTCAGGACTCGCCAGGTCCTTGTCGAGGCGACCCATGTCTAGACCGATGTCCTTGGCCACCGCGAGCGCACGCGCCTTGTCCGCCTGGCCGCGGCCGCCGAGCAGCTTCTGGTGGAATTCGAGGTACTTCTTGCCGCTCTTGTCTTGCATTCGCACAGCAACCGCCACCTGCGCAGCCTCCACCGAGCCGGGCCCGAGGACAGGGAATTCCTTCAACACTACCCTGAGCTTGGGGTCGTCCTTAAGCAGCGTGAGCATGTCATCCATGGCACGCTTGCAGTAGCCGCAGTTGTAATCGAAGAACTCCACGAAGGTCACATTGCCGTTCGGATTGCCGAGCACAACCTGACGCGGCGAGGTGAACAAGGCCTCTGAATATTGCTTTACAGCCGCCTTGTGCTTCTCGGCATCTGCCGCGGTCTGCCGTTTTTCGAGCTCGGCCATGGCGTCCTGAATTACGTCAGGATGCGCGATCAGGTATTCGCGCACGATGCGTTCAACCTCGCTGCGCTGGCTCGTGGAAAATTCGTCGGCACGTGAGGCTTGCGGCACGGCAACTGCCAGCAGCAGAGCCGCACAGGTGGCGGCGACTAGGCGAGGTCTTGATGTCATGGAGCTATTCCTCATTATTGAACCTTGGCGTTGGCGTTCGGTTTAACGTTTACAATATCATCGGCCTGCACCCACCCGGGCGAACCGATCGGCAGGCGGGTTTTTGCGCGTGTGGCTAGCTGGCGCGCCGTCTTAAGATCGCCGCGGTTAAATGCGGCCTGGGCCGAGGCGAGGTCGGCATTCGCGAGATCACCTTTGCGACCATAGGCCATCGCAAGTTGCGCATAAGCGTCAGGCACTTCGGGTTCGCGGACGATCGCTACACGGAGAAGGCCCACCGCTTCTTCGGCCATTTTTGGATTATTTGTGGCATTGAGCGCTTGCGCGAGCATGATCTCGATCAACGGGGTGTTGTGCGAGAGCTGCACGGCTTGGCGCAGCGGGGCGACTGCTTCAGCCGGATGACCACCCTCGAGAAGCGCCTGGCCTTTGAGCTCGTAGAAATACGGATTGTTTGGTTGCGCCTGAATCAGTCCATCGATTTGTACGAGGGCCTGGCGAAGGTCGGCATTACGATAGGCGGAAATGGCACGGGCATATCGCGCGGGCAGGCTGTGGTCGCCGAGTGGGTAGCGGCGGGCGACCGAGTTCGGCCGCTCCAGGAAGCCCGAAAGTTTCGCACGCATCATGTCGTGGCGAAGTTGTAACTCGGGCGGGTCCTTGCGGTCCCAATAAGGACTGGCCCTGGCGAGTGTTTCGAGGGCGGCGACACGATCGGCCGGCATCGGGTGTGTTTGCATGTACGGGTCGATATAACGCGAATTGAACAACACTTCATTGCTCAAGCGCTTGAATAGCTCGACCATCCCTTTGGGGGACTGACCAGTGGCATTGAGAAACTTCACACCTGCATGGTCGGCTTGGTCTTCCTGCGTGCGTACGTAAGAGAGCAGGGAACGCATGATCGCCGACTGCGGCGCCATGATTGCGGCCGCCCCGACATCGCCCGCACCGCTGCGCGCACCCGCAACGGCCGCGCCGATGCCGGCCAGCAAGGCAATGATCGACGCTGTTTGCGCCGACGCAAGCTGCTCGCGTAAGCGTTGGAGATGACCTCCGGCCAAGTGTCCGGTTTCGTGCGCGAACACGCCGATGATTTCATTTGGCGTCTTGGCATCAAACAGCGTGCCGGCGTTTACGAAGATGTGGCGGCCGTCCATAACGAAGGCATTGAACGAACGGTCGCTAAGCACCACGACCCTTACGTTTTGCTTGGCAAGTCCGGCGGCGCGCAGAATCGGTTGTGCATAGTCACGCAACAGCTGCTCGATTTCGGCGTCGCGGATGACCGGCATGCCGCGAGTCGTGCTGTCCTGAGCGCGCACGGGCGTGACAGCAGGGCCGCCACCGGCGGCGCCAACCGCAATCGCGGTGAGGAACGCGATGGTTCGGGCTGCTGGCGCCCTGCGCCGCGTCCTGATAGGTGTGCCGTTCAAGGACATCCCGATTTTCTGCCAGATTGGCGTGAACCTAGTGACGCGCTTTGGGGCGGTCAACGCGGCTGGCGATCACGACTGGGTCATGAAATAGCCATTCGCAAGCAATCCGTCGAATACGGCAACAGCGGGGCGCTGAGAGGTCCGAAGAGCCAAAAACGATGCTTGAGGCAGCAAAACAGCTCTTGAAACCATCGAAACGAAGCGACGTGCCGCCGTTCATCGTTATGGACGTCATGGCGGCGGCGGCTCAGCGTGAGGCGCAGGGCGCCCGCATTATACATATGGAGGTGGGGCAGCCAGCGGCTCCGGCGCCCGCGACCGCAATCAAAGCGGCGCAGGCCGCACTCGCACATGGCCGTATCGGCTATACCGAGACACTCGGGATCCCGTCATTGCGGGCACGCATCGCGCGTCACTACGCGGACGCTTACGACCTGGTCCTCGATCCAGCACGTGTTGTGGTGACAACAGGCTCGTCCGGCGGGTTTATCCTGGCCTTCCTGTCATTGTTCGAAGCTGGCGACCGGGTGGCGTTGGCCAATCCTGGCTACCCGCCGTATCGCCACATCCTCTCCGCGCTCGGTTGCGAACCGGTGTTGATCGAGACTTCGGCGGAGACGCGTTGGGCGCTGTCGGCTAAAGCGCTGATCGCCGCGCACCAACGTGCACCACTCAAGGGCGTGGTGATCGCAAGTCCCGCAAATCCGACCGGCACTATGATGGACGCCGACGCGCTCTCGCGCCTGATCGCAGTCGCGCAATCGGAAGGCATCCGGGTGATCTCCGACGAAATTTATCACGGCCTCGACTACGCCTTCGCAGCCGAGACCGCCGCGAACGTGTCGGAGCGGGCGGTGGTGATCAATTCCTTTTCGAAATATTTCTGCATGACCGGATGGCGTGTCGGCTGGATGGTCGTTCCGGATGTTCTTGTGCGCCCGATCGAGCGGCTACAAGGCAACCTTGCGATTTCAGTGCCGACGTTGGCGCAGGTGGCCGCTGAGGCCGCCTTCGACGGCCGCGAAGAGATGGAAGTGGTCAAAGATGGTTACGAAGAGAACCGCCGGATTCTCACCGAAGGCTTGCCGAAAGCAGGACTCGATAAATTTCTGCCCGTCGACGGTGCCTTCTATCTCTACGCCGACGTCTCCCGTTTCTCCGACGATAGTCTCGATTTCGCAAAGCGAATGTTGAACGAAGCCGACGTGGCGGCGACACCGGGCATCGATTTCGACCCGGTCAATGGCAGGCACTTCCTGCGGTTTTGTTACGCAGGTTCGACCGCCGAGATGCACGACGCGGTGGAGCGGATTAGCAACTGGCTCAAACGCTAAGGCCGACGTCCCCGACGCGTTCACGCCGCACTGGGCCCGGGACACGATCATGCTTTCTAAAATTCCACATCGAGTTCCACCACCTCGTCAGGCTCAGCATTTGCTGCGTCCACCCACTCACGCATTGGCGGCATTGCCATAATTGCCGTGCAGTAGGCGGAGCAGTCGCTATCAAGCTTTACATCATAGCTGAGGAAGCGCGTGACGACCGGCGCAAACATGACGTCCGCCATACACGGGGAGGTACCAAACAGGAAGGGGCCTTTTTCAGCAGCGAGGCACTCACGCCAGATGCTGACGATTCGGTCGATGTCGGCCCGTGCGCCCACCCAGACTTTGAAGCCGGGATGATGAGCCTTCAGATTCATCGGCAACGCTGAACGTAGGTTGGAGAAGCCGGAATGCATCTCGCCGGAGATGGAGCGGCAGCGCGCGCGGGCGGCGAGAGTTTTTGGCAAAAGCCCGGCGGCCGGCAGGATCTCATTTAGATATTCGGCAATCGCCAGCGTGTCCCAAACCGTGACGCCGCTATGAGTGAGGCAAGGGACGAGGAAAGAGGGCGACAGCAGCAGAAGTTCGGCACGAGTGGAGGGATCGTCGCTGGCGACGATCTGCTCCTCAAAGTCGAGCCCTGCCATCTTGCAAAGCAGCCAGCCGCGCAGCGACCAGGAGCCGTAGTTCTTACTGGCGATTGTGAGGGTAGCCTTGGCCATAGGGCGCAAATGTCCCTTGTTCATCACGGCCCGGCATTCGACACCTTAAATGAAAGCGTTGGTCGTTCAATAACTTTTCCGTCCTGCAAAATTCGTGGGACAGCGGGATTTCCCCAGGTTTCCGCTATAACCCCGCCTGTCGCCAATTTTATCTCGCAGTGCAGCAAAAAATGGTCTAGCCTTCCGGGGCGGTCCGCCGGGGCCGCCGGGGACTGGATGCTTTATCAGGCCTATCAGACGCAAGCCGACATCATGGTGCCGGTGCGCCAATTCGCCGGGATGGCGGCCAGATCGGTGGGGGCGAGGCTCAACGGCTCGGCGCATTCGACGGCCTTGAGTAACCTGACCGCTGCCTATGAGTTGATCGCGCGCGCCGGTCTCACGCACGAACGACCCCCTTACGGCATCGACAGCATCACGATCGATAATTGCGACGTGGCGGTTACCGAAGAGGCGGTCGATGTGACGCCGTTTGGCACGCTGCTGCATTTCAAGAAGGATATTTTGGTGGCACAACCGCGCGTGCTGCTGGTCGCGCCGCTGTCAGGACACTTCGCCACGCTGTTGCGCGCGACTGTCCGCACAATGCTGGCCGAGCACGACGTTTTCATAACGGATTGGCACAATGCGCGCGACGTCGCGCTTGAGCACGGACGTTTTGGTTTCGACGATTACATCACGCACTTGATCCGTTTCCTCGAACGAATCGGGCCGGGTGCGCACATTGTGGCGGTGTGTCAGCCCTGCGTCGCGGCGCTGGTGGCGGCGAGCGTGATGGCTCAGGCCGACAATCCGGCACAGCCGCGCTCAATGACGCTTATGGCGGGGCCGATCGACACCCGCGTCAATCCAACAAAGGTCAATGCGCTCGCCAAATCGAAACCAATCGATTGGTTCGAGCGACAACTGATTGCACGCGTGCCACGGCGCTACAGCGGCGGCGGCCGGCAGGTCTATCCCGGATTCGTGCAGCTCGCCGCCTTCATGAGCATGAACATCGAACGTCACATCAAGGCGCATCGGGATCTCTACGAAAATTTGGCGAAAGGCGAGGTGGCAAAGGCTGCGCAGACCAAGGCGTTTTACGACGAATATTTCGCCGTGCTCGATTTGACCGCTGAGTTTTATTTGGAGACGGTGCGGTTGGTGTTTCAGGAGCACACGTTGCCGATCGGCGCGCTCACCTATGAAAATCGCAAGGTCGAGCCGCGCGCCATCAGGCGGACCGCACTGTTCACCGTGGAAGGCGAGAAGGACGACATCTGCGCGGTCGGGCAGACGCTGGCGGCGCACGATCTATGCTCGTCATTGCGGCCCTATCGCAAGCGTCACCATATGCAAGCCGGAGTCGGCCACTACGGCGTGTTTTCCGGCAAGGCCTGGCAGCAACAGATCTATCCGATGGTCAAGAACGCTATCTTGCAGAGCGACTGAACTACGGCTGGCGCACTATCGTTTGAACGCACCGTGGATCGCGCGCATCCGCTCGGCACTGTTGTTTTCCAGGGACGCTGTTTCGCGCTCAGCCGCAAGCCGAGCGTCGCAATCGACGTAGTTAGACGAGACAACTTTACCAGTGCGATTGTCGAAGCGGCGCTCTTCGCAGCGGCCTTTGCTGTTAGTCTCGACCACGATGGAAGCGACACGGTGTGCCGCTTCGCCTCCGTTCGATTGGGACAAGGGCGCGATCTTCGATTCAGCGCTATGGGTTTGTTGATCGCCGGAAAAATAAGAAGCCGAAGTCACGAAAATCGCCAGCAGCAAGATGCCGGCGAGAACCGCCAAGGCGATCAACGCACGAAGCCCTTCCCCCATTGAGGGCCTGTCCTTGGAGCGACGCTGCGTAGCTTTCACTGGTCCAGAGTGCATGGTGCGAGCTGTACGTAAATTAACATGTTCAATTTGTTTGAAAATTTACCTCAGGCAGCTTGAGGAACCCTGAAGAAATCATTTCAACTTCAACGAATCGCTAGCGGTTGTGGCCGCATCTTCCATTTCCGCCGCCCAATCCCTACATCTCGTTGCGTTCGACAAAACCCCGAAATGCCAATGCTCGACTTTGCTTCGCCGTCCGATGTCGAGGGCATCGGCGAGGACGCGGCTCGGTCCGCCTCCGACACCGATCTCCTCGACGCATACTCCAGTGCGGTGACCTCCGTGGCCGATGCTATCGGGCCAGCGGTGGTGCGCGTGGAAGTCCGCAACGGCCACGGTCGCTCCGGTGGCGTGGGGTCTGGCGTGATTATCGCGCCGGACGGTTTGGTGCTGACCAACAGTCACGTGGTCGACGGGGCGAAGGAGGTCCGGCTCCAGGATGCAGAAGGTCACGTCATGGAAGCCCGCCGGCTGGGCGAGGATCCTGACACCGACCTGGCGCTGCTGCGTGCAGGATCGGTCCGCGATCTTCCGAGCGCGGCGCTTGGAGATTCCAAAAAGCTCAAGCGCGGTCAGCTCGTGGTGGCGATCGGAAATCCACTCGGCTTCGAATCGACCGTCACCGCCGGCGTTATTTCGGCACTCGGGCGTTCTTTACGGTCCCGCAACGGACGTCTGATCGAGGACGTGATCCAGACCGACGCCGCGCTTAACCCCGGCAATTCTGGTGGGCCACTGGTGTCTTCACGCGGCGAGGTGATCGGTATCAACACCGCTGTGATCATGGGGGCCCAGGGCATCTGTTTTGCGGTTGCCAGCAACACGGCGCAATTCGTTCTAAGCGAGTTGATCCGGCATGGCCGTGTTCGCCGCGCCTTTATCGGCGTTTCGGCTCAGACGGCCGCGGTGCCACGGCGGTATGCGCGTGCGGCGGAAATAGAGAACAGTTCGGGGGCAATGATCAATGCACTCGAGCCGAATGGGCCGGCAGCCATGGCGGGATTGATGAGTCTCGACACGATTGTGGGTGCCGACGGCGCGCCAATCACCGGCGTGGACGATCTCATCCGGCTGCTCGACGGTGAGCGAATCGGACGGCGTATAGCGATCGATATTTTGCGGCGGGGTGCACTGCGCAAGTTCGAGGTGACGCCATTGGAGCGGCCGGTGACGCGCGCCGCCTAATGGCACTCAAGCTGGCCTACTGCGGTTTTGGTTGCTTCGGCGCAGTTTGTTTGGCGTTCTTTCTTGCGGGAGGCTCGTAATTACCCTTCGCCATGCATTTGCTGATGAAAGCGTTGCGCTTGGCGCCTTCCAGCTGCTGGCTTTCGGCGCCGACCTTGCAGGTCTCCATCTTTTCCTGGGAGGTGACGGCCGCGGCGGGCGTCGCCACTAACATGACGGGGATGATGGCAATGGCCACGTTTCGCAGCATTGTGTCGGTTCCTTTGTGGGTGTCGAGCGAGATAGACAATAGCACGCTTCTTGGCAATTCCAGGGGCTAACGCAATGCGGCAGCGATGTTACCACCGTCGACCGTCGTGACGTTGGCGGTGGTTTTCAATTCGAGCGCCTGGTGCAGGAAGGCTTGGGCCACATCCTCGGCCGTCACTTCGCGCCGAAGCAAATTGCCGCTCATATATTCTTTCTCGCTTAACCCACGCGCCTTAGCGCGCTGCTGGATAAAATCCGTGGTGAGCAAGCCGGAGCGGATCCGGTCGGCATTAACGGCATTGGCGCGAATGCCCTCAGCCCCATAATCGAGCGCATACTGGCGTACCAGTAGCAATGTTGCCGCCTTCGGCAGACCGTAGGGGCCAAAATCCGGCCCCGGGTTCACAGCCTGTTTGGAAACATTGAACAGCAGACAGCCGCCAAGACCTTGCTTGAGCATGATCCTCACCGCAGCTTGCGCGACTTTCTGGTGAGCGAAGAAATTCAGTTCGAAGCTCTCGCGCAGGAGCCCTTCATCGACTTCACCGATTTTGCCTTCCCAGGCAGCACCGGCATTGGAAACGACAATGTCGACACCCCCAAACGCAGCAACAACCCGTTCAAAGGCGGTGCGAACCGATGCAGTGCTGGTAACGTCGCACGCGACCGCGCGAGCCGCGCCGCCAATCGCCTTGGCGCTATTGGCTGCGGCATCATCGTCGATGTCGAGCAGGGCAACTTGCGCGCCGGCTTCGGCGAATGCGTGCGCGGTTGCACTGCCAATAGCGCCACCGGCTCCGGTGATCACCGCAATCTGACCGGCGAGCGGCAATGGCTTGCGCTGACCGAGCTTGGCGAGTTCAAGAGGCCAGTATTCGATATCGAACACGTCGGCTTCGGGGATCGATTTAAACGCGCCGATCGCTTCCGCGCCACTAATGCCTTCGGCGGCGGCTTCGGCAACATCGGCGGCGACACGCGCATCCTTGGCGGTGGCGCCAAGCCCGAACAGTCCGAGGCCCGGCACCAGCACGACGCGTGGCAGGGGATCGTGCATAGCGGCGCCGTTGGCGCGGGCCCTATGGTGCGCGAAGTAGGCCGCGTATTCATCCATGAAGGCACGCGCCGCCTGCCGCACGGTATTCTTGAAATCCTCAAGCTTTCCGGCTTCCGGCGCCGGCACGATGAGCGGCCAGGGTTTAGTTCGGATGACATGGTCGGGCGTGATCGGCCCGGCTCGGGCGTAGCGTGCCATGTCTTTGCCGTCGACGTAGTTCAAAATCATATCGTTGCTGCGAAACTCCAGGACCAGCCGCTTATGCGCGCCCTCACCGAAGGCATCGCGCAGCGTACAGGCACCGCGGATGATCGGCGCCACGTCTGAAGCTGCCGCGATCTGGTCCGGCAACTTTGCGCTCGCGAATTTCGCGTCGCCCTTTTTGCGCAGGTGATCTTCCGCAAGCGTAACGAATTCGATCATGCGCTCGTAGGCTTCGCGCGCGTCTTTGCCAAAAGTGAAAATGCCGTGCTTGTCGAGGATAAGGCCCTCGGCCTTGGAGTTTTTCTCGAACACCTCGGCGGCTTTTTTTGCCAGCGCGAAGCCCGGCATGATGTAGGGCACGAAGGCCAGCCGGCCGTTGAAGGTTTTCGCACATAGCGCTTCGCTGTCCGCCTGGTCGATCAGGCTTAGCACCGCAGTCGCGTGGGTATGATCGACGAATTTGTGGGGGACGAAGGCGTGCAGCAGCGTTTCCACCGACGGATTAGGCGCCTGCGGATCGATCAAGCTGGCGCGCTGTATGCGCACCATCTCCTTGTCGGGCATTGCGTCGCGCGTACGTAGTTTGCGCAAGGTTTCAAGCCGCACGGCGGGCATCCCGGCGGGTTCGATGCTTGCCATGTCCCAGCCGGAGCCCTTGACGCAGAGGACCTCGGCGTCCTCGCCCAGCAGGTCCTTAACCCGCGTCTTGACCGACGTATTGCCGCCGCCGTGCAAGACCAGCTTGGGATCGCGGCCCAGCAGGCGTGTCGAATACACACGCAACGCCAAATCCGCACCGATGCCGTCCTTCCCGCAATGGTCGACCGCCGCCTTGGCGTCGCGCTCGACCCAGGCGGATTTCATTGTGGCTAGCTCTTGTCGCCCAGGAGGCGCTTGCCCCACCAGCCGCGTTTGGGCGTTGCCGATTCTTCCGGCCCGGTGCTGGAAATCACCGGCGCCGACGGCGACGTGGCTGACGGTGGCGTCGGCGCACTTTCGCCGCCGAAGGGAGCCGGCTCGCGGATGGTCGAGCGGCGACGCGGCGGCTCCTGTGAGATAGCGGTTGTTGCGGAGTATTCTGCCGGCGGTGGAGCAGGGCGTTCCTCGACCGGCGGTGAATAAACCGGCGCTCTCTCATAACTGGGTGGGCGATCCAAATCTTCCACTGCGTGCTGCAATTCCGGCTCCGGCCCATTTTCGCCCGAGCGGAACGGCGCTTCGCCATTGCGTTGCCTGTTGCGGCGGCCGCCGCGCCGGCCGCGCCGGCGGCGACGTCGCCCTTCGCGGGTTTCTCCTTCGCCGAGCGGACCGCCTTCTGTGTGCGGCTGCGGTTGGCTCGATCCTTCTTCTTCGGGCAAGCCTGCATCGTGGTCTTCATGGGCGACTGCGTGCTCAGGAACGGTGTCGGGCGTGAAGGGTCGAATGCCCTCACGCGGTTCGCCGCCGCGGCCACGCCCGCCACGCCCGCGACGTCGACGCCGCCGTGGGCCGCTTTCGTGCTCGCCATCGCGGCGGGGCCGCTCTTCGCTCGTTACTGCAGGCACGGCGTCCATCGTCTCGGCGCCTTCCTCGGCCTTAATCTCCTCGGCTTCGTCCGCAACGATATCTTCGTCTTCCACCGTCGGCAGCGGCTGCGGTTGCGCGGCGGCCAGGCTCTTCGCCGCTTCCACGGTATGCACCTGCTCACCGCGATCAACCACGTAGGACTGCTGGCCGGTCACCGTCGCGTCGGCCGACACCGTGAGGGTGACGCGGAAGCGCTCCTCAAGAATTCGCAGGTGCGCGCGCTTGTGATTGAGCACGTAGAGTGCAACCTCGGCGCGGGTACGCACGATGAGATTGTGAGTTGCGCCCTTGATCAACATTTCCTCGATGGCGCGCAATAGTTGCAACGCAACCGACGACACGGAACGGACGTGGCCGCTGCCGCCGCACACAGGACATTTCTCGGTCGAGCTCTCAAGGACAGAGGTTCGGATGCGCTGGCGGGACATTTCCAGCAAGCCGAAATGCGAGATGCGGCCAACTTGGATGCGGGCGCGGTCGTGCTTAAGCGCCTCTTTTAATCGCCGCTCCACCGTCCGGTTATTGCGGCCCTCGTCCATATCGATGAAGTCGATGACAATAAGACCGGCGAGATCGCGCAGGCGCAATTGCCGAGCGATTTCCTCCGCTGCCTCACAATTGGTTTTGAGTGCTGTGTCCTCGATATGGTGCTCGCGCGTCGCACGCCCAGAGTTGACGTCGATTGCTACCAGCGCTTCCGCCTGGTTGATAACGATGTAGCCGCCGGAACGCAGCTGCACCACCGGCGAGAACATGGCGTCGAGCTGACTTTCAATGCCGTAGCGCGTAAACAACGGCTGCGTGTCTTTGTATTGCTTTACATGTTTTGCATGGCTCGGCATCAGCATGCGCATGAAATCGCGCGCTTCCTTGAAGCCTTCTTCACCGGAGACGACGATCTCTTCGATGTCCTTGCCATAGAGATCGCGGATTGAACGCTTGGTAAGCGAGCCTTCCTCGTAGACCAGCTTGGGCGCGGTCGATTTGAGTGTGAGATCGCGTACGGTCTCCCACAGGCGCAGCAGATATTCGAAATCGCGTTTGACTTCGGTCTTGGTGCGGCTGGCGCCAGCCGTGCGCAGGATCACGCCCATGCCTTCGGGCACTTCCAGTTCCTGAGCGATTTCCTTAAGGCGAGTTCGGTCCTCGGCCGACGTAATCTTGCGGGAAATCCCGCCGCCTCGCGCGGTATTCGGCATCAACACCGAATAACGTCCGGCAAGTGACAGGTAGGTGGTCAACGCCGCACCTTTGGTGCCGCGCTCTTCCTTGACGACCTGAACCAGCATCACTTGCCGGCGCTTGATCACTTCCTGAATTTTGTACTGACGTCTGAAGTGAGGGAGCCGCTCCTGAACTTCTTCAAGTGCGTCGGCACCGCCGACAGATTCAACCGACTCTTCCTCGTGGTGCTCCTCGGCATGGCCATTTTCGCCGGATACGCCCATGTCGGAGGAATAGGCAGAGTCGGATGTGTGCAGGGATTGGTCGGCCGGTGTGGCATCAGTGGTTAGGGCGCCCTCGGCAGCAGCGGAGGGTTGCTCACCTTCGGCGTTCGTTTCGAACAGAGCCGGGCTCACCTCGGACAGCGGAAAGGCCTCTTCGCCAGTGGAAATTTCAGCCGCTTCGCGCGCGTGTTCCTCGGTCGCAAGTTCGGGCGGCACCGGCTCTGGCATCGCCGCGGTCTCGCTGAAATGCTCGGATGGGGGCCCGCCCAGTCCGGTTTCGCCCGCGGGACTTTCGGCGGCGAGCGGTTCACTCCGTACGGCATCACGATCGCGATGGCGCTCCGCGCCGCGATGCCGATGTCGACCGCGCCGTCCGGCGCGATTGTCTGCGTCTGCATCGGCCGCACGCTGGTCGCGCTCTTCCTGCGCGATCAGTGCTTGCCGATCAGCGACCGGGATCTGGTAGTAGTCGGGATGGATTTCTGAGAATGCCAGAAATCCGTGGCGATTGCCGCCGTAGTCAACGAAGGCCGCCTGCAAAGACGGTTCAACACGCGTGACCTTGGCGAGGTAGATGTTACCGCGGAGCTGCTTGCGGTTGGCGCTTTCGAAATCGAATTCTTCGACGCGGTTGCCGCGTAGCACGACGACCCGGGTCTCCTCCGGGTGGGTCGCGTCGATCAGCATTTTGTCGGCCATTGGGAAATCTCACTGGGCCGGTCATGCCCGCGCGCTCGCGCGATGAATACAGCGCAAAGCGATAAAGCGGGAAGCCGGCCTGATTGGTGTGGAAGGGAAGGGCCGCATGGCCGAAGCCCATGCCAGCGCGCACCGTCATGGTGGCGGCGCGTGGGCGGTGGACCTCAAAATACCTTTGCTGCGTCAGTGGCAGCATGAAACGTGCGACCCGTAGCGCTGCGGCCGCGCCTCAAAAGCGCGAACCGAGGTTTCTCGATGCTCACGGCCAGGTTGCGAACGGCCCTACGACCGCGCGCTGATCCGGGTGTCCTTCACAAGGGTTTCGGCTCGTTTCGCTTGGCCGTCCGCCGACCTCCTCGAGGGGGGCGGTACAGGACCTAAGCGGCCGGGGCCCGAACGCGGCACAACCGGAACTCTAACCATCAGCGTACCTTACATACGGCCCCCGGCCATGGCTGGCAAGGGAAGCTTTGCAGATAGGCCACACCTGCGCGCCGAATAGCGTGGCCGCTTAAGTTCCGTTAACCGAAGCGAGCCTTAATGGGTTAAAAAGAGGCTTAAAAGGGTCCGGATTCGTGACAGTCCGCGCGATCGCTATAGTCGGCACCTTGGTGTGCACGACGCCTTGCGGCTCGGTCGGCATCGCCGCCGAAAGCGGCGCCCCTGTGCTTGCTTTGGCAGCCCCAATGGCGTCGCAGGTGATTGCGACCGATATGCGCATCGGGGGGGACGACAAGCAGACCCGTTTCGTGGTCGATTTGAACCGAAAGATTGATCTCGCTGCTTTCACGCTCGCAGACCCGTACCGCGTAGTGATCGATCTGCCACAAACAACTTTCAAGCTTCCTGCCAAAGCTAGCGAGCAGGGCCGCGGTCTGGTGCAGGCGTTTCGCTATGGCCTGATCATGCAGGGCGGCTCCCGAATCGTGCTCGACACCAAAGGACCGGTACGCCTGGACAAGGCTTTCGTGCTCGACGCAGCGGAGGGTCAGCCCGCGCGGCTGGTGCTCGATCTCGTTGCCACGGACCGCGCCAGCTTCATGCGAAACATCGCACTGGAAAATCATTCCGCTCACAGCGCTGCCACAAGGCCGAGCGAAGTGCCGCCGAAAATCGATGGAGATACGCGCCCATTGATCGTGCTGGACCCCGGTCATGGCGGCATTGATATTGGCACCAAGGGGGCGGGCGGAGAGCTTGAAAAGGATGTCGTGCTCGTTTTCGCGCAGGCATTGCGTGAGAAGCTCGAGGCTGGCGGCAAATATCGAGTCGCAATGACGCGTTCAGACGACACGTTCATCCCGCTCGCGGAACGAGTGAGGTTTGCGCGAGGGCGAAGCGCCGCCCTGTTCATCTCGGTGCACGCCGACTCGCTCCCGCGCAGCGAGGGCCAGGCCGAGGGCGCTACGGTCTATACGCTCTCGGAAAACGCTTCAGACGCAGAGGCGGCACGACTGGCCGAGGCAGAAAACAAAGCCGACGTGATTGCCGGCGTCGATCTCACGGCCGAACCCGATGACGTCGCCAACATTCTCGTCGATCTCGCGCAGCGCGAGACCAAAACCTTTTCCATGCAATTCGCCCGCACAGTTGTCGGTGAACTCAAGACTGCTGCGCGACTTCACAAGCATCCGCTCAAGTCGGCGGGGTTCAAGGTGTTGTTGGCGCCGGATGTGCCATCGGTACTGGTGGAGCTCGGCTATATGTCGACCAAGGACGACCTCAAGCAGCTCACCTCGGCAACCTGGCGTTCCCGTACGGCCCAGGCATTGGCGCAGGCGGTTGACAGCTTCTTTACGCCTCGGGTCGCCGGGGCCGGCGGAGCGCGCTAAAGATGGGCTACCGGCCTCAGTTTCAACATAAAACCGGTCAACCACAGGGTCGCGCTTCGGCCATTGGTGATGACGGCGGCGGCTTGGCGGTAGTAATATGCCAGCCAGTCTTGCGTCTCACCGTTTCCGCGGTCGAAGCCTGTAACCGGGCGCAAGACGGGACCATTCGACCATGAAGCTCGTGTTACGCTTCTTCGGCTTTCTGTTTGCGGCGGGCACGATCCTATTCGTGGTGGGTGTGGCTGCGGCCGCCGGGCTGCTATGGCACTTTTCCAAGGACTTGCCGGACTATTCGCAGCTGCAGGACTACGAGCCACCGGTAATGACACGCGTGCACGCCGCGGACGGCTCGCTGGTGGCCGAATATGCGCGGGAGCGACGGCTATACATTCCAATTCAGGCGGTGCCGAAGCTCGTGATCAACGCCTTCCTCGCAGCCGAGGATAAGAACTTCTACGAGCATGGCGGGCTGGATTTCACCGGTATAGCCAGAGCCGGCATCATCTACCTTCAAAACTATGGTTCCAGTCGGCGGCCTCAGGGCGCTTCGACCATTACGCAACAAGTTGCCAAGAACTTCTTGTTAACGAACGAAGTTTCGATGGCGCGCAAAGTCAAGGAGGCGCTGCTGGCGCTCAAGATCGAGCGCACCTACAGCAAGGATAAGATCCTCGAGCTTTACTTGAACGAAATCTATCTAGGCCTTGGTGCATACGGCATAGCTGCGGCCTCGCTTGTGTACTTCGATAAAGCGGTGAACGAACTCACTGTTCCCGAAGCCGCCTATCTCGCATCGCTGCCAAAGGCACCGAATAACTACCACCCGTTCCGCCAGCGCGAGCGCGCGATCGAGCGGCGCAATTGGGTCATCGACCGCATGGCGGAGGCGGGTTTTGTAAAGACCGCTGACGCAGAAAAGGCCAAGCGCACTCCACTCGGCGTAACAACAAAGGCAAGCAGCGCGCGTATCTTCGCAGCCGAATATTTTGCGGAGGAAGTACGACGCGAACTCTATGAGCGGTACGGCGAAAAGAAACTTTACGAGGGTGGCCTCTCCGTTCGCACTTCACTAGACCCCAAATTGCAGGTGCTGGCACGCAAGGCGTTTACCGATGGCATCGTGCGTTTCGATGAAGCGCAAGGCTGGCGTGGTCCGGTCACCAAAATCGACATCGCCGGTGACTGGGGTGTCAAGCTCGCCGATGTAAAAGCCCTGTCGGATGTACCGCCTTGGCGATTGGCTGTTGTGCTGGAAGTAAGCGACCAGTCGGCCCGTATTGGATTGCAGCCGGGACGTGAACCGGGCGGCTTCGTCAGCAAAGAGCGCACAGTTGGAATATTGCCGCTCGAAGGAATGAAGTGGGCCAAGACTGGCGGAAAGCCGGTCGGTAAAGTTGGTCAAGTCGTTGGTCCCGGCGACGTTGTCTATGTGGAGCCGGCCAAAACCGAAGGCCAGTTCACCTTACATCAGATACCGGAAGTATCTGGCGCCATGGTGGTCGAAGATCCATGGACTGGGCGCGTGCTTGCCATGGTCGGTGGCTTCTCTTTCGACCAGAGCCAGTTCAATCGCGCGACCCAGGCTTTGCGTCAACCAGGCTCGTCTTTCAAACCGTTCGTTTACGCCGCGGCGCTCGACAACGGATACACGCCGTCGACCATCGTGCTTGATGCCCCGCTTGAGATCGACCAGGGGCCTGGCGTGGGCGTCTGGCGGCCTGAAAACTACGAAGGCAGTTTTAACGGTCCTTCCACACTGCGTTATGGCATCGAGCATTCCCGCAATGTGATGACAGTGCGTCTGGCGCAGGATATCGGCATGCCGCTGATTGCCGAATATGCCAAGCGCTTCGGCGTCTACGACGACCTGCCGCCGTATCTGTCGTTCGCGCTCGGAGCGGGTGAAACTACGCTGCTGCGGATGACGACCGCTTACGGCATGTTCGACAACGGCGGTCGACGGATTAAGCCGACTTTGATCGACCGCATCCAGGACCGTTATGGTCACACCGTTTACAAACACGATGAGCGTGAATGTGTCGGTTGTGATGGCAAGAAGTGGGAGAACCAGCCGGAGCCATCGCTCGTTGATCGGCGCCAGCAGGTGCTCGATCCGATGACTGCATATCAAATCACCTCGATGATGGAGGGTGTGGTCCAGCGGGGCACGGCGGCGGGGGCGGGCTTCCAAAAGGAGGTCGGCAAGCCGGTTGCGGGCAAGACGGGCACTACCAACGATGAAAAAGATGCCTGGTTTATCGGCTTTACGCCTGACATCGTCGTCGGTGTTTATATGGGCTACGACAAACCGCGTCATCTTGGACGCGGCGCGACCGGCGGTCACCTTTCCGCGCCCATCGTGAAGGACTTTCTAAAGGTTGCGCTTGCCGATAAGCCTTCGGTCCCATTCCGCGTTCCGCCAGGCATCAAGCTCATCCGCGTCGACCTGAAGACGGGAACGCGTGCCGGGCCAGGCACCGAGCGGGCGATCCTCGAGGCATTCAAGCCGGGCACGGCGCCGCCTGACAATTACTCGGTTGTCGGTAGTGGCGACGGGGCTGAGGGTGGACGGTCTTGGGGCGTGGGCGTCAGCCCTGATGCCGATCGTGCGGTGCGTTCGGGCACGGGCGGACTCTACTAACGGGGTCGAGCGTCGAGCCCGATAAAGATAAGAAATGATAAAAGCCCCGGCCCGACGGCCGGGGCTTTGACTCAAAAGACAAGCTATGCCGCCTATCCGTTGACGGGCTCATGGTTTCGGGGACGCCGACGATTCTTTAGTGGCCAGGCATTGAGGGTTGCGGCCCGAGTTCAGGAACGCTACATGCGGAACAACTTCGGCCAAGGATGAATCGATGCGCGCGGAAACACAAAATTTGGTTGAGGAAATCAAGCAGTCAGTGCGGCTGCTGAGGAGGCATCTTTGACGTTGACGCCGCGACGCGACGCCTTGCAGAGCTGAACAAAGAGTCGGAAGACCCCAATCTCTGGAGTGACCAAGCACGAGCGCAACGTGTCATGCGCGAGCGCGATGCACTTGACGATCAGCTCAAGGCAATCGGCCGCATCGAACAGGAACTTGAAGATCAGGTCACCTTGATTGAGCTTGGTGAGGGGGAGAAGGACGACAAAACCATCTCCGAAGCGGAAGCCGCTCTGAAACGACTGAAGGCTGAGGTGGCGCGACGCGAGCTGGAAGCGCTGCTATCAGGCGAAGCCGATGCGAATGATTGCTACCTGGAAGTTCACGCCGGTGCCGGCGGCACCGAGAGCCAGGACTGGGCCAGTATGTTGATGCGCATGTATGTGCGCTGGGCCGATGCTCACGGCTATAAAGTCGATTGGATCGAGGAGAGCGAGGGCGACGGTGCCGGCATCAAGTCGGCGACCGTCATGATCAAGGGCCATAATGCGTATGGGTGGCTCAAGAGTGAGAACGGCGTGCACCGGTTGGTACGCATCTCACCCTTCGATTCCAATGCTCGGCGGCATACGTCGTTCGCCAGCGTCGTGGTGTTCCCGGTAGTCGACGATCGCATCAAGATAGACATCAACGAGAACGACGTGCGCACCGATGTGATGCGATCGGGCGGTGCGGGTGGTCAGCACGTGAATAAAACAGAGTCGGCGGTGCGTCTTACGCACATTCCGACCAACATCGTGGTGAAGTGCCAGCAGGACCGCTCGCAGCACCGCAACCGCGCTATGGCTTGGGACATGTTGCGAGCCAAACTTTTTGAAGTCGAAATCAAGAAGCGCGAAGAGAAGGCAGCAGCCGAGCAAGCTGCGAAGACCGATATCGGGTGGGGCCACCAAATCCGTTCCTACGTCCTGCAGCCCTATCAGATGGTGAAGGATTTACGCACCGGTGTTTCCACTTCAAACACTGCTGGTGTGCTCGACGGCGACCTCGACGAATTCATGCAAGCTGCGCTCGCGCAAAAAGCTTTCGGCGGCGGACCGGAGCAGGTCGAAGATGTAGAGTAGGGCGCTACCGCTTATTGTGGTCGTCGCTTTAGACGTCGCCGAGCCTCAACCCCGCGCGCAGGAATTTCTGCGGATCGACAGCCTCGCCATTGATCCGTGTCTCATAGTGCAGATGCGGGCCGGTCGAACGCCCGGTCGATCCAATTCTTCCGACGATTTCGCCGATACGCACAACCTGGCCGTTTTTCACGGTGATCTCGGACAAATGGCCATAGCGTGTGGCAAGGCCGTTGCCGTGACTGATCTCCACCATATTGCCGTAGCCGCCTTCTCGACCGGCAATGGTGACATTGCCAGTGGCCGTTGCGCGTACGGGCTCGCCGATTTCGCCGCGTAGATCGATGCCGGTATGTATGGCGGGACGACCTAAAAACGGATCCATGCGCATGCCGAACGGCGAACTCATATCCACCTCGCCGATTACTGGTTTGCGAACTGGCACGGCGACCAGCGTGTGCGTGTAGCGGTCGATTTGCGCGCGGGCGACATTGATGCGGTAGAGTTGGCGCTCGAAGGCGCTGGCGCCTGATTGCGGCGGTCTAAGTGGAACAAACGGGCCGCCAAGCGATCTTTCGGCTGATGCGCGGCCGGCATCGATTCCGAGGTCTGTTAGCACGCTTTGCATCCGGCGCGCCCTTGTGTCGATGCGTTCTTCGAGATCGGTGAGCGTCGCGGCCTGCCTTTGCTCGACTTTGTCGAGCGACAGTGAAATGCGCGCGAGCATGCCGTTTATGCCACCGACAGCGGCGCGCTCCGCAATCTGTGTGGAGCTTGCCGGCAATTCTCGCGATTGAAGGCGTGCCTCGCGATCCGGCGGCACAACGAAGATTACTGTGTCATTGATCGGCGACGGCCGCATCGGTTTTTCGGCAGGGGCTGTCGCGGACGGCGCGATGCGTGTCGGCTTTATTGTGCCGGTCGTCGACAGATCGCCGGTTAGCGTCGAGGTGCGTTGCTCCAATGTGGATTGCCGCTGGAGCAAGGTATTGAGCTTTTTCTCGAACTGCTCTTGGTCGAGTAACTGGCGGCTCATGATGCGGTCGACCTGCGCACGCAATTCGGCGATACGATCCTCGTAGGCAAATTGCATTTCAGCCTGCCGGCCGATCAGGCGCGTGAGGACGTTATCGCGAAATGCGAAGTAGGTGCCTGTCGCGATCGACCACACCGCCATAATGACCAGCGTGCCGACTACGATCCAAAACGCGACCGGCCCGATACGGATTTGGTGTCCGGCGTGCGTAAGCGTGTAACCGTCGTGACTTCGGTGGAGATGTCGAGAGATCGCGGCGGCCGATTGCGCCCGTGGTTGCGCAGACCGGGCAGTTTGGTCGGCGGGCGGGTAGGACAAGTAGGACGAATGCGACATCGACGCTCCGCACCGGCTCGGCCATGGTCGAACCGCGGTTCCAGCAAAGTCGATATCAATCGGATATGGTTAAGAAACCCGTAATCCCGGTCGGGTATGGCTATGATTTACTAGCATTTGCCGGGGATTAGAGGCCGCGGGCAGCTGCCAACACCTCTTCGGCGTGTCCCGGGACTCGCACTTTAGGCCAAATCCGAATGATGCGCCCGGCCGTATCGATCAGGAAGGTTCTGCGCATGACGCCCATGTATTTGCGCCCATACATCGATTTCTGCCCCCAGGTCCCATAATCTGCGAGCATTCTTTTGGTTTCGTCGGACCCAAGCGCGATGGTGAGCTTATGTTTGGATTTGAATTTATCCTGCATCTGCACCGGATCGGCCGAAACCCCAAGAATTACAGT
This sequence comes from uncultured Alphaproteobacteria bacterium, assembly GCA_963742345.1. Classification (GTDB taxonomy): domain Bacteria; phylum Pseudomonadota; class Alphaproteobacteria; order Rhizobiales; family Xanthobacteraceae; genus Pseudolabrys. The sequence goes on from CAVULO010000015.1 coordinate 539,328, forward strand.
ACGGGCCTTGGCGAATTCGGCGCGCAGCCGTGAGAACGCGATTGCCTCCTTGGTGCAGCCGGGTGTGTCGGCCTTGGGATAGAAATAAAGGACGAGGTTGCTGCCTTTGAAGTCTTTCAGCGAGACTTTGCCGCCGCCATCCCGCGACAGGGTGAAGGTCGGGGCCTTTGCGCCCGCAACAAGCTCACGCTTCATGTGCCTTCCTTTCGTCGTTTTCGAGCGGTCATGTCGCACATGCCATTTGCGTCGGAGGGGCGCAACGGGTTCCACAGATATGTGCCTTGAGTTGCCCCAGTTATTGATCGGGGCTATCCGCACAGCAGCATGCTGCGTCAGATGAGGGCGCGACCCAGCGCATGACAGGTACCGAGCACGAGCACGGACACCGCGCCCACGCTGTCGCTGTGGGTCATGCGACGCAGCGACGACGCATCCCGCGCCGGTTCGGCCCCTGGCGCTGGAGCGGACTGCGCCGCGTGAGCCTCAATTTGCTTCGCTCGCGCTTCATGCGGCGATTATTTTGGGGCTCGGCGGTCTGCTTTGCGCTCGTAACGGTTGCGGCGCTCGGCCTGTGGTGGCGGCTGTCCAGTGGCCCAATCGAACTTGACCTGGCGACGCCATGGTTGAAGGCCGCGATTGAGGAGAACTTCGGCGGCAATCGTAGCGTGGCCGTGGGAGGTACCCAACTCGAGCGCGATGAACGGGGCCGCACTTCGCTACGCTTGCGGGACATCGTCGTGCGCGATGCCGACGGTATCGTAGTTGCGAGCGCACCAAAAGCCGAGGTTGGCATTTCGGGCAGAAGTCTCCTGACCGGACGGTTGCGCGCTCAAAGCCTCAACCTCGTTGGGGCCGAGATGTCGGTGCGAATTGAGACTGATGGCCGCCTTACCGTATTTGCTGGTGCTGACAAGCGGCCAATTGCGACGGCTGCAGCAACCACCGCACCAGCGACCGTTAATGAGCCTAATTCTGCTGCCACGCCCCAAACTGTTCTGCGTGCGGAGTTCGAAAATCTTGCGAGCATCATGGCGCGGATCGATGCTGTTGGCGAAACCGGCCTTGATGGCCACGATCTGCGCGAACTTGGCCTCAAGAACGGAAATCTCGTTGTTGATGACCGGCGCAACGGTAAGCAATGGAAGTTTGACGGCATCAATGTGAGCCTGACGCGGCCCCGACAGGGCGGCGTGGTTTTTCGGTTGGAATCCGACAATCCCGAACGCCCTTGGGTGCTGAGTGCCGCGATGCGGCCGCTCACCGACGGGGTGCGCGCGGTAGGGATCGAAGCGCGGAAAGTTTCCACGCGCGATATTCTGCTGGCGTTGCGACTTAATACAGGCAACTTCGATTTCGATATCCCTCTGTCGGCGAGCATTCGCGCCGAAATTTCACCGGAAGGGACGCCGCAGTTGGTGCAAGGTCAGCTTGTCTCCGACGCCGGGACCATCATTGATCATCGAGGGCTCAACACCAAACCGCAGCGAAGATACCGCTTATTTCATTGCCTGGATTGACCGGCTGACTGAAAGCGCGAAGTCCAACCAGGATTGGAATACGGAGGCAGAGAAGAGTGCGGTGCTGGAATTGCTCGGGTCGGCGCGGAAGATTTACGCGCAGATGCAGAAGTGAGTGCGGGATAAATCCTTTGTATCCTCTGTGGTTCACTCACCCTTTAAACCACGGAGGACACAGAGGGAAATTGACTACGCCCGTGCCGCCGCTGCTGTGCGCTCCAGTTGCAGCAGAGTTTTCTTGCGGCCTACTCCCCAGCGATAGCCTCCCATGTCGCCGTCCACCCGGACCACGCGATGACAAGGAATGGCTACGGCGACTGGGTTGGTCGCGCAGGCACGGGCCACGGCCCGGTGGCCGTCGGCTGTCCGATGGCTTTCGCCACCTGGCCGTAGGAACGGGTCGCGCCAACGGGAATGGATTGCAGGTGGGCCCATACCCGGCGCTGAAACGCAGTCGCCTGAATGTCGAGTGGAAGAGCTGAGTTCAGCCGCTGGCCATGAATCTGGCGGAGTAGATCCTGTTTCCAGTCGTGCATGGCAGCGTCATCGCGCCGCCGCAGAGCGAAGGGAAACTCATGTTTGAGACCGTGCTCCAGGTCGTCATCGCAATCGGCGAACTGGACGGCGCAGATACCCTTATCGGTGGCCGCAATCAGCATCCGCCCCAGAGGAGAATAAAGAATTTTTTCCTGAACAATTAGCGCATGTTTCGCCTGGATGTAAAGCACCAACCCCATTTCAATGACAGTTCTCCAGAGGGAGAAAATGTTCTGGCTTCCGACGATGATAGCATGTCACCGATATCACAGAAGATCACCGAGCCTCCAAGACATTGTAGTTTTGCACCCCATTTGAGTGTCCGGGCCCAAATATTGCACAGATCGTAATACTCATACTTCGAAGCTGTTGCCTCAATGAACACCGAAATATACGAGTTTGGGATGTTCGTGTCACGTTGGTCATTTTCCTAAAGTCAGCTTCATCGACGATGGCTGAACAGCGTACCTCCAAAAGTCCTAATGAGACCCTCCATAACTCCGTGAGGGGCTGGGTCAAAACCACTTTCGATTTCAAGTTTTTCTCGACTTCTTCTAAACCTGTTGACACTGTCAGCTTGAAAATCAAACTTCGTATTGGCATTGATGTAGATATTATTTTACCTCTGAACTCAACTTGGAAAGTGTGAACGATTTTTGAGGACAGAACCGTTACACCAGGCTCGCTAGGCATGAGAGTGGAGAGACGTATTGATCCGTAAGTAAAACAAGGGTCTAGCACTGTAGCCGGCGCGATGATGATTTAATCAACGTTTTTCGTGATGGCCAATCAGAATCGATTTCCCGGCACAATTGGATTCGAAACACTATTGTAAGAAAGATTCGCATCAGCAAACGGTATGGGGAATCTCTATCCAATGAGGTGGACGTTAAGAGTTAGACCTGTAAAGGTAGACTGAGCTACCGGATACAAGTGAGCAGATTACTGGTCATTGGCTGGATATCGCCAATCTCTGCAGCCCTCAACCAGTTCATACGTCGTTTTCATACAGCTGTCAAATTGTGAATATCGATCGAGATATAAAATGAAATAATTAATATCTGTAGTATCGTATAGTTCTGAAGGGCCATGCCAATTTCATTTAAAAATGCATCAGGCACCAAACACTCTCTTCCAAATTCCGTTAATAAATCCCCTAGTCCTACTAATCAAATCCATCAAACCTCCGTCGATGTTACTCTCCACCTTCAATTCTTCAGCCGTATCAACTATTGGACGCCTTTCCCAAATTGTAGCAATAGCCCACTTATGACTCTGAATTTTATGCACTCTTGGCGGTGACGCAGGTAACTCTTCAATCTCTTTCTCTGTGACCGACTTCTTCCAACTCCACCATTCTGACGACGGAGTGGTGAATATTTCGAACGTCTCTCCTACTTTTCCTGGACTCATCAAAGTATCCAATCTGCTCTCCCAACTTTGTGCGTACTGAAGTTGATATATTTTTGTGACGAGGATTACATTTCCAAGGAAACTCAAAAACACGAAGACGTATAAAATCAATAGTAATGGTGAGGGTCTTGTTTTGGGTATGGGGGTTGGTTGCGTGTATGGTTTTGTTTGTGATGATCGATTCTGAGATTTTCGATTAGCGAGGAATTGCGAGAGATATTCTTGTCCGCGACGTTGAATAGAGGGCATTCGAGTTATCGTCGTTTCGTTGACAGTGAGTGTGCACTGTGCGTCATCAGACTGTATAGGCTGCTCGATAGGTTCATCGGTTGTTGGAGGTGTACGCGTTCTTGACATTGGAGGAAGACTAGTCGATCGGCGATGACGGAGTGACGCTGCTGGTGATGGAGAAGGCGAATGGTCGATTGATGGAACGTGGGGTTTGATGTGTTCGATAAATGGAGAGGATTGGGGAGTTGGGATACTCACTTCATCGGCAATTGAATACCCTTCAACTAATTCCACCACAGTATCTCGTTCTGATTCCGTGACAGCAGTCTCATGTGATTCTTGATTGATACTTCCGGTCTCAGCCCTTGTGTCCTCATTTTTAACAGACGTTTCAGGCTGCACATTTTCACCATCCGTCCTTGGAGGCTGAAGCTCCTCAGGCACAACATAGGGACTCTCGTTAAATGCCTTCTCCACCTTCAAAAATTCCTCCAACGCCTTCTCAGCAGCCATAATCCTTGACCTTCTCCCAACACTTCCCTCAATAGAACTGCACGCGCTAGTGGGACGTGATAGACGAGGAGACGAAGAAACTGGTTCGGACGAAGGGAGTTCCGTAGGATGGGATGTAACCTTCGGCGCGGAGGACATAATCGACTCAGATGGTGTAGATGACGGTCCTTGATGGATATGATAATGCAATAATGCAACGCTAGTGTATAATGATAATGGAGGTGGTGAGCCAGCCGATGACATTGCCCAAGGGATAGGTGAGAAACGTTCATTTTCTCTCATACTGTCTGTACTTTCCCTTCTTTCCAATGTCGGTCGACTTTTGGTTTCGTCACTAGGGGGACAGTCCCAGCGAACATTTTTGATACTTTTTTTTGGACTCGATGGACCAATATTATTAGATGAGGTTGGCGGTGATTGGGGAGGACTTGGTGGCGATCGTTTTGATGAGAGAAAATGAGGTATGTATGTTGTTGTTGGTGTGAGTTGGGGACTTGCGGGTTTCGTAGGAAGAGGAAGTTTACTTCGTCGTGTCAGCTCTGGAGATGTTGGTCTTGGATACATTGTCATCACGCGTTCACGCTGAGGGGTGAGTCGAATTTGCCGATGATGACGCTTTTGGTCGTTGGTTTTGTGAAGTTTGGGATACCGGAGGTGTTTTGGTTGATGACAACCTAAGAGGACCGTGCGCGGGTTTCGTAAGCTGGCAGATAAAGTTGAACCTTCTTTTTTCTACAACTCCGTTTTCTTGAGGGAAACGAACACTTTTCGTCCCTAATTCCAGTGCACTCCAACCCAATATTCATTTACATTAAGGTTCTTCCAACGGCGGGAATGTATGTAAGGTTTGAAAATAGAGTTTCGAATAATTGGAGCCGCTTTTCCGGTCAAGAATGCTGTGCCGGGTTTAGGTTCCATTGAGGAGAGTCTGGTGACCTCTAAATTGTTGGAGTTAGCGGATGACGCTATTTCTAAGATTAATGTAGACACTAGCCGGGTTTTTTTCGTACCAAAGTAGTGGCAGAATAAATTTAGTGGGGGCGCAGCCGAACCGATTGCGTGGCCTGCATGAAGTGCTAGCGAACGAGCATTCACATTGAGTAGGGACGTTCCATTATTCGCACCACTTCCTCTTCCATAGAAATAATAAGAGTGAGTTCATATGAACGCTTCAAGCATTCGGTGAACTCCGGCGCCGGTGAAAATCTCCTCCGGATTCTTACATTGTAATAAATGTCCTGATAACAACATCCAATTGGAATGAACTCTGGATCGTCAAGATTCTGCATAATTGACGAACTCTGTTTAGTTAGTACCGATTTAGTCCGAGAACCGACATAATACTAATTGTAGAAGCCTTTGTCCTTAGGATAATATGTTGCGGAGATTATCGCTGTAGGTCACGTTTCGGCACTGTGATTGGTCAATTCTTCCTTAGTTTTCAAGACGATTGTTCACAATGAATGATGATTGTTCCCACCACGCAACTTATCCAAGGCACACACTCCAACGATTGGTCACCGTCACAGAATGCAACAATAAACTCTGCTTCAAACAATACAATATGGTGTCTACAGAGTGGATTCACAGAGAATATAAGATGTCAATGGGGACTCTGTTTGAAGTCGCAAGTCAACGCGACACATTCTACTCTCAAAAATGGTTTCGGAAAAAGTTGTTGCATCATCCATTAACACGATGTCATCGAAGAAGAACGACCTAAACCATCATATCGTGGATTATATCGATTTACCACAAAAGCCGACTTGACGATATTACTACCAGCCATCGCCGTGTCAATTGCTTCGGGATGTCTTGTTCCTGCTTTTACCATTCTACTAGGTAAAATCTTTACATCATTTGGAGCCTTTTCAACGGGTAAAATAGCGGGGGGCGATTTGGAACAGCAAGTGGTGCCGTTTGTTATCGGAATTTGTATTGTTGGTGCTGCGGCTTGGGGTTTAGGATGGGCAAATATGGCGCTGTGGTTGGCATTTGGCGAGAATACTGCACGAAGAGCACGGGAAAGGATAATGAAGGGATTATTGGAGAAGAACATGACTTGGTTCGATCAGAAGGTCGTCGACAATGGAGTCAGTGGAAGTATGAATAAAGCAATCAAGTATCACTGCCTTCCTAAAATGATGGGCTAATGATAGACAAATCGATGACCTTCAACTCGCCTGTTCGTCACCAATGGGAATGGTATTTCAATTCTCGGTCACATTCTTAGTGTCCCTTGGAATCGCCTTAAAATCATCTTGGTCACTTACCTTGATCATCCTTTCATCTCTCCCTATTATCATCGTCGTTATCTCTGTCGTCGCACCTCGAATGCAACGTAATATCAACCTGGAGAAAACTCATCTCTCCCATGCAGCAAGTCATCTCATCCGAGCCCTAACTGCGATCACAACAGTCAAAGCCTTCAACGCACAAGCTCATGAAATCTCTCGTTTCGATGTGATTTTAAATCTTGCTACAACAGCTTATCTTCGACTTGCCCAGATCAACGGTCTCCAACAGGGGATTGTCAGATTCGTTGTATTGGCTATGTTTGTACAAGGATTCTGGTATGGCGGATCTTTGGTGTTAAAGGGGACTTTGGATCCTGGTACTGTCATCATGGTGTTTTGGTCTGCTTTGATGGCTGTCAGTTCATTGCAGAATATTTCCCCTCAAATGATTATTCTGGAGAAGGGAAAAGCAGCGAGCTCAGAACTTGCACTCTTATGTCCGAAGTGGCAATGAACGACAAGAACCTGTTGTTAAAGCAACTAGAGTTGGAGACATGGAACTCAAGAATGTATTTGCCCTTGCTATGAAATTACTGATGACAGGTTTCATTCTCATATCCTGCGCGACCGGATCGCCTTGTCCTCGACAATGTATCGCTTTTCCTACCATCTCGAGATTTGACATACATCGTCGGCACTTCGGGTTCCGGTAAGTCAACACTTGGCGCCCTCCTTACCAAACTCTACAACCCATCTGGTGGTGTCATCAACTTTGGCGAAACACCATTATCTGCAATTACCAGCATCATGGGTCCGTCAGCGAATCCATTACCTCCCACAATCCAGCATCCTCTTCGAAGAAACAGTCGGTCGCAACATCGCACTCGGCAAAGGCGACGATTGGGATAAAGTCACCCGCGAACAAATCCTTACAGCAGCACAAAAAGCAATGCTTCAAGCAGTACTATTTGAAGACTTGCCGAATGGCATCGACACTGTTGTTGGCGACGGCGGTGTAACTGTTTCTGGTGGTCAACGACAACGAATTGCTCTTGCTCGTGCAATTTTGCGAGATCCAGAAGTTTTAATCCTCGACGAGGCGACAAGTGCATTGGATTATATCTCACGATCTCTCGTCAACGATGCGATTCGATTAGTCCGACAAGGGAAGACGACAGTTATCATCACCCACGACGTATCCATGATCAACGATATGGATTTCACATATGTCATGAAAGATGGTCAAGTCGTTCAGAACGGATACAAAAGGGATCTCATGGGATTAACAACAGGCCACTTCTATCAAATGGCCAAAGCCCTCGAACGAATCCCTCAAGCCCCCGCCGAACCAATATTACCCGCCTACTCTCTTCCCGCTGCATCCTTCTCGGGGGTACGTATTCGTCAAAGCGATGGGTTATGGATGTCGAATCGTGCATCCGTTTTCGGTGATGGAGTTAGTATTGCACCACGTCCTTTAACAATGTCGGATGGCGATTTGATGATGAGGCCTGATATGGAGGAATACTGGAGTTGTGCTGAAGCTGGCGAAGCTACGGCGACGAAACGACAAAAAGTTGGACGTGTAGCTCGAGCACCAGTTCTTGAAAGTGTCACTGAATCGGAATATTCAATGAAATCCGGTAGTACCATGGTCGAACATAACGAAAAGGTCACTACCAAAAGGGTCGGCATGTCAAAAGCAAAGGATCTCGATAATCTCAGCGAAAAAGATATCGAAGCAGCATTGGAGGGGAAAACGGTAGGAGCTTTAACAATCTGGCAAATACTCAAAACAACTCCCAAGTGTTTGACGGGTTGGCAAAATACCCTCATGTTCATCGGATTCCTAGCAACTATCGGAAACGGTGCAGCTACGCCCGCATTCGGTTTCACACTCTCTCAACTCATGGCAAATCTATTCAAACCAAAAACCTCCGCAAAAGTCACTCTCTACTGGGCTCTCGCTGTTCTCGGAGTCGCTGCATTCGACGGTCTAACGACGTATCTCAAAACCTACCTCCTTGAAGCAAGTGCGGAAAAATGGGTTTATCGATCTCGAAAGGAAGGAATTAAACGTATTCTCAAACAAGATTGCGAATGGTTCCTTCGAAATGATGGACAACCTTCCATCGTCGCATCAAGACTTATCAACTCTGGTGAAGAAATGAGACCTATCGTTGGCCGATTCGCAGGAAACCTCCTCAATGCAATGACCATGCTTGCTCCTCGGGATAGTTTGGGCATTTGTTGTAGGTTGGGAATTGACTCTTGTCGGTCTTGCTTTGACACCTATCATTTTCTTCTCGACAAAGGCCTACGTTGCGATTTGTGAAAATTTTCAAGAAATGTTACAAGGCAGGTGGAAAGGTCGACGATGGTGTTACATGAGGCGACGAGGAATATTCGTGCTGTTGTCGGATTGGGATTGGAACAATATTTCGAAGCGAAATTTTTGAAGGAAGTTGTTGCTGCAAGATCAGTTGCTTCTCGTAAAGTCTTTTGGATTGGGTCGGCATTTGGGGTTCTTGAGGGTGTGGCATTTTTCTCAAAAGGTACATCTCATTTCCCACAAAACTAATAATAGCGTTGATCTTTTGGTATGGAGCACATTTGGTTTCTGAGGGAAAGTATACCGTACTCCAAATGCTCACCGTTTTCACCTTGATCATCTTCTCCACGACCACCGCCGCTCAGACTATGCAATTGGTGCCTCAAATCTCAAAATCATCAAGAAGCCGCAAACCACGTCCTCGCTTTGGCTGCTCTCTCAAAACAAACCGAAGAGTCTATTGGCGACGGGAAATTCCCTATTAAGGGAGAAATCTCGGTGGAAAATGTCACATTCTCGTACCCTGGTCGTCCAAATCATACTGTCCTCCGTAACGTCAATCTCAAAGTCAATGCAGGAGAAACCGTCGCCATCGTTGGATCCTCAGGATCGGGTAAAAGCACCATCGCAAATTTGATTCAACGATTCTACAATCCTTCGAACCCTCACCGCGGAAGAATTACCCTCGATGGGGCCGACATTAAAGCCATCGACGTCGCTTTCCTCCGAAGCAAAATGGCAGTTGTCTCTCAAACTCCATACTTATTCGATCTCACTATTCGCGAGAACATCACGTACGGCCTTCGATACGATGTTTCCGATGCACAAATCGAAAAAGCGGCTCGACTCGCCGGTATCCACGATTTCATCGTAAGTCTTATTCGCGGATATGATACTCCTCTTGGAGATTGTGGTTCTACGTTATCGGGTGGTCAAGCTCAACGAATTGCACTTGCCCGTGCTCTTGTTCGAAACCCACAAATTTTAATCTTGGATGAATGTACCAGCGGCCTTGATCCGGAATCGTCAAAGGCTGTGGAAAGCGCTGTTTCTGATTTGGTTAAGGAGGGAGGAAGAACCACTGTTATTATTACACATAAGGAGAATATGATCCGTGTTGCTGACCGAGTTGTTGTAATGAAGAATGGAGAGATTGTTGAAACGGGAACTTTTGATGAGGTTTGTGCTCTTCGAGGGGAATTATGGAATATTCTTCGAAGTGGAGAGTGGGAGGGGTAAATATGCGCAGGATGCAATTAGAAAGGACACTATTTCGTTGCGATAGATTCATCAAACTAATTTAATGGTTCATATCATTTACAAAACGCTCCAAATTTTCAAACGTTGCGCATTGCTTCCGAATGTGCTTGTCAATGTCGCAGTACGCGGAGTTTGCCAGCATTGGACTAGCAAATCTCCATCAAGTCTTCATGAACAGCATCTCCTTTCACGCATCAACTCAATGACAATGTTATTCATCAGTGATTGGCGTTGCGGCATTTCTTCTCTCTGGAACTTGGTATCTTCGGCATAAGAAATATATGGACTCGGCGGGACAATCGCTCAATGTTTAGCTTCCAGAGACATACTGTATTTATCAGCCTAATATATTCGTCTCTGTGCCTTTCACTACTCTCTTAAAGCAGACACAGCCGTGATGAAACGGGCATCAGTGTTGCAACATCCTCCCAATGCGACGTTCCCTCCATTCAATTGTCCGATCTCGATCATTGAATCAGCCCACCTCTTCGCATCACCATCAGTCGAAGCAGGAGCATCGTAGGTAAATTGAGCAGTCGTTTTGGCTTGCCATCTTCCTGCATCTGGGTACACAACCAGTGTCAATTGCATTGAGGCGATCTTTTCCGCAACCATCCTGGCCAGTCCTCCTGCGATATCAATGCCCACACAATTTATTCCTATCCCCCATAACGTTGATATAGTAGATGACTTCAATATTTGGGAGAAGATGTCGCTCATTCGCGGTATCGAGGCATCTCCACAGGAAAATGTGACCCATGCTTTCTTTGATCGAGTTATCGGTTCATCCGATAGTACGGTCAAAATTGCCTCCGCCTCTTCATACGATGAAATCGTTTCAAAAGCCAAATACCCGACCTCGTTCCATACATCTTTAATAGCCTCGTGGAATTGTCTTATCCTCTCTCGATGAAAATTCGTATATTCCTCCACCGTAGCCATCGGCTCAGTTGAATACTCCCCTTTTCCAAACCTTGCATTCATACTCCCTAAACTCAATGCCACCGACCCCCTCCCATGTTCGTGGACAGCTTGTAAAGCGAGGTCGATCGCCATTCGGATTACATTCGGAATATCAATTTCAGGAGTATCCACTGAGAGAGAAATTTGGTAGGTGTTTGTTGTGATGATGTCGGAACCTGCGTTGAGGAAGGAGGTATGCCATTGTTTCACCGCGGAGGGGGAGGTGAGAGTGTGAGCTGATGTCCAGAGTTTCGAGAGTGGATGGGAGATTGATGGTGCGGGGAATGGGAGGAAGTTGGCAATGGATGTTGAGCCGCCGTCGAGGATGATCATGACAATCGACGAGAAATCCTAAAATCATGCTTCTGGTATAAGTAACCTAATTATGCACATTTCAAACAAACCTTCTACTTCGACTTTGTCTCCCACGAAACAACTTTGGCCACAATCTTCTCAATCATATCATCATACCCCGGAAACCACTCCTTAACAAATATAGCACTATGAGCAGTCGGTTCATCCATATACTCGGGCATCTCAACAGGTTCCCACCCATTCATATCCCTTGCCACTGTCCAAGGTAATGAACAGAATACTCTACCCTCTTCGTTCTTGTCTGATGGAATAGAAGTATAAAAGTTTGCAAAGTGAACGGGCAATTGTCGTAATTGATCATATTGGGCTTTTAATTCCGTTGGGTCGAGAAGGATATGACCATATTCTATGTGGGACCATAAATATCGTGGTGCTGCACCGCCTAGGTCATGTCGATTTCTATATATTGCTTGAACTGTCTTTGTAAATGTCTCTTTCAAATCGGATTTCTTTTCGGGAGGAGGGGGCTGAGGAGATGGTGTACGGACAGGTGGAGGTTGAGGAGAAGGAGATCGTCCTGGGATAGCATCCGTTAACGAAGTTTGAGAGGTAGAAGTTGATATTGTATTTTCATTTTCAGGGAGGGATAATTGAGATGTGGAGGCATCTGCCGTAGGTCGATTTAAATATTCTTTTTCTGGTGGTTTGGCCCCTGATTTAACAAGACCTGCAATTCCACTTGTCACGACATGCGGATGGACTCCTAAAAATGGGACGTCCAGACCTATAATTCCAATGATATTATGTTGAAAGGTTACTCGTGATAATAAGATTATCGCTTCTGAAGCAAGTGAACCGCCCATGCTGTGTCCTATTAATATCACATCCAGAGTATTCAATGGTCGATGATACGACCGTAGAGTATTTCGAAGCCTCGCATAAGCACAAGGCAAGAAGGAGATTACCATTCACAAAAATTTACTGTTGCTACTGAAAATTGTCGTTTTGTTTTGTATTTCGGGTAGATATGTGTGTGGACAGTATGGTTACTTAGTCTTGGCCGAAGAGCCTCTTGAAAATGCTATAAATGAGAAATAAGTTCCCCGAGAAGATTACCGTCGGGAACGCCTTGAACGAGGTCTCATTTCCTTTGAATCCGTGGATGTAGACTAGTAATAACGCACGTTTGTCGGGCCTTGGAGGTAATACTGGAGGATTTGGAGTTGTGCTCCTGTGTTCAGGCGGTGGACTCGGCTCCATAAGATGAATTGGAGGCGTTGAAGAAGAGGTTGGGACGCCGCTTGGATTGCTCGTGCCAAGGATCGGCCCCTCTGTACCTTGAATATCTGCCGACTCCGATTCGTGGAAATATCAACGACCGGGAAATTGGATTCGTGAGGCACTTTCCAGTGTTAGTCTAAGACGAACCTGTAATCGTTCACCAGAAGTTGATGTCGGATCACCTCCGACAGTGATTGCCATTGGAGACTGGTGTTTGCGCCGCTAACTGAGAGGCATGGAATTGCAACGCGTAGAATTGCAACATGTGAAGTATTTTCTCCAAGGGTAGTAACTGCTGACTGGCAAATTCAATTCTGCTGTCCTCAGGTATCGTAGTAGTGGTATATATTCTTATATAGCGAGAATTCTATGGTTTCGTTCTGCGAGAAGGCGGCGTCAAATCCATTCACAATTTCTGTTTCAGCTGCCAATCTACCTGCCCCGCCTTTGTCGAAGAGTACGTTGCTCGGATCAATACCTACCATGATCAATTGCTGTCTGTGCTTACGATAAATCCCAGTGCCATGGAAATGACGATGCAATTCAATACATTCTCAAACTACGAAAAGAGATTTTCATTAGTTTAATCTCTGAAACAATTACCTCTATTTTCAGCGTACCAATGCTTATTAGAGACAACGTTGGCAGGTGTGATATGCGTACTATACCATAAGCCATGGTCAATTAAACACCAACAACTAATACCACCATCGTTGGGAAATTCCTTGCCGTCAGAGCAATAATCTTTGGCAAAGCATCCATTCCTTCAAAAGCACAGACGAGAGAGTAACCCGAATGAATTTGGGATTTCACTGTCCTTATTCGGCGGACGATCTCAATTGGACATCAGGGGGATCATCCAAGGAAGTGGGAGCAAGTATCGCTGAAAATTTCGCAATGGAACTTGAATTCCCTTTCGACTAGTGTACCCCATCGTAGGCCACGGTGACGGAGATCCCGGTCGGAATGGAAGTTGTAGGCTCGTGAAGATCGGATTGGAAAATATTAGCAATTGCAGACCGGCTGGAACCGCCGTAACTGGAAGATCGGAAGGATTGAGGTGGAATGAGCGGGTTGAAAAAGGTAATTGAAATGATGAAATCGAGTTTATATTGAATCCGAGATATTTACGGCTTAGAGGGACCGTGCGTACGCGGGATGAAACTATTATTGATGAAAAGGGGTTTCGGCGTGGCTGAGTTCCCTGGATTGCTGGAAATATATCCAGGGTTTTGGGATGCGGTCTTGTTTGCATAGCCAAAAACGGAATATGAAAGTCTAGATACATCGAAACCAGAACGGTGGAGTCATATGCCGGATGAAATCCGGTTCAGGGGGATCAGGAGACTAGTACATCGCAAAGGGTTGCGTGAATCAAACAATTTTAAGATTGGACAAATATCAACGAGCAGTGTTTCGTCCAGCCTTTGGGCGGACGAGATTATATGACCTCCAACCTTCACATCGGATCAAATCAACCGCTCCCAAATCCCCATTCTCGCTTTCATTCCGCAAAGAAAGCTCTATGATGTAATCGCGCCTACCGGACGAAAGCAAATCCAAACCCCAGCCTGAATGGCCGAAGCTCGTCATTCGTCGATTCAGAAAGCGCTATTGGTTACCAGGTCGCCAGGTTCTACCAAAAGTTCCATTCACCCGGAGACAGCCACATTTTAAATTGTTGCGGAGGTAAACTAGCCGTGATGAATTCATTTTATTTCTCGGTGTCATAAGAATAGTGCTTATGAACTCCGTGACAATGCTTCAGTTGATGGGATGCGCATTCTAAGCATTCATCCGAAAGACCGAAACATATGTAAAGGTACATCCAAAAACCATAATATAAATACTACACCTAGGGCCAACACTCCTCCCAATCTCACGCACTGCACACCCCTACATATACTTTTCAATTGAAACTGAGTACAATGTCTGCTATTCCAGGGAATAGAAATCGTCCCGGTGATCTCGAAGCAAATCGCAATAACGGCTACCGTGCTTCGGGGGATACCCATCCTGACAACCAAACCTATCAAAGCACAATTCTCCCTGCTTCAGCAACAGATTTCGATCCAGAACCACATAAACGACTGTTTCGACAATTCGGCAATCCCGCACCTCTTGGACTCTGTGGCTTCGCATTGACTACTTTTGTCTTGAGTTTGATTAATGTACAAGCCAGAAGCGTCACTCACCCAAATATCGTCGTAGGACTTGGTATGACCTTCACTAAGGCTTTTATTGATTTTAGCGCTTGCGTATGGCGGATTTGCTCAGTTCTGTGCGGGAATGTGGGAGTTTGCAACTGGTAATACTTTCGGTGCGCTTGCGTTCAGTTCCTATGGTGCATTCTGGATCAGTTTCGCCTGTATCTTCATCCCGTTCTTCAACATCTCAACAGCTGATGCCTACACTTCCAATCCTTCTGAATTCACCAACGCGCTTGGTCACTATCTCATTTGTATTCCCCATTTCTTATGATGTTCTGAATTCTAGGCTGGTCAATTTTCACATGGTTTTTGTGTATCGGCACGCTCCGTTCCTCGGTGGCTTTCTTTGGTCTATTTTTCACTCTTGCAATTGCATTCTTAATGCTTGCAATTGGCTACTATCTCGGTGAAAACACAAACTGGATTAAAGCTGGCGGATGGTTTGGGTTAGCAACTGCATTGTTCGCTTGGTATAATGCGGTTGCAGCACTTTGGAACCCCGGAAATTCGTTCATAAAATTACCTGTTGGACAATTCCCTTGGGCTGAAAAGGGACATCCTCATGCTGGCAATAAACTAAGGGGAGCCAAAGACTTGTAAATTCAACTCAAACTATGGATTACTTAAGTATTTTCTTCAGTAATAATGATGGTGACTGGAGGGAAGTATTTAGTATGAGGGGTTAAATTAATGTACTCATATCACGATTGAAATATTGAATCGTTTTGTATGTCGGCTCGGCCCGCTGACGTTTGTGGAGGACAGAGATAGTAATTACCCAAGTTGAGGGATGCTGTCTAATAGCTAAGTCATTGCATGTCTCTGCTCAGTTGACGATGTCAAGGGAGGGCAATCGTAATTGCCAACCAACCTCGGGGATGTCGCCGAGTGAAAGGTCCAAAATATGCCGCAATTTCATCATTATCTATAATCGAGACCATCTTAATGACGTCGGCAAATGCGGAAGATAGCCCTAAGGAATCATAATTTCATGTAATCTCTTGCATAGACAAGCGAATGGATCACCCGGGTATAGCGGCAGAATTAACAAAGGTCGTCACACCAGAGAAGGGTTGATTGGCTATTGACGTATAATATTACACTACCGCCAATCCTTCGTAAACGGCTCGTCTAACGTCCCAATACGCTTTTCTACTCCCTTCACCAGTAATTACCCCTTCAATTTTAACTCCTTTCCCCCCTTCTTCTTTCGACACTTTTACAACCCCATCACAAATTAATACACCCTCCCCTAAAACTGCGTCATATCCAGCTTTTTGTAATCGTTGTTTCAAGTCTAAAAGACGTACTTCTCCGACGTGTAACGGTCTTGCCGGTGGTATTGAGACTGTGTTATTGGATAGAGAGGATAATGTCGGAAGGGATCTTACAAGAGCGGTTGAGGGTTGGAAAGTCCCGTTGTTGGTTGGTTGTTGAGGTTCTGGGATGATTGAACCGATTATATGTGCGATTTGTTGATTTTGTACCTGAAATTAGAAATCTCCAAGTAGGGAAGTACAGTCTGCCATTTGATGCTTTTGGCGATCTCATCGCTGATTCGAATTTCGTATTGACGCGTATCTACGCTGATGTCGATCGTTTCGTCTAGTCCAGGGGCATAAACCTCCTTCGTGACTCGAGGAGTATCATTCCACATCACTTTAAAAGCCTCAATGTCCTCGGGTGAAGAATTCACCACGACCTAAGGTCAATTCTCCTCAAAACGTTGCGGTACCATTTTTCGTGCGTTAAGTCTTGGAAGTAAGTTTCCCGCAGCACGACCATCATGTAATCCTTCTAAATCCACATATCCCACTCGAACATTAATCTCAATTGCCATTGTACTTTTGACAACTCTCGCTGGAATATCTTCCACCTCAATCTCAACTTCCCCCCACTTCCTCTTCCCTCCTGATTCCTTTGTGCTTCGTGTAGAAATAGGAACCAATTCATCTTCCACCCTTGTAAATTCATCAGGTTTAAAAGTAACTCCAAAATCATCAAATTTCTTCTTTTTATCCACAAATGGAAAATGTTTCAAAGAAGATCGTGCACCTTCCACGTCTCCCAACCAAAAATCATAAGTTCCTTCTTGTAACAGAATTGCTGAGCCTCGGATTCGTTGGATTGGTTGCTCGTGGTGTAATTCAGTATCAAGAAGTAATTGATCTTCTTCATCTTCTTCGGAATCTGATTCATCTCCTTCTAGAATATTACGTTGTCTTTCCTCAAAGAACAGTTCAGCGTCTTTGAGATCGCGGTTTGCTTTATCTGTTTTTCGCCACTGGGATAACTCGTCTCCTTGGAGGGGGATACGTTGTTCTTTGTCTACATTCATATTTAGAGAAACGTTGACAATTGGACGAGGGGATGATATTGTGGGGGAAATAGATTGCCATTGTTGTAGTAATGTATGAGTTAGTGAGGTTGTTGAAACGGATTGAGATGTTAGAAGAAGGAGGTGTCCACTTGATTTGAAGTCTAGAAATGCTTGATATGCAAAACTGTTTGTATGAAATTCTAGATCGTCGACGATGACAACTCGTGGTCCTGGTGGATCCTGTGCGAGATCATTATATTGAGTTACGATTTTTATTTTATCGAAGCTGAGTGGAGAATCCTGCAAACTGATATCCTGTGACAACCATTCCAGCATTGTCCGTATGGCTGTAATAGATTTCTGAGAGGTATGCGCAAGATAGAAAACAGGAAACGGTCGAAGAGCAGGTGTCGTTGTAAATGCATTTTCGAGAAGGATAAGTAAATCCAAAGCACGGGTAGGTGGAAGAACTGGAATCAAGACGCTCTGTTCAGAAATCAACGCCGTCGTAATAGAATCTAATCAGCCAACACTCCAGGGATGCTACCAATGAAGAATTGTTCGCGAACTTTCCGGGTAGGAATTTGTTGATGAGACGAACCCCGTACATCAGTAATAACACAGCTTGCCCTCTCCAACAGCCGTAAGGTTTTCCCATCCAATGTGCCCGCAACAATCCTCTCTCTCGCATGATTCCAATCAACCAAAACAACAATATTCTCCTGATCCTTTTTAATATTCCATATGGTCCCACCAATACTGTGACCAGAAGGATACGCAGTAACTTGGATCCCATGTGATAAATGAGTAGGTTGACTATATCTCAATGTAGTAATTCTATCAAATACCTTATCTACATCTTTTTTCGTCAGGTATTCGTATTCTGTTTCGGATTTGACGTCCTGGACGGTTGGACCGGGGGGAGTGAGTTCGAGAGTTGATAGACGACCTAGTGTGGAGACTGGGACTGTTGAGTATATTTGTGTGTAGGGGTGGGTGAGGGCGATACGGGGGAGGGCGTTGATGTGAGTTGGCGTGCTGTGGGAGAGGAGGATAAAGTCGAGTTGGGAAGGGAGGTGAGGAGGTGGGAGGGAGTCGGGTGTACTTGCATTTATTAGAATTGTAAGAGAGTCGAGTGTAAGAAGAAGGCAGTTATGAGGTAATGGAGATAGGGGAGTCAACTGAAGCATAATCGGTGAAGATTACAACGATGATGGTGGCTCCTGTAACGACTCCCCCCGCCTGAAGCCGAAAATTGAATCGCGGAACCAAAACTTTTATTTAGGGTTATTGTAAGTAAAGTGAACCCTAGAATTTTTGGCCTGTCTTGTATTTAGACACCTTCAATTTGAAGTCAAACTTATTCAGATATCGTTCTGAACAGCCCTCATCCGGTATCAAACCAAGATCAAGAACTATTACAAAAGGACTATTGCAAAAACTGTTCACCATATCCTCAACGGAAAGTCGTATTTCGATGAGTCCTGCAACATATGAATGAATTCTTTATTAATATTCAGAAATGGTTCATCCCAAATGGAACCACCAAGAATGGAAGTCAAGAATAGGACATTTATTCGGAAACTCGTTTTTGTGTGAAAATTTAGAGATGGGAGCGACAATAGGGAATTGAATGAGTGGAAATATCGTCCCAGTGAATTGCTCTTATCGAATTCCTCTAACGACCCAATACTATCATTCTCACTCAATTGGTTAATACGAACAACCTGAAGTCTCATTAGAGGGGATATTAAAGCTATCTTATTGGCGCTCGAGCCGAACCCTGGAGATGAGACTTGACGGCTTTCGCTATGCGAGATATATTAAGATCGACCCCCCCCCCCCCCCCACAAAAAAAAACGAGCATTAACGATGGAAAAAGGCTAACAAACCTCTCATTTAACTTGTCGAAATTCACATCGTTTCAGACATAATGATTGTTTGCACCGACTAAATACTGCATCCTTCGAAAGTAACTTAAAATGTTCGTCAAGGATACCACGGAATTTAAAAGATTCTATATCATTTGAAAACAGGAAATTATAAAAGTTCAGTCGTTCTCGATCAAAGCTGTGCATGGAGACATAATTGCGAGTATTTCCTTTCGGATCTTCAAGAAAAACGATATTCCATTGGGGGACCTGGGACTCTATTTAGGATATGAACTATTCTAGCATTCGGATGTCGATCTTAGGAACCTAATGGCAGAGAGGCCATTGTCGGATTTTCGTTCCCAAATTTACGATAACAGCACTAGTGTATCCTGTTCAGTGGGACAGAAGCGTTATATCAAGTTAATGGAATGTTTTGGATCCTTCTAATAAATTCGGATCCTCGTTTCCGGATTTTCTTTTAATTACAATCTCGCTGCTGAATCTTGATTAATTCGTTCGTGATGAAATCTAGGTTTCAAAGCACGGTATTAACACTCCATTTCAATTGTCGCAGGAAAACGTTCACCTTTTCATTGCGTCGCCGTCCATTTAGGATATGAAGTTCGGTCGCTAAAAATACGATGAGATCATTCATGTCAAGCGAGAAAGATGAAGTCGATCCGGAACAAGCGTATATCGTCCCCTGAATCTATTTGCGTCTTTCACTTCATGCAATGCTTTCTGCGATTCCCTCTATATCGTAAAGATCACATCCCAATATTTTCTTCGAACCAATTCTAGATGTTACAATTTTGCCTGGTCTCATTACCCCTTATGTCAAATTCAATCATCTTAAGTACAATATGAGACGCTCAAAAACGATATTTTCATTGCTGGGTGAGAAAATTGGAACCCTTGTAAATGGGCGAAAACATTTGAACTTCTCTATTGTTACCCTCGATCTTTACAGCTATATTCGAAAGAAAGGTCCCGACACCTCAAAGGTACTTTGGATGCTGGGAGATATTAAATTCCAGTGTATCCTTTTTGAACGCAAATCAACAAAGGAGCAACCTTAGCGTGGCGTTGAGAGTGGTCGTGGCGAAAGCGGATGTTATGCTCCAGGAAGTTCTGTACCTGCGGACAATTTCCGCACTGCAAGTCGGAATCATATATTTAAGGCGATAAGATGAAGGGTGCCATAAGGATCAATACGGGCGGACTATTTGCTGAGGTCTATACGACTGTTTTGACTAGCATTGATCTCTTGTACCTTTGGATATGAATCAAAGTCGTCCGTACATCTTCCGGATTTTCTTGCGTTCGACGACACAGCGCCGTTGTTCTGTGCCTGGAGCATGGATTTTTCACTGGCAACAACATGCTGATTGGATTTCCTGTAGTAACTGGCGTATTACGCGTTAGATGGTCTGGTCAACGGACCAAGTTGATGGAGATTGAATCGACGATATCCTTTTGGAACGACAATTAGATGAGGTAGATTGGTGGAAGTAGTTGCGATTTCTTGTGTTTTTTGATTTCGAATAGTGATCATTGAAGGGTTGGTGGTGATAAAACAAAGATATTGTATGTATTGCAACTCAAAATATTTATAAATATCTCATTGAAAAATCTCAAATTGTGCACTTCCTCATATTTACGTTTGAAAGTTATATCGATTTTCTTTTATTTATTTCTGGATCCTTAGATGCACGCTTACCTTCGTGGGCATTATTGGTGGAGTATTTGAGGAAATGTAACTTGCGGCGGTATGTTTTAAAATCTGGACGATTTCGAGGTTGGCGACAAGAATTACGAACCTGACTGTAGCTGGTTGACCATTGATTGATTGATCGTCCTCATTTGCAATGGTTCACCAATTCCTCCGTACAACTCACCTCTGCAGAAGAGGATATGCCACACTCCTCAAAGGCATTCGAGGGACCTCCGAGAATCCTCTCCGGGTAGGCCTTATCCCTGCCGATGGAATTGGCAACGAAGTCATCCCGGTAAGTTCTCCAATCCCGAAACCCTGCGGTTAACAAACTTGTCCGTCGCCCAAGCTGATTGTTGCTACGTAGGCCGCTCAAAAAGTCCTCGCGTCATTGCCCAGTATTAAAACTACATTTCAACATCTCGATGCAGGATTTGATTACTTTCAGAAATCAGGCACTGCCCTTCCGCAATCCACAATTGATGCTCTTCGTAATTCTGTTGATTGTGCACTTTTCGGAGCAGTAAGTTCGCCAAGTCATAAAGTGGAAGGATATACCAGTCCCATCGTCAAACTACGAAAAGAAATGGGGTTGTATGCAAATATTCGTCCTGTTCAAGGAACGTGGCAGGGTAAATTGGTCGACTTGGTCGTCGTGCGGGAGAATACGGAATGCTTGGTATACAAATTTACAATCCAACAATAGCTGACTATAGTACGTCAAAGAAGAACGGTCGTCAACGGATGCACAAGGGAATATCACTGCTGAAGCAACAAGGAGAATAACTTCCGTCGCATCTAAAAGAATTGCATCTACAGCATTTGCACTAGCCGCCCAACGAGCCAAAAAGGGAGGTGCAATAGTCACTGTCATCCACAAAAGCAACGTTCTCTCCGTAACAGACGGCCTTTTCCGCACAAGTTGTCGTCAAGTCTATGACGAGGAAGGATGGGAATCCAAGGGCGTCAAATATTCCGAACAAATCGTCGATAGTATGGTCTACAAACTTTTCCGACAACCATGGGAATTCGATGTCATCGTCGCCCCAAATCTCTACGGAGATATCCTCTCGTATTCCCCCACTCAGGAAAGGTGCTGATGATAGCGACGGAGCAGCAGCGTTAGTAGGATCTCTTGGAGTTGTTCCTAGTCTGAATTTATCTCCTACTTTGGTTATTGGAGAACCTGTTCATGGGAGTGCACCAGACATTCAGGGGAAGGGAATTGCTAATCCAATTGCCGCTATTCGATCTGCTGGGATGATGATTGCACAATTGGGATGGGTTGAGGAGGGAAAGACTATTGAAGCTGCCGTTAGGGGACACTTTGGAGGCCGGAGTTATTGACTCCTGATTTAGGTGGAAAGAATACTACTGAAGATGTTACGAATAGCGTTATTGAAAGACTTGCATAGACCTAAAAGTTCAAATACCAAGTGTCCATGAATTTTACAATGTGTGATCTACTCTTGTATTCTAGTCTATATCTGTCATTGATATTCATATTTCTCCTCCTCAATTTCTATTTCAGCTTTCTCGTCTTTGACAATATTGGATGGTTCCATACTCTTATCATGCTTTACAATCCCATCTCCAACCAACTCGAACAATATAACAAAAAATACAACATCATCTTCCCCCTCTTTCGGTCGTAAACGACATACATATCTTAGAGGTTGTCTTTTATCCCCTCGTGTCCAATATTTTAAAACATCAACTTTTAACCCAACGTACGGTAATTGCACGGAGAATGAGTTGAAGTCAATGAAAGGATTTGAAAAATCTCCAGAGATATATGTCGAAGGAAAGGCAGTTGAAGTTCTCGTTTGATACGATGAAAGCCATTTTCTTCGTTCCGCAGACGTCGTCGCGGGTTCGTATGATGGAGTATCCGTTGCATCTAAACGAGTTAGAGTCGTTGATTCTGATAGACGTGTGAGTTTAGTGTACGCCGGCGACGAAGGTTTTGTATCTAATGTGGTATGAACGACATTCAAGGTCGCCAGAAGAGGCGAATAAGCCCATCTAACGTTAATCATGCAAGGTTGGAACATACGGTTTTGAAGAATATAAATCTACCGCAATAGACCTCCATATCAGGACAGTTCAGAGAAGAGCTTACGGATCAATCATCTTTAGGGCCTTTAATCCAAGCGACGTTCCAGTAGGTAGCTTATCCGCGATTGAATCGTCAAAGTCATTCTTCTGTCAACGATAAACTTTAACGGAAATACCCCAAAAACAACATCATCAACATTCAATTGTTTCCCATTATGTTGAAACCATCCACCAAACATAATACTACAAGTATCCTTCGTCTCCGAAAAATACTCCTCATCCTCCTCAATCAACTCCATGTTCACCAGGAACACCTACATAATCTCGTACTCTGACAACCACATGTCCCATAAAATTTTCAGATTGTATCAACGTCGGCTCGTTCGGATCATTCACATTCACATTCACATGTGTTGCGCGGTCATATGATGGTCCAGCACGAACTCGTAGACGTAGATTTTTAAGACTTAATGATGATGGTGACGGTGTTCGTGATCTTGAGGGTGTACTTCCTCGCGATGACCTCGGTGGAGTCAAAGATGTCATTCCAAAAAAACTTCTCGGCATTAGTACAAAATATAATCTTAGAGGGTGGTTAGAGTTACAGTTATTTATACAATTAGCACTTGGATCCAGGTTTGAAGGGGCAGTGGTGTCGAGGAAATTCTCTAAAAAGATACGTCATTGACACACAATTTCAGACACGTGAAGAAAAACCAGTCGAAACTCGTATTCAAAAGGTATTCATATCAAAAAGTGAGCTGATTTTACCAAAGGGAAGATATTACCGAGAAGGTTAGACTTTTCTGCACGATCATTTCTTGAAACTATTACTTGGCAGTCTGTGCACAGCCTTTGTTTAAAGTCAGAGGTTTCGTATACTCCTTTGGGAACGCTGATCGGAGAATATGCACGTAATACAATAATTACTTCCTGTGTGACAACATACCTCAAATCGCGTCTAGAGGTAGGAAAGACATTCTCTTTCTCCTGTCGAAGTATGAGATCGTGGAGAATTGATGGAAGCAAAAAGGAAGCCGAAAATAAGGCCTCAGTTGGCGTCACAAATCTCTCATCTCAATCAGTGAGGACTTTCAAAATTGTGCGAGATCATAGATGCTTTCCGTCCGAAATTTATTTTGAATGGAGAGTATAAACTTTGTCGAAAAACTTCCACTCCAGTTAATTTGAAAAAATTATATCTCCAAGTCATGAGAATGATTACCCTCTAACCATTTTCCATAAGGTGTATACCAAGATTGCCCCAGTTAACCCTCCAATTCCAATGAAATCTTCAACTCTCTTCCCTTGTTCCACTCCCCACCCTTTTAAAATTCCCTTCCACCCACCACCCTCTTTCCTCCTTATCGTCGCATTGTTACTCTCCTCAAAAAATTCATGACATTTATGTAAATAAAACGCTAGTCTTGGATGAGATTCCACTATTGTCGTTCGTAGAATAGGATCTGGCATGGTAGGAAAAAGATGTAAACTCAAATGTCCGTAAATCAACGCATCGAGGGACGTTGGCGTTGCATTACCGAACATGAATGGTCGGTTTAATGTGGTGGAAATAACTAAATCCGATAAAGGATAATAAAATTCTGTAGCCGTTGCGTGTAACTATCATCAGCTTTTGAAGGTCGTTGAGGGTGCATACCCGCAACGCACGACCTTTTTCGTCCCACGATATTCGACGAGTAAGCCAGGTATCTGAAAATCCATCTTTAATAGTGGCTTTGTGTTGTTCATCTTCAAGGTCTTCTATCATTCCTATTTCGTGACATCGACGGACGTGCGTACGCTCGTAATGTTGTTGGGAGGAGAAATCCGTACGGAAATGGGAGAGAAAGGGAGACTTCTCGTCTTGTTACGCCAAGATAATTTTGTCGGGAGACAAATAATGAATTCCACTGTATACACGTTAGTAAGAAAACAAGTGATGAAGTACCGCTAACATGTCCCCTACATCTTCGACTAAACTTCCCCATGCAACGATGTCTGCTTTGAGCGCAGTACTAAGGGAAGCATCGATGTCATTTCGTTTGGCAAGGTACGACTCTGATACTCGAATATCCGCGATACCAGGTAGTCGCCGTCTTTCAACGCTGGCAGTCCAATTGAAAGGTCTATTGATTCGACGACGATGAAGGCGTTCTTCTCGAGGGAAAGGTTGCAGAGTGAAAGAGCAGCGATACATGATCCTGAAATTGAGGGAAGAGAAAACAATGGAGGAAGAAGATATAGCTCTAGAGACATGTTGAGGAGCAGATAACAGAAGATAGGCCAATCAGAACGGATGTAAAGGTCTGCAGAAAACGAAGACATTCGTGTGACGATCCTCAAGAAGCATCAAAGTCCTAGGTCACGAGCCCTAATAAAATCGTTCAGATTTCTGTTTTGAAAATCGAAAACAATTAACTTAATTGCAATTGAAAACATGGGAACCATCCAAACACCTCCCATACCATACCCAAACTATTATTCTACACCATTCCAATAACTTTACTTAAATAATCACTCCCAAACCTCAGAAATTTCCTCACAAGCCCCTCGAATACATCCAACACCACCACTTCGCACACGTCCTTCAACCGTTCTCCTCACTTCATTAACGTCAACCTCACCATATTTCCGTTCGATCACAACTGACATTGCGTGACCTGTGAAGAATTGGTTGGGAACAGTAAACGTTAGGAGGAATTTTGTTCGAGCGGCCGAGAGGAGGAGGGAGATGTTTATAATGAGGGAGTGCGTCTTGGTAAGATGTAGGTTATTGGGTGTTTCGACTTTATGAGAGCCAGTTCTGTTCGCAGGAGGGTTGAAAGGTGATGAATTCGAGATATTGTGTTCAGGATCTAGATATTAGAGGAAGTAAATTGGGGACATACAGTTCGAATGTCACCTTTGAGGAGGTCAGGCGTTAGTGCCGAATACGTGAATTGTTGAATCGCATCTGATTGCGCAGGTATCTCGACTCGTGCGCCTCGATTAAGATTGTCGACATTGAACGACACGTTAATCTCGTCCTTGTATATCATTTTGATATTCGACCCATCAACACTCACAACATCCCACCCAGAAATGTCCCTTAAACATTGCAAATTTTCTACCATTACCCACGTCACCTCGAAGGTCATACCTTTGAATGATTCAACTTCATTCTTTTCAAATCCCGCGATTTAATTCCTTGACTCTTTCGGCACGACCAATTTTAACACGACATTCTTCAATCAATTTCTTCAACTCTTCCTCTTCCAAAAGCAATTCCTTTGCTTCCCGTTCTTGAACTTGCATCTCAGCTCTTCTCATTTCTAATCCTTCTGAAACAATTGAAATTTCTTCTCTTACTCGTCGTAATTCATCTTGATCTGCAGATTCAATTTCCTCCTTTTGATTTCGTAATGTATCAAGTTGTTTTTTGACTTCTTCATATTGACGTTTGACAATTGGAAATAAAGGCTCCAATTGTCCTCTCAACTCTTTCAATCGTAATTTATCCTATACGTCAGTACGGTCTATTTGGAGGTTACTTTTCGTAATCCATCGGCATTTTTGTGGAGAGTTGGCATTACTCCACCGAGAAGTTGATCTCTCCAAGAATACCAACCACCCTTGGCTTTATACCTAGCCCAAGTCTTGACCAATTTAAACTGTGAATCCATAATCCTTTTCAATTCAACTGGGGCACCAACATATTCTCTAAACAACAAAGGTGGATCTTCCAAAGTATCTTGTTCAATCCCCTCAATCATAGCTTTTCCCTCTGAAATATATTTCGATGCATTTTGACAGGACTACATTAGCTGGGAGTTTAGTGGGGCAGGTACAAATTGGTAAAGTTCCAACATGGGAATAGAAACTGCTCCAGCCTTTGCGTAGTCTTGAAGTTCGGGTTTTTGAAGAGATGAAAGACCTTCAGGTGGTGCATATGTTCGTCGACGAGTCGTTGGACCAAGACCGTCTAAAAACGAAATATTCGTCATAGAAAGAAACTCCGCAAGAGTAATAGGTGAGAAATCATCCTCCTCTTCCTCCATATTCTGTTGATCCTCCCAAACTTTAACTAAACTCGCAACTTTCGGTCCGAATTCTCGTTTCATCATACCAGGAGTCAACATAATCTCATCCTCCACAAGTGTCTTCAGTCGGTTAACGGAGTAACCTTCATCGGTGTATTTGTAGGCTTTTTCGGAGTCATTCGAGCAATCATATCACGAATTCCACCTTCCTCCAAAGTTCGTTGAATATCCCCCCCAAATTCCTTTTGTCTCCAAACTTCCTTACCAAGACTAACTCGTCTACTTGATTGAGTAGCATTAAACTCTTCAACACCTGCAATACTTTTCCTTGTTCGAAGTCGATTAGCAGCTTTTGGTGATCCGAGAATGTATTCCCAGAGTCACTTTTTCGACGAGAAGTGGGTTGGAGGGGGGTTGCCGGTGAGGAGGTCGAGGGCTAGAAGACCTTTTGAGGGGGTTCGTTTGGGTGTTCCAGAGATCCCTGTTGAGAGCGGGGAACGGGTTATTTCTGCGTCGTTTCGGAGTACCGGAGGTGGGAGGGGGGAGTTGTAGAAGGGTGAGGATTCTGGTGTGCGGGAGGTTGGCTGTTGGGGGGTTTGGATTGAATTGAAGGGCATTGTCATGTCCATTGGTTGTGTATCGTCGTCTAAATTAGATGATGTAAGGAGTTTGAGTACCATTCTTTGATGGTAGGATTGCTCCAAATGCTCGCGTCATGTCCATTGTCACTGACATTAGTTTTCGAATATAGTAGAGAAATACCATTGTCGTCATTGACAGGTGGACGATTCTCCTTGTCAATACGAGGGGAACTGAGACCCTGAATCTTCCCAACAACTTTCGTAAATTCCATACCAACAGTATCATCTTCATCCCTCTTTGAACTTGAAGGATAAATTTGAGTAAATTCCATAGTCTGATCATCATCACCATTAAGAAACCGATTAACTCCATCTCTAGGTGGAATAATAATCCCTCCAACAGATTGAGTAACATCCATTTCCTCATCATCGTCACTGTCGCCATCGTCAACAAGGAACCCGACTCCACGTTGCAATTGTCGCTTAATCAAAGCGCTGGGCAATGGTAATGTAAGGTTATCGTCTGCGATATCCATCGATGTTTCCTCTGAATCACTCAGCAGGACTCATCATCGGACGTGGTAATTCCGTCAGGTGATGGCGTATGTTGCCCCATTGATTGAGGGGAATATCCTCCCGTGGAATCATTGTCTGTACTTGGTGTTCCATCAAACTGAAATCCAACACCTTTCTTCGGAGTAGGTGTTTGCGTAGGAGTATTAGTCTGTGGAAATAATCTGTCATCAACATTGCATCGTCGGGCGCAGGAATACCGGATTGTAGCGTGACTTGCAAAACTTACCCTCCGATTCAAACTCTTCCTCAACTCCCTCCTCCGAACAATTTCCGTCTCGGTCTCCTCCTCCTTAGCTTTCTCCTCCTTCAAAGCTTCCTGAATAACTCCAATTACAGTATGTCCACCCATGAACTCCGAATCCTCCCCGGCCATCGATTTCTTCAAAATCCCACGTGCAGGTGCCTAAATCAGCCCTCCATCTTTTTCGGGGACGTACGATAGTCATCCTCTTTTTACGAGGAAGCTTCGTGATTGTATCGTCAGCGGCAGATCCACCTAGACTTCTTGCTCTTTTTCGGGATTTTGTGGATACTGATGAGGTTGAGGAGATTTCATTCCGAAGGGGACTTGGCTGGATTGGTGCGTTTTCTCCTCTGCGAGAGGGGAGAGGGCTAAATAGTTGGTTTGTTGGACCGCCCGTGGATAAGCGGTTTAATTGACGTGGTGAACGTCTTGTGTTGGAGGACATCATTTTTGGCTACTATTCTTTTTGTTTGAGGCGATCGAAGCTGAAGTGGAGATTTGTTTACTTTTAACGCGCGGTTTATCACGTAATCATCATTCAAAGCCGGGTTTAGGTGAAGTATTTTGGGGTTTGCTAGCGTTGTCATGACAATGGATTGTTTATTTTCGAGTGATGAATCATTTCTATCTGAACGGAGTCGAATTGTTCAAAAAGCAGTCAGCACTTAATACACGAACTGAAAGAAAGTACAAAAGCATTGAGATTGCTAGGAATAATTGTCCTGAATAAACTTTGCGGCTTAATCCTCTTATCGCAAAAAAGTTTATGTGTCCGACCGTAAATGTTGCTTACTATATTCCCGCTCTTTGGGCTGTCTAGACAGTCTCCACTCTCAAGCTCATGCATTATGTATCTGCGGCACCAGTGGTAGTCATTATTAAATGAAATTGGTAACGATACCTTGAGGGGCAATTCACACTCCAGTTCGATGACGGTAACCACTAAGGATAACCTACGCCCAATTTGACTGACTCTTTTGCTGGTGACGAAAGACGGGGAAGGATGGGAGTATGCGAAGAGGGTTGAGACTTTGCGGGAGGCGGTGAAGTCATTACTTTGGTAGGAGACGATGCTGTCACTTTGGTTGGAGGCTTTGCAGTAATGACGGAAGTGGCAGGGGAGTTCGGACGAGATGGAACTGGTATGGTCCCACGAGAGACATCACTATATAGAAGTTTTGAACCTATAGAGCTTTGAACTCTGATAAAGATCAACAGTGTCTCAAAAGGGATTTGCATACCAGACATAGGTTTACACAGGTAAGCACTGTCATCGAAAAGGGATGTTCCGTTTTTGACGAGATTCAATGCGGTGTCATCACCATCTGCATTATACCCACTAAAACCAGTGTATATCTGAAGTTCCTTTCCGACGACGATCGATAACTTGTAAAAGATGAATGAAGGCTATCGTTATAGGTATGTTCGACGCGTGTGATGTCGACAACGAGAAGGTCTGGGAGGAGGCTTATGTATGCATTTGATCGTGCCTTGAGATCAGTTAGACAAGTTCTTGCGGATTTGGTAGTCGTTGGAAAGATATTTCCATACATTCCATCTGCTGTTCGTTTTGTGGTGATTCTACAGTGACTTTAGTTACTCATCGTTGCCCGAATAATTTTTTTTGTTGGAATGGAAGAGGTACAAGAAACAAGCCCAGGGCTTTATGGAATGGAGACTATGAGTCAGAAATCTCTAAAATGGAGCGAAAACCTTAAGAGGATATTTACCTTTTCGTTTTTAGACGCGATCGGCGCTGACGTAAGTACCTAAACGCTCGGAAAATTTGGTGAAAAATTCCAAACGGCAATAAAAAGGGACAAATAACGCTAGACATTGAGACGGAAGTGGTGGATTGAGAAGGACACAAGGAGGCGACAATGAAGTCCTCTAGAAGACTGCTGATTATTGTCTCTCGTCAGACTCTTTGTAATGTACAGAGGACATTCACGACTGTGCGTCCTATTCGACTGACTCCAATAATCGGTCGAAGGCAACCGGTCCTTCAACCTCGCCTTGTGCGATGGCAATCAGCCGCAGCCGCAGAGGAGGAAGTGCCGACGGATAACTCGCAAAAGTATATCATTCCACAAGAAGAAATTCGTGCGAAACTTCCCCCTGCAGATCGAGAGCGACTTTCGAAATTACGGAATATTGGTATTAGTGCACATATCGATTCGGGAAAGACTACATTCACAGAAAGAGTTCTTTTCTACACTGGAAGAATAAAAAGTATCCATGAGGTTTAAATTTTGTAGATTGCGTAACTGAGTATAGGTTCGTGGTAAAGATAATGTTGGAGCGACAATGGATTTTATGGAGCTTGAACGGGAAAAGGGAATCACAATTCAATCGGCTGCCACTTTCTGCGATTGGGATAAACGTAACCCGGAAACTGGAGCGACGGAGAAATATAGCATCAACATCATCGATACCCCTGGCCACATTGACTTTACAATTGAAGTCGAAAGAGCATTGCGTGTCCTTGACGGAGCGGTCCTTGTCCTCTGCGCAGTGTCAGGCGTACAAAGTCAAACGATCACTGTGGACCGACAAATGAGACGATATAACGTCCCTCGAATCAGCTTTGTCAATAAAATGGATCGAATTGGGGCGAATCCTTGGAAAGCAATTGATGGTATTAATAAGAAATTGCGAATGGCAGCTGCGGCAATTCAAGTCCCAATTGGGGAGGAATCAGATTTTAAAGGAGTTGTCGACCTTATCCGAATGAAGGCTCTATACAACGAGGGACCTAGAGGGTATAACATTCTAAATTTTGTCTGATGGAAGAATTGAAGTTCGCGAGGCAGAAGTTCCACCCGAAGTTCAAGCATTAGCCGAAGAAAAACGTCGAGTTCTAATTGAAACATTGGCCGATGTAGACGATGTAATTGCGGATCGATATTTGATGGAAGAAGAACCCACTGTCGATGAACTATATGTTACTCAGTTTTTTACCGTACTAATGTTAGGCTGCAATTCGTCGAGCAACAATTGCTTTGAAATTCTCTCCCGTCCTGATGGGTTCTGCTCTTGGCGACACAGGTGTTCAGCCGGTCCTCGATGCAGTCTGTTCATACCTTCCTGATCCGTCGGAAAAGGCGAATCAAGCACTGGATCGCGCTCGGGATGAAGCCCCGGTATCACTCGTTCCCTATTCAAAAGAACCTTTTGTTGGCCTGGCCTTCAAACTCGAGGAAGGACGATACGGACAGTTGACATATATTCGAGTTTATCAAGGGAAACTAAGGAAAGGTGGAAATATTGGAAATGTACGAACGGGGAAGAAAGTCAAAGTTGCTAGACTCGTACGAATGCACAGTAATGAAATGGAGGTTGGTACCTAGTTTTGCTATCATTGATATCAGGAAATTGAAGAAGCTGAGAGTGGAGAAATTTGCGCACTTTTTGGAATTGATTGTGCAAGCGGCGATACATTTACAGACGGCACCCATGAGTTCACCATGGTATTTCTGCTATTGTACTTGCTTATGATAGACTTCTATGTTTGTTCCGGAACCAGTTATTTCCCTCTCGCTCAAACCTGCCCAAAAAGAAACTCCTCAATTTCTCCAAAGCTCTCAATCGATTTCAACGGGAAGATCCTACTTTCCGTGTTCACCTCGATATCGAATCCAAAGAAACTATTATTTCCGGCATGGGCGAACTTCATTTAGACATCTACGTTGAACGAATGCGACGAGAATATGGAGTTGAATGTGTAGTTGGGAAACCTCAAGTACGATTACCGAGAGACGATCCGTGAACGAACACCGTTCAATTACACTCATAAAAAACAATCTGGTGGTGCTGGTCAATACGCCAAGGTTATAGGATATATTGAACCTATGCCCGACAATGAAACCGGAGGTCCATCTGAATTCGTCAATAAGGTTTTTGGTGGAAGAATTTCAGAAAATTATATTCCAGCATGTCAAAAGGGTTTCGAGGATGGCTTGGCCCATGGATTTTTAATCGATCAACCTGTTGTTGGGGTTCGTTATGTCCTTGAGGATGGTCAAATGCATCACGTCGATTCTTCCGAAGTTGCTTTCCGTCTGGCTACTGTCTATTCATTCAAAGAAGCTTTTGAACGAGCGAGACCTGTTATTCTAGAGCCTGTGATGACTGTCCAAGTCACTGCACCAACTGAATTTCAAGGGACAATTATCGGTGGATTAAATAAACGACGTGCAATTATTCATGATACGGATATTCGTCAGGATGAGTTTACCGTTACGTGCGAGGCTACTTTGAATGAAATGTTTGGATACTCGACTGATTTAAGAGCCAGTACACAAGGGAAAGGTATGCATATTTTTGAAATCTATTGACAATAGGTGAATTTACGATGGAGTATTAAATATTACCAATTCTGTATTGAGAGTGATCAAAAGGAACTGGTGGAGGCATTCAAGAAGAAACAGGCGGAACGCGCCGCAGCAGGACTAGGAGGTGGTATTGCACTTGCAAGAATATAGGCAAGGTGTATGGAAACATAGACATGAACCAACTAAAACTCCCAACTGCGAAGCTAATTTCCGATGACTTTCACATTTTCGTAATGCAGGTCCCCATGAATCACCCCGACTTGGGTGTATTGACAATATTCCGTGAGAAATTTGGACCGTCCATCTTCGTTTCAAGTGCCAGTCTACTGGAGGATCGGTGTACTTTAACAGGAATTTCAGCCGCTACATCATCACGGGTTAAGGTTTTGAGGGCAGAGCCTGTAGATGAAGGACACAGTCGGAACAATGAACAAGAATAGTGAGTGAATAATGTGGTGACATGTATGTATATAGCTCAAAGGGGAAAATGAGGGCAATGCACGCTGGGGGTTATAATACTGCAGTCCATCATGATTATCACGATTACTATCAATTACACGTCGCATCGGCCTTACGCTAGAAGCCGCAAAATCCTCAGTCCAGACACAGCGACCGATAGACGAAACCACAATACCTTGTGAAATCCTGTAATACCGTTCAAACAGCCAGGGACGAATGAGCGGGTATGAAAAAGAAGTGATGATTAGAAAAATTACATTTCTATAAACCATGAATCCCTCAACTATGCACAACCCCTGTATCTGTGTCCCTTAATTTCAAGTCTCTAGCCAGTAAAAGAAAAACAGTGTCCACGTTCATAAACAACTAAGAGAAAAAAAAATCTTCGGAATCAATGAGACTCAGAAAGCAATGTACCAAATTTCAGTGAAAGGCATCGCCATATTGAAGATTGCTCTTTGGGTCTCTCTCATTCCTTGATAAACAGATTCCTCAGTAAGGCCCGCAGTGAATCCTATAATAAGCTCGGTATGGAGAAGGGAATACCGGAGAATGAGAAGTGAAACGAATGCGAAGCGATAGAAACGTAAGAGTGGAAAGACAACATGTAGTAAAGAGTAATGTCGTTATTGGTGAAGTTCGAGCGAAGGAAGAAACTAATGACTTGATGACGTTCATAAAGGAGAAGATCGGCTCCCATTGATGCCACGATACGATGAATATCCGTGCTGATATTCAAAGGATCGTTCGTCCCCATGACAGTCAAAACCAACTCGTCCATGATATCCTGAATCTGTTCGATGGCAGCGGGAGAAGAGGATGCAGAAAGCAAGGAGTTAATTGTATCTTCCATTCCGGTGTGAACAATTTGTCGTCGATGGACATGATATTGATCGGGGTCTAAATTCAGCGACGTTTTAAAAAAAAGAGAGCGAGAGAGAGAATACCGAAATAATCAAAATGGTCAGTCATTTTGTGCAATTTGCAGAAATAAAAGTGAATGATCTATACGAAAGTGACTTGCGAATCGACAGAAGCGGTTTTTGAGAGACTTGGTTGAATATTTACGGTTTGATGAATGACGAGACGGAGCAAGGATCGAGTGTTGGCCCGATTAGGAATAATGTTTGAGCAATGACATACATCACGTGAGTGTACAACACGAAATCGCGTGTCACAAATTGATCCGATCCAGGGTTAGGTGCAAAGCCGAACCTTTTTAAAGTCCGCGCGCACATGCATAATTTGCTTTTTTGTCATGAACCAGAACCAGACACCCGTTTCTCTAGGAAAGTGTCCTCTCTGCAAGGACGAACCCTGTCCACACACCGATGCTCTTTGCTATGATGAAGACTATCTCACCGATCTGGATGATTTTCTCACGGATCGCGACTTGTGGCGCAAGATTCGGGTTTTCTATTATCACCCGGAGGAGAGGGAAAAATTGGGTCTCGATGTTGCGAAATACCAAGACAGACTAGACAGATGTCAGCGCCTCACCGAGAAGCGTGAACAAATCCAGGCCGAAATAGATGCCAACCATATTCGGCTTTTCAGGTCATGGGGTTATTCAGGGCCGGATTTCTCAGAAATTGCGAAGAATCATCAAGACGCCGTCGATACACCGAAGAGGAGGAAGGAATCAAAAATAGAAGGCTCTGGAACTGTTAGCGGTCAATAAGTCGAAACATGGGAAAGATGCAGACTGGAGTGTGTCACTTGGCAAGCCGTGGGTTGCAAATTTCGTATCATCGTTTGTCGTGAGGGAATTAGATTGTTGCGTGCTAAAA